>NZ_JAKNQP010000001.1:0-1331352 GCF_022662455.1 Pseudomonas sp. TREG-RG-20F-10-E-6-01 | reverse complement strand
GCAACGAACGCCAGCAAAACGCGCATTCTCCGAATAACGCGAACGTTCTGATATCGAGCGAAAGCCCAACCTTCTCCCCGAGATCGCCAATATCAGCGGACGCTCCGTCATCCCGTTATTCGCGCCGCATGCCGCGACCGCCCCCTCGACCAGCGGCTCAATCCCGGCCGACAAATTTGCACAGTTATTTCTGAACCAGACCATTAGAATAGGCACCTAACCTTTTTTAGAGTTCGAGCCCTAACTATGCCCGATCCGGTTGATACCCCAGCGGTGTCGGATTTACCCCTGGACGATCTGGTGGCATGCCATGAGTGCGACTTGCTGATGCGCAAGCCCACGCTCGCTCGAGGCGAAAAGGCTCAATGCCCACGCTGCGGTTACGAGCTCTATGCTCACCGCTACAATGTCGTTGAGCGAAGCCTCGCCTTGGTAATTGCCGCGTTATTGCTGTACATCCCTGCGAACTTTTTACCCATCATGCAGCTCAATCTACTCGGGCAGTCCTCAGAGGACACCGTTTGGAGCGGCGTTGTAGGTCTGTTCGATACCGGCATGCAAGGCGTCGCCGCAGTGGTGTTTCTGTGCAGCATGGGCATCCCATTGCTCAAATTGCTCTGCCAATTGGCTGTGCTGCTGAGCATTCGCTGGAAGATCGGCCGCAGCTATGGGTTATTGCTCTACCGCATTTACCATCACTTGAAAGACTGGGGAATGTTGGAGGTCTACCTGATGGGCGTGCTCGTGGCGATCGTCAAACTCGCCGACATGGCCTCCATCACGGTCGGTCTGGGGCTTATCTGTTTCATCAGTCTATTAATGGTTCAGGTGCTGCTTGAGGTGGTGATGTCGCCCCACCAGATCTGGCAAGCGTTGTCAGGAGAGGATGATCATGCGGGCGATTGATGCAGGCATTCTGATTTGTACCGAATGCCACGAGCTGAACAAGCAAGAGGCCGACACCGATGAGCAGCTCTGCACCCGTTGCGGTGCGCTGATCCACGCCCGTCGTCCCAACAGCCTTACGCGTACCTGGGCGTTACTGGTCACGGCGGCGATCCTGTATATCCCCGCCAACCTGTTACCAATCATGACCGTTAACTCCCTTGGCCAGGGCGATCCAAGTACCATCATGGCCGGCGTGATCCAGCTGGTGCAGCACGGCATGTTCCCCATTGCTGCTGTGGTGTTTATTGCCAGTATTCTTGTACCGACATTCAAGCTGGTGGGCATTGGCCTGCTGTTGTTCTCGGTGCAGCGTCGCCAGCCGCTGTCCGCACAACAACGCATTATCATGTACCGCTTTATCGAATTCATTGGCCGCTGGTCCATGCTGGATATCTTCGTGATCGCCATCCTGGTAGCGGTTGTTAACTTTGGGCGACTTGCCAGTGTCGAGGCTAATCTCGGTGCTGCAGCGTTCGCCAGTGTGGTGATCTTGACGATGCTTGCCGCAGTAACTTTTGATCCCCGACTGATTTGGGACAACACGGAGTCGGACGACGACCATGAGTGATTTGCCAAAAGCTAAAACCCGCCCGGCCTCCAACTGGTCGGCCATTTGGGTGTTGCCCCTGATAGCCCTGATCATCGGTGGTTGGCTGGGATGGCGTGCCTATTCCCAACAAGGCATCGAGATCCAGGTGCGCTTTGAAAGTGGCGAAGGCATTCAGGCCAACAAGACCGAAGTGGTCTACAAAGGCATGCCCGTGGGCAAGGTCAAGACCCTGGCCCTGGACGACGAGGGCAACAATCGCGGGGTGATCGCCACCATCGAGATGAACAAGGATGTGGAGCAATACCTCAAGACCAACACCCGTTTCTGGCTGGTCAAACCCAGTGTCAGCCTCGCCGGTATCACCGGTCTGGAAACCCTGGTCTCGGGTAACTACATCGCCGCCAGCCCTGGAGACGGCGAGCCGTCCCGCAAATTCAAGGCCCTTTCCGAAGAGCCGCCTTTATCCGACGCCAAGCCCGGCTTGCACCTGACCATCAAGGCCGATCGCCTGGGCTCGCTCAACCGTGGCAGCCCGGTGTTCTACAAGCAGATTCAGGTTGGCCAGGTCAAAAGCTACTTGTTGTCCGAAGACCAGAGTACGGTCGAGATCAAGGTCTACATCGAGCCCACTTACGCCAGCCTGGTGCGCAAACATACGCGCTTTTGGAACGCCAGCGGCATCAGCATCGACGCCAACCTCTCCGGCGTGAAGGTGCGCAGCGAGTCTCTCTCGAGCATCGTTGCCGGCGGCATCGCTTTCGCTACACCCGAGAACCGCAAGGACAGCCCTCCCACCGATCCAAGCCTGCCGTTTCGCTTATACGAAGACTTCGACGCAGCGGCGGCCGGTCTCAAGGTCAAGGTCAAACTCACCGACTTCGAAGGTCTGCAGGCCGGGCGCACACCGGTCATGTACAAAGGTATTCAGGTCGGTAGCCTGAAAACCCTGAAGATTGACCCCGACCTGTCCAGCGCCAATGCCGAGCTCACCCTCGACCCGCTTGCCGAAGACTACCTGGTGCAAGACACCCAGTTCTGGGTGGTCAAACCGTCCATCTCGCTTGCCGGTATCACTGGCCTGGAAGCGCTGGTCAAAGGTAACTACATCGCCATTCGCCCTGGCGACAAAGGCAGTGCGCCGCAGCGCGAATTCGTCGCTCGGGCCAAGGCACCACCGTTGGACCTGCGTTCCCCCGGCCTGCACATGGTGTTGTTCACCGACAGCCTCGGCTCGCTGGATGTCGGCAGCCCGATCCTCTACAAACAGGTCAAGGTGGGTTCGGTACAGAGCTACCAGTTCTCGCGCAAGAACAAGCAATTGGTGATCGGTGTTCACATCGAGAAGGAATACGAAAACCTGGTTAACGGTTCGACGCGCTTCTGGAATGCCAGCGGCGTCACGCTGACGGGCGGGCTCACCGGGGGCATCCAGGTCAAGAGTGAATCCCTGGCCAGCTTGATGGCCGGCGGTATTGCCTTCGAGACCCCGGAACCGAACGTGCCGCTGAAAAAACGTATCCCGCGCTTCCGTCTGTTTGCTGATCGCGAAGCCGCCAATCAACACGGCACGCTGGTGACCATCAAGGTCGATCGCGCCGACGGCCTGCGCCCCGGCACCGCGGTACGCTTCAAAGGCCTGGACGTGGGCAAGATCGAGAGCGTCGACCTCAGTGCAGATATGCAGTCGGTGTTGCTCAGCGCGCGCATCACCCAAGTGGCCGATCGGATCGCCCGCGCCGGCAGCCAGTTCTGGGTGGTCAAGCCTGAATTGGGCCTGATGAAAACCTCGAACCTGGAAACCCTGGTCACGGGCCAGTACATCGAGGTGCAGCCATCCGCGAAAAACGCCGGCCCACAAAAGAGTTTCGTTGCGTTGGACAAGCCACCGGAGGCGGCCCGTCAGGAGGAAGGCCTGAGCCTGGTACTCAGCGCGGCACGCCGTGGCTCGTTGAAGGAAGGCGTTCCGGTCACCTACCGTGAGGTCACCGTCGGCAAAGTCACCGGCTACGAGCTGGGTCAGACCGCCGACCGCGTGCTGATCCATATCTTGATCGAGCCCAAGTACGCGCCACTGGTGCGCAGCGGCAGCCGCTTCTGGAACACCAGCGGTTTCGGTCTCGACTTCGGCCTGTTCAAAGGCGCGACAGTGCGCACTGAATCCCTGGAGACGCTGGTCGCCGGCGGTATCGCTTTCGCCACGCCAGACGGCGAGCGTATGGGCAATGCTGCCCGGCCGCAGCAGACCTTCCCGCTGTTCGACAAGTTTGAAGATGAATGGCTGACCTGGGCGCCTAAGATTTCGCTCGGCAAGTAAACCGAGGCGCGGCCATCGCGGGCAAGCCCGGCTCCCACATTCAAGCGCATTTATCCTGTAGAAATGCGCTCACCTGTGGGAGCGGGCTTGCCCGCGAAGAGGCCATAACAGGCGAAAAAAAAGGCCCCTGGATGCTCACCCAGGGGCCTTTGTGCATTTCAGCTCAGTGGATCAAACCTCATCCAGCTCCGGCTCATCCGCCTGCACATTCACGGTCGCCTTCACCGCATCGTGACGACGGATGTACTTCCAGTCCGCCTCGTCAATGTAGATGCCGTTCGGTCCACTGCCACCTTCCAGGTCAATCGCCACCTGGGCGGACACCTGCGGCTTCACACTGGCCAGAATCGGCACAAAACCCAGCTGCAAACTGGTTTCCAGCAGCGCCGCCTGGTTTTTCTCATCGATGTCCGCTGCCTCATCGAGGTAATACGGCAAACGCACACGCCCGGCCTGATCACGGTCCATCAAGTGCAGCAACAAGTACATGTTGGTCAGCGCCTTGATGGTCATGGTGGTGCCGTTGGATGCCGCGCCGTCGATGTCGGTGTGAATCACCGGCTGGCCATGCACCTTGGTGATCTCGAACGCCAGCTCGAACAGGTCCTTGAGGCCCAACTGGTTATGGTTGGCGGCTACCAGGCGCGCCAGGTACTCCTTGGCTTCCTCGTTCTTGTTGTCTTGCTCGGCGCTCTGGCTGAGGTCAAACACCGACAACGTCTCGCCTTCTTCATACTGACCGGCACTGTGGATGATCTGATCGATATGCTTGAGGGCTTCCTTGTTCGGCGCCAGCACAATGCGGAAGCTTTGCAGGTTGGACACCTGACGCTTGTTGATCTCGCGGTTGAACAAGGCCAACTGGTGTTCCAGGCTGTCGTAGTCGCTGCGGATATTGCGCAGGGTGCGCGCAATATCGGTGACGGCTGCACGGCGTGCCTTGCCCAAGGTCAGGGCTTCGTCAGTGCGGTGCGCATACGCGTTGATCAGCAGTTGCAGGCGACGTTCGACGTCATCCTCGCTGTCAAACTTGGCCACGCCTTTAAGGCGAACCTGCGCATACAAGGCTTCGATCTGGCCATCGGCGCGCAGTAAACCCTGCCAGCTGTCCTGATAGTCATTGAGCAGCGGCAGCAGGTTATCCATGGAGTCATCGACCGGGTCCATGAACGGCGTGCCGAACGGCAGGTCTGCCGGTAGCAGCTGGCGACGGCGCAACGCGTCATCCAGCGTGCGTTGCTTGGCTTCCATGTCGCCAATCTGGCGCCCAACCAATTGCAGCTTGGCCGACAGTTGCTGCACACGTTCGGTGAAGGCGTCGCTGGAGCGCTTCAACTCATCCTGGGCGGCTTCCATTTGCGCCAGGTTTTCCAGCTTCTCGCCTTCTTCAGCGCTCAGGGTCTGGGCGCGACGGAAGTCTTCCAGTGCCTTCTGCGCATCCAGCACTTGCTGGTACAGCGCCTCAGTCTGGGTCTTGCTCGCTGCGCGGTCGGAGGCCACGGCCTGCTGGGTCTTGAGTTGCTTGAGTTCTTTTTCCAGGCGCTCTTTCTGGTCGCGCAACGCCGCGCGGTCCGCCAGGGCCTGCAACGCCGGTGGCTCGATGTGCGAGATGTCGATGGACAGCCCCGGCACTTCGAAGCGCTCGCCTTTGAAGCCGTCGAGGATCTGCTCCAGGGATTTGACCCACTGACCGTCCTCATCCAGCGTGATGCCGTGCTCGCCCAATGGCAGGCTGAACAACGAGCTGTTGAACAGGCGCATCAGACGCTCGACATCCTGCTGCGAAAACTCTTCGCGCAGTTTGGCGTAGCTGTTGTTGTCCGCGTGGTCGAGCTGCTGCTTGACCGACTTCAAGCGTTTTTCCAGATCGCGCAAGCGCTCGTCCAAATCCTCGGCGCTGAACTGCCGCGACTGCGCCAGGGCGCCCGCCAATTCATCGTGAGCATCCTTGGCCGCCAGCAGCTGCTGCTCCAGCACCTTGACGTCATCCACCAGGGCGAAGCGATGCTTGAGCACCGACAGCTCGCCCAGCCAACGCTGGATGCCGCTGATTTCGCGCTCCAGGCGCATCAGCTCCTGGGTGCCACCGCGCTGATCGTTTTGCAGCGCGTCCTGCTCATTGCGGTAATGCTCGGCCTGGATCGTCAGCTCTTCCTTGCGCGCACTGGCGTAGTCCGACCAGGTACCCAGCAACGAATCCAGCAAGGGCGACAGGCGATGCAGTTTGCCGCGCAAAACATCGCGCTGCCGAACGCCGTTGGCCAACGCCTCAACCAACGGACCGGCCGCCACCAGCGAGTTGTAATCCTGCTCCATGCGCCTTACATCGCGGAAGGCTTCTTCGCACGCCGCGATGTAGTCCACGCTGCCGGAACGCAGGCTGTGTTCGAAGGCATCCAGGAACAATTGCTTGAGCTTGGCGGCGGTGATTTCGCGCATGTGCAGCAGGTTGATAAACAGTGCGCGGAAGGTCTTCAGGCTCTGCTCGCTGGTAGAGCGCAGTGGAATCAGGGTCAGGTCCAGCGGGATCGACGTGTGGCCGCCCACCAGCAAGCGGCGCAGTTCGTCCGGCTTGAGCTCGTAGGCTTTCAGGCCTTCGCGCTCAAGGTTGGTGAACAGCTCTTTCTGACGCAGGCAGGTGTCGTTTTTCTGGTAATGCGCCAGGTCCAGCTTGCCGGCATAGGCAAAGAACTGGTGCCCGAAACCACCGCCGGGGCCACGCCCGACCACGCCGATCACGTGCGGGCCGTGGGGCAGCGAGACTTCCACGAGGATGTAGCTGGTGTCGGTGGCAAAGTAGAAGCGCCGCGATTGCTCCAGGGTGTACTTGCCGAAACTCATGTCCGACATGCGCGCCAGAATCGGGAACTGCAGGGCGTTGATCGAGGCGGATTTACCCAGGTTGTTCGCGCCGTACACCGACAGCGGTTCTTCCAGCGGGAACAGGCCCAAACTGTAACCGGCGGTGTTCAATAGGGCGAAGCGGCGGATGCCGTAGCGTTCCTTGCTCATGCGTCGGTCTCCTGTTCTTCGGCAATGGCGCGGGCCAGGGCGTCTTCTTCGCTTTCTTCGTCAAAGTCGCTCAAGTCCAGCGGATCGTCGGTCTTGAGCAGTTTTTCATCGCTGTCTTCGTCGATGATCACCGGCACCGGCAAGGGCAGCACGCTGTGCACACTGGCGGCGAGGTCGCGGTCCTGCTGCACCGACAGGCACACGTCGAGGAAACGGTGCATCGGCGGCAGGAAGCGATACACGCCGTTGTCTTCGCTGGCAAAACCCAATTGGGTCATACGGCGCATGATTTTTTCTTCAAGTTCTTCCTGGGTCTGCACTTCGGCCTGGATAAACAGGTCGCGGTACTTCTCCAGCAACGACGGCAATTCGTCACGGCCCAGGCTGCCGCCGTCGAGCACGGCGATCGGGTCGCGACCCTGGTCGGCCAGGTGCTCGACAAGGATGAAGGTGAACAGCGCCAGGCGCTGGGCGGTCTTGTTCACTTGCGCGCTGGCAATCGCCGAGTCCGGCACAAAGTAATAGAAGCCGCGTGTATCGCACACCAGTTCAAAACCCAGCGCCTTGAACAGCGTGCGGTACTGGTCCTGGAAGTTTGACAGTTGCGCGTACAGCTCCGGGTCGCGGCGGCTGACGTGGTAACCCTTGAACAGCTCGCGAAAGATCGGCGCCAGCTGGGACAGTTCGGATAGATCAAGATGCATGAGGTGTACTCGCAGAATTCTCGGCCATATCAGCGCCGGCCGGGAGCAGGGCGAATGAGCGCAGGCTGACCTGGTGCTCGTGTGTGTGGTAATCGCGGCGTTCCAGGCGTTCGCGCTTGAAGCGTTTTTCACGGGACAGGCGTGAGAACCAGTACAACAATTCGTCGGTGGCGCCGTCCGGTTCCTGCTCCAGCAGCCAGGTCATCAGGTCTGGCATCGGCAGCGCGTCTTCGCAGCGCTCGAGCATTTCCTTGACCGTGCGCGGTGCACGCTGGGCGTCGCCCTTGTGGGATTTGTGCGCCTTGGGGAAGCGCGCCGGTTTCGGCTCGAAATTCGCCAGCGCGTACACATACGCCTCGACCTGGCTGGCACTGCCGAGGAAGGTGCTTTGCGGCCGCGTGAACATCGGCATCGCCGCTTGCGGCACGGCGTCCAGGCCTTTACGGCGGATGGCCGACAAGGCCAGCGCGGCGCCACGGGTCACGGCGTTGTGCCGGCGCGCTTCTTCACGCAGCGGCAGCAGCAATTCGCGCGCATGACGCAAGGTCAGTTGGGCGCTGGTCTGCATTTCGAGGATGCGCGCGTGGGTGCGCAGCAGCATGTCGTCATCGACCAGGTGGCCGAGGCGTTGTTGCTCGGTCAGCATGCGCAACAGCACGTTTTCGACCTTGCGCACGCCTTGCTCGAAGGCGCCGTCGGCGTTCACCAGCTGGATCATCGGCTCGACGTATTCGTCCCAGGTCGCCAGCACTTCGGCGTAACGCTGGCGCAACGGGATCTGCCGGTCGCTGGTCTTGGCGCGGTCGGCCACGGCCGCGAGGGCTTGTTCATCGTTGGCGAGTTTTTTCAATACATCGCGTACGCGCATGTCCAGCAGGCGCAGCTGGCGGGCCAGGTCGTGGCCATCGCGGATGTCGAAAGCGTCCTGAATGTAGCCGGCCAGGCGCTCAAGGTGACGCAGGTAGGCTTCAATTTCCAGGCACAGGCCAAGCCGGTGCTCCTTGCGAAGATAGGCCAGGAAGTCGTGGATCTGTGCGTTGAGCTCGAAACGGTTCGGGCTTTTGGCGACAGGCACCAGGATATCCAGGCGAATCCACACGTCCAGCAGGCTGGTGATGTCCTGGGGCGTGCTGTCCAGTTGTTGGGCGGCCAGTTGCGCGCGCAGTTCGCCAAGGCTCAAGGTGCCTTGGTCGAAGTGTTCGCACAGTGGCTCAAGTAAGGCCCAGTGTTCGGCGAGGGCGCGCAGGACGCGCTTGGGTTCGATCATGGGAATGGCCGGCTGGTTGGCGATTAAAAGTCGCGATTGTACTGCATCAGGCGCGGGATTTATCCACAGCCGGTCAGTGCGCAGTGGGCGATTGTTACCGAACAGCGGTAGAATCCCCGCTCTTTAGTTATCCACAAGTGGCCGAGCTGTGCTTATCGAGTCCCGACGTCGCGCTTACTTGACCGCCATGCAGGTGGTCAACTGGCTGCCCCGCACCGAACTGCCGTTTGCCGCCCCGTCGCGGCCCGAGCTGCTGCAGGCGCTTGAGCCTTATGAGGCGTTTGACGTGTCGGGGGAAGAGGCGGCTGCGCCGGTGGCCGTGGTCAAGCCCACGCCCGAATCGCGCCCTGTCGTCGAGCGGGCGAAGGTCGAAGTGCCGCGCCCGGCGCCAATGGCCAAGCCAGTGGTGGCCGAAACGGTTGCGCCGGTAGCCAAGGCGCCCGTGGTGCCGCCGCCGCGCTTTGCCCTGCAATTGCTGCGGGCCGGGCGTTGCCTGCTATTGGTGGAGTTACCCACAGGCGAGCGCTTCCAGACCCGCGACCCGGCCTACATGTTGCTCAAGGACATGCTGCGCGCTGCCGGCTTGCCCGACAGCCCGCAAATCGTCGGCGACCCGGTGCGCTGGCCGCTGCTGGTGCGTGGCAACATGGACCAGGGCCCGGAAGCCGCGCGGGATTTTGTGCAAGGTTTTGTTTCGGCGCGCCTCGAAGACGAGCCATGCGTGTGCCTGTGGCTGATCGGCCTGCCCGCCGTGCGGTTTGCCGGCGAGGCGAATGCCGAGGCCTGGTACCGTGAACTGCAGGTCGAGGGCCTTGGGTCGGTGTGGGCCCTGCCGGGCCTGGAATTATTAATGGAAGAGCCACAGCGTAAGGCTGATGTATGGCAAGCCATGCGCCGGCTGATGGCGCGCTGGAAAAGTACCGATGAGTGAAGCTTTATCTTTCCGCCCAATGACCGAGGCGGACCTCGACGCTGTACTGAAGATTGAATACGCGGCGTTCAGCCATCCGTGGACCCGCGGGATTTTTCTCGACGGCTTGGGCAAGTACCAGATCTGGTTGATGTTTGAAGGTGAGCAGCAGGTAGGCCACGGCGTGGTGCAGATCATCCTCGATGAGGCGCATCTGCTGAACATTACCGTCAAGCCGGAAAACCAGGGCCGTGGCTTGGGCCTGGCGTTGCTGGAACACTTGATGTCCCGCGCCTATGCCGCCAATGCCCGGGAATGCTTCCTGGAAGTGCGCGACAGCAATACGGGGGCGTTCCGCCTGTATGAGCGTTACGGCTTCAATGAGATCGGCCGTCGGCGCGATTACTACCCCGCCGTGGGTGGCCGCGAAGATGCGGTCGTTATGGCCTGCACGTTAGTGGACTGAATACAGAAGCCAATGTGGGAGCGGGCTTGCTCGCGAATACGGTGTATCAGTCAAAGATTTACTGACTGAACGATCGCATTCGCGAGCAAGCCCGCTCCCACATTTTGAACCGCGCTGTATCAGCGGTTGCCGTCGACCGGATCGATATCGGCTAACTCGGCTTCATCCAGGCCATTGCCGCCACCAATCTCATCTTCATCGACGATGCTCAGATCGTAATCCGCCGGATTATCCTCGCCTTCTTCCCGCGCATCCCGCGCACCGTCCTCATGGATCAGCGTTTCCGGGCTCATATCATCATCAGTCGGCTCATGGTCCGCCGTCGAAGCGCCAGTCATGCCCGCTTCGCGCACCCGTTCGTCGGGCATCAATTGCTCGCGCTCTCCCGGCGGGATCTCATCACCGATTTCCGCGGTCGGTTCTTCCTCGTCGAAATCCAGCTCGCGTATCGAGCCCATGCGGTCTTCGTTGTCATCAATCGGTTCCGGCTGCGTAGCGCCGTAGGGACGTCGTGATTCAGTCATGGCCAATCCTCATACTGTGGGGCTTATAGTGTGTGGACAGGCACGGCGCCCTAAAGATTCAAGCTAATTACGGCTTGGCGTGACCCGGACGAGCGGTTGTCTGTCACACAGCTGCGCATCATTCCTGAGGCTTTCCCTGATGAACGAACTACAAGACCTGCTTGATAACAACGAACGCTGGGCGGACGCGATCAAACAGGAAGATCCCGAATTCTTCGCCAAGCTTGCCCGCCAGCAAACCCCGGAATACCTGTGGATCGGTTGCTCCGATGCCCGCGTACCGGCCAAC
This sequence comes from Pseudomonas sp. TREG-RG-20F-10-E-6-01, assembly GCF_022662455.1. NCBI lineage: Bacteria > Pseudomonadati > Pseudomonadota > Gammaproteobacteria > Pseudomonadales > Pseudomonadaceae > Pseudomonas > Pseudomonas sp. TREG-RG-20F-10-E-6-01. The sequence continues at coordinate 1,320,368 of NZ_JAKNQP010000001.1, read as the reverse complement.
GAGATCGTCGGCATGTTGCCGGGTGATCTGTTCGTGCACCGCAACGTCGCCAACGTGGTGCTGCACACCGACCTCAATTGCCTGTCGGTGATCCAGTACGCAGTCGACGTGCTCAAGGTCAAACACATCCTCGTCACCGGCCACTATGGCTGCGGCGGTGTGCGTGCGTCGATGCAGGACCGCCAGTTCGGCCTGATCGACGGCTGGCTGCGCACTATTCGTGATCTCTATTACGAAAACCGTGACCTGCTGGCGCAGCTGCCGACCGAAGAAGAGCGCGTCGATCGCCTTTGTGAGCTGAACGTGATTCAGCAGGTGGCCAACGTCGGCCACACCAGCATTGTGCAAAACGCCTGGCACCGTGGGCAGAGCCTGTCGATTCATGGCTGCATCTATGGCATCAAGGATGGCCGCTGGAAGAGCTTGAACACCACCATCAGTGGTTTTGAGCAGTTGCCGCCGCAATACCGCCTGCGCCCGTTGGGCGAAGCCTAAGGTCTTTTGCGTTCACGCCATCGGGCCATGAACGCCTGACCTTCGCTGTTTAACGGCTCCTGGCTGCCGGTGATCCAGCCCCGGCAGTTCAGCTCGCCGCACAGGCAAGCGAACTGCTGGGGCAGCGCGTCCTCGGTACTGGCGTAATCCAGCGTCAGCAAGGTGCCGGCAGCGATGGGCTGTACGGTCCAGAGCTCCAGGTCTGTGGTGTCGAAAAACACATTCGGGTCGCAGGAGTGCAACAGCAGGCCGCAGAACCAGCAGTCATACAAGTGGATACGGGGCGACAGCTGCAGCGTATGCGGGCGCCGCTCACCCACGGCATAGCCGGAAACCTTGGCGATGCGCACACGGCTGTCAAAGGCGATGCGCGCCTTGACCCCGGCGGGTAATCCGTTAGCGTCCTGAATGGGCAGAAATTGCTCGGTCGAAGGATAGCCCGGCTCAAAAAGCAGGGTTTTGAAAGGGTAAAGGCAGTCCTTTGTGCTGGTTTTAGCCTTATCCATGGCTTGAGTTTTCATAACTCTCCTGGCCTAGGCTGCATCGACCTACTGAGTTGTCTGACTGCCAGTCTTGCAGCGAATGTGTGCGACCCCAGACTCGCCCAAGTTGAATTCGATTTCTACTGTCAAATCTGACAGTAGAAACCGTTCTGTTTGTGCGCTTTATAGCGCTGGCGCGGTAAGAGATGCTGCTGGCACGACGCCCTTCAACTGTTTCAACTGGGCCTTGATTGCAGGCGTGGCGCATTTGGCGTTGGCCTGTTCAGGGGTCAGGTTGCGGACCGAGGTGTAAAACAACTCACAGGTCTGCTCCTTGCGCGTGACCTGCCAGGTGTTCATGCACGCCTTTAGCAACACATTCGGATCGCTGGCGGGCTTCTGTCCCATGCCGGCTTGCCAGCAGGCAGCGCTCAAATCCTGGCCCATCACCTTCAAACCGGCTTCGTCGGCTTTTTGTTCATTGCCGTCGTAGGTGGCAGGGTCTGCCGCATACCAGATGTAGCTGGGGTGGTTGGCGCCCAGCACCGACACGGGTTTGCCCTCGGTGGGGCTGATCTGCGCCAGGCCCAACACCGCCACCGTCTGACCGTATTGCTGTTTGATCCAGCTGCGCACCGGCGCACCGAACGCCACCATCGGTAATGAGCCGTTGGCGTGCAGGCTCAGTTCTTTGACCATGCGGGTCTGATAGTCGGTGAAATAGCTGTAAACCGTTTCCAGGTCCTTGCCCGCGTTGGACGGCGCGGCGATGGGGGCGATATCGATGATGGTCTGGTAGGCCGGGGTTTCGGTGGCCGGGATGCCGTTGTCGGTGAGCAACGTGGCCCAGCGATCCGTGGTGGCCGATTCCAGGTAATCCTGGGCCTGGGTCAGCGAGTAATCCGGCGGGAAGTGCAGCAGCTCGATGCTTTTGCGGTTTTCCAGCGCCATGCCCAGCGGCAGGAACAGGTACCAGTTGTAGGCCCATTTGCCGTCGGTGTTGAGCTTGCTGGCGCCTTGGTAGGCCAGGTCGGCGGTGTTGAGCAGCGTGGTGAGGGGCTGGCCGTAGTGGTCAGGTACGCCGCTGAAGGTCGCCACGACCTCGCCGTCATGGGTTTTCACGCTGACCTTGGCGCGGCTGTACCCGTCGCGCTGCAAGCTCTGGTTCAGGTAGTGCTCGGCGGTCTGCTCCAGCGTCCATGGCCGAAAGCAGATCACGTTGCAGTTATTGGGAAACGCGAACACTTGGGTGACGCGTTGCGTGCTGCCCAGTGGTACTTCGATATCGGCGTGTACGAGCGCACTGGCCAGCAGTGCGACCAAGGTGAAGGACAGCCTGGTCGGTTTGAACATAGTTGGTTCCTTGTCAGCGAAAGCCCGTCTGCGCGGGGTGAAAGCCCACCTGCACACAGTAGCGGCTGACCAGGAAAACCGCGTGCTAAATCGCCAGGCGTGTCGTTATTGGATAAGAAAACCTACAGCTTGAATTGCAATGCGTTGCTCAAATCGCCCATGGGCGTCTGGCCGCGGGAAATCATCGCGTCATCGCGCTGCTTGAGGCCGTCCAGTTTCTCCAGCTGGAACACCCTGGTGATCAAGCGCAGGATCGATGCCGTGTCGTAAACCGTGTGGTCCACGGTGCCTTTGCGCGCAAACGGCGACACCACCAGCGCCGGAACCCGCGTGCCCGGGCCCCAGCGGTCGCCTTTGGGCGGGGCCACGTGGTCCCACCAGCCGCCGTTCTCGTCGACGGTCACCACCACCACCATGTTTTTCCACTGCGGGCTTTCCTGCAGCACTTTCAAGGCGCGAACGATGTGGCGATCGCCCGAGGCTACGTCGGCGTAACCGGCGTGCATGTTCAGGTTGCCCTGAGGCTTGTAGAAGCTCACGGCAGGCAGCTTGCCGGCCTGGGCGTCGGCGAAGAATTTGTTGGTGCTGGCCTCATCACCCAAGCCGCCATCGCGCAGGCGTTTATCACGCTCGGCGCGGTTTTCTGGCCCTTGTTGCTTGAAGTAGTTGAACGGCTGGTGGTGATACTGAAAGTTGGGGATTTTCGGAATGCCGCCCGAGTCCTTGAATTGGTCGAGGGTCGCTTGCCACGCCCCGGCGTACCAGGCCCAGTCGATGTTCTTTTTCGACAGCTTGTCGCCGATGTGTTCGTGGGTCTGCGGCACCAGCACGTTGGGCAGGTCGGGTTTGGAGTAATCCGGGTTGTCCGGGTCGCGAATCCAGGTCGGCCAGTACGGCGGGGCGAGGGTGTTCACGCCGTAGCCATCCGGCGTCAGTGCGCTGGGGCCAAACTGCGGTGGGCCGGTCATGGCGCTGGCGGGTGACTTGTCCAGCGGCTTGAGACGCGGATCAGCAGGGTCATCGCTTTGCAGCGTGGCAATCTGCGCTTTGGCCACCGACTGCGCGGCGTTCGGATAAAACGGCGCCGTGGCGCTGATCAGGTACTGGTGGTTAAGAAACGAGCCACCAAATGCACCCTGAAAGAAGTTGTCGCACAGCACAAACTCCTTGGCCACATCCCACAGGCGCAAGGAATAACGGCTCTGGGCGTAATGGCCCATCACCAGGCCACCGGAATCGCCCCAGGCCACAAAGTTGTCGTTCTTGCCGCTGTTGATCTGCATCTGGTTCTGGTAGAACACGTGCCACAAATCGCGCGTGACCAGGCTCAAAGGCAGGTCTTCGGCGTTCGGGCCTTTGAGGGCGAACGGTGCGTTGGGCAGGTTTTCCTGGAATTGCACTTCGCTGGGGTAGGTCACCCCGTCGACACTTTGCGGGCCGACTTGCAACACACCGCCCCAGGTTGGCGGCAGGCTGGTCAGCAGGCTGCCGTCGCGGTCGCGTTGCTGGGCATCGGCGCCGGAGAGCGCCGACAGTGGTTTTTCTACGCCAGGGAAATCAGCAAACAAATTGTTGAAGCTGCGGTTTTCGGCATAGATCACCACCACGGTTTTCACCTGGTCGTGCAAGGCCTTGTCCAGCTCTTGAGGTGTGAGCGGTCGCGTCACCGGTGTGCTCGGTGCTTCACCGGTGTTGCCGCAGGCACTCAAGGTCGCGCCGACCCCCAGCACTGCCGCGCCCCCCAGGAAACGCCGGCGGCTGGTGTCTACCGGCGGTTGGGCGATGGAATCGGGAGAAGGGCGGTCTTCGTGCTCGTCACTCATTGCTGGGAGTCCCTGCGCGGTGGTTGTTTCAAGATATTTCGCAGGACGGTAGCAATGCAATGTGACGAAAAGAAGACAGCCGGGTTAAAGCCTCAGGTCGAAATGTGGCAGCGGGCTTGCTCGCGAAAGCGCTGTGTCAGTCAACCGTTTCCGTCACTGACCCGCGGGCATTTTCGCGAGCAAGCCCGCTTCCACCCTGACCGTGTTAGGGCATGACGGGCGGCAAATACTTCAACGTCGTCCCCAACGCCCACAGCAGGAACAACACCAGCGGCGTGTGCACCAGCAACTGCACAAACGAAAAGCCGATCAAATCCCGCGCCTTGAGCCCCAACACGCCCAGCAGCGGCAGCATATAAAACGGGTTGATCAGGTTCGGCAGCGCCTCGGCCGCGTTGTAGATCTGTACTGCCCAGCCCAGGTGGTATTGCAGGTCGTTGGCCACTTGCATCACGTAAGGCGCTTCGATGATCCACTTGCCGCCGCCCGACGGAATAAAGAAGCCCAGCACCGCCGAGTACACACCCATCAACAGCGCATAGGTGTCGTGTGAAGCAATAGAGGTGAAAAAGGTCGAGATATGGTGCGCCAGGGTTTGGCCGTCGCCGCCCTTGACCACCGTCATCAGCGCCGCGATGGAGCCATACAGCGGAAACTGGATCAGCACGCCGGTGGTGGTCGGTACGGCGCGCGCTACCGCATCAAGGAAGCTGCGCGGGCGCCAGTGCAGCAGTGCGCCGACCATGATGAACAGGAAGTTGTAGGTGTTCAGCCCCGAAATCGCACTGATCGCCGGCTTGGTCGAAAACTCATGGAACAGCCAACCGGCCGCCAGCAACGCCAGCAGAATAGCCAGCAGCGGGCTATGTTCCAGCCATTCGCCCGGACGGGTGGGCGCTTGAAGCTTGGGCAGGTTGAACGCCGGGTCGACGCCGCAGGCCTTTGCATCACGGGCGCTGTTCGGGCCGGGCGCGGTGGCGTAGGCGATGATCAACGAGACCACGATCAGCGCCAGCAACATCACCCCGGATTGCCACAGGAAAATCGTGTCGGTGAACGGGATCACCCCCGTAATCGACAGGATCGACGGCGGCAAGCTGGCCGGGTTGGCCTGCAACTGCGCGGCCGACGACGACAGCCCCAGCGCCCACACCGCGCCCAGGCCCAGGTAGGCCGCAGCACCGGCCGCGCGGTAATCCATGCGTAAATCCGTGCGGCGGGCCAGTGCGCGCACCAGCAACCCGCCGAACACCAGCGACAAGCCCCAGTTGAGCAGGGACGCGACCATGGAAATCAATGCGACCCAGGCCACTGCCGAACGGCCGTTTTTGGGGATACGTGCCAGGCGGTCAATCAATTTCACCGCCGGTGGCGAACTGGCCACCACGTAACCGCCGATCACCACGAAGGCCATCTGCATGGTGAACGGGATCAGACTCCAGAACCCGTCACCAAAGGCTTTGGCGGCTTCGGTGGGTGCGGCGCCCATGCCCAGGGTCGCCACGGCGACGATGATCACCGCGAGGGCGGCAAACACCCAGGAATCCGGAAACCAGCGTTCGGCGAAGTTGGAGCAGCGCAGGGCAAATCGGGCATAGCGGCTTTCTTCGATAGCATCGGCCACGAGTCATTCCTCTTGTATTTATTATGGTGTTGGCAGTTTTACGGCATGTTCCGCTACGGCCATTGATATGGGAATGCAGTTATCTTCATCGATCCATGAGTAAAACAAATATATCTGCCGTGATTGCCATCACCGGACTCAACTCATAACCTGCACGCCATTTTGTTTGTCTGCCGAGCTTGCACATGACTGCCACCTTCTCCCCACGGGCGCAGCGTTTTTCCCGCTCCGACTACAAAACCCTGGGCCTGGCCGCCCTCGGCGGCGCCCTGGAAATCTACGATTTCATCATCTTCGTATTCTTTGCGCTGACCCTCAGCCAACTGTTTTTCCCGCCCGAAATGCCCGAGTGGCTGCGCCTGCTGCAAAGCTTCGGCATCTTCGTGACCGGCTACCTGGCGCGCCCGCTCGGCGGCATCCTGATGGCGCACTTTGCCGATCACCTGGGTCGCAAACGCGTGTTCAGCCTGAGCATCCTGATGATGGCGCTGCCGTGCCTGCTGATCGGGATCATGCCGACCTACGCGCAAATCGGCTATTTCGCGCCGCTGATCCTGCTAGTGCTGCGCGTGCTGCAAGGCGCCGCAGTGGGCGGCGAAGTGCCCAGCGCCTGGACCTTCGTCGCCGAGCACGCACCGCGTCATCACCGCGGTTACGCCCTGGGTTTCCTGCAAGCCGGCCTGACCTTCGGCTACCTGCTGGGCGCACTCACTGCCACGCTGCTGGCGCAAGTCTTCACCCCAGCCGAAATCCTCGATTACGCCTGGCGCTTCCCGTTCCTGCTCGGTGGCGTATTCGGCGTGATCGGCGTGTGGCTGCGCCGCTGGCTCAGCGAAACTCCGGTGTTCCTCGACATGCAGGCCCGCCGCCAGGCGGCCGCCGAACTGCCGCTGCGCACCGTGCTGCGCGACCATCGCGCCGTGCTGCTGCCGGCGATGATCCTCACCTGCGTACTCACCTCGGCCGTGGTGGTGCTGGTCGTCATCACCCCGACCCTGATGCAAAAAACCTTCGGCATGAGCCCCAGCCGCACCTTCGCCTTGAGCGCGCTGGGCATCGTTTTTCTGAATATCGGCTGCGTACTCGCCGGCCTGCTGGTGGACCGTATCGGCGCCTGGCGCGCGGTGCTGGTCTACAGCCTGTTGCTGCCAGTGGGGATTGCGCTGCTGTACGCGAGCCTTATCAACGGCGGCCTGTGGCTGGGCGCGGCGTACGCCGCGGCGGGCTTGAGCTGCGGCGTGGTGGGCGCGGTGCCGTCGGTGATGGTGGGCCTGTTTCCAGCGCACGTGCGAGTGTCGGGGATTTCCTTCACCTACAACATTGCCTACGCGTTGTGGGCGAGTACTACGCCGTTGCTGCTGATCGCGCTGATGCCCTCGCGCCCGTGGATTTGCGTGGGCTATTGCGTGGTGATGGGCGCGGTCGGGGTGGCGAGTGTGGCGCTGTTTGGCAAGCGCCACCCAGTAAACGCTGTTACAAATGGCACTTAGGGCCATTAATTGACGGTTAGGAAGGTCGCTCCTATAGTCACGCCCAATCTTGACGAGCACACTTACCTCTATGTCTCAGGTCGCCTATGTCAACCCTGCAATCCTGTCCTGGTCTCGCCAGCGAGCAGGGCTATCTGAAGCGCAGGTTGCCAAAGGTCTCATGGTCAAATTGGACCGGCTGAAGGAGTGGGAAGGCGGCCAGAGTCTTCCCACCTTCTCCCAGGCGCAAAAGTGGGCTGCGATTGTGCACGTGCCTTTCGGCTATCTCTTTCTCAGGGCTCCTCCACTAGAGCATTTGCCTCTTCCAGACCTGCGTACTGTGGGTGGCGTTTTTCCAGATGAGCCCAGCTTGAACCTGATGGACACAGTGAGAGACGTGCTCCGTAAGCAAGACTGGTACTTGGAGTACTTGCAGGATCACGAACGAGCCCCGTTGCCCTTTGTTGGACATTTCAATAGCCACTCGCCGATCAAAGACGTTGTTGCAGATATTCGTCGCGTACTTGGCGTGACGGATGCATTTGCTCGAATGGGTTACGAAGACTATGTGAGGGCTTTGGTGAGTGGTGCGGAAGAGGCCGGAATTCTCGTCATGCGAAGTGGTGTTGCCTTGGGCAACACCCACAGGAAACTCGATGTCAGTGAGTTTCGAGGTTTTGCGATCAGCAATCCGATGGCCCCGGTGGTTTTCATCAACAGTGCGGACGCGCCCACGGCGCGGCTTTTTACATTGATGCATGAACTGGCGCATATATGGATTGGTAGCACGGGCGTGTCTGGTGGCAGCAGTCAAAGCGCCCGTCAGGAAGAGGCCTTCTGCAATGCGGTGGCTGGAGAGTTTCTAGCGCCGGAACTCATTTTCCGAGCGCATTGGGTTGCCGATGTTCACTGGGAAGAAAACCTGGGGCCTTTGGCCGGACGCTTTCGTGTCAGCGCATTGGTGATTGCACGGCGCGCCCGTGATCTTGGCTACATCAGTAATGATCAATACGGCGCTTACTACCGCCGGATCTTGCAGGAGTATCGAGATAAAGACGGCAGTGGAGGCGACTACTACCGCACAGCAGCTATCAGGAACAGCACTCGGTTTAGCAAGGCCGTTCTCGCAGAAGCACAGAGCGGGCGAATTTTGTTGCGGGACGCAGGAAAATTGCTGGGTGTGCAGCCAGCTAAGCTGAAGACTTATGGGATGAAACTATCGGCATGAAGCATCTATTGGATTCGAATACATTAATCGAGGCCAAGAACCGTTATTACGGGATGACGATCTGCCCAGGCTATTGGGCATGGATACTTCAGCAGCATCAGGCCTTGGAAATTGCCAGTATTGTTCCAGTCAGAGACGAACTAGCCAAAGGCAACGATGAGTTGACGCTGTGGGTAAAGGGTAATGCTGGACTGTTTGAAGACTCGAGTGATCAACAGACCCAAGTGGCCTTTGGGAATATTGTCTCAAGAATTGCCGAGCAAGTACCGGTGATGAAGGCCGGAGCACTGGAAGAGTTTCTTGAAGGGGCAGATGCTTGGCTAATCGCCAAGGCGATGACGACGGGGGCTGTGGTTGTCACACATGAAGTCTACAACCCTGACATCAAGCGCAAATACACCATTCCCAACGTGTGTGCTCTGTTTGGCGTTCCGTACATGAACACCTTCGAGTTGCTCAGTAAGCTCGACGCTCGTTTCGTTTTACATCACTGACAACGTGAAGGGGAGCGCGCCCCCCCCCGTTACAAGATCTTCAGGTCAGAAAGTGCCAGAGCAACAGCGTACCAACCAGGCCGACCACGGAAACGATGGTTTGCAGCACCGACCACACCCAGATCGTCTGCTTCAATTGCAAGCCAAAGTACTCGCGCACCATCCAGAACCCGGCGTCGTTGACGTGGCAGAAGAACACCGAGCCGGCGCCAATCGCCAGCGCCACCAGTGAACTCTGCGTCGCCGTCAAACCCGCCATCATCGGCGCGAGAATGCCCGCCGTGGTTGTCGTGGCGACGGTCGCCGAACCGGTGGCCTGGCGCAGGGCCACGGCAATCAACCAGGCCAGCAGCAAATACGGCATGTGCGCGCCTTCGGCGACTTTACTGATGGTCTGGCTGACGCCGGCGTCCAGCAATGTTTGCTTGAGGCCTCCGCCGGCGCCGATGGTCAACAGCAACACGGCGATGGGCGCGAGGGCTTTGCGCAGCGTGTTGCCGACCTCGGCGCGTGGCATGCCGGCGGCCCAGCCCAGGCAGATCACGGCGGCGATGACAGCCAGGCCGAGGGCAATCAGCGGTTCACCGAGGAACTTCAAGGTCAGTGCCAGCGGGTTTTCCGGCGCCATCGCGACTTTGGCCAGGGTGCTGCCGAGCATCAAGATCACCGGCAACAAAATGATCAGCAACGACACCCCGAAACTCGGCTGGCGCGGTGCCTTGGGCGGTGCGCTGAACAGCGCGCCGATGTCGGCCGGCTCATCCACCTGCATGCGCTTGGACAGCCAGTTGCCATACAGCGGGCCCGCGAGAATCACCGCCGGCACCGCCAGGCAGAAGCCCAGCAACATGGTCAGGCCCAAGTCGGCGTGCAATGCGCTCACCGCAATCAGCGGCCCCGGGTGCGGTGGCATCAGCGCGTGCAGGGTAGTCATGCCCGCCAGCGCCGGAATGGCGATTTTCAGCAGCGGCTGATTCGAACGTTTGGCCATTACGAAGATGATCGGCACCATCATCACCAGCCCGACTTCGAAGAACAGCGGCAGGCCGATCACCATCGCCACCAATGCCATCACCCAAGGCAACGACTTGCCTTTGCCCAGCCCGAGCAAGGTGGTGGCGATACGGTCGGCGGCGCCGGATTCGGCCATTAATGCACCGAGCATCGAGCCCAGGGCAATGATGATCCCGGCCTCACCGAGGATCGCCCCGGCGCCTTTGCTGAAGGCCTTGGCGACCTCTTCCGGCGGCAGCCCCGCGCCGACGCCGGCGATAAACGTACCGATCAGAATCGATAAAAATGGCGGCAGCTTGGTCGCGCTGATCAGCACAATAATGCTGGCGATGGCCAGCAGAACGCAGAACATGAGACGGGTGTCGTGAACCATCCACGCGGCAGTCGATAACTCCAAAACGGGACTCCTTATCGAACAGGTTGGCTAATTTGTTTCTTTTTGTTTCCTGCTCAAAAAGCATACCTGATAGAACTGTTGCAGAGCGTCCATGGGCGATTTTGGTGCGCGCGATATAACGGCGAGCTGTCGCGCGGATGACAAATTTGCAACCCCTGCGCGGGGATCTGGCCTATAGCTCTATGATCAACGAACCCCACCTATTGAGGAATTTTCATGAGCGCAGGACATAACCACGGTCAGGTACGCGCCGGTCACGAGCGTCTTCTATGGATCGCCCTGGGGCTGACCAGCAGCTTCATGATTGCTGAGGTGATCGGCGCGTTTATTACCGGCAGTCTGGCGCTGTTGTCCGACGCCGCGCACATGATGACCGACGCCCTGGCGCTGGCGATTTCTCTGGTGGCCATCCAGGTCGCAAAGCGCGCGGCCGACCGCAAGCGCACTTTTGGCTACGCGCGTTTCGAGATCCTCGCGGCGGCGTTCAATGCGCTGCTGTTGTTTGGCGTGGCGTTTTACATTCTGTATGAGGCCTATCAACGGCTGCAGGCACCGGCTGAGATCCAGTCCACCGGCATGCTGGTGATTGCGTTTTTGGGGCTGATCGTCAACCTGATCTCGATGAAACTGCTCAGTGCCGCCAGCGGTGAAAGCCTGAATGTGAAGGGCGCTTATCTGGAGGTGTGGAGCGACATGCTCGGCTCCATCGGCGTGATGATCGCGGCGGTGGTGATCATGTTCACCGGGTGGGGCTGGGTTGACTCGGTGGTGGCGGCGGCGATTGGTTTCTGGGTGTTGCCGCGCACCTGGACGCTGCTCAAGGAAAGCATGAACGTGCTGCTGCAGGGCGTGCCGGACGGCATCGATATCGATCAGGTCGAGCAGGCCATTCGGGGTGTGCCGGGGGTCAAGGACGTGCACGACCTGCATATCTGGGCCCTGACCAGTGGCAAAAATGTGCTGAGCACGCACTTGGTGGCGGATGCTGCGCTGAACACGGAACAAAAAATCCTTAGCCAGGTGACGGAATTGCTGCACGAACAATTCGATATTTCCCACGCCACGATTCAGGTGGAAGGCGAGGGTTTTGTGCACGACGAACATGACGAGGTGCATGCCTGAGCCCGGCTAACGGATTTGTAATGTTGCGCCCACGGCCCTGATAAGTACCGAAAGCTACATTGCCCCCCGCTGGGAAATCTCAGCGACTTCATGGGCGTGGAACTTTCGTTATGGCACTTTCCGTTAGAACACTTTTGGGGGCAGCAGCGTTGTGGGTGGCCGCAGGTGCTGCCCAGGCGCAAACCCTCTCTCTGGATGCAGCCCTGCAAGCCGCCTTCGCCAACAACCCTGACCTGGCTGCTGCGCAATGGGACATCGACATTGCCCAGGGCGGTCGCCAGCAGGCCGGCTTGATCCCCAACCCGGTGGCTTCCTGGGATGCCGAAGACACTCGCCGCAACACGCGCACGACCACCCTCAAACTTAGCCAGACCCTGGAATTGGGCGGCAAACGTGGCGCGCGCATTGACGTCGCGACGCGCGCCCAGGACGCCGCGGCGCTGACCCTGGAGCAGCGTCGCAATGGCCTGCGCGCCGACGTAATCGACAGTTACTACAGTGCTTTGCGTGCCCAGCAGCGCCTCGACTTGGCGCAACGCTCGATGGCCCTGGCCGAGCGTGGCCTGGTGGTCGCCAAAGGTCGCGTCACCGCCGGCAAGTCATCGCCGGTGGAAACCACGCGCGCGCAGGTGCAGGTGTCGCAGATCCGCCTGGAATTGAACCGCGCGCAAATCGGCCTCAGCGATGCCTATCGGCGCCTTGCCGCCAGCACCGGCAGCGCCACGCCTGACTTTGAGGACGTGGCCGCGCAAAGCCAATCCGCGCCGCCCTTGCCGGCCGCCGCGCAATTGCTCGCGCGGCTTGAGCAAACCACCGAACTGCGCCTGGCCGACCTGCACATTATTCAAAGCGAAGCCAGCGTGGGCCTGGAAAAGGCCCAGCGGATTCCCGACCTCGATGTGTCCATCGGCAGCCAGTACGACGCCAGCGTGCGTGAACGCGTGAACCTGGTGGGCGTGTCGATGCCGATCCCGCTGTTCAACCGCAACCAGGGCAATGTGCTCGCCGCCAGCCGCCGTGCCGATCAGGCCCGCGATTTGCGCAACGCGGTCGAACTGCGCCTGCGCACCGAAACCCGCCAGGCCCTGGACCTGTGGCAAACCGCCGACACCGAAGTGCGCGCGTTCAACCAACACATCCTGCCCGCCGCCCAGAGCGCGGTGGACAGCGCCACCCGTGGCTTCGAGATGGGCAAGTTCAACTTCCTCGACGTGCTCGACGCTCAGCGCACCTTGATCGCAGCCCGCACCCAATACCTGGTGGCGACCGCTCAGGCGACCGACGCCTGGGTGCGCATCGAACGGATTTACGGCGACCTCGCCCGGTTTTGATTTTTTCTGGAGTCTTTTATGAAGCATAAACACGGTGTGGCGCTCGCCGTCGCCCTGGGCCTGATGCTGTCTGGTTTTGCACGGGCCGAAGAGGAAGAAGAAGGCAAACTCGAACTCACCGAGCAGCAGATCCAGGCGGCCGGTATTCAGCTCGCCCAAGCCCAACCGCGCGCGATCAGCACGCTGCTGACGCTGCCGGGAGAAGTGCGTTTCGACGAGGACCGGACCTCACACATCGTGCCGCGTGCGGGCGGAGTGGTGGAGGCGGTGAAGGTCAACCTTGGCCAGTCGGTGAAAAAGGGCGAGTTGTTGGCCGTGATCGCCAGCCAGCAGATTTCCGACCAGCGCAGCGAGTTGGCCGCCAGCGAGCGACGCGTCGAGCTGGCGCGCACCACCTTTGAGCGCGAGCGCCAGCTGTGGAAGGACGAAATCTCCGCCGAGCAGGACTACCTGCTGGCGCGCCAGACCTTGCAGGAAGCGGAAATCGCGCTGACCAACGCGCGTCAGAAGATGACGGCGCTCAGCGGCAGCGCCGTACTGGCCGGCGGTAATCGCTACGAGCTGCGCGCGCCATTCGCCGGTGTGGTGGTGGAAAAACACTTGGGCGTGGGCGAAGTGGTCGGCGAAACCAGCAACGCCTTCACGCTCTCGGATTTGTCCCAGGTGTGGGTCACCTTCGGCGTGTTTCCCAAGGACTTGAACAAGGTGCGCGTCGGTAAACCGGTGAAGGTCAGCTCCACTGAAATGGGCACCGAAGTTCAAGGCACCGTGGCCTATGTCGGCAACCTGCTCGGCGAGCAGACGCGCACCGCTACCGTGCGCGTGACCGTGCCCAACCCCGACGATGCCTGGCGCCCAGGGTTGTTTGTGACTGTGCAACTTGCCACCGACACCTACCAGGCCAAGGTCACCGTGCCGCAAACCGCCATCCAGACCGTCGAGGACAAACCCTCGGTATTCGTGCGCACGGCGGACGGTTTCATCACCCGCCACCTCGAACTGGGCGTGAGTGAAAACGGCTACGTCGAAGTGCGCCAGGGCCTTGAAGCCGGCGCGCAAGTGGCCACCGAAGGCAGCTTCATCCTCAAGTCCGAACTGGGTAAAGGCTCGGCCGAGCACGCCCATTGATCCTGCGAGTGATTCCCCATGTTTGAGCGCCTTATCCAATTCGCCATCGAGCAGCGCATCATCGTGTTGCTGGCGGTGCTGTTGATGGCCGGTGTCGGCATCGCCAGTTATCAGAAGTTGCCCATCGACGCGGTGCCCGACATCACCAATGTGCAGGTACAGATCAATTCGGCGGCGGCCGGCTTTTCACCGTTGGAAACCGAGCAGCGCATTACCTTTCCCATCGAAACCGCCATGGCCGGCCTGCCGGGTTTGCAGCAGACGCGTTCGTTGTCGCGCTCCGGCCTGTCCCAGGTCACGGTGATCTTCAAAGACGGCACTGACCTGTTCTTCGCCCGCCAATTGGTCAACGAGCGCCTGCAGGTGGCCCGCGAGCAATTGCCCACTGGCATCGAAACCGCGATGGGGCCGATTTCCACTGGCCTCGGGGAAATTTTCCTGTGGACCGTCGAAGCCGAAGACGGCGCGCTCAAGGAAGACGGTACGTCTTATTCGCCGACCGACCTGCGCGTGATCCAGGACTGGATCATCAAGCCACAGCTGCGCAACGTGCCGGGCGTGGCCGAGATCAACACCATCGGCGGCTTTGCCAAGGAATACCAGATCGCCCCGGACCCAAAACGCTTGGCGGCCTACAACCTGACGCTGACCGATTTGGTCACCGCGCTTGAGCGCAACAACGCCAACGTCGGCGCCGGTTACATCGAGCGCAGCGGCGAGCAGCTGTTGATTCGCGCACCGGGGCAAGTGGCGTCGATCGATGACATTGCCAACATCGTGATCACCACGTCGGACGGCACGCCCATCCGCGTGCGCAATGTGGCGCAAGTCGACATCGGCCGTGAGCTGCGCACCGGCGCCGCCACGGAAAATGGCCGTGAAGTGGTGCTGGGCACGGTGTTCATGCTGATCGGTGAAAACAGCCGCACCGTGTCCCAGGCGGTGGCGAAAAAACTCGAAGAGATCAACCGTTCGCTGCCTCAGGGCGTGGTCGCCGTTACCGTTTATGACCGCACCAACCTGGTCGAAAAAGCCATCGCCACCGTGAAGAAAAACCTCTTCGAAGGCGCGCTGCTGGTGGTCGCGGTTTTGTTTCTGTTTCTGGGTAATATCCGCGCGGCGTTGATCACCGCGATGGTGATTCCGCTGGCGATGCTGTTCACCTTTACCGGCATGTTTACCAACAAAGTCAGTGCCAACCTGATGAGCCTTGGCGCGCTGGACTTCGGAATTATTGTCGACGGCGCGGTGGTGATCGTCGAAAACGCCATTCGCCGGCTGGCCCATGCGCAGCAGCGCCATGGCCGCTTGCTCACCCGCAGTGAGCGCCTGCACGAAGTGTTCGCTGCGGCCAAGCAAGCGCGGCGCGCACTGATCTTCGGGCAACTGGTCATCATGGTGGTGTACCTGCCGATCTTCGCCCTCACCGGAGTGGCCGGGAAGATGTTCCACCCCATGGCGTTCACCGTGGTCATCGCTTTGCTCGGCGCGATGATTCTGTCGGTGACCTTTGTGCCGGCCGCGATTGCGCTGTTTGTCACCGGCAAGGTCAAGGAAGAGGAAAACCTGGTGATGCGCACGGCGCGTCGGGCCTATGCGCCGGTGCTGGATTGGGTCATGACGCGCCGCCCGCTGGTGTTCGGCCTGGCGGTGCTGACCATTGTCGCTTCGGGCGTGGTGGCCAGCCGCATGGGCAGCGAATTTACCCCCAGCCTCAGTGAAGGCGACTTCGCTCAACAGGCTCTGCGTGTGCCTGGTACCAGCCTGACGCAATCGGTGCAGATGCAGCAGCAGCTGGAAAAAACCTTGATGGCCCAGGTGCCGGAAATCGAGCGAGTCTTTGCGCGCACCGGTACCGCGGAAATCGCTTCCGACCCGATGCCACCGAATATTTCCGACAGCTATGTGATGCTCAAGCCCAAGGATCAGTGGCCTGATCCAGCGAAATCCCGCGAGACGCTGATCGAAGATATCCAGCGCGCCAGTGCGATTGTGCCGGGCAGTGCGTATGAACTGTCGCAGCCGATCCAGCTGCGCTTCAACGAGTTGATTTCCGGGGTGCGCAGTGACGTGGCGGTGAAGGTATTTGGCGACGACATGGCAGTGCTCAACAAGACCGCCGCAGAGATCGCCGAGACCTTGCAAACGCTTGATGGCGCCTCGGAAGTGAAGGTGGAGCAGACCTCTGGCTTGCCGGTGCTGACCATCAATATTGATCGCGACAAGGCCGCGCGGTTTGGCCTGAACGTGGGCGACGTGCAGGACACCATCGCTGTCGCCGTGGGTGGCCGCCAAGCCGGCACGCTGTACGAAGGTGACCGCCGCTTCGACATGGTCGTGCGTTTATCCGATGCGCTGCGCACCGATATCGAGGGCTTGTCGCGGCTGTTGATCCCGGTGCCGGCGCTGGCCAGTAACGCCTCGGGCCAGTTGGGTTTTATTGCCTTGTCCCAGGTCGCCAGCCTGGACTTGGTACTGGGCCCCAACCAGATCAGCCGCGAGAACGGCAAGCGCCTGGTGATTGTCAGCGCCAACGTGCGCGGGCGTGATATCGGTTCGTTCGTCGAACAGGCCGAGTCTGCCATCAGCACTCAGGTGAAGGTCCCGGCGGGTTACTGGACCACTTGGGGCGGCCAGTTCGAACAGCTGAAGGAGGCCTCCGAGCGCTTGCGTATTGTTGTGCCGGTGGCGTTGCTGCTGGTGTTCGGGCTGTTGTTCATGATGTTCAACAACCTCAAGGATGGCTTGCTGGTGTTTACCGGGATTCCGTTCGCGTTGACCGGTGGGATCATGGCGCTGTGGCTGCGCGATATTCCGTTGTCGATCTCGGCGGGGGTGGGGTTTATTGCGTTGTCCGGTGTGGCAGTGCTTAACGGGCTGGTGATGATTGCCTTCATCCGCAACCTGCGCGAGGAAGGGCGTTCACTGTCGGTGGCGATCCACGAAGGGGCGCTCACACGTTTACGCCCGGTGTTGATGACCGCGCTGGTGGCTTCCCTGGGGTTTATACCCATGGCCTTGGCCACCGGCACCGGCGCCGAAGTACAGCGCCCGTTGGCGACGGTGGTGATCGGCGGGATTATTTCCTCTACCTTGCTGACCTTGCTGGTGCTGCCGGCGTTGTATCAGTGGGCGCACCGCAAGGAGGAATGACGCGGGTGGGGTGAGCCCGCTTACTGTGGCGAGCGGGCCTGTTGTGGCGAGCGGGCTTGCCCCGCGTTGGGTGGCGAAGCCGCCCCAAATCTTTCGCCACGGTATATCAGGGATACCGAGGTGGCCTTGATGGGGGCTGCTGCGCAGCCCAACGCGGGGCAAGCCCGCTCGCCACAACAGGCCCGCTGCCACAACAACGCCGCTGCCGCAACAAGTGCGCTTGGCACAACAAGCAGGCTCACCCTCAAGGGGCTTACACCTGAGGAAACACCAGGCGAAACACGGTGAAAGCGCCGGGCGAACTGCGCACGTCGGTTTGCCCCTGGTGCAGGGTCATGATCGATCGCACGATGGCCAGTCCCAGGCCGGTTCCGCCCTCGGTGCGCGCGCGGCTGCTGTCGACACGGTAGAACCGTTCGAACAGGTGCGGCAGGTGGTGCACTTCAATCCCCGGGCCTGGGTTGCTGACAGACAACGACACGCTGTTGCCGTAAGCCTCCACCCGCAACGAAATATGCGCGCCCGCCGGGCTATGGCGGATTGCATTGGACAGCAGGTTGGAGAGGGCGCGTTGAATCATCAGGCGATCGCCGTGCACCTGGGCCTCGCCGTTGAGGGTCAGGGTCAGTTGTTTGTCTTCGGCACTCAGGGCAAATAAATCCATGACCCGATGAGCTTCGTCCGCCAGCGATACTGCGGTAAACGAAGCTCGCGCTGCCGGGTGGCTGACCTGGGCCAGAAACAACATGTCGGAAACGATGCGTGCCAGGCGCTCCAGCTCTTCGGTGTTGGATTCCAGCACTGCTTTGTATTCGTCCGGTGGGCGTTGGCGCGACAACGTGAGCTGGGCTTTGCCCATCAGGTTGGTCAGCGGTGCACGCAATTCGTGAGCAAGGTCGTCAGAGAATTGCGAGAGTTGCTGCACCCCGGCGTCCAGGCGGTTGAGCATCACATTGAAGCCTTGCGCCAACTCGCCCAGTTCCTTGGGCAGGTTGTCGACGGACAAGCGATGGGTCAGGTCCTGGGTGGTGACTTTGGCCGCCACATGGCTGAACTGCTTCAACGGAGCAAGCCCGCGTTGCACCAGCCACCAGGCCCCCATGCCGATCAGTATCAACAACATGGGCAAGGCGATCACGGTGGCGCGCAGATAGGCACTGAGCAGTGCCTGATCGTCCCTGCGGTCCAGCGACAACAGCACGCGTACGCGTTCGCCGCTGGCCAGGCGCATCAGGCTGGAGGCGCTGAGCACCTGGTTGCCATTGCTGTCGGCCCAATTGAGGTAGCCGAGCGTTTCTCGCGGTGTGAAGTTTGTCAGCAGCGGCTCCTGAGGCTTGGCACCGATGCTCAGCAGCACCGTTTCATCGGGCGCGGTGCCGACGATAGTGAGGTAAAAATTGTCATGGCCGATCACCAGGTCCATCAGCGAATGCGGGCGCGCCCGGATGGCGTGGGCGTCGAGGCCTTGAGACAGGCTGTGCTGGATCTGTTCCATCTTGCTTTCCAGGCCTTTGCGCGCCAGTTTTTCCAGTTCGTGGGTCAGGGCCAGGTACGCCAACGTCGCCAGCAACAGCACCAGGCCGGCGCCCATGAGGCTGACCGTCAACCCCAGGCGCATCGACAGGCTGCCGGTTTTCATGGCCGTGCTTCCAGCACGTAACCCACGCCGCGAATGGTGTGGATCAGCTTGACCTCGCTCTGATCGTCCACTTTGGCCCGCAGGCGGCTGATGGAAACTTCCACGACGTTGGTGTCACAGTCGAAATTCATGTCCCACACCAGCGAAATGATCTGCGTGCGGGTCAGCACTTCACCGGTCTGGCGCATCAGCACCTGCAGCAGTGCGAACTCCTTGGTGGTCAAGTCAATGCGCCGTGTGCCGCGGTACGCGCGATGGCGGCGAGGGTCCAGTTCCAGGTCCGACACGCTGAACACTTCCGGCTGTGGGATGTGCTCGCTGCGCCGCAGCAGGGTGCGTACCCGCGCCAGCAATTCGGGAAACTCGAAGGGTTTGACCAGGTAATCATCGGCGCCCATGTCCAGGCCCTTGATCTTGTCGGCCAGCCGGCCGCGGGCGGTCAGCATCATCACGCGCTGGGTGCCGTTGCGGCGCAATTGCTCCAGCACTTCCCAGCCATCCTTGCCCGGCAGGTTGACGTCAAGAATCACCAACTCATAGGCGTGCTGCTCAGCCAGGTGCAGGCCATCAATGCCATTGGACGCGCAGTCCACGACGTAGCCACTTTCATTCAGGCCTTGCTGCAGGTAGTCAGCGGTTTTTTGCTCGTCCTCAACCACAAGGATACGCATGGGGATTTACCTTTTACTGAAAGAGAAGGGTTCCATTTCCCTATGGAATCAGGTGTGTTGTGAGTAGGAAAATTCTGAAGTGTGAAGCAGCTTCAGGGTCAACTGCGGCAATGGGTCGCGACCAAGCCTGCGCCCAAAAAAAACGCCCCAGAGGGGCGTTAAAAAATCATCTCTTTCCAAAGGAGCTAAAAAAAAGCTTCAGAGACGAATGTTGCTCGTTGCTGACAAGTTGAAGCGAGTATAGGAAGTTCAACTTAACGGGAAGCTGGGGCCAATGTTACAGTTTTGATAGATAGCAATTTGTGAACAGATGTTAGTCAAGCGCGAACGAATGTAAGCACTCAACTGGGCGATTGTTCAAAGTGCGACCAATGGGTATTCCGCAATCAGGCGAACTTCTTCCAGGTCCGACTCAAACGCACTGGAGCGCACGGTGGCCTGGCGCAAGCGCAATGACAAATCCTTCAGGCTGCCACTTCGCACCACGTACTTGGCCTCGACATCCCGCTCCCAGCGGCGTTGATCGGTCAGCGGATTGCCGGTTGCATCGCGGCGCATGTACACCGCGTTGGCATGGCTGTAATCGGCGCCGGTGCCCTTGGCATAACGGGTCATGAGCGACAGGCCAGGTATACCGAACGCCTGCATGTCGAGGTCGTAACGGGCCATCCACGAACGCTCCTTGGGCGAATTGAAGTCGCTGTACTGGATCGAGTTATTAAGGAAAATCGAGTCCGATTGGCGCAGGTAATCGAAGTCGTCATCGCCGTTGTTGCGCTGGTGCGAGAGGGCCACGCTGTGGGCCCCGACCTTTACCCCGAGCCTGGCACTCCAGATGTTGTTGTCGAATTTGCCCAGCAGCTTTTTGCCTTCGTCCACGGCCTTGTAATAGTTGAAATCGCCGAATAACGACACGTCGTCGGTCAGTGGGTAACTGGCGGCACTGCCGACGTAGTACTGGTCCCAGGCGTCCTTCAGGCGGCTGCTGTAGAGGCTCACGTTCAGGTGTTTGTTGACGGCGTACTCTGCGCCGAAATAGCCGATCCAGGGTGAGTCGACCTTGCCCGCGTAAAAGGTCGCAAAGCCCTTGTTCATCCCGCTTTCGCTTGGCTGGCTCATGCCGCTCAGGCGTCCGCCTTGCAGGCTCAAGCCCTCAAGGCTGGTGTTCTGCGCGGTGACGCCGCGAAAGCTTTCCGGCAACAACCGCGAATCGCCGTAGGCCACCACCGGCGTGAGCGGGAACACATCGCCGGCCTTGATAACCGTGTCCAGCACGCGCAATTTCGCCGCGCCACCGACTTTGCTGTAGCTGCCTTCGGGGTGATTGTCGCTGTCCACCGGCAGCACGCCGAACGAACCCTTGCCGCCGCTGCGACCGGTGCCCGAGTCGAGTTTCAGGCCGTACATGGCAAACGCATCCAGGCCAAAGCCTACGGTGCCTTGGGTAAAACCGGATTCGAATTTGCCGATCAAACCCTGCGCCCAGGCTTCGGAATACCCATTGCCGGTCGGGCTGGACTGGCCCTTGCGGTCATCGCGATTGAAGTAAAAGTTGCGCGCCAGCACGGTTACGCTGCTGCCTTGGATAAAACCTTCGGGCGTGTCTTCCACCGCCACGGCTGCCAGAGGCAGTGCGGCAATCAATGAAAAGGGAAGGGTGTAGTAAGTAATGTTCATGTTTCGCTCCTGGGTGTTGGCAGTTTTCAGCTTCTTATAGGTAGGGGCGTTTTTATTGATCTGGCCCGGGCTGATAGTTGCAAACAGGGGATAACGGTCAGGTGGCGCGAACATTACAATTCTGGAAGCTCAAGGCGATCTAACAGATAAGTAATCTTTTGGTGAACATGGCGACAGGGTTGGTTGATTAGTCTCGTGACTGAACTTATCAACCGAGGAACCTGTAATGACATTTTATAAAATTGGCTTGGGTGTATTAGCTGCAGTCCTGTCACTGGGGGCGATGGCCGAAGGCGGAGGCGACCGCACGTTTGCGCTGATGATGGAGCGTAATCAAAAAGCCATGGCGGCTTACGCGGAAAAAAACGGCCAGCCAGCACCCCAGGTACAGGCGTATCGCTATGGCATGGCGCTGGATATTGCCAAGGTCGTCAACGTTACGCCGCCGATCAGTTCGTGCAATGCCGTGCCTTCACGCATGACCTATGAAGACTCCAGCGGCAAGCTCAATACGGTGGAATACAAGGTGATGGGTGTTTGCCGAAACAACGGCAGTTAATGGATCCAAAAAACAGTTGGGCACGCCACAAAAAAGCGCTTCAGAAAACCTCGCCAGCGCCGATGCAGGTCAGATCCATCTCCCCCAAATGACCATCGGTGCCCCATGTTCAACACCCGTTTGAAGCAGGAGCTGTCGGCTCTTCGCGAAGAGTTGTGCAGCTTGCAACAGGTCAAGGAGAGCCTGGAAAGCGAAATGCTGTGCCTGACGCTGGACGCCAAAGGCCGGGTGGAGTGGGCGAATGCCAACTTCCTGCAAGAGCTGTCGTACCAGGCCTCCAACATCGTGGGGCGGCACATGGAAGAGCTGGTGCCTGCGCACCTGCGCCAGGACGAATTCCAGCAGCGTTTTCACAATGCCCTGGTGCGCGGCGAACACTTCGCCGGCACCGTGCGCCTGATGCGTGGCAACGGCAAAGAGGCATGGTTGCGCTCGATCCTGCAGCCCGTGCGCAGTTCTGACGGGCGTCTCAAGCATTTTTCGATTTACTCCAGCGACCTCACCCGCACCATCGAGGGGTCACGCGAGCATGAGAACCTGATCACCGCGCTGGTGCGTTCCACTGCGGTGATCGAGTTCGACCTCGGCGGTCATGTGCTGACCGCGAACGACCGGTTCCTCGGTGGCATGGGCTACAGCCTGGCGCAGATCCAGGGCAAACATCACCGTATGTTCTGCGAGCCGGAGGAATACAACAGCGCCGAGTACCAGCATTTCTGGAAGCGTTTGAACGCCGGTGAGTTTGTTGCGGCGCGCTTCAAACGTGTCGACAGCCATGGCCGTGTGGTGTGGCTGGAGGCGACCTACAACCCGGTGCTGGACGCCAATGACCGCCTGTACAAAGTGGTCAAATTCGCCACGGTGATCACCGACCAGGTCAACCAGGAGCAGGCCGTGGCGGAGGCCGCAAACATTGCCTACAGCACCGCGCTGCAAACCGACCACAGTGCCCAGCGCGGCACCACTGTCGTGACGCAGGCGGTGGATGTCATGCGTGATCTGGCCAGGCACATGCAACAGGCCGGTGATGGCATCGAGGCGCTCAACGCCCAGTCCCAAGTGATCGGCACCATCGTCAAGACCATCAGCGGCATCGCCGAGCAAACCAACTTGCTGGCGCTCAACGCGGCCATCGAAGCAGCACGGGCCGGCGAGCAGGGCCGTGGCTTTGCGGTGGTGGCTGATGAAGTGCGGCAATTGGCCTCGCGTACCAGCAAGGCCACCGATGAAATTGTCGGCGTGGTGCGTCAGAACCAGGACATGGCCCGCGATGCGGTGTCCGTGATGAACGAGGGCCGTCTGCAGGCCGAGCAAGGCTTGGCCCTGGCGGCCGAGGCGGGCACGGTGATTGTGGAAATCCAGGACGGTGCACAAAAGGTGGTGAGCGCGGTCGGGCAGTTTGCCAATCAGCTGTCGAGCTGACCCGCAGGGCTTGTGCTTGAGGTATCGTAGGTTTTTTCTTGCTTGAAGAGCCGTTCCTCCATGAGCCCTACCCACCGTCGCCCCGTACCGTTGTCCAAGGCCTACCGTTTGCTCAATCACGGGCCGACCGTATTGGTGAGCGCGGCCCACGCTGGCAAGCGCAATATCATGGCCGCTGCCTGGGCCATGCCGCTTGATTTCGAACCGCCGAAGGTCGCCGTGGTGCTCGACAAGGCCACTTGGACCCGCCAACTGCTGGAAGCCGCCGGCACCTTTGTGCTGCAGGTGCCTTGTGTGGCCCAGGCCGATCTGGTGCAGACGGTCGGCAACACCACGGGCGCAGACACCGACAAATTCGCCACCTATGGCTTGCAGACATTCAACGGTGAGCACACCGAAGCGCCGCTGCTGGACGGTTGCGTAGCGTGGCTGGAATGCCGCCTGTTGCCCGAGCCCCATAACCAACAGACCTACGATTTATTCCTCGGCGAAGTCGTCGCGGCCTATTCCGACGCGCGCGTGTTCAGCGACGGGCACTGGCACTTCGAAGGCCATGACGAATTGCGCACCTTGCACCATATCGCGGGCGGGAATTTCCTGAGCATCGGCGAGCCGGTGGTCGGGCGCCAGCTGTAGGCCTTACCAGCGGGCGTTTGCCAGTGCATCGGCAAACGCCATCAGCTTGGGCGAATACTGCCGGGACGGCGGATAGACCAGTGAGATCGCGCGACTGCGCCCGGCAACGTCTTCCAGCAACGGCACCAGGCGCCCGGCGGCCACGTCGTCGCGCACCGCAAAATCCATCACCTGGGCGATGCCGAAACCACCCACCGCGCCGTCTACCAGCGCATCGCCAATGTCGAAAATAAGCCGCCCTTCGACGCTCACGTCCTGCACTTTGCCCTCCTTCATTAACTGCCAATCGACCATGCGCCCGCTGCGCAAGTTACGCACAGTGAGGCAGCTGTGGTCCTTGAGTTCGTCCACCGTTTGCGGCGTGCCCCAACGCGCCAGATAAGCGGGCGAGGCCACCGTGACCCAGCGCAACGGCGGCAGGGCACGGGCGATCAGGCGTTGATCCTGGATCTCGCCCGTGCGCAGCAATGCGTCGAAACCTTCGTCGACGATATCCACCAGGCGGTCAGTCATCACCGCTTCGATGCGCAATTGGGGATAGCGCAATGTCAGTTCGCCGATCACCGGCATCACCACCTTGCGACCGAACAACGACGGTGTGCTGATTTTCAACAGGCCGGACGGGCTGCTGCGCCGGTCGAGCATCAGCTTTTCGGTTTCAGCCAGTTCTGCCAGTAACGGCGCGCTGCGCTCGTACAGCATCTGACCGTCGGGCGTGAGGCTCACGCTGCGCGTGTTGCGTTGCAGCAGGCGCACGCCCAGCTGGCTTTCCAGGCGCGAGATTGCGCGGGACAGCCCGGACTGCGTCAGCCCCAATTCCCCGGCCGCGCGGGTAAAACTGCGCGTTTCGGCCACGCGGACCAAGAGTCGAACGGCGTTCAGATCCATGATTAAAGTCATTACTGAAAGAGTGATAGCGCTATTTATCATCTGTCAGGCATGAAAGAAACTGGCACCTCTTATTTTCGGACTGGACGCTGTGATGTCTTCCTCTCGACCCTCTGGCTGGATGCTTTTATTGCTGGCCACCGCACAACTGATCATCGCCCTGGATGCCACCATTGTGTTTGTCGCCCTGCCGCAGATTGGCGCGCACCTGGATTTTTCCGCGCAGCAATTGCAATGGGTGGTGAGCGCCTACAGCGTGGCGTTTGGTGGTTTTCTGTTGCTGGGTGGCAGGGCGACGGACCTGCTTGGCAAGCGCCGTTTTTACCGGGTGGGCCAGTCGCTGTATGCGCTGGCTTCCCTGGCAGCGGTGCTCGGCGGCAGCGCGGTGTTGCTGGTGCTGGCGCGGGCGGTGCAAGGCGTGGGCGGGGCGTTGTTGTTCCCGGCCACGTTAGCGTTGATCAACACGCACTACGCCGAAGGGCCTGCACGCAATCGAGCATTTGCGGTGTGGAGCGCAGCCTCGGCAGCGGGGTTGGCACTTGGCGCATTACTGGGCGGCGTGCTGACTCAGGTGTGGGGGTGGGAGGCGGTGTTTTTGGTGAATGTGCCGTTGGCGGGCGGCTGCGCCTGGGCGGCGCGTTACTGGATTCCAGCCGATGGCGAGCGTGTGCGTGGGCGCAAATTCGACATCGGCGGCGCCTTGACTGTGACTGTCGGCGGCACGCTGCTGGTGTTCGCGCTGGTGCAAGGCCCCGAGTGGGGCTGGTCGGCGCCGCAGACGCTGGGCTGCATCGCCTCGGCGCTGGCGCTGCTTGGGGTGTTCGCCTGGATCGAGCATCGCGGCAGCGATCCGCTGATGCCGCTGCGCTTGTTCGCCTACCGCGAACTGCGCATGGCGATGGTGCTCACGGCGGTGTTCATGAGCAGCTTTGGCGTGCAGTACTACTTCCTGGCGCTGTATTACCAGCAGGTTTATGGCTACAGCGTATTACAAGCCGGCTTGGCGTTTTTACCGGCGACCCTGGTGTGCACGTTTGGCATCTGGTTGGCAGAACGTTCGCTGGCCAGGCTGGGGTTGCGCAACACCTTGGTCAGCGGGCAACTGGCGGGCGCGCTGGGCATTGCACTGGTGTGTTGGGCATTGCCGACGGGCGTGGGGTTTTGGTCGCTGTTGCCGGGAATCTTCATTTTGAGCATCGGACAGGGCATGACCTGGACGGCGATGTGGGTGGCGGCAGGGCTGGGTATTCGGCCAGGGGAGCAGGGCGTGGCGGCGGGGATGGCGTCTACCAGCCAGCAGATCGGCGGCGCGTTGGGCCTGGCGGTGCTGGTGTCGGTGGCGAATGCGGGCGGTATTGAGCTGGCGCTGTGGTGGAGCGCGGCAATTGCCTTGGTGGGCGCGGTGGTGGCGCTGCGGCTCAAAACGCAAGCGCCCGAGCCGAATGCGATAGTGGAAACAACATAGAACCAATGTGGGAGCGGGCTTGCTCGCGAAGGCGGTGGATCAGTCACTCATGCATCGACTGACACTGCGCTTTCGCGAGCAAGCCCGCTCCCACATTTTGATTGCGTTTCACATCAGCGCCCGAGCATCTTCACCCAGCGCGATGGCGGCATGCCGTAGGTGCTGCGAAATTGTCGGGTCATATGACTCTGGTCGGTGAAACCGGCGGTCAGCGCCGCGTCCACCAGCGATTGGCCCTGGGCCAGCAAGCCGCGCACCAGGTCCAACCGTCGCATGGTCAGGTACCGATAGGGACTGGTGCCGAACAACAAGCGAAAATCCCGCGACAGCGCCCACCGATCACGACCGCAATGGTCGGCCATTTCATCCAGGGTGATGCTGCGGCCCAAGGCGCTGTGGATAAATTCCCGCGCGCGCTCGGCGGCGACGTAATCGAAGGATTTACGGCTGATGATCACCCCCGAGGCAGCGCTCAGTGCTTGCGCCAGGTCGTACAGCGCGTCCTGTTCCTGCATCGGGTCAATCGGGCAGTCCAGGCTTTGCAGCAACACTTCGCTGGCGCGGAACAGCCGCGTGTCAGTCGACAGGCCGTTGTGGATAAACGGCAACGGCCGGCCGCCGAGAATCTGCTGGATCAGCGCCGGCTCCACATAAATCATGCGGTACTTGAAGCCTTCCACACTGCTGGCGCGGCCGTCATGGGATTCGTCAGGGTGAATCACCATGGTCGTACCCGGCAGGCTGTGCGTCATGCAGCCACGGTAGTGGTAGCTCTGCACGCCAAACAAGGTGCGCCCGATGGCGTAGGTGTCATGGCGATGCGGGTCGAATGCAAAGCCGGCGAAATACGCTTCGATGCGGTCCAGCCCGCTGGCGTGCGGGGCGCGGTGCAACCAATCGAGGGTGGAAGTGGGTTGGCCCATGGTGACTTGTCACAAATAGAGGTGGGAAACACGTTAACCCAGTCTGGCATGTCGTGTCTGTCGAGGTCTTGAACGATTGTGCGTACTTGAGAGGAGGCATTCGGCAGCGTAAATGTTGAATTAGGTTAATAAATGATTGTTTTACGATAATTAATCTATTATTTTTGCGACCTCACTTACTGATCGAGGTTACTTATGAATACCCAACGTCTGGCTCAGCTCAGCCAGCGCATGTCGCTGCTTACGCTCCTGCTGATGGTCGTCATGCTGGTGCTCAACACCGGCGTCTGGCTGTTTCCGGTGCTGGGTTCTTCCGCCGATGGCCTGGGCCTGAGCTTTTCCTTGAGTAACCGGATCCAGGACAGCGGCGTGCAAATTGCGCTGCTCCCTTGGTGGCAAAAACTTGGCGGAATCATTTTTTCCAGCATCCCGCTGGTGGCCTTGGTGTCGGGCTTGAACCATCTGCGCCAGCTGTTTCGCAACTACGCGCGGGGCGAGTATTTCTCCAGCGCGGCGGCGCAGCACCTGGGCAAAGTCGGTCGAGCTGTTGCATTGTGGGTACTGCTGGACTTTTTATGCGAGCCGTTGCTCGGCCTCTGGGTCTCGATGAACCAGCCGCTGGGCCAGCGATTTTTCACCTTGAGTCTGACCCCGCCGAGCTTCGTCGCGTTGTTTCTCGCTGCGTGCATTGCGGTAATCGCGCGTATCCTGTGGCAGGCCAGCGAAGTGGACTCTGAAAACCGCACTTTTGTTTGAGATCGAAATGCCCATTGTGATTGAACTGGACGTTATGCTTGCCCGGCGCAAGGTCAAATCCAAAGACCTGGCAGCCGCCATCGGGATTACCGAACAGAACCTGTCGTTGCTCAAGCAAGGCAAGGTCAAGGGCATACGGCTGGGTACGCTGGATGCGATCTGTACCTACCTGGACTGCCAGCCTGGCGACCTGTTGGTGCACACGCCTGAACCTGCGGGCGAATAGGTTTAACCACTTAAGAACAAGAGGGGTCGTCCAATGCTGTTCTCCGACTTGCCGTACGTTGCGCCGCTGCTGTCGCTGGGGCTGCTTTGGACCGTCGCGGTGGTGACGCCGGGCCCGAACTTCTTCAATACCGCCCAACTGGCGGCGAGCTGTTCGCGTCGGCATGGCGTGGTGGCGTCTGCCGGAGTAGCCACGGGCACGGTGATCTGGGGGCTGGCGGGCGGTTTGGGCATCAAGTCGCTGTTCACTGCGGCGCCGATGCTCTATCTGGCATTCAAGATCATCGGTGGCTGCTACCTGATCTACCTGGGGCTGAAACTGTTCAAGCGTTCGGCGCCAACCGCGAGCCAGACCGTGTTGCCCGACGAACCCAAGCGCTCGCTGTTCTCCGCCTGGCGCTTCGGTCTGCTGGGCAACTTGTCCAACCCCAAGGCCGCGCTGTTCGTCGCCACGGCCTTCGCATCGACCATGCCGCCTTCACCGTCGCCGACATTGTTGGCCCTGGCGGTGATTACCATGGCCACCTTGTCGTTCAGTTGGTACACCAGCGTGGCCCTGGTGTTTTCCAGTGAGCGCATGGCCAACCTCTACAGCCGTTCACGCAAGTGGCTCGACCGGTTTGCCGGTGGGTGCTACCTGTTGTTCGGCGCACATCTGGTAGCGAATCGCTGACCGCTCATGGTAAGAAGCCTTACTTTCAACAGTGAGGCCGAGTCATGAGCAAGGTGCGGGTAGGTATTATTTTTGGTGGCCGTTCGGCCGAGCACGAGGTCTCGCTGCAGTCGGCGCGCAACATCGTCGATGCACTGGACCGCTCGCGCTTCGAGCCGGTTCTGATCGGCATCGACAAGGCCGGCCACTGGCACCTGAACGAAACCTCGAACTTCCTGATAAACCAGGAAAACCCGGCCCTGATCGCCCTCAACCAGTCCAACCGCGAACTGGCGGTGGTGCCGGGCAAGACCAGCCAGCAAGTGGTGGAAACCTCCGGGCAGAGCCTGCTGGAACACATCGATGTGATCTTCCCTATCGTCCACGGCACCCTTGGCGAAGACGGCTGCCTGCAAGGCCTGCTGCGCATGGCGGACCTGCCTTTCGTAGGCTCCGACGTGCTCGGCTCGGCGGTGTGCATGGACAAGGACATCAGCAAACGCCTGCTGCGCGATGCCGGTATTGCCGTTACTCCGTTCATCACCCTGACGCGTCGCAACGCGGCGCGCAGCGCTTTTGATACAGCAGTGAACAAGCTTGGCTTGCCGATGTTCGTCAAACCCGCCAACGAGGGCTCCTCGGTGGGCGTGAGTAAAGTCAGCAACGAGGCCGAGTACCATGCCGCGGTCGAACTGGCCTTGGGCTTTGATGAAAAAGTGCTGGTGGAGTCCGCTGTCCGGGGGCGTGAAATTGAATGCGCCGTGTTGGGCAACGAAAACCCTGTCGCCAGCGGCTGCGGCGAGATCGTGGTGGGCAGCGGTTTCTATTCCTACGACAGTAAATACATCGACGCCCAGGCCGCCCAAGTGGTGGTGCCGGCTGATATCAGCCTTGAGGCCAGTGAGCGTATTCGCCAACTTGCCATTGAAGCGTTTGAGGTTTTGGGCTGCGCCGGGTTGGCGCGAGTCGACGTGTTCCTCACCGACGACGGCGAAGTGCTGATCAACGAAATCAACTCACTGCCCGGCTTCACCCGCATCAGCATGTACCCCAATCTGTGGCAGGCGGCGGGCATGAGTTACAGCGAATTGGTAAGCCGCTTGATTGAGCTGGCGCTGGAGCGACATGCGGGGCGCAAGGGGCTGAAGATCAGCCGCTGATTGTTGTGGCGAGCTATCTTTTGTGGCGAGCGGGCTTGCCCCGCGTTGGGCTGCGAAGCAGCCCCGTCAGGCTCACCGCATTGTGTCAGACAGAAATGAGTTGGGTGGTTTTGGGGCTGCTTCGCAGCCCAACGCGGGGCAAGCCCGCTCGCCACAACAAGCCCGCTCGCCACGACGAGCTTGCTCCTCAGGTTTTGCGGGCGATCCACGAATAGATCAGCGTCTTTGGCTCTTCAGGGTGGTGGGTTCTCCTGCGGTAGCTGGCGAAGGTCGGTGATGTGCAATACGTGCACACCTCGCTGACGTCGATCTGCTCACGCTTAAGGCCCGCCGCCTGCAACAGCATCACCCCGTAACCACTCAAGTCAAACCACGCACTTCCCGCTTGCCGCGCGTGGGGCGGTGCAATCTGCGGTGACAGCCGTGGCGTCGGTTGCTCGAAGTGCCATGGCGCCTGAGCGTCACGCCATACGTGCCCCTGATCCGCCTGAAATTGCGCGATAAACTCGGCGCTCACTTCATAACAACACGGCTTGATCGACGGCCCGATAGCCACTCGCAACTGGTCAACGGCAATGCCCTCGGCAGCCAATTGTTTCACCGCATTGGCGATGATTCCCCCTTGCAGGCCCTTCCAGCCGCCATGCACGGCGGCGACCCGTTCACCACTGTGTGCGGCGATCAGAATGGGCAGGCAATCAGCGGTGATCACGGCGATTGGCTGAGGCGCGCGCGTGAACACGCCGTCTGCCTCAATGGTGTTGCTCACCTGCTGCGCCTGCCATTCAATCACCGAAGCACTGTGCACCTGCTTGCAGATGAACACCTCGTGCGGCCGCAATGGATCATTGATCGAACAAAAACCGTGGTCGACGCCGGGGATGGCGCCGAGGTTGTTTGCCTGTTGCAAGGGGCTCTCTCCGCTCAATAAAGTCAGTCGCCGACCGCTTCGCCTTCGCGCCGAGGGTCGGCGCCGCCGCTCAGCGACGCCTTACCCTGGGCGTCCCGCGTGCGCACGATGGCCTGGATGCCGCTGGTCATATCAATCTCGCTCAGTGCATGGCCTTTGTCCCTCAGCACCTGCTTCAACTCGGGGCTGAACATCCCAGCCTCAAGCTCGGTGGCGCCGTTACGGCTACCAAAGTTGGGCAAGCTGATGGCCGCTTGCGGGTCGAGGTTCCAGTCGAGCATCGCCACCAGGGATTTGCTCACGTACTCGATGATCTGCGAACCGCCTGGCGATCCGACGGTGGCCAGCAACTCGCCGCTCTTGCGATCGAACACCAGCGTCGGCGCCATGGCCGAGCGCGGACGTTTGCCCGGCTCGACGCGGTTGGCCACCGGCTGGCCGTTTTCTGCGGGGATGAACGAGAAGTCAGTCATCTGGTTGTTCAGCAAAAAGCCCTGAACCATCACGTGCGAACCAAACGCCGCTTCCACCGTGGTGGTCATCGACACGGCGCCGCCCAGGTCATCCACCGCCACCACCTGCGAGGTCGAAATGCGCAACGGCGAGCGGTCCGGCGCGTACGCCACCTGGATGCCCGCAGGCGTGCCCGGCTTGGCGATGCCCATGCTACGGTCGCCGATCAGTGTGGCGCGTTTGGCCAGGTAGTCCGGGGCGACCAGGCCTGCGGTCGGCACCGGCACGAAATCGGCGTCGGCCACGTACAAACCACGGTCGGCGAAGGCCAGGCGACCGGCTTCGGCGAGCAGGTGCACGGCTTCAGGTGTGGGCTCAAGGCCGGCAGGCGATGTGCTTTTCACCGGCTTCATCGGTGCGATGGCCAAGCGCGGGTCGCGGGTTTCCAACGCCTGCAACGTACCGAGGATCTGCGCGACAGCAATCCCGCCCGACGACGGCGGTGGCATGCCGCACACCTGATAGCGCTTGTAGTCGGTGCACAGTGGCGTGCGCTCCTTGGCGGTGTAGCCCTTGAGGTCCGCCTGCGACAGGCTGCCCGCGTTGCGGTTGCCCTGGACCTTGCGCGCGATCTCATCGGCAATCGGCCCCTGGTACAACGCATCCGGCCCTTCCTTGGCGATGCGCTTGAACACGCTGGCCAGCGCCGGGTTTTTCAACAGCGTGCCGGCAGCTTTAGGTGTGCCGTCGGCATTCAGAAAATACGCCGCCATCTCGGGCGATTGCGCGATGTAACGGTCGGCAGCGATCAGCGCGTGCAGGCGCGGGGAAATCGCGAAGCCTTGCTCGGACAGGCGAATCGCCGGTTCAAACAGCTTGGCCCATTGCAGGTGGCCGGTCTTTTTGTGTGCCATCTCCAGCGCGCGCAACACGCCTGGCGTGCCAACCGAACGCCCACCAATCTGCGCCTCGGCAAAGGCCATCGGCGTGCCGTCCGCTTTAAGGAACAAGCGTTCGGTGGCGCCCGCGGGCGCCGTTTCGCGGCCGTCATATGCGTGCACGTTTTTGCCATCCCACAGCATGATGAACGCGCCGCCGCCGATGCCGGATGATTGCGGCTCCACCAGGGTCAACACGGCCTGCATCGCAATCGCGGCATCAATGGCCGAGCCACCCTGGCGCAGCATTTCGCGCCCGGCTTCGGCAGCCAGCGGGTTGGCGGCGGCGGCCATATGGCGTTCGGCGTGGCGGGTGGTGAGGTCGGTGCGATAACCCGAACCCAGCTCCGGCGCGGGCGGTTGTTCATTGACGGCGGTATGGCAGCCAGCCAGGGCGAGGGCGGCGGCAATCATTGACAGTTGACGGCGGGAAATCGAAAACACGCGCTGAACTCCGTTCATTTTGAGAATGATCTGTTGTCCTTGGGTTACGGCTTTTTACAGGTATATCGTGCCTTGCAGGTACAGCACCGCGTGGCCGGAGATAATCACGCGGTCATCCTTGAGTTCGCAACGCAGTTGCCCACGGCGCTTGCCGCCCTGTTCAGCAGTCAACTGCGACTTGCCCAAACGCTCGGCCCAGAAGGGCGCCAGCGAGGTGTGCGCGGAACCGGTGACCGGGTCTTCATTGACGCCCACGTTGGGGCCGAACCAACGGGATACAAAATCAAACCGCGTGCTTTTGGCCGTCACCGCAATCCCGCGTTTGGGCAGGCCCTTGAGCCGCGCGAAGTCCGGCGTCAGGGCGGCGACTTGAGCTTCGTCTTCGACCAGCACGAGGTAGTCGTCGGTGGCAAACACCTGGGCATGCTCAATCCCCAATGCGCTCAACATGCCGCTTGGCGGCTCGCAGCGTTGGGGCTGTTTGGCCGGGAAATCCATCGCCAGTTCGTCGCCATTGCGCGTCACGCGAAGCTCGCCGCTGCGGGTGGCAAAACGCAATACGTCGGGTGCATCCGCCAATTGGTGAATCAACACCCAGGCTGCGGCCAGCGTGGCATGGCCACACAGGTCCACTTCGACCGCCGGGGTGAACCAGCGCAACTCGTAGAAATCGCCACGGGGTACGAAGTAGGCGGTTTCGGAGAGGTTGTTTTCAGCCGCGATGTTCTGCAGTTGTTCGTCGGGCAGCCACTCGGTGAGCGGACAGACTGCCGCCGGGTTGCCGCCAAAGGGGTGTTGGCTGAAAGCATCGACTTGATAGATATCCAGTTTCATCGAGGGCACTCCGAGTAGGGAGGCTGGACACTAACAGTGGGTCTTTAAGGCGTCAAAATACAGATACGGAGTTTTTTTGAGCGCATGCTTCTTGCTCATCCCAGGCGCAACACCATCGCCCCGGCGGCAATCACGCACGCGGCCACGATGCGCACGCGCGTCAGACGCTCTTTGAGCACCCAGGCCGAGATCACCACGCCAAACAGGATCGACGTTTCGCGCAGGGCCGAAACGGTCGCGATGGGGGCTGCGGTCATGGCCCACAGCGCCAGGCCATACGAGGCGATCGTGCCCACGCCGCCGACGACGCCCAAGCGCCAGTTACGCGCGAGGTAATCACAGAACAGCGCGCGCCGGGAAGCTAACGCCCACGTCGCCAGCGGGACGCCGGTCAGCAGGAAAATCCACAGCGTGTAGGCCACTGGCGCGCCGGATTTGCGCACGCCCAAGCCATCGATAAGGGTGTAGCCGGCGATCACGCCGGCGTTGATCAGGGCCAGCACCAGGCCTTTTCTTTGCCCTGAAGAAGGCGCCAGGGCCATGCTCAAAATGCCCAGTGAGATCACCGCAATGCCAAGCCAGGCGGATGTCGACAGTGGCTCGGCCAACACAAACACGCTCACCGTCGCGACCAGCAGCGGCGCTGTGCCGCGCATGATCGGGTAGGTCTGGCTCATGTCGGCAATGCGGTAAGTCGAGGCCACCAGCACGAAATACAGCACTTGGAGAATCACCGACGCGCCGATGAACGGCCAGCTCTCTCTTGCCGGCAGCACCAGAAACGGGGTGGCGGCCAACGCGATCAACGAGGCGACGGAGGCGATCATGCAGGTGGTCAACAGCTTGTCGGCGCCGCCTTTGACCACGGCGTTCCAGGTGGCGTGGAGCGCGGCGCCCAAGAGGATGATGGCGAATACGCTGAGGCTCATCAGTTGCTCTGCGCATGGTTGATCAGTGACGTCAGCACGTGGTCCGCCCACACGCCGTTAATCTTGAGATAAGCCCGCGCTTGACCCTCGCGCTCAAACCCCAGCCGTTCCAGCAGGCGTGCACTGCGTGCATTTTCGGGGCGGTAGTTGGCCATGATTCGATGCAGTTTCATGGCATCGAACACATAGGCAATCGCAGCCTTCAGCGCTTCGTGCATCAGGCCCTGGCCCTGAGCCGATTCGTCCAGCGCGTAGCCCAGGTGGCAGGCTTGAAATGCACCGCGCACGATATTGGTGAAATTGCACGCGCCGATGATCTGACCGTCGCGCCGTATCAGCAGGTGCAGCGCTTCGCCGCTGGCGATTTTCTCGGCCATGGTTTCGAGGCGTTGGGTGATGGCATCGAGTGCAAAGAAGTCATCGTCGCGCGTGGGCTCCCAGGGTCGCAGGTAAGCGCGGTTTTGCAGCAGATAGGTGTGCAGGGCCTGAGCGTGAGACGGCTGGGCGGCTTGCAGTATCAGCCGTTCGGTGGCAATGCCGTGGGTGGGGAAGTGCGGGTTCACGTATCGCCTCCTTGTGGTTGGGGGCGAGTATGCCTGAGGGCTTTTGTTCAGGCATAAAAAAACGGCCTACCTTTCGGTAAGCCGTTTTTAGTACTTGGTGGCTACACAGTCATTTGAACAGGAGTCCTAAGATTTTGTATTTATAATATTTTCTGAATACTAAATCATTAAGGCATACACATAGGCATACACACTGACGGACTTTCAACGGCTACTGCCCTGATATCTGTGCTTGGCATCGCGTCGTTCATCTCAACAAAACGATGTTCCAGACTGAATCGCGGCGGGTTTCGTATGTACCTCTTTGCCTTAAAATGAGGCCAATTAGGAGGTGCCATGAGCAACCCGCGTTACCCAGAAGAATTCAAAATCCAATTGGTCAATCGAGTAACCGAAAAGAAGCTGCCTGTCGCTGATGTGATGGCCCGCCTTGGCGTGTCGACGCATAGCCTCTATGCCTGGATAAAACGCTACAGCAAACCTTTAGAAGAACGATAGCAAGACGATCATTACCCCTCTGAACTGCGTCGTCTGCGAGCGGAATTCAAGCGCGTTATTGAATAGCGATACATATTAAAAAGGTCGCCGCGTACTTCGCCAAGGAGCACGGCTGAAGTACGCCTTTATGAAGCAGTGCGCAGGCGACTGTTCGATTTGACGGCTTTGCCTGGCGCTGAAAGTCCATCCCAGCGGTTATTACGCCTGGCTTTCTGAGCCGCAATCTGTACGCCCCCAAGACGACCGACGACTGCTGGGTTTGATCAAGCATTCCTGGCTGGAGAGCGGCGGCGTTTATGGCTATCGCAAAATCCATGACGATATGCGCGAGGTCGGTGAGGATTGTGATCGTCATCGTATGGCAAAGCTTATGCGTCTTGAAGGTCTGTATTCTCAGACAGGTTATCGACGCCGCCCAGGAAAGTACGGCGGTAATCGAGCGGTCGCCTCATCCAATCAGCTGACGCGCCAGTTAGTTGTCGTGGAACCCAACAAGGTTTGGATCACCGACACCACGTACTTACGTACGAATGAAGGCTGGTTGTATTTGGCGGTGGTGCTAGACCTGTTTTCTCGTCAGGTCGTTGGCTGGTCAACTAATTCGCAGATGACCAGTGATTTGCAACCCCCAGAATACGAATTTTACTGGTCGATGACGAGTTCGAGGCGCGCGAAACGCTTGCTGCCTGGCTAATGCAGCTTGGGCATGAGGTTGTCGCCGTCTACGATGCGACCGCCGCTCTAGAGGACTGAAGGACGATAAAACGCCATTCGCATTGATGACCAGTGACGTTGGCTTGAGCGGTTACATAGATGGATGCGAACTGCCCACAAGTGCCGAATGCTGTATTACCAACTACCAGCGTTGCTCATTACTGGATATGCCGGCCTTGACCTGGAACACCGGATACCAAACGATACCGCGGTGCTCGTTAAGCCATTCGACATGCACATCTTGATACCATCAATTTCCAACTGCCTGAACGGGAATCCATAGTTAAATCTGTATCGCGAGCAAGCACCCAATCGGTGCATGTTAATGGGCTTGCCAGAGGCTTCATGGCCAACGTGAAAGTGCCATAGATCAGCTATTGCCGCGTTATTGGGCTTCAGCCTGACCTACCCAGTCTATGTTTCTCCGCGCAGTTGCAAAACTATGTGGGGCTTGTTATCGCTCTCAATCATAGCGCGAATGCGTAACTTGATTGTCTCAATGGAAAAGCCCGCTGTTGGCGGGCACATGTCAAACAAGTCTGAAGTGTCGCACTACAATTGATCAGTCGCCCGGCTTGTGCTTGTGTGGTGGCAAGGTCGGGTGTTTTTTCTCGCTAGGCGGATCTACATGCCGTCTGCGATCATCCTGACCGTCCTCGCGCTTAGGTTTGGGTCCCGGTTTGATGTCAGTAAACATGACGTACTCCTGTGATGAATGGATAAGCGGGTTAAAGGTAGCTATCGTTATACAATCAGCGAATTGGATGTTGCCGTCTCGAAAAAAGTTGCTCCACCTGGGAATATGCGTGGAAGTGATTTTATGACGTGGTGACTGGCGTATCACCCACTGGGGCTGTCATAACGCTGCCGTTGGCTTTACGCCAACGGAAATGCTGGAAACAGGCAAGAAGTGAGGGCGTTGGTAATGGCAGCAGCTGGGCGCTAATTACACATCGGGCTGATCCAGGCCTCGCTGTATTGTTAAAGCGTTAATTGCCCACACACTTTGTTGATAGGGGGGCGTCGATAGACGCTTTACCAACGTAGCCACTCCAAACACGATGTAGCGATGGTTACTGAAAAAAAGGATTGATCCATAAAAAATACTGGCGGCAAGCGGCACCGTATGACGTTGCCACAAACTTGCCCAGGTACAGTTTTGAGTTCACCGCGGCTGATGAGGATACACGTCCCCGCGTGATCGATAACTCTCAAGCCATGGGTGTGCCGCGCCGGCATTTTTTTGTGTGGGACACCACCAACGATTCCCACAAGCCGGTGTACATAACCCTGACCAGGGACGGCGAAACGTTTGGACCAGCGGGTTGAATACACGCCGCGTGCCGTGAACGGCATGAAAAGGCAGGCCCTTATGTCAAATGCCAACCTTGGGACATGGGCGAGTCAAACCGCGGGATACCTGCTGGTAGTTACCACAGGCTTATTAATTCTTGGCGTCGCTCAGGAGCTAGTGATCGATACCTCCTTCTCGATGAATAAATGGGGCCTCAGGACGGTGTATACGCTTGCCAGCGAGCCAGCTAGGTATTGGGGCATGCGTGCTATCGCATAGCACGATTGCGCTGGTCCTAAGCGCCTCGGTGGCCGGTGTGTTCTGGCTGGTCAGGTTGAAATCCACGCTCACAGCGCCTGAGATAACCGCCATGCCTGAAACAGCACACATCAGACAGCAGCAAGAGATGAGCGAACTCATTCAAGAGACGGCCAACCTGCTGGATGAAGGCGCCGCAGACATGCCGTTAGCTTTTTTCGAAGCCTGCGAACATCTGCACCTGCGGGTCGCGCAGCTGATGCGTACGACTTTTCTGGCGGTGCAAAAAAAGCCAGCGGCCGGAGGATACACCAACCTACAAGGTGAAGTACTGACAGCCGTGTGAGGTTAAGCTTGGGGGGCACTCCGTGAGTATTGAATGCGGGCCAATCCCACCGCACTGGTACCTACCGTCACTGCCCAGGGAAGTGACCGTTGCCCGTATCACCCGTCATGCCCACAAGTGGCCCCAATCAAAAGGCTGGTTCAAATCAATGGATCCTACTCGGCCGCCTCGCATTTGAGGGTTGGAAAAATATCTACCCTTGATTTGGATCTTGAGGGCCACGCCGTTCCTCAATACCGTCGCGTCATACCCTGCCTGCCTATCCAACTCCAATTTGAGATTGAGAATGCGAGCGGCTTCATACTCTGCAACCTCACCTGTGACACCTAGCGGCTTGCCTGTGAGCTGATAATGACGCCGAGCAAAGGACTTTCGCGTCGCTCAGGATCGTGTAAACCTCATCGTTTACTTCTATGCTTTTTACCGGGATGGAGCCGGGCTTTCACCCTGCCCTGAAAGATGATTTGCGCGATCTAACCAAAATCGTGCCTTCTGAAAGTATCGATCAGCTTTCGTGACTCGGCCTGCTGCAAAGGCCTTGTTGCCATCTGCAAGCCAGTGGCTTGCCTTTATCTGCGCATCGAGTATACGGTCATCCAGCCGCACTTTAGGGGCTTTGGTAGGCATGGCTTTTTCAATCCACGATTCGACCCCAGCAGAACTGTGGTCTATAAATTAAAAATAGGTAACGTGCCACCATCGGCACACCTACTGAGAGGTTCCGCATGGCTAACAATGAAAAAACAAGTAAAGGTGTTGCGTCCAAGGCCAGCGAGCAACTGAAGGACAAGAAATCTACCGCTGATGAAAAATCAGTTGCAGGTTCGGCACTGACTCAAGCGCCGGATAAAAAGAAAAAGTAGATTGTACTTTAGGGCATATAGCCCTAACGCTTTCCTGCATTGCGTAACTCAGGCGAATGTTGTCAGGAGTCGGCTTATCACGAAGAAAATAAAGCTCGCGCGGTGTCTTGCAACGCTTGGGCTTGATAGTGCCGGCGAGCAGCACCTTTTGAAAACTGATCAGCCCTATGCACTCGGTTTTGAGGATCGAAAAACATTCCTCTCCTACGTACCTGGCCCCATGTTTTACGGCGGGGCTTAGGTGTACCTGGCGCGGTTTCAGATATCTGCTGCCCGGTACATCCGAGGCCAATAAGGCGACTCCACGCCCGCGCAGCGCACCATGCCAGATAGCGACAGAGGCTGGAACCGCTCACCGTCGAAGCGCCAGAACTGCTCGCTGCCACAGTCACCAAAGCCCCTAGCCCGGTTAAAACTCGACAGTTCTCCTGTGTCCGGATCGTAACCAACAGCGCCGTTTGGCTCATCGCCCAAGCCATGAGGAAAAACCTGCATTTCAAGAGGCTTGACCTGCTCAGGATGCTCACGCGGTGCTTGGTATAGCACATATGCGCAGTTGTAGGCTGCACACCAAGTCTGGATGATAACCAGCGCCTGTTCCTCGTTCAGAGCGTAAACGCTGGTCTCGACCTTGCTCATATCATCGACGTCTTGTTTCCAGGTATCAAGAGTCGCAGCGATCACCGCATCGCCGATACGCTTTTGTTCTGCTTCATCCGGCTGCCCAACAGGCTTGAACTCCGGCAGTACAGGTGCGGCCGGCGCCGACGGCACTTCACTGTCAGGCTTGGCACCTCGACGCATCAAAGCGCTCTGTGTGCCGACTCGCTCCTGCACTGCATCCATCAACAACAGTGCAGCACTGATTCCATCAAGCGAGGCTACCTGTTCGCCCTGTGTCGCAGCTACAGTCAGGCGATTGCCATTGCGTAACTCGTCGATCAGCGTCAATGCTACGGCGCCGGTGGCGTACCAATCCTCGCCTGATTCTGCATCGCCCTTCTGCAGTGCACTCCTTAACGGTTTGCCGTCCAGTTGGGGCTGGCCATTAACGTCCTGTTGGGTATAAAGAGCAACCCTTAGTTTGCCCTCAGGGCCGGCCTTGCGGGTAATGCGTACCGTCCACTGCGCAAGCTCCATGTCCTCAGACGCAGACACTGCTGTGCACTGACGTGTATTGTCACATCCCACCACCCAGTCCTTGATTTCACGATACAGCGGCACGTGCTCAGCTGCGTATGGCGAAGAGCTCACCCATGCGGCCGCCAGCCCTGCGGCAATTAATGCGGACTTCATACGAAGCCCATCTGACGCTGACGCAGCGCTGCCAGTTCCTGCTCAGCCCGGGCCACGTTCAAGTAGCTCTCCATCACGCCCAGGAGCTCGTCATCGCGCAGCGGTTTTCCGTTGACCCGATAGCCCACGGACATGATGCGTACCTTTGGCGTACCACGGCTGCGCGTGAACAGGGCCTTGGAGAACTCGAAGCTGACCTTGCGCTGGTGTGAGTTTTCGCCTGAGTCCGAGCCGAGTTCAAGTATCAGCGATTCCATCCAACGGCCGTTCTTGTAGCTCACACGCCCCACCTGCAGCAGGTCGATAGGCTGTTGGAGGTTGTGCACGCGCAGACAACGGTGATCCAGCGTCATGAACACAAACGTTCCTGAGTGGCGGTTGGCCCAGGTAGCGGCAACCAGTATGGCAACCCCGACCAGGCAGAAGATCAAGGCGCCCACGCCGCCCTTGTCACCCGGACGATGCACCCCACCCATGTCACGCAGCACCGCCCAGGCCAGCAGTGCCATCACCAACGCGGCGATGGGCAACACGTATTTGACACGAGGTGAGGAGGTAAACTCGGTCTTATCCGGCACCGAGTCGATGAAGGCTTGCAAGTTACCGGTGGCGTCTTCGGCTTCGGTGCGTGTGGCCTGGTTGTATTCGTCGGTCAGCGACGCAGCAAGGTCGGCAGCGCTGCCAGGTTGGTAGGGTGGTTTATTCATGGGTCAAGTCTCCGTGCTGCTCATGCGGTGTGCGCCGTGTCGGCGAGTAATTGGTTGAACCACTGGCTGTCAGCCTCGCTGGCCGGACGGGACGCCTGACGTAGCAAGTCGTCGTCCAGTGCCACCTTAAGGTTGTGTACGCGCTGCAAGGTGGGCGGATGGGTGTCGAAGGGGTGCTCGACACGGTGTTCGAGGGTGTGGGGGCTGACCGGCAACGCGTGCTGCCCCATGTGGCTGTTGAGCGCCTGCACAATGTTGCGGGTCTGCGGGCTGGCGAGCAGCAGGTCGATCAGCTCGGACAAGGCACACACCCGCAGCAAGGCGCAGGCGAATGTTCGGGCACCGGCCACCCTGGCGCCCACTTCGTCGGCGGCCAGTTCCTGCCGGCGGCTCCAGTGATGGAAGGCGTGATCGAATCGCTCAAGAAAGTACAGCGACACCCAGATGCCAGGGCCGGCCAGCAGGGTGTCACTGTCGTTGTCTTCGAGCATGGTGTGGATACGTGAATGCACGCTATGGAACAGCGACGACAGTTGCGAGCCCTTCTCCGTGTCGCCGGATGCGAAGTGCCCCAGCTCATGTCCCACCACAGCGCCTGCTTCGTCCTGGCTCATGGCCGAGGCGTAGGTGAGCGGGATATACAGCGTGCGCCCAAGCAGCGGCGCCTGCGCTGACTGCAGGAACACCTGGCTGCTGGTCACGAACCAGGAGCGATCAACGCCCACCACGATATGATCCGGCGAGGGTGCATTGGCCGTACGTGCAATGTCATCCACCCAACGCCACAGGCCCGGCGCATGCTCGCGTGACAATTCACGCCCCAGCAGCCCCAGCGCAGGTGCCTCCAGCGGTGCCAGCCGCTTGCGGATGCTGCGCAGCAACAGCACGCCACCTGCCAGCACGACCCACAGCGGCAGGGTGAACAGCAACGGCATGGCGCCGCCCCTGTCCCAGTTGCTGTAGGCCCAGACCATTTCGTAGAGCAGGCACAGGCTGATACCTGCCACTAGCAGCGCCACATCAAGGAAGATCAGTTGGGTGACCCGCTGCCAGGCCAGTGTCAGGTGCTGCAGCATGTAGTCTTGCGAACGAATAGAGCGCAGGGCGTCATACTTGAGCTTACCCAGCAGCGCCAGACCGGTCAGGGCGGCCGCCAGCGCACACAGCTCAGCCAGGTGCGCGAGTAACCCGCGTAACGTCAGCCAGCCGTGGTCCTGCACGATGCGGGCGATCTCCTGCTGCATGTGCGGCACGATGTACTCGGCCCCCACATACCCGCCGGTCAGGCTCTTGTGCACCGGCAAAAGATGCTCGGGGTCTTTTTCGGCGGCCACGATCCAGTCGCGCATTTGCTGCTCGTCGCTCAATGCCCAGTGCACGCGACCGTCTTGCAGCAGTGCGTAAAGCATCAGCCCCAACGGGACCAGAAACAGAAAGGCCAGCAGCCGCAACCTGCGTGATGAGGTAGACATGATCACTTCTGGTTCAGGTAGTCGGTGAGGAACGCTTGGGCATTGCCCTGTGACGATAGCCCTTCGCTGTAGCCCACGTTCAACTCCTGGCTTTCGTCAGGCAAGTACAGCTCGCCATAGCCATCTTGAAGGATCAGCGCCACGAACTTCTGGCCGTTGACCTCGGTGCTGTAGCGCGTGTCCTTGGCGGTCTTTTCCACTTTCATTTTCTGGATGCGCAGGTTCCAGTCATGGTCCACCCCTTCCACTTGCACCAGGGCCTCGTTGACAGGGCGGGCACCGATGCGCAGCGTCCATACCTTCATGCCTTGCTCACCTTGGTAAGCCATGACCTTGTCGGCCACTTCCGGGCGGGCGTCGTCGGCCAGGGTGAAAGCGGAAGTCAGCAGCAACGCGCCAACGGTGAGTGCGCGCGCGCAGGTGCTCAGGAACATGCCAGTGTCCTCGGTAATGAAATGAGTGCACCTGATAAGCCAGAGTCACCGAATCGTCAAGGTTGCTGACCGCCTCACACAAGTGAATGGCCGCCGGTCACAGGCACTGGTTAAAAAAGCACCACCAGCACTATACTGCGACCCCATTGTCGGATTGACGTCAAATAGCCGTTAGCCAGTATTGAAAGCCATGCAGAGTTGGACCCCTTACCGGGACACCGAAGTGTTCTTCGATGGCCCGCAGCCCTTGAGCCGGTCAAATATCCTCGACGCGTCCGCGCGGGAGATCATCGGCAGTGCCAGCGGGTACTACCAGGCGCGAACCGTGCGCCCATTGATGCAGTATTTCGACTGCGACCTTCGCTTTACCGAGCCGCTGCGCATCCACAAGGTGCTGCCCGAAAGTCTGTGCATTGTGCAGGTCCTCGAAGGAGGATGGAGCCATAGCATCGACCGCCGCACGCCTAATCGCTACACGCCGGAAGCCCCGGTCAGCTTGGGCCTGAGCGAGCCAATGGAAGCGGTGGATATCCTGCCGTCCGGTAGCCACGCACGGCTGGCGGGGCTGCGCATCGCCGGCTCGTTCATTCACGAACAGGCCGAGGAAGGCGACACCACGCTGTTGCCGCTGCTGCGCCTGCAACAGGACGGTGTACGTTTCACGCCACTGCCCCGCTGCATGGCGCTGCGCTCGCTGTTCGAGCGCCTGTACCAGACGCCCTACCACGGCGCACTGGGCAGGCTGCATCAGGAAAGCCTGACCCTGGCAGTACTGGTGGAGCTGGCAGCGCACCTGGGCGGCCAGC
This sequence comes from Pseudomonas sp. TREG-RG-20F-10-E-6-01, assembly GCF_022662455.1. Lineage (NCBI taxonomy): Bacteria > Pseudomonadati > Pseudomonadota > Gammaproteobacteria > Pseudomonadales > Pseudomonadaceae > Pseudomonas > Pseudomonas sp. TREG-RG-20F-10-E-6-01. The sequence continues at coordinate 1,276,823 of NZ_JAKNQP010000001.1, read as the reverse complement.
AAACCCGCCCCCAGGGCCAGACCCGTGCCCAGCGCGATCTGGCGCACGAAGCCCGGCAACTGCTCGAAGATAATCTCGCCCGGCCACCGGCCAGCCCTGAGCTGGCATGCATGCTGGGTGTGGGGGAGACCACGCTGCGCCGCGCCTTCAAGCAGGCGTTCGGCAGGTCGATGCTGCACTACCTGCGCGACTGTCGCATGGAAGTGGCTCGCCAACTGTTGTGCGAACGCAAATGGCAGGTGGCGCAGGTTGCGTACCGTGTCGGCTACGCAGACCCGGCCAACTTCACCCATGCCTACAAGGCGCGGTTCGGGTATCCGCCGGGTAAGGAGTGAGCGGCGTATTGAATCAACCTGGGCTAAGCCGACTTGTTTGAGCGCCTCTGCGGCCACCTGGGGCCCATCGTACAGCCAAACGACCTGTGCTGAAGCAGCCCGCCGTGCTCAAATTTCGTGAGTGCCATGGTCGTTTTTCGTGACTACTGGCTGCCTTTGAGAATGATGTGTGTGCTTGGTAAGCGTCCGGTGAAGTCAGGTTGATACAACCGGATTCGTGGCGCTTTTTCCCTGCTATCCGGGCTTGATCGGAGCGGCATGGGGTTCGGCGGCGCTCAACGTATCAAAGTGATTCGTGGTCGAAACCTGGCTTAATGGAATCAAGCCCCTCTAAATTGAATCCACGCTCCAGGTTTAACCGCACTAGCTGGCATCGGTCGTAGTCACCTACACCGGTAATGTGCGCTTTAGGAGGGCAAAGTTTCTCCACCAGCTCAGCACCCAGATCCATACGCCCAGTCCGGATGAAATGTGCAGCGGCAATTAAAACTCCGACTTGGTTTTCGCTGTTCTTCAATCCCATTCTATTCATCATCCGTATGCGTCCGGGCAAGTCACCCACAAGACTCCGCAAAACTAAGACATGGTATTCACTTAGTGGCCACCAGCCAATCAGATGAGGAATTGTTGAGTGCCGTTTGAGTTATTGGATCAATCCGAAGCCGGTGAGGGCTATTGCTTCGGCTTGCTCTTACTGAGAACGAACCACACTGCTAAACAGATAAGCCCGCCGCCGTATAAATGCGCGACCGAAAAACGCTCACCAAGGAACATGGATAAGCTGGCATATTTTGAGAATGTGCCGCTGAAAGCCGACGCAATTTTTGCAGGGGAACTCCCTGAAGAGCGGTTTAGAACCCTATTGAGCTGACCGTCGGGTCGTTGTTCGCCGCAATCCGACTTCTGGGCACTTTGCGTGAGACCAGCGTGATGGTTCAGCCTCCAGATGATTCTGCATCACACAAAAGCTCCAGCAAGTCATTCGCCAGGGCCGCCGCTTCTTGTCGAAAGTCGGTATTCCAGCGGCTCGACCAGTTAACAGGCTTTCCCTCATCCTCCCAATGCGCCAGCGCAAGCCCGTTGATTATTTCCAGCTCGAACCAAATACGCCGCCAGGCGACGGCGTTCTGGACTGACCTTGTGTCTTTCCACAGGAATTCTGTTTGCGCGACAAATGCCGCCCATGCGAACACATCTTCTGAGGCTCGCTCGCCGAGCGTTCGGAAGTATTTTGCGCTAGCCAATTAACGATTCCTTGTAGTCGTGCACCTATCTAGTAAATGTCCATCCCCGGATACAGAGCTTCAGGTGGATGATAATCGGGGTCCTCAAACCTGCTGTTCTGGTAATAGGTTTGGGCCGTCGGTCCATCACCGTTATAGGTCACCTGCGGATTCGGCGTGAGATGCCAACCGTGTCCTTCTGTGTCGCCCTCAATCAGCGATGCGTACACCCTACAGCTGCCTGATGAGCCGGATGTCAGCCTGAACTGGTAATAGAGTCCGGCTTGGGGAGTAAACTTCGTCGAGATGTGGCAGGAGCGAGTGAGTGACCCCTCCCAGAAAAGATCCACCTGCGTTTCTATACCGGGTCGGATCTGCGTTTCGTAATAGTCCCATGTGAGGTCTTGCCCTGCCTTGGGCATACCCAAGTCCTGTGTATGGGTGAACGGCAGGAGGCCGGTGCGAACAGCGCCGCCGGAACGTTTACCGTTTTCGTATTGGTAAACTTCGGCATGTTGCGTGTAGTCGACGATACGTACCCAGGCAGGATTGGGCTCGTTTTCGGGCGCGGTGAAGTAGTTGGTGTGGGGCAAATACTGGCAACCTGCGAACAACGGCAATGCAATCAGGCCAAGCAGAGGGCGTATCGACATGAGCCTTTCCTTTTGCGGAGTCAGGGTTACAGACCACAAAAGAGGAGTCGCATTGCGTAACAACAGAAAATTTTGTGCTTGAAGCGTCGCGACGATATCAGATGCGGAGCCTATGCAGTGCACATAGAGAGCGGCGTAGCTTGATCATTGGGAGGTATTTGCTTAAGAAAATCGAAATGAGCACCTCGCATGATCCCTGGTACACCCCCTTTCGTGCTCTTCGGGTCGTGAACAGCCGTAAGCCAGATTTGCAACGACAAATTGCTTTCCAACTCCGGCAACCACAGTAAAGGAACTCAAGCGCACAAATGGTCTGTCAATTCTTCAAGCCCGGCCCTTTAACACGAGCAGACGCTTTTCGGCCAGAAGCACACCCGGGACTTACTATCTCATCCTGAGCATTGCCGCTGTACCAAAAGTACTCCTGGATTCTCAGTTTAGACTTTGTAACGCGCCAGGGTAGGACCGATTTGAGGATACGTTTCCAGCTCCGATACTGAGTTTCATGATGCGCATCGATGCGTTTAGATCGGATTTTATCCGCTTCTTGAATCGCTTTCTCTTAGCTATAGATGGCTGTACAAGTCCCGCCGAAACGAAGCAGCCCGCCATTACGTCAGCTAGGCCGCCCAGACAACCAGGCACCCTCGTCAAGCCAGGCGAGAAGGGCGACCGGTGATAATGGCTTGGCGAAGTAATAACCTTGGCCCTGCTGACACCCCCAACCTCGCAGCAGGTGGTAGTGCAGCTCAGTTTCAACTCCTTCCGCCACGACGGTCAGGCTAAGATTTCTCACCAAGCTGATCAGGCCTCGGATTATGTGCCATTCTTTGTTACCCGGCTGAAGATCAACGAGCAGTGAACGATCGAGCTTGACGCTGCTTGCCGGAATCTCGCGCAGGTAGGCCCAGTTACTGTAACCACTGCCAAAGTCATCAATCCCAATGGCAACGCCGAGATCGCGAAAACGTTGCAACTGGACCCGCACGGCCTGGAAGTCAGTCACTAGGACGCTTTCGGTAAATTCGAGCTCAATGAATCGTGGTGCTACCTTGAAGGCTTGCAGGCTCTCGACCAACTGATCGAACAGACGTGCGTCAGTCAGATCCAGTGCCGAGACGTTCAGGGAGACAGTCATTTCCAAGCCCTTAGCGCGCCACTCTGATAGCTGCTCACAGACGCGCCGCACTACCCAACTGGTGATGTGGCGAATAGAAGCTGTGGTTTCGGCCAGCGGGATGAATTCAGCAGGGCTAATCTCACCTAGCTTGGGATGCGACCACCGCAGCAGTGCCTCAACAGCAACGCACCGGTTGCTGGCAAGATCGACACGAGGTTGGTAGACCAGCCTGAATTGATCAACGGTGCCAAGTGCCGCTTCGATGTCATTCAGAAGTACGGTGCTGCGACGCAGGCTCGAATCGATCGCGGGGTCGTAATCGAGCCAACGCCTCTCGCTTCGGCGCGCAGCATCAGTGATGCTGGACATCTGGCGCAGGATATCCGTCGGCAGGCCAGATTCGGGCTTGTGCGGCAGTACGCAGATCCCTACATCGGAGAAAACGGGGATATCCCCACAGTACAGCGGTCTTTCGAACGCATGCACTATGCTGTCGGCCAGGCTGGACAGCGACAGTGTCCGGTGGTTGAGCAATGCGACAAAGCCCAGAGTGCCGGAGCGGTACAAACGCGTCTCTGCGGGCAGCAACTTCAAGACCAGCTCTTTGACCGCCAGCATGAAGTTGGTGAAAAACTCGCTGCCAAGCGACTTCGCCAAACTGTCCATCCCCGATGCGGAGAGCGGCTCTATAAGGACAGCGACCCGCTCATGCTGATCAGGTGCCTGCAGAATGTCTGCTTCAAAGCGCTGCCGGTTGGGTAAGCCAGTCATCGGGTCGATGTAATGCGAGCGGTGCATGGATTCCAACCTCGCCACCACGACCTGGGCCGCGTTGCGCAGAAGGGTTCGCCCTTGCTCGTCCATCGGAGCGTGCGCTTTATAGTCAAGCACGCAGAGCCTGCCCAGGTTGCGCCCTGAATTGATTGTCAACGGAGCACCTGCGTAATACCGGATGAACGGAGCGCCTATTACCATGGGGTTGCTCAAGAACCGCGGGTCAGCGACAGGGTCACATATTTCTAACATCCCCACTTCGTCGAGACTGTGGGCGCAGAAGGATATTTCGCGCGAGGTCCGTTCAGGCTCCATGCCCACACGGGCTTTGAAAACTTGATAGTCGCGCTCGATGATGCTGACCAGCGAAGTAGGCACCTTAAAATAGCTGGAGACCATCGCCACAATGCTGTTTAGCACAGGGTCCGAGCCGCTTTCCAAGTCGGAGGTCAAACGGTCTACGTCGACCAGCCGAGCGCATTCTTCTTCGGGCCATAAGTTGCATGTGGTCATTTCGGCTACTATTGAGTGATAAGTCGGCTGGAAATACCAAGATTAGGTGTTGATTCTATGCCTTGAGCTTATCACGGCGCCAAATTCCCACAATTATTGTTAGCCATTGCGCTGATAATCAGAAACTATAGGCCCTAGTTGTAAACCGCTTAAAGCTGAAGGAGTGGTTGCCTATAATTATCTAAGGTTGCGAACCATCGCCATATCGACTGCCGACAATTCGCACCTCAGCTCTCCGACCTGGCCCCGACGGAGCAACATTTGATCAGTATTCTCTCTCGTAGTCTTGAGTTGGTGCGCCGATTTGCACGCAATCAGCCAAGCCCTCCGGTTAGCTACGCCGGCACCGTCGTGGTGATTGCGCTTTGTGCCGCCGTGCGCGTGCAGCTTCCCTTTACAGCACTACCGTACCTGTTTTTCATACCGGGGCTTATGTTCATCGGTTTCTGTTTCGGCGTTGGTCCATCGGTCATAGGCTGCGTGCTAGCAGTGCTCACCGCACACTATTTCTTCATTGGCGAGATTGGCTTTAATGATGGCTTGACAGCCTGGGTTAGTAGCGCAAGTTTCGCCCTCGTGACCTTCGGCATGGCGGTTGTTTGCGCCTTATTCCGAAGAACCTTGAGCGCCCTCTCCGATGTTAACGATCGTCTGGAGTATGAGGTCGAGCGTCGTACACTGGAGCGAGATGGTATCTGGAATGTATCCCCTGACCTAATCTGCACGTTGGCCGAGGACGGTGACGTCGTGGCGATGAATCCAGCCTGGCAAACCGAAACCGGGCTTTCAGATCTAGAACTCAAGGGCGGTGCATTTTTCTGCTTCATCTCCCCCTCCCAACTGTCGGACGCCCTACTCACCCTGGGCAGAGGGGATATCGCAGAGCTCGATACCCAAGGCTCTCGCGCCAATGGCAAACCGCTGCACTTGAACTGGCGAATAGCACGTCGAGAGGGGCTGTACTTTGCGGTCGCGCGGGACGTTACTCAATACAAGGAATGTCAAGAAGCGCTGGAGCAAGTGAGCTCGCAGTTGCAGCAGAGCCAGAAAATGGAAGCAGTGGGCCAGCTAACAGGTGGATTAGCCCATGACTTCAATAACCTGCTGACCGTAATCACGGGCAGCTTGGACATGCTCGACCGACGTATCGCCCAGGGCAAGCAAGAGGACCTACCACTATATGTAGGGCTCGCACGAAATGCTTCTGCCCGGGCAGCCTCTCTGACACATTGGCTGCTGGCCTACGCCCGACGTCAGCCTCTGGCGAGCTCAGTAGTCAACCTGGCGTTGCTAGCTCAAGAAATGAGGGAGCTCATCAGCAGGAGCCTCACGCCGCGGATCGAACTGGAGCTATTGGCACCAGAAGAAACTTTGCTGTGCTTATGTGACGCCCACCAATTGGAAAACGCGATATTGAACCTGTGCATCAATGCGCGCGACGCTATGCCTCATGGAGGTCGGCTCCAGATCCAAATCAGCAAGGCCCGCGTTGATACCTCGGATGGCGCTACAGCGCTGAACGCAGGGCAATACGCACTTTTCCGGATATCTGACACCGGGACGGGGATGCCACAAAGCGTGCTTGAGCGCGCTTTCGACCCATTCTTCACCACCAAACCCTTGGGCTCTGGAACCGGCCTGGGCCTCTCGATGGTCTATGGTTTTGCCCAGCAATCATCGGGCGAAGCCCGGATCGAATCAGTTATGGGGAAAGGCACTACGGTGAGCCTTTTCCTGCCATTGCACCACAGTCAAGCCACAACTGTTGATGTCAGCGTACCCATCAGTATGGAACACGATTTCCAGGCACATAACGCAAGGGTAATCGTGGTCGACGACGAGGATGCTATTCGGGACCTTATTGGCGAGACGCTGGAAGAAGTCGGCTATCAAGTCACCAAGGCTGGAACCGCTGCACAAGCACTGCGGGAGTTGGAAGAACAAGCAGAGGCAGCGTTACTGATCGCGGACATCGGCCTGCCCGGCAGTATGAGTGGCGATGAATTGGCGGTGATCGCTCTCGAAAAATGCCCTACGCTCAAAGTTCTTTTCATTTCCGGCTTCTTGGAAAATGCTGTCCCGGCGATCGCACTTAAAAGCGGCCAGACCGAACTCCTGCTAAAGCCCTTTGCCCTAAAAGAGCTTAAAGCAATTGTGCAGCGTTTAATCTCTCAACGATGAGCAGGCTCGACACCTCAGGTATACGCCGAGCAATTCGCAACCTTCGTGCCTTGCCCGCGAAGCCAATGACTGCATCTTTCAAAGTTGGCGAACTACCGCTAGCCAATCACGTTGCTCACATTGCGTTCTGCCGAGCGCTACTCCTTGATCGAATAGCACACAGCCGCATCGACGTAGGATTACGACAACCGTGCAGATGCATCCTGTTGGCGCCAGAAAGCGATGGGGTGATGTGTTTCAGGTAGCCCTGTAAGCGAAGGATGGGCTTCTTGCTTGCAGAGTTTGAGCTTCAGTTCGGAAAGCGTCCGCCTTTGGCCGAACACTGCCGATCACTAAAGGTAGAAACCGACCACAAGCGACCTTTAAACGAGGTCTGTTGACACATTTGCTCATTCAGGGGCAATTCATACAAAAAGAACGTGTACAAACTTAAATTTGTGTACAGCTTTTTTCTTCAGTGACGATATAGGTGGCGAGGTGCCATGGATAGGGCCCGCAACAATTATGAGTCCAATTACCATGACTACCTTCTTTGGAATGCGCCGTGATCGTCGCGCGATAAAACAATTGGTGACTGCGATTACTCGCGGTGTACCGCCAAAAGTAGACGGATGCGCTGAAGCAGTTGCAGTCCTTGATGCCTGGAGGACGTTTGATTCACTCGATCGCAGTTCCAGATCCCGTATACAGGAGCTTGAGCAGGAATTGGAAGCAGCTCGTGAGCTACTTCGCGACGCAGCATCGTCCGCTTCTGCACACGAGATCAGATTCGACCTTGTGAACCGCGCTTCCAGCGAAGGGCTGTGGGATATGGAGGTAGTCGCCGGCGACCCCGTGAATCTTAAAAATCGTTTTTGGTGGTCTCAGCAACTACGCAACCTTCTGGGGTTCAGCGATGAGCGCGACTTCCCAAATGTTCTAGCGAGTTGGGCTGATCGCCTGCATCCGCAGGATAAGCAAGCCACTCTTGACGCTTTCACCCGCCATCTGAACGATAAATCCGGGCACACCCCTTACAAGGTGAAAAATCGGCTTGCGATGAAGGACGGCTCATACCGCTGGTTCTATGCACAAGGAGAAACGCTGCGGGATGATCGAGGTATGCCTATACGCGTAGCGGGTTCTCTGCGTGACATCCATGATCAGCTTGAGCGAGACGAAGAGCACGATGTGATCATCACCAGGTTCGAACTGGCCAGGGAAATGCTCTCGGACGGTTTGTGGGATATGGAAGTTATCGCGGGTGACCCGGTAAATCCAAAGAACCCATTCTGGTGGTCTCCTCAATTCAGACGATTGCTTGGATTTGAAACCGTGGAGGAGTTCCCTGATGTCTTGGATAGCTGGGCATCCAGGCTGCACCCGGATGATAAGGAGCAAAGCCTAAAAGCCTTTGGAGCTCACCTGAACGACCGGTCTGGGAGGACGCCCTTTGATATCGAGTATCGGCTAAAGATGAAGAGCGGTGAATATCGATGGTTCAGAGCTCGAGGTCAGACTCGGCGCGACGCCTCCGGCTCGCCGCTTCGGGTGGTAGGGGCCCTTGTGGATGTCCATCTGCAGCACGAGCAGGAAGCGCTAAGACAGGCAGAGGTCGCGCATCAGCAGACGCTTGAGGAAAACATCGCTCAATTGTCTCAGATAGTTGGGACTATACAGAGCATTGCGAACCAGACAAATCTCCTGGCACTGAACGCGGCGATCGAGGCCGCGCGCGCTGGCGAAGCGGGTCGTGGCTTCGCGGTCGTTGCCGACGAGGTTCGCAAGCTCGCGACTCGCACTACAGAAGCAACCGAACAAGCTGCCGGAATGATCGCCCGCTAACTACTGCTCTGTTTAATCCAAGCTGGGGCGATATTCGCCCATCTGCTCGCTGCCTCGGTACGTACTAAGTAAATTACAGTAGACAACCAACGGCAGTGAGCTCAAGCATCCATTACCCATCCAGATATGAACCATCTGTTGGGAATTTATTCAGGGCGCTCTGTATCGTTGCTGATTATTGTAGAGCCCTGAATGACCTCCGGGAGGTGACATGTCATCAGCGTCCGCTTCTGGCCGTTTTCTGCCCGTCGTAGACCGAGGTCAGCGGGGGAGGCTGGTAGTTCCGTTATGCCTTGAAACGTTAGATTGACCGTTAGCTTTGAAGCCTGCGAACGGCTACGGTAATCGAGGTTAAGACCCTCACTTCACATGAACTTGTCGGCCGGGCGGGCCGCAGGGATGAAATGCCCTTTAATCGGACGTTAGCGTGCCCGCTTACATCGACTTGACCGAGATAACTTCCACAAATCTGAATTTTTTCTTGGCTAACTTTGTAGCTTCTTGCTCTGCAACTAGAGAACTGAGCGTATCGGCTTCATGTACGATCTCGTGCATCTTGCCTTCGAATTCATTCCCCACCCTCAGTGTGACTTTCAATCTGGGAGTAAAGGATTTTGAGAGTTTCTTTTTCTTCACTACCTTTGTCTGCTCCGCGATCACGATTTCTGGTGCAGTGTCTTGCTCATGGGTGTCGATCACTGATGCAGGGGCCTCTGGCGCACCGAATAGCGCCCGACGCATTTCTTCTTCCGTCAGCTCTGTAGTCATACCATTTCTCAAGAGGGGGTCGTGTATAGCGTTTTCGATTCTATCACTGCGGACAGCGTCGGAAATAAGAAGGCTTGACGTGGTATCTGACTTGCCATAGCCACTAAATCCGAACGTGCGTGAGTTTCTGCTCAGAGCGCTTGTTCGAATGCAGCCTTATTGACACTCATGCTTGTGTTGTCGCCGCTTCACATTTACGCTTTGCTCCGTCGCGGTCAATCCCGCGACCGGGTGTCGCAACCTGAATCGAAACCAAGGCGCGGTATGTGCCATATCGCACAGTCAGCACTTCAAGTGCTAGCTGCTGCTTTTCTATGGCGCACCGTGCAGGGCAGGCTTCGGCCTGGCCGGGTTCCTTGGTTTCCGGTTTGCGACCCCTGTACGGTGTGCCACCCATTCGTGTCGCAACGGTGGATGGCATTCCTTAATCAAACCAAGGAGATAAGGAAAATGGCATGTCCCCCTTTTAAGCTCGTGCGCCACCCCGGCCAAATGGTTCAGGCTGCAAACTATCTCGGAGGACTCCGTGATGTTTGATCTTTCGCTTCTCATCGGACTCCCCAAACCCAACAGCATCGATACTTCAGTGCTTACCCCTGAAGATGCTGCGATTAAACTGCGGCAGGCTGCCACTCTCCGGCTTAACGGAGCCCAGAGTATTCTGCTTCATTTTCCGCAAGACGTTGAGCTGGCAGTAGAGCTGTTGGATGACGCCGCGGTGTTGTACGACAGGGCGTTCCGGAATCTGACTGGCATCCCAGCTCAAAGCGTCCATCAACAGATTCATGAATATGTCTCTGTCCCGTCAGTTGAAGGGGCTCCCGCGATCCAAACTCCGTGGGGCGATGAGTTCGCTCCGGTAATCAAGGAGGGCGTTCGTTGCGCAGAGACTTGGCTTGAGGGCTCATCATTACCGTTATGGTGGGCGCTGTCTCAGAACCGAAAACGTCATCGTCCAGGTGATCCACAAGAGGCATTTGAAGCAGGTTTTTTGCTGCGGTTGCAGCAGACGCTGATCATGCGACGTGAGGCCGTCACCTCCCAATCAACCCGCTTCGATGCCTGAGTTTGTAATTGACGTTTGAGATTTGCTTTTCCCGCCAAACCCTCCGATCAAGCGATCTTTGATCGTGCCGATCGGAGGGTTCACTCGCTTTTTCTGGAAGCCGCCGCGTTCCACCCTTCATGCTCAAATTTAATTCACACCACGCCTACTTTCACCATCAGTATTTCCCCCCGATTTCCATCGAGCGCAACGTTATTCAGTGTATGTGTCCGAATCTTTTCGTTGGGCATGGATGTAGGTGTGGCGACAGCGGCGACGGCGGCGACAACCCACGTATAACGTGGTCTGGGGCATGGCGACAGAAGTGGCGACAGTCGCCACTTTCTCAGCGCGTTGGCTGTGACGCTTGACCACCTTTTCGAGTGGGTATAAAAAGTGGTGCACGGATCGCTGTCGTTGACAGCACCTGCCCAGGTAGCCAGAACCTTTAAGGCTACGCCCCTCGCGTGGTGGTTCTTCCCCAAGTGCGATTAGTGTCCGGCAGCTCGCACGGTCACTCCCCAAGAGTGATGGATGCCTACTCGACCAATCTGCCCCCTGCGGCCGACGATGGACCTACCTCGCTGCATTGCAGCAACCTCACCTCTTGGCACACTTCGCTGCGCCAGACCTTGCCCGTCTCTTTCTGCTGGAAAGAGACGGGCGCTCGTACCACTGCTGCAAGCCACGTCGTACAGGGCATTGCCGCAACTCTCCTCGTGACAATCGACCTGACAAATCCGATTCGTCGCCATCCGCAACGACACAGGCACCGGTGCCGCAGCCAATGGAAAGGCAGCATCTGACTGACAGTCAGGCATGCCCCAGGTGTCCATGTCGTTGCCTTCTCTTACTCCGGATCTCCAGGTGCCGAACTCGTCAGTCGGCACAGCCTCTACCCGCCCGCATCTTCGGATGCGACTAAGGAGGCCAGATTCATGGGGTCATGCCCTTGCTCCCGGTCGTAAGGAGCCGTTCGTTCCACGTCAGTGAACACCTCACAGGCCGCAGGGGCCTTGATCCCTGATAACACTCAACAGCCGTGGCGGGACTACGTGAGGACAACCAGCAATGAACGAGGAGAGGGCCCATGCAGCAGTTAGATCCGAAGCTTGAACTACCACAACCACCTCGACTGCTGATTGAGTCGAATCCCGTGGCCCCGCCTTATCCGGTGCAGGCACTGGGTGGGATTCTTGGGCCTGCAGTCGAACGCATGGCCGAGGTCATCGGGGTGCCCCAGGCATTGGCTGCACAATCGGTGTTGGCTGCTTCGGCGCTGGCCACTCAAGGTCATGCGGGCTTACAGCTCGATGGGAGACATTATCCCCTGTCGTTGTACCTGATCACGGTGGCCGCGTCAGGGGATCGTAAAACGGCGGTGGATCGATGTGCATTGCTCCCAGCACGGCAATGGGAGCGTGAACAGTGGCAGCGCTATCGCGAACAACTTGTCCGGTACCGTGCCGCACAGCGACAGGCGCAGCGTATCAAGCCTGGCGATTCTGAGCCCGCAAACGGAATGTCGCTCGAAGCGGAGCCCTCAGCACCTAGGCTGATCACCACGGATCCGACTATCGAGGCCCTGATCAAGGGACTCTGCCATGACTTGCCGAGCATGGGTCTGTTCTGTGATGAGGGTGGACAATTCCTTGGCAGCAGCACCATGAGTCGGGATAACCGTTTGAAAGCGGTCACGACCTTGTCGTCACTCTGGGATGGCAGCCCGATAGATCGCGCGCGTTCCATGGTTGGTGAAAGCTTGCGAGCCTATGACCGACGCTTGAGCCTGCACCTTATGCTGCAACCGTATTTGGCCGTGCAGTTACTCAGTGACCCGTTGCTGCAGGGGCAAGGCATTCTCGGGCGCTGCTTGATGACGTGGCCCACCAGTCTAGCCGGGCAACGTGGCTACCAGGCTGTCGACTTGTCCAAAGACGCCGCCCTCAGGCGTTATCATCACCGCCTTTCGGCTCTGTTTTATCAGCCTTGGTCACTTTCCGCTGACGGAGCCTTGCAACTGTTAAATCTGAGCCTCAGTCCGCTGGCGCGTCGTCGCTGGATTGATTTGCATGATGCTATCGAAGCTCAACTGGGTGAGTTTGGCGAGCTGGCCAGCGTGCGGCCCAGCGGTTCGAAGGCCGCCGACAACCTGTTGCGCGTCGCCGGCATTTTGGCCGTTGTGGAGGAGAGCAGTGTCGTGGAGGTCGACCATATCCAGCGGGCCTCGGCCTTAGTTGGCTACTACCTCACCGAGATCCAGCGCCTGACCGAGCAGGAGCCGGTGTGCAGGGTAAAAGAAGAGGCGGACCGGCTGTTGCGCTGGCTGCAGGTCAAGGATTGGAAACGCTTCAGTATTCGAGAGCTGAATCGCAACGGTCCTCGCTTTGCCCGCAAGAGCAGCCGTCATGCGGCCAAGCTGCTGGTCGAGTTGATTGATCATCAGTGGTTGATCACCGATGGCCAAACCTTCGAGGTGCGTCATGTTCAATCTTGATGAAGCGCTGCGTAACCATCTGGCTCAGCGCCAAAATGAACCGAAAGTGCGGTTTGTCGCCGCGAGTGTCGCCACGCTCAAAGCCAGACAAGGCAAGGGTTGTCGCCGGTGTCGCCGGTGTCGCCATCACCCGTAAAGCTAGCACCTCGACGACAGCCATAATCCAATGGTTGAAAAAGGAGGGCGCGCAACTATACGTCGCCGGCAACACGCTGTGTTTCCGCCCGACTGATTGGGCCCAGTTCGCTATTGTGAATGCACACTGGCGAGCCCTTTTTTATGAGCTCGCGGCAGTCGATCAGGAGCAGGAAAATGGCTCGGGTCGCTAAGCGAGCGGGTCGTAATTTTGGCTTTGGTCGCCAACTCAGCTACGCCGGACCGCAAGCACTGAAAGACCTGTTTGGCGACGGCCATTTTGCTACCGTCAAAGCCCATAGTGATCGCTGGCAGGCGTTCGTGCATTGGTGTCGATCCGATGAAGGACCGAGGGTCAACGACGCGCGCCAGATAGACCGCGAGATCCTCATGCGGTACGCCGTCCACGTGCGGGAGCAGGTTGATCAGGGCAACGTGGGCATTGCCACCGCGCAGAACCGACTGTCCAGCGTGAACCGAACGATGGCCGCGCTGCGCGGTGATCAGTACGTCAAAATCCCGAGTCCGAGCAAGGCGCTGGGCCTGCAGCGCTCAGGCGTGCGCAGTGAGGCACCGCAAGGACAAGACCGTGTGCAGGTCGAGCAGATCGCACTGGCGTTGTCAGAGCGCGGTCAGCAACGAGTAAGCGCAATTGTGCACCTGGCCCGGGAGACCGGCATGCGTCTGCGTGAAGCTATCCTGGCGGACCTGCCCCGACTGCAACGAGAGGCCAGGCAACTGGGCAAGTTCAACATCCAGGACGGCACCAAAGGCGGTCGATCAGGCACGTCAGCACCGCGCTGGATCGCGGTTACTGATCAAATTCGTGGCGCCTTGGATAGGGCCTGGGAGGCTTCACCCGGTCGCAGTCGGAACCTGTTGGCCCCCAACGAGAGCTACAAAGAGTTTATGCAGTCAGTTGTGCGATCGGCACGTGACATCTTGCATGAGCATGGATTGAAAGGCTTTCATGAGCTGCGTGCGGCTTATGCCTGTGAGCGTTATGAACAACTGACGGGCTTCTCGGCACCCGTCAATGGCGGTCGTGGCCATCGAGAAGATCGAGAGCTTGATCGGCAAGCCCGCCAGCAAATCAGCCATGAGTTGGGACATAACCGCATCGATGTGGTGAGTGCCTACATCGGAGGTCGGCGATGACATCCGCGTTCGACATGGCGTTGTTTCTGAGTCCAGTGCTCAAAGGTGCGCATGCCACGCGGCAGCGGCACATCAGGCAAGCGGAAAGGATGCAAGAGGCAATTGGTCGGCGCTGGGGTTGCGCGACTCCATACTCCTGGAAAGAAAAACATGTGAGGTGGTTTCTGCAGCACCACCTGCGTTGCTCAGCTCCAGCTACCGTCTACTATTATGAGTTAACAACAGCTCTAATTCGTAGGCGGCGTGAAAGTATCAAAGCTGACATTCAGCTCAATTTGGATAAGTGCTCACCAAGCTGTGGCATCCCGCAACCTAAATGGTCGACTTCAAGCTAAGCCTATCACTACGCTCTGCGGACGCACTTCACTGGGCAAGAAGCTAAGAGGCCGTAGTTTTACACGGCTCTGGTATTTCCTGTCTCAAGCCCGTCAAGATGATCGGCGTACCACTGCATCATTGTCGTACGTTGCTCCAGATACTGAGCCTTGTTATAGATCCCTCGGACACCTGACGGCTTGTGACTGAGCTGTGTTTCAATGTGGTCCGCTGGAAAGCCGTGCTCGTTGAGGACAGTGCTTGCAATATGACGGAAGCCATGTCCGGTCTGTCGTCCTTCGTAACCAAGGCGCCTTAGCGCCATCAGAAAAACGGTATCGCAGCGAGGCTTGGTTCGATCACTTCGACCAGGGAACAGCAATGGGTACGCTCCCGTGATTTTCCGTAGTTCAGTAAGAGCGCTTAATGCCTGCTTACAGAGTGGCACAAGGTGTTCACGCCCCTTTTTACGGCCTTTGCGTTCAACGGGGATGGTCCAAAGCCGTTTGTCAAAGTCGAACTCAGCCCAGTATGCCTCTCGAAGCTCGCTGGGACGGACAGCCATGAGAGTAAGCAGTTGGAGGCCAAGCTGAACATCTTTGGCGTGAGGGTATGATCGTATTGCTCTGAGCAGTGTGGGAAGTTCTTCCAAGGAGACATGGGCGTAGTTCTCAGCCTTTCCTGATGACAGAAATTTATGAACCCCCTCTAAAGGATTGTTCATAGCCCTGCCGGTTACGCGAGCCAGGTCGTAGATGTCTTTGCAGTAAGCCCTCACGCGACTCATCTGCTCGAGGATGCCCTGACGTTCGAGCCCTCTCAAAAGCTCCATCCATTCCATCGACATGATGGAAACATAGGGACGTTTTCCGACAAGAGGGAATACGTGACGGTCCAAGGCTCCAAGGACTCTTTTTGCTGTGCCGACATCCCAGCCACCCAAGCGAGATGTATGCCATTCACGAGCGAGGGCTTCAAAGGTTTCGTTTGTTGCTGCTACTTCCGCAGCTTTTCTAGCTTTCTTGGCGGTTATCGGATTTTTGCCTTCTGCTGCATCTGATCTCAATTCGGCAGCCTTTTGCCGGGCAAGGGCGCCGCTGACTTCTGGATAACCGCCTAGCCCGAGCCACGACCATTTGCCGTCGGGCTTCTTATAGCGCAACTCCCACGATTTCTGCCCGTTAGGCTTTACTCTAAAATAGAGCCCCGAGCTGTCTAGCTCACGGTAGGCCACCACTTCAGGGGCAAGGTTGACTAGTGCAGTATCGGAGAGAGGACGGCGTTTAATATCGCTGCGTTTCATGCGTGTATGCCTCCAGTTCAATTTTTATTGAAGCATACACAGGGGCATACAGGATGTGAAGGTTGTGGATGGATCAGCTTGGACGTCCAGATACAAGAAAGCCCGCACGAGGCGGGCTTCTTGAGGTGATTCATAGACATCCTTGGATCTCTATAAATCGGTACTTGGTGGCTACACAGGGACTTGAACCCCGGACCCCAGCATTATGAATGCTATGCTCTAACCAACTGAGCTATGTAGCCAAGTGGCGCGCATTATTCGCGTAGAACGGGAATGCGTCAAGCACTTTTATCGAGATTTTTTCTACGCTTTCAATTGTTTAACCGGAATCGTCAGTTCTGGCGACGAGTGGCTTGTCATTCGTCCGCCTGTCGGGCCGTGTGTGGGCGCAGGCTTTCAATTAAGCGATCAATCACGGTCGTGGTGATTTTCTGCAGATGCCCTAGGGCGTTGATCGTGACGCTGCGAGATGGCGCCGCAGTCGAGAACGGTAGCGCAAGCGCTGAGGATCAGGTGGGAGAGGCAGGGCAGGGCGTCTTCGCCGCTGAGGTGGTTATTGGCGCTGAGGCAGTCGGTAGGGAGTGGGGTGTTCGGGCGGTTGGTGAACGCGTCGCGGTGAATGAAAGGAGCAAAATTCGGTTGGGCAGATATCCCTGCCGCCCAACGATTACCCGCTAGAGGACCTTACGGTTGCGACGGGTTATGCGTGACGCGCTTGAGGTGTTCGCGCGCGCGTGACAAGCGCGAGCGAACGGTGCCGATGGGTATGTCCAACACGTCGGCGGTGTCCTGGTAGCTGCCGTCGGTCTCCAGTGAGGCGTACAACGTCTTGCGCATTTCTGTGGGCAGGTGGTCGATGGCGGTCAGGGTTTTCTCCAGTCGGCGGTTGATCTCGAACTGCCAATCCAGGTTCTTGGTTTCCTCCTGCCCATGCCACAGCGATTCATCGAATTCGCAGTGCACAGGCTTGGCGTACAGGCGGCGGAAGTGGTTGCGTACCAGGTTCTGAGCAATCCCGCACATCCAGGTACTGAGGCTCGCCTGACCACTGAAGCGCTCCCTGTTGCGCCAGGCTTCCAGGTAAGTCAGTTGCAGTATGTCGTCTGCATCTTCGGGGTTGAGTACGCGTTTATGAATAAAACGCCGGAGTTTTTTCTGTTGGTCGTCCGTCAGTTGGAGCATGAATTGAGGCGAGCTGCCAACCAGGTGCGCTAAAGCTTCAATTGGGATATTCACGTTTTTTTCCTCAGGGTAGACGCTATCGAAATAAGTTCGATGGAAACCCCTTTAGCACTGGGTGTGCCAAATGAAAAAATCTCGTAACTAGCTGATTATTAAGGGTAAATATCTTGAAATGGAGAGATATTGCGCAGTAGTTTGCAAAAAGCGCCGAGGCTTTGTGCCGGTCTTGTCAAACGTCTCGATAGCCGCGTTCTGATGGAACCGTATCGGCAGGCATTGCCACATAGGGACACACTCTTCCCGTCTTGGCATGCTTATGAAAGTCGAATCCCCTAAAGATGCGCCCTCTGCCCAGCGCCTGGATCAATCTGCCGTTGCGCCTGTTTCCACGCCCGCACCCGCGAAGGTTGATGAGCTTGCTTCGCTCTTCGACCAGGAAGTGATTGCCAACAACCGCGCTCAGCGCTCGGTGTCGATTCGCGTGCCCCCCTCCGAACAGCTTGCGCAACTTTATGAGCAGTTGGGCCATCCTGCTCAGGAGTCCCTGGCGACTATTTCGCGGCGGTTCAGGCAGCAATTGCAGCAGCATCCCAGTGTCGACAAGCTGGTAGAGCTCGCCGAGGGCGACCCCGCACGTGCCTACGTGGTGCTCAAGCATCTGGAAGCCCAGGCGGACAATGATGTGCGCCCCACCGAAGCTGCCTTGGCGCGGGATGCTATTGGCATGCTGGCGGTGGGCTTTAAAGGGGAGATCCAGGCGGGCCTCAAATTCGCCACGGCGTTGATGGAGGCCGGTGGTGATCCGCAGGAGCGCCAGGCGCTGCGCGCGCTTTATTACGCCAGCGTGGCCACGCGCCAATCCCTGGCGACGATGATGCAGGCACTGTTGGGCGTATACGGCGGCGATACGTTTTCCGTCAGGCTCATCAGCATGCGCAAAGCCTTGGCTGACGACATCGCGGTCCTGGTTTCGTCAATGACCACGCCGCGATTGCGCACGTTGTTGCTGGCCCTGCAAAGCTGTGGGCAACTGAGCACCGTGTTGGCCGGTTGCCACGCGTTGATCCAGCGCCTGGGCATCGGCTACGACGCCATCAGTCTTTTGCAGCGCCTGCTGGGGTATGCCGGCAGCGGCATCGATGCGGGCGAAATCCTGCGACTTGGGCATGATCTGGGCAGTGGCCCGAGCCCCCGGCAAGTGATTGTTCTCAACGCGCTTTACCCTCTGGTCCGGCAGTTGCCTTTGGCCTTGTGGCCTGACAGTCGAACCCGCCAGGGCGCGCTGGACAGCTTTTTGGCCGTGATGGGGGAACTGGAGCGGATCGAGCGCGGCCCGATCAAGTTTGCCGGCGACCTGGGGGCGTCGGCGTGACTGCACTGTCAGCCATCAACGCTGTACTGCTCAAAATGGCACAACGTGCCGAAGTCCTGGGCGCAGTGGTGATCCTGGGCATCGTGTTTATTTTTATCGTGCCGTTGCCCACCTGGCTGGTGGACATTCTGATCGCACTCAACATTTGCATATCCTGTCTGTTGATCGTGCTCGCGCTGTATTTGCCAGGCCCCTTGGCGTTCTCGTCGTTCCCATCGATTTTGCTGCTGACCACCATGTTCCGTCTGGCGCTGTCGATCGCCACGACGCGCTTGATTCTGCTGGAACAGGACGCCGGCGACATCGTCGAGGCCTTCGGCAATTTCGTCGTGGGCGGCAATCTGGCGGTGGGGATGGTGATCTTTCTGATCCTGACCCTGGTCAACTTCCTGGTCATCACCAAGGGATCGGAGCGGGTCGCCGAGGTGGCGGCACGGTTCAGCCTGGATGCGATGCCGGGTAAACAGATGTCCATCGACAGCGACCTGCGTGCCGGGCTGATCGACGGCACGCAAGCGCGGGACAAACGTGAGCAATTGTCCCGCGAGAGCCAGTTGTTCGGTGCCATGGACGGTGCGATGAAATTCGTCAAGGGCGATGCCGTCGCCGGTTTGATCATCGTTGTGGTCAATCTATTGGGTGGTTTCACCACGGGCATGTTTCAACACGACTTGAGCGCCGCCGAGTCGATACGGCTGTATTCGGTGCTGACCATCGGCGATGGCCTGATTGCACAGATTCCGGCGCTGCTGATTTCCCTGACCGCCGGCATGATCATCACCCGCGTGGCTCCGGATGGGCGCAAGGGGATCAGTAACATGGGCGCCGAAATTGCCCGGCAAATGACCAGCGAACCCAAGAGCTGGATGATTGCGTCGGTGGGGATGCTTGCGTTTGCAGCGGTGCCCGGCATGCCCACTCTGGTGTTTATCCTGATTTCGATGGTCACCGGCGGCCTGGGTTATTACTTGATGCGCCAGCGTCAACGACAAGAACAGCCGGCCGCCGAAGCCGCGGACGCCGTGCGCCCGGAGCAAAACGGTGATGAAGACTTGCGCGGGTTTGATCCGTCGCGACCTTACTTGCTGCAGTTTTCCCCGGTTCTGCGCGGAACCCCAGAGGTCACCGAGCTTATCCACGGGATACGCCAGGCCCGAAACACACTGGTGGCCAATATCGGTTTGACCTTGCCGCCGTTTGAAGTCGAACTGGATGACGCCCTGGCCGCCGATGAAATGCGCTTTTGTGTGCATGAAGTGCCGATGGTCAAGGCCTCGGTCGTTAACCATTTGGCCGTGGACCGCAAGGCGCTGGCGGTTGAACCCGAGCACGCAATACCCGGCAAGGCCGACCGCGATGAACAGGATTGGGTGTGGTTGGCGCCTGATGATCCGCTGCTCGATGACCCGCAGCTGGAACGCTTTACCGCGACGAGCCTGATCATTGAGCGCATGAGGCAGGCGATGATGCTCAGCGGGCCGCAGTTCCTGGGGATCCAGGAGAGTAAATCGATCCTCAGTTGGCTTGAGCACAACCAGCCGGAACTGGTGCAGGAACTGCAACGCATCATGCCGCTCTCGCGGTTTTCGGCGGTCCTGCAACGCCTGGCCAGCGAAGGTGTGCCGCTGCGTGCCGTGCGGCTGATTGTCGAGTCGCTGATCGAGTACGGCCAGCATGAGCGCGAGCCCGAAGCGCTGGCTGACTACGCGCGCATTGCCCTCAAGGCGCAGATTTTCCACCAGTACAGCGAGGAAGACGGCCTGCACGCCTGGCTGTTGTCGCCCCATACCGAAAACATCCTGCGCGAGGCGTTGCGTCAGACGCAGACCGGGGTTTTCTTTGCGCTTGATAACGAAAGCAGCGCCGCGTTGATCAACCTTCTCAACCAGGCCTTCACCTTACGCGCCACAAGCAAAAGTGTGATGTTGGTGGCACAAGACCTGCGCAGTCCCTTGCGCACCCTGCTTCTGGAAGAGTTCAACCATGTGCCGGTGTTGTCCTTTGCCGAGTTGGGAAGCACCTCCAAGGTGAAAGTGCTGGGGCGTTTTGACCTGACCCAGGATGAGCTGGCGCGCGGTGCGCTGGCATGAATCGCCAGTCAGCTTCAACGCGCCGGAGCGCTCGATAATGTTTGAGTTACGGGTGCTCAATGGGCTGCGCCAGGGCGCCGCGTTGCCGCTTTTTGGCGAGCAGTGGAGCATCGGCGCTCACCCTGACGCTGACCTGATGCTGAATGATCCAGGCATCGCCGAGCAGCACGCGCGGTTGCGGCTGATCAACGCAAACTGGTCAGTGCAGGCCGAAGCCGGGCTGCTGCACGGTGATGAAGGGCAGGTGCTGGCCCAGATTGCGAGCCTGGCGCTGAACGTACCGTTTTCAGTCGGGGCTGTGCGGCTGTGTGTCACCTGGGCCGATCAGCCATGGCCCGAGGCACCCGCCCCAGCGGCCCCGGCCCCTGAAGCGCCGCGGGCGCTGCAACTTTCGTCCATCTCGCACGCGCAGCAAAAGCGCCTGATCAGCGTGGCGCTGGTGGTTGCGATCATCGTCGTGGTGGTGGGCATCGCGTCCACGGGTGAGCGTGAGGCCCAGGCCTCATTGATGCCTGCTGTGGTGGTCAAGCACGAGTTGGCCACGCCGTTTGAGGTGCGCCAGCAGTTGCTCAAGATGCTCAATGAACGCGAATTGAGCCAACGGGTCAGCCTGCAAGTGATCAATGGCCAGGTCGCGCTCAACGGCGACGTGTCGCAGGACGATGTGGAGTTGGTGTCGCGCATGCTCAGCCGTTTTGTCGAGCTGTTCGACAGCGCGGTGCCAGTGATCAGCCGTGTGCGTGTCAGCGACGGCGCGCTGCCGTTCAAGATCGTGCAGATCGTCGGCGGCCCCAATGGCCATGTCGTCCTGGAAGAGGGCAGCCGGGTGTTTGTCGGCGATGAAGTGGACGGCCTGCGCCTGGTGCTGATCGACAACAGCAAAGTGGTGTTCGATGGCGCGCGGCGTTATGAGGTGCGCTGGTGAACGAAGAACTGAACGCACGTCTGGATGCCTGGCAGCAGCGCCAGGCCCAGGCGCTGGCCAACCTGATGCCGGTGACCCTGCGCGGTCGGGTTCAGCGCGTCAACGGCATGTTGTTGCAATGCCGGTTGCCGAGCGCGCGTATTGGCGACTTGTGCCAGGTCGAGAAATCTGCCGACGACTATATGCTGGCGGAAATCATCGGCTTCGATCAGCAGGATGCCGTGCTCAGTGCCTTGGGCAACCTTGAAGGGGTGCGCGTGGGCGCCAGTGTGCAGCGTCTGGGTGTCTCGCATCGAGTGCGCGTCAGTGATGCGTTGCTCGGCCAGGTGCTGGATGGGTTCGGCCGGCCGATTACGGGCGTTGGCCCCAACGCCTTCGCCGAGACCGACAGCCCGGATGCGAGCATGGTGCTGTGTGAGGCGCCGTTGCCGACCGAACGGCCGAGGATCCACCGGGCCCTGGCGACCGGGGTGCGCTCGATCGATGGTCTGTTGACGCTTGGCGAAGGCCAGCGCGTGGGCCTGTTTGCCGGTGCTGGCTGTGGCAAGACCACGTTGCTGGCGGAGATTGCCCGTAATGTCGAGTGCGATGTGATTGTGTTCGGCCTGATCGGTGAGCGCGGCCGGGAACTGCGCGAATTTCTCGACCATGAACTGGATGATCAGTTGCGCGCCAAGGCCGTGCTGGTGTGCGCGACATCCGACCGCTCAAGCATGGAGCGCGCCCGCGCAGCGTTCACCGCAACGGCGCTGGCTGAGGGCTATCGACGCCAAGGCAAACGGGTGTTGCTGCTGATCGACTCCTTGACGCGTTTCGCCCGCGCGCAGCGAGAAATCGGCCTGGCCGCCGGTGAGCCCTTGGGGCGCGGGGGCTTGCCGCCTTCGGTGTACAGCTTGCTGCCGCGTTTGGTGGAACGCGCCGGGTTGACCCGCGACGGCGTCATCACCGCAATCTACACCGTGCTGATCGAACAGGACTCCATGAGTGACCCCGTGGCCGACGAGGTTCGCTCGCTGCTGGACGGCCATATTGTGCTGTCGCGCAAGCTGGCCGAGCGCGGTCACTACCCGGCGGTCGATGTGCTGGCCAGCCTGTCGCGAATTCTGAGCAATGTCGCCACGCCTGAGCACATCCAGGCGGGGACCGGGCTGCGCCGTTTGTTGTCGGCGTATCAGCAGATCGAGCTGATGCTCAAGCTGGGTGAATACCAGGCCGGCAATGATGCCCTGACCGACCTGGCGGTGGACAGCCGTGCGGCGGTGGATGGCTTTTTGCGCCAGGACTTGCGTGAGCCTTCACCGATGGCGGCGACCCTGGATCAGCTGACGGAGCTGACCGCCTATGTTCCTTTCTGAATTGGAAACCCTGAGGCGTCTGCGCAAACACCGCGCGGACCGGGCCGAGCGCGCATTGGGTGAGGCTAAAAGGCATCAGCGCGCACTGCAGTTGCACGTTGAGCAGGCGCAGCAGCGCCTTGAGGACACTCGCCTGCAGGAGGCCGAGGAAGCGGCGCAGCTATTGAGCAAGCATCAAGGGCACGTGCTCTCGTTTCAGGAGCTCAAGTCTTGGAATACCCAGGAGCGCTCATTGTCCGCCAGCACGCAGCGTGAAGAGGCGCAGTTACAGGCGTTACAGGGGCAGCAGGAACAGCAAGTGGTGCATATCGACAGCATGCAAAAGCAGGCCAGCCAGTATTTGCGCGAGGTCGAAAAACTCTCGGAATTATCCCAGTTACTGGTGCAGGAGCGTCATGAAACGATTGCCTGTGAGCAGGTCTGAGCGGCCGCGCATTCGCGAGCCCAGGGAAGACCGTGAAAGAGGCGTTGAGGCCGTGGTGCCGTGGGTCCATGTGCAGGTATTCGCGCAACTGTTTGCCAAGGACGACGGCCAGGGCGGTTACGTTTCCAGCCTGCCTGCGCAACGTGTGGCGACGGATAAATTGATGATTGAGGCATTGGCGGGGCAGTTGGCGCTTCGCGTTCAAGGCGCCACGCAATGGCCGTTGCTGGCGGTGCTTTACCTGCCACGGCTGGGGCGAATCAACGCCAGTGTGCAGCGGCAGTCGGGCGCGTGGAACATCGAGTTGGACGCCGAAGAACCGCGCACGGCGCATTGGCTCGCCACGGTGCAAAAACGCTATCAGAACAGGCTGACCGAGGCGTTGGGCCAGCCTGTCGATATCCACATCAACAGCACGGGGTCCGCATGATCATGTTGGCGGTGGCACCGCCCCTGGTTGAGGCGGCAAGGGTTGCGGCGTTGCAGCGGCTGGGGCGCGGATTAAGCATGCCGTTTCAGGTTGGTGATCAGCAGGGCGCGTTTGTGCTCGAGCCCGGCCGCGCGCCTGAAGGGCGAAGCCCGGTGTGTTTCGAGAGTGCCGTCGGTGTGCTGGGGTTCTCGGAACCCGAGGCGATGTTCAGCCTGATGGGCGAATGCCCGGTCACGCTGGCAGAAGCCGGCAATGACTCGACTTCGTGGTTCTGGGAATTGTTCCAGCATCACCTCAGCCCCCAAGTGGTGGCGTTGTTCGGTTATCTGCGCTTGCTGCCGTCACCCAAAACGCCTGGCTTTGGTTGCCGCTTCACCGTGCTGTTGGGGGCCTCCAAGGTCGATGGTTACCTGTGGCTGGCCCCGCAGAGCTTGCTGGCGATGTGTGCGGCGGGCGCTTGGCGGTCGACGGCCAGCTCATTACCCGCATCGTTTCCCTTGGCAATCGCCGTGACCGTGGGCCGTTTGAGCTTGCCTGTCGGGCAGTTGCGCAGCGTGCGTGCGGGTGACGTGCTGATGGTTGAACACGCCTTTTTTGATGTGCAGGGCCGTGGCCACTTGCCTATCGGGCGTCGCCGTCTGCAAGGGCGTATTGACGATGAATCCGGGCCCTTGTGCCTGAACCTTATTGCGATTGAGGAAGCGTCCATGGACGAGAACTTTGTAATAGAAGAATACCCGGGGCCTGAACAGGATCAGCCGGTGGAGGATATCTTTGGCCGTGAGCCCTTTGATGAATTGAGTATGGCGCTGACGGTGCGCTGTGGTGTCCTGAGCCTGACCCTGGGCGAACTGCGCAATCTTGCTCCCGGAGCGGTGCTGGGCATTACCGGGTACGCCCCGGGCATGGCCGGCCTGTATTACGGTGAGCGGCCCATTGGCCAGGGGCAATTGGTGGAAGTGGATGGGCGACTTGGCTTGCAAGTGTCTCGCGTGGTGTTTTCGCGATGATATTCCAGGGCGTCGACCCGGTTGTCCTGGCGCTGTTTTTCGGGGCGTTGTCGTTGCTGCCGATGCTGCTGATCATCTGCACCGCGTTCTTGAAGATCGTCATTGTGCTGATGATTACCCGCAACGCTATCGGCGTGCAGCAGGTGCCCCCGAGCATGGCGATCAATGGAATCGCGTTGGCCGCTACGCTGTTTATCATGGCCCCGGTGGGTTACCAGGTCGCCGAAAACCTCAAGGGCGCGCCCCTGGACATGAGCACCGTGCAGACCCTTCAACAGACGGGGCTTGTGGCCATACAGCCGCTGCGCGCGTTTATGAAACGCAACACCGATCCGGACGTGTTGACCCACATGCACGAAAACACTGCGCGCATGTGGCCGCCTGAAATGGCGCAAAGCACCCAGCGCGATGACCTGATCCTGTTGGTCCCCTCTTTTGTGCTGTCGCAGTTGCAGGCCGGGTTCGAAATCGGCTTCCTCATCTACATTCCGTTCATCGTCATCGATTTGATTGTGTCCAACCTGCTGTTGGCGCTGGGGATGCAGATGGTCTCGCCCATGACCATTTCCCTGCCGCTCAAACTGCTGTTGTTCGTCATGGTCTCCGGATGGTCGCGATTGCTCGACAGCCTTTTCCTTTCCTACCTTTGAGTGCCCCATGGAACCGATCGTACTGTTCAAGCAGGGCATGCTGCTGGTGGTGGTGTTGTCGGCACCGCCGCTGATTGTGGCGGTGATCGTCGGCGTGCTGACGTCGTTGGTGCAAGCGCTGATGCAGATACAGGATCAGACCCTGCCCTTTGGCATCAAGCTGGTTGCGGTGGGCATCACGCTGATATTGACGGGGCGCTGGATTGGCGTGGAGCTGATTCAACTGATCAACCTGATGTTCGACATGATCGCTCGCTCGGCACTGAACTGAGGGCATGCACGTGCTGCTTTATCTTGAATATCTACCCAGCCTGCTGGTAGCCATGGCGCGTATCTATCCCTGCGCGATCCTGGTGCCGGCGTTCTGTTTCCAGCATCTGCGCGGCATGCCCCGGCATGTGATCGTGATGGTCATGGCGTTCATTCCGGCTCCCGGCATCCATGCGGTACTGGCGGGCCAGGACTATTCGGCGCTGATGATCATCGGGCTGATGCTCAAGGAGGTCACCTTGGGCATTTTGCTCGGGGTTTTGCTGGCCATGCCTTTCTGGATGTTCGAGTCGGTTGGCGCGCTGCTGGATAACCAGCGTGGCGCCCTGGCGGGTGGCCAGCTCAACCCGTCATTGGGGCCGGATGCAACGCCCGTGGGGCATCTGTTCAAACAGCTGGTGATTTACTTGCTGATCGCCGTCCTGGGCTTGAGCGTGCTTACCCAAGTGATCTGGGACAGTTACCTGCTATGGCCGGCCACCGCTTGGGTGCCGCTGCCGGCAGTCAATGGTTTCAGTATTTTCCTGGGCCTGGTCGGCGATACCTTTACCCACATGATGCTCTACGCCGCGCCTTTCATTGCGGTGTTGATGTTTCTGGAGTTCGGCATCGCGCTGTTGGGGGTCTACAGCCAGCAGTTGCAGGTGAGCACGCTGGCGCCGCCGGTCAAATGCCTGGCGGGTATCGGGATTCTGTTGCTGTACTTTGCGTTGCTGCAGGACCTGATCGTCGGGCGCTTGAATGTGCTCGGCGATCTCAAACACTCACTCGGGCTGATGTTCCAGGTCTCGACGCCATGAGTGACTCCGGTGAAAAGAAGCACCCGGCCTCAGCCAAGAAACTGCGCGATCAACGCAAGAAAGGTCAGGTTTCCCAAAGCCAGGATGTCAGCAAGCTGCTGGCGTTGACGGCCATCAGCGAGGTTGCGCTGTTCACCGCCGAAACCAGTTTGCAGCGCTTTCAGCAACTGATGGTGTTGCCAATGTCGAGTATGGCTCAGCCGTTCACGCGGGCGCTGGAGACGGTGCTGTTTGAAGGCGCGATGATGTTTTTCGCGTTCGCCCTGTTGATGGCCGGATTGGCCATTGCCGCGAAGCTGATCAGCAGTTGGATGCAGTTCGGGTTCCTGTTTGCTCCCGAGACCTTGAAGCTCGATTTCAATCGGCTCAACCCCCTCAAGCAGCTCAAACAGATGTTTTCTGCGCAATCGGTCATGAATCTGTTGATGAGCATCACCAAGGCGGTGCTACTGGGCGTGATTTTGTACGTGGTGATCAAGCCGTCTTTGGGCGCGCTGATTAGCCTGGCCAGCAGTGACCTGCAAACGTACATCCTGGCGTTGATCGTTCTGTTCCGTCACTTGTTGCATGCCTGCCTGGGGCTTTTGCTGGTGCTGGCGCTGATCGACCTGGCGTTGCAAAAACACTTCTTCGCCAAGCGCATGCGCATGACCCAGGTCGAGGTCGTCAAAGAGTACAAAGACATGGAGGGTGACCCGCATGTGAAGGGGCAGCGCCGTTCGCTGGCCCAGCAGCTGGCCCAGGAGGAACCGAAGGTCAAGCTGCCCAAGCTGGAAGAGGCCGATATGCTGGTGGTCAACCCGACGCATTTTGCCGTGGCGCTGTATTACCGCCCGGGTGAGACGCCGCTGCCCATGCTGGTGTGCAAAGGCACGGACGATGCGGCGCGCGACTTGATCCAACAGGCCAAGGCCGCTGAGGTACCGGTGATTCAGTGCGTGTGGCTGGCGCGCACGCTCTACACGAACAAACTGGGCGCGAGCATCCCCCGCGACACCCTGCAGGCCGTGGCGCTGATCTATCGCACGTTGCGTGAGCTGGATGATGAGGCCAAGCGCGAAACCCTGGAGTTGCCGGCGCTGGAGGTGCGCTGATCAGCACACCGAACCTACGCGAAGCCAGGGCCAGGTGAGCCGCCGCGCTGCTCACCTGGCCCTGGCAACTGCCGGCGTTGATCGCTGAACACTCAGCGTTCCAGCGAAATTGTCTGGTAATCCGCGCGCTCTCCGGAAGGGCCGGGCTCGACGCGCATCTGCGGTGGCCACCAGATTACCAAGGTGTCTTTGGTCGATTGCGGGCGTGAGCAGGAGTCGCCTTTGCACGTGGGAGCGCAGCCGGCGATGAGCAGTACGGTGCCGATCAGGGTGATGCACAACAGGTGGCGTTTCATGGGGCGACCTTCTTCTGAGTGGGCGTGATCAAGGAAGGGCGGGGCACGCCGATGTGTTCATCCTTCACCACCGGGCGCATGGCGATAAAGACCTCGGCTTCTTCACCCGGTTTGAGCCAGGCACGTGGCCAGACCGTGACGGCCAGGGTCTGCGAATTGCTGCACTCCTTTTCGTCGATGCGCACGTTGCGCTTGATCTGATTGCGCACCACCACCACCGCCACATTGAACTGCGGGCCGGCATACCACTGGCTGCGCTCGGTGTTCATGGCCAGTAGATCGCGGGTGTTGCACAGGGTGTCCAGGCCCAATGGCATCGGTGCTGCCTTGAAGGCCAGGGGCACTTGCCCGGTCACCAGATTGGCCAGAGTGCTGGTGATGTCACTGCGCTTGATGACCGGCGGGTGTTCGGCGTAACGCCTGGCCAGGGGCTTGAGCGCGGCCTGCAACTCCACTTGATCTTCCTGCGGCAAATACCGTGAAGGGTCCGCCTGATCGCCGATGACGCGTGGCGTCAGGATGAACAAGCGTTCGCGGCGATTGTTCTGGCGTTCGCTGGAGGAAAACAGCGCCTTGCCCAGCAGCGGTATGTCGCCCAGCAAGGGAACCTTGTTGCGCTTGTCGGTGCTTTCGGTGACATGAAAACCACCGACCACCAGCGAGCGTTTTTCCGCCATCACCGCCTGGGTGCTGACATTGCCCCGGCGCACGTCGGGGCCGATGCGATCCGGGTTGGATTCATCGAAGTTGCCGTCCTCGATATCCACCATGAGGTGCACCTGATGAGTGCCACGGGTGGTAATCACCCTGGGGATCACTTGCAGGCTGGTACCGACGGTAATCGGCAGGATCGTCGCCACCTCCGTGCCTGCGGTCAGGTACTGGGTGCGGTTGAAGTCAATCACCGAGGGCTGGTTTTCCAGGGTAAGCACCGAGGGGTTGGACACCATGGTTGCCAGGCCGCGCTGCTCCAGGGCGCGTATCTTGGCAAAGAAGCGGTCACGGTTTTCGATCGACAGCTGCGATGAACTCCCAGGCGCCATTCTCATGTCGCTGCTGAAATGGCTGTTGCCCCAGTTGACCCCGAATTCGCGCAGTTGGGAGCGCTCTATGTCGAGGATGATTGCGTCGATTTCCACCATTTTGCGTGCCACATCGAGCTGGGTAATCAGCTCTCGGTACATGGCCTGCCGTTCCGGGAGGTCGTAGATCAGCACGGCGTTGTTGCGCACGTCGGCCTCTACGCGGATTTTGCCTGCCGACACCGGAGCGCGCGGGGTGAGCGTGGCGCCAGAGGCCAACTGGCCTGAGTCCGCTGTCTGGCCGAACATTTGCCCGAGCATGGGATTGCTCAACCGCGGAACGTTCGGCGTGATGGGCGAGGGCTGTGAGGAGGGGCGCGGGGAAAGCGTCGACAGGGATGACGTCGCCCGAGGCTCCAATAAGCCCCGCAGCATGCTGGCAACGCCAGGGACGACTATTTTTTCGCCGCGGTAATCGATCTGGCGATCTCCCGCGTTGGCGAATTTCAGCGGGTAGCTGAGCACGCTTTGTTTTTCGTCGGGTGACTTACGCTGGCTGCTGAATTGCTTGATCTGTTCGATGTAGCGCTTGGGGCCAGAGACCAGCACCACGCCGTCATCGGGCAATTCGCCCCAGCCGAAACGACTGTCGAGCAAGCCGATATCGGTCAAGGCCCGTTTGAGGTCGGCGACGGTCTCGGAAGAAACCTCCAGGCGCGCGGACTCTTGCAGTTCCAGGGTGCTGATATAGAGGGTGTTGTTGTACAAGTACCATTGAAAACGGTGTTCAACGCCCAGCCTGTCGAGTAACGACTGCGGGGTATTGGCGCGTATCTTGCCATTTACGATGCCCTCCAGCAGACCGTCGACTTGCAGTTGCGTGCCAAACGTTTGAGCAAAGTCCTCCAGCACATCCCGCAGGGGCTTATGCTCGGCTTCATAGGCGTAGGCGGTGTTTTTCCATTCGGAGGGAATGGCGGCGAGGGGGCTGTGCAGCGGCGCCAACAACAAGGGCAGCGCAAGCAAACAACGCCAGTGGGCGCGTTTTGCCAGAGCCGCGGGCGAGTTTAAACGCAAGCCGGTGTGCTTGTTGATCTTGCTATACATGACAGGTTCTCTGTTTCAGTGCGAAAGCGTCGTAATGAAGTGGGCCGGATTTGCGCCCAGCCGTTGTCAGGCGCGCGGTTGCGCCGCGCCAGGTGTCACGTTGGTTGAGAGGGACTTCAAGGGTTTGCAATCAAGTGGCAGGCATTGCACCCACCAGAGAGGGCGCGTGGCGTGAACCTGGGCAAGTGCTGACTTGCGGTTCAAGCCGCCGCCTATTCTGTTCACGACCGCCCAAGCCGTCAGTCAGCGTTTGCTGCCAGCCACTAAACGACATTGATGGCCGACTTAACCGTCTCGTGTTTGTAGCTGAGGTAGGTCGAACTCACGGCAAAGTTGTTAACCAGGGCGGACTTTTCCTCAATGAGTTGTTCGAAGAGCCGCGCGCTGTCTTCGCTTGCTTCGCTGTACGGAATGTCGGCGCTGATCTGGTCGAGGTTTTTTTCGGCTTGGGATTGCTGCCTGTAGAGACTGCTGAGTACGCGTGAGTCAGTATTCATGGCGTTATCTCCAGTGGGTGTGTATCCCTGTGTGGCGGCAGATTGCTCACCAGTTCCAACAACAGGCCTTGTGGTTAAAAAGAACAGCGTTTACCCAGCAAAGGTGTCACTTGATTTGGCCAAGGGTGGAATCGCCACCAGGTTGTCCAGGGCATGCGCCCAGTTGATATGAAACCCGCCATCTTCTGTCTCAAGCAGCAGCGACTGGGCGGCGATCCCGTCTTCGACCCGAAGCGTCCAGGGCACACTGCTGTGAAGGTTGAGCCATAGCTCGACGTGTTCACGGTCCTGCGGGTTGCACACCAGGTGCGCCTCAACGGTGGGCAGTTGCGCCTCCAGCAGTTTGTTGAGCAGTGTCGTGAGGCGTTGAACGGGCACAGTCTCCTCCAGCAGGGTTTGAATGGCCGCGTTGATGACTGAGCTGGCGACCTGCTCCAAACTCGCCAGCATTGCCTGGCGCTCTGACTCCCAGCGGTGCAGCTGGGCATTGGCGCGTTGCCAGAACTCATCGCTGGCACGTTCGAGTATCTTTTCGCATTGGGCCTGGGCCTGGCTGATGCGCGTCTGCGCTTGAGTTTCTGCGTGTTCCAACAGCTGACGGGCCTGGGTGTAGTCAGACAGCATTTCCCTGGGGATCAGGGCCGTGGGCAGTGCGTGGGCGGGGGTGTTCAGCTCAATCGTGTGGGCGCAAAACATAGTCGGGTTTCTCGCGAGGGGCGGGCGGCGCGTCATCGACAGCGGTGGAGGTTGCGCGCCAGATCGTGGCTTTCCACAGGGTATCCAGCCGGCCGTGCGTGTCCGCCAGGCGAGGATGCTGCTCCAACGCCAGCACCCTTGGGCGGGCAAAATTCAGGCGTAGCCGCTGCCAGACATTGGGAGCGACCCACGCGCGCAGGTAGTGCAATGGGTCGTCGACGTTCACCGGTGCTGAGCCCGTGGGCAGTGCCTTGGCCAGGCGCTGGCACCACAGCAGCTGCTCTTGATTCAACCGGTTGTCGTGGGGCGCGTTGTACACCTCATTCACCAGTGTCAGTGCGAGGTCGCGTTGTTGTGCGCTGCTCAACACCCATTGGAGGAGGGCTGGAGACGCGGGAGGCGCGAGCTCGGGCGCGATGCCGAACAGGCTGCTCACGCGGCGATGATAGGCGCGTGAAAGCGCTGCGGTTTCCACAAACCCCGTTTGCGTGAGCCAGTCAATGTGGGCGTTTTTCCATGGGAACGCCCACCATTTTACCCAGTTGAGGTCGTCACTCATGGGCGTGTGCCGGCGCGGTTTCCGAGGTGGGTGTGAAGACTTTCCTGCGGCGCCAGAACAGCCAGGCGATGCCTCCTGACAGAGCGATGATCAGCGGCGCAATCAGGCTGGCGCGCCAGAAACCAAGGTCTTGCTCGGGCACCAGAAAAGGGCCGAGGTAGGTCAGCTGTTGCTGCTCGGTGTAGGCGGTGGCCGGTACAAAAATGACGGTCAGTTTTGTCGTGTTGTCTATGGCCGAGGCCATGCCGGGGATGCTGCTGGCCACCAGTCTGCGCACGCGTGGATTGATATTGTCCGGGTCCAGTCGCGGGTCGTGCTTGATGAAGACCGAGGCGGAGGCCGGCTGTACCGGCTCGCCTGGCGCGACGCGCTCAGGCAGTACCACATGCACACGCGCGACGATCACACCGTCTATGTTGGACAAGGTCGATTCCAGCTCCTGGGACAGCGCGTAGATGTAGCGTGCGCGCTCTTCCAGCGGGGTGGAGATGACGCCTTCCTTGCGAAAGATATCCCCCAGCGTCGACCGTGCCGTTTTGGGCAGCCCCGCCGCGTCCAGGGTACGCACAGCTCGGCTGATGTCACTGGCCTTGACCCGAACAGCGACACCGTCTTTGCCTGGCACCTTCTGGGCCCGGATTTGCTTGTCTGCCAGCTCCGCGATGACTTCGTTGGCTTCCTGCTCAGAAATATTGCGATGAAGCTCTACGCTGTCACCACAACCGGACAGCATCAACGCTAATGAAAACAAGAATGGGGCGGTTAGGCGGCGGTACATGCAGCTATCCCATGCTTGAAATTTTGTCGACGCCTTTCGCGACGGCGCCGATGACCTTGACGCGTGACATCACGTCGATATGCGCTTCGGCGAGCGACTGGGGGAACTCGTTCGCGTCCTTGGTCTTTTTGTTCAGGCTCGCGTCACGAAAGCCTTTGGATACGCGTCTGGATAAAGTGTCCGACGCTGTCGCGCTCCACGCCTGAGCGGGGGACGCCACCGCAGGCGCGATGCCTTTCACGGGCGACTCGGTCTGGCTGAGTTGGGCGTTGAAAAAGTTGATGTCAGACGCCCGGTTGATCGCGCCAGGCGCCTCGGCTTGAGAGAGGATGCTGCTGTTTTCCGGTTGCCCTGGGGTGGTGATGTACATGTGAACCTCCATCGAACGTATCGAGTGTTACGTGCCTCGTGACGATGAAAAACCTCCTCGACCGGGGCAGAGGAGGTCAGTCTGACTTACGCGAATCGCAAAGACTTAATGCGACCCGCTTTCGCGGTAGTCAGTTCTTGTTCAGCAGTCTTCTTGGCCTCTTCGACGACTTTCCTTTCTTTATCTGCGTTGATTGCGTCCAGTTGCGCCTGGTTACCCGCGCTGGAACCACCAATACCTGAGATTGAGGACATAGATCACCTTCTTGATTTCAAATGAAGTCTGATAGCGAGTGTTAGCTACCGTCACGTGTTGAGTGGCTGTGAAGTCACCCACTTATAAGTGGTGGAGGGAAATAAAGCGTTCCAGTATTTATATGTTTAAAATTATTTCTAGTGCGATTTTTTGTGAAGTCATTGTTGTGATGCTTAATTGTGCACATGCGCTAAAGTGCTCAGGCAGGTGCGAATGGCTAAGTTCTGCCGCAATGTGCCAGTTACACTGCTCGGTTATAAGTCGAGTTGTTTAATTCGGTGGTAGAGCGTGCGTTTGGCGACGCCTAATTCAATTGCGGTGATATCCACGCAATGATCATTGCGGCGCAACGACTCTTCAATCAGTGCTTTTTCGATTTGTTGCAGGCGTTCCTTCAGGCTCAGTTCGCCATCGTGCGGGTTGCTCATGGGCGTGGGGAGCGGTGGCAGGCCCAGCACGAACCGCTTGGCGGACGAACGTAATTCGCGAATATTGCCCAGCCAGGCGTGGCACAGCAGTTGTTGCAACAGCTGGCCGGGAACCGTCGGAGCGGGGCATTTGAAGTGCTCGGCTTCTTCCCGGACCATCTTCATGAACAGCGGAATGATGCGTTCCCGCTGGTGCCGCAAGGCCGGAAGCTCGAGGCTGACGACATTCAGGCGAAAGTACAGGTCACGCCTGAAGGTGCCTGATTCGACCATGTGGTGCAGTGACTGCTGGGCCGAGGCAATGACGCGCATGTCCACCGGGATGAAGCGGGTTGAACCCAGCCGCTCCACGCCCCGCGACTCCAGCACCCGCAGCAGTTTGGCCTGCAGGCTCAATGGCATGCTGTCGACCTCATCGAGGTACAAGGTGCCCAGGTGAGCCGCCTCGACAAAGCCGGCCCGCGATTGCATGGCCCCGGTAAAGGCGCCACTGTTGACCCCGAACAATTGGCTCTCCGCGAGGCTTTCCGGGATAGCGGCGCAGTTCACGGCAATGAAGTTACCGCGCCGCCCCGACAAGCGATGGACCCGTTGGGCCAAGGTGTCTTTCCCTGTGCCGGTTTCCCCTAATAGCAGAATGTCGATATTGAGTGACGCTGTGCTGTTAAGGGTGTTTTCAATACCTGAGGTGTCACTGATTGAGATGTCTGTTTCAACTTCCCTATGGTAGGCATCCGACATCAAGTAAGTGCTCCATTATCACTGTGCATCATTCAGGCAACGGTCGACAGGCAAAGGCCAGCAGGTCGCAAATTATAGTTTTTTTATTGTTGTTCTGAAGTAGGAACTTACGCGCAAGGCGTAGGAGAAATGAGATGGGTTTGGGGGTTATTTTGCTTGGGGGCGTAGTCAGTAAAATATTGAGGGTTAATAGGAGGAATCTTAAGTTTCGGAGTGTTCGGATGAACGTCCATAAGTAGTCGCCCACAAAAAAGCCGATGCAGTGCATCGGCCTTTTGTTTGCGGCAATGACCGCAAGGTTTACTTATACGTTGAAACGGAAGTGCATGACGTCGCCATCTTTGACGATGTATTCCTTGCCTTCAAGGCGCCACTTACCGGCTTCCTTGGTGCCGGCTTCACCCTTGTACTGGATGAAGTCGTTGTAGGCGATGACTTCGGCGCGGATGAAGCCTTTTTCGAAGTCGGTGTGGATCACGCCGGCAGCCTGTGGCGCGGTGGCGCCGACTTTGACGGTCCAGGCGCGGACTTCTTCGACACCGGCGGTGAAGTAAGTCTGCAGGTGCAGCATTTCGTAGCCGGCGCGGATCACACGGTTCAAGCCAGGCTCTTCCAGGCCCAGCGCCTCGAGGAACATGTCTTTTTCTTCGCCGTCATCCAGCTCGGCGATTTCGGCTTCGATCTTGTTGCACACCGGCACCACGATCGCGCCTTCTTCCTCGGCGATGGCCTTGACCACGTCGAGCAATGGGTTGTTCTCAAAGCCGTCTTCAGCGACGTTGGCGATGTACATCACCGGCTTGGTGGTCAGCAGGTGGAAGCCTTTGATCACTGCTTTTTCATCGGCATTCATGCTCTTCATCAGGCTGCGCGCTGGCTTGCCCAGGGTGAAGTGAGCGATCAATTGCTCCAGCAGGCCTTTCTGGACCACGGCATCCTTGTCGCCGCCCTTGGCGTTACGCGCGACTTTCTGCAGTTGTTTCTCGCAGCTGTCGAGGTCGGCGAAGATCAGTTCCAGGTCGATGATCTCGATGTCGCGTTTCGGGTCGACGCTGTTGGAGACGTGAATCACGTTCTCGTCTTCAAAGCAGCGGACCACGTGGGCGATGGCATCGGTTTCACGGATGTTGGCCAGGAACTTGTTGCCCAGGCCTTCACCTTTCGACGCGCCGGCCACCAGGCCTGCGATGTCGACGAATTCCATGGTGGTCGGCAGGATGCGCTTTGGATTGACGATAGCCGCCAGCTCCTGCAAGCGCGGGTCCGGCATGGCCACGATACCGCTGTTGGGTTCGATGGTGCAGAAGGGGAAGTTCTCCGCCGCAATACCGGACTTGGTCAAGGCGTTGAACAGGGTGGATTTGCCGACGTTGGGCAGGCCGACGATGCCGCAATTGAATCCCATGGTGTTTCCCCTCGGTAAGAGTCAGGCCTTCTGGCTGTGCAGGTTTTTCATCGCACGGTTCCATTCACCGGCGAAGATATCCGGCAGCACGCCGAGGGCAAAGTCGATGCTGGCATCGAGTTTTTCCTGTTCGGCGCGTGGCGCACGACCCAGGACGAAATTTGAAACCATACTGGCAACGCCTGGGTGGCCAATGCCGAGCCGCAGACGGTAAAAATTATTCTGATTGCCCAGCTGCGCGATGATGTCGCGCAGGCCATTGTGCCCGCCATGCCCGCCGCCCAACTTGAGTTTGGCAACGCCGGGTGGCAGGTCCAGTTCGTCATGGGCCACCAGGATTTCTTCGGGTTTGATCCGGAAGAAGCCCGCAAGCGCCGCGACGGCTTGGCCGCTGCGGTTCATGTAGGTGGTGGGAATCAGCAGACGAACATCCTGACCTTGATGCGAAAAGCGTCCGGTCAGGCCAAAATATTTGCGATCGGCCACAAGGTTTACGCCTTGGGCGTGGGCGATACGCTCAACAAAAAGGGCCCCCGCGTTATGCCGGGTCTGTTCGTATTCGGCGCCTGGATTTCCCAGGCCAACGATCAGTTTAATGGCAGTCACGACAGGGGCCCTTCCTTTGGAGTTGTGGATAACATCGCCGCAACCTGCGTGCGGCGAAAGTGGACGACAAGAGATCATTTACTCAAGAGTAAACGCCGCGTTATCGCCCGCTTTCTCGCTACGTTTCGGTCCGCGATGTTTCCTCAAGCTCCGGCAATACAGAGTGAATTACTCTGCAGCGCCTTCTTCTTCAGCTTCTGGAGCAACGCGTGGAGCGTGAACGTTGGCAACAGCTTTGTCATCACCGTGAGCCAGTGCGACAAATTCAACGCCTTTAGGGGCCTTGAGGTCGGACAGGTGAACGATGGCGCCGATTTCCAGAGCCGACAGGTCGACTTCGATGAACTCAGGCAGGTCTTTCGGCAGGCAGGTCACTTCGATTTCGTTCAGGACGTGCGAGATCTCGCCGCCTTTCTTGACCGGAGCTTCTTCGCCAACGAAGTGCACTGGAACGATAGCGGTCAGTTTCTGACCGGCTACAACGCGTACAAAGTCAGCGTGCAGCACGTGGCCTTTGGCCGGGTGACGTTGCAGAGCTTTGATGATCACGTTTTGCTTGGTGCCGCCAACGTTCAGTTCGATAACGTGGCTGTAAGCAGCATCGTTTTCGAGCAGTTTGGCGATTTCTTTAGCCAGCATGCTGATGGATTCAGGGGCTTTTTCGCCACCGTAAACTACAGCTGGAACCAGGCTTGCGAGACGACGCAGGCGGCGGCTCGCACCTTTCCCCAGGTCGGAACGCAGTTCAGCATTCAAAGTAAAATCGTTCATGTTGTATCTCCAAAATAACCACATTCGCCCCAGCGTTTGCGACCAGCGCTAAAGGCGATATGGGCAAAAAAGCCCCGCCCCAACAGTCTGCTGGGGCGGGGCGCTTTTCGTCAGGTTGATGTCGCTAAGGTGTGAACCTTAACGGAACATCGCGCTGATCGATTCTTCGTTGCTGATGCGGCGAACCGCCTCGGCAACTACCGGTGCGATATCCAGTTGACGGATACGCGAACAGGCTTGAGCTGCTGCGGACAACGGGATGGTGTTAGTCACCACCAGTTCGTCCAGCATGGAGTTCTCGATGTTCTCGATCGCTCGGCCCGACAGCACAGGGTGTGTGCAGTAGGCGAAGACTTTTGCGGCACCGTGCTCTTTCAGGGCTTTCGCCGCGTGGCACAGTGTGCCGGCGGTGTCGACCATGTCATCAACCAGAATACAGGTACGCCCTTCGACATCACCGATGATATGCATCACTTCAGAGTGATTGGCTTTTTCACGGCGTTTGTCGATGATCCCGAGGTCAACGCCCAGGGATTTGGCAACGGCCCGTGCACGCACGACGCCACCAATGTCCGGGGACACGATCATCAGGTTTTCAAAGCGCTGGTCTTCGATGTCATCCACCAATACTGGGGAGCCGTAGATGTTATCTACCGGGATATCGAAGAACCCCTGAATTTGGTCAGCGTGCAGGTCAACCGTGAGAACACGGTCGATGCCTACCACGGTCAGCATGTCAGCAACGACTTTCGCGCTGATAGCCACACGTGCGGAACGCGGACGGCGATCCTGACGGGCATAACCAAAGTAAGGGATTACAGCTGTGATTCGAGTCGCTGAGGAGCGGCGGAAGGCATCAGCCATCACGACGAGTTCCATCAGGTTATCGTTGGTCGGAGCGCAGGTCGGCTGAATAATGAAGACATCTTTACCGCGGACGTTTTCATTGATCTCGGCTGTAATTTCGCCGTCGGAGAACTTACCGACAGAGATGTCACCGAGAGGGATATGCAGCTGACGTACGACACGTCGAGCCAGATCGGGGTTGGCATTCCCCGTAAAGACCATCATCTTGGACACGCGCAGTACCTAGAGGCTGAGGGTAACCTGGATGAGTATTAGAAAATGGCAGGGGCGGCTGGATTCGAACCAACGCATGGCAGGATCAAAACCTGCTGCCTTACCGCTTGGCGACGCCCCTGTATCTGTTGCAACGAGTACCCAGTACTCGGTTCCTTTAGAGCAGACTTTGCAGCTTGCGATGCAACATCGAAACGTTGCTTCCCTTTGCTACAAACCCTGTAAGGGTCTCTGTAAGAAGGGCCGAGACTTTATCAGCTTCAGCTTTGCTTGGGAAGCCCCCAAACACACAACTTCCAGTTCCGGTTAATTTTGCTTCGGTAAATTTACCTAACAAATTCAAAGCGTTACGTACCTCTGGATAACGCCTTGCTACAACCGGTAAGCAGTCATTTCGACTGTTTCCCTTGGGAACGGGGCGCACTTTAATGGGAGGAGAGTTACGTGTCAACAGTGGATCTGAAAAAATTTCTGCTGTACTTACAGATACTTGCGGAACAAGCACGACATACCACGGCTCTTCGGGGTATTCCGGGGTGAGTTTCTCACCCACGCCCTCGGCAAAAGCGGCGTGCCCACGCACGAAAACCGGGACGTCAGCGCCCAGCGTCAGGCCCAGCGTAGCCAGGCGATCGTGGTCCCAACCCAGTTGCCACAAGTGATTGAGGCCGAGCAACGTCGTCGCGGCATTTGAGCTGCCACCACCAATGCCGCCACCCATAGGCAAAATTTTATCGATCCAGATGTCGATGCCCTGGGGGCAACCGGATTGTTCCTGAAGTTTTTTTGCGGCCTTCACAATCAGGTTGCTGTCGTGGGGCACGCCTTCGAATTCGGTGTGCAACTGAATCACGCCATCATCGCGCACGGCGAAGGTCAGTTCGTCGCCGTAGTCCAGAAATTGAAACAGCGTCTGCAGCTCGTGGTAGCCGTCTTCACGGCGACCCAGAATGTGCAGCATCAAATTGAGTTTGGCGGGGGAGGGCAGCGTCAGCGTTGTAACAGTCACGTTTATTGCCCCAGCTTGCGCGGTTGCCAGTCCTTGATCACCAGCGTGACATCAAGGTCGGTGCCATGCAGCTTGATGCGCTCGGGCAGCCAGTAACCGCTTTGTTGCACGTAGCTGAGGTACTCCACCTGCCAGCCATCCTGTTCCAGCGTGGCCAGCCGACTGTCGCCATTGAGGCTCAGGCGACTTTTGCTGTCCGGCGCGGGCAAACCGCGAATCCACCACACCAGGTGCGAAACGGGCAGCTTCCAGCCCATTTGCTGCTCCAGCAATTCTTCCGGCGACGCCGCTTCGTAGCGTCCCTGGTTGGCCACTTCCAGGCTGACTTGCCCCGGGCGTCCCGTCAGGCGAGCTGCGCCGCGGCCCAGTGGGCCGGACAGGCGAATGTCGTAATAGTCCTGGCGCTGCAGCCAGAACAACGTGCCGCTGCCGGAATCTTTTGGCGCGCGAACCCCGACCTTGCCTTCGATCTGCCAGCCATCAATGCTGCTGAGCTGATCCTTGTGTTGTTTCCATTGCGCCGGGTTGCCCTGGCCTTCAACGGATTCGCGGGCGCCGAAACCCGCGCAACCGGCGAGCAGGGCGATGAAGCTGAAAACAATGACGTGGCGCAAGAACATAAGCTTAAAGGGTCTCGGATCCGGTCAGGCGCTTGATGGTGCCGCGCAGGATAGGGCTTTCGGGTTGTTCCTTGAGGAATTTTTCCCAGATTTGTCGCGCTTCGCGCTGCTTGCCATTGGCCCACAGCACTTCGCCAAGGTGGGCGGCCACTTCCTGGTCAGGGAAGCGTTCCAGTGCCTGGCGCAGCAAACGTTCGGCTTCGTCCAGGTTGCCCAGGCGGTAATTGACCCAGCCCAGGCTGTCGAGCACGGCCGGGTCTTCCGGGTTGAGCTTGTGGGCTTGCTCGATCAGCACCTTGGCTTCGGCGTAGCGCGTCGTACGGTCGGACAAGGTGTAACCCAGGGCGTTCAGCGCCATGGCGTTGTCCGGGTCACGCTTGATGATCAGGCGCAGGTCTTTTTCCATCTGCGCCAGGTCATTGCGTTTTTCCGCCTGCATGGCGCGGGTGTACAGCAGATTCAAATCGTCGGGGTATTGCAACAAGGCTTGTTGCAGCAATTTCCAGGCGCGTTCGCCCTGCTTGTTGGCCGACAAGGTTTCGGCCTGGATCAGGTACAGCTGGATCGCGTAGTCCGGTTCGGCATCGCGCGCTGCGGCCAGGCGTTTTTCCGCCTCGTCGGTGCGGCCGTTGCTCATCAGGATGTCAGCCTGGCGCAATTGGGCCGGCAGGTAGTCGTTGCCAGGGCCGACCTGAGCGTACTCAAGCAGGGCCGCCTGCGGGTCGTTGCGCTCTTCAGCGATACGGCCGAGGTTCAGGTGCGCCGAGTCCACATGGCTTTCGCGTTGGATCAGCTCTTCCAGATAGCCCTTGGCCTCGTCCCAGGCCTTGGCTTCCAGGCATACCAGGGCCAGGGAGTAGCGCAATTCATCGTCGTCCGGGTATTGCTGGACCAGATTGGCGAACTGCACCTTGGCGTCTTCCATGCGGTCCTGCTCAACCAGCGTGCGCGCATAGGTCAGGCGCAAGCGCTTGTCGTCCGGATACTTCTTGATGCTCTTTTCCAGCAGAGGAATCGCTTCCTTGCCGCGATTGAGGTTCTGCAGCAAGCGCGCACGCAGCAAAATCGGTGCGATCTCGCCGTCTTCCGGCGGGTTCTGCTCCAGCAGCTTGAGTGCGGCGTCGGCTTCATCATCCTGTTGCAGCAGCAACGCCTTGCCGAAAATCAGCTGGCTGTTCTTTGGGTGTTTTTGCAGCAGGCGGTCGAAACTCTTCATCAGGCCATTGCGCGTGTCCTGGTCGGTGTCGGCAGCCGACAGCGCGAGGAAGTCGAAATGCGTGTCGCCCTTGCCCAGCAGGACTTTCTCCATATAGACCATGGAGTCGTCATAGCGCCCCGCGCGCGCCAGTTGAATGGCCGCGGCCCGCTGCGCTTCCAGGTCGTCCGGTGCGTTTCTCGCCCAGATCAGCGAGGTGTCCAGCGCAGCCTGGTCAGCGCCCAGGTATTCGGCGATGCGAAACGCGCGCTCCGAAATGCCCGGATCCTGGGTGTTGATGGCCTGGGTCACGTAGTTATCCAGGGCAATATCGAAACGATTGCGCTGGCCGGCGAGTTCCGCGGTCAGCAGGCTGTAGATCGTTTCTTCATTGAACGAGGAATAAACCTTGGGCTTTTCAGGGGCGGGGGTGCTGTCTTCAACCGGCGGCGTACCGTCCGGCGACACGGGTGCCAAGGTCTGGCAGCCGCTGAGGAAGACAAAAGCAAGGAGCAACGCGGAAGATCTATTCATATAGGAAGAGGACGACTAACCTGCGGTCGGATCATCATGACACAAGCCTTCGGCCAAACATAACCGAGTCTCAGTTGGCGCCTTTATAGGCATAAGCTACTAGGACAATAGACGACGGTGGTTGTTCTGGATCTTTCGAAGTAGGACAATTGTCGGCTTCCCGACATCATCAGCGATATTGAATGGCCTTCCTCGCACTCGGTATTAACCACAAGACTGCTTCCGTAGACGTGCGCGAGCGCGTGGCGTTTACGCCCGAGCAGTTGGTTGAGGCCTTGCAGCAGCTCTGCCGGCTCACCGACAGCCGCGAAGCTGCGATCCTTTCGACCTGCAATCGCAGTGAGCTTTATATAGAGCAGGAACATCTTTCAGCGGATGGGGTGCTGCGCTGGCTGGCCGATTATCACCATTTGAGCCTCGATGACCTGCGCGCCAGTGCGTATGTGCACGAAGAGGATGCGGCAGTTCGTCACATGATGCGCGTCGCCTCAGGGCTCGACTCGCTGGTGTTGGGCGAACCGCAGATCCTTGGCCAGATGAAATCCGCCTATGCCGTGGCCCGCGAGGCCGGCACCGTGGGGCCACTGCTGGGGCGGCTGTTCCAGGCCACTTTCAACTCGGCCAAGCAGGTGCGCACCGACACTGCCATCGGTGAAAACCCGGTGTCCGTAGCGTTTGCCGCCGTCAGCCTGGCCAAACAGATTTTCAGCGACTTGCAGCGCAGCCAGGCCTTGCTGATCGGCGCCGGTGAAACCATCACCCTGGTGGCGCGCCATCTGCACGACCTGGGTGTGAAGCGCATTGTGGTCGCCAACCGAACCCTGGAACGCGCGAGCATTCTTGCCGAGCAGTTTGGCGCCCACGCCGTGCTGCTGTCGGATATCCCGGCTGAACTGGTGCGCAGCGATATCGTCATCAGCTCCACCGCCAGCCAGTTGCCGATTCTTGGCAAAGGCGCGGTCGAGAGCGCGCTGAAGCTGCGCAAGCACAAACCGATCTTCATGGTGGATATCGCCGTTCCTCGCGACATCGAGCCGGAAGTCGGCGAGTTGGACGACGTTTACCTCTACAGCGTCGACGATCTGCACGAAGTGGTTGCCGAAAACCTCAAGAGTCGCCAGGGCGCTGCCCAGGCCGCCGAGGAAATGGTCAGCACCGGCGCCGAAGACTTCATGGTGCGCCTGCGCGAACTGGCGGCGGTCGACGTGCTCAAGGCGTATCGTCAGCAGGGCGAACGCCTGCGTGACGAGGAATTGATCAAGGCCCAGCGTCTGCTGGCCAACGGCAGCAGCGCCGAAGAGGTGCTGATGCAACTGGCGCGTGGCCTGACCAACAAGTTGCTTCACGCCCCCAGCGTTCAGTTGAAAAAGCTTACCGCCGAAGGCCGCCTTGATGCGCTGGCCATGGCCCAGGAACTCTTTGCCCTCGGTGAGGGCGCGTCAGATAGCTCTTCGGATAAAAAACCGCAATGAAAGCGTCACTGCTCAATAAACTGGACGTGCTCCAGGACCGTTTCGAAGAACTGACCGCCTTGCTTGGCGATGGCGAGGTCATCTCCGATCAGACCAAGTTCCGTGCCTATTCCAAGGAATACGCCGAAGTTGAGCCAATTGTGGCCACCTACAAACACCTGATGAAAGTGCAGGCCGACCTCGAAGGCGCCCAGGCGCTGCTCAAGGACAGCGACCCGGACATGCGCGAAATGGCCGTGGAAGAAGTTCGCGAGGCCAAGGAAAAACTGGCCGAGCTGGAAGGCGACCTGCAGCGCATGCTGCTGCCCAAAGACCCCAACGACGGGCGCAACGTGTTCCTCGAAATCCGTGCCGGCACCGGTGGCGACGAGGCGGCGATCTTCTCTGGCGACCTGTTCCGCATGTACTCGCGCTACGCCGAGCGTCGTGGCTGGCGCGTCGAGATTCTGTCCGAGAACGAAGGCGAATACGGCGGCTATAAAGAAGTCATCGCCCGGGTTGAAGGCGATAACGTCTACGGCAAACTGAAATTCGAATCCGGCGCACACCGCGTGCAGCGGGTGCCGGCGACAGAATCCCAAGGCCGTATCCACACCTCGGCGTGCACCGTGGCCGTGTTGCCAGAGCCCGACGAGCAGGAAGCCATCGAGATCAATCCGGCGGACTTGCGTGTCGACACCTACCGCTCATCGGGCGCCGGTGGTCAGCACGTCAACAAGACCGACTCGGCGATCCGCATCACGCACTTGCCGTCGGGCATCGTGGTGGAGTGCCAGGAAGAACGTTCCCAGCACAAGAACCGTGCGCGGGCCATGTCCTGGCTGTCGGCCAAGCTCAACGACCAGCAGACCAGCGCCGCCGCTAACGCGATTGCCAGCGAGCGCAAGTTGCTGGTGGGTTCGGGCGACCGCTCCGAGCGCATCCGTACCTACAACTTTGCCCAGGGCCGGGTCACCGACCACCGGGTCAACCTCACGCTTTACTCCCTCGACGAGATTCTCGCCGGCGGTGTGGATGCAGTGATCGAACCGTTGCTCGCCGAATACCAGGCCGACCAATTGGCGGCGATAGGTGAATAAATGACCATCATTGCCAGCCTGCTGCGCGCCGCAGACCTGCCCGACTCGCCCACTGCGCGTCTGGATGTGGAGTTGTTGCTGGCCGCGGCCTTGGGTAAATCGCGCAGCTACCTGCACACCTGGCCGGAAAAAATCGTCAGCAGCGAACATGCGCTGACCTTTGCCGACTATTTGCAACGTCGTCGTGGCGGTGAGCCGGTGGCGTATATCCTCGGCCAGC
Organism: Pseudomonas sp. TREG-RG-20F-10-E-6-01; assembly: GCF_022662455.1. Taxonomy (NCBI): domain Bacteria; kingdom Pseudomonadati; phylum Pseudomonadota; class Gammaproteobacteria; order Pseudomonadales; family Pseudomonadaceae; genus Pseudomonas; species Pseudomonas sp. TREG-RG-20F-10-E-6-01. The sequence goes on along the minus strand of NZ_JAKNQP010000001.1, from coordinate 1,232,637 downwards.
AAGGCTTCTGGAAGCTGGACCTGGAGGTCGCGCCTCACACGCTGATCCCACGTCCGGAAACCGAGCTATTGGTGGAAGCCGCGCTGGAACTGTTGCCCGCCACGCCTGCCAAGGTTCTGGACCTGGGCACCGGCAGCGGCGCCATCGCCCTGGCCCTGGCCAGCGAACGTCCGGCCTGGCAGGTCACGGCGGTTGACCGCGTGCTCGAAGCCGTGGCCCTGGCTGAACGCAATCGCCAGCGCCTGCACCTGAAAAACGCCACAGTGTTGAACAGTCATTGGTTCAGCGCCCTGCAAGATCAAACCTTCGACCTGATCATCAGCAACCCGCCGTACATTGCCGATAACGATCCCCACCTGGTGGCCGGCGACGTGCGTTTTGAACCGGCCAGCGCGCTGGTGGCGGGGCATGATGGCCTGGATGACTTGCGGTTGATCATCGCCGAATCTCCCGCCCACTTGAATGCGGCTGGCTGGCTGTTACTCGAACATGGCTACGATCAGGCGGCGGCCGTGCGTGACCTGCTGCTTGGCGCAGGCTTCGAAGAGGTGCACAGCCGCCTTGACCTCGGTGGCCACGAACGCATTACCCTGGGGCGCCGGCCGTGCTGACCGACCAGGAGCTGTTGCGCTATAGCCGACAGATTCTGTTGCAACATGTCGACATCGACGGCCAATTGCGCCTGAAAAACGCCCGCGCGTTGATCGTCGGGCTGGGCGGGCTGGGCGCGCCGGTGGCGCTGTACCTGGCGGCAGCCGGTGTAGGCGAGCTGCACCTGGCGGACTTTGACACCGTCGACCTGACCAACCTGCAACGCCAGATCATCCACGACACCGAGAGTATCGGGCAGACCAAGGTCGATTCGGCCCTGCGTCGTCTCGCGGCGATCAACCCTGAAGTCAAACTGCTTGCTCACCGCACAGCGCTGGATGCCGATTCACTGGCCGCGGCGGTAGCGGCGGTGGACGTGGTGCTCGATTGCAGCGACAACTTCTCCACCCGTGAAGCGGTGAACGCGGCCTGTGTTGCCGCCGCCAAGCCATTGATCAGCGGCGCAGCGATTCGCCTGGAAGGGCAATTGTCGGTGTTCGACCCGCGTCGCGCCGACAGCCCGTGTTACCACTGTTTATATGGGCACGGCAGCGACACCGAACTGACCTGCAGCGAAGCCGGCGTCGTCGGTCCGTTGGTTGGCATGGTCGGCAGCCTGCAAGCACTGGAAGCCCTGAAATTGCTGGCCGGTTTCGGTGAGCCGCTGGTAGGCCGCTTGTTGCTGATTGATGCGTTGACCACACGTTTTCGCGAACTGCGCGTCAAGCGCGACCCCGGTTGCAGTGTCTGTGGGACGCAGCATGGTTAAGAGCGCGCCCATCGGTGTGTTCGATTCCGGCATCGGCGGCTTGACCGTGCTGGACGAAATTCAGCAGTTATTGCCCCATGAGTCGCTGCTGTACGTGGCTGATTGCGGGCATATCCCCTACGGCGAGAAAACCCCGGCATTCATTCTTGAGCGCTCCCGGCGTGTCGCCGAATTTTTCCGCGAGCAAGGCGCCAAGGCGTTTGTGATTGCCTGCAACACGGCGACCGTCGCCGCCGTTGCCGATTTGCGCCAGGACTACCCCGACTGGCCCCTGGTAGGCATGGAGCCCGCCGTCAAACCCGCCGCCGCCGCCACTCGCAGCGGCGTGGTGGGTGTACTCGCCACCACTGGCACCCTGCAAAGCGCCAAGTTCGCCGCTTTGCTCGATCGCTTCGCCACCGACGTGCGTGTGATCACCCAGCCGTGCCCGGGCCTGGTGGAGTTGATTGAAAGCGGCGACCTCGACAGCCCCGAGCTGCGCCAGATGTTGCGCGGCTATGTCGAACCGCTGCTCAGCGCTGGCTGCGACACGATTATTCTCGGCTGCACCCACTATCCCTTTCTCAAGCCGCTTCTGGCGCAGATGCTTGCCCCGAGCATCATCCTGATCGATACCGGCGCTGCCGTGGCGCGCCAGCTCAAGCGTTTGCTGGGCGAGCGTGACCTGCTGGCCAGCGGCAACCCTGAGCCGGCCCGGTTCTGGACGAGCGGTAATGTCGATCATTTAAGAAATATCCTACCTACACTATGGAAACATTCCGGAGTTGTGCGAAGCTTCGACGCGTGAAAAATTCGTGAAATACCGGGGTTAGACGCTGAACTTCTGGCTATGCGCGCGCTTCTATAGCGAGTTAGCTTGTACCAAACCATACAACTTCGTTCTCAAGGACTGTTTCTTATGAAGCGCTTGTTCTGTTTGGCTGCGATTGCGGCCGCCGTGGTAGGACACTCTGTTTCGGCCCAGGCCGCTGGCCTGGAATTTGGTGTGGGGAGCACCAGCGATTCGACCATGACCTATCGGTTGGGGCTGACATCGGATTGGGATAAAAGCTGGTGGCAGAGCGATACCGGCCGGCTGACCGGCTACTGGAGCGGCGCGTACACCTACTGGGAAGGCGACAAACGTGCGGGCGCCAGCAGCCTGTCGTTCTCGCCGGTATTTGTGTATGAGTTTGCCGGGGCATCGGTAAAACCTTACATCGAGGCCGGCATCGGCGTGGCCGCGTTCTCGCGCACACGCCTGGAAGACAACAACATCGGCCAGTCCTTCCAGTTTGAGGACCGCCTGGGCTTTGGTTTGCGTTTTACCGGTGGGCATGAGGTGGGCATTCGTGCCACGCACTATTCCAACGCGGGCATCAGCAGCAATAACGACGGCGTAGAAAGCTACTCGTTGCACTACACCTTGCCGTTGTAAATCATCAGGCACCCGCTGACTAATGTAGGAGCTGGCTTGCCTGCGATGCAGACACCTCGGTCTATCAGTTACACCGAAGTGATGTTATCGCAGGCAAGCCAGCTCCCACATTTTGATTTTCATCTACCTCAGGATCAGCGATACGCCGTCGCAATCCCTTCACGCTCGGTCAGGCATTCCGGCGCACCCATCTCGAACTCCCGGCAGATCAGCGGCCGTCGCTCGTAAATCGTGCACATCATCGTGTCCCGGTCCAGCGCCGCACACCAGCCATCATCCAGACGCAGCATTACTTCGCCGCCCCAATCGTCCGTATCGATATAGCGCTCCGGTACGCCGGTGTCGGTGATCAGCATCACTTCCAATTGGCAACAGCAGGCCGCGCACGTCGAGCAAGTGACGGCGGGTTCGGTGATTTGAGTGTGGGGAATGTTGGTCATAGGCGCGCAGTGTAAGGCAAGCGTGTCAGGTAGGTGTGAAAGCTCTGACGGACGTCAGTGTCCCAGTTGTCGGGCGATCCAGTGCAGCACCGGGAACACCAGCGCCCAAAGCAGCGCCAGGCCAATCAGGGTTGGCGCCGTGCCGTAACCGAAACTCACGCCGGCCAATTGGCTGCCCGCGTAATAAGACAGCGGCCCGCCGACCGCGCCCAACACGCTGGCGCGCCACCAGGGCTGGGCACTCCAGGCCAGGCAATGGCGTAGCGTGCTGGCGAGCAACGCCCACAGCAACACCAGCCAAAACGGGATCAGTGGCCCCGGAAAACTGAAATGAAAGACGCCAAAGGTGCGCAATGCGGTATCCACCACAGTGCCAAACAACGTGACGGCTAGGATCACCTGGCCTTCCCGCGACCATGAACTTATCCACAGCAGGTGGATGGCCAGCACTGCACCGACCACCAGCAACCATTCGCTGTCGCCCCCCAGCACACAGGCAAACCAGCCGCACTGGAACAGTACGGCGTTCGCCAGCGATTTAAGCACTGAAGCGCCCAAGCAAGGGTGGGTTGATTGCCGCAGGTTTGGCCAGCAGCAACTGCGCGGTGCCTATCGTTCGTTCCATGAACCCACCTTCGCAGTAGCACAAATAGAATTCCCACAAGCGCAGGAAGTATTCGTCGTAGCCCAACTCGGCAAGGCGGCCATGGGCGCGGCGGAAGTTCTCATGCCACAGGCGCAGGGTTTTTGCGTAGTGCAGGCCGAAGTCTTCCATGTGCAGCAGGTTCATGTCGGTGTCGCGGCTGACGATGTGCAGCATGTTCTGCACGCAGGGTAGGGCGCCGCCGGGGAAAATATAGCGCTGGATGAAATCGACGCTGTTCTTGGCCTGCTCAAAACGCTGCTCGCGAATCGTGATGGCTTGCAGCAGCATCAGGCCGTCGCTCTTGAGCAAATGCGCGCACTGCTTGAAGTAGGTCGGCAGGAAGCGATGGCCTACCGCCTCGATCATCTCAATGGACACCAGCTTGTCGTATTGACCGGTCAGGTCGCGGTAGTCCTGCAACAACAGGGTCACCTGGCCCTGCAGTCCCAGGGCATCGATGCGCTTTTGGGTGTAGGCAAACTGCTCTTTGGACAAGGTCGTGGTGGTGACTTTGCAGCCGTAATGCTGCGCTGCGTACAGCGCCATGCTGCCCCAGCCGGTGCCGATTTCGAGCAGATGGTCGGTGGGCTTGAGTGCGAGCTTTTGGCAGATGCGTTCCAGCTTGTTCAATTGCGCCTGTTCCAGGGTGTCATCGGGCGTCAGAAATTGCGCCGCCGAGTACATCATGGTCGGGTCGAGGAATTCTTCGAACAGGTCGTTGCCCAGGTCATAGTGGGCAGCGATGTTTTTCTGCGAGCCCTTGCGCGTATTGCGGTTGAGCCAGTGCAGGCCTTGAGTGAAGGGGCGTGCCAGGCGCGCCAGGCCACCTTCCATGGCGTCGAGCACCTCCAGGTTGCTGACCATCACGCGCACCACGGCGGTCAAGTCCGGGCTGGTCCAGTAACCGTGGATAAACGCCTCGCCGGCGCCGATCGATCCGTTGGCCGCCACCAGGCCCCACACCGCCGAGTCGAGGATCTGGATTTCCCCCAGCAGGTGCGCTTCGCGGGCACCGAACACTTGGCGTTCGCCGTCCTCGATCACCACCAGCTGGCCGTGGCGCAGTTGGCTGAGTTGGCGCAGCACGGCCTTGCGCAGCAATGCGCTGGTCATGCCGTTGACGTTCAGGCGATTGGTCTTGACCGATAAGCTAGGGGATTTCATGGCGGCGATCCTTGGTATACCCGACTGCGGTGCGAGAGGCGCCATCGGCGGCCTGATGGGAAAAAATCGGTGTGCGTTTGAGCAACAGGCGCATGGCCTGCCAGTAAATGGCCAGGCACGTCTTGGCGGTCATCCACGGGAAGCGCCACAGGTAGCGATGCAGGCTGGCGCGGTTCAACGCTTCCTTGTGCAGGCTCAGCGTGGCGTCGAAAACCTTCAGCTCACCTTGCCAGTCGGCCATGTGCACGCCGAGCTTGGCGGCGGGCGGGCTGAAACTCATGCGGTATTCCAGGTCGCGTGGCAAAAACGGCGACACATGGAAGGCCTTGGCCACGGCGAAGTGCTGATGCTCATCGGCGCCGAGCGCCTGGGCCGGCAGCACGTAGTGATAACGCTCGCGCCATGGGGTGTTGGTCACTTCACACAGGATCGCGGCCAGTTGCCCATCGGCCTCGAAGCAGTAGAAGAAACTCACCGGGTTAAAAGCCAGGCCCCAACTGCGAGCCTGGGTCAGCAGGCAGATAACGCCCTGGGGCTCGCGCCCCAGCGCCTTGCCAACTTCCTGGCGCACGGCATCGCTCAAGCTCATGCCGTGGCGCGTGAATTCACGCAGGTAATCCTGCTGGCGAAAGCCAAAGGGCGCCAGGCGACCAGCGCCGGCCAGGGGCGACAGCCCGAGCACTTCGTCTTGTTCGCTCAAATCCAGGTACAGCAGGCCGATGCGGTAGCGAAAGGCGTGAGCCTTGGGCGCAAACCGGCGATGGGCGATCCAGCCGCTGTACAGGGCGCTGTTCACAGGGTTTCTCCAAAGGCTTGAGCCACGCGCAAAGCGCTGACCACGCCGTCTTCGTGGAAACCATTGGCCCAGTAGGCGCCGCAAAAAAAGGTGTTGCGCGTGCCTGCCAATTCTTCCCAGCGCGCTTGGGCAGCGACCGCCGCGAGGCTGTATTGCGGGTGCGCGTAGGTGTAGCGCGCGAGGATCTTCAGCGGGTTGATCATCGGCGTCTGGTTGAGGCTGACGCAAAAGGTGGTGGCGCTGTCGATGCCTTGCAGAATGTTCATGTCGTAAGTGACGGCGGCCTGGGTTTGGGTATCGCCGGTCAGCCGATAATTCCAACTGGCCCAGGCGAGCTTGCGGTCCGGCAGCAGGCGCGTGTCGGTGTGCAGCACCACATCGTTGTCGGCGTAAGGCAGCGCGCCGAGGATTTCCTGTTCCGCCGTGCTGGGGTCGGCCAGCAAGGCCAGGGCCTGGTCGCTGTGGCAGGCCAACACGACCCGGTCAAACGTCTCGCTGCCGGCGGCGCTGTGGATCACAACGCCCTCGTCGGTGCGCTCGACGTTATGCACCGGGCAATTGAGGCGCACCTGTTCGCGAAAGCTGCGCGTCAGCGGCTCGATGTAGCTGCTCGACCCGCCCTCGATCACGCACCACTGCGGCCGGTTGTTCACCGAGAGCAAACCGTGGTTCTTGAAAAAGCGCACAAAGAACTGCAAGGGAAAGCCGAGCATGTCGGCCAGGGACATCGACCAGATCGCCGCGCCCATCGGCACGATGTAATGCCGGATAAAGCGTGGGCCGTAGCCGCCGGCTTCGAGGTAATCGCCCAGGGTCATCCCGGCGCTGATGCGTTGTTCCTGCAGGTCCAGCGGCGCCTGGCGATTGAAGCGCAGAATGTCGCGCAACATGCCCCAGAACCCTGGCGACAGGATATTGCGGCGTTGGGCAAACAGGCTGTTGAGGTTGTTGCCGTTGTACTCGAATCCGGCGCTTTGATCGCACACCGAAAAACTCATTTCGGTGGGTTTGAAGCTGACGCCAATCTGCCCCAGCAAGCGAATGAAGTTGGGGTAGGTCCAGTCGTTGAACACGATAAACCCGGTGTCCACCGCGTAGCTTTTGCCCTCAACCGTGACGTCGACCGTGTGGGTATGCCCGCCAATGCGCTCGCCCGCTTCGAACACAGTGATGTCGTGGCGACGGCTGAGCAGGTAAGCGCTGGTCAGCCCGGCGATGCCGCTGCCGATAATGGCGATCTTCACAGGTCGTCCTTCTTCGGTGGCGGGCTGCGCAACATGCGTTTGCCGATGATCAGTTGCGCACGGTTGGGCAGCTTCGACAGCGGCCACAAGGTGGCGATAAACATGGCGGGAAAGGCGATTTCCAGCGGACGTTTTGCCAGCTTGGCGAAGATATGCCGCGCGGCCTTGTCGGCGGACCAGCTCAGGGGCATCGGGAAGTCGTTGCGTTCGGTCAGCGGGGTGTCGACAAAGCCCGGGCTGATCACGGTGACGTCAATATTTTCGGGCGACAGGCTGATGCGCAGGGATTCGAACAGGTAGCGCAGCCCGGCCTTGGACGCACCATAGGCTTCGGCGCGGGGCATGGGCAGGTAGGTGACGGCGCTGGCTACGCCGACCAGGTGCGGCGAATGCCCGGCGCGCAACAGCGGCAGCGCGGCTTCGATGCAATAGCTGCTGGCCAGCAAGTTGGTGCGCACCACGTACTCGACAATCGATGCATCAAATTGCTTGGCATCGACATATTCACAGGTGCCGGCGTTGAGAATGACCGTATCGACGCAGCCCCAGACCACGCCGATATGCTCGCCGATCTCACGCACGGTCTGGCTGTTGGTCAGGTCGCCGGCCACCACCAGCACTTGGCCTGGATAACGTTGGGCGAGGGCTTCCAGCGGGCCTTTCGTGCGTGAGCTGAGTGCCACGTGGGCGCCGCTGTTGAGCAGCTCCACGGCCAGCGACGCGCCAATGCCACTGCTGGCGCCGGTCAGCCAATATCGGCGGGGCGGTGTAAGGCTCATCCCATTCTCCTTTTCAGCCAACTGATGACCCGACCGACTACTGGCAGGTGTTCGTAGAGCAGAGCGCCTGCATCGAAATAATCCCGGTGCCGGTACACCTTGTCGCGCCACATCAGGTGTGAGCAGCCTTCAACCCGGATCACCTTGCCGCTGTTCAGGCGCGGGTGGCAAAAACTCATCTTCCAGCGCAGGTAGCCTTCGCCTTCGGCCACTTGGTCGAAGCCGTGAAAGTCAAAACGCAGCTGGCTCACATTGCCATACAGCTCGGTGAAATAGCGGTGCAGCGCCGTCAGCCCGTGCACTTCATGCAGCGGGTCGGTGAAGGCGATGTCCTTGCTGTACAGGCTGTCGAGCAGGTGCAGGTTGTGCTTGTCCAGCGTCGCAAAGGCCTGGGCGAACCGGTGCAGGAAGTCACTCATGTTCGGCAACCCCCTGGCGCGAGGGCAGGCTGCGGAAGGCGGCCAGGGCGCGTTCGCGGGACTTTTTCAGGTCGACGATAGCGCGTGGGTAATCGGCCACGCCAAACAGGCCGCCGGCCGCCTCGGGGTTGTGCACTTCCTTCTTGTTCAGCGCCGCCAGTTCCGGCAGCCAGTGCTTGATGAACACGCCTTCGCTGTCGAATTTTTCGGACTGGCTCAGCGGGCTGAAAATCCGGAAATACGGCGCCGAATCGGTACCGGTGGAGGAGCTCCACTGCCAGCCGCCGTTGTTGGCGGCCAGGTCGCCGTCGATCAGGTGGCGCATGAAAAAGCGCTCGCCTTCGCGCCAGTCGATCAGCAGGTTCTTGGTCAGGAACATCGCGACCACCATGCGCAGGCGATTGTGCATCCAGCCGGTTTCGAGCAACTGGCGCATGGCGGCGTCGATGATCGGCAGGCCGGTGCGCGCTTGCTGCCAGGCGGCGAGGTCCTTGGGCGCATCGCGCCAGGCCACCGCTTCGGTCTCGGGACGGAACGCACGGTGGCGCGACACCCGTGGATAGCCGACCAGAATGTGCTTGTAGAACTCGCGCCAGAGCAGCTCGTTGATCCACGTGATCGCGCCGATGTCGCCGCTTTCAAACTCGCCTTGGTTGGTTTGCAAGGCGGCATGCAGGCACTGGCGTGGCGAAACTACGCCGGCGGCAAGGTAGGCGGACAGTTGGCTGGTGCCGGGTTTGGCCGGGAAGTCGCGCTCATCTTTGTAGTAGCTGATTTGTTGATCGGCGAAGGCGTCGAGACGGCGGCGTGCTTCGTCTTCACCGGCCGGCCAGAGCGCGCGCAAGGCTTCGCTGGGCGGCTCGAACCCTTCGACCTGTGCAGGTATCGGATCGCTTTTGAGCTTGATCGGCGCCTGGGCTTTGGGTGTTGCCACCAAACGGGGAAGGGCGCTGTGCAGGCGGCTGTAGCAGACCTTGCGGAACTGGCTGAAGACCTGGAAGTACGTGCCGGTTTTGGTCAGCACGCTGCCGGGCTGGAAGAACAATTGGTCCAGGTAGCTGTGGAACGTCACGCCCTGGGCTTCCAGAGCCTGAGCCACGGCGGCATCGCGGCGGGTTTCGTGGATGCCGTATTCCTCGTTGACGTGGACCGACTCGACCGACAGCTCCCGACACAGCGTGCCGAGCACGGCGGGCGCCTGGTCCCAGGTCGCGGTGGTGCGGATCAGCAGGGGAATGTTCAGCTCGCCGAGCGCCTGGCTCAAGTGCTGCAGGTTGCGCAGCCAGAAGTCGACTTTGCACGGTGCGTCATCGTGGGCCAGCCACTGTTGGGGAGTGATCAGGTACACGGCCGCAACCGGGCCTCGCTGGCAGGCGGCGGCCAGGGCGGTGTTGTCGTGTAGGCGCAGGTCGGTGCGCAGCCAGATCAAATGCATTTAAAGAAGTCCACGCTGGATCAGAATCAAGTGGGCCGACAACGGGTCTTCGGCCACGAACAATTCAGGGGTTTCACGGGTTAATACGGCCAACTCGGCCTGGTGGATGCATACCGTTGGTCCGGCAATCAGCGTCGGGCAACCGACGCCGCCCAGCAGCTTGGTGAGTGCCGACACCTGCAGGGCCTTGCTCGAATACAGCAGCACGGCCCGCGGTTGCAGGTGCTCCACCGCTAACGCCAGCTCACCGACCGGCAACGGCCAATCGAAGACTTCCACCGGGCAATCGGCGCTGCTGGCCAGCCAGGCGCTGAGCCACAGATGCGGCTCCAGCGGCAGGTCCGAGTGGTTGACCAGCAGCAGCGGGGCGCCTTGCAGCTGGCGATTGTTGTGATAGATGCGTGCACCGAACTTGCTGCGCAGCCAGGACAGGAAAAATACCCGCTCCATCTGCGCGCCGAACTGGCCTTGCCAGCGTTGTTCGAGTTCCTGGAGCAGCGGCAGCAGCAACTGTTCGCACAGGGTACGTGGCGGGTACAACGCCATGGCTTGGTTGAACGCATCGTCGACCCGGCGCTCGGCCAACGCGCTGATGGCGCCCACCAGGTTCTGGCGCAGGGCGTGCCATTCGTTTTCGACGGTGTCGGGGCTGACTTGGGCGGAGTCGATCAAGCCTTTGACCTGACTGACCGGCACACCGCGGTTGAGCCAGGTCAGGATGGTGTGGATGCGTTGCACGTGTTCGGCGCTGAACAGCCGGTGGCCCTTGGGCGTGCGCTGGGGCACGATCAGGCCGTAGCGGCGTTCCCAGGCGCGCAGGGTCACGGCGTTGACGCCGGTCTGGCGCGCCACTTCGCGAATCGGCAGCCAGCCGTCTTGGAGGGCTTGGGCGATGTCTTCGCCGGGTTCGTCTTGCAGGGCAGCTTTCATAATGTACTTTTCATGGGTCAGATCGCATTACGCAGGCTGAGGTTTTCCGGGTGCGGTTGCAGGTAAGCCTGCTGCGCGATGTAACGGTCCGGGTGTTGGCGGAAGTGGTGTTTGAGCAGGGTCAGCGGCACCACCAGCGGCACGATGCCGGTGCGGTACTGGCCGATGACGGTTTGCATTTCCTGCTTGTCGTCGGCGCTGATGGCCTGCTTGAGGTAGCCGCTGATGTGTTGCAGCACATTGGTGTGAGTGCCGCGGGTGGCGCATTTTTTCAGGCCGGTCATCAGCTCGCTGAAATAGCCGGCGGCCAGTGCGTCGAGAGAGGTGTCCTTGCTCATGCTGCCCAGCAGGTGGCCGAGGCTTTTGTAATGCACCGGGCTGTGGGCCATCAGCAGGTATTTGTAGCGTGAGTGAAATGCCAGCAGGCGATGGCGGGTCAGGCCCTCGGCCAGCAGTTGCTGCCAGCTGGCGTACACAAAGACGCGGGTCAGGAAGTTTTCCCGCAACACCGGGTCATTCAGCCGGCCGTCTTCTTCCACCGGCAGGTTGGGGTGGCGCGCGCAGAACGCCTGCGCGTAGATGCCGCGCCCGCCGCCGTCTACAGGTGTGCCGTTCTCACGGTAGACCTTGACCCGTTCCAGGCCACACGACGGCGACTTCTGCATGAAGATGTAGCCGCACAGGTCGGTGTGTTCCAGGGCCATCTGCTGGCCGTATTCGTCCAGTGGCTGCGTAACGTTGAGATCACGGCGCACCGTGCCGACGGCCTGCGGCTGGGCAGGGTCGCCCACCAGGCGGATCGGTTCGCGGGGGATGCCCAGGCCGATGGCAACTTCGGGGCACAACGGCACGAAGTCGAAGTAGTCAGCGAGTGTCTGGCTGCACAGCAGGGATTGTTTGTGTCCGCCATTGAAGCGCACGTTCTCGCCTAACAGGCAGGCGCTGATGGCGATCTTCGGTTTTCCAGTGCTGGACATGTTCAAACCTCTCCGAGATTCCTGTACAAACTCTTAAGTCTGTACAACTAAATCTCATCATAGGTTTGATGCTGTACAAGTCAAATATTTTGTACAAGTATTTTCGGGCGAGCTACTTCCAGCCGATTCGCCAATCTTCGGCGTTCTGCAGGGTTTGCCAGGTCAGGCGTTCAGCACGGCGAGTCATGACGGCTTGCAGCTCGATTTCCAGCACAGTGCCTTCCTCGTCACGAAACAATTCGGTGACCAAGAAGTGTTTCTCCTTGTTGCGAGGACGAGCTGCTGTCCACTTCGACAGCAGCAGTTTGGCGGGATTGATGCGGTTCATTGCAGGTGCTCGATCAAGCGTCGCGCCGCTTCCTGGCCGCTGAGCCATGCGCCTTCGACCCGACCGGACAGGCACCAGTCGCCGCACACATACAAGCCCAGGTCAGCATCGGCCAGTACCCCGAATTCATGCGCGCTGGAGGGTCGCGCGTACAGCCAGCGATGCGCCAGGCTGAAAGAAGGCGCTGGCATGGCGCTGTGCAGCAGTTCTGCGAAGGCGCCGTGCAGGTGTTCGATCACAGCTTCTTTGGGCAAGTCCAGGTGCGCCTTGCTCCACGCGCTGGTGGCGTGCAGCACCCACGTGTCGAGGGTGGTATCGCGCCCGGGTTTGCTGCGGTTGCGCGCGAGCCAGTCGAGAGGGCTGTCCTGAACGAAACAGCCTTCCATCGGCGTGTCCAGAGGTTTGTCGAAAGCCAGGGCGATGGCCCAGGTCGGGTCCATTTTCACCCCAGCAGCGGCACCCGCCAGCTTCGGCGCGGCGGCGAGCAGCGCGGTGGCCTGGGGCGCCGGCGTGGCAATCACGACGTGGCTGAACGGGCCGTGATTGCCGCCGTCGGCGTCCAGCAGGTTCCAATGCTGTTTGCCCTGGAACACTTCGGTGATGCGGCAACCGAATTCCACCGGCAAATCGTCCAGCAGCGCACGGGTGATAGCACTCATGCGCGGCGTACCGACCCAGCGAATTTGCTCGTCGGGAGAGGGCGTGAGCTGACCGGACTTGAAGTTGTACAGCTGGGGTTTCCACTGCTCGGCCCAGCCGTTGCTTTGCCAGCGTTGCACCTCGTTGACGAAGCGCCGGTCGCGAGCGGTGAAGTATTGCGCGCCCATGTCCAACGCGCCGGCGTCGCTGCGCTTGCTGGACATGCGGCCGCCGCTGCCGCGGCTTTTATCGAAGAGTTGTACAGCGTGCCCCGCGTCTCGTAACGCTCGGGCGGCGGAGAGACCGGCGATGCCGGTGCCGATGATCGCGATGGGAACAGTCATGGGAGGCCTCGTTTTACCGTTGGGTACAGACTACGCCGACACCAATAGCTGTACAATATTGTTTTTTGGTATAAGTTTTGGCGTGCCTGTTCTTACGGCGTGGCCTATGGTTAAAGCTGAGGCTTAACCAACAGCCGCGCCCGATTGCAATTGATCCCTGCTTATAAAATAGACCAGTGATCGGCGGCGAACGTTACATGAGGAGTGTCCCATGCATATTTTGCTGACCGGCGGTACCGGCTTGATCGGTCGCCAGCTTTGCCAACACTGGCTTGCCCAAGGGCATCGCTTGACCGTCTGGAGCCGTGAACCGGACACCGTTGCCAAGTGGTGCGGTGCGCAAGTGTTGGGCGTTGGCCGCTTGCAAGACGTGATCGGCAGCGTGGATGCGGTGGTCAATCTGGCCGGCGCGCCTATTGCTGATCGGCCCTGGACCAAAAAGCGCAAGGCCTTGTTGTGGAGCAGCCGCATCAGCCTCACCGAAACGCTGTTGGCGTGGATGGAAGGCCAGGCGCAAAAACCGCAGGTGCTGATTTCCGGTTCGGCGGTCGGCTGGTACGGCGATGGCGGCGAGCGCGAATTGACCGAGGCCAGCGGCCCGGTGCAGGACGACTTCCCGAGCCAGCTGTGTATCGCCTGGGAAGAAACGGCCCTGCGCGCCGAAGCCATGGGCATCCGTGTGGTGTTGGTGCGCACCGGCCTTGTGCTGGCGGCGAAGGGCGGCTTTTTGTCGCGGCTGTTGCTCCCGTTCAAGCTGGCGCTGGGCGGGCCGATCGGCGATGGTCGGCAGTGGGTGCCGTGGGTTCATATCAAAGATCAAATCGCCCTGATTGATTTTCTTCTGCACAAGGCGGACGCCAGCGGTCCTTATAATGCCTGCGCGCCACACCCGGTGCGCAACCGCGAATTCGCCAGGATCCTGGGCCAGGTGCTGCACCGTCCCGCGTTCATGCCGATGCCGGCGTTTGCATTGAAGGTCGGGCTGGGTGAGTTGTCCGGGTTGTTGCTCGGCGGGCAAAAAGCCGTGCCCGAGCGGCTGTTGGCGGCCGGTTTCACTTTTCAGTTCACTGAGTTGCACGCGGCCCTGGAAGACTTGTCCAGCCGCCTCTAGCCATAGGATGTTGCATGACGGATCACGCGTTGTTACTGGTCAACCTGGGTTCACCGGCCTCCACTTCGGTGGCCGATGTGCGCAGCTACCTCAATCAGTTCCTGATGGACCCTTACGTGATCGACCTGCCGTGGCCGGTGCGGCGGTTGCTGGTGTCGCTGATCCTGATCAAGCGCCCCGAGCAGTCGGCGCATGCCTACGCGTCGATCTGGTGGGACGAGGGTTCACCGCTTGTAGTCTTGAGTCGTCGTTTGCAGCAGCAAATGACCGCGCAGTGGACGCAGGGCCCGGTGGAGCTGGCGATGCGTTATGGCGAACCGTCGCTTGAAACGACGCTGACGCGCCTGGCCGCCCAGGGGATTAAGAAAGTCACCCTGGCGCCGTTGTACCCGCAGTTTGCCGACAGCACCGTGACCACCGTGATTGAAGAAGCCAAGCGTGTGGTGCGTGACAAAAAGCTCAACGTGCAGTTTTCGATCCTGCAGCCCTTTTACGATCAGCCGGAATACCTCGAGGCACTGGTTGCGAGCGCCCGGCCGTATGTCGAGCAGGACTACGATCATTTGCTCCTGAGTTTTCACGGCCTGCCCGAGCGTCATCTGAAAAAGCTCGACCCCACCGGCGGGCATTGTTTCAAGGATGCGAACTGCTGCCAGAACGCGTCGCCCGAGGTGCTTGCCACCTGCTATCGCGCGCAGTGCTTCAGCGTTGCACGGGAATTTGCCGCGCGCATGGGCCTGCCGGATGGCAAGTGGTCGGTGGCATTCCAGTCGCGCCTGGGCCGGGCGAAATGGATCGAACCCTACACCGAAGCCCGCCTGGAAGCCCTGGCCCAGCAAGGCGTGAAAAAGCTGCTGGTGATGTGCCCGGCGTTTGTTGCCGATTGCATTGAGACGCTGGAAGAGATTGGTGATCGTGGGTTGGAGCAGTTCCGCGAAGCAGGGGGCGAGGAGTTGGTGTTGGTGCCGTGCCTCAATGATGACCCGCAGTGGGCTGCGGCGCTGAACACGTTGTGTGAGCGGGCGCCCTTGGCGCTGTGATCAGATTGTCGAAACGATAGAGATCAACTGTGGGAGCGGGCTTGCCCGCGAATGCGAGGTGTCAGTCAACGAATGTATTGACTGATGCAGCGCCTTCGCGAGCAAGCCCGCTCCCACAGTGTTTTTTAGGGTTTATTCGTGATGCGGTTCACCCAGGAACGTCAGCGAACTGAACAGCCCGCGCGTCGCCACATCGGCATTGTCCTTGAGCGGGATCTCCACCTGCGCCGCGATCACATTCAACCCTTCGTTACGCACCAGCACCTGGGCGCGACCGTCTTTGTCGGTCTCGGTGCTCAAGGTGTTTGGTGCATTGCGATAGTCGCCCACCAGCTTGATCCCCGCCGCAGGCTTGCCATCCAATAGCACACGCACCGGCAGTGATCGGCCAGGTCCTACGGTCAGCGGATCCACTTCAGGCAGGATCAGCAGCTTGATCTGATCCAGCTTCGGCAACTTCGCCCCCGGCTGATAAATCGCCAGGCTGTACTTGAAGGTCTGGGTCGATGCAATCGCCCCCGGCACATGGCGGCGGCCCTGGTTGATCCACTTCTTGTCCGGCGTCTGCGACCACATGCCGTTATCCAGGGCGACCGCTAAAACGGCGGGCGATTTGAGCGGCTTGAGGCGTGCGTGGTCGGCAAGGCGTTCTACGCTGACCGGGATCATCCTGGCGCTGGCGTCATACGCCCAGGCGCCGCTGATTTTCTCGGCCTTGAAGGCGTTGTCCTCGGCGCCGTGGCCGTAGATCACTTCGATATTGCCGCGTCGCTGTTCGGTCCACAGGCCGTGGGCAGAAACTTGGCTGGCAAACAGCAGGCCGAGCACGGCCAGGGATTTCAAGGCTTGCATGGGAGCGTCCTTTTACAGGTTGAGGGTCAGGCTGACGGTGACGTTGCGCGGCTCACCGGGCGTGACCCAGTAGTTGCTGTAGGAGCGCTCGTAGTACTTTTCGTCGAATAGGTTATTGAGGTTCAGGCCCACGGTGACGTTGTCGCTGGCTTTGTAATGCGCCAGCAGGTCGACGGTGTGGTAGGCGGACAGTTCGAAACGACTGCCGGCCTCGCCGGAGCGGTCACCGACGTAGGTGAACGCTGCGCCCAGGTCCGAGCCGCGCAACACGCCATTCTGGAATTCATACACGCCCAACAGGCTGGCGCTGCGCTTGGCCACGCCGAGAATTCGGCTGCCGGTGGGGATGGCTTTGTCGCCCTTGGTCACCTCGGCGTCGATGTAGGCGAAGGCGCCGATGACGCGTACGGCGTCGGTCACTTGCCCGCTCAGTTGCAGATCGACACCCTGGCTGCGCGCCTTGCCCATGGCGCGCTGGGTGTCGGTGGCGGGATCGAGGGCGAGGACATTTTTCTTTTCGATGTGGAAGGCGGCGAGGGTGGTGCTCAGGCGATCGTCGAACAGCTCGCTCTTGAGCCCTATTTCATAACCGACGCCTTCTTCTGGCTCGAAGGATTTACCGCCGGCATCCAGGCCGCTGTTCGGTTTGAACGACGTTGATGCGTTGGCGAACACGCCGACCTGCGGCGTGAGCTGGTAGAGCAAACCGGCGCGTTGGGTTAGTGCATCATGGGTTTGCCGGCCCTTGGCGTGGTTGCGGGTGAAGTCATCGGTGCTTTGTTCGACGTGTTCGAAGCGCGCACCGAGCATGCCGCGCAGGCGGTCGGTGAAAACGATCTGGTCCTGCAGGTTCAGTGCCTGGCTCTTCACCTGTTCGAAAACGTCGGTGCCGGAGCGCGCGCCGTTGGGTTTGGTCTGGCCATAGATCGGTTTATAGATGTCGATGGGGTAGAGGCTGCCGGCAATCGCCATCACGCGTTCTTTTTTGCGGTAATCCTCGTACTCGCTGCCGATCAGCAGTTCATGCTGCCAACTGCCGATATCGAACAGGCCGCGCAGCTCGAGCTGGGTAATGCTGTCATGCCAACCGGTAGAGCGTTGGCGGTAGCGGCGGTTGACGGTGTGGCCGTCGGCATTCAGCGCGCGGCTTTCCGAGGCGTCGCCCCACAGGCTGCCCTGTTTATAGTGGCTGGCGAGGCGCACTTGCCAGGTGTCGTTGAGGTGGTGTTCCACGGCGGCCTGGAGGCGGTTGTTGTGGTTGCGGATGTTGCCGTCGTTGGGCTCGCCGAGGAAGGTGGAGCGGGACATGCCATGCGGCGCGACGATGCCACGGTCGAAGGTTGAGCTGTGGCGCACGAACTCGCTTTCTACAAGCAGGCGAGTGTCCGGGTCCAATTGCCAGCTGAAAGATGGCGCGACGAATACGCGCTTGGCGTCAACGTGATCGCGAAAGCTGTGATTGTCTTCCACCGCCAGGTTCACGCGCGACAGCATGCGGCCGTCGCTGTCCAGTGGCGTGTTCACATCAAGGGCTGTGCGGTAGCGGTCCCAGCTGCCGGCACTGGTTTGCACGGTGGTGAAGGCTTGCGGCTGGGGTTTTTTGCTGACGATATTGACGGTGCCGCCGGGATCGCCACGCCCGTAGAGGCTGGCGGCGGGGCCTTTGAGCACTTCAATGCGCTCTATATTGGCCGCGTCTGGCGTGCTCGGGTAGCCACGGTTGGCGCTGAATCCATCCTGGTAGAACTGCGAAGTGGTGAAGCCGCGCACGCTGTACTCGTAAAGCGTCAGGCCGCCGAAGTTGTTTTGCTTGGACACGCCACCGGCGAATTCCAGGGCGCGCTCGACATTGGTGCTGCCCAAGTCGTTGAGCACCGTGGCGGGAATCACGCTGATTGATTGTGGGATGTCACGCAGGGCCGTGTCAGTTTTGGTCGCGCTGGCAGAGCGGGTGGCGCGATAGCCTTTGACTGGGCCCATGGCAGATTCATAGGCGTCGCCGGTGACGCTGATGGTGTCCAGTTCGACAGTGTTGTCTTTGGCGTAGCTGTCTTCGGCGTAGGCGGGGTCGAGCAGCAATCCCAAGGCCAGACCAGCCAGTGGGGTAAATCTACGAGGCGGCATGATAGAGCGTTCCAATGTCTATATTGAAACAATATAACATGCCTAATGAGAATGGATTTCTTTTGAAATATTAGGTTACAGGAGCCCGCGAACGGGCTCCCAACCCGTTATTCCTCTTCTTTCACCGGCGCCGGTGGTGGGCGCAGGCCGATTTCTGCCAGCAATTTGATCTCTTTGCCGTTGCGCATTACCTGGATCGCCACCTTGTCGGTCGGCTTGATCCGCGCGACCTGGTTCATCGACTTACGGCCATCACCGGCCGGTTCGCCATCGATGCTGAGGATCACATCGCCCAGTTGCAGGCCGGCTTTCTGCGCCGGGCCGTCGCGGAAGATCCCGGCGACCACGATGCCCGGGCGTCCGGTCAAACCGAACGACTCAGCCAATTCCTTGGTCAGCGGCTGTACTTCGATGCCCAGCCAGCCGCGAATTACCTGGCCGTGCTCGATGATCGACTTCATCACTTCCATGGCCAGCTTCACCGGGATCGCAAAACCGATGCCCTGAGAACCGCCGGATTTGGAGAAAATCGCGGTATTGATGCCGGTCAGGTTGCCATTGGCATCCACCAACGCGCCGCCGGAGTTGCCCGGGTTGATCGCCGCGTCGGTCTGGATAAAGTCTTCGTAGCTGTTGAGCCCCAACTGATTACGCCCGGTGGCGCTGATGATGCCCATGGTCACCGTCTGGCCGACGCCAAACGGGTTGCCGATCGCCAGTGCCACGTCACCGACGCGCAGCCCTTCGGAGCGCCCGATGGTGATCGAGGGCAGGCTTTTCAAATCGATCTTCAACACCGCGAGGTCGGTTTCCGGGTCGCTGCCAACCACGCGGGCCAGGGTTTCACGGCCGTCGCGCAGGGCCACGACGATCTGGTCGGCACCCGTGGTCACGTGGTTGTTGGTGAGGATGTAGCCTTCGGGGCTCATGATCACGCCGGAACCCAGGCTGGATTCCATGCGGCGCTGCTTGGGGCCGTTGTCGCCGAAATAGCGGCGAAATTGCGGGTCTTCAAACAGCGGATGCGCCGGTTTGTTGATGACCTTGGTGGTGTACAGGTTGACCACGGCGGGTGCGGCGATGACCACGGCGTCCGCATAAGTCACCGGACCTTGCACCACCGAACTGGTTTGCGGAGCCTGTTGCAGGTTCACATCAAGGCTGGGTAAGCCCACCCACTGGGGATAACGCTGAATAATCAGCATCGCGATCAGCACGCCAGCCAACAATGGCCATCCAAAAAAACGCAGTGCCTTAAGCATCAAGTAAGTCCTGACAGGTTGCAGGGGGCGGGAGAGCGCCCATAATGTCGCGCATTATACGAGGCTGCGAGCGCCTCGGAACGGGATATTTAGGAGTCTTTTATGGCCGTCCCCCTTACCACCCTCGTCGAGGAAGCGGACCGCTACCTTGGCAGCGCAAAAATTGCCGATTATTGCCCCAATGGCCTGCAGGTCGAGGGCCGTCCGCAGGTGATGCGCATCGTCAGCGGCGTGACCGCAAGCCAGGCTCTGCTGGATGCCGCGGTCGAAGCCCAGGCCGACCTGGTGCTGGTGCACCACGGTTATTTCTGGAAGGGCGAAAACCCGTGCATCACCGGCATGAAACAGCGCCGCCTGAAAACCCTGCTCAAGCACGACATCAGCCTGCTCGCCTACCACCTGCCGCTGGACCTGCACGCGGACGTGGGCAATAACGTGCAACTCGCCCGCCAGCTGGACATTACCGTCGAAGGTCCGCTGGACCCGAGCAACCCCAAAATCGTCGGCCTGGTCGGTTCCCTCGCCGAGCCCCTGTCGCCCCGCGACTTTGCCCGCCGTGTGCAGGACGTGATGGGCCGTGAACCGCTGCTGATCGAAGGCAGCGAAATGATCCGCCGCGTTGGTTGGTGCACGGGCGGCGGTCAGGGTTACATCGACGACGCGATTGCGGCAGGCGTCGACCTGTACCTGAGCGGCGAAGCTTCCGAGCAAACCTTTCACAGCGCGCGGGAAAACGACATCAGCTTTATCGCCGCCGGCCACCACGCCACCGAGCGTTATGGCGTGCAGGCGTTGGGCGAGTACCTGGCGCGGCGTTTCGCGCTGGAGCATCTGTTCATCGATTGCCCCAACCCGGTCTAACTACCACCTGGGATCAAATGTGGGAGCGGGCTTGCTCGCGAATGCGGTGTGCCAGTTGATACATATTTCGACTGACACTCTGCTTTCGCGAGCAAGCCCGCTCCCACATTCGACCGAGTTGAGCCAAACCCAGTGGCATATTCATATACCGTTTCGATCTAGCCAGCTCCCTGAATAGAAGAAGGTGCTGTGCTAGCATGCCCCGCTCGAACACGGCCCGCTGGCCGTCCATAAGATCGTTTTTCCGTGAGTAGCCATGGTCGACAAACTGACGCATCTGAAACAGCTGGAGGCGGAAAGCATCCACATCATCCGCGAGGTCGCCGCCGAGTTCGACAACCCGGTGATGCTCTACTCGATCGGTAAAGACTCCGCCGTGATGCTTCACCTGGCGCGCAAGGCGTTCTTTCCGGGCAAGCTGCCGTTCCCGGTGATGCACGTCGACACCCGCTGGAAATTCCAGGAGATGTACAAGTTTCGCGACAAAATGGTCGAAGAGCTTGGCCTGGACCTGATCACCCACGTCAACCCGGACGGCGTGGCGCAGGGCATCAACCCGTTCACCCACGGCAGCGCCAAGCACACCGACATCATGAAAACCGAAGGCCTCAAGCAGGCCCTGGACAAGCATGGTTTCGACGCAGCCTTCGGCGGTGCCCGTCGCGATGAAGAGAAATCCCGCGCCAAAGAGCGCGTGTACTCGTTCCGCGACAGCAAGCACCGTTGGGACCCGAAAAACCAGCGCCCGGAGCTGTGGAACGTCTACAACGGCAACGTCAACAAGGGCGAGTCGATCCGTGTGTTCCCGCTGTCCAACTGGACCGAGCTGGACATCTGGCAGTACATCTACCTGGAAGGCATTCCGATTGTGCCGCTGTACTTCGCCGCCGAACGCGACGTGATCGAGAAGAACGGCACGTTGATCATGATCGACGACGACCGCATCCTCGAGCACTTGTCCGACGAAGACAAAGCCCGAATCGTCAAAAAGAAAGTACGTTTCCGTACCCTGGGCTGCTACCCGTTGACGGGCGCGGTGGAGTCCGAAGCCGAGACGCTGACGGACATCATTCAGGAAATGCTCCTGACGCGAACTTCCGAGCGCCAGGGCCGTGTCATCGACCACGATGGCGCAGGCTCGATGGAAGATAAAAAACGTCAGGGTTATTTCTAAGGGGCTGTCACCAATGTCGCATCAATCTGATTTGATCAGCGAGGACATCCTCGCCTACCTGGGCCAGCACGAGCGCAAGGAAATGTTGCGCTTCCTGACCTGCGGCAACGTCGACGACGGCAAGAGCACCCTGATCGGGCGCCTGCTGCACGACTCCAAGATGATCTACGAAGATCACCTGGAAGCCATCACCCGCGATTCGAAGAAATCCGGCACCACCGGCGATGACATCGACCTGGCCTTGCTCGTCGACGGCCTGCAGGCCGAGCGCGAGCAGGGCATCACCATCGATGTGGCCTACCGCTACTTCTCCACCGCCAAGCGCAAATTCATCATTGCCGACACCCCCGGCCATGAGCAGTACACCCGCAACATGGCCACCGGCGCCTCCACCTGTGACCTGGCGATCATTCTGATCGACGCGCGTTATGGCGTGCAGACTCAGACCCGTCGCCACAGCTTTATCGCCTCGTTGCTGGGCATCAAACATATCGTGGTGGCCATCAACAAGATGGACATCAACGGCTTCGACCAAAGCGTATTCGAGCAGATCAAGGCCGATTACCTGAAGTTTGCTGACGGTATCGCGTTCAAGCCAAGCACCCTGGCCTTCGTGCCGATGTCGGCGCTCAAGGGCGACAACGTGGTGAACAAGAGCGAGCGTTCGCCCTGGTACACCGGCCAGTCGCTGATGGAAATTCTCGAAACCGTCGAGATCGCCAACGACCGCAACTACACCGACCTGCGTTTCCCGGTGCAGTACGTCAACCGTCCGAACCTGAACTTCCGTGGTTTCGCCGGCACCCTGGCCAGCGGCATTGTGCACAAGGGCGACGAAGTCGTGGTGCTGCCGTCGGGCAAGAGCAGCCGGGTCAAGTCCATCGTCACCTTCGAAGGTGAGCTGGAGCACGCAGGCCCTGGCCAGGCCGTGACCCTGACCATGGAAGACGAGATCGACATCTCCCGTGGCGACCTGTTGGTGCATGCCGACAACGTGCCGCAAGTGACCGACGCCTTCGACGCCATGCTGGTGTGGATGGCCGAAGAGCCGATGCTGCCGGGCAAGAAATACGACATCAAACGCGCGACCAGCTACGTGCCGGGTTCCATCACCAGCATCGTGCACCGCGTGGACGTGAACACCCTGGCCGAAGGCCCGGCGAGTTCGCTGCAGTTGAACGAGATCGGCCGGGTCAAGGTCAGCCTCGACGCCGCCATCGCGCTGGACGGTTACGACAGCAACCGCACCACCGGTGCGTTTATCGTCATCGACCGTTTGACCAACGGCACGGTGGCCGCGGGCATGATCATCGCGCCGCCGGTCAACCATGGCGGTTCAGCGCAACACGGCAGCCTTGCTCATGTCGCCACTGAAGAGCGCGCTCTGCGCTTCGGCCAGCAGCCGGCCACCGTGTTGTTCAGCGGCCTGTCGGGCGCGGGCAAGAGCACCTTGGCCTATGCGGTTGAGCGCAAGTTGTTCGACATGGGCCGTGCGGTGTTCGTACTGGATGGCCAGAACCTGCGCCACGACCTGAACAAAGGGTTGCCGCAGGATCGAAGCGGCCGTACTGAAAACTGGCGTCGCGCTGCTCACGTGGCGCGCCAGTTCAACGAAGCCGGCCTGCTGACCCTGGCCGCGTTCGTTGCGCCGGATGCCGAGGGCCGCGAACAGGCCAAGGCGCTGATTGGCGCCGACCGCCTGCTCACCGTCTATGTGCAAGCGTCGCCGCTGGTGTGCGCCGAGCGTGATCCGCAAGGCCTGTACGCGGCGGGTGGGGATAACATCCCTGGCGAGTCCTTCCCGTACGACGTGCCGTTGAATGCCGACTTGGTGATCGACACCCAGGCCACGTCGCTGGAAGACAGCGTCAAGCAAGTGCTGGAGCTGTTGCGTCAGCGCGGCGCGATCTAAACCTCGCCGCCACAAAAAAGCCCGCCACCGATGACTCGGTGGCGGGCTTTTTCATGGAGTCTTGAAGACAACTCGGCCAACTGTGGGAGGGGGCAAACCCCCTCCCACAGTTGATTATTGTTTGCCTGGGAAATCGGTGTGCAGCTTGTCCAGCAACGCATCCTTGTCTTCCCACAGCTGGTTGATCCAGCCCTGAAACGCCAACCGGTACTCCCCATCCTGCTCATAATTCTTGCCGATAAACCCGGCCGGAATCTGCACTTCTTCAAAGTGCACCACCACATCCTTCACATTCCCACACAGCAAGTCCCAGTACCCAGGGCGCCCGGCAGGGTAGTGAATAGTCACGTTGACCAGGGACTTCAACTGCTCACCCATGGCGTCCAGCACAAACGCAATGCCGCCGGCTTTAGGCTTGAGCAAGTAGCGAAATGGGGATTTCTGCTGCGCATGCTTGCCCGGCGTAAAGCGTGTGCCTTCGGCAAAGTTGAAAATGCCCACCGGGTTGTCACGAAACTTCGCACAGGTCTTGCGGGTGGTTTCCAGGTCTTTGCCTTTCTTTTCCGGGTGTTTCTCGAGGTAAGCCTTTGTGTAGCGCTTCATGAATGGGAAACCCAGCGCCCACCACGCCAGGCCAATCACCGGCACCCAGATCAGCTCCTGCTTGAGGAAGAACTTCAGCGGGCGAATCCGTCGATTGAGCACGTACTGCAACACCATGATGTCCACCCAGCTCTGGTGGTTACTGGTCACCAGGTACGAGTGCTCGTAGTCCAGCCCTTCAAGGCCGGTCAGGTGCCAGCGCGTGCGCCGTACCAGGTTCATCCAGCCCTTGTTATTGGTGACCCAGGCTTCGTGGGTGTGGTTCATCAGCCATTCGCTGAAGCGCTTGGCAAATGGCAGCGCCTTGAACAGCGCGACGATAAACAGAAACGAGCACAACAGAATCGTGTTCAGCGCCAACAACAGGGACGCGATCACCCCGCGCACGGCGGCAGGTAGAAAATCCAGCATTTAAATATCCATAGGTCGGTTGGCGGCTTGAATCGCAGTCAGGGCGATGGTGTACACGATGTCGTCGACCTGAGCGCCGCGCGGCAGGTCGTTCACCGGTTTGCGCAGGCCTTGCAGCATCGGCCCCAGGCTTACGCAATCGGCGCTGCGTTGCACGGCCTTGTGCGTGGTGTTGCCGGTATTGAGGTCCGGGAACACAAACACCGTGGCTTTGCCGGCAACCAGGCTGTTGGGCGCCAGTTGCCGGGCCACGGTTTCGTTGGCGGCGGCGTCGTATTGCAACGGCCCGTCGATCAGCAGCGAGCTTTGCTGTTCGTGGGCGAGCAGGGTGGCTTCGCGGACTTTTTCCACTTCCTCGCCACTGGCCGAATCGCCGCTGGAATAGCTGATCATCGCCACGCGCGGGGTGATGCCGAACGCGGCGGCCGAGTCGGCGCTTTGCAGGGCGATTTCCGCCAGTTCCGCCGCGCTCGGGTGCGGGTTCATCACACAGTCGCCGTAGACCAGCACCTGCTCCGGGAACAGCATGAAGAACACTGACGACACCAGGGTGCAGCCCGGCGCCGTTTTAATCAGCTGCAGGGCAGGGCGGATGGTGTTGGCGGTGGAGTGGATGACGCCGGAGACCAGGCCATCCACTTCATCCAGCGCGAGCATCATGGTGGCGATCACCACGGTGTCTTCCAGTTGCTGCTCGGCCATCGGTGCGTTGAGGCTCTTGCTCTTGCGCAGCGCGACCATCGGTTCGACATAACGCTGGCGAATCAGGTCCGGGTCGAGAATCTCCAGGCCTTCGGGCAGCTCGATGCCGTGGGCGCGGGCCACCGCTTCCACATCCGCCGGTTTGGCCAGCAACACGCAACGGGCAATGCCGCGCGCCTGGCAGATGGCGGCAGCTTGCACGGTCAACGGCTCGCTGCCTTCGGGCAACACGATGCGTTTGTTGGCGGCCTGGGCGCGCTGGATCAACTGGTAGCGGAACACGGCCGGCGACAGGCGCATCTCCCGTGGCGTGCCGCAGCGTTGGTGCAGCCAGCGTGCGTCGAGGTGGCTGGCGACGAAATCGGTGATGATTTCTGCGCGCTCGCGGTCATCAATCGGAATTTCTTTGTTGAGACTGTTGAGTTGGTTGGCGGTGTCGTAGGAACCGGTGCTCACCGACAACACCGGCAGCCCGGCCTGGAACGCGCCCCGGCACAGATCCATGATGCGCGGGTCGGGCAGGGTGTCGCTGGTCAGCAGCAGGCCGGCCAGCGGCACGCCGTTGATCGCGGCCAGGCTGACGGCGAGGATGATGTCGTCGCGATCGCCAGGGGTAACCACCAGCACGCCGGGCTTGAGCAGCTCCACGGTGTTACGCATGGTGCGCGCGCAGATGATGATTTTGGTCATGCGCCGGGTTTCGTAGTCGCCGGCATTGAGGATCTGCGCGCCCATCAGGTCGGCCACGTCGCGGGTGCGCGGCGCGTTGAGTTCGGGCTGGTACGGGATGCAGCCAAGCAGGCGGAAGTCACCGCTGCGCAACAGTGGCGAATGCTCTTTGAGGCGCGCCGAGAACGCTTCCATGCTTTCGTCGGTGCGCACTTTGTTGAGAATCACGCCCAGCACTTTCGGGTCTTTGGGGCCGCCGAACAGTTGCGCCTGCAGTTCCACGCGGCCAGAGAGCTCGGTGAGCACTTCGTTTTCCGGCGCCGAGACCAGGATCACTTCCGCATCCAGGCTCTTGGCCAGGTGCAGATTGACCCGCGCCGCATAGCTGGCGCTGCGGGTTGGCACCATGCCTTCGACGATCAGCACGTCCTTGCCCACGGCGGCTTGCTGGTAAAGGGTGATGATTTCTTCCAGCAGCTCGTCCAGCTGGCCGTCGCCGAGCATGCGCTCTACATGGGCCAGGCCCAAAGGCTGGGGCGGTTTCAGGCCGTGGGTGCGGGCCACCAGCTCGGTGGAGCGCTCGGGGCCGGTGTCGCCCGGGTGCGGCTGGGCAATGGGTTTGAAGAAACCGACTTTCAGCCCGGCCCGTTCGAGGGTACGCACCAGCCCAAGGCTGATGGAGGTCAGACCCACACCAAAATCGGTGGGCGCGATAAAAAAAGTCTGCATGCGAATTCTCTGGAGGTGCATGGCTTCGGTGGCGCTCTATGGTTGAGCGCCTACCGGGAATCAGGCGCCAAGGTTATCGTTATTCGAGCGCTTGCGCACACCAGCCACACGCAAAGGGTTGGCCTATTTTTTCAAGGCGTTGCGCGGGGTCCAGTACCCAGGCGCGCGACTGCCATGGCGGTTGGTGGCGCAGGTGCTGGGTGTGGCCGCAGGACAGCTCGGCGACCCAGTGCCGGTCGTCATCCTGGTGGAATCCGAGGATGAAGGATGCCGTTGATCGGTCCCGTCTGTCCGGGTTGTGTTCGCTTTCGGGCAAATCCTTGTTTAGACTTGTCCGTTCTTCATTCTTATGCAAAAGGTCTCGCCCCATGACGATCGCCGCTAACAAGGCTGTCTCCATCGACTATACCCTGACCAACGACGCTGGTGAGGTCATCGACAGCTCCGCCGGCGGCGCGCCGCTGGTCTACCTGCAAGGCGCAGGTAACATCATCCCGGGCCTGGAAAAGGCTCTGGAAGGCAAGAACGTCGGTGACGAACTGACCGTCGCCGTAGAACCTGAAGACGCTTACGGCGAATACTCCGCCGAACTGGTCAGCACCTTGAGCCGCAGCATGTTCGAAGGCGTTGACGAGCTGGAAGTGGGCATGCAGTTCCACGCTTCCGCGCCGGACGGCCAAATGCAGATCGTCACCATCCGCGATCTGGACGGCGATGACGTGACCGTTGACGGTAACCACCCTCTGGCTGGCCAGCGCCTGAACTTCCAAGTGAAGATCGTTGCCATCCGCGACGCTTCCCAGGAAGAAGTGGCCCACGGCCACGTTCACGGTGAAGGCGGTCATCACCATTGATTGTGGTTTGATCAATAGGTAGCAAAAACGCCCCGACTGGTTCGGGGCGTTTTTTTGTGCATTGAAAATGTACCCCAGTCCAAATGTGGGAGCGGGCTTGCTCGCGAAGGCGGTGGGTCAGTCAGCACATGCATTAACTGATACACCGCCTTCGCGAGCAAGCCCGCTCCCACAAGGAGAACTGTGGTGATTCTGCGAGCAAACAAAAATGCCCCGCACCTTTCGGTGCGGGGCATTTCTTAACTGTTACGCGGCCTGGGCTACGTGGCAGTTTTTACCACTTAGGCTGCTGCAGCGACGTTCAGAGCCTTGATGTGGCCATTCAGGCGGCTCTTATGACGAGCGGCCTTGTTCTTGTGGATGATGCCTTTATCGGCCATACGGTCGATAACTGGCACGGCCAGAACGTAAGCAGCTTGGGCTTTTTCAGCGTCTTTGGTGTCGATGGCTTTAACTACATTCTTGATGTAGGTACGAACCATGGAACGCAGGCTGGCGTTGTGGCTGCGACGCTTCTCAGCCTGTTTTGCACGTTTTTTGGCGGAAGGTGTGTTGGCCACCGTCGAGCTCCTCGAAAGACTTTTTAGGAAATAGCAAACAAAATAGGCCGCGAATCATGCCGATGACTTGATGGGTTGTCAAGGGCGGCTGATGCGAACTGCTGAGTGGTCGATCTGAAGAGGCGGGTGATTTATTTCCGGCGCTTGACCTGTAAACTCGCGAGCTTTGGCTCTGTGCTGTTGCAGGCGCGCAGTATCGCATAAGTGGGCGCTTTGTTCGCCTGCTCTTTATCTATAGGCGCAAACTCTTTCAATGAATCTGCTCAAATCGTTGGCTGCCGTCAGCTCTATCACGATGATCTCCCGGGTTTTGGGGTTCGTGCGTGACACCCTGCTGGCGCGCATTTTTGGCGCCAGCATGGCCACGGATGCGTTCTTTATTGCCTTTAAACTGCCCAACCTGCTGCGACGCATCTTTGCCGAGGGGGCATTTTCCCAGGCGTTCGTGCCAATTCTGGCCGAGTACAAAAACCAGCAGGGCGAAGAAGCCACCCGCACTTTTATCGCGTACGTTTCGGGCCTGCTGACGCTGGTGCTGATGCTAGTCACCATCGCCGGCATGCTCGCCGCGCCCTGGGTGATCTGGGCCACGGCGCCGGGTTTTGCCAATACCCCGGAAAAATTCGCGCTGACCACTGATCTGCTGCGCGTGACCTTTCCTTATATATTGCTGATTTCCCTGTCGTCCCTGGCTGGGGCGATCCTCAACACCTGGAACCGCTTCTCGGTGCCGGCTTTCGTGCCTACGCTGCTGAACGTCAGCATGATTATTTTTGCGCTGTTCCTCACGCCGTACTTCGATCCGCCGGTGATGGCCCTGGGTTGGGCGGTGCTGGCGGGTGGCCTGGCGCAATTGCTGTACCAGCTGCCGCACCTGAAAAAGATCGGCATGCTCGTGCTGCCGCGCCTGAACCTCAAGGACACCGGCGTCTGGCGCGTGATGCGCAATATGTTGCCGGCGATCCTCGGGGTCTCCGTCAGTCAGATATCGCTGATCATCAACACCGCGTTCGCCTCGCTGCTGGTTTCAGGCTCAGTGTCCTGGATGTACTACGCCGACCGTCTGATGGAGCTGCCATCCGGCGTGCTCGGGGTGGCCCTGGGCACCATTTTGCTGCCAACCTTGTCGCGCACTTATGCGAGCAAGGACCGCCAGGAGTATTCGCGGATCCTCGATTGGGGCCTGCGCCTGTGCTTTATGTTGGTACTGCCGTGTTCTCTGGCCTTGGGCATCCTGGCCGAACCGCTGACCGTGTCGCTGTTTCAATACGGCCAATTCAGCGCGTTTGACGCCTCTATGACCCAGCGTGCGCTGGTCGCCTACTCCGTCGGGCTGCTCGGCATTATTGTGATCAAGGTGCTGGCGCCGGGGTTCTACGCCCAGCAAAACATCCGCACACCGGTCAAGATCGCAATCTTCACTCTGATCGTCACTCAACTGCTTAACCTGGTGTTCATCGGTCCGCTGGCTCACGCCGGCCTGGCCCTGGCCATCAGCGCTGGTGCCTGCATCAATGCCGGCCTGTTGTTTTACCAACTGCGTAAACAACAGATGTATCAGCCGCAGCCGGGCTGGGGCATATTCGCCCTCAAGCTGCTCGTGGCGGTGGCGACCATGTCGGCCGTGTTGCTGGGCCTGATGCACTTTATGCCCGCCTGGGACCAAGGCCATATGCTGGAGCGCTTCATGCGCCTGGGCATTTTGGTGGTTGCCGGCGTGGTGGTGTACTTCGGGATGTTGCTGGTGCAAGGCTTTCGCCTGCGTGATTTCAATCGCAAGTCCCTGGGATAGAGAGTTTGCCGCGATAAAACGATGGTTTTATCGATTCGATCCATTTGGCCTGCGCTGTTGCCTGTCGTCCGGGGCCGGGTGTGGTTATAATCGACCACTTTATGAGCAAGAAGCGCGTTATGCAGCTGGTTCGAGGTCTCCACAACCTGCGCCCCGAGCATCGGGGCTGCGTCGCCACTATTGGCAACTTTGACGGTGTTCACCGTGGCCACCAGGCTATCCTGGGCCGGCTGCGTGAACGCGCGGTCGAGTTGGGCGTGCCCAGCTGCGTGGTGATTTTTGAGCCGCAGCCACGGGAATTCTTTACCCCGGAAACGGCGCCGGCACGGTTGGCTCGTTTGCGCGACAAGCTGCAGCTGCTGGCCGAAGAGGGCGTGGACCGTGTTCTTTGCCTGGCCTTCAACCAGCGTCTGCAAAGCCTCAGCGCCGCGGAGTTCGTCGACCGTATTCTGGTAGATGGCCTGGGCGTACAGCACCTGGAGGTCGGCGACGACTTCCGTTTCGGTTGCGACCGCGTCGGGGATTTCGACTTCCTGCAACACGCCGGTGTGAATCAAGGTTTTACCGTCGAAGCCGCGCAAACCGTCGAACTGGACGGCCTGCGTGTGAGCAGTACCCAGGTGCGTAACGCCCTGGCCGCTGCCGACTTCGCCTTGGCCGAGCGTTTGCTCGGTCGCCCGTTCCGCATTGCCGGGCGGGTACTGCACGGCCAGAAGCTGGCGCGCCAACTGGGCACGCCAACCGCCAATGTGCAACTCAAGCGCCGTCGTGTGCCACTCACCGGGGTTTACCTGGTGAGCGTCGACATCGACGGCCAATCGTGGCCGGGAGTCGCCAACATAGGCGTCAGGCCCACGGTTGCAGGTGATGGCAAGGCCCACCTGGAAGTTCACCTTTTGGATTTTGCCGGTGATTTGTATGACCGGCGTTTGACGGTGGTTTTCCACCAGAAGCTGCGTGAAGAGCAGCGTTTCGCCTCGCTTGAGGCGTTGAAAACGGCGATCAATGCGGATGTCGCCGCCGCCCGTGCACTAGCCGCACCTAGCGCCCATCGCTAACCGAAGAGCCTTAAATGACCGACTATAAAGCCACGCTAAACCTTCCGGACACCGCCTTCCCAATGAAGGCCGGCCTGCCACAGCGCGAACCGCAGATTCTGCAGCGCTGGGACAGTATTGGCCTGTACGGAAAGTTGCGCGAAATTGGCAAGGATCGTCCGAAATTCGTCCTGCACGACGGCCCTCCTTATGCCAACGGCACGATTCACATCGGTCATGCGCTGAACAAAATTCTCAAGGACATGATCCTGCGCTCTAAAACCCTGTCGGGTTTCGACGCACCTTATGTTCCGGGCTGGGACTGCCATGGCCTGCCAATCGAGCACAAAGTCGAAGTGACTTACGGCAAGAACCTGGGCGCGGATAAAACCCGCGAACTGTGCCGTGCCTACGCCACCGAACAGATCGAAGGGCAGAAGTCCGAATTCATCCGCCTGGGCGTGTTGGGCGAGTGGGACAACCCGTACAAAACCATGAACTTCAAGAACGAGGCCGGGGAAATCCGTGCCTTGGCTGAAATCGTCAAGGGCGGTTTCGTGTTCAAGGGCCTCAAGCCCGTGAACTGGTGCTTCGACTGCGGTTCGGCCCTGGCCGAGGCGGAAGTCGAGTACGAAGACAAGAAGTCCTCGACCATCGACGTGGCCTTCCCGATCGCCGACGACGCCAAGCTGGCTGAGGCCTTTGGCCTGGCAAGCCTGAGCAAACCGGCTGCCATCGTGATCTGGACCACCACCCCGTGGACCATCCCGGCCAACCAGGCGCTCAACGTGCACCCGGAATTCACCTACGCCCTAGTGGACGTCGGTGATCGCCTGCTGGTGCTCGCTGAAGAAATGGTCGAAGCCTGCCTGACGCGTTACGAGCTGCAAGGTTCGGTGATCGCCACGACGACCGGTACCGCGCTGGAACTGATCAACTTCCGTCACCCGTTCTATGACCGCCTGTCGCCGGTGTACCTGGCTGACTACGTTGAGCTGGGTTCGGGCACGGGTGTGGTTCACTCCGCACCGGCCTACGGCGTTGACGACTTTGTGACCTGCAAAGCTTACGGCATGGTCAACGACGACATCCTCAACCCGGTGCAGAGCAATGGCGTGTACGCGCCGTCGCTGGAGTTCTTCGGCGGCCAGTTCATCTTCAAGGCTAACGAGCCAATCATCGATAAGCTGCGTGAAGTCGGTTCGCTGCTGCACACCGAAACCATCAAGCACAGCTACATGCACTGCTGGCGCCACAAGACCCCGTTGATCTACCGCGCCACCGCGCAGTGGTTTATCGGCATGGACAAAGAGCCGACCAGCGGCGACACCCTGCGAGTGCGCTCGCTCAAAGCCATCGAAGACACCAAGTTCGTCCCGGCCTGGGGCCAGGCGCGCCTGCACTCGATGATCGCCAACCGCCCGGATTGGTGCATCTCCCGTCAGCGTAACTGGGGCGTGCCAATCCCGTTCTTCCTCAACAAGGAAAGCGGCGAGCTGCACCCACGTACCGTCGAACTGATGGAAGAAGTCGCCCTGCGTGTTGAGCAGGAAGGCATCGAAGCCTGGTTCAAGCTGGACGCCGCCGAGCTGCTGGGCGACGAAGCGCCGCTGTACGACAAGATCAGCGACACCCTCGACGTGTGGTTCGACTCCGGCACCACTCACTGGCACGTGCTGCGCGGTTCGCACCCGATGGGCCACGAGACCGGCCCGCGTGCCGACCTGTACCTGGAAGGTTCGGACCAACACCGCGGCTGGTTCCACTCCTCCTTGTTGACCGGCTGCGCCATCGACAACCACGCGCCATACCGCGAACTGCTGACCCACGGTTTTACCGTCGACGAGACGGGCCGCAAGATGTCCAAGTCGCTGAAAAACGTGATCGAGCCGAAGAAGATCAATGAAACCCTGGGCGCCGACATCATGCGTCTGTGGGTAGCGTCGACCGATTATTCGGGCGAAATCGCCGTGTCGGACCAGATCCTGGCCCGTAGCGCTGATGCCTACCGCCGTATCCGTAATACCGCACGCTTCCTGCTGTCGAACCTGACCGGTTTCAACCCGGCCACCGACCTGCTGCCGGCCGAGGACATGCTCGCCCTCGACCGTTGGGCAGTGGACCGTACCCTGTTGCTGCAGCGCGAGTTGCAGGAACACTACGGCGAATACCGCTTCTGGAACGTGTACTCAAAGATCCACAACTTCTGCGTGCAGGAGCTGGGTGGTTTCTACCTCGACATCATCAAGGACCGCCAGTACACCACCGGCGCCAACAGCAAGGCACGCCGTTCGGCGCAGACCGCGCTGTACCACATCTCTGAAGCGCTGGTGCGCTGGATCGCGCCGATCCTGGCCTTCACCGCCGACGAGCTGTGGGAATACCTGCCGGGCGAGCGTAACGAATCGGTGATGCTCAACACTTGGTACGAAGGCCTGACCGAACTGCCGGCCGACTTCGAACTGGGCCGCGAATACTGGGAAGGCGTAATGGCCGTCAAAGTGGCGGTGAACAAGGAGCTGGAAGTGCAGCGTGCGGCCAAGGCCGTCGGTGGCAACCTGCAAGCCGAAGTCACTCTGTTTGCCGAGGAAGGCCTGAGCGCCGACCTGGCCAAGCTGAGCAACGAACTGCGCTTCGTGCTGATCACCTCGACTGCCAGCCTGGCACCGTTTGCTCAGGCACCCGCGGACGCGGTAGCCACCGAAGTGCCGGGCCTCAAGCTTCAAGTGGTCAAGTCGGCCTTCCCTAAGTGCGCCCGTTGCTGGCACTGCCGTGAAGACGTTGGCGTGAACCCTGAGCATCCGGAAATCTGCGGTCGTTGCGTCGACAACATCAGCGGTGCTGGCGAGGTTCGCCACTATGCCTAACACCAGCCGTTTCGGACGTCTGGGCTGGCTCGTACTGAGCGTGCTGGTGCTGGTCATTGACCAGCTCAGCAAGGCTCACTTCGAAGGCGCCTTGCAGATGTACCAGCAGATCGTGGTCATCCCTGACTACTTCAGCTGGACCCTGGCCTACAACACCGGCGCTGCCTTCAGCTTCCTCGCTGACAGCTCCGGCTGGCAGCGCTGGCTGTTCGCGTTGATCGCGGTCGTGGTCAGTGCAGTCCTGGTGGTCTGGCTTAAGCGCCTGGGTCGCGATGATACCTGGCTGGCTATCGCCCTGGCCCTGGTGCTGGGCGGTGCGCTGGGCAACCTGTACGACCGCATTGCCCTGGGCCATGTGATCGACTTTATCCTGGTGCATTGGCAGAACCGCTGGTACTTCCCGGCGTTCAACTTTGCCGACAGCGCCATCACCGTCGGTGCAATCATGCTGGCGTTGGACATGTTCAAAAGCAAGAAAACCGGAGAGACCGTCAATGACTGATCAGGTATTGGCTGAGCAACGCATCGGCCAGAACACGGAAGTCACTTTGCATTTCGCACTGCGCCTGGAGAACGGCGACACGGTCGACAGCACGTTCGACAAAGCCCCGGCGACCTTCAAGGTCGGCGACGGCAACCTGCTGCCGGGTTTTGAAGCGGCGCTGTTCGGTTTCAAGGCCGGCGACAAGCGTACCCTGCAGATCCTGCCGGAAAACGCCTTTGGCCAGCCCAACCCGCAAAACGTGCAGATCATCCCGCGTTCGCAGTTCCAGGACATGGACCTGTCGGAAGGCCTGTTGGTGATCTTTAATGATGCGGCGAATACCGAGCTGCCTGGTGTGGTGAAAACCTTCGATGACGCGCAAGTGACCATCGACTTCAACCACCCGTTGGCCGGTAAAACCTTGACGTTTGACGTTGAAATCATCGACGTTAAAGCGCTCTGATCAACGACGCTGGCTCCTGTGGGGGCTGGTTTATGTGGGAGCTGGCTTGCCTGCGATAGCATCACCTCGGTGTACCTGATACACCCAGTCGTCTGCATCGCGGGCAACCCCGGCGCCCACAGGGGCTCACTCCTATAGAGTTGAGTTGATCCAATTTCTTGCCCTGCAAGACACGAGGCACAGCATGCAAATCAAACTCGCCAACCCCCGTGGCTTCTGCGCCGGTGTGGACCGGGCGATCGAAATCGTCAATCGCGCCCTGGAAGTCTTCGGGCCGCCGATTTACGTGCGTCATGAAGTCGTCCACAACAAATTTGTGGTCGAAGACCTGCGCGCCCGCGGTGCCATCTTCGTCGAAGAGCTCGATCAGGTGCCGGACGACGTTATCGTCATCTTCAGCGCGCACGGTGTTTCCCAGGCCGTGCGTACCGAGGCTGCCGGCCGCGGCCTCAAGGTATTCGACGCCACCTGCCCCCTGGTGACCAAGGTGCACATCGAAGTCGCGCGCTACAGCCGTGACGGCCGTGAATGCATCCTGATCGGCCATGCCGGCCACCCGGAAGTCGAAGGCACCATGGGCCAGTACGACGCCAGCAATGGCGGTGCCATTTACCTGGTGGAAGACGAAAAAGACGTTGCCAACTTGCAGGTGCAAAACCCCGAGCGGCTGGCCTTTGTCACGCAGACCACCTTGTCGATGGACGATACCAGCCGTGTAATCGATGCCTTGCGCACGCGATTCCCGGCCATTGGTGGCCCGCGCAAAGACGACATCTGCTATGCCACACAAAACCGTCAAGACGCGGTCAAGCAATTGGCCGATGAGTGCGATGTCGTGCTGGTGGTCGGCAGCCCCAACAGCTCCAACTCCAACCGCTTACGCGAACTGGCCGAGCGCATGGCCACGCCGGCCTACCTGATCGACGGCGCTGAAGACATGCAGCGCAGCTGGTTCGACGGTGTCGAGCGTATCGGCATTACGGCGGGCGCGTCGGCGCCGGAAGTGCTGGTGCGCGGTGTGATCCAGCAACTGCAGGCATGGGGTGCCACCGGTGCCGATGAATTGGCTGGCCGTGAAGAGAACATCACGTTCTCCATGCCCAAGGAGCTGCGGGTTCGCTCGCTGCTCTGAGTGCCAAGGTGCCGGAGTCATTCCGGCATAACGCCTGCTCGGTGGTGTCACTGCGCAGGCTGATGCGCCCGCTGGGGGCAAGTACCACCTGAAACAGGCTTTGTGGCTGATCCGCGTTGCACACGTGCACAGTGCCTGCACGGAACCCTCCCGCTGAAAAAATCGGCTCGCCCAATCCGCTGAAGCGTACCTCGCTCTTCACGGGCCCATTGCCAACGATCGGTACCTGCCCGCTGTCCTGGCGTTCCAGCAGCACCGGATTGTTCTCGTCCAAGTGGCCGCGTCCGCTTTCATCCAGTATCACTCGCCATCCCTGGCTCCAGTTTTCATCCAGCGCGTGAATGATTACCGCACGATTGCGCGCAATGGCCTCGGTGCGGGCATAGCGCATGCCGCTGGCCAAAGCCTGCGCAGCTGTTTGTCGTTGCTGTGACTCGAGCAAGCCTTTGAAACCGGGTACTGCGAGATTTGCCAGGATGCCGCTCAGCAACAGGCTCAGCAGAAGCTCGACCAGGGTGAATCCGCGTTGCTTCATGTGTCGTCCCTCCATGGACGGGTTCACTGTTTCAGGTGACAGGCATAGGTATAGCCGCCAGTTCCTGGCGTGGAGTGATGGCCTTTATGTCCAAAGTATTTCCCTTTGTTCCGGCAGCAGCGCCAGCCGAAAACCGACGCTAGTCTTGGGCCGCACAGCAGGTTTTTCCTGCTTTTCTCCGGCCTTCGACAGGGATGACGACGGTGATGCTTGTTTGCCCGAACCTAAAATTTGCCTGCGTCTTACCCCGCCACCAATCCGGCATGACGCTGATCGAGGTGCTGGTGGCCGTGCTGATTCTTGCGGTCGGGTTGCTGGGCGCGGCGGTGATCCAGCTCAACGCACTCAAATACACCGACAGCTCAAGGATGATCAGCCAGGCCAGTTTCATTGCCTACGACATGCTGGACCGGGTTCGCGCCAACTCGAGCGTCGACTATTCATGGAGCCGAACCGAAGGCGCGCCGCTCGGTACGGCCAGCGCCAGCGTGCGTGACCTGGACCTGCACGACTTCGAAGCAAATATCGTCGGGTTTGCCGGAGCGAGTGCAAAAGGCTCCGTCGTGGTCAGTGGCAGCGAGGTTACCGTCAGTATCAGTTGGGACGACGCGAGGGGCGCGAACCGCAGTGGCGCACGGGAGACCTTCACCCTCGCCAGTCGCATTGCCAGCGAGCCTGGGGTGGCGCAATGAATCGCTTTGCACGGGGATTCAGCCTGGTGGAGCTGTTGCTGGCGCTGTCTGTCGGGTTGGTGCTGATCCTCGGGGTCGGCCAAGTCGTCATCAGCGTTCGAGCCACCCACGCCAGCCAGCAGGCAGCCATGTTGCTGCAGGATGATGCGCGGTTTGTGCTGGGCAAGATGATTCAGGACATTCGCCAGGCGGGTGTGTTTGGCTGCCTGGCGACGGCCTCTATCGATAATGCGCCGGCGGCCTTTGATCGACCGGTCGGCTGGAGCACCTCGGGCAGCTCGAGGTCACTGACATTAGTCACCGCGGATGCAAGTGGAGAGGGTGGCAGGCCCGACTGGACGGTGCTTTCCGACTGCATGACCACGGCCCAGGCCTATGCGGGCAACTCGCCGACGCCCGCGCCTGGCCAGAGCCGGTTTGCGATACGCCAGCTCACCTACACCTTTGAAGCGGGCCAGCTGAAAGTCAGTACACCGGCTGCGCCGGCCAAGGCGGTTCTGGTGGATAACGTACAGGCGTTCGACCTCAGTTTCGGTGTGGCAGCCAAGCCCGGCTCGGCTCGCGTTGCGCGCTATGAACCCGCCCCGGCCGACGAATCACTGATACGCAGCGTGCGTATCCGAATGACGCTGCGAGACCCGACGGGGCGCGTCCGGGATCAGGCCTACAGTGTCGTGGCAGCGCTGCGCAACCGGTTGGAGTAGAGCCATCATGCGCAACTTTGACGGCTTCCATCCACGGCAGACGGGCATGGTCCTCTTGATCAGCCTGGTGTTTTTGCTGGTGTTGTCACTGACTGGCCTGGCCTCGATGCAAGGGGCCGTGTCCCAGCAAAGGATTGCCAGCGGCGTCTGGCATCGCAATCAATCATTTCAAAGTGCCGAAAGCGGCCTGAGGTTGGGGGAATCAATGGTCCGTCGCGCGGGGGCGGTGTTGCCGTTATGCCAGTCGATAAGCGCCTGCGCACCGCCACCGGAGTCGTTTTCTGTGGTTGGCACCGGGCAGCGTTCTGTTTCAGCGGTCAGTTGGGTTGCCTTCAAGGGCGGCCTGTACGGCATTCAAGCGTTGGGGCAGGGCACAGGGCTGGCGGGTTTACCTCTGTACACATCTGCCAGGTTATACCGCGTGACGGCGGTGGGCTTCAGCGGCCAATCGCGCACCGTTCTGGAGACGGTCTATGCGCAGGTCAACGAAGCAGCAGGGGCGAGATTTCGTCGGATTTTATGGCGGCAACTTCAATAAGGAGCGTATCAATGGGCAAGGATTGCCAGGGTTTTACCTTGATCGAGTTATTGATCGCTGTCGCGATCATTGCGTTTCTGGCCGGGATCGCTTACCCGGCGTATACCGGGCATGTAAAAAAGGCCTATCGCGCAGAAATCGTTGCGTTGTTGTCCGAGCAAGTCCATTACCTGGAGCGCTTTTACACGCGCAACGGCACTTTTATTGATGCAAGCGGCGTCAGTGCGGGCAATGAACGCTATAGAATCGGCGCTGCATTGAACCCTCAGGACTTCACCCTGGTTGCCACGCCTGCCGTCGGCTCAGTCATGGCAGGCGACCCTTGCGCTGAATTCAGCCTGAGCAGCTCCGGCGTGCGCAGCAACCCGGGCGCGGCACCTGGAATGTCGCGCAAGGCGTGCTGGGGGCAATGATGAGAGTGCTGGATGAGTGGGCGCCCGGTGCGCTTTTCCCTTTTTATCGGCTGGATCAAATGATGGCTAAGCAACAGCAAGTGGTGATTGTCGGTGGCGGAGTAATCGGGTTGTTGACGGCGTACAACCTGGCCACCCAAGGGCAGGCCGTCATACTGCTGGAGCGCTCCGGGCTTGGCCAGGAGTCCTCCTGGGCCGGCGGGGGGATCGTGTCGCCGCTGTACCCGTGGCGCTATAGCCCGGCGGTCACCGCGCTGGCGCATTGGTCCCAGGATTTTTATCCGCAATTGGCCGAACGTCTGTTCGCGGCCACGGGTGTTGATCCAGAGGTTCATACCACGGGCCTTTACTGGCTGGACCTGGAAGACGAGGCCCAGGCGTTGGCCTGGGCTGCCCGCGAGGGACGGCCGCTGAGCAAAGTGGATGTGTCGGCTGCGCACGATGCCGTGCCGGTACTGGGCGGCGGGTATTCCCAGGCGATTTACATGGCGGACGTGGCCAATGTGCGCAACCCGCGCCTGGTCAAATCCCTCAAGGCGGCGCTGTTGGCGCTGCCTGGTGTGACCCTTCATGAGCAGTGCGAAGTACAGGGTTTTGTACTTGAAGGCGAAGACGTAGTGGGCGTGAATACCGCTGCGGGACCGATTCTTGGCGACCAGATAGTGTTGGCTGCGGGTGCCTGGAGCGGTGAGTTGCTTGGCAAGTTGGGCTTGGCGCTGCCGGTGGAGCCGGTCAAAGGCCAAATGATTTTGTACAAATGCGCCTCGGATTTCCTCTCGAGCATGGTCCTGGCCAAGGGGCGTTATGCGATCCCACGGCGT
This sequence comes from Pseudomonas sp. TREG-RG-20F-10-E-6-01, assembly GCF_022662455.1. Classification (NCBI taxonomy): domain Bacteria; kingdom Pseudomonadati; phylum Pseudomonadota; class Gammaproteobacteria; order Pseudomonadales; family Pseudomonadaceae; genus Pseudomonas; species Pseudomonas sp. TREG-RG-20F-10-E-6-01. Next base: position 1,193,377 of record NZ_JAKNQP010000001.1, on the reverse strand, counting down.
GATGGGCACATTCTGATCGGCAGTACGCTTGAACACGAAGGGTTCGACAAGACCCCGACCGACTCGGCGCTGGAAAGCCTCAAGGCTTCGGCTGTGGAGTTGATTCCTGCCTTGGCGGACGCCGAGGTCGTGGGACATTGGGCCGGTTTGCGGCCCGGCTCACCGGAAGGTATCCCTTATATCGGTGAAGTCCCGGGCTTCAAAGGGTTGTGGCTCAATTGCGGGCATTACCGCAATGGCTTGGTGCTTGCGCCGGCATCCTGCCAGTTGTTTGCCGACTTGTTGCTGGGGCATACGCCGATCATTGACCCGGCGCCTTATGCGCCCGCAGGTCGAATCAACGCTGGATAGACTTCGGCCCCTGTTCCAGGTGTGCCTGAGTGCAATACCACTCCTGGCGTGAACTCAGCGCGCGATCCTGCGGCAAGTGCACGCCGCAGTGGGCGCAGCGCACCATCAGGGCTGCGTCAGGCTCGCTGGCGCGTTGCTGCCGGGCGGCCGGGCTTTTGAATTTGCGCCAGAACCATACCGCGGCAGCAATGACGGCAATCCAGAACAGTAGACGAAGCATGATGGGCAGTTTCTCGACAAGGAATGCGCCAGTTTAGCCAAGGTCGTGGCAGGCGCACAGCGCAATAACGCCGGGCAATAAAAAAGGAGCCTCGAAAGGCTCCTTCTTGATGACGCTGAGTGCAATCAGTCGAATACGCCGAACGTCATGTAGCTGAACCACGAACGATCTTCGTTGTTGCCAAGGGCCTGCGGCTCTTGCTCTTCGATCACATCGCCATTCTCGTCATGCGGCTTGAGCTCCGACGGAATTGCTTCCTTGGCGTCCTGGAACTGTTTGATCACGTCCTGGTTGGCGCGGGTTTCGCCCGGCGGCAAGGGTGGACGGGAACTGATCAGGCCCAGGGTGTACTTGCTCAGCCACGAACGGTTGTCTGTTTCGGCAACCCGAGGCACAAACTGGCCGTCTTTCAAGCTTGGCGAGTCTGGGTAGTTGAGCTTCAGGGTTTCCAGGCTGGTGGCTGCCAATGCATCCAGGTGCAACGCCTGGTAAGCCTCGGTCATCACCGCCAGGCCGTCACCCACGGAAGGGGTTTCCTGGAAGTTCTCCACTACATAGCGCCCACGGTTGGCGGCAGCCACGTATGCCTGACGGGTCAGATAGTAGTCAGCCACGTGAATCTCGTAGGAAGCCAGCAGGTTGCGCAGGTAGATCATGCGCTGCTTGGCGTCCGGCGCGTAGCGGCTGTTGGGGTAGCGGCTGGTCAGCTGGGCGAACTCGTTGTAGGAGTCGCGGGCAGCGCCGGGGTCACGCTTGGTCATGTCCAGCGGCAGGAAGCGCGCCAGCAGGCCCACGTCCTGGTCGAACGAGGTCAGGCCCTTCATGTAGTAGGCGTAGTCCACGTTCGGGTGCTGCGGGTGCAGGCGGATAAAACGCTCGGCGGCGGACTTGGCAGCTTCCGGCTCGGCGTTCTTGTAGTTGGCGTAGATCAGCTCGAGCTGTGCCTGGTCGGCGTAGCGCCCGAACGGATAGCGTGACTCCAGGGCCTTCAGCTTGGCTGTGGCACTGGTGTAGCTATTATTGTCCAAGTCTTTTTGAGCTAATTGATACAGCTCGACTTCGCTCAGGTTTTCGTCGACGACTTCCTTTGTTGACGAGCAAGCAGCAGTCATGGCGAGGATGGCGATCAGCAGCAGGTGTTTCACTTGCATGGCGGCTTGCGTCCCTATGACGGCCGCTGTCTTGGGCGGGGCCGTCCTGTTATGATGAGCGCCCCGTTGAAAGCCTCGGGGCAAAAGACGCCGTATTTAACCACAAGCGCGCAGCCGAAACCAAAGGCTGTGCCACGCCTAGTCTGAGCATGTCCGATAAAATTGAACTTCGCGCAGAGGTGCCGTCCGAATTGGGCGGCCAACGCCTCGATCAAGTCGCCGCACAATTATTCGCTGAGCACTCGCGCTCGCGCCTTTCCGCCTGGATCAAAGACGGCCGCCTGACTGTGGATGGAGCGGTTATCCGCCCGCGAGACATAGTCCATGGCGGTGCGATTCTTGAGCTGACTGCCGAGCAGGAAGCCCAGGGAGAATGGGTCGCCCAGGACATCGAGCTGGACATCGTCTATGAAGACGACGACATCCTGGTCATCAATAAACCCGCAGGCCTGGTGGTTCACCCGGCCGCCGGGCACGCTGATGGCACCTTGCTCAATGCCTTGCTGCACCACGTGCCGGACATCATCAATGTACCGCGCTGCGGCATCGTGCACCGCCTGGACAAGGACACCACCGGCTTGATGGTGGTGGCCAAGACCATCCAGGCCCAGACGCAACTGGTCACACAGTTGCAGAGCCGTAGCGTCAGCCGCATCTACGAGTGCATCGTGATCGGCGTGGTGGTGGCGGGTGGCAAGATCAACGCCCCTATCGGCCGCCACGGCCAGCAGCGTCAGCGTATGGCGGTGATGGAAGGCGGCAAGCAGGCCGTCAGCCACTACCGTGTGCTGGAGCGTTTCCGGTCCCACACTCACGTGCGGGTCAAGCTGGAAACCGGCCGTACGCACCAGATCCGCGTGCACATGGCGCACATTAACTTCCCGTTGGTCGGAGATCCGGCCTACGGCGGTCGCTTCCGTATTCCGCCGGCGGCGAGTCAGACCATGGTTGAATCGCTGAAATCCTTCCCGCGTCAGGCACTGCATGCACGTTTCCTGGAGCTGGATCATCCGACGAGCGGTAAGCGAATGAGCTGGGAATCGCCTCTTCCAGACGATCTGGTCTGGTTGTTGTCGCTGCTCAAGCAGGATCGCGAGGCGTTTATCGGATGAATGACTGGCTGATTCCTGACTGGCCTGCGCCGGCTCAGGTTAAAGCCTGCGTCACCACCCGTGCGGGCGGCGTCAGTCTGGCGCCGTTCGACAGCCTCAACCTGGGCGATCATGTTGAGGACAGCCTTGAAGCCGTCCTTGAGAATCGCCGTCGTCTGACCGATACCTTTGATATTCAGCCCGCGTGGCTGCGCCAAGTTCACGGGGTAACCGTGGTCGAGGCTGACCCCTCGCGCATCGCCGAAGCCGATGGCAGCTGGACCAGCACGCCTGGTATCGCCTGCACATCCATGACTGCCGATTGCCTGCCCGCGTTGTTCTGCAACCGCGCCGGTACTCGCGTGGCGGCAGCCCATGCCGGTTGGCGTGGGCTGGCAGCGGGTGTGCTCGAAGCGGCTTTCGAAAGCCTGGGCTGCGAACCTGCCGATGTATTGGTCTGGCTGGGACCTGCCATTGGCCCGCAAGCCTTTGAAGTCGGCCCGGAGGTGCGTGAAGCCTTCATGCAGCAGCTGCCGACGACCGCCGAAGCCTTCGTGCCAAGCCACAATCCCGGCAAGTACATGGCCGACATCTACCAGTTGGCGCGCCTGCGGCTCGCCGCACGTGGAATCACCGCTGTCTATGGTGGCGGTTATTGCACCGTGACTGACCCGCGCTTTTTTTCTTACCGTAGCAGCCCTCGCACGGGTCGATTTGCCTCCCTTATCTGGCTTGAGCGCTAGACTCTCTTGACTTGGGTCAACGCTGATCCACATCCACGATAGCCCGCTTGAATCTTGCAGAATCCACCCCATCTATAGGGGTATCTGGCAGGTTTCTTCATTCAGGATGCGTTTTTCGCGAGCAAGCTCGCTCGCACATAGCTCCGGCCTGCTCAAAAGGAAGGTGACTAATGCGTATTGATCGTTTAACCAGCAAATTGCAGTTAGCTCTATCGGACTCCCAATCCCTGGCGGTCGGCCTCGACCATCCGGCCATTGAGCCTGCGCACTTGATGCAGGCGCTTCTGGAACAGCAAGGTGGTTCTATCAAGCCCTTGCTGATGCAGGTGGGCTTTGACGTCAACAGCCTGCGCAAAGAGTTGAGCAAAGAGCTCGACCAACTGCCAAAAATCCAAAACCCTACCGGCGACGTGAACATGTCGCAGGACCTGGCGCGCCTGCTTAACCAGGCAGATCGCCTGGCTCAGCAAAAAGGTGATCAGTTCATCTCCAGCGAACTGGTGCTGCTCGCCGCGATGGACGACAACAGCAAGCTTGGCAAATTGCTGCTGGGCCAGGGCGTGAGCAAAAAGGCCTTGGAAAACGCCATCAACAACCTGCGTGGCGGCGAGGCGGTGAATGACCCCAACCACGAGGAGTCGCGCCAGGCTCTGGACAAATACACGGTCGACCTGACCAAGCGCGCCGAAGAAGGCAAGCTTGACCCGGTGATTGGCCGTGATGACGAAATTCGTCGCACCATCCAAGTGCTGCAACGCCGCACCAAGAACAACCCGGTGCTGATCGGTGAACCTGGCGTGGGTAAAACCGCGATTGCCGAAGGCCTGGCCCAGCGCATCATTAATGGTGAAGTGCCAGACGGTCTTAAAGGCAAGCGTCTGCTGTCTTTGGACATGGGCTCGCTGATCGCCGGCGCCAAGTTCCGTGGCGAGTTCGAAGAGCGCCTGAAATCCCTGCTTAATGAACTGTCGAAGCAGGAGGGGCAGATCATTCTGTTCATCGACGAACTGCACACCATGGTCGGCGCCGGTAAAGGCGAGGGCTCGATGGATGCCGGCAACATGCTCAAGCCCGCACTGGCGCGCGGTGAGCTGCATTGCGTTGGCGCCACCACGCTGAACGAGTATCGCCAGTACATCGAAAAAGACGCGGCCCTTGAGCGTCGTTTCCAGAAAGTGCTGGTGGAAGAACCCAGCGAAGAAGACACCATCGCGATCCTGCGTGGCCTGAAAGAACGCTATGAGGTCCACCACAAGGTGGCGATCACTGACGGCGCGATTATTGCGGCGGCCAAATTGAGCCATCGCTATATCACTGACCGCCAGTTGCCGGACAAGGCCATCGACTTGATCGACGAGGCGGCCAGCCGTATTCGCATGGAGATCGACTCCAAGCCGGAAGTGCTCGACCGTCTGGACCGGCGCCTGATTCAACTGAAGGTTGAGTCCCAGGCCCTGAAGAAAGAAGAAGACGAGGCCGCGAAGAAACGCCTGGAAAAACTCCAGGAAGAAATCGTGCGTCTGGAGCGTGAATATTCAGACCTCGAGGAAATCTGGACCTCGGAAAAAGCCGAGGTCCAGGGTTCTGCGCAGATCCAGCAAAAGATCGAGCAGTCCCGTCAGGAGCTGGAAGCCGCGCGCCGTAAAGGTGACCTGAACCGCATGGCCGAGTTGCAGTACGGGGTGATCCCGGACCTGGAGCGCAGCCTGCAAATGGTCGACCAGCATGGTAAGCCCGAGAACCAATTGCTGCGCAGCAAGGTGACCGAGGAAGAAATCGCCGAAGTCGTTTCGAAGTGGACCGGTATTCCGGTGTCGAAAATGCTCGAAGGCGAGCGCGACAAGTTGCTGAAGATGGAAAGCCTGTTGCACCAGCGCGTCATCGGCCAGGAAGAGGCCGTGGTGGCTGTGTCCAACGCGGTACGGCGTTCCCGGGCCGGCTTGTCCGACCCGAACCGTCCGAGCGGCTCGTTCATGTTCCTCGGCCCGACCGGCGTGGGTAAGACCGAGCTGTGCAAGGCTTTGGCTGAGTTCCTGTTTGATACCGAAGAGGCCATGGTGCGGATCGATATGTCCGAATTCATGGAGAAACACTCGGTGGCTCGCTTGATCGGCGCCCCACCAGGCTACGTGGGCTACGAAGAGGGTGGTTACCTGACCGAAGCCGTGCGTCGCAAGCCTTACTCGGTGATCCTGCTGGACGAGGTCGAGAAGGCCCACCCGGATGTGTTCAACATCTTGCTGCAGGTGCTGGAAGATGGCCGTTTGACGGACAGCCACGGGCGTACCGTGGATTTCCGTAATACGGTGATCGTGATGACCTCCAACCTGGGCTCGGCGCAGATTCAGGAGTTGGTGGGTGATCGCGAGGGCCAGCGCGCGGCGGTAATGGATGCACTGACCACTCATTTCCGTCCGGAATTTATCAACCGGGTCGATGAAGTGGTGATCTTCGAGCCTCTGGCGCGGGATCAGATCGCGGGCATCACCGAGATCCAGTTGGGACGTCTGCGCGGCCGCTTGGCCGAGCGCGAGCTCGACCTGGAGCTGAGCAGCGAGGCGTTGGACAAGCTGATCGCGGTGGGTTACGACCCGGTGTATGGCGCACGGCCACTGAAGCGTGCGATCCAGCGCTGGATCGAGAACCCATTGGCGCAGTTGATCCTATCGGGCAGCTTCATGCCGGGCACCAGCGTCACGGCGACTGTGGAAAACGACGAAATCGTCTTCCACTGAGCCCAGCCTGTATGGCTATAAGAGGAGGCCCCGCATTGCGGGGCCTTTTTTTTCGATAGGGCGTTGAACTGTAAGGCAAAGGCTTGTAAAGTGCGCCCCGCAGCAACGTCAGCCCACGGGTTTCTTCTCCCCAAGAAGAAATCAGAAAGAAGCGCAAATCATTGTCTTAAAAGCAATTTAAAGGGTTGACAGGGGTTTTTAAGATTGTAGAATAGCGCGCCTCAGAGACATGAACGTAGCGATACGGACAAGCCGAAGAGAACGTTTCAACGCAGTAAAGTTACACATTTGAAATATGCAGTTCCGTGATAGCTCAGTCGGTAGAGCAAATGACTGTTAATCATTGGGTCCCAGGTTCGAGTCCTGGTCACGGAGCCAATTTCAAAACCGGGGTATAGCGCAGTCCGGTAGCGCGCCTGCTTTGGGAGCAGGATGTCAGGAGTTCGAATCCCCTTACCCCGACCATTTTTGGGTCGTTAGCTCAGTTGGTAGAGCAGTTGGCTTTTAACCAATTGGTCGTAGGTTCGAATCCCACACGACCCACCATTTTTGAGACCAGTTAACGCTGGAATCAGATCTTAAGATCAGAGGTCAAAAGCCCTGGTCGCAGAAGGCGACTGAAAGGTCGCCTTTTTTTTACCGGGGTATAGCGCAGTCCGGTAGCGCGCCTGCTTTGGGAGCAGGATGTCAGGAGTTCGAATCCCCTTACCCCGACCATATTAAAAATCCTCGTATCGAAAGATACGGGGATTTTTTTTGCCTGTTGTTTGGCCTCACTTGTGCGAATTCCAAACAGATATTGTGCTGATGGGTGCGTTGGTGCACTGGTCGCGGCCTCCTAGACTGGGCCTCGTCCATTCACTCGCCTCAAGGAATCTGCATGATGACCCTCACCCCAGCCGCTCACCCTGTCCGTTCGCTATCTGCCGTACTCAAGTCCACGCTTGTTGGCTTCGGTATGATGGTGGGCCTCGGCCATTACGCTGTCGCCGCCGAAACAGCCACACACCCGCAGCCGACCATTCGCGCGATGTTGGGGGCGAAGCCGACTGACCGTCTTGACCCGAAAACCACCGCGTTGGTGGTCATCGACTTCCAGAATGAATACTTCACCGGCCGCATGCCGATCCCTGACGGCATGAAAGCCCTGGAAAACACTCAGCGTCTGATCAAGTTTGCCGACAAGGAAAACATCCGGGTCATTCACGTGCAGCACATCGCCCCGGACGACGCGGCGGTCTTCGCCAAGAATGGCAAGACCGTCGATTTTCACCCGCTGATGAAGCCACGTGCACAAGACACGCTTGTGCAGAAGACCACGGTCAGCGTGTTTGCCAGCACCGACCTGGATGCGCAATTGAAGAAAGCCGGCGTCAAAACCCTGATTATCAGTGGCCTGATGACTCACGCCTGTGTTGCTGGCGCCGCCCGTGACGCCGCGCCGTTGGGCTACGACGTTGTGGTAGCATCCGATGCCAGTGCCACACGGGCTATTACCCGCGCCGATGGCCGTTCGGTAACCAAGGATGAGTTGCACAACTCGGCACTGGCTGAAATCGAAGACACCTTCGGTTCGGTGCTGACCACCTCGCAAATTATCGCTTTGCCGGTTAACTGATTCCCCTGACCAGCTTGGGATCGCCTGCTTCATGAACCAGTTATCTGCCATGCGCGCCTTTCGGTGCATCGTCGAAGCCAAGGGTTTTTCTGCAGCCGCAGAGCGCCTGGAGACCACGCATTCGACGATATCCCGGCAATTGCAGCAATTGGAGATTGAGCTGGGCGCCCAACTGATCAACCGCAACACGCGACGCTTCAGTCTGACGGGTGCCGGGGAGCAGTACTACGCAGCGTGCGTGGATATCCTTGATCGTCTCGACGCCGCATCCCAGGCCATCGCCCACGGGCATCAACGCCCCGAAGGCCTGCTGAAAGTCAGTGTGCCGCTGGTGGTGGGCACACTGGATCTGCCGCACTGGCTACCGGGTTTTCAACGACGCTATCCGGATATTGAGCTGCAGCTGTGCTGTGATGATCAGTTCGTCGACCTGGTGGCCGACGGGTTTGATGTCGCGATACGCATTGCCAGCGCCCTGGCGGATACGTCATTGATTGCCCGCACGTTGACGATTTCCAGCCAGGTTCTGGTCGCGTCGCCGAGCTACATCGGCCGCCATGGGTTGCCCCGTTCGGCGCAGGAGCTCGACAACCATCACTTGCTGACTTTCATTGGTGCGTCGTCGGATTGGCAACTGAGCGCGGCGCGTGGCGCGGTGGTTACGGTCACCCCATCGGGGCGGTTCAGCACCAACACCATCAGCGCGTTGCACGCGGCCACGTTGGCGGGGGCGGGCATTGCGTGTTTCACCCAGGCCACAGTGCACAGCGACTTGGCGCACGGTCAGCTTGTGCGAATTCTGCCCAATTATTCATTGGGCGAGCGGCACTATTACGCCCTTTATCCACAGTCCCGGCACCTGGCGCCGAAGGTGCGGGCGTTTGTCGACTATATGGCTGAGTTCTACCAGCAGCTCTAGCCCAATAAAAAATCCCCCTATCGTGTGATAGGGGGATTTTTTTGCTGCCGTTCAGTCAATCAGTGCAGCTTGAGCCTCGGCTCGGTGCCGCGCCCGATCTTGCTGCCGAGCATCAGCATGGCCGTGCGGAAGAAACCGTACAACGCCATCTGGTGCATGCGGTACAGCGATACATAGAACATCCGCGCCAGCCAGCCTTCCAGCATCACGCTGCCAGTCAGGTTACCCATCAAGTTACCCACCGCCGAGAAACGTGACAGCGAGATCAGCGAGCCGTAGTCGGTGTACTTGTAGGACGGCAGGTCCTTGCCTTCAATCCGCAGTTTCAGAGACTTGGCCAGCAACGAAGCCTGCTGGTGAGCGGCCTGTGCGCGGGGCGGTACATTGCGGTCGGTGCCTGGTTGCGGGCAGGCGGCGCAGTCGCCGAAGGCGAAGATATTTTCGTCGCGGGTAGTCTGCAGCGTCGGCAACACCTGCAATTGGTTGATGCGGTTGGTTTCCAGGCCGTCGATGTCCTTGAGGAAGCCTGGCGCGCGAATCCCGGCGGCCCACACCTTCAAGCTGGCCGGAATGACCTGGCCGCTGCTGGTGATCAGTGCGTCGGCCGTCACTTCGCTGACCGCCGAATTGGTCAGCACCGTGACCCCGAGTTTCTCCAGGGTTTTATGCACCGGCCCGCCAATTCGTTCCGGCAACGCAGGCAATACCCGCGGGCCGGCTTCGATGAGGGTGATGTGCATGTTTTCCGGTTTGATCTTGTCCAGGCCGTACGCTGCCAGCTCGTGGGCGGCGTTATGCAGCTCGGCGGCCAGCTCAACGCCGGTGGCGCCGGCGCCGACGATGGCGACGCTGATCTGTTCAATGGTATCGGTCTGCCCGGCATGGGCGCGCAGGTAGTGGTTGAGCAACTGCTGGTGGAAACGCTCGGCCTGTTTGCGTGTGTCGAGGAACAGGCAGTGTTGCGCTGCGCCCTCGGTGCCGAAGTCATTGGTGGTGCTGCCGACTGCGATCACCAGGCTGTCATAGCCCAGCACGCGCGCAGGCACCAGTTCGCGGCCTTCTTCGTCAAGGGTGGCGGCCAGCTGAATTTTTTTCTGTTCACGGTCAAGCCCGCTCATGCGCCCCAGCTGAAACTCGAAGTGGTTCCATTTGGCTTGGGCGACGTAGTTGAGTTCGTCTTCCGAAGAGTTCAGCGAGCCGGCAGCCACTTCGTGCAGCAGTGGCTTCCAGATATGGGTCAGGTTGGTGTCCACCAGCGTGATGTTGGCGGTGCCGCGCTTGCCCAGAGTCTTACCCAGGCGGGTAGCCAACTCCAGGCCGCCGGCGCCGCCGCCGACGATAATAATACGATGGGTCATGGGGATATCTCGCAAGGCTAAAAGAAATCGGAGCAGTTACCCTCGCGAGCGCCAGGCAGCTCATAGCGTCAGGTAACTCAAAAGGCGGCTCAGCAGACCGAGCCCGATCACCGCCACCAGCACCACACCAAGGAGCAGCCACGGCCGGAAAGGCTTGCGCTCGACTCGGTTCTGGGAGAGTTGCAGGTACTCTTCGACATGCTGTTGGTCATCGGGGTTCAGGCGGCTGGTCATAAAGGCCTCGTCAGGTAGACGTTGCAAAAGGGCGCCACGTTACAGTCGGGAGATTGGCGGTATCGCCACAAGCGTAGCCTGTGCCCGCGTCACAGGCTGATGCCCACGTCGAATACTATGCTGCGGCCCAAGTTGTTGCGCAAGAAATCCGGGGCATCAGGATGGGCGAACAGCACGCGGGCAAAGGTCGGCCCGACCAGCGACAGCGAGCGCCAACCCTGGCGCAGGTATTCGGTGGGAGGCGGGAAATGGCTGTTGAGGTCCAGCACTTCGCGCTTGAGACTGGCGAAGGCGATGAGGTCCAACTCGCCCAGGTCAATGCCACGTTCTTTGTAGTTATGCGCTTTTTTGCGCAGCGTCGGCGCCAGGCGCAACAGGAACTCATGGGCGGGGATACGCCGCGGCTTGGCTTCGCGCCGGACCAACTGGCTCAGGGAAAATGCGCTGCGTCGGCGCAGCAACTCATCGCGCCATTCGTCGTTCAGGCGCCGGCCTTCATCCAGTACAAAAAACACCTCGAAACTGGCGTCGCGAAACAACACATCCGGCGGTTCTTGACCGGCGGCATGAAACTCCTCGGCCCGGTAGGGCACATTCAAGCCTTGCAGCAGGCGCTGGCAGACCCAACGCTCACGCTCCCATTTGCGGGCATTGGACAGGAACGCATTGGCTTGTTCGGCCGCTACGGTAAGCAGGCGCAAGTAATCTGAGTCATCCATATTTGCAGCTTAGCGTCCAAATGATGACCGCAGGAAGTCTTGCTTTAAACGGCCGGTGTAGACTGGCTACTCGACCCTCATCCGAATCAAGGAGTCTGCGGTGAAGTTTTTCGTGGTGCTGTTGCTGAGCCTTTTACCGTTGTGGGCCCAAGCTGTTGAGGTGGGTGAGCGCGTGGCGCCATGGACCCTGCTCGACCAGTTCGACCAGGCTTACACCCTGGATGACCAGGCGCAGATTCTGCTGGTAGCCCGCAGCATGGACGCCGCCAAGCGGGTAGATGCCGCGCTGCAAGGCCAGCCCAAGGGCTACCTCGAAGCGCGCCACGCGGTGTTCATCGCCGATATCCAGCGCATGCCCCGGCTCATCGCCAAGCTGTTCGCCGTGCCGGCGATGCAGGCCTACAACTACCGGGTCATGCTGGACCGTGATGCGCGTATCGCCCCGCGTTACCCAGGGGCTGTGGATAAAGTGCTGTGGCTGCAACTCGATAGCGGCAAGGTGATTGCTCAGCACGAATACAGCTCCGCCGACGAGCTGCGCCAGGCACTGGAGCAGGTGAAGCCGTGATCAGTGCCGCCGTGCTGGCGCCGCAAACCCTCAGCATCGGCTGGCTGTTGTATGCGCCCGTGGTGATGTGGGCAATCCTGCGCTCGCCATGGGTCGAGCTGTTTGCCGACCGGCGGCGTCAGCATCTGCTGTTTGGTACGGTGTTCGCGCTGTTCATGTTGTGGCTGGTGCGGCGAGATTTCGATACTGGCGTTTCCTACCACTTTATCGGCATGACCGCCGTGACCCTGCTGCTCGACTGGCCTCTGGCAATCGTCGGCGGGTTGGCGGCGCAGTTCGGGTTGGTGCTGCTGGGGCGTCAGGACCTGGCCGCTGTCGGGGTCAATGGCCTGCTGCTGATTGTGTTGCCGGTACTGATCACGGAAGGCTGTGCAGTGCTGGTAGAGCGCGCCCAACCCCGCAATCCCTTTGTGTATATCTTCTGCTCGGGCTTCTTTGCCGCCGCGCTGTCGGCGCTGCTCTGCTTGCTGGCTGCGCTGGGGCTGCTGTGGTTAGACGGCCGTTTCGCGATGCCGGAGTGGCTGGAAGACTTCATCGGCTACCTGTGGCTGATCATCTTCCCAGAAGCTTTTATCAACGGCATGGTCATCAGCGCTCTGGTGGTGTTTTGCCCGGAGTGGCTTGAGACCTTCAACCGTACGCGCTACCTCTCTGCGCCATGGAAGGACGACGATTCGCGGCGTTGACCCAGATCAAATCCCGGCCGGCCACACAGGCCCATGCTCTGCGAAATTTATGAAGGAGCGTGGGGCATGAGTGTGTACGAATGGGCACGGCAGGAGTTGCGCAGAAGTCAGGACGCCGCGCAGGAAATCGGTTTCGACCCAGGCTTGACCTTGCGCGCCATGCTCAGCGCCGTGGTGCAGCAGAGTAAAGGCGTGCGCAGTTTCGAAGACCTGGCCGACGAGCTGCAATACCTTGCAGAGAACCTCGACGACCAGCAGGAATACGCCTTTATGCGGCCTTAGTGCTTAGGCTGAAAGTCTTCGGAGAACAGGTCGTCTTCGGCATCCGGGCTGACCGGAATCTTGTGCTCTTCCGATGCCCAGGCGCCCAGGTCGATGAGTTTGCAACGGTCCGAGCAAAACGGCCGATTGAGGTTGTCTGTTTTCCATTCCACGGGTGCACCGCAGGTTGGGCAGTCGACGGTCATAGGTTGGCTCATGATCGGCCTCCACGCAAAGTAAGGTAAAAGTGGTGCAGTCGCTCGACCTCGCTGTGCAGCCAGGCGAGGTCCTGGTCATTGACCATTACGTCATCGGCATGGTTCAGGCGGTCTTCACGGCTGGACTGGGCCTTCAGAATCGCCTGCACCTGCTGTTCGCTGATGCCGTCGCGCTGCAGGGTACGCTGAATTTGCAGTGATTGCGGCACGTCAATCACCAGGATGCGCTGGGTCATGCTGTACTGGCCGGACTCGATCAGCAGCGGTGACACCAGGATTGCGTAAGGCGACCGCGCGCGCGCCAGATGGCTGCGAATCTCCTCGCCGATCAGCGGGTGCAGCAAGGCTTCCAGCCAGCGGCGTTCTTGCGGGACCTCAAAGATCAGTTTGCGCAACGCGGCGCGGTCCAGTTGGCCGTCGGGTAACAGCACGCCTGCACCGAAGTGCTCGGCGATTTGCGCCAGTGCCGGGCGGCCGGGCTCAACCACCCAGCGAGCGGCATGGTCGGCGTCGACCAGGTCGATGCCCAAATCCATGAAGTGCTGGGCGGCCGCGCTTTTGCCGCTGCCGATGCCGCCGGTGAGGCCAAGAATCCAGGGTGTTGCAACAGAAGTGGTCATTTGAAACCGACAGACTGCAAATAGAAGTCGGTTATTTGACCACCCCAGAGCAATGCAATCCAGCCGGCAATCGCCAGACACGGACCAAACGGCATTGGGGCCGACGCCTGGGGCTTGCGCAAGCGCAGCAGGATCAGCCCGGCAAGCACCCCGAGCAACGAAGACATCAGCAGTGTCATCGGCAGAATCTGCCAGCCACCCCAGGCGCCGAGCAAGGCCAATAACTTGAAGTCGCCATAGCCCATGCCGTCCTTGCCGGTGATCACCTTGAACAGCCAGAACACCGTCCACAGGCTCATGTACCCAATGACCGCACCCCAGAGCGCATCCGGCAGCGTCACCAGCAAGCCAACACTGTTGAGGATCAGCCCCAGCCATAACAGCGGCAGCACCAGAACGTCGGGCAGCAGTTGATGATCCACATCGATCAGGCTCATCGCCAGCAACCCCCAGCTCAGCAGCATCACCGCACCGGCTTGCCAGCCGAAGCCGAAATGCCAGGCCACCGCCGCCGAGACCAGCGCGCCGGCAAGTTCGGTGAACGGGTAGCGGGCACTGATAGGTTCTCGGCAATGGGCACAACGGCCCTTGAGCAGCAGGTAGCTGAGCAGCGGAATATTTTCCCACGCGCGAATCTGATGATTGCACCGGGGGCAGCAGGAATGGGGGCGCATCAGGTTGTAAGTCGGGCCCGCAGGGTCAGCAGGCAAACCGAGCACCTCCTGGGCCTGGGCGCGCCATTCGCGCTCGAGCATTTTCGGCAGGCGCCACACCAGCACATTGAGGAAACTGCCGACAATCAGGCCCAGCACCAGCGCCATCCCGACAACGAGCCACGGTTGTTCATTCAGCAACGGGTTCAAAATGCCGACCCCAGCTGGAAAACTGGCAGGTACATGGCGATCACCAGTGCGCCGACGATGCCGCCCAATACCACCATGATCAGGGGCTCCATCAGGCTGGTGAGGTTATCGACCAGGTTTTGCACATCGGCCTCGTAGTGATTGGCGACTTTTTCCAGCATGCGATCCAGGGTTCCCGACTCTTCCCCGATGGCCGTCATCTGGATTGCCATACTGGGAAACAGGCGGCTGTTGGCCATGGATTGGTGCAACTGCATGCCAGTGGATACATCGTGACGCATATGCTCTATCGCCTGTTTGAACAACCCATTTCCGACCGCCCCCGCCACGCAATCCAGCGCCTGCACCAACGGCACGCCCGCGGCGAAGGTCGTTGAGAGTGTGCGGGCGTAGCGGGCAACCGCGGTTTTTTTCAGCAGTGTGCCTGCCAGGGGCGCGTTCAACAAACCGAGGTCCAGCCAACGACGAAAACCGGTAGATGCCCGATAGACGTGGCGCAGCCCGATAATTGTCGCGGCCAAACCCAGTGCCACCATCCACCAGGCACGCTGCAGGAACTCGGACAAGGCAATGACACTCAGGGTGAAGCCCGGCAGTTTGCCATCGACGCCGGCGAACAGGTTCTGGAACTGCGGCACCACGTGGATCAGCAAGACCGTGCTGACCAGGCCTGCAACCACGATGACGGCGATGGGGTAGGTCATGGCCTTCTTGATGCGCGCCTTGAGCTGCTGGCTTTTCTCCAGATGGATGGCAACGCGCTCCAGCAGCGTTTCCAGGGCGCCGGCGTGCTCGCCGGCGGCAATCAGGTGGCAATACAGGTCATCGAAATAGCGCGGTTGTTTTTTCAGTGCTGCCGCCAGGTTGTTGCCGGCAGCGATTTCCTGTTTCAAGTCCTTTATCAGTTCGCGCATCAGGCGGTTGTCGAAGCCTTCGCCAATAATGTCGAACGCTTGCAACAGCGGTATGCCAGCCTTCAGTAATGTCGCCAGCTGGCGGGTGAACAGGGCAATATCGGCGGGTTTTATCGGCGGGGCGAAGCTTGGCAGGCGTGGGGTTTTCTTGCGGATACGGCCGGGGCAAATCCCTTGTTCGCGCAGTTGTGCTTTGATCAGCGCCAGGTTCTGGCCTGTGGTTTGCCCGCAGACTCTGCGTCCTTTGCGGTTGATGCCTTCCCAGGCGTAGATCGTTGCAGCGTCATTCATGTCACGTTTCCGCACGCAGGTCGTTGAAGATTTATAGCTTAGTCAGGTGAGGGATTCGGACAGGCTGGCGAGGAAGGATAAAATGTCAGATTGTGCGTCTTGCAGGCGATTGGTCGTGCGTGGATGAGTACACTGGCGCCGTTGCACAATGCGGGGCGCAGGACGCGCCTTGTGAGGGTTTCTATTCTGGAGAGTGAATGTGATGCGTCAGAAAGGCTTTACCTTGATCGAGCTGTTGATCGTCGTGGCAATCATCGGCATTTTGGCCACTATCGGTTTGCCCATGTATACCAAGCACCAGGCCAAGGCCAAGTTCACCGCGGGGTTGGCTGAAGTCTCCGCGCTGAAGGCAGGTTTCGAGGACACCCTCAACCAGGGCACCGTACCGACCCTGGCCTTGATCGGTGGCACCAGTCCCACCGCCAATTGCAAGATCGACGTGGCAGGCGATGTGGCCACCGGCACAGGCTCCATCAGCTGTGAAATTCTTGATGCGCCTGCGCCCGTGCTGGGCAAGACCATCACGTTGACGCGCAGCGCCACCACGGGCTGGAAGTGCGCGACCACGGCTGAAGCGCAATACGTTGCCAAAGGCTGCGGCGCCGACGGGGCCTGACGGCCGTCGGGCGGTAGGCGAGTTAGTTGCCGCCTGCCCAATGCGGTGCTAGCTTTAGCCCACCGCCCGTGTAGCTCAGCCGGTAGAGCAGCGCACTCGTAACGCGAAGGTCGCAGGTTCGATTCCTGTCTCGGGCACAAGGCAACACTGTTGAAAAAACGCAACACTGTTTTAAAAGGCAGCACTGTTTTCAGATGATCCCAGAATGGTTCTGAAGGCCAGACGAGCCGGCATTTATGCTTGCTCTTTCGTATCTGCGCAACCTTGATGACCCAGATGCATCCCCATTCCTCGATCTAAGAGAACAACATGACCACATCAGAAATGACCCAGGAAGCGCGGCACGAAGCAGCCCTCAAAAAGTACGTTGCGGAGTCGCCGGAACTGCTGGATGAGATCAAGGACCTGAGCGCCGATGATCAAAGGGACCAGATCCAATGGTCATTTGAGGATGAGGCCGAGGCCCAGGGCCTGCAGCCATGGGAATTGACCCTCAAGTACACGTCGACGCCGGAAGAGTTCGAGGCCGCACGCCTGGCCTTGCACAAGGAGGCCGCCGAGGTGCTGGGTGTCGACTGGAACGAGTATTGCGGGATGAACAACCTCGCGATCTGAAACCCTGTGCAGGCGCCGGCTTGCCGGCGCTTACATTAAAACCTCAGATGCTCAGCCGCATCGACAAGTCCACCGCCTTCACATCCTTGGTCATCGCGCCGATGGAGATGTAGTCCACTCCGGTTTGGGCGATGGGCAGCAGCGTGGTTTCATTGATCCCGCCGCTGGCCTCCAGCTTGGCCTTGCCCGCATTCAGGCGCACGGCCTCACGCATGTCATCCAGGCTCAATTCGTCGAGCATGATGATATCGGCGCCCGCCGCCAGCGCTTCGCGCAGTTCCTCCAGGCTTTCCACTTCGATTTCCACGGGCTTGCCCGGCGCGATCTTGTGCGCGGCGGTAATCGCCTGCGCAATCCCGCCGCACGCAGCGATATGGTTTTCCTTGATCAGGAAGGCGTCATACAACCCGATGCGGTGGTTATGACAACCACCGCAGGTCACGGCGTATTTCTGCGCCAGGCGCAGGCCCGGCAGGGTTTTGCGGGTGTCCAGCAGCTTGACCTGGGTCGTGGCGACGAAATCCGCCAGGTACTGAGCGCGCGTGGCGACGCCTGACAGCATCTGCAGAAAATTCAGCGCGCAGCGTTCGCCGCTGAGCAGTGAGCGGGCAGGGCCCTCAAGGTGGAACAGCGCCTGGTTGGGGCTGACACGCTCACCGTCGGCAACCTGCCAATGCACCGCGACCCGAGGATCGAGCTGGCGGAACACCGCATCGACCCAGGCCGTACCGGCGATGACGGCCGCATCGCGGGTGATGATCGTAGCCTTCGCCAGCCGTTCGGCCGGAATCAATTGCGCAGTGATGTCGCCGCTGCCGATGTCTTCCAGCAGTGCACGGCGCACGTTGGCTTCGATTTCGGCGGTGAGGTCGGCAAGACGGAGATTCGGCATAACAGGCTCCACAAACAAAGTGCCACGGATTATAGGGGCAGCGCGCCTGTGAACCCAGACTCAACACTCATTTACAGAGCAATGGCAGAGTTCACTGGCGCAACTACCCTTATTTGCAAGATAATCCTGCGCCTTGCAATTGGCGTCATAGCTTTGACGTCCTGGTGACAACCGGTTTTCGCAGCCCCCATCGGACCTGTAGCTGATCGCTCCCCACCCCAACACCGCCGTTTCAGGAGGCCAGGATGCACAATGACGGAAAGGTGGTGCCAATCAACAAGGCGCACCCCACGCCATCGCCGCTTGCGCGCCTGCCGGTGGTGTTGCTGCAGGTTCGCGACAAGGCTGCCCAACAGTTGCAGCAAGGTCTGCAGGAACTGTTCGATAACGCCGATGACACGTTGTTCGAAATGGCCGACAAGGCCCGCAGCAACGTTGACCATCACATCTTCTTTGAAGCGATGCGTGACTTGCGCCTCAAGCGCAAAAATTTTGAGCGCGTGTTCATGGCGCAGTTGTTCGCCGCTTTCGCCAGTCTGGGCCATGCAGAGCCAGGCGAGGCGCATTTGGTGCCGGTGATGTCGTATGAGGCGGCGCCCGGCACGTCCAGCGACGAACTGGAAAAGGCCGTTGCGCTGGAGGCCATGCTCGGACGGGTGCGACATCGCGATGGTCTGGCGCTGGGCCAACTGACCGCGCGCTTGAGTGCATTGCTTGGCAAGCCTCTGAGCGAGTGCGACAACCCGTTGGGTCCGGCGCTGCTTTGCGAGTTCTTTTTGCGCGCGGGGCGCAGCCTGGGCGTAGAGATTCGCGTCAAGCTGATCATGCTCAAACTGTTTGAAAAGTACGTGCTCAGTGACGCCGACCAATTGTTCTGCGAAGCCAATCAGTTGCTGGTCGCCACCGGGGTTTTGCCCGAACTCAAGGCCGTGCCCTCGCGTCGCCCTGGCGGGCGTGCCGCCCGTGACCAGCAGCGAGAAGGCAACCCGCCAGCCATCGACCCGCCCCTGGATGAGAACGGCCAGCAGGCCTTTGCCGCCCTGCAGGTGTTGTTGGCGGCGGTGCGAGGCAGCGTGGCGCCGACCCTGGAAGCCTGCGCCGAACCGCAACCCATTGCCTCGCGCGACCTGCTGCGCCTGCTCTCGCACCTGCAACAATATGTGCCTGAACCTGAGGCCGAAGACGATTTCGACCTGCGTAACCAGCTTGAACAACTGTTGACCCGCGTGAGCGTCAAGAGCGGCAAGTCGCGTGTGGTGGAAGGCGCCGATGAAGACGTGATCAATCTGATCGCCTTGCTGTTCGAGTTCATCCTCAATGATCGCACCGTGCCTGATGCGTTCAAGGGTTTGATCGCGCGCTTGCAGATTCCGATGTTGAAAGTGGCGGTGCTGGACAAGAGCCTCTTCAGCCGCGCCTGCCACCCGGCGCGTCGACTGCTTAATGAAATCGCCTCGGCTGCCATGGGCTGGAGCCCGCACGAGGGCTATCAGCGCGACAGCCTGTACTTGCATATTGAGCAAGTGGTGCAGTGTTTGTTGAATGACTTCGTCGAAGACCTGACGATTTTTTCCCAGTTGCTGGCGCAGTTCACTGCGTTCACCTCGGATGAACAACGCCGTAGCGCGTTGCTTGAACAACACACCCGTGAGGCCGAAGAAGGGCGCATACGCACGCAAGCCGCACGTGACCGTGTGGCCGATCTGCTCAATCGGCGCTTGCTCGGCAAGGTCTTGCCGCAATCGGTGGTGCGGTTTCTCCAGCAGGCCTGGAGCCAGGTGCTGTTGTTGGCCTGCCTCAAGCACGGCGAACAGTCGGTGCAGTGGCAGGCGGGCGTGCGCACCATGGACGAGTTGATCTGGAGTGTGGGCCTGCAGACAGACACCGAGGCCGGCCGGCACCTGCTGGAGCAACTGCCCGGGTTGCTCACGGCTTTGCGCAACGGCTTGACCAGCGCGGCGTTCGACCCTTTCAGCACCCGTGAGTTTTTTGTTCAATTGCAGGCCATGCATGTTCAGTCGGCCGAAGGCGAGTGCATCGACGCGCTGATCAAGGTGCGTGAGCCGTTTTCGTTCAGTGTCGGGTTGCCTGATTCAATACAGCGCTTGCCGAGCGATGACCCGGACCTGCTCAAGGCTCACCAGCTGCGTGTCGGTGGCTGGTTTGAGTTCCAGCAAGACGAAAACACAGCGTTGCGCTGCAAGTTGACGGCGATCATGGCCCCGGCCAATAGCTACATTTTTGTCAGCCGTACCGGCCTCAAAGTCCTTGAAAAAAGTGCCGACCAGCTGGCCATGGCATTCAAGCGCGGGGCCTTGCGTACCTTGGACGACGGGCTGCTGTTCGACCGCGCGCTGGCATGCGTGGTGCGCAACCTGCGTCAACTCAATCGCGGCAAGTGATCGCAACCGCAGGCCTGAACGCGGCATACTGGTAACACCTCGTCTCATTCAAGGAACCCGTATGCAGTTGGACCCCACCAGCGGTTGGTGCCAGGGCATTCGCCATTGCCCTTCGCCCAACTTCAACGAGCGCCCCGCCGGCGAGATCTCCCTGTTGGTGGTGCATAACATCAGCCTGCCACCGGCACAGTTTGCCACCGGCAAGGTGCATGAGTTTTTCCAGAATCGCCTGGATGTCACGCAACATCCTTACTTTGAAGGCATTGCCGACTTACGGGTGTCTGCGCATTTTCTGATTGAGCGCGACGGCAGCGTGACGCAATTTGTGTCGTGCCTGGACCGCGCCTGGCATGCCGGGGTATCGAGTTTCGAGGGGCGCGAGGTGTGTAATGACTTTTCTCTGGGAATCGAGCTGGAAGGAACGGACGAGCTACCGTTTACCGAGGCTCAATATGTTTCGCTGATTGACCTCACGCGACAGCTGCTGGCGGCTTATCCAGACATCACCCGGCAGCGTATTTGTGGTCACAGTGATATCGCACCGGGTCGCAAGACCGACCCGGGCCCGGCTTTTGATTGGACGCGCTTTCGCAGCGCCCTGCAGGATGGAGGACACGCACGATGAGTTTCCTGGTGTTGGTGTTGGCGGTCTGGATCGAGAAATTCTCGGCCTTGCGTCAGCGGTTACAACGCGACGGTGGATGGTTGCGTGAGCTGGCCAAGCTGGAATCCAGCCCGCGCATGGGGAAGCGGCCCTGGCTGATTCTTGTCCTGTTGGTGTTACTGCCGGTGGCCTTGCTGGCGCTGTTGCTGTTGGTGCTGGAGCCGGTGGCTTATGGTCTGCTGGCGCTGCCGGTGCATCTGCTGGTGGTGATTTACAGCCTCGGGCGCGGCGATCTGCTGGCTGGGCTTGGGCCGTTTCGTGATGCATGGCGGCGCGGTGACCTGCAGGCCGCCGAGCATGTGGCCGAACGAGACCTGAAGGTGGTGGCTGACAATGGCGAGCAACTGCTGGAGCGCGTTCAAGGCCATTTGCTGGGGCAGGCCTATCAGAGCTTTTTTGCAGTGATCTTCTGGTACTTCCTGTTGGGGCCGGTGGCGGCGTTGGCGTATCGCCTACTGGCATTGGCCAGCGAATACAGCCAGAACCCGCAGGTCGCCGAGCGTGCCGGGCAATTGCGTCACGCGTTTGACTGGGTGCCGGTGCGCCTTCTGGCGGCAAGTTTTGCCTTGGTGGGTAACTTTGTCGCGGTTGGGCGGGTGATGTTGCATGAGTTGTTGAGCTGGGACATCAGCGCTGCACAACTGGTAGAAAAAGTCGGCCTGGCGGCGGCTGAAATCCCACCGCCCGTGGTGGGGCCCGAGGGTATCAACAGCCTGGATCGGCTGTGGGAACTGCTGCTGCGCGCGGCGGTGCTGTGGTATGCCGGGTTTGCGATCTGGACCGTACTGCCGTAGCTAGCCAGACGAGCGGGTTTTTGTGGCAAGGGACTTTGCGCCCCCGCCACAAAAAACCGCTCAGCGCAGGTCGTTAACCTTACGTTACAAAACTCCCTTTCAAATTGAGCTATACAGACAGAGCGCCAAATAGTGGCTATCTGCCGCTTCCCCCTGCGCCTCAATAAAAATAATAGAAAGGGAGTACACCTTTGAAGAGCTTGCTCTATCCCGCCATCGCGCTGATGAACCGTCTGAGTTTCGGCATGAAATTCAGCCTGATCAGCGTGCTGTTCCTGCTGCCGATGCTGGCCACCAATTATTTCCTGGTGCGTGATTCCTGGGCGCAATTGCAGGGCACTCGCATCGAACTGCAAAGCCTCGATCTGCTCGGCAGCAGCCTGGCGCTGCGCCGTGACTTGGAAACCCTCAATAACCAGGTGCAGATCAACGCGGTGCTGGGGCAGTCCGGCAAGGCCGGTGATCTGGAGGGCAAGATCAGTGCGTTGGAACAGAGCGTGTTGAGCCGCCTGCAAGGCCTCAATGCGATGACCGGCGACGCTGAACACACCCGCGTTTTTGATGGCAAGCGCGACGAAATGATCACCGCATTCAAGGCTCAGCAACAGGAAACCTCGCTGCTGAGCAAAAGCGCGCTGATTGGCAAATTGCTCAACAAGGCGCAGATGCTCAGCCAGATCATCGCCAGCCAGTCCGGCTTGAGCCGTGACCCTCAGGGCGATTTGCGCCAACTCAGCGAGCTGGTCACCAGCGTCACCCCGCAAGTCACCCAAACCCTGGGTGAAGGGCGGGCTATGGGCGCCTACTCCTTGGGCCAGGGTTTTCTCAATTCATCCTCCAGTACGCGCTTTGATGAACTGCTGCAGCAATTGGAAAAACTCCAGGCCGAGTACGCCCTGAAGTTGCAGGACGCACTGGGCGCCAGCACCGCCGCGCATGCGGCGCTCGACCCTCTGGCCACGGCCAGCAGCGCGAGCCTCAAGCACGGCAGCGAGTTGTTTGAAGAGCAGGTGGTGATGGCCGAAACCCTCGATGCGCCGTGGCAGGGTTTTTATGAAAGCGTCAGCCAGTTGATGGCCCAAACCTACCAACTCAATGAAGCGACCCTGACGTTTCTTGAACAGCAACTTGAGCAGCGCCTGGCCCAAAAACGCACGCACATGGTGGTGCTGGTCTCGGCGCTGGTGACGGTGTTTGTGCTGATCTTTTATTTGTATGCCGGTTTCTACGCGTCGACCCGCACCACGTTGCGTCGCCTGGGGGCGATGATGAACCAGGTCGCGGGCGGCGACATGACCGTCAGCTTTGTTGCGCACAGCCGCGACGAACTCGGGGAGTTGGGCCAGGTATTCAACGGCACGGTGGCCAGGATTCATGACTTGATCGAGCGCGTCGGTCACACCGTCAGCCAGGTCGAGTTGCAAGCCGGGCAAGTGCAAGCCGTGTCGGCCCACAGCAACCAGACGGTTTCCGGGCAGCGCAGCCAGATCGAGCAGGTGGCGACGGCCATGAACCAGATGTCTTCCACCGCCCAGGAAGTGGCGCGCAGTGCGGCGGCGGCGGTCAGCAGTGCCCACAGCGTCAACGACGAAACCGTCAGCGGCCGAGGCCTGGTGCAATCTCAGCAGGGCAGCATCGCGAGCCTGGCATCGGAGATAGAGGCGTCAGTGCAGGTCATCAACCAATTGGCCACCGACAGCCAGTCGATCAGTGGCGTGCTCGAGGTGATCAAGAGCATAGCCGAACAAACCAACCTGTTGGCGCTGAATGCCGCGATTGAGGCGGCGCGCGCCGGCGAGCAGGGCCGCGGTTTTGCTGTGGTGGCCGACGAGGTGCGCACCCTGGCCCGACGCACCCAGCAGTCCACTGAAGAAATCGAACAGATGATCAGCCGCCTGCACAGCGGTGTCGGCGCGGCCGTGAAGGTCATGGGCACCAGCCATGCCATGGCCAATGGCACCGTGGGGCAGTCGGAAAAGGTCCAGCAAGCCCTGGAAAATATCCTGGGCGCCGTCGGAATGATCGTCGATCAGAACCAGCAGATTGCCGCGGCCGTGGAGCAGCAAACCGCCGTTGCCCACGATATCGACCAGAACATCGTTGCCATCAATCGTGCGGGCGAGCATGCCGCCGAGGGCGCGCATCAGACCGAAACGGCCAGTCGGCTGCTGTCGGTGCAAGTCGTCGAGTTGAAGCAATTGATCGGCGCGTTTCGTGTGTAGGGCCGGCGCGTAGGACTTGGTCTTCGTGGGCCGTGGTGCCCGTCCTGATTTCGCTGTGTGGCTTTTTTGAATGCCTTAATGGGTGAGAATTTGTTTCAACCCGTCACGGTTCAAGGGAGGCACAGCGATGGCCACTGCCATGGGGATCAAAGGGCATTGCGCCCATTGCGACATCACGTTTGAACTCAAGCCCTGGCAAGTGAATGCGATTGCCATCCACGAGCCCTTTGAATGCCCCTATTGCCAGCGCACCCTGCAGTTGATATGCCCCAGGCAGCTGCGCCAGTTCAAGGCGCTGGACCACTGGGCCATGGTGGCCCCGAGCATGGTGGTATTGACCTGCTCGGTGCTGATTGTGGCGCTGGTGGCGGAGTGGGTCGGGTTGCTCAGCGTGGTCGGGCAACTCAACGTTTCGCTGGTGGCGGTGCTGATGCACTTTCTAGTGCTGCGTTACGCCCGTCATCGGCAACGGCTGACGTTGAACTTGCAGGCGGTCAAACCGCTACCAGTTGAACAGCTCGCGCGCATTGCGTGTGCTCGTCTCGGCCAGCAGTAAAGGGCTGATCGCCATGCGTTCGGCCAAGTCGGTGCAGATGTCCGGCAGGTGTTGCGGGCTATTGCGCTGGCCCGGGTACATGGCGGGCGCCATGTCCGGTGAATCGGTTTCCAGCACCACCGCGTCAAGGGGCAGTCGCGCGAGTACTTTGTGCATGCGCAGCGCCTGCGGCCATGTGGCGGCGCCGCCCAGGCCCAGTTTGAAACCCAGCTTGATGTACTCGCGGGCTTCCTCAAAACTGCCGGCAAACGCATGGATGATGCCGCCGCGTGGCAGGCGAATGCGCTTGAGGGTAGCGATCACTGCTGCGTGGCTGCGGCGCACGTGCAGCAAGGCCGGGAGCTGGAAGTCCGCTGCCAGTTTCAGCTGCGCTTCAAACAGGCGTTGCTGGCGCTCGCGGTCCAGCTGTTCGAGAAAGTAATCCAGGCCGATTTCACCGACGGCGCACAGTTGCCGGTGGCCCTTCAAGCGCGTCAGCCAGTCGCCCAGCTCCGTCAGGTCGGCGGGGCGATGCTCATCGAGGTACACCGGGTGCAGGCCGAAGGCGGCGAACAAGCCTTCGTCTTCCTGCACCAGATCCCACAGCCGTTGCCAGTTTTGCTGATACACGCCCAACACCACCATGCGCTGCACGCCGAGTTGGCGGCTGTGGGCGAGGACTTGCCGGCGATCAGGGTCGAAGTCCGGGAAGTCCAGGTGGGTATGGGTGTCGATCAGCTCCACGCTCAAGCCTCGTGAATACGCTGCTTGAAGGTCCTGCCGATGGCGTGCACGCCCGGTTGGTACTGTTCTTCCTCGATGGCGGCCAGCGCCAGGCGCAGGGCGGTGTCGGCAATCAGCTGATGTTGCTGGGCCATGGCGTTGACCGGCAGCGGCAGGAAGTCCAGCAACTGGGTGTCACCAAAAGTGCCGAGGCGCAGCGGCCGGGATTTGAGCGGGAAGTCGTGCAGCGCGTCGAACACCCCTTGCAGCAGCACGTACGAAGTGGTCACCAGCGCGTCAGGCAAATGCCCCAGTTGTTGCAGAAGTTGCTCCATCAGTTGTCGGCCGCAATCTCGGCTGAAGGCCTCGCCCTGTTCGACGATGACCTCACCCGTGAAGCCTTTCAGCGCTTCATGAAAGCCGGTAGCGCGCTCCTGGCTGATGCCCAGCTCGGGACGCGCACCGATCAGTACGATCTGCTTGGGCAACGGTTGCAGCAGGCTGCTGGTCAACTGCTGGCAGGCCTGGCGGTCATCGCTGACCACCGAGCAAAACTGCTCAGTTTCCATCACCCGGTCGATCGCAATCACTGGCAGGCCTTTGGCTTGCAGTTCGCGGTAGCTGTCATCGCTGGCCGGCAGGCAACTGGCCACAAACAGCGCATCGCAACGCCGCGCGCGAAACAGCTGCAGCAACTGGCGCTCGCTGTCGGCCTCGTCGTCGGAGCTGGCAATCAGCAACTGATAGCCGCGCGCCCGTGCGCCTTGTTCCAACAACTTGGCGATCCGTGCGTAACTGGGGTTTTCCAGGTCCGGCAGGATAAAGCCCAAGGTGCGCGTGTGCCGACTGCGCAGCCCGGCCGCCTGAGGGTTTGGGGTAAAGCCATGGGCTTCAACCACCGCGCGCACCCGCTCGACGGTTGCGCTGCTGATGCGTTGTTGCGCGGCCTTGCCATTGATGACGTAGCTTGCGGTGGTCACGGACACACCGGCCAGACGTGCGATATCACTGAGTTTCAAACCGGGATTTCCTTGTTTTTTAGAGCTTGCCCCGACATTTTGTCCAATCGTAACCGATTACTGCACACGACTATTGGCTGAGCTCAAGCGCCGAGTGGCGCTTCAAGCTTGCATAATTAGCGCGTAATCTGCCATAAATTCTAGATTAAACGTTTCAGCCAGCGTATTTTTACGACGTTCGCGACTGACTGGCTACTGCCAATTGACCACTCAGTCAGCTATTTTTGAACGCAGCCACGCTGATTTATTCAAAACAATACCTAGTGCGCCCACCGCACTAACTAGGAGAACGGCATGCTTGAGCTCACTGTAGAGCAGATATCCATGGGCCAGGTGGCTGTGGATAAATCTGCTGCCTTGCACCTGCTCGCTGACAAACTGGTGGCCGACGGCCTGGTCGCCGAGGGTTACCTCAGTGGCCTGCAAGCGCGTGAA
This sequence comes from Pseudomonas sp. TREG-RG-20F-10-E-6-01, assembly GCF_022662455.1. Lineage (NCBI taxonomy): Bacteria > Pseudomonadati > Pseudomonadota > Gammaproteobacteria > Pseudomonadales > Pseudomonadaceae > Pseudomonas > Pseudomonas sp. TREG-RG-20F-10-E-6-01. The sequence continues at coordinate 1,166,900 of NZ_JAKNQP010000001.1, read as the reverse complement.
GCCCAAGGTTCGACCTTCCTCGGCCAAGGCATTGCCATACCTCACGGCACCCCGGAAACCCGCGACCAGGTTTTTTCCACCGGCGTGCGCCTGCTGCAGTTCCCCGAAGGGGTGGACTGGGGCGATGGCCAGATCGTCTACCTGGCCATTGGCATTGCCGCCAAATCCGATGAACACCTGCGCCTGCTGCAATTGCTGACCCGCGCCCTCGGTGAAACCGATCTGGGCGAGGCGCTGCGCCGTGCCGGTTCGGCCGACGCCTTGCTGAAGCTGCTGCAAGGCGCGCCGCAGGAACTGGCGCTGGACGCGCAGATGATCAGCCTTGGCGTGTCCGCCGATGACTTCGAAGAGCTTGTCTGGCGAGGCGCACGCCTGTTGCGTCAGGCCGATTGCGTGAGCAATGGTTTTGCTGCCGTGTTGCAGCAAGTCGACGCGTTGCCGCTGGGCGATGGCCTGTGGTGGTTGCACAGCGAGCAGACGGTCAAGCGGCCGGGCCTTGCGTTCGTCACGCCGGACAAACCCATGCGTTACCTCGGCCAGCCGCTCAACGGTTTGTTTTGCCTGGCCAGCCTTGGCGAAGCGCACCAGAGCTTGCTCGAACGCCTGTGCGCGTTGTTGATTGAAGGGCGCGGCCAGGAACTCGGCCGCGCCACCAGCAGCCGTGCGGTGCTCGAAGTGCTCGGCGGCGAACTGCCGCCTGACTGGCCCAGCGTGCGCGTCACCCTGGCCAACGCCCATGGCTTGCATGCACGGCCAGCGAAGATCCTCGCGCAATTGGCGAAAAGTTTTGATGGCGATATCCGCGTGCGCCTGGTTGATGGCCCGGTGGGCGCCGTGTCGGTGAAAAGTTTGAGCAAGTTGCTGAGCCTTGGCGCCCGTCGCGGTCAGGTGTTGGAGTTTGTCGCTGAACCGACAATTGCCGGCGATGCATTGCCCGCGTTGCTCGCGGCGGTAGAAGAAGGTCTGGGCGAAGAAATCGAGCCGCTGCCGACCGTAAGTGCCCAGCCTGCCAGCGTCGAGATCGAACCGGCCATCAGCGCACCCGCAGCCGGCAGCCAGATCCAGGCCATCGCCGCCGCGCCAGGCATTGCCATCGGGCCTGCACATATCCAGGTTCAGCAAGTTTTCGATTACCCCCTTCGCGGCGAGTCCTCGGCCATTGAGCGCCAGCGCTTGCAGAGCGCCCTGGCCGATGTGCGCCGCGATATCCAGGGCCTGATCGAACGCAGCCAGGCCAAAGCCATTCGCGAGATCTTCATCACCCATCAGGAGATGCTCGACGACCCGGAACTGACCGACGAAGTCGACACCCGCCTCAAGCAGGGCGAGAGCGCCGAAGCGGCGTGGATGAGCGTGATCGAGGCCGCCGCCAAGCAGCAGGAGGCGCTGCAGGATGCCTTGCTCGCCGAGCGCGCCGCCGACCTGCGCGACATCGGCCGTCGGGTGCTGGCGCAATTGTGCGGCGTCGAAACCGCCCAGGAGCCGAGCGAACCCTACATTTTAGTGATGGACGAAGTCGGTCCCTCCGACGTCGCGCGCCTGGACCCGGCCCGCGTCGCTGGCATCCTCACCGCGCGTGGCGGCGCCACGGCGCACAGCGCCATCGTCGCGCGCGCCCTGGGCATTCCCGCCTTGGTAGGCGCAGGCGCGGCGGTGTTGCTGCTCGCGTCCGGCACGCCATTGTTGCTCGATGGTCAGCGCGGTCGCCTGCATGTCGACCCCGACGCCACCACCTTGCAACGCGCCAGCGTCGAGCGCGACACCCGCGAACAGCGCCTGCAAGCGGCTTCGGCGCAGCGCCACGAACCGGCGTTGACCCGTGACGGTCACGCCGTGGAAGTGTTCGCCAATATCGGCGAGAGCGCCGGTGTTGCCGGCGCGGTGGAGCAGGGCGCCGAAGGCATCGGCCTGCTGCGCACCGAGCTGATTTTCATGGCTCACCCACAAGCGCCGGATGAAGCCACTCAGGAAGCCGAATACCGCCGCGTACTCGACGGCCTTGGCGGTCGCCCGCTGGTGGTGCGCACCCTCGATGTGGGGGGGGATAAACCGCTGCCGTACTGGCCGATCGCCGAGGAAGAAAACCCCTTCCTTGGTGTGCGCGGTATTCGCCTGACCTTGCAACGCCCGCAGATCATGGAAGCGCAATTGCGTGCGCTGCTGCGCTCGGCGGACAACCGACCGCTGCGCATCATGTTTCCCATGGTCGGCAGCGTCGATGAATGGCGCGCGGCCCGGGACATGACCGAGCGCCTGCGCCTGGAAATCCCGGTCGCCGACTTGCAGCTGGGCATCATGATCGAAGTGCCTTCCGCCGCCTTGCTCGCACCGGTACTGGCCAAGGAGGTCGATTTTTTCAGCGTCGGCACCAACGACCTGACCCAGTACACGCTGGCCATCGACCGTGGCCACCCAACCTTGTCGGCCCAGGCCGACGGCCTGCACCCGGCGGTGCTGCAACTGATCGACATCACCGTGCGTGCCGCCCACGCCCATGGCAAGTGGGTGGGCGTGTGCGGCGAATTGGCGGCGGACCCGCTGGCGGTGCCGGTGCTGATCGGGCTGGGGGTGGACGAGTTGAGCGTGTCGGCCCGCAGCATTCCCGAAGTGAAGGCGCGGGTACGCGAATTCAGTCTGAGCGAGGCCCAGGGCCTGGCGCAAAAAGCCCTTGCGGTGGGTTCGCCCGCGCAAGTGCGAGCCCTAGTGGAGGCCGTGTAAATGGCGAAGATTCTGACCCTGACGCTGAACCCGGCGTTGGACCTCACGGTACGCCTGGCACGCCTGGAGCCGGGTGCCGTCAACCGCAGCGAAACCCTGCTGACCCACGCTGCCGGCAAAGGTGTGAATGTCGCCCAAGTGTTGGCGGACCTTGGTCATCACGTCACCGTCGGCGGCTTTCTGGGTGAAGACAATCCGCAAGCCTTCGAGGCGTTGATTGCCCGGCGTGGTTTTGCCGATGCGTTTATTCGCGTACCGGGCGAAACCCGCAGCAACATCAAGATCGCCGAGCAGGACGGCCGGGTCACCGACGTCAATGCGCCGGGACCGCAGGTCAGTGAGCAGGCCCAGCAGGCGTTGCTCGATCAACTGACGCGGATTGCGCCAGGGCACGACGCGGTGGTGGTCGCCGGCAGTTTGCCGCGCGGCATCAGCGCGCAGTGGTTTCAGGGCTTGCTGGAACACCTGAAAAGCCTCGGTTTGAAAGTCGCCCTCGACACCAGCGGCGAAGCCTTGCGCGCTGGTTTGCAGGCGGGCCCGTGGCTGATCAAACCCAACACTGAAGAATTGGCCGAGGCCTTGGATTGCCCCACGGACTCCATCGCGCAACAGGCCCGGGCCGCCGAGCGTCTGCACGCCCAAGGCGTGGAACATGTGGTGGTGTCCCACGGTGCCGACGGCGTGAACTGGTTCAGTCCGGGTACCGCGCTGCACGCCACGCCGCCCAAGGTCAGCGTCGCCAGCACGGTGGGCGCCGGCGACTCGCTGCTGGCCGGGATGCTTCACGGTTTGCTCGGGGTTGATCTGCCGCAAACCACCTTGCGGCGCGCCACGGCAATTGCCGCGATGGCCGTCACACAGATCGGGTTTGGCATCAGCGATGACGCGCAGTTGGCGCGTCTCGAAAGCGGCGTCCATGTGCGCGCGCTGACAGAACAATAAGAGGGTTTGTGATGAAGTTAGCCATTGTTACCGCCTGCCCGAACGGCATGGTCACCAGTGTGCTGTGCGCCCGCTTGTTGGACGCCGCCGCGCAGCGCCAGGGCTTGCACACCAGCGTCGAAGTGGTGGACGTGCAGCACCCGGAACGCCAGTTGTCCCAGGCCACGCTCGATGACGCCGATTGGGTGTTGCTGGTCAGCAGCACGCCGGTGCAGATGCAGCGGTTTGTCGGCAAGCGCGTGTTCCAGAGCACGCCGGCCCAGGCGTTGGCGGATGTGGACGCAGTATTGCGTCGCGGCGCCGAAGAGGCTGAGGTCTATGTGGCGACGCCGCAGGCAGCCAAGTCCGCGCCGCGTATCGTCGCGGTCACGGCCTGCCCCACCGGCGTAGCGCACACCTTTATGGCGGCCGAAGCCTTGCAGCAAACCGCCAAGCGCCTGGGCTACGACTTGCAGGTCGAGACCCAGGGCTCGGTAGGTGCGCGCACGCCTTTGAGCCCGGAGGCCATCGCCAATGCCGATGTGGTATTGCTGGCGGCCGACATTGAAGTGGCCACCGAGCGCTTCGCCGGCAAGAAGATTTACCGCTGTGGCACCGGCATTGCCCTCAAGCAATCCGAAGCCACGCTCAACAAAGCCTTGGCCGAAGGCGCGGTGGAAAGCGCGGCCGGCAGCGCGGTGGCGAAAAAATCGGAAAAGACCGGCGTGTACAAACACCTGCTCACCGGTGTGTCGTTCATGTTGCCGATGGTGGTGGCCGGCGGGTTGCTGATTGCCTTGTCGTTTGTGTTCGGCATTCATGCCTTTGAAGAAAAGGGCACCTTGGCGGCGGCACTCAAAACCGTCGGCGACCAGGCCTTTATGCTGATGGTGCCGTTGCTGGCGGGCTATATCGCCTACTCGATTGCCGACCGCCCCGGCCTCGCGCCGGGCATGATTGGCGGTCTGCTCGCGGGCACGTTGGGCGCGGGGTTTATCGGCGGGATTTTCGCCGGTTTCCTCGCCGGTTATTGCGTCAAGTTGATCACCCGCGCGGTGAAATTGCCGCAGAGCCTGGAGGCGCTCAAGCCGATCCTGATCATTCCATTGCTGGCGAGTTTGTTCACCGGCCTTGCGATGATTTATCTGGTCGGCCCGCCGGTTGCGCGGCTGCTCACCAGCCTGACCGACTTTCTCAGCACCATGGGCACCACCAACGCGGTGCTGCTGGGCATCCTCTTGGGCGGCATGATGTGCGTCGATTTGGGTGGGCCGATCAACAAGGCGGCGTATGCGTTTTCCGTCGGCTTGCTGGCTGCTTCCAGCGGCGCGCCGATGGCCGCGACCATGGCCGCTGGCATGGTGCCGCCGATTGGCATGGGCATCGCCACGTTCCTGGCGCGGCGCAAGTTCGCCCAGACCGAGCGCGAAGCCGGCAAGGCCGCGATGATTCTGGGCCTGTGCTTTATCTCCGAAGGCGCGATTCCGTTTGCGGCCAAAGACCCACTGCGCGTGATCCCGGCCAGCATCGCCGGTGGCGCCTTGACCGGCGCGCTGTCGATGTATTTCGGCTGCAAACTGGCGGCGCCTCATGGTGGCCTGTTTGTGCTGATCATTCCCAATGCGATGAACCATGCCCTGCTGTACTTGCTGGCGATTGTTGCCGGCAGCCTGTTGACGGGGTTGGTGTATGCGCTGATCAAGCGCCCTGAGGCGCTGGAACTCACAGTGGCTGCGGGAAAGGCCTGACACCGGCCAAAAATTTGGGAGCGGGCTTACTCGCGAAAGCAGTGTGCCAGTCAATGTATTGGTTGATTGACATTGCGCTTTCGCGGGCAAGCCCGCTCCCACATTTGGATCTTCGGGGCTGCCCAGTCGGGTGTCACATCCGCTTCATCCACGCGTGCTTTAGTTGACCTTTTGATACTCAAGAGGGCACCTGCATGAGCCACTTCGATCTCGGCCGTCGCCGCGTGATGCAAGCCGTCGGCGCCGGCCTGCTGCTGCCGGGCCTGGCGCCGGCGGTGATCGCGTCGGTCAAGGACCGGCCGCAACTCACCGATGGTGTGCAGTCCGGCGACCTGCTGGGCGACCGCGCGATGATCTGGAGCCGCAGCGACCGCCCGGCCAAGATGGTGGTGGAATGGGATACCCGCAGCGTGTTCAGCAACCCGCGAAAATTCATCTCGCCACTGGCCGACAGCCGCACCGACTTTACTGCCCGCGTCGAACTCACGGGGTTACCGGTCGACCAGGCGGTCTTTTACCGCGTGCATTTTGAAGACGCCCAGACCGGCGTCGCCAGCGAGCCGTGGTTCGGCCACCTGCGCAGCGTGCCGCAACAACGCCGTGACATCCGTTTTGTGTGGAGCGGCGACACCGTCGGCCAGGGCTTTGGTATCAACCCGGACATCGGCGGCATGCGCATCTACGAAGCGATGCGCCTGCGCCTGCCGGACTTTTTTATCCACAGCGGCGACACCATCTACGCCGACGGCCCGGTGCCGGCGCAACTGAGCGTTGAAGGCGGACGCATCTGGCGCAACGTCACCACCGAAGCCAAGAGCAAAGTCGCCGAAACCCTGGATGAATACCGCGGCAATTACCGCTACAACCTGCTCGACGAAAACGTGCGCCGCTTCAACGCCGAGGTGCCGCAGATCTGGCAGTGGGACGATCACGAGGTGGTGAATAACTGGTCGCCGAGCAAGCAACTCGATGAGCGCTATCAGACCAAGGACATCAACACCCTGGTCGGCCGCGCACGTCAGGCCTGGCTGGAGTATTCACCGATGCGTCGGCAAAGCGCCGATGGCGGCGGGCGGATTTATCGCAAGCTCAGCTACGGCCCGCTGCTGGATGTGTTCGTACTGGACATGCGCAGTTACCGCGGCCCCAACGACGACAACCTGGGTGGCGAAAAACCGTTCATGGGCCGTGAGCAACTGGACTGGCTCAAGCGCGAACTCAAGGCCTCAAAAGCGCAATGGAAGGTCATCGCCGCCGACATGCCCATCGGCCTTGGCGTACCGGATGGCGAGGTCAGCCCCGGCGTGCCGCGTTGGGAAGCGATTGCCAATGGCGACCCTGGCCCGGCCCAGGGCCGTGAGCTGGAGATTGCCGAACTGTTGGGGTTTCTGCGTGCCCAGCAGGTGCGTAACCATGTGTGGCTGACGGCGGATGTGCACTACTGCGCGGCGCACCATTACCACCCCGACCGGGCGGCGTTTCAGGATTTCGAGCCGTTCTGGGAATTTGTGGCCGGGCCTTTGAATGCAGGGAGTTTTGGGCCCAACCCGCTGGATAAAACCTTTGGCCCACAGGTGGTGTTCGAGAAGGCGCCGCCTGCGCAGAACACCTCGCCGCTGGCTGGGTTTCAGTTTTTTGGTGAGGTGCAGATTGACGGGCAGACGGCGGAGTTGACGGTGATCTTGCGGGACTTGGATGGGGTCTCGGTGTTCGAGCAAAAGCTGCAGCCGGCCTGACCTGCAATGCACTTAAACACTGTAGGAGCTGGCTTGCCTGCGATTGCATCACCCTGGTGTCACTGATACACCGAGGTGCCTGCATCGCAGGCAAGCCAGCTCCCACATTTGATCCTCGGTGTTTATGAGGGCTTAGTACACATCCCGGCGATAGCGCCCTTGCTCGATCAGGCGCTCGACTGCTTCGCTGCCCAGCACCTCATGCAGCACCTGGTCCACGCCCGTCGCCATGCCCTGCAAACTGCCGCAGACATAAATGGCCGCGCCGTCCGCCAGCCATCGACGCAGCACGTCCGCCGACTCGCGCAGGCGATCCTGTACGTAGATTTTTTCTTGCTGATCGCGGGAAAACGCCAGGTCCAGTAGGGCCAGATCGCCGCTGGCCAGCCAGCCTTGCAGCTCGTCCTGGCACAGATAGTCGTGGGCGATATTGCGCTCGCCAAACAGCAGCCAGTTGCGCTGCTGACCAGCGGCAATGCGCGCCTTGAGCAAGCTGCGCAGGCCGGCAAGGCCGGTGCCGTTGCCCAAAAGGATCAGCGGCACTGGCGCCTCAGGCAGATGGAAACCACTGTTGCGACGCAGGCGCAGGCTGATGCTTGAGCCGAGGGCGGCGTGTTCGGTGAGCCAGCCGGAACCCAGGCCCAGGCTGCCGTCGGGGTGACGTTCCTGGCGCACGATCAGCTCCAGCACGCCGTCGCTGGCAATCGAGGCGATGGAGTATTCGCGCATGCCCAGGGGCACCAGGGCGTTCACCAGTGCCTGGGCATGCAGGCCGACCAAGTGCGCGCGGTTGTCCGGCAATTGGCGGGTCGCCAGGGCTTGGTTGAGGGTTTGCGCAAGGCCCTCGATCAACACGCCGTCGCTGCCGGCCAGGCCCAGGCCGGCGAGGAAATGTTCAATGGCCCACGGGCAATTGCGCGGCAGTATTTCCACCAGGTCGCCGGCCAGCCAAGTGTGTGGCGCAGGCGGTGTGAGGCCGAGCAAGTAGATGTCCGAGCCGACGCTGTCGCGGTTGAGCAGGGTGCGTCGGGTCAGGGTCCAGTTTTCGTACTGGGCGGTCTGCCAGGCGGATGCCGGCGCATGCCCGGTGAGCTGGCCCAGTTGCTGTTGCCAGGTCAGCAGCGCGTCGGTGTCGCCGCTGTCGACTTCCACAGGCGCGAACAACGGGTTGCCGCCTTGATGGGTTAGCCAGAAATGCAGGCGCCGGGCAAAGCCGCAGAAGTGTTCGTACTGGCGGTCACCCAGGGCCAGCACCGAGTAGTTGAGGCCTTTGAGCGACAGGTCCTGGCCGAGCACGCTGCGTTCGAAACCACGGGCGCTGTCGGGCGCTTCGCCGTCGCCGAAGGTGCTGACCACAAACAGTGCATGTTCTGACTCACACAGGTCTTGCTGGCTGACACTGCCCAACGGCTGCACCTTCACCGGCAGGCCGGCGGCCTGTAATTGCCCGGCCGTCTGCCACGCAAGCTGTTCGGCAAAGCCGCTCTGGCTGGCAAAGCCGATCAGCCACGCCGGGGCGTCGCTGTGGTTGGCGCCGAGGCCTTTGCGGGCATCGCGTACCTGGCGGTTTTTGCGGCGGCGGTCGAGGTACAGCAGCCAGCCGGTAATAAAGAACAGCGGCATGCACAGCGCACTGACGGTCAGGATGATGCGGCCTACCAGGCCGAAGTAGCTGCCGGTGTGCAGCGCGTAGACACTGGTGAGCAATTGCGACTTGAAGGTCTTGCTCGCGTAGCGGTCATGGGACTTGACCTCGCCGGTGGCCGGGTCGAGGTTGATCTGGTTCAGCGCGCGGTCGTGCGGCGATGTGTTGAGCAGGTAATACACAATGGCCGGCTGCCCGGCGACGGCCGGCATGCGGATGTTGTAGGCGCTCAAGCCGGGGCCGGCGTTGGCGTAAATGCTGCTCCAGATCGCGTCGTAGTTGGCCACCGGCGCCGGGCCCTCGGGCGGCGGGCCGCGCTTGCGCATGCGTTCATTTTGCGGGGCGTCGGAGAGCAGTTTGGTCACGCCCTGGTTGTACCAGTCATACGACCAATACAGGCCAGTGAGCGCGGCCAATAGATAAAACAGCAGGCACCAGGTGCCGAACACCGAGTGCAGGTCCCAGTTGAAACTGCGGCCCTTTTTGCGCCAGTCCAGCGTCAGCCAGGCGCGCCAGCTTGCCACCTGGCGCGGCCAGCGCAGGTACAGGCCCGACAGGCAGAAGAACACCAGGATCAGCGTGCAGGCGCCAGTGATTTGCCGGCCGGTATCGCCAGCCGCCAGGAAGCGGTGCAGCTGCAAGATGAAACCGAACACGTCCTGGCCGACGGCGTCGCCCAGGTAGTTGCCGGTGTACGGGTCGAAGTAGCGCATCTGGCCACGCCGCTCGCCCGGCGGTGCCGTGAAGAACACGCGCGCAGCGTTGCCGCTGTCGCTTTCCACCCACAGCATCGACACGGTCTTGCCTTCGGTGGCCTCCAGCTTGCGCACCAGTTCGGCAGGCGGCAGCACGCCGGCTTCGCGTTTTTCGACGCTCAATACGGTCGGATTGAGCGCGCGCAGAATTTCATCCTGAAACGAGACCGCAGCCCCGGTGATCCCCATCAATGCCAGCACCAGCCCGGCGGTAATGCCGAAGAACCAGTGCAACTGGAACAGGGTTTTCTTCAACACGTCGGACCGCCTCGCTCATCTGGATATATAAGTCACGGCGCGCATTATGCCGTGGGCTAACGAGAAATCTTCTGTTTTACACGCAAAAGCCCCACGCATCCGATGCGTGGGGCTTTGGGCCTGAAGTTTGCCGCGTTTAGAAGTGGAAACTGGTGGTCAACAACGCCGTACGACCGGCCGCCTGGTTGGCGAAGTGCGCCGCGTAAGCTTTGTCGTAGTAGGTCTTGTCGGTCAGGTTTTGCACGTTCAATTGCAGGTCGACGTTCTTGGTCAGCTTGTAGCTGGCCATGGCGTCGTAGCGCGTGTAGGACGGCACGTAAACGGTGTTGGCCGCATCGCCGTAAACCTGGTCGACGTAGAACGCGCCGCCGCCGATGGTCAGCTTTGGCGTGATGTCATAGGTGGTCCACAGGCTGAAGGTGTTTTTCGGCGTGTTGGGCATTTGGTTGCCCTGGTTGGAACCGGCAGTGACGACACCCTGGCGGTTGCCGTTTTTGCCGGGGTCAACCAGCTCGCTTTTCAGGTAGCTGTAGCCGGCGAACACTTGCCATTGTTCGGTGAGCTTGCCGCTGGCGGACAGTTCGATGCCGTCCACTCGCGATTCGCCCGCGGTTTCGTAGGTGTTGGAGTCCACCAGAATGCGTGTGTTTTTCTTCTCGGTACGGAAGATCGCGCCGGTCAGGGACAGGCGGTTGTGGAACAGGTCCCACTTGGTGCCCAGTTCGTAGTTGACGGTTTCTTCGGGTTTCAGGTCGCTGGTGTTGATGCCGGTGACGAAGCCGTTGGTTTCCTGGCCTTCACCGACCATGCCGCCGGCAGGCGATGCCGAGGTGGCGTAGGAGGTGTAAATGCTGCCGTTCTCCAGCGGCTTCCAGACCAGGCCCGCCTGCCAGTTGAAGAACTGGCTGTCGTCCTTGATTTTGCTGCGCCCCGCGGCGGCGTTGGTGTTGGCTTCGGTGTCGAAGGTGTCGTAGCGCAGGCCCAGGTTCAACAGCCATTTCGGGTCCAGCTCAATGGTATCGAACACGTAGGCGGCGCGGCTGGTGGCCTTGGTGTTGGTGCCGTAGTAGTTGCGCGCGACGCTGCCAGTCCAGGCGTCGTCCGGCGTCGGGTTGCTCAGTAAGGTGCACTGCCCGCCCAGGCTGCCTTTGGCCACGGTGCAGGTCGGGTTGGCGTTCGGGCTGACCGTGTAGCCGCTGACGCGGGTTTCTTCGCCGGTGAATTCCAGGCCGGTGGAGTACGAGTGCTTCATGCCCGCAAGCTGGAAATTGCCGAACAGGTCCGTCTGGTTGGGGGTGGTGTCGGTGGTCGACACTCGCGTGTTGGCACGGCGCCACACGGTGCCGAAACGGCTGACGTTGCGCTGGCTGTCGTCCGGCTGAGTGAGCACGTAGTCCTGGCCGGTGCTGCCATGGCGAAGGGTGTTTTTCAGCGTCATGTTGTCGTTCAGGTCGTGCTCGATGGAGAACGTGCTGATATCGGCGCGGGTCTTGCGGAAGTCGCGGTCCTTCAAGCCGTAGAAGTTGTTGCTGTCGCCGCCATCGGTGGGTTTGTCGTGCCCGTGGGCCGTGGCGGTCGGCGAGCTGTAGCCGTAGGGAATGCCCGAGTCCGGCAGGTCGTTGCTTTCCATGTGGTAGTAGCTGAAGTTGACGCGCGTCGGCGTGCCCAGGCCGAAGGTCAGCGACGGCGCAACACCCCAGCGGTCATAGTCGATGACATCGCGGCCAGCCACGTTCTGCTCGTGGCTCATCAGGTTCAAGCGAAACGCGGCGTTGTCGAGGAACTGGCGGTTCACGTCGAGCACGTAGCGGCGGGTCTGGTCGGAGCCGTAGGTGAAACCGCCGTTGGTGAAGTCGCGCGCCTGTGGCGTTTTGCTCACCAGGTTGATGCTGCCGCCCGCCGAGCCGCGACCGCCGAACGAGGAGTTCGGGCCTTTGCTGACTTCAATCGATTCGATGTCGAAGATCTCGCGGCTCTGGCCGCCGGTGTCGCGCACGCCGTCCAGATAAGTGTCGCCCTGGGCATCAAAGCCGCGAATGAACGGACGGTCGCCCTGAGGGTTACCGCCTTCACCGGCGCCGAAAGTAATGCCCGGTACAGTGCGCAAGGCGTCCTGCAACGAGGTGGCGGCGGTGTCCTTGAGCACTTGTTGCGGCACCACGGTCACCGAGCGCGGGGTGTCTACCAATGGCGCGGTGTACTTTTGCGAAGCGGCTTTTTCCACCTGGTAGGACGTGTTGTCCTGCTCCTGGCCGGTAATGCTGGTGGCGCCCAGGGAGATGCTGTTGCGCTCGCCTTTCTGTTCGGTGCTCTCGGCCGCTTGTGCCAATTGGGCGGCAGAGCTGGCGCTGAGTGCGACGCCGATGGCCGAAGCCAGCATGCGTGGTGAACTGGCTGGTGTTTTTAGCAGTGTGCGCGACATTGACGTGTCCCTTCCCCAAGGTTGTAAGGCCGCGGAATATAGGGTCAACAAGAGTTTCTATCAATTGCGATACATTACTATTCGCACTGAATTTACATTCTTTACACTTTTTGCTTACGGTTTTTACCAACTAGTTCGTCTCCCGCGTTTTACAGGGCGGATAAGAATCAATACCATTGGCGCCTCTCTGCCTCCAGGTACTGCCCCTGATGCTGCACATTCCCGGCCTGTTCTCTCGCGAGGAGGTGCTGCGCATTCGCCAAGCCTTGGAAAGCACCGAGTGGGCCGACGGTAAAATCACCGCCGGGCATCAGTCCGCCAAAGCCAAACACAACCTGCAATTGCCCGAAGGCCACCCGCTGGCCAAGGAAATTGGCGCGGCGATGCTCGAGCGTTTGTGGAAAAACCCGCTGTTTATGTCAGCGGCGTTACCGCACAAGGTCTTCCCGCCTTTGCTCAATTGCTACACGGCCGGTGGCAGTTTCGACTTCCATATCGACAACGCCGTGCGCCAGGCGCGGGGCAGCCACGAACGGGTGCGCACGGACCTGTCGTCCACGCTGTTTTTCAGTGATCCAGAGGAATACGACGGCGGCGAGCTGGAGATCCAGGACACCTTCGGCCTGCAGCGGGTCAAACTCCCGGCCGGCGACATGGTGCTGTACCCGGGCTCGAGCCTGCACAAGGTCAACGCCGTAACCCGTGGCGCGCGTTACGCTTCGTTCTTCTGGACCCAAAGCCTGGTGCGTGAAGACAGCCAGCGCACCTTGCTGTTCGAGATGGACGGCGCCATCCAGCAACTGACCCGCGATGTTCCCGACCATCCAGCGCTGATCCAGCTCACCGGCACGTACCACAACCTGTTGCGCCGCTGGGTCGAGGTCTGACATGGGCTTTTTATTGCGCCGTGAAGAAGTGCTCAACGTCGAGCAACTGCAAAGCATGCTCGACGATTCCCCGGTGCGCGCCGCCCAGGCGATTTTGATGGCCGCCAAGGCGGGCGTGGTAGACGCCCAGGCCTTGCTGGGGCAAATCCTGCTGGAAGGGCGCGGCATTGCGCGCGATGAAGCGCTGGCGCTGCGCTGGTTCCAGATCGCCGCTAACGGCGGGCAGTTGATGGCACGCAATATGGCCGGGCGTTGCCTGGAACATGGCTGGGGCTGCGCCGTTGATGAGGCGGCGGCTGCGCGGGAGTATCGCCTGGCGGCAGAGGCCGGGTTGGATTGGGGCCAGTACAACTATGCCAATTTGCTGGCCACCGGTCGTGGTGTCGACGAAGACCGAGCGCAGGCGCTGGGGTTGTATCGGCTGGCTGCGGAGCAGGGCCACGCCAAGTCGATGAACCTGCTGGGGCGTTATTTGGAAGACGGCCACTCTTGCCCGAGGGATTTTGAGGCGGCTGTCGAGTGGTATCGGCGTTCAGCCGAGGGCGGGGATTTTCGCGGGCAGTTCAGCTATGCCGCGATATTGGCTGACCGAGGCCGAATCGACGAGGCATTGGCGTGGCTGCGCAAGGCGCTGGCGGGCGGCAATCTGAAGTTTTTGCGAACGGCTCACACCGCGTTGGCCGCAGCCAGTGATCCGCAGGTCCGGGCGATGGCCGAGGCCTACCAACAGCGCGCCGCGAGCCTGTCCTGACCAAAAAAACCCATGACATGTCATGGGTTTTTTGTGTGCGAATTGCTTACACGTAGTAAGACTTCAACGGCGGGAAGCCATTGAATTCCACAGCGCTGTAGCTGGTGGTGTACGCACCGGTCGACAGCCAGTACAGACGGTCACCAATCGCCAGGTTCAGCGGCAGGCCGTACTTGTAGTTTTCGTACATGATGTCGGCGCTGTCGCAGGTAGGGCCGGCGATGACCACTTCTTCCATCTCGCCTTTTTTCTCGGTCCAGATCGGGAACTTGATGGCTTCGTCCATGGTTTCGATCAGGCCGGAGAACTTGCCCACATCGGTGTACACCCAACGCTCGACGGCGGTGCGGGATTTACGCGCCACCAACACCACTTCGCTGACCAGGATGCCGGCGTTGGCGATCAACGAACGGCCTGGTTCCAGGATGATTTCCGGCAGGTCGTCGCCGAAATCTTCCTTGAGGAAGCGGATGATTTCTTCGGCGTAGGTTTCCAGGCTGTTGGTGCGGGTGATGTAGTTGGCCGGGAAGCCACCGCCCATGTTGATCAGCTTCAGATGAATGCCGTCTTCTTCTTTCAGGCGTTCGAAGATCACTTTGACCTTGGCGATCGCCGCGTCCCACACGCTGATGTCGCGCTGCTGCGAGCCGACGTGGAAGGAGATGCCGTATGGCACCAGGCCCAGGTCACGGGCGAGGATCAGCAGGTCCATGGCCATGTCGGTCTGGCAGCCGAATTTGCGCGACAGCGGCCAGTCAGCCGTGGTCGAGCCTTCGGTGAGGATACGCACATAGACTTTCGAGCCCGGCGCGGCCTTGGCGATGTTGCGCAGGTCGGCTTCGGAGTCGGTGGAGAACAGGCGCACGCCCTTCTCGTAGAAGTAGCGGATGTCCTTGGATTTCTTGATGGTGTTGCCGTAGCTGATACGGTCGGGGCTGACGCCACGGTCCATGACCTTGTCCAGCTCGTAGATCGAGGCGATGTCGAAGCTCGAACCCTTGTCTTTCAACAGGTCGATGATCTCGACGGCAGGGTTGGCCTTGACCGCGTAATAGACTTTGGCGAATTCGAAACCGGCGCGCAGGTCATCGTAGGCCTGGCTGATCATCGCGGTGTCGATCACCACGAATGGGGTTTCTTGCTTGTCGGCGAACGCCTTCATTTTGTCAAACGTGGCGCGCGCGAAATAATCTTCGACGTTGATCGACATGCTGGGAACTCCTAAGGGCAAACTAATTTGATCAATGGGTGCAAATGAACGTCCTCCGTATCCCCACTTTGGTTCGCCTACTTCCCAAGGCATGTCGCCGAAAGCAAAAAGGCCACGGGAATCACCGCTTCCCTTGGCCTTGCTGTCTCGTCGTCAGTACTTGAGCCGGATGGATCGTTTCCAGCATGGACGTTCGGCGCGAACTTTAGGACGTGAGGGGCTATAGATCAACTAAAAATGTCGCGTTTTTGCACGCGTTCGTCGCAGGACCTCGTGCAGCTACTTATGTAACCGACCGGTGTGACGGATTGATGTTCCCCGGATGGGCTAAATCGGCGGGATTTCAGCGAGCAAATGTGGGAGGGGGCTTGCCCCCGATAGGGGTGGATCAGTGACTGATGAAGTGACTGACACACCGTCATCGGGGGCAAGCCCCCTCCCACAGGTTGACCTGGGGTGTTTCAGATCAGGCCAGGGCGGTCTCGGCAGGGGAGACAATACTGGTCTTGCCGCCACGCGACTTACCGGAACTCAGGTACTCGGCAATCGATTCCTGAGTCACTTCACCCAGGAACACCCGCTCCGCGTCCATCACCGGCAACCACGAGCGATTGAACTCGTACATGCGCGACAACAGGATGCGCAAGTGCTCGTCATACGCCGCCGTGGCGTTGAACTCGCGCAAGTACTGGCCGCAGGTACCGGTCTGACGGTGCAGGTCGCGACGTCGTACATAACCCAGCGCCTTGTTCTCGGCACAGGTGACCACCACGTAGCGACGGTCCGTTTCGTCCATCAGCTCCAGGGCCTCGGCCACCGGGGTTTCGGGGCTCACCGACGGGGCGTTGTCCGCCGCGTCCTCGGCTTTCACCAGCAGCAGGCGCTTCAGCGTGCTGTCTTGGCCGACGAAATTGCTCACGAACTCGTCAGCCGGGTGCGCCAGCAGCGTGTCCGGGTGGTCGATCTGCAGCAGCTTGCCGGCGCGGAAGATCGCGATCTTGTCGCCCAGCTTGATCGCTTCGTCGATGTCGTGGCTGACCATGATCACGGTCTTGTTCAGCGCGCGCTGCATCTCGAAGAATTCGTTCTGGATCATCTCGCGGTTGATCGGGTCAACCGCGCCGAACGGCTCGTCCATCAGCAGCAGCGGCGCATCGGCCGCCAACGCACGGATCACGCCGATGCGCTGTTGCTGGCCGCCCGACAGTTCACGCGGGTAGCGATGCAGATACTGCTTGGGCTCCAGCTTGATCATGCTCATCAACTCGCGGGCGCGGTCGTGGCATTTCTGCTTGTCCCAGCCGAGCAGCTTGGGTACGACCACGATGTTTTCCTCGATGGTCATGTTCGGGAACAGGCCGATCTGCTGGATCACATAACCGATGTTGCGACGCAGGGTCACCTCATCCAGGTCGGTGGTGTCTTCGCCGTTGATCAAAATCTTGCCCGAGGTGGGCTTGATCAGGCGGTTGATCATTTTCAGCGTGGTGCTTTTGCCGCAACCCGATGGGCCGAGGAACACGCAAATCTCGCCTTCATTGACGGTCAGGCTTACGTCGTTCACGGCAGATACGGTTTTGCCGTTGCTTTGAAAAGTCTTGGTCAGGTTTTGAAGTTCGATCATTTGAGCAGTCCTTTTGGAGTCAGCGAGCGTTGCAGCCATTGCAGAAGCAGGTCGGCGAAGATGGCCAGAAGACTGACCAGCACGGCGCCAACGATCAGCATCGACATGTCGCTGCGGCTGATGGAAGCCAGAATAAGTACACCCAGGCCACCGGCGCCGATGGTGGCGGCGATGGTCATTACACCAATGTTCATCACCACGGCGGTGCGCACACCGGCAAGGATCACGGGCACGGCGATGGGCAGTTCAACCATGCGCAGGCGCTGGCCGAAGGTCATGCCGATGCCTTTGGCGGCTTCGCGGATGCCCGGTTCCACGCCCGTCAGGGCCAGGTAGGTGTTACGCATGATCGGCAGCAGCGAGTAGAGGAACACCGCGGTGATCGCCGGCATTGGCCCCAGGCCCTGGCCGAACTTGGAGTAGAACGGCAGCAGCAGGCCGAACAGCGCGATCGACGGCACGGTCAGCAGCACGGTGGCGCTGGCTTGCAGCGGGCCGGCCAGGGTCGGGAAGCGCGTCATCAGCACGCCCAGCGGCACGCCCACGACGATTGCCAGAATGACGGCAATGCCGACCAGGGTAATGTGCTGCCAGGTCAGGTGCAGGACCTGGGCCCAATCAAGATGGGAAAAGGCGTTCAGAAATTCCATGTCTTCTCCTCTTATTGGCTGATGGGATGTTGGCGCAGGAAGTCTGCGGCCACGGCGGACGGGCTTTCATGGTCAACGTCGACCCGCGCGTTCAGCTGGCGCATGGTTGCGTCGTCGAACAGCGCGGCCAGCGGTTTCAGGTCGGCGGCCAATTGCGGGTGAGCGTCGAGATAAACCTGACGCACCACCGGCGCAGCGGTGTAGTCCGGGAAGTAGTGTTTGTCGTCTTCCAGCAGCTTCAATTTGAAGGCGTTCAGGCGACCGTCGGTGGTGTAGACCAACCCGGCAAACACCTGGCCATTACGCAGCGCGGTGTAGACCAGGCCGGCGTCCATCTGCCGGGTGTTTTTGCGGGTCAGGTTCATGTCATACAGCTTGACCATGCCGGCCATGCCGTCGGAACGGTTGGCGAACTCGGTGTCCAGGGCCACCAGGCGCGTGCCTTTGGTTTTCTCGGCCAGGGCTTGGGTCAGGTCGCTGATGCTGTTGATCTGCGGGAATTCCTTGGCCACGTTTTCCGGCAACGCCAAGGCGTAGGTGTTGCTGAATTTCGACGGGGAGAGCCAGACCAGGCCTTTTTTCGCATCGAGTTCTTTGACTCGGGCGTAGGACTGTTCGCTGTCGAGCTTCTCGTCCACATGGTTGTAGGCCACCAGCGACACGCCGGTGTATTCCCAGATCAGGTCCAGTTGCCCGCTTTCCTGGGCACTGCGCGCCAGGTTGCTGCCCAGGCCGCCGGTCACGCGGGTGTCGTAACCCTTGGTGCGCAGGTACTGGGAGGTGATTTCGGCGAGCAGGGTCTGTTCGGTGAACACCCGTGCGCCGATGCGGATCACCGGTTTTTCAGCGGCTTGCGCAAAACCTGCGAACAGCAGGACGCAGCTCAATATCAATGTCAGTTTTTTCATGTGAATTCCTTTGCCAAGCCTTAAGACGGACGCAACCCGCGTTCCAGCCAGAGGCGGCTGGCCATGGTCACCAGACCGTCAAGCAGCAATGCCAGCAGCGCGGTGCACGCGGCGCCGAGCAGCAGTTGCGGCTGATTGTTCAGGGCGATGCCGGGGAAGATCAGGCTGCCCAGGCTGTTGGCACCAATCAGGAACGCCAGCGGTGCGGTGCCGACGTTGATCGCCAGGGCCACGCGCACACCGCCGATGATGATCGGCACGGCGTTGGGCAATTCCACGCGAAACAGCACCTGGCGCGGCGTCATGCCGATGCCGGTGGCGGCTTCTTTCAGCGAGCCTTGAACGTTTTTGAGGCCTTCGTAGGTGTTGCGCACAATGGGCAGTAACGAGGCGAGGAACAACGCGAAGATGGCCGGGCCACTGCCGATGCCGAGGACGCCGAGGGCGATGGCCAGTACGGCCAGGGGAGGGACGGTGTTGCCGATGTTGAAGATCTGCATGAAACGTTCTGCACGCCCGACCATGTTCGGTCGGCTGAGCAGGATACCGGCGGGGATGCCTACAACGAGGGCAGCCAGCATGGAGACAAGAACGAGGATCAGGTGTGCTTGCAGGTAAAACAACAAATCGTCGCGGTACAGTTCGATCGTGTTGATGCCGATCCAGTGGACCAGCAGGGCCAGGAGAGCGACGACAACCGCTCCTCCTATCAGCCCTTTGCCATAGCGAATAGCCACAGGCGGACTCCTTTTTTTCTTTTGTCGGCGAACACATTTCCGAGCGGCAATGCCATTCCTGGCTGTCGGCGAATGAGTTCGCGAAAAGCAGCTCGCCGATACCGGCAACGCGGTATGCGATCAAGCCATGAGCGCAGCCTCGTCAGGCTAACTTGCTGATTTTTCAGCCCCTGGTACGAGTGCGGTAGCAGGGGAGTGGACGTCTCTACCTTTTAAAAGGTTCCACACTTGGCAGCATTTAGCCACCCCCAATCGGGTGAACGGTGGTCTGGCTCCCTGGGTTTGCGCTATACTCGCCGCCCTTTTTTGACTCACCTGCCAGGCGATTTCCCATGACCCACCAGGCCGCCGAAGTCGCGAAACGCCGCACTTTCGCCATTATTTCCCACCCCGATGCCGGTAAAACCACCATCACCGAGAAGCTCCTGCTGATGGGCAAGGCAATCGCAGTGGCCGGCACGGTGAAATCCCGCAAATCCGACCGCCATGCCACCTCCGACTGGATGGAAATGGAAAAACAACGGGGTATTTCCATTACCACGTCGGTCATGCAGTTCCCGTATCGCGACCACATGGTCAACCTGCTCGACACCCCGGGCCACGAAGACTTCTCCGAAGACACCTACCGCACCCTGACCGCGGTGGACTCGGCCTTGATGGTCCTCGACGGCGGTAAGGGCGTTGAGCCACGTACCATTGCGCTGATGGACGTGTGCCGCCTGCGTGACACGCCAATCGTCAGCTTCATCAACAAACTCGACCGCGATATTCGCGACCCGATCGAGTTGCTCGATGAAATCGAAGCGGTCCTGAAGATCAAGGCCGCGCCGATCACTTGGCCGATTGGTTGCTACCGCGACTTCAAGGGCGTGTACCACCTGGCCGACGACTACATCATCGTTTACACCGCTGGCCACGGCCACGAGCGCACCGATGTGAAAATCATCGAGAAGCTCGACTCCGACGAAGCCCGCGCCCACCTGGGTGACGAGTACGACCGCTTTGTTGATCAACTGGAGCTGGTGCAGGGCGCCTGCCATGAGTTCAACCAGCAGGAATTCCTCGACGGCCAGCTGACCCCGGTGTTCTTCGGTACTGCGTTGGGCAACTTCGGTGTCGACCACGTACTCGACGCCGTCGTGAACTGGGCGCCGAAGCCTCTGGCCCGGGTTGCCAATGAGCGCACCGTGGAACCGGTCGAAGAGAAATTCACCGGCTTTGTGTTCAAGATCCAGGCGAACATGGACCCCAAGCACCGCGACCGTATCGCCTTCATGCGTATCTGCTCCGGCAAATACGAAAAAGGCATGAAGATGCGCCACGTGCGCACCGGCAAGGACCTGCGCATCGGCGATGCCCTGACGTTCTTCTCCTCCGAGCGTGAACAGCTCGAAGAAGCCTACGCCGGCGACATCATCGGCTTGCACAACCACGGCACCATCCAGATCGGCGACACCTTCACCGAAGGCGAAGTGCTGGGCTTCACCGGTATCCCGCACTTCGCCCCGGAACTGTTCCGCCGCGTACGCCTGCGCGACCCGCTCAAATCCAAGCAACTGCGCCAGGGCCTGCAGCAATTGGCGGAAGAGGGTGCCACCCAGGTGTTTTTCCCCGAGCGCAGCAACGACATCATCCTTGGCGCCGTCGGCGTGTTGCAGTTCGATGTGGTCGCCAGCCGCCTGAAAGAGGAATACAAGGTTGAATGCTCCTACGAGCCAATCACCGTGTACTCCGCGCGCTGGATCGATTGCAGCGATAAGAAGAAGCTGGAAGAGTTCTCCAACAAGGCTGTGGAAAACCTGGCAGTGGACGGCGGCGGTCACCTGACCTACCTGGCCCCGACCCGCGTGAACCTGGCATTGATGGAAGAGCGCTGGCCGGATGTGAAATTCCGCGCGACGCGTGAGCACCATTAAGGTCTGAGCGGTACAAAAAGGGCGAAGCTGTCATGGCTTCGCCCTTTTTTGTGGGCGCGCCGCTGACTCAATGTGGCAAGCCAGCTCCCACATTTGATCCTCATCTGTCAGCGGCATTGGCGAGAAGTCCGCATCCGGTCTAGCGTTTCAACTACTTCACCCAATCAGCGACGGATCAGGAGGCGACCTTGCGTATAACTCAACGCGCCATTCATGTGGTGCTGCTGGGGGCCTTGGGGCTGTCCACTGCTTTGGCTCACACCGCGGCGCTGGCGGATGCCGGAACCCCCCAGTGGAAGGACACCGGCCCCGTCAGCAAAAAAAAGCAAAAGGAGGTCAACTCCGGCAGTTGGCAACCCCAAGCCCAACCCGCGCCGAAGGAAGACGCAGAAAACCCTTATAACGAAGGCGAGGACAGCGACACCTACGACGATGGCGACACCTGAAGCCTGGCGCAAACCCGGCATTGGGACTAGCTTCTAACCTGGCGACGGTAAAACGCTGTCGTGCAGGATTCATCTACTGACTGGACGGAAATCGACCATGAGTATTTTTCAACGTGTAGTGCTGTTGATAAAAGTGCTGGTGCTGTTGTCGTTGGGGATGTCGACGGCCTGGGCGCATAACCCGGTGCAAGGCAGTCAGACGGGCTTTTCGGCGGTGCAGACAGCGCAGGGCAAGGGACTGCAGCTGGCCAAGTCGGAAGCCGAACCAGGCGATGAGGACCAAGGCGGTTCCAAGGATGATGACGACCAGCAAGCCCCGGATGACGATGATAGCGATCAAGGTGACAGCGATACCTGATTCGGCCTGAAGCACGGTCCCTCCCGTCAGGTATGCACCGCCTGACGGGAGGGCTGTAAACGCTCAACCTGTTCCCTTATAAGAATCACGCGATGTCTTTGAAATAGTCGCTGTCCACTATCTTGTCTATTGAAAGTCCCTGTCCTGGCAGGTAATCGGTGCCGCTCGCGGCGGTGAATTTAATATCGCTGCTGCCCTTGGTAATGCTGCGCTCACCTGCAGTCGACGTGCGGGTGGTGTAAACCGTATTACGCATCGCCACGTACCCGCTCAAATCATTATTCATCTTTGTAAGACGGTCATTTATCTGGCCGGGCGTGAGGTTGAGTTTCTTTTCCAGGCGCACACCCCATCGCGTCAGGCAAGTTTCTGCAAAGTGACGAACAATCTCGCCGGGTTCGGCATACACCTTGGCACCCTGGTTTCCATCGGGGGCAGCATTACCCACCAAGGTCGCGTGGCGCCCGGGCATTGGATAGATATGAACATGGGTACTTTTATCAAAGGCGGGTACCACGCATGCGAAGCCGGAAGATCGCTCGTCCCTGGCGTAAAAACCGACGTACTCTTTGACGTTGCTGCCGAGCGTTACTCGACTGCTCTGGAAGTTTAAAAGTCCCGGAACCGGGTCGACAGCGAAGATATTGACCGGCACATTCTTCAAGACGCTGTCGTTGAGCATGGCGTTGGCCAGCATGTGGCAGCTGATCCCGCCGCGGCTCCAGCCGACCAGGTTGACGCGTGTGGGAATGATGCCGTCTTTTCGGAAGGTCTTGATGATCTGCTCTTGCAACTGCTGCTGCGTTACTTTGCGCGTACCGTAATCGTAAGTGCGCCAATACCAACTGCCGGTCACTTTGACGTCTTCAATCGGAATGCCGGCTTTTTGCAGTTGGGTGTAGTTTTCCTCCGTCAGTTTTTCGCGCTGCCAGGTAAACGTGCCCTTCATGATGTTAATCGCGTGAGCCACATTTTCTTCCCAGCCGGAGCCCAGGGCGGTGCCCTTTAACTGAAGATAATTGCCAGACTCGGAGAACATCTCATCGGCCTGCAAGTTGCCGCTGCCGGGGCCGTCGATAACAATCCATTCGGCAAACTCCTTACTGACGCTTTGAGTGTTTTGCGCCAGCGTGGAAATCAACTCACCGTTCCAATAACTTGCGTGAGTATCGTCAAACTTGGTTGAGCCAGTGCCGCAGAAAAAAACAGTGAAGGTTGTCATGAGCGATTACCCGTCCATTGGATAAAGGGGGTGAACTCATAACAATGCAAAAGGCCGTGGCTGGCTACTGTGAGAACTGACAGGCAGTTAGATTGGTTTCGAATACTGAAAGGGATTTGGTCATCAAAAGCGGGTGGTGATCAGCCAAAAAAAAGCCCCTCCCAACAGGCTGATGCGCAACCTGATGGGAAGGGCTTGTAGAACACCTGTCATGCCCTGGCGCTATCGCCAGGGCATTTTTTGTTGCAGCAGGCTCAGGCCACGAACTGCTCCGCGTAGTGGCAAGCCACCTGGCGGTTGTCCAGCGGCCGCAACAACGGCTCCTCGCTGCTGCAACGCGCTGTCGCATACGGGCAGCGCTTGTGGAACGCGCAGCCCGATGGCGGGTTCAGCGGGTTGGGCAGTTCGCCGACGATCTTGATCTTCGGCTTGTTCGGGTCTGGGTGGATGGTCGGGGTGGCCGACAGCAGCGCCTGGGTGTACGGGTGCAGCGGGCGGGCGTAGATGTCTTCCTTGGGGCCCACTTCCACCGGGCGGCCGAGGTACATCACCATCACGTCGTCGGCAACGTGTTGCACCACTGCCAAGTTGTGGGAAATGAACACGTAGGCGGTGTTGAATTCCTGCTGCAGGTCCATGAACAGGTTAAGCACCTGGGCCTGGATCGACACGTCGAGTGCCGAGGTCGGTTCATCGGCCACCAGCACTTTGGGTTGCAGCATCATGGCGCGGGCCAGGGCAATACGCTGGCGCTGACCACCGGAAAACATGTGCGGGTAGCGCTGATAATGCTCAGGGCGCAGGCCCACTTGCTTCATCATCGCCTGCACTTTCTCGCGGCGCTCGGCGGCGGACAGATTGGTGTTGATCAACAGCGGCTCGCCGAGTTGATCACCGACTTTCTGCCGTGGGTTCAGCGAGGCATACGGGCTCTGGAACACCATCTGCACGTCTTTGCGCAGTTGCTTGCGCTGGGCCTTGTCGGCACCGGCGACTTCCTGGCCGGCGATTTTCAACGAGCCCGACGACGGCTCTTCAATCAGCGTCAGCGCGCGGGCCAGGGTGGATTTGCCGCAACCCGACTCACCCACCACGGCGAGGGTCTTGCCGGCTTCCAGTTCAAACGACACACCATTAAGCGCGCGTACCAGCGCGTGGCCCTTGAACAGGCCACGGGAGACTTCGTAGTGACGGGTCAGGTCGCGGGCGGTAAGAACGACGGCCATTACGCCACCTCCTGGTTCAAGGGGTAGAAGCAGCGCGCGAGGCTGTTGGTTTTCGGGTCAAGGCCAGGCCGCTGGGCACGGCAGGATTCCTGCACGTACGGGCAGCGTGGCGACAGCAGGCAACCCTGCGGGCGGTCATAACGACCGGGCACGATGCCCGGCAGCGTGGCCAGGCGCGTGGCGCCCAGGCTGT
This sequence comes from Pseudomonas sp. TREG-RG-20F-10-E-6-01, assembly GCF_022662455.1. NCBI lineage: Bacteria > Pseudomonadati > Pseudomonadota > Gammaproteobacteria > Pseudomonadales > Pseudomonadaceae > Pseudomonas > Pseudomonas sp. TREG-RG-20F-10-E-6-01. Next base: position 1,142,569 of record NZ_JAKNQP010000001.1, on the reverse strand, counting down.
GCTCGGGGATTGCCTTGAGCAGCGCTTCGCTGTACGGGTGCGCCGGGATGTCGAACAGTTGCGGCACCTGGCCGACTTCCACGGCTTGGCCGGCGTACATCACGCACACGCGCTGGGCGGTTTCGGCCACCACGGCCAGGTCGTGGGTGATCAGCACCAGGCCCATGTTCTGCTCTTTCTGCAGGGCCAGCAGCAGCTCCATGATCTGCGCCTGAATGGTTACGTCCAAGGCCGTGGTCGGTTCGTCAGCGATCAGCAGTTTCGGCTCGCCGGCAATCGCCATGGCGATTGCGACACGCTGGCTCATACCGCCGGACAGTTGGTGCGGGTAGGCATCCATACGGCTGGCGGCACCCGGGATTTCCACTTTTTCGAGCAGTTCGATCGCACGTTTGCGCGCTTGCTTGCCGGACATTTTCAGGTGCAGGCGCAGCACTTCTTCGATCTGGAAACCCACGGTGTAGCTGGGGTTCAGCGCGGTCATCGGGTCCTGGAACACCATCGCCAGGTCTTTGCCGACGATTTGGCGGCGCTGACGGTTGCTCAGCTTGAGCATGTCCTTGCCATCGAAGTTCAGGGCGTCGGCGGTGACGATGCCGGGGTGCTCGATCAGGCCCATCAGCGCCATCATGGTCACGGATTTACCCGAGCCCGACTCGCCAACGATCGCCAGTACTTCGCCTTTGTCGACGGAAATGTCGAGGCCATCGACTACCGGCACGGCGGTCGTGTCGCCGAAGCGTACGTTGAGATTCTTGATTTCTAACAGTGACATGGGAATCTCCTCAGGCGGCGTTCTTGAGTTTCGGGTCCAGCGCATCGCGCAGGCCGTCACCCATCAAGTTGATTGCCAGCACGCTGAGCAAAATGGTCAAACCCGGCAAGCTCACGACCCACCAGGCGCGTTCGATGTAGTCACGGGCCGAAGCCAGCATGGTGCCCCACTCTGGGGTTGGCGGTTGTACGCCAAGGCCAAGGAAGCCCAGGGCCGCGGCATCGAGAATCGCCGAAGAGAAGCTCAAGGTGGCCTGTACGATCAGCGGCGCCATGCAGTTGGGCAGCACGGTGATGAACATCAGGCGTGGCAGGCCGGCGCCGGCGAGGCGGGCGGCCGTCACGTAGTCGCGGTTCAGTTCGCCCATCACCGCAGCACGGGTCAGACGCACATAAGAGGGCAGCGACACGATCGCAATGGCGATCACGGTGTTGATCAGGCCAGGGCCGAGGATCGCGACAATGGCAACGGCCAGCAGCAGTGACGGCAGGGCCAGCATGATGTCCATCAACCGCATGATGGTTGGGCCAAGCAGGCGCGGGAAGAACCCGGCGAACAGACCCAGCAGGATGCCCGGGATCAGCGACATCACGACCGACGACAAGCCGATCAGCAAGGACAGGCGCGAACCCTGGATCAGGCGCGAGAGCAGGTCACGGCCCAGTTCGTCGGTGCCGAGCAGGAACTGCATCTGCCCGCCTTCCAGCCAGGCTGGGGGGGTGAGCAGGAAGTCACGGTATTGCTCGCTCGGGTTATGCGGCGCAACCCAAGGGGCGAAGATCGCGCAAAACACCACCAGCAACATGAACAGCAGGCCGGCGACGGCGCCTTTGTTCTTGGAAAAGGCTTGCCAGAATTCTTTGTACGGGGACGGGTACAGCAGGCTTTGATCGACTGCTACCGCGGAAGTAGGTGTGGTCATGGTCATGATCTCAGCGCTGGTGACGGATGCGTGGGTTGGCGAAGCCGTAGAGGATATCCACCACGAAGTTCACCAGAATCACCAGGCAGGCGATTAACAGGATGCCGTTTTGCACCACGGGATAGTCCCGTGCGCCAATGGCTTCGATCAGCCATTTGCCGATGCCGGGCCACGAGAAGATGGTTTCGGTCAGAACCGCACCGGCCAGCAGAGTACCCACTTGCAGGCCGACCACGGTGAGTACCGGGATCAGCGCGTTACGTAGGCCGTGGACGAACACCACGCGCGCTGGCGACAGGCCTTTGGCCTTGGCGGTACGGATATAGTCTTCGCGCAGGACTTCGAGCATCGACGAACGGGTCATCCGCGCGATAACCGCCAGCGGGATGGTGCCGAGCACGATGGCCGGCAGGATCAAGTGGTGCAGGGCGTCGAAGAACGCGTCGGGCTCGTCAGCCAGCAGCGTGTCGATCAGCATGAAGCCGGTGCGCGGCTCGATGTCGTAAAGCAGGTCGATACGCCCGGAAACCGGGGTCCAGCCCAGGCTTACCGAGAAGAACATGATCAGGATCAGGCCCCACCAGAAGATCGGCATCGAATATCCCGCCAGGGAGATGCCCATCACCCCATGGTCGAACAGGGATCCTCGTTTCAAGGCCGCGATCACCCCGGCCAACAGGCCCAGGATACCGGCGAACAACAGGGCGGCCATGGACAGTTCCAGGGTCGCAGGGAAGAGGGCGGTGAATTCGGTCCACACGCTGGTGCGCGTGCGCAGGGACTCACCGAGGTCGCCGTGGGCGAGTTTGCCTACGTAGTCCAGGTATTGCGCGTACAGCGGCTTGTTAAGGCCGAGGCGTTCCATTGCCTGTGCGTGCATCTCGGGGTCGACTCGTCGTTCGCCCATCATGACTTCGACAGGGTCGCCGGGGATCATGCGAATCAACGCAAACGTCAGCAACGTGATGCCGAAAAACGTGGGGATCAATAACCCCAATCGGCGGGCAATAAAACTAAACATCTTGTTGTGTACCTCAATCAGCCGGTTAGGCAGGTTCGGCACCGTCAATGGCGACGGTGCCGAGCGTCTTCTCTTATTACTTCACCTGGGTGGTGGCGAAGTTATTGGTCGTCAGAGGGCTTTGGGTATAACCCTCGACGTTTTTGCGCATGGCGGTGAACATTTTCGGGTAAGCCATGGGAATCCATGGTTGGTCCTTCTCGAAAACGTCCAGTGCTTGTTCATAGAGTGCAGCGCGCTGGGCCGGTTCAGCGATAGCGCGTGCCTTGTCGATCAAGTCTTGAAACTCTTTGTTACACCAGCGGGCGTAGTTTTCGCCGTTTTTGGCTGCATCGCAACTCAGGTTTGGTGTGAGGAAGTTATCCGGGTCCCCGTTATCCCCCGCCCAACCGGCGGACACCATGTCGTGCTCACCGTTTTTGGCACGCTTGAGCATTTCGCCCCATTCCATGACCTTGATGTTCACTTTCAAGCCGATCTGCGCCAGATCCGCCTGCATGCGCTGGGCGCCGAGCATCGGGTTGGGATTGGTCGGGCCGCCGCCGTTACGGGTGAACAGGGTGAACTCGGTGCCTTCCGGTACGCCGGCTTCCTTGAGCAGGGCGCGGGCCTTGTCCAGGTCACGCGGTGGGTTTTTCAGCTTGTCGCTAAAGCCCAGCAGGGTTGGCGGGTACGGGCCGGTGGCATCGATGGCGTTGCCTTTGCCGTACAGGGACTCGTTGTAGCCTTTTTTGTCGAACGCGATGTTGATCGCGTGGCGCACGCGCGCGTCGCTCATGTACTTGTGGGTGGTGTTTAAGGCGGTGTAGCTGGTGGTCATCGCCGCCAGTTCCGCGACTTTCAGGTTGGGATCAGCCTTGGCGCTCGGCACATCATCGGGCTTGGGATACAGCGCGATCTGGCATTCGTTGGCCTTGAGCTTTTGCAGGCGCACGTTGCTGTCGGTAGTGATGGCCAGGATCAACGGGTCAGCCGGCGGCTTGCCACGGAAGTAGTCCGGGTTGGCCTTGAAGCGCACCTGGGCGTCTTTGGCGTAACGGTTGAAGATGAACGGGCCGGTGCCGATGGGCTTGGCGTTCAGGTCATCGGTCTTGCCGGACTTGAGCAACTGGTCGGCGTATTCGGCGGAGTGAATCGAGGAAAACGCCATGGCCAGATCGGACAGGAACGGTGCTTCAGGACGGGTCAGGGTGAAGACCACGGTGTGGTCGTCGGTCTTCTCTACGCTCTTGAGCAGTTCCTTAAAACCCATGCTTTCAAAGTACGGGTAGCCCACGTTGGACTTGTTGTGCCACGGGTGATTCGGGTCCAGCTGGCGCTGGAAGCTCCAAAGCACGTCGTCGGCATTCATGTTGCGCGTGGGTTTGAAGTAATCGGTGGTGTGGAACTTGATGTCGTCACGCAGGTGGAACGTGTAGGTCAGGCCATCGGCGCTGATTTCCGGCAGGTCTTTGGCCAGTGCAGGCACGACTTCGGTGGTGCCGGGCTTGAAGTCCACCAGGCGGTTGAACATGGTTTCTGCCGCGGCGTCAGCGGTGACGGCGGTGGTGTACAGGACCGGGTCAAAACCTTCCGGGCTGGCTTCGGTGCAGACCACCAACGGTTTGGCCGAAACGCCGATCGCAACGCTCAATAGCGCAGCGGCAATGGCAGCTTGTAACGGGAGCATTTTCATTCAGAGCCCTCTGCAATCGAGTGAACCAGACAAGCGTAGACGGCGGGCTCGTCCTGAGCCCGCCGTCTACCTGGCGCTAATTAAAGAATGTTGAACGGGATGGTGGTGACCAGGCGGAACTCACGCAGGTTGCCGTCAGCCTGGTTGGCGCTGGCACGGTGAGTCACGTAGGTACCACGAATGGTGGTGGCCTTGAGTGCGCCGCTTTGAATCGCGTAGGAAGTACCCACGCCGTATTCCTGGTGTTTCTCGCCGTCCTGGGTCTGGATACCGTTGTAAGCAAAGCCGGCACGGCCGCCGTCGCCGGTGTAGTGAGTGCCGTCGATGCCCCAGCCGCGAGCCGAGTAGATGTTGAACTTCAGGCCTGGCACGCCGTATTCGGCCATGTTGATGCCGTAAGCGATCTGGAACGATTTCTCGTTCGGACCGTTGAAGTCGGACGTCAGGGAGTTGGCCAGGTAGATGCCGTTGGTTTCGTGCAGGTAGTCGAAGTACTCGTTACCGTTCACTTCCTGGTACGAGAAGGTCAGGCTGTGAGCCTGGTGAGTCAGGCCGAGCGACAGCGAGTAAGTGTCGTTGTCGATCTTGCCCATCAACTTTTTGCCTTCGTCGACGGTTTTGTAGTAGTTCAGGCCGGTGGTCAGGCTCAGTTGCTGGCTGTCACCCAGTTCATGGGTTGCGCCGAAGTAGTACTGGTTCCAGAAGTCTTTGACTTGAGCGCCGAAGAAGCTGGTTTTCAGGCTCTTGAACGGCTGGTAGTTCACGCCCGCGGTGTAGACGTGATCCGCTTCCTGGCCATTGCCGTATTCGCTGCGGAATTTCGACAGGCTCTGCTCGGTACGTGGCGACACGCGGTCGAAGTAAGCGCCCTGGAACGACAGGTTGCTGAACTCTTCGCTGTTGAGGGCAAAACCTTCAAAGCTCGACGGCAGTGCACGGTTGCCGATGGTGTCGACGATGCCGCTGCTGAAGTTCTGGCGACCGGCGGTCAAGGTGGTGTTGGACACACGGAACTTGACGTTGGCCAGGCCCAGTTTGCTCCACTGGCCTACTGCGTCGCCGTCGGAGTCGGCCAGGGTACGGTTGGAACCGCCCTTGATGTCACGCTTGCTCTGGTCGAGCGCGATGACGTTGTAACCCGCTACTTCGGTTGCTACCCCAACAGTGCCTTGGGTGAAGCCCGAGGAGTAGTTAAGGATGGTGCCTTGCAGCCAGTTGGTACGGTAGGCGTCGGTGCGAGCCTCGCCGTGCTTCTGGTAAGTGAACTTGCTACCACGGAAACGCTGCTCGTTGGAGAACCAGTTACGGGTGGTACCGCCCAGGCTTTGACCGTCGATAAAGCCTTTGGCCTCGCTTTGGGCGCTGGTGCCGGCCAATGTGGTAGGGACGAAGTCCTGGCTTTGGGTTTCAGCGAAGGCGGTTGCCGTGATGCTGCTGATGGCCAGGGCCAGAAGCGCTTTGCTGCTCAGTTTCATGGGTGAAGCTCCTTTGGTTCTCTTTTTAATGCCGGTCTTTTTAGGTGAACCGGCTATTGGGTGTGTAACTCGTTCAAGCCTTTGCAAACGTTTGCTGTAGGAAATTTCGCAACAAAAGGCTGCACGTTTGCCAGGGAGCCAACATCGCTCCCTGCAATCCGGTTATTTTTTTATGGGTTGATACTGACGCCCGAGAACACGTTGCGGCCGAAGGGGCTGACTTTGAAACCTTCGACTTTGGCGCTTAACGGCTGGTTGACCGTCGAGTGGGCGACGGGCGTGATCGGCACCTGTGCTTTAAGCAGTTGCTGCGCCTGTTTGTACAGAACAGTCCTTTGTTCGCGGTCGGTGACGACCTTGGCTTGCTTGATCAGCTTGTCGTACGCCGGGTCACACCACATGGAGTAGTTGTTCCCGCCGATAGCGTCGCAGCTGTAAAGAGTGCCCAGCCAGTTGTCCGGGTCACCGTTGTCGCCGGTCCAGCCGATCAGGCTGACGTCGTGCTCACCGTTCTTGGTGCGCTTGATGTACTCGCCCCATTCGTAGCTGACGATCTTGACCTTGAGGCCGATCTTGGCCCAATCGCTTTGCAGCATCTCGGCCATCAGCTTGGCATTGGGGTTGTACGGACGTTGCACTGGCATCGCCCACAGGGTGATCTCGGTGCCTTCCTTGACGCCGGCGGCCTTGAGCAATTCCTTGGCTTTTTCCGGGTTGTAGGCAGCGTCCTTGATGGTGTCGTCGTAGGACCACTGGGTCGGCGGCATGGCGTTGACCGCCAGTTGGCCGGCGCCCTGGTACACGGCGTTGAGGATGCTCTGTTTGTTCACCGCCATGTCCAGCGCCTGACGCACTTCGAGCTGGTCGAAGGGTTTGTGGCGCACGTTGTAGGCGATGTAACCCAGGTTGAAGCCGGGTTTGGTCAGCAGTTGCAGGTTCGGGTCGGCCTTGAGGGCGTCGACGTCGGCCGGGCGCGGGTGCAGCGTGATCTGGCATTCGCCGGCCTTGAGCTTCTGTACCCGCACCGACGCATCGGTGTTGATGGCGAAGATCAGTTGGTCCAGCTTGACCCGGCTTGGGTCCCAGTACTGTTTGTTAGCCACGTAACGGATCTGCGAGTCTTTCTGATAACGCTGGAACACAAACGGGCCAGTGCCGATCGGCTTCTGGTTGATGTCGCTGGGCTTGCCTTCCTTGAGCAACTGCTCGGCGTACTCGGCCGACAGAATCGAGGCAAAGCTCATGGCGATGTTTTGAACGAACGCAGCGTCAACCGTATTCAAGGTCATCACCACGGTGTGCGGGTCGGTTTTCTCGACCTTGGCAATGTTCTTGTTCAGGCTCATCCCGTTGAAGTATGGAAACTCGGTGGGGTAGGCCTTGCGAAACGGGTGGTCGGGGTCAAGCATGCGGTTGAAGGTGAACAGCACGTCGTCGGCGTTGAAGTCGCGCGTCGGCTTGAATTCCTTGTTGCTGTGGAATTTCACCCCTTCACGCAAATGAAAGGTGTAGGTCAGGCCGTCTTCGGAAATATCCCACTTGGTTGCCAACCCAGGTACCACATTGGTCGCGCCTTTTTCGAACTCAACCAAGCGGTTGTACAGCGGCTCGGCCGCATCGTTGTCGGTGGCGGTGGTGTACTGCGCGGTGTCAAACCCGGCCGGGCTGCCTTCAGAGCAGAACACCAGGCTCTTCTTGTCGGCGGCTTGGCCCATCGTGGCCACAGCCAGCAGGCTGGTGCCAAAAATTGCGGATAGAACAGTGGTATGGCGCATGACGATCCCGATCCTTGTTTGTAGTTGTCATCAGCGAGCAATCACCCAGGCTCGAAGCCTGGGAGACATCACTGATCCCACACACGGCAGGTGCCTTTCCGATATTGGTGCCTCTGCTGTCGTACGACGGTATGGGCCGTGGACTTCGCAGTAAATGCGCCAAAACGGATTGACCTTGTAGGCAACAGACGCACCTATCGCAGTTCGTTGCCGTAGGACGGTAACGGTCGCAAAGGTGGTCTGGTTCCTACGGTCCAGGCGGATGCAATAACGGCGACGTTATGAAACGTCGCCGTTATTAATCCTTACTTGCCGCTTACGCTTACGCCGTAGAAAGAGTTCAAGCCAAACGGGCTGATCTTGAAGTCCTGCACGGTGTTGCGCATGGGTTGATACACCGTCGAGTGCGCGATAGGTGTGTAAGGCAATTCATGTTTCAGGAGTTGTTGCGCCTGCTTGTACAGTTCGGTGCGCTTGGCCACATCAGTGGTCGACTTGGCCTGACTGATCAGGTCGTCGTACTGCTTGTTGGTGAACTTGGAGAAGTTGTTACCGTTCAAGGCCGAGGAGGCAAAGAGGGTACCCAACCAGTTGTCCGGGTCACCATTGTCACCGCTCCAGCCGATGATCATCGCCTGGTTCTCGCCGCCTTTGGAGCGCTTGATGTACTCGCCCCATTCGTAGCTGACGATATTGACCTTCAGACCGATCTGTTTCCAGTCGCTCTGCAGCATCTCAGCCATCAGCTTGGCGTTCGGGTTGTACGGACGCTGAACCGGCATGGCCCACAAGGTGATCTCGGTGCCTTCCTTGATACCGGCTTCCTTGAGCAGTTCCTTGGCTTTGGCCGGGTCGTACTTGGCGTCTTTGATGGTGGTGTCATACGACCATTGGGTCGGCGGCATGGCGTTGACGGCCAGTTGGCCTGCGCCCTGATACACGGAGTCGATGATCTGCTGCTTGTTGACCGACATGTCCAGCGCCTGGCGAACCCGCAGGTCTGCCAATGGGTTTGGCGTGGTCTGGCCCTTAAGCACAGGCATGACGTTGTAAGCGATATAACCCAGGTTGAAGCCCGCCTGGTGCGGCATCTTCATGTCCTTGTCCGCTTCCAGTGGCTTGATGTCCGCTGGGCGAGGATAGGCCGTGATCTGGCACTCGTTCTTCTTGAGTTTTTGAATGCGTACCGAGGCGTCAGTGGAGATCGAGAAGATCAGGTTATCAACCTTGACGTCTTCAGGCTTCCAGTAGTCCTTGTTGCCGGTAAAGCGGATGTTGGAGTCTTTCTGGTAGCTCTTGAAGACGAACGGCCCGGTGCCGATTGGCTTCTGGTTGATGTCGCTGGCTTTGCCTTCCTTCAACAGCTGGGCAGCGTATTCGGCCGACTGGATCGACGCGAAACTCATTGCCAGGTTCTGGATGAAAGCCGCGTCCACGGTGCCAAGGGTGAACTTGACGGTATGGTCATCAACTTTTTCGATGTTCTTGATGTTCTTGTCCATCTCCATGTCCGAGAAGTACGGGAACTCGGTTGGATAGGCTTTACGGAACGGATCGTCCTTGTTGATCATGCGATTGAACGTGAACAGCACGTCATCGGCATTGAATTCACGAGTCGGCTTGAAATACGGGGTGGTGTGGAACTTGACGCCTTCACGAAGGTGGAAGGTATACGTCAGGCCATCCGGGGAAACGTCCCAACTGGTGGCCAGGCCTGGAACAACGGCGGTGCCGCCACGTTCAAATTGGCTCAGGCGGTTGAACACGGTTTCGGCCGAGGCATCGAAGTCTGTTCCGGTGGTGTACTGGCCTGGGTCAAAACCGGCCGGGCTCCCTTCGGAGCAGAACACCAGGTTAGTCGCCGCTTGGGCGAAAGGGGCTGCGGCCATAAGGCCAGCGCTAACTAAAAGCGGAAGGACTGCGTGTTTAAGCATGTTGGCCTCATGATTTGTTGTCATTTTTGGTGTTGAGGGCGACCTCGTGAGTCGGCCTGCGGATACTTATGCAGGGGCCATACCCATTGCAAGATGCTGAACCGTCGTGGAGGCCAAACAGTGGTACGAACGTACAGGAATGTCGCATTTATGAAAGTTTGTACATAAATGCATATATATAGAGGGTTTTTTCGGTGCATTTGACGCACCAAAAAAGCCCAACCGAGGCGTCTGGCGCACTCGGTTGGGGCGCAGCTGTTACTTATCTAGACTGACACCATAAAACGGCGTCAGGCCAAAAGGACTGATCTTGAAGTCCTGCACTTCTTTTCGAATAGGCTGGAAAACCGTCGAGTTTGCGATAGGCGTTATAGGTACTTGTTCCTTAAGGATTTTTTGTGCCTGCTGATACCACTTGATGCGCTGGTCGCGGTCACTGCTGACTTTGGCTTGCTGCACCAGCTTGTCGTAGGTCGGGTTACACCATTTGGCGTAGTTGCTGCCTTTGACCGCGGCACAACTGTAGAGCACGCCGAGCCAGTTATCCGGGTCGCCGTTGTCGCCGGTCCAGCCGTAAATCATCGCGTCATGTTCGCCATTTTTGGCGCGTTTGATGTATTCGCCCCATTCGTAGCTGACTATGTTGGCTTTGATACCCACCTTTTCCCAATCCTGCTGAATCATCTGCGCCGACATTCGCGCGTTGGGATTGGAGGCGCGCTGCACGGTCATCGCCCAAAGATTGATGGTGGTACCTGGTGCAACCCCTGCTTCTTTTAGTAGCGCCCGCGCCTTGGTCGGGTCGTAGGGCGCGTCCTTGATGGTGGGGTCATAAGACCACTGGGCAGGTGGCAATGCGTTCTGCGCCAATTGCCCGGCGCTCTGGTACACAGCCTTGATGATTGCCGGCTTGTCGATGGCCATATCCAGGGCCTGACGCACTTTGAGTTGGTCGAGCGGCGGGTGAGTCACGTTGTAAGCAAGAAAGCCCAGGTTGAAACCGGCTTGTTGCAGCACGCGCAGGTTTGGTTCCTGTTTCATCACCTCGATATCGGCCGGGCGTGGGTAACCGCTGACCTGGCATTCGCCGGCCTTGAGCTTCTGCAAGCGCGAAGCGGCGTCCGGAGTGATGGCAAACACCAGGTTGTCGAGCTTCACATCCTCGGGTTTCCAATACTGTTTATTGGCGACGTAACGGATCTGCGAGTCTTTCTGGTAGCGCTTGAACACAAACGGCCCGGTGCCGACGGGTTTCTGGTTGATGTCTTCAGCCTTGCCCTCTTTCAACAGCTGGGCGGCGTATTCGGCCGATTGCACCGAGGCAAAACTCATGGCCAGGTTTTGCACGAACGAGGCATCGACATTATTCAGGTTGAAACGCACGGTGTGCTCGTCGAGTTTTTCGACGTTTTTGATCGTGGTGTTCAACCCCATGTCGGTGAAGTACGGCGACTCGGACGGGTAAGCCTTGCGAAATGGGCTGTCGGCATCCAGCAGGCGGTTGAAGGTAAACAGCACGTCATCCGCGTTGAAGTCGCGGGTAGGGGTGAAGTAGTCGGTGGTATGGAACTTGACGCCATCGCGCAGATGGAAGGTGTAGCTCAGGCCGTCATTGGATACATCCCAGCTCGTGGCCAGGCCGGGTTCGACTTCGGTGCCGCCACGCTTGAACTGGGTCAAGCGGTTGAACACAGTTTCGGCGGAGGCATCAAAATCGGTGCCGCTGGTGTACTGACTGGGGTCGAAGCCGGCAGGGCTGGCTTCGGAGCAGTAGACCAGGGTGCTGGCCGCCTGGGCCATCGGCATAAACGCCAGCAGGCTTGCAGCCAGGATTAGCGGTTTGAAAGCGGTTCTTTCCATGGAAACTCCTGAAGTGGCAGGCCTATACAGCCGCCCAAACGAAAACGGCGGCAACCGAGGTTACCGCCGTTCAGGTTTGTCAGGTAGAGGTCACTGCATCTGTACTTCGATCACGCCGTCGGCGCTCATGTTGACCTGGCTGGTACCCGCTTCTACTTCAGGCGTCGGTGCCGAATCCGCCATCGCCGCTTTCATCATCATGCCGGCGCCGCGCGCGTAAGGCATCGGGTAGCCGTTGGTGTTGAAGTTCAGGTTGACGATCTTGTAGCCCTTGCCGCCCAGCGCATCGGTGGCCAACTGCGCGCGCGCCTTGAAGGCGGCGACCGCGTCTTTGAGCAGGGCATCTTCGCTGGACTTGCGCGTGGCGTCGGCGATGGCGAAGTCCATGTTTTCCATTTTCAGGGTGTTCAGCAGATCGCCGGTGAGCTTGGACAGCGCCGGGAAATCCGCGCTTTCCAGGCGCAGTTCGGCACGCTCGCGCCAGCCGGTGATCTTCTGGTTCTTGTTGTCGTAGATCGGGTAGCTGTTGCGGCTGCCCTGGCGCAGGGTCACGCCTTTGACTTCGCGCGCTTCGCCCAGGGCCTTGTTCAGGGTGGTGGTGATTTCGGCGGCGAGCTTGGCCGGGTCGGTGTTTTGTGACTCGGTATAAAGTGTGACGATCATCTTGTCGCGAGCCACTTCCTGGCTGACTTCGGCACGCAGGGAGATCTGGTTGTAATGCAGTTCATCGGCGGCCATGGCCGGCAGGCTGGCCAGGGCGCTGGCGCTGAGAGTGAGGACAGCTGCACTGCGAGTGAAACGAGACATGGAAGCTCCTTGGGATGGTCGTGTTGGTATAACCGTGTTCGGTAAGACTGTAGACGGTGCTATCGGGTTCTTCGGGTTTACACATTCGCTACAAGTGGCCCGGTGCCGACGAACGGTCATCTGCCCGGCCTGCGTCAAAGAGCCACACGCGCCGTGCCAGCGGGTCTGCTTCGTTTATACTTCTGCCGATCCGCCTGCAGCGCTCACCGGGAGAGCTCATGCTCGCCGCCGTAAAACTGACTTCCGCCACCCGCCAGAACCTCTGGCGCCTGACGTTCATTCGTACCTTGGTACTGGCCGCACAGGCCGGCTCCGTCGGGCTCGCGTATTGGTTCGACCTGCTGCCGCTGCCTTGGCTGCAGCTGGCCGTGACACTGGGCTTTTCCATCGTGCTGTGCGTGTTCACTGCCATTCGGCTGCGCACCACGTGGCCGGTGACCGAGCTGGAATACGCGCTGCAATTGGCCTGCGACCTGTTTATCCACAGTGTGTTGCTTTATTTCTCCGGTGGTTCCACCAACCCGTTCGTGTCTTATTACCTGGTGCCGCTGACCATTGCCGCCGTGACGTTGCCATGGCGCTATTCGGTGGTGCTGTCAGGCATCGCGCTGACGCTGTACACCTTGCTGCTGGCGCAGTTTTACCCGCTGAAGACCTTCCCTATCGCCCGGGAAAATCTGCAGATCTACGGGATGTGGCTGAGCTTTGCGCTGTCTGCTGCGGTTATCACGTTTTTCGCCGCGCGCATGGCCGAAGAGCTGCGCCGTCAGGAAGAATTGCGCGCCATTCGCCGTGAGGAAGGCCTGCGTGACCAGCAGTTGCTCGCCGTCGCCACCCAGGCCGCCGGCGCCGCCCATGAACTGGGCACACCGCTGGCAACCATGAGCGTACTGCTCAAGGAAATGACCCAGGACCATCACGACCCGGCGCTGCAAGATGACCTGAGCGTGTTGCAGGAACAGGTCAAGCAGTGCAAGCAGACCTTGCAGCAACTGGTACGCGCCGCCGAGGCCAATCGCCGCCTGGCGGTGGAGATGCAAGACGTGACCCAGTGGCTCGACGAAGCCCTGAACCGCTGGCACCTGATGCGCCCCGAAGCCAGTTACCGTTTCAACCTGCTGGGCCAGGGCAGCGTGCCGCGCATGGCGCCGCCGCCAGACCTGACGCAGGCGTTGCTCAACCTGCTGAACAACGCCGCCGATGCCTGCCCTGAAGGATTGGGCGTGCAGCTGGACTGGGACGCGGAAAACGTGACCATCAGCATTCGTGACCACGGCGCGGGCGTGCCGCTGGCCATTGCCGAGCAGATCGGCAAACCCTTCTTTACCACCAAGGGCAAAGGCTTCGGCCTCGGCCTGTTTTTGAGCAAGGCCAGCGTGACCCGCGCGGGCGGCTCAGTGAAGCTCTATAGTCATGAGGAAGGTGGCACGCTCACCGAGCTGCGCCTGCCCCGTGTCGCACGAGGAGATATCGATGAGTGACGAGATCCAAGTCGAAGGCGAAGAACTGCCGCACCTGCTGCTGGTAGATGACGACGCCACCTTTACCCGCGTGATGGCGCGCGCCATGAGCCGCCGTGGTTTTCGCGTGAGCACCGCAGGCTCGGCCGAAGAAGGCCTGACCATCGCCCAGGCCGATTTGCCGGACTACGCCGCGCTCGACCTGAAAATGGACGGCGACTCCGGCCTGGTGCTGCTGCCCAAGTTGCTGGAACTCGACCCCGAAATGCGCGTGGTGATCCTCACCGGTTACTCGAGCATCGCCACCGCCGTCGAGGCCATCAAGCGCGGCGCCTGCAATTATTTGTGCAAGCCGGCGGACGCCGACGACGTGCTGGCCGCGCTGCTCTCCGAGCATGCCGATCTCGACACCCTGGTGCCGGAAAACCCGATGTCGGTGGATCGTCTGCAGTGGGAGCATATTCAGCGCGTGTTGACTGAACACGAAGGCAATATCTCCGCTACCGCCCGCGCCCTGGGCATGCACCGGCGTACCCTGCAACGCAAGCTGCAGAAGCGCCCGGTACGGCGCTGAACAAAGTCTGAACAATCTGCTTCAGGCCGCACGGAGCCCTGAACCGATCGTCTATGATCGGTTCAAACGCCTGTCACTTTTTCCTACCGAGCCTGAACGATGAATCAGAACGCTGAGTACTCCGCGGTCAACGATGCGGTGCGTGGGCACTTCTTTCGCCGAACCTGGGCGATGATCACGCCCTATTGGCGCAGCGAAGAGAAGGGCAAGGCCTGGTTGTTGCTGGCTGCAGTGATTGGTCTGTCGCTGTTCAGCGTGGCGATCTCCGTGTGGATCAACCACTGGTATAAAGACTTTTACAACGCGCTGGAGAAGAAGGACACCGCCGCCTTCTGGCAGCTGATCGGCTATTTCGGCGGGATCGCCGCCGTAGCGATTCTCGGCGCGGTCTACCGCCTCTACCTGACCCAGATGCTGACGATCCGCTGGCGTGCCTGGCTCACCGAAAAGCATTTTGCACGTTGGCTTGCCCACAAGAATTACTACCAGCTGGAGCAGGGCGGTTACACCGATAACCCGGACCAGCGGATTTCCGAAGACCTCAACAACTTCACCTCCAGCACCTTGAGCCTTGGCCTGGGCCTGCTGCGTAACGTGGTGAGCATAGTGTCGTTCTCGATCATCCTGTGGGGCGTGTCGGGCAGTATCGAAGTGTTTGGTTTCACCATCCCCGGCTATATGTTCTGGTGCGCGTTGGTGTACGCGGGCGTCGGTAGCTGGCTGACCCACCTGATCGGCCGCCGTTTGATCGGCCTGAGCAACCAACAACAACGCTTTGAAGCAGACCTGCGTTTCTCCATGGTGCGTGTGCGTGAGAACGCCGAGAGCATCGCCTTGTACAACGGCGAACCGAATGAAAACCAGCGCCTGAGCGCACGCTTTGGCAAGGTCTGGCACAACTTCTGGGACATCATGAAAGTGTCCAAGCGCCTGACCTTTTTCACCGCTGGCTACAGCCAGATTGCGATCATCTTCCCCTTCATTGTCGCCGCGCCACGCTACTTCACCGGCAAGATCGAGCTGGGCGAGCTGATGCAAATCAACTCGGCGTTCGGCAACGTGCAAGAGAACTTCAGCTGGTTTATCAACGCGTATTCGGAGTTGGCTTCATGGCGCGCGACCAGTGATCGTCTGCTCAGCTTCCATCAGGCCATGAGTGACAACGAGCAGCGTGTGCCCGCCATCGATGTGCACCCCGAGGGCGAGCGCCTGGTGGTGAAAAACCTGGGCATGGATTTGGCTGACGGTCGTCACTTGCTGACCGACGCCGACATGACCGTAGAGCCGGGCCAGCGCGTGATGCTCAGTGGGCGCTCAGGCAGCGGCAAGAGTACGCTGCTGCGCGCAATGGGCCACCTCTGGCCAGCGGGCCACGGCAGCATTCGTCTGCCGGCTGCGCGTTACCTGTTTCTGCCGCAAAAGCCTTACTTGCCCATTGGCACGTTGAAGGCTGTGTTGAGTTATCCACAAGACGACAGCGCGTACCCGGCCGAACGTTATGCACAGGTCCTGGAAACGTGCCGCCTGCCGCATCTGGTTGCGCGCCTGGACGAAGCCAATCATTGGCAACGCATGCTCTCGCCGGGTGAGCAGCAGCGGCTGGCCTTTGCTCGCGCGTTGTTGTTCGCGCCGCAATGGCTGTACATGGATGAAGCGACCTCGGCGATGGATGAGGAAGACGAAGCCACGTTGTATCAAGCATTGATTGACGAGTTGCCGGGACTGAGCATCGTCAGCGTCGGCCATCGCAGCAGCCTCAAGCGCTTCCATGGGCGGCATGTACGGATTGACGGTGGGTTGTTGCAGGAGCAGCAACCGGCTTAAGGTCGTACGCGGTCAATGTGGTAGCGGGCTTGCTCGCGAATACGGTCTGTCAGTTAACGATGTGCTGATGACCCACCGCGTTCGCGGGCAAGCCCGCTCCCACAGTGGATCTCCAGTGTTATGGAAAGTGAAGCCCAATAAAAAGCCCGGCTGATCATCGATCAGCCGGGCTTTTTGTTGCTTGCAGAAGACTTACTTCTTCAAGCCGTAATGCTCATCCAGCATGCCTGGGGCGTCCGGCGTTTTTGGCGCGTAGTCCCGTGGTGGCTCCTGGTTTTCCCGCGGAGGCGTCAGGCGCTCCCGTGGCGCGTGCGGTGCATCGGAGTGCAGCGCGGCCAGCAGACGCTGGCGGGTGATGTCGTCGAGGGCCAGGCGGTTAGCGCCATCGGCGAGGTGATCCTGTACGTCCTGGTAGCTCTGGGTGAGCTTCTTGACCAGGGTCGCGGTGCTGTTGAAGTGGGTAACAACCTCGTTCTGATAACTGTCAAAACGTTCCTGAATGTCATCCAGCTGACGCTGCGTGCGGTTAGGCGCGGCATTTGGCAGCAGGCGGGCAACCAGGAATCCAATGGCGACACCGGCAACCAAGGCGAGAGTCGGCAACAACCAAACTAAGAGCGAGTGTTCCACGAGTCCTTCCTCTATAAACGGCTTTGCTTTACGTTAACGGCTCGGACCTGCGCTGTATACCGCGATTAAGCTCGCAATGATGCCATGCACAGACTTTTAGCTAGACGAGTCGACCCTTTGTGAGGTCACGGAGTTCATTCCTTGCTCATGCGTGAAACCCCCGTTTTGATCGATGGCCCGGTTGGCCAATTGGAAGCCCTGTACCTGGATCACCCCGAGCCACGTGGCCTGGCGCTGATCTGCCACCCTAACCCGGTGCAGGGCGGGACCATGCTCAATAAAGTTGTCTCGACCCTGCAACGCACCGCTCGCGATGCTGGTTTGATTACTTTACGTTTCAATTACCGTGGCGTCGGTGCCAGCGCCGGTACCCACGACATGGCCACCGGTGAAGTGGACGATGCCGAAGCGGCCGCCACCTGGCTGCGGGAAAAACACCCCGACCTGCCGCTCACCCTGCTCGGGTTTTCCTTTGGTGGTTACGTGGCCGCCAGCCTCGGCGGCCGTCTGGAAGCCAAGGGTGAAAAGCTCGCGCACCTGTTCATGGTGGCCGCCGCCGTGATGCGCCTGCGTGATACCGACGTGCTGCCCCAAGGCTGCCCATTGACTTTGATTCAGCCGGAAACCGACGAAGTGGTCGACCCGCAGGTCGTCTACGATTGGTCCGCTGCCTTGAAACGCCCCCATGAGCTGCTGAAAGTGGCAGAATGCGGGCACTTTTTTCATGGCAAGCTCACCGATCTCAAGGATCTGGTGCTGCCGCGACTCTCGAATTGATAGCAGTCTGATAAGCGATTACCCATGACGACTCGTACCCGTATTCTCACCGGCATCACCACCACCGGCACGCCGCACTTGGGCAACTACGCCGGCGCGATCCGCCCGGCGATCCTCGCCAGCCAGGACGCGAATGCCGATTCCTTCTACTTCCTGGCCGACTACCACGCCCTGATCAAATGCGATGACCCGCAGCGCATCCAGCGCTCGCGTATGGAAATTGCCGCGACCTGGCTGGCCGGTGGCCTGGATGTGAACCGGGTGACGTTCTATCGCCAGTCCGACATCCCGGAAATTCCTGAACTGACCTGGCTGCTGACCTGTGTTGCCGCCAAGGGCCTGCTTAACCGCGCCCACGCCTACAAGGCCTCGGTGGACAAGAACGTCGAAACCGGCGAAGACCCGGACGCGGGCATCACCATGGGCTTGTACAGCTACCCGGTGCTGATGGCGGCGGACATCCTGATGTTCAACGCGCACAAGGTGCCGGTCGGCCGCGACCAGATCCAGCACGTGGAAATGGCCCGCGACATTGGTCAGCGTTTCAACCACCTGTTTGGCAACGGTAAAGAATTCTTCACCATGCCTGAGGCGTTGATCGAAGAAAGCGTCGCCACCTTGCCGGGCCTGGATGGCCGCAAGATGTCCAAGAGCTACGACAACACCATCCCGTTGTTCACCAGCGCCAAGGACATGAAGGAGGCGATCTCGCGGATCGTCACCGACTCGCGCGCGCCTGGCGAAGCCAAAGACCCGGACAACTCGCACCTGTTCACCCTGTTCCAGGCGTTTGCAACCAAGGCCCAGGAAGAGGAATTCCGTGCCGAGCTGCTGCAAGGCCTGGGCTGGGGCGAGGCGAAGAACCGTCTGTTCCAATTGCTCGACGGCCAACTGGGGGAGGCGCGCGAGCGTTATCACCAACTGATGTCGCGCCCCTCGGACATGGAAGACCTGCTACTGATCGGTGCCCAGAAAGCCCGCGCCGTGGCGGCGCCGTTCCTGGCTGAGCTGCGTGAAGCGGTGGGCCTGCGTTCGTTCGTCAATCAGGCCGCCGCGCCGGTGGCAGCCAAGAAGAAAGCCGCCAAAGCCGCGCGCTTTGTGAGCTTTCGCGAAGACGACGGCAGCTTCCGCTTCCGCCTGCTGTCGGCCGATGGCGAGCAACTGCTGCTGTCGCGCAATTTTGCCGACGGCAAAGCGGCCGGTGCGGTGACCAAGCAACTGCAAAGCGGCGACGCGCTGGATGTACGCACTGAGGCCCTGAGTTTCAGCGTATGGCTCGATGGCGCGGTGGTTGCCGACAGTGCCGCGTTCGCCGACGAAACGTCGCGCGATGCAGCCATCGCCGCGCTGCGCGTTGCGTTGACCCCAACCGAGGATTAACCCGACCAAGGTTTGATTGCCATTATCCAGGGCCGTCGTTACAGTGACGGCCCGTTTTTGTTGCCTTGCTAACGAAATTATGACGCCCCTAGAACGATATCAAGCTGATCTGAAACGCCCTGAATTCTTCCATGACGCTGCGCAGGAAAATGCGGTGCGTCATTTGCAGCGCCTGTACGACGACCTGGTCGCGGCCTCGCAAAACAAGCCAGGGATGTTCAGCAAGCTGTTTGGCAAGAAAGACCATACGCCGGTCAAAGGCCTGTACTTCTGGGGTGGCGTGGGCCGCGGCAAGACTTACCTGGTCGACACCTTCTTCGAAGCGCTGCCGTTCAAGGAAAAGGTGCGTACGCACTTTCACCGCTTCATGAAGCGCGTGCACGAAGAAATGAAGACGCTGCCGGGCGAGAAAAACCCGCTGACCATCATCGCCAAGCGCTTCTCCGACGAGGCGCGGGTGATTTGTTTCGACGAATTCTTCGTCTCCGACATTACCGATGCGATGATCCTCGGCACCCTGATGGAAGAGCTGTTCAAGAACGGCGTGACCCTGGTTGCGACCTCGAACATCGTGCCCGATGGCTTGTACAAGGACGGCCTGCAACGCGCGCGCTTCCTGCCGGCCATCGCGTTGATCAAGCAGAACACCGAGATCGTCAACGTCGACAGCGGCGTCGACTATCGCCTGCGTCACCTTGAGCAAGCGGAGCTTTACCACTATCCGCTGAACGATGCCGCGCTCGACAGCCTGAAAAAAAGCTTCCGTGCGCTCACGCCGGAATGCACCAAGGCGGTCGAAAACGACAAGCTGATGATCGAGAACCGCGAAATCATCGCGCTGCGCACCTGCGATGACGTGGCCTGGTTCGAGTTCCGCCAGTTGTGCGATGGCCCGCGCAGCCAGAACGACTACATCGAACTGGGCAAGATCTTCCACGCGGTGATCCTGAGCGGCGTGGAACAGATGAGCGTCACCACTGACGACATTGCGCGCCGGTTTATCAACATGGTCGACGAGTTCTACGACCGCAACGTCAAGCTGATCATCTCGGCGGAAGTCGAACTCAAGGACCTCTACACCGGCGGTCGCTTGAACTTCGAATTCCAGCGCACGCTGAGTCGCTTGCTGGAAATGCAGTCCCACGAGTTCCTGTCGCGCGGGCACAAACCCTAACAGCGACACGCATAAATGGTGGGAGGGGCTTGCCCCCGATAGCGGTGTGTCAGGGCCAGGTGTACTGACTGACCGACTGCTATCGGGGGCAAGCCCCCTCCCACATTTTTTACGGTGTTTGACCCTGCTTAAGCGGCTTGCTGGAACTGCTGCCGGTATTGGTTCGGCGACAGCTCGGTGTGCTGCCTGAACAGCCGCGCAAAGAAGCTCGCATCGTCGTAACCCACCTCATAGCTGATGGTCTTGATGCTTTTGCGGCTGCCCGAGAGCAAGCCTTTGGCGGTCTCGATGCGCAGGCGTTGCAGGTAGTGCAGCGGCTTGTCGCCGGTGGCGGTCTGGAAACGGCGCATGAAGTTGCGGATGCTCATGCCGTGTTCGCGGGCGACGTCTTCGAAGCGAAACTTGTCGGCAAAGTGCTCTTCGAGCCAGTGCTGGATCTGCAGGATGATCACGTCCTGGTGCAGCTTCTGCCCACCAAAACCAATGCGCCCCGGTGCGTAGCTGCGTTGCACTTCGTAGAGGATGTCGCGGGCCACGGCCTGGGCGATGTTGGCGCCGCAGAAGCGTTCGATCAGGTAGATATAAAGGTCGCACGCCGAGGTGGTGCCGCCGGCGCAATACAGGTTGTCGGCGTCGGTCAGGTGCTTGTCCTGGTTGAGCTGCACCTTGGGGAAGCGTTCGCTGAAGGCATTGAAGAAACGCCAGTAGGTGGTCGCCTCCTTGCCATCGAGCAACCCGGCCTCGGCCAGCCAGAACACCCCAGTGGCCTCACCGCAGAGTACAGCGCCGCGAGCGTGTTGCTGGCGCAGCCAGGGCAGCACTTGCGGGTAGCGTGTGCATAACGCGTCGAAGTCGTCCCAGAAGGCCGGTAGCACGATGATGTCGGCGTCTTCCAGGCCGCCGTCCACCGGCATGATCACATCACTGAAGCTGCGCACCGATTGCCCGTCGGGGCTGACCAGGCGCGTTTCAAACGCCGGGGTCAGGCCCAGGCCTTGTTGTTTGCCATAACGCAGGCTGGCGAGATGGAAGAAATCCTTGGCTTGCATGAGGGTGGAAGCGAATACCCGATCAATGGCCAAAATGCTGACGCGCCGCAAGGGCGTGGAGATTTGGTTAGACATAATTTCATTTATTCTTATAGGGGAAAGTGGTCACCAGACGGCTGGATCGTCTTATTTTTTGTCGCATGTGTCCAGTGTCCCGTGACGGCTTCGCGGCATAGGCTCTGTGGTCTGGCCTTTGTCCGACAATCCACGCAGGTGACCCATGATCCCCAGAACCTTGTTCAGCTCGGAGCACGAACTTTTCCGCGAGAGCGTGCGCACCTTCCTTGAAAAACACGCTGCGCCGTTCCATGGGCAATGGGAGAAACAGGGCTATATCGACCGTGCGTTGTGGAGCAAGGCGGGGGAGGCGGGGATGCTTTGCTCCCACTTGCCGGAAGAGTATGGCGGCCTGGGCGCCGACTTTCTCTACAGCGCGGTGGTGATCGAAGAGGTCAGCCGCCTGGGTTTGACGGGCATCGGTTTCTCGCTGCATTCGGACATCGTCGCGCCGTACATCCTGCATTACGGCAGCGAGGCGCTGAAGCAGAAGTACCTGCCCAAATTGATTTCCGGTGAAATGGTGACGGCCATCGCCATGACCGAGCCAGGGGCGGGTTCCGACTTGCAGGGTGTGAAGACCACCGCGGTGCTGGACGGCGATGAGTACGTGATCAACGGCTCAAAGACCTTCATCACCAATGGCTTTCTCGCCGAGCTGGTGATCGTCGTGGCCAAGACCGATCCCAAGGCCGGCGCCAAGGGCACCAGCCTGTTTCTGGTGGAAGCCGACACGCCGGGCTTCGACAAGGGCAAGCGCCTGGAGAAGGTGGGCATGAAGGCCCAGGACACCTCGGAGCTGTTTTTCCAGGACGTGCGCGTGCCCAAGGGCAATCTGCTGGGGCAGGCGGGCATGGGCTTCGCCTATTTGATGCAGGAGTTGCCGCAGGAGCGTTTGACCGTGGCGATTGCTGCGCTCGCATCGGCGGAGGCGGCGCTGCAGTGGACCTTGGAATACACCCGTGAGCGCAGGGCGTTTGGCAAGGCGATTGCCGATTTCCAGAACACCCGGTTCAAGCTGGCGGAGATGGCCACGGAGATTCAGATCGGTCGCGTATTTGTCGACCAGTGCATGGCGTTGCACCTGGAAGGCAAGCTCGACGTGCCTACTGCCGCGATGGCCAAGTACTGGGCCACGGACCTGCAATGCAAGGTTCTCGACGAGTGTGTGCAGCTGCACGGCGGTTACGGCTTTATGTGGGAATACCCGATCGCGCGGGCCTGGGCGGATGCGCGGGTGCAGCGGATTTATGCGGGGACCAACGAAATCATGAAGGAGATTATTGCGCGAGCGCTTTGATCTTCGGTGGTGCTCAGGGCCTCATCGGGGGCAAGCCCCCTCCCACATTTTGATGTGTGAATACAGTCAAATGTGGGAGCTGGCTTGCCTGCGATAGCTATCTAAAGATCAATCAAGGCGCTGGATTCGGGTGATCCTTCTGAATCGCCTCAATCCCCTCCAACACTTCTTTCGACAGCTTCAAGTCAGCGCTGGCGATGTTGCTATCCAGTTGCTCCAAAGACGTCGCACCAATGATGTTGCTGGTCACAAACGGCTGTTGCGTCACAAACGCCAAGGCCATCTGCGCCGGGTCCAGGCCGTGTTCACGTGCCAGCGCCACATAGCGGCTGCACGCCGCTTCGGACTGCGGGTTGAAGTAGCGGCTGAAACGGCTGTATTCGGTCAGGCGTGCCTTGGCCGGGCGTGCGCCGTTCTCGTACTTGCCGCTGAGCATGCCGAACGCCAGGGGCGAATACGCCAGCAGGCCGCACTGTTCACGAATCGCCACTTCCGCCAGGCCAACCTCAAAGCTGCGGTTGAGCAGGTTGTAGGGGTTCTGGATCGACACCGCGCGGGGCCAGCCACGGGCTTCGGCCAGGGCGAGGAATTTCATGGTGCCCCACGGGGTTTCGTTGGACAGGCCGATGTGGCGGATCTTGCCGGCTTTTACCTGCTCGTCCAGCGCTTCGAGGGTTTCTTCCAGCGGGGTGAGGTCGTCTTCGTCCTTGTGCTTGTAGCTCAGTTGGCCGAAGAAGTTGGTGCTGCGTTCCGGCCAGTGCAGCTGGTAGAGGTCGATCCAGTCGGTTTGCAGGCGCTTGAGGCTGGCATCCAGTGCTTCGACGATGTGCTTGCGGTTGTGGCGCAGGTGGCCGTCGCGGATGTAGTCGATGGTGTTGCCGGGGCCGGCGATCTTGCTGGCGAGGATCCAGTCGGCACGGTCACCGCGGCTTTTGAAGTAATTACCGATGTAACGCTCGGTAGTGGCATAGGTATCGGCCTTGGGCGGCACCGGGTACATTTCCGCCGTGTCGAGGAAGTTGATCCCCGCGGCCTTGGCCCGTTCGATCTGCGCGAAGGCCTCTGCCTCGCTGTTCTGCTCACCCCAGGTCATGGTGCCCAAGGCTATCGCGCTTACGTTCAGATCGGTTCGGCCCAGCTGTCGATAATCCATCGGGTACTCCTTCAGGGAAAACAATCATAAAAGCAGGTTGAATTTTTTTTCGCAATCTGCATAATTGCCCACCTCTTTCTGCAGTGGAAGTGATGCGCCGCCTGCCGAAGAATCTTGCCGTTGAACGGACGCGCCGACCCGAGCCCCCGATAGCGTCTGTATCCGGCTGCCTTTGACTTGTCAAAGTACGCACTATTCAGTAAGATCCGCCGTCTAATTTACAGGGCGGCCCCTGAGGCTATTAAAGAATGACAACTTTTACTGCAAAACCGGAAACAGTTCAGCGCGACTGGTTTGTCGTCGACGCCGCTGGTCAGACCCTGGGTCGTCTGGCCACTGAAGTCGCCAGCCGTCTGCGTGGCAAGCACAAGCCTGAGTACACCCCTCACGTTGACACCGGTGACTACATCGTGATCATCAACGCTGAGCAGGTACGTGTTACCGGCAACAAAGCGCAAGACAAAATGTACTACCGTCACTCCGGTTTCCCAGGCGGTATCAAGTCTTCGAACTTTGAAGGCCTGATTTCCAAGAAGCCTGAAGCCCCGATCGAAATCGCGGTCAAAGGCATGCTGCCGAAGGGCCCACTGGGTCGCGATATGTTTCGCAAGCTGAAAGTCTATGCGGGCGCTGTACACCCTCATGCTGCTCAGCAGCCCCAAGAACTGAAGTTTTAACGGAATAGTTCATTATGTCGGCGACTCAAAATTACGGCACTGGCCGTCGCAAAACCGCAACCGCACGCGTTTTCCTGCGTCCGGGCACTGGTAACATCTCGATCAACAACCGCACTCTGGACAACTTCTTCGGTCGCGAAACTGCCCGCATGGTAGTTCGTCAGCCGCTGGAACTGACCGAGACTGTTGAAAAGTTCGACATCTACGTCACCGTTATCGGTGGCGGTGTAAGTGGTCAAGCTGGCGCAATCCGCCACGGTATCACTCGCGCTCTGATGCAGTACGACGAAACCCTGCGTGGCGCACTGCGCAAAGCTGGCTTCGTAACTCGCGATGCTCGTGAAGTTGAACGTAAGAAAGTCGGTCTGCGTAAAGCGCGTAAGCGTCCGCAGTACTCGAAGCGTTAATTCGCTTTACGTTCCACAAAAACGCCCAACTCCTCACGGAGCTGGGCGTTTTTTATTGCCTGCGATTTATGCACAAATTTCGCCGTGACAACTTGCCACATCCGTAGACCCCCTATACTACAAGGCCTGGAGAGGGAGCCCCGGGCAATTCCCTTGTCATACGTGGGGCTTTTCATTACCATTCGGCAAAATTTTTATAAGTAAAGATTCAACACTTAGTAGACGCCTGATTTAACAGGCCAAAAAGCTGATGGGAGAGGACTGAATGAGCAATGACGGCGTGAATGCAGGCCGGCGTCGCTTCTTGGTAGCAGCCACATCCGTGGTGGGTGCTGCAGGAGCGGTGGGGGCTGCGGTCCCGTTCGTGGGGTCATGGTTTCCCAGTGCCAAGGCGAAAGCCGCAGGTGCACCGGTGAAGGTGAATGTCAGCAAGATCGACCCAGGCCAGCAGATGATTGCTGAGTGGCGCGGTCAGCCGGTCTTCATCGTTCGTCGTACTGAGGAAATCCTGGGGAATCTGAAAAAAATCGAAGGTCAGCTGTCTGATCCCGACTCGAAGAATTCCGACCAACCCGCCTACGTCGATAAGGAAATCCGTTCGATCAAGCCGGAGATTCTGCTGCTGATCGGTATCTGCACCCACCTCGGCTGCTCGCCTACCTTCCGCCCTGAAGTTGCCCCTGCCGACCTGGGCAAAGATTGGGTGGGTGGTTACTTCTGCCCTTGCCATGGCTCTCATTACGACCTGGCCGGCCGCGTCTACAAGTCACAACCCGCACCACTGAACCTGCCAGTTCCGCCACATCACTACGAGACTGACAGTGTCATTGTCATTGGCGTCGACGAGGGGGAGAAAGCCTGATGAGCAAGTTCATGGATTGGGTGGATGCGCGCTTCCCCGCTACCAAAATGTGGGAAGACCATCTCAGCAAATATTACGCACCAAAAAACTTCAACTTCTTCTACTTCTTCGGCTCCCTGGCGCTGTTGGTGCTGGTCAACCAACTCGTCACCGGCGTCTGGCTGACGATGAGCTACACACCTTCGGCTGAAGAGGCCTTTGCGTCCGTTGAAGGGATCATGCGCGACGTCGAGTACGGCTCGATCCTGCGTTTGCTTCACTCCACCGGCGCCTCGGCATTCTTCATCGTGGTCTACATGCACATGTTCCGTGGCTTGCTCTACGGCTCATACCAGAAACCCCGCGAGCTGGTGTGGGTGTTTGGCATGCTGATCTATCTGGCGCTGATGGCAGAGGCCTTCATGGGTTACCTGCTGCCGTGGGGGCAGATGTCGTACTGGGGCGCTCAGGTGATCATCTCGCTGTTCGGCGCGATCCCGGTCATCGGCAACGACCTGACCCAGTGGATCCGTGGTGACTACCTGATCTCCGGCATCACCTTGAACCGCTTCTTCGCCTTGCACGTTGTGGCCCTGCCGATCGTGATTCTCGGCCTGGTGGTGCTGCACATCCTGGCGCTGCACGAAGTGGGTTCGAACAACCCCGATGGCGTCGACATCAAGAAGCACAAAGACGAAAACGGCATCCCGCTGGACGGCATTCCGTTCCACCCGTACTACACCGTGAAAGACATTGTCGGCGTGGTGGTGTTCTTGTTCATCTTCTGCTCGATCGTGTTCTTTTTCCCGGAGATGGGCGGGTATTTCCTCGAGAAGCCTAACTTCGAACAGGCCAACGCCTTCAAGACGCCTGAGCACATTGCACCGGTCTGGTACTTCACGCCGTTCTACGCGATCTTGCGGGCGATTCCAGACAAGCTCATGGGCGTTGTTGCCATGGGCGCCTCGATTGCGCTGTTGTTTGTCCTGCCGTGGCTTGACCGCAGCCCGGTCAAATCGATGCGCTACAAGGGATGGTTGAGCCGAATCTGGCTGGTCGTGTTCTGCATCGCGTTCATGCTGCTGGGCTGGACCGGCGTCCAGGCACCGAAGCCTGCGCTGACGTTGCTGTCGCAGGTCTGCACCTTCCTGTACTTCGCCTACTTCATTCTGATGCCGTTCTACACCCGGCTCGAGAAGACCAAACCGGTTCCGGAAAGGGTGACTGGCTGATGAAAAAGTTATTCGTTGCTTTGATGCTTGCGGCACTGCCGCTACTGTCCTTCGCGGCCGAGCAGGGCCCGGAACTGGAAAAAGTCGATATCGACGTCTCTGACAAAGCTGCAATGCAAGATGGCGCGCGTACCTTCGCCAACTACTGCATGGGCTGCCACAGCGCCAAGTTCCAGCGCTATGAGCGGGTTGCCGATGACCTCGGTATCCCTCATGAGCTGATGCTGGAGAAACTGGTGTTCACCGGCGCCAAGATTGGCGACCACATGAACATCGGCATGCAGCCTGCCGACGCCAAAGCCTGGTTCGGTGCTGCACCGCCTGACCTGACTCTGGTGGCGCGCGTGCGGGGTACCGACTGGCTGTATGGCTACCTTAAATCCTTCTACGAAGACCCGGCGCGCCCTTGGGGTGTGAACAACAAAGTCTTCCCGAACGTCGGTATGCCTAACGTTCTGGTCGGCCTGCAGGGTCGCCAAGTGGTAGGATGCAAGCAGGTTCAGGTCGTTGAAGACGGCAAGAAGCAATATGATCCGTTGACCGGCACGCCTCTGACGCATGAAGCGTGTGATCAACTGACCATAGTGCCCAAGACCGGTACGCTGAACGAAGAGCAGTTCGACGAGAAGGTCAAGAATCTGGTGACCTTCCTGGCCTACTCGGCCAACCCGGTCAAACTGCAACATCAGCGCATCGGCACCTATGTATTGCTGTACCTGGCCTTCTTCTTCGTATTCGCCTATCTGCTCAAACGCGAATACTGGAAGGATGTGCATTGATCCAACCGTAAGCAATTGCTGTTAATCTTGCGCGCCCAGCGGCATCTCTGAACACGTAGCGGTCTGGTTGGACCAGGCACTGCAGAGATGCTCTCTGGGCGCGCTCGTTTTTGAGCTTTCGATAATTTCAACAAGCGAGGAGGACCGCCATGGGCGTGACCAATCGGTTGGCCTGTTACTCCGACCCCGCCGACCACTATTCCCACCGAGTACGCATCGTGCTCGCAGAGAAGGGTGTCAGCGCCGAGATCATCAGTGTGGAGGTGGGACGTCATCCGCCGAAACTGATCGAAGTGAACCCTTACGGCAGCTTGCCCACCCTGGTCGATCGTGACCTGGCGTTGTGGGAGTCAACCGTGGTGATGGAATACCTGGATGAGCGTTACCCGCATCCGCCTTTGTTGCCGGTGTACCCGGTGGCGCGTGCCAACAGCCGCCTGCTGATCCATCGGATCCAGCGTGACTGGTGCGGGCTGGTGGATGTGATTCTGGATTCACGCAGTAAAGAAGCCGTTCGGGTGCAGGCGCGCAAGGAATTGCGTGAGAGCCTGACCGGTGTTTCGCCGCTGTTCGCCGACAAACCTTTTTTCCTCAGCGAGGAACAAAGCTTGGTGGATTGCTGCCTATTACCCATACTCTGGCGCTTGCCGATCCTGGGCATTGAACTGCCACGGCCGGCCAAGCCGTTGCTTGATTACATGGAGCGCCAGTTTGCGCGTGAGGCTTTCCAGGCGAGTCTGTCTGGTGTCGAACGCGATATGCGCTAAGGCTTAAGGAGCCGCTGATGAACTCCAGTCGACCCTATTTGGTCCGCGCGCTCTATGAGTGGATTGTGGACAACGATTGCACCCCGCACATGCTGGTCAACTCCGAATTTCCCAAGGTTGACGTGCCTCAAGGTTTTGCCAGTGACGGGCAGATTGTGCTGAACGTATCACCCAGTGCCGTGCGCCACCTGCACATGGACAACGAGGCTGTCAGCTTCGAAGGGCGTTTCGGCGGCGTGCCCCATACGCTGTTCGTGCCGATTGGCGCGATTCTCGGGATCTATGCCCGCGAGAATGGCCAAGGCATGGTGTTCGATCTGGAGTCGCCTTTCGAGGACGACGAATCGATTGAAGGCGAAGACGGTGATGATGTACCACCACCGGACTCCGAGCCACCGCGTCCAAGCGGCCGGCCGAGCCTGAAAGTGGTGAAGTAAGCGGCTTTCATCCTCGGGTGAGCCTGAAAAATGCCTCGACATGCGTCGGGGCATTTTTTTGCGCGAAGGATGTAGATGAAAGTCGCGACACAACAGTGATCGTACAACCGCCATGGGCTATGATGCGGGCTCAAGTTCGCCGAGAAAGATGGTTCATCATGGAAAACGCCAACACCGCCCCTCGTCTTCCCCGCAAGCGCCGCAGCCTTGCCCAGGAATTGGTCACGGTGTTGTCTGAGCAGATCCGCGACGGTCAACTCAAACGTGGCGATAAGTTGCCCACCGAGTCGGCCATCATGGAAGCCCATGGCGTCAGCCGCACGGTCGTGCGTGAGGCCATCTCGCGTTTGCAGGCGGCGGGGCAGGTCGAAACCCGTCACGGCATCGGCACCTTTGTGTTGGATACGCCAAGCCCGAGCGGTTTCCGGATTGACCCGGCCACGGTGGTTACGCTGCGCGATGTGCTGGCGATTCTGGAGCTGCGGATCAGCCTGGAAGTGGAGTCCGCCGGCCTTGCCGCGCTACGTCGCAGCGACGAGCAACTGGCCGCCATGCGTGCGGCGCTCGATGCCCTGAATGAAAGCGCGGCCCACGCCGGCGATGCGGTGGCGTCAGACTTCGCGTTCCACCTGGAAATTGCGCTGTCCACCGGCAACCGCTACTTCACCGACATCATGACCCACCTGGGCACCAGCATCATTCCGCGTACGCGCCTGAATTCAGCACGCCTGGCTCACGACGATCAGCAGCACTACATGGGCCGCCTGAGCCGCGAGCACGAAGAGATTTATGAGGCAATTGCCCGCCAGGATTCGGACGCTGCACGCGCCGCCATGCGCTTGCATTTGACCAACAGCCGAGAGCGACTGCGCCATGCCCACGAAGAGGCAGAAGCGCAGCGCGGTTAACCGGGCAACCGAGTGGTGTCGGGAGTAAATCGATCCAAGTGTGGGAGCGGGCTTGCCCGCGAATGCGGTGTGTCAGTCTGCACATGCATCAACTGAAAAAACGCCTTCGCGAGCAAGCCCGCTCCCACATTTTGATCTCCTTGGCCTGGAGTTTTGCGTCTACTTAATTAGCCGGCTGATTGGGCTTGTAGTCCTTGAGCAGCAGATACGTACTCCAACCCCACCAATCATTGGTCCAGTGTTTGTCGTTCAGGTCATTCACGTCCTTGCGGCGCAGCACCTTGTCGCCTTCTATCTTGAACAGCGGCGAAAAGTTATTCGCCGGGTTCTGCGCTGCGTTCAAATCCGGCACATACAGCGGCGCCTTGAAGTTGGCCGGGGAGGGCGCCACGCCGCTGATAAAGGTCTCGAAGACCTCATCGGCCGAGGCCTGTACCGCCCGTTTGACCATCGCCCGATTGTCCGCGTCGATGGCGTCGAAGTAGCGTTTATCCCCATAGGCGCGCCATTGATCACCCTTGGCGTTGCGCACCTTGAGCCCGAACTTGCTGTCCTCATCGTGCATGAAGCGGCTGATCAGCGAGCCCAGTTCGCCAGGCGTCACCACCGCAGCCAATTGCTTGCGCGGCACGCGCAAGTGGCCGGCGGAAAACAGGTCGGTCAAAAAGTGATCAGCAAAGCCGTTCATGGCGTAGGCCAATTCCAGTGCCTGATCGGTGCCGGTTTGATGGGCAACGACCGCCTGTTGCAGTGCTGCCGTATGGCCAGCCAGATACGCTGACAGCGCCCATTCGCCGAAGTGGTCAGCGTTATCTGCGGCCAATTTCAGGTAGCGCCCCAGCGGAATCAATGCCGAAACCGCACTGCCGCCGCCGGTGATGCGGTTCCATTCCTCGGACAACGTATCACCCAGCGCGTCATAGGCTTCGTGCGGTTGTTTGCCGTCCTTGATCGCCTGGTTCACTGCGCTGATCTCCTTTTGTATCACCGCAAGGATTTTCCCGGCCTCTTCCCGCGAGGCTGGCAGCACCGCCAGCGAATTGAACGCTGCGGTAAAGCGTTGCACGCGATCGGCGGCGGACGCGCCGTCGCTGATCGGCTGGCCAGGAATGCCATAGAAGTCGCCCCCCAGCGCGATCACCTGGCCATAGGTGAGTGCCAGCCCGTTGGGCAGGTGCAGCTCGACCTGGTGGGCGGGAATCGCCGGGGCGTCTTTGACGAAACGCAACAGCGTGTCATCGCCGATGGCGGTGTGCTCACCGCCTTCAAAGCGCAGGGTAGGTGGATTTTTCTCGGGGGCTGCGAGTTCAAGACCTGACATGTTAGCTCCTTGCTATGTCGTAGGAATCTTCCGCGATAACTGTATGTATATACAGTTAATCGGAGCATAGAGGATTAATTTCCTACGTCAAGAAAGTGCGTTCAAACGCAGGGCCGGATGAAGCCCGATGAATTGCAGTTGACGAATCTTTTTATAGTTGTACGATGACGTACGACATCAACAAACCAACAACAACCTTTCGACAGAAAGTCTTCGCCCAGGGTGTTCGAATAATGAATCCACAAGAACTGAAGTCCATCCTCTCCCACGGTCTGCTGTCTTTCCCCGTGACCGATTTCAATGCGCAGGGTGACTTCCACCAGGCCGGCTACATCAAGCGTCTGGAATGGCTCGCCCCCTACGGCGCCACCGCCTTGTTCGCCGCCGGTGGCACTGGTGAGTTTTTCTCCCTGGCTGCCAGCGAATATTCCCAAGTGGTGAAGACCGCTGTTGATACCTGCGCCACCAGCGTGCCGATTCTCGCCGGTGTGGGTGGTTCGACCCGCCAGGCCATCGAGTACGCCCAAGAGGCTGAACGCCTCGGTGCCAAAGGCTTGCTGTTGCTGCCGCACTACCTGACCGAAGCCAGCCAGGACGGCGTCGCCGCCCACGTGGAAGCGGTGTGCAAGTCGGTCAAAATCGGCGTGGTGGTCTACAACCGCAACGTGTGCCGCCTGACTGCGCCTCTGCTGGAACGCCTGGCCGAGCGCTGCCCGAACCTGATCGGCTACAAAGACGGCCTGGGTGACATCGAGTTGATGGTGTCGATCCGCCGTCGCCTGGGTGACCGTTTCAGCTACCTCGGCGGCCTGCCGACTGCAGAGGTTTACGCCGCTGCCTACAAGGCCCTGGGCGTGCCGGTGTACTCCTCGGCGGTGTTCAACTTCATCCCGAAAACCGCGATGGACTTCTACCACGCGATTGCCAAGGACGATCACGCCACCGTCGGCAAGATCATCGACAACTTCTTCCTGCCTTACCTCGACATCCGCAACCGTAAGGCGGGTTATGCCGTGAGCATCGTCAAGGCCGGGGCAAAAATCGCCGGCTATGACGCAGGCCCTGTGCGCACGCCGCTGACCGACCTGCTGCCGGAAGAATACGAAGCCCTGGCCGCGCTGATCGACAAGCAAGGTCCGCAGTAACTTATCAACAAGGCCGCTGAGAGATCAGCGGCCTTTTGCGTCAGGAGAAGATTTGTGTCCCAAGCCAAACGTTTTGAGAACTACATCAACGGCGAGTGGGTGGCCGGTGCCGATTACTGCAACAACATCAATCCGTCGGAGTTGTCCGATGTCATCGGCGAATACGCCAAGGCTGACGTAGCTCAAGTCAACGCCGCCATCGATGCCGCCCGCGCCGCCTTCCCGGCCTGGTCGACCTCCGGCATCCAGGCTCGCCACGATGCGCTGGACAAAGTCGGCAGTGAAATCCTCGCCCGTCGTGAAGAACTCGGCACCCTGCTGGCCCGTGAAGAGGGCAAGACCCTGCCCGAAGCCATCGGCGAAGTGACCCGCGCCGGTAACATTTTCAAGTTCTTCGCCGGTGAATGCCTGCGTCTGTCCGGTGATTACGTGCCATCGGTGCGCCCGGGCGTCAACGTGGAAGTCACGCGCGAAGCCCTGGGTGTGGTCGGCTTGATCACCCCGTGGAACTTCCCGATTGCGATCCCCGCCTGGAAAATCGCCCCGGCCCTGGCCTACGGCAACTGCGTGGTGATCAAACCGGCCGAACTGGTGCCGGGCTGCGCCTGGGCCCTGGCCGAGATCATCTCCCGCGCCGGCTTCCCCGCCGGTGTGTTCAACCTGGTGATGGGCAGCGGCCGCGTGGTTGGCGACGTATTGGTCAATAGCCCGAAAGTCGACGGCATCAGCTTTACCGGTTCGGTCGGCGTGGGCCGTCAGATCGCCGTCAGCTGTGTGTCGCGCCAAGCCAAAGTGCAGTTGGAAATGGGCGGCAAGAACCCGCAGATCATCCTCGACGACGCCGACCTCAAGCAGGCCGTCGAGCTGTCGGTACAGAGCGCGTTCTACTCCACCGGCCAGCGTTGCACCGCCTCCAGCCGCTTGATCGTCACCGCCGGTATCCACGACCAGTTCGTTGCGGCCATGGCTGAGCGCATGAAGTCGATCAAAGTCGGCCACGCGCTGAAAAGCGGCACCGACATCGGCCCGGTCGTTTCCCAGGCTCAGTTGGACCAGGACATGAAGTACATCGACATCGGCCAAAGCGAAGGTGCACGGCTGGTCAGCGGTGGCGGCCTGGTGACCTGCGACACCGAAGGCTACTACCTGGCGCCGACGCTGTTTGCCGACAGCGAAGCCGCCATGCGGATCAGCCGTGAAGAGATCTTCGGCCCCGTGGCCAACGTGGTGCGCGTAGCGGATTACGAAGCGGCACTGGCCATGGCCAACGACACCGAATTCGGCCTGTCGGCGGGCATTGCCACCACCTCGCTCAAGTACGCCAACCACTTCAAACGCCACTCCCAGGCCGGGATGGTGATGGTCAACCTGCCGACTGCCGGTGTGGATTACCACGTGCCGTTCGGTGGCCGTAAGGGCTCCTCGTATGGTTCGCGCGAGCAAGGTCGCTACGCGCAAGAGTTCTACACCGTGGTGAAAACCAGCTACATCGGTTCGTAACACGTAACACCCGTGGGAACCGGCTTGTGTGGGAGCTGGCTTGCCTGCGATAGCGGTGATACACCGCTATCGCAGGCAAGCCAGCTCCCACAGAAAGCGGTTCCTGCACTTAAAACAGAAATGCTTACCCGCAAAAAAAATAATTAGTGGGAGTACATCTTCATGCAAGCGACCAAGCCGACCCACGTCCGCTATTTGATCCTGCTCATGCTGTTTCTGGTGACCACGATCAACTACGCCGACCGGGCCACTATCGCCATCGCCGGCTCCAGCCTGCAAAAAGACCTCGGTATCAGCGCGGTCACCCTCGGTTATATCTTCTCCGCATTCGGTTGGGCCTACGTGGCCGGGCAAATCCCCGGTGGCTGGTTGCTGGACCGGTTCGGCTCGAAAAAAGTCTATGCCCTGAGCATCTTCACCTGGTCGCTGTTCACCATTCTGCAAGGCTATGTCGGCGAGTTTGGCGTTTCCACCGCGATCGTCGCGCTGTTTATGCTGCGCTTTCTGGTGGGCTTGGCGGAAGCGCCGTCGTTCCCCGGTAATGCGCGCATTGTGGCCGGCTGGTTCCCCACCGCCGAACGCGGTACGGCTTCGGCGATCTTCAACTCGGCGCAATACTTCGCCACGGTACTGTTCGCGCCGCTGATGGGCTGGATCGTCTACACCTTCGGCTGGCAGCACGTGTTTATCGTGATGGGCGGGATTGGCGTGCTGTTCTCGCTGATCTGGCTGAAAATTATCCACAGCCCGCGTCAGCACCCGATGATCAACGAGGCCGAACTCAAGTACATCTGCGAGAACGGTGCAATGGTCGACATGGACCAGGAGAAGACCAAGGGCCAAAAAACCGACGGTCCGAAGTGGGACTACATCCGCCAACTGCTGACCAACCGCATGATGCTCGGTGTGTACCTGGGCCAGTACTGCATCAATGGCATCACCTATTTCTTCCTGACCTGGTTCCCGGTGTACCTGGTGCAGGAGCGTGGCATGACCATCCTCAAGGCGGGGTTCATTGCTTCTCTGCCGGCCATCTGTGGGTTTGTCGGCGGGGTATTGGGTGGTTTGATTTCCGATTACCTGCTGCGCAAAGGCCATTCCCTGACGTTTGCGCGTAAGGCACCGATCATTGGCGGGTTGCTGGTGTCGTGCAGCATCGTGGCGTGCAACTACGTGGATATCGAATGGATGGTGGTGGGCTTCATGGCATTGGCCTTCTTCGGTAAAGGCGTTGGCGCACTGGGTTGGGCGGTGGTGTCTGACACCTCGCCGAAACAAATCGCCGGCCTCAGTGGCGGTCTGTTCAATATGTTTGGCAACCTGGCCTCCATCAGCACACCGATTGTGATCGGCTACATCATCGCCACCACCGGCTCGTTCAAGTGGGCCCTGGTGTTCGTCGGCGCCAACGCCTTGCTGGCGGTGTTCAGCTACTTGGTGATCGTCGGCCCGATCAAGCGTGTGGTGCTCAAAGAGCCGCCCAGCAGCAAAGGGCCTGAGCTGACCCAATTTATCCAAGCGCATTCCTGAGGGGCGATGTAATGCAGTTGATTGAACATGCCGACTCGCCGCGCTCGATCCGTTTGCACGAGCGCGACAACGTAGTGATCGTGGTCAACGATCAAGGCGTACCGGCCGGGACCGAGTTCCCTGATGGCCTGGTAACTGTGGATTTCATCCCGCAGAGCCACAAGGTGACCCTGGAAGATATCCCTGAAGGCGGTCAGATTATTCGCTACGGGCAGACCATTGGTTACGCCCTGGCGCCGATTCCACGTGGCAGTTGGGTGCAGGAAGACCAACTGCGCATGCCCACCGCGCCACCGCTGGACAGCCTGCCGCTGTCTACCGAAGTGCCTGAAACCCAGGCGCCGCTGGAAGGTTTTACGTTTGAGGGTTACCGCAACGCCGACGGCACCGTGGGCACGCGCAATATTCTGGGCATCACCACCACGGTGCAGTGCGTCACCGGTGTGCTGGACCATGCGGTCAAGCGCATCAAGGATGAATTGCTGCCCAAATACCCGAACGTCGATGACGTGGTGGCGCTGACCCACAGCTACGGCTGCGGCGTGGCGATCACGGCAACAGACGCGTACATCCCGATCCGCACCGTGCGCAACCTGGCGCGTAACCCGAACCTGGGTGGCGAAGCGCTGGTGATCAGCCTGGGTTGCGAGAAGCTGCAGGCCGGGCAGGTGATGCACGACAACGACAGTTCTGTCGACCTCAGCGAGCCATGGCTGTATCGGCTGCAGGATTCCAGCCATGGGTTTACCGAGATGATCGAACAGATCATGGGCCTGGCCGAAATCCGCCTGAAAAAACTCGACCAGCGCCGTCGCGAAACCGTGCCGGCGTCGGAGCTGATTCTGGGCATGCAGTGCGGCGGCAGTGATGCGTTTTCCGGCATTACCGCCAACCCGGCGCTGGGGTTTGCCTCGGATCTGCTGTTGCGGGCCGGGGCGACGGTGATGTTTTCCGAAGTGACGGAAGTGCGTGACGCCATTTACCTGCTGACCGCTCGTGCCCAGAGCAAAGAAGTGGCCCAAGCGCTGGTCACGGAAATGGACTGGTACGACCGCTACCTGGCCAAGGGCGAGGCGGACCGCAGCGCCAATACCACGCCGGGCAACAAGAAGGGTGGGTTGTCGAATATCGTCGAGAAGTCCCTGGGCTCCATCGTCAAGTCGGGCAGCAGCGCGATCACTGGCGTGCTTGGCCCAGGCGAGCGTTTCACGGGCAAAGGCCTGATCTTTTGCGCCACGCCAGCCAGTGATTTTGTCTGCGGCACCTTGCAACTGGCGGCCGGGATGAACCTGCATGTGTTCACCACCGGGCGTGGCACGCCGTATGGACTGGCGATGGCGCCGGTGGTGAAGGTCTCGACGCGTACGGAATTGGCGCAGCGCTGGCCGGACTTGATCGATATCGACGCCGGACGCATCGCCACCGGGCGTGCGAGCATTGAGGAACTGGGCTGGGAGTTGTTCCACTTCTACCTGGATGTGGCCAGCGGCAAGAAGCAGACGTGGGCGGAGCGGCATAAGCTGCACAACGACATTACGCTGTTCAACCCGGCGCCCATCACCTGAGACCGACGCGGCCCCTGTGGGAGCAGGCTTGTCTGCGACAGCGCAGTGTCAGCAACCCATGTGCTGACTGACACACTGCAATCGCAGGCAAGCCTGCTCCCACATTTGATTTGTGAATACCTTCAAATGTGGGAGGGGGCTTGCCCCCGAAGGCGGCCTACCAGACGCCGCACAGCCGCATGGCTTATCATTAGCCACCTGACGACACCCACCAAGGTTCTCCCCGGCATGCTGGCTATCTTCCTCACCACCCTCACCATCACCGCGCCGGTGTTTGCCATGCTGTTTCTGGGTGTGCTGCTCAAGCGCATCAACTGGATCAACGACAACTTTATCCACACCGCCTCCTCCCTTGTCTTCAACGTGACCATGCCGGCGCTGCTGTTCCTGGGCATCCTGCACGCCGACCTGCACGCGGCGCTCAAGCCGGGTCTGCTGATCTACTTTGCTGTCGCCACATTGCTGAGCTTTGCATTGGCCTGGGGCTGGGCGATCTATCGTTGCCCGCGCGTAGACCGCGGTATCTACACCCAGGGTGCGTTTCGCGGTAACAACGGCGTGATCGGCCTGGCGCTGGCGGCCAGCATGTATGGCGACTACGGCATTTCCCTGGGCGCGATCCTCGCGGCGCTGGTGATTCTGTTCTACAACACCCTGTCGACCATCGTGCTGGCGGTGTACAGCCCGGTGATCAAGTCCGATCCGTGGAGCATCTTCAAAAGCGTGGTGGCCAACCCGCTGATCATCAGCGTGATTGCGGCCGCACCGTTCGCGATTTTCAAGATCGGCCTGCCGGGGTGGCTGGAGTCGTCCGGGCAATACCTGGCGGACATGACCTTGCCGCTGGCATTGATCTGCATCGGCGGCACCTTGTCGCTGGCGGCCTTGCGCAAAAGCGGAAGCATGGCCCTGAGTGCCAGCCTGGTGAAGATGATCGGTTTGCCGCTAGTTGCGACGCTGGGCGCATGGCTGCTGGGCTTCAGGGGCCCGGAGCTGGGGATTCTGTTTTTGTACTTTGGCGCACCGACCGCGGCGGCGAGTTTTGTCATGGCCAGGGCGGCCGAGGGCAATCATGAGCTGGCGGCGGCGATTATTGTGATTACGACCTTGATGGCGGCGGTGACCACCAATATCGGGATATTTGTGTTGCAGGCGGGTGGCTGGATCTGAAGGTTGCGGCAGGCTAGTCAGCTCCCACCGTTTGATCTGTGAATACAGTCAAAGGTGGGAGCTGGCCTGCCTGCGATGACTAACCAGCCGTCACGGCTTATCCGCCTGATACGCCTCAATCACTTCCTGCGCCGCCCGAAACGCATCAATCGCCGCCGGCACGCCGGCATACACCGCGCAATGCAGCAGTGCTTCGCGAATCTCTTCCACTGTGCAGCCATTGTTCAGCGCGCCGCGCACGTGGCCCTTGAGTTCCTGCGGGCACTTGAGGGCGGTGAGGGCGGCCAGTGTGATCAGGCTGCGCGTCTTCAACGGCAGGCCTTCGCGGTTCCACACGCTGCCCCATGCATGCTCATTGACGAAATCCTGCAGCGGTTGGGTGAACTCGGTGGCATTGCCCAGGGCGCGGTCAACGAACACATCGCCCATGACCTGGCGACGCATTTCAACCCCGGACTTTTTCTGTTCGGTCATTGCGATTCCCTCTTGTGTTGGCGGCGCCAGGCTTGCAGCGAGGTGAACAACACAAACGCGACCAGCGCTGGCAGGACGTAATACAGCATCAATTGCTCAAGCCGGGTGGCCAGCGGCATGCCCAAGGTGAACGACACCACATGCAGCCCATACGCCAGATACAACCCCAGAAACACCAGGCCTTCAGCGCGGGTGACGCGGTAGCCGCTGTAGAACACCGGCAGGCACAACACCACCACGCCGAGCATCACCGGCAAGTCGAAATCCAGTGCGTTGGGCGACACCGACAACGGCGAGGGCGCCACCAGCGCGGTGAACCCCAGCACGCCGAGCAGGTTGAACAGGTTGCTGCCGATCACGTTGCCCACGGCAATTTCGCGCTCGCCGCGCAACGCGGCAATCAGCGAGGTGGCCAGGCACGGCAGCGAGGTGCCGACACCGATCAGCGTCAGGCCGATGATGCGTTCGGACAGGCCCAGGTCGCTTGCCACATCCACCGCTGCGCCCAGCAGCAAATGCCCGGCCAGCACCAGAATCAACAACCCGCCCAGCATCAACAACGCGCTGCTCAGCCAGGGCGCGCGGGCCACCGTGTCCAGCGTGCGCGGACGGCGGGAATGGCGGGTCTGGTAGTGCAACACACCGAGGTAGGCTATCAGCGCAACCACTAAAAAGAGGCCGTCGAGCGGTGTCAGTTCTTCATTGGCGGCCAGGGTAAACACCAAGAGACCGGCGAAAATCATCACCGGGATGTCCAGACGCACCAGCTGCCGCGAGACGCGCAGCGGAATGATCAACGCCGCCAGGCCCAGGGTGACGAGGGTGTTGAAGATACTGCTGCCGATGACGCTGCCCACGGCGATATCGGTATTGCCGGCCAGGGTGGCCTGCAGGCTGACGGTCATCTGCGGCGCACTGCTGCCGAAAGCGACGATGCTCAAGCCGATAATCAGTGGCCGCACCTTGAGGCTGGCTGCCAGGCGCACGGCGGCGCGCACCAGGATTTCGGCGCCGACGATCAGCAACACCAGGCCGCTGATCAGCTCGATCAGGCTCCAGGGCGAGAGGGCGGTTAATCCGAAAATGGCCAGGGCTCCTTTATCAGTTGTTCAGCGCCTGCACGCGAACCCGTGCAGTGCCGCTGCCCAGCATACCGAGTTGTTCGGCAGCCTTGCGTGAAACGTCGATCAGGCGCCCACGGGTATGCGGGCCGCGATCATTGATGCGCACGACCACGGATCTGTTGTTGCTGAGATTGGTCACCTTGACCTGAGTGCCGAAAGGCAGACGCCGATGGGCGGCGGTCAGGGTGTTCTGGTTGAAGGGTTCACCGCTGGCAGTTTTGTTGCCATGGTGCTTGGCGCCGTAATAGGAGGCGGTGCCGGTTTCGTCGTAGCCGTTGGGGTCGATGAGGCCGCTGGCGCAACCGGCCAACGCAGAGAACAGGGCCAGGAGGCCGAGTAGACGCTTCACTTTAAGTAAGTCCCCATTATAAATGTGGGAGCTGGCTTGCCTGCGATGCAGGCACCTCGGTGTTTCAGTTGCACCGAGGCGATACTATCGCAGGCAAGCCAGCGCCCACATGGGTCCGAGTTGGGTAGGAAATCCCGCACGGACCCTTTCACCGCGAATCAGCCTTCGAGCTTGCTTTTCAGCAATTCGTTCACCTGTTGCGGGTTGGCCTTGCCTTTGGAGGCTTTCATCGCCTGGCCGACAAAGAAGCCGAACATTTTGCCGCGCTTGGCTTCGTCTGCGGCGCGGTACTGTTCGACCTGTTCGGCGTTGGCCGCCAGCATTTCATCGAGCACGGCCGAGATCGCGCCGCTGTCGGTGACTTGCTTGAGGCCGCGCTTCTCGATGATCTCATCGGCGCTGCCTTCGCCTGCGGCCATCGCTTCAAACACGGTCTTGGCGATTTTGCCGGAGATGGTGTTGTCCTTGATGCGCAGCAGCATGCCGCCCAGTTGCTCGGCGGTGACAGGGGCTTCGTCGATTTCCAGGCCCTGTTTGTTCAACAGGCTGCCCAGCTCAACCATCACCCA
Source organism: Pseudomonas sp. TREG-RG-20F-10-E-6-01 (assembly GCF_022662455.1). Classification (NCBI taxonomy): domain Bacteria; kingdom Pseudomonadati; phylum Pseudomonadota; class Gammaproteobacteria; order Pseudomonadales; family Pseudomonadaceae; genus Pseudomonas; species Pseudomonas sp. TREG-RG-20F-10-E-6-01. The sequence goes on along the minus strand of NZ_JAKNQP010000001.1, from coordinate 1,102,152 downwards.
GTTGGCCGCCAGCTTGGCGTCGCCGGCAATGCTCACGACTTTTTCGAAGTAGTTGGCTTGTTCACGGCTGGAAGCCAACACGCTGGCATCGTAGACCGACAGGCCGAACTGCGCCTGGAAGCGCTCGCGTTTCTGCTGCGGCAATTCCGGCAGGGTGGCGCGGATGTCATTGAGGAACGAATCCTCAAGCACCACCGGCAACAGGTCCGGGTCGGGGAAGTAACGGTAGTCGTTGGCTTCCTCTTTGCTGCGCATGGCGCGGGTTACGTCTTTGTTCGGGTCGTACAGGCGGGTTTGCTGGATCACCTTGCCGCCGTCTTCGATCAGGTCGATCTGGCGACGCACTTCGCTGTTGATCGCCTTTTCGATGAAGCGGAACGAGTTGACGTTCTTGATCTCGCAGCGGGTGCCGAACTCGACCTGGCCCTTGGGACGAATCGACACGTTGCAGTCGCAACGCAGCGAACCTTCGGCCATGTTGCCGTCGCAGATGCCCAGGTAACGCACCAGCGCGTGGATCGTCTTGACGTAGGCCACGGCTTCCTTGGCGCTGCGCATGTCCGGCTCGGAGACGATTTCCAGCAACGGCGTGCCGGCACGGTTCAAGTCGATGCCGGTAGCGCCCGGGAATTCTTCGTGCAGGCTCTTGCCGGCGTCTTCTTCCAGGTGCGCGCGGGTCACGCCGACACGTTTGATGGTGCCGTCTTCCAGTGGGATGTCCAGGTAGCCCTTGCCGACAATCGGCAGTTCCATCTGGCTGATCTGGTAGCCCTTGGGCAGGTCCGGGTAGAAGTAGTTCTTGCGCGCGAACACGTTGTGCTGGCCGATCTCGGCATCAATCGCCAGGCCGAACATCACCGCCATGCGCACCGCTTCCTGGTTCAGCACCGGCAGCACGCCGGGCATGCCCAGGTCTACCAGGCTGGCCTGGGTGTTGGGCTCTGCGCCGAACGTGGTGGCGCTACCGGAGAAAATCTTCGATTGGGTGGCGAGCTGGGTATGAATCTCCAGCCCGATCACAACTTCCCATTGCATAGTGTTCTCCTCAGAAGCCGGTAGGGGTGCGAGTGTGCCAGTCGGTGTTCAACTGGTACTGGTGCGCCACATTGAGCAGGCGGCCTTCCTGGAAATACGGGGCGAGCAATTGCACACCGACCGGCAGCCCATCGACAAAACCGGCGGGCATGGACAAGCCCGGCAAGCCCGCGAGGTTGGCGGTGATGGTGTACAGGTCTTCCAGGTACTCGGCGATCGGGTCGCCGGTCTTGGCGCCGATCTTCCAGGCCGGGTTCGGCGTGGTTGGGCCGAGGATCACGTCGACTTCTTCGAAGGCAGCCATGAAGTCGTTCTTGACCAGGCGACGGATTTTCTGCGCCTTGAGGTAGTACGCGTCGTAGTAGCCGGCGGACAGGGCGTAGGCACCGACCATGATCCGACGTTGGACTTCGGCGCCGAAGCCTTCGCCGCGCGAGCGTTTGTACAGGTCTTCGAGGCCTTTCGGGTTTTCACAGCGATAGCCGAAGCGCACGCCGTCGAAACGCGACAGGTTGGAAGAGGCTTCTGCCGGTGCGATCACGTAGTAGGCAGGAATCGCGTGCTGGTTGTTCGGCAGGCTGATTTCCTTGATCACGGCGCCGAGCTGTTCCAGCGTCTTGACGCTGTTGTGCACCAGTTCGGCGATACGCGGGTCGAGGCCGGCGCTGAAATACTCTTTCGGCACGCCAATACGCAGGCCTTTGAGCGAGGTATTGAGGCTGGCGCTGTAGTCCGGCACCGGCTCATCGATGCTGGTGGAGTCCTGCTTATCAAACCCGGCCATACCTTGTAACAAAATCGCGCAGTCTTCAGCGGTGCGTGCCAGCGGGCCGCCCTGATCCAGGCTGGAGGCGTAGGCGATCATGCCCCAACGCGAAACACGACCGTAGGTCGGCTTCAAACCGGTGAGGTTGGTGAACGCGGCGGGCTGACGGATCGAGCCGCCGGTGTCGGTAGCGGTAGCCGCCGGCAGGAAGCGCGCGGCAACCGCGGCAGCCGAACCACCGGACGAACCGCCTGGCACGTGATCCAGGTTCCACGGGTTTTTCACGGCGCCGTAGTAGCTCGACTCGTTGGCAGAACCCATGGCGAATTCGTCCATGTTGGTCTTGCCCAGGGTCACGGCCCCGGCGGCGGCCAGCTTGGACACCACGGTGGCATCGTAGGGCGCTTTGAAGTTGTCGAGCATCTTCGAGCCGCAACTGGTGCGAATGCCCTGGGTGCAGAACAGGTCTTTGTGGGCGATTGGTGCGCCCAGCAGTGCGCCATTCTCACCGTTGGCGCGACGTACGTCGGCGGCCTTGGCCTGGCTCAGGGCCAGCTCTTGGGTGAGGCTGATGAAGCTGTTGACCTTCGGATCAAGCTCGGCGATGCGCGCAAGCAGGGTCTTGGTCAGCTCTTCGGAAGAAAACTTTTTGTCGGCGAGACCGCGGGCGATCTCGGCCAGAGTCATGTGATGCATGAAAGGCTCTTTCCCTTTAGTCGATGACTTTCGGAACCAGGTACAGGCCGTTTTCGACCGCTGGCGCGATGGACTGGTAGGCCTCGCGATTATTTCGCTCGGTCACAACGTCTGCGCGCAGGCGCTGGCTGGCTTCCAGCGGGTGAGCCAGGGGCTCGATGCCGTCGGTATTGACGGCCTGCATTTGGTCAACCAGCCCGAGAATGCTGTTCAGGGCTGCGGTGGTCTGTGGAAGATCGGCTTCATTCAGGCCAAGCGAGGCCAGATGAGCGATTTTTTCCACGTCGGAGCGTTCAAGCGCCATGGGATTCTCCAGTGGAAAACAGAACGGAGGGCGTCCGTGTGTTAGATTGTCGGAACACTACCGCATTTCTACGGTCATATGGCCGCGATTGTGGGGGTTGGTGCACAGAAAGTCGGCCAATTTAGCACATTGGCGCCTTGCCCAAAATCCCTGTCGTTGTTAGAGTTTGCCGCACTTTTTTACCCACGCGTTGCCTAGGGTCCTTTCCCCATGTTCAAGAAACTGCGTGGCATGTTTTCCAGCGATCTTTCCATTGACCTGGGCACTGCCAACACCCTTATTTACGTGCGCGAGCGCGGTATCGTTCTGAATGAGCCATCGGTTGTGGCCATTCGGACCCATGGTAATCAGAAAAGTGTCGTTGCCGTTGGCACCGAGGCCAAGCGCATGCTCGGCCGAACACCAGGCAACATCGCTGCCATTCGTCCGATGAAGGACGGCGTGATCGCCGACTTCAGCGTCTGCGAGAAGATGCTGCAGTACTTCATCAACAAGGTTCACGAAAACAGTTTCCTGCAGCCCAGCCCTCGTGTGCTGATCTGCGTTCCGTGCAAGTCCACCCAGGTTGAGCGTCGTGCCATCCGTGAATCGGCCCTTGGCGCCGGTGCCCGCGAAGTATTCCTGATCGAAGAGCCTATGGCTGCCGCTATCGGCGCCGGCCTGCCGGTCGAAGAAGCGCGCGGTTCGATGGTGGTGGATATCGGTGGTGGTACCACTGAAATCGCCCTGATTTCCCTGAACGGTGTGGTGTACGCCGAATCCGTGCGCGTAGGCGGCGACCGTTTCGATGAAGCGATCATTACTTATGTGCGTCGTAACTACGGCAGCTTGATCGGCGAATCCACCGCCGAGCGCATCAAGCAGGAAATCGGCACCGCTTACCCGGGCGGCGAAGTTCGCGAAGTTGATGTTCGCGGTCGCAACCTGGCCGAAGGCGTTCCACGTGCTTTCACCCTGAACTCCAATGAAGTGCTGGAAGCTCTGCAAGAGTCCCTGGCCACCATTGTTCAGGCAGTGAAGAGCGCCCTGGAGCAATCGCCTCCGGAGCTGGCTTCCGACATCGCCGAGCGTGGCCTGGTGCTGACCGGTGGTGGCGCCTTGCTGCGCGACCTCGACAAGCTGCTGGCCCAGGAAACAGGCCTGCCGGTGATCGTCGCCGAAGACCCGCTGACCTGCGTCGCCCGTGGTGGTGGCCGTGCACTGGAAATGATGGATAAACACACCATGGACCTGCTTTCCAGCGAATAAAATTGCCGGAATGGTTCATGCTTCGCCCACAGGCAGCACTTTGCAGTGCTGCCTGTTGGCGTTTATCTTCTTCAATCTGCATCCAGGCCGGTTTGATGCCGTATGAATAAAGAGAACATTTGCCCGGGAGGAGCGGCTTATTAAACCGCTTTTCGCCAAAGGCCCCTCATTGGGCGTGCGCTTATTGGTGCTGGTCGTGCTTTCGGTCGCGCTGATGGTGGTCGATGCCCGCTTTGCACTGCTCAAGCCCGTGCGTAGCCAGATGTCGCTGGTGTTGATGCAGACTTACTGGATCACCGACCTGCCGCAACGGCTCTATCAGGGCGTGGCCAGCCAGTTCGGCAGCCGCACTGAGCTTGTCGCCGAGAACGAAAAACTCAAGACCGAAAACCTGCTGTTGCAGGGGCGCATGCAAAAGCTGGCGGCCCTCACCGAGCAGAACGTTCGGCTGCGCGAGTTGCTTAACTCTTCGGCATTGGTCAACGAGAAGGTCGAAGTGGCCGAGTTGATCGGCATGGACCCCAACCCCTTTACCCATCGCATCATCATCAACAAGGGTGAGCGCGACGGTGTGGTCCTGGGTCAACCGGTGCTCGACGCCCGTGGCCTGATGGGCCAGGTGGTCGAGTTGATGCCCTACACTTCGCGCGTATTACTGCTGACGGACACCACCCACAGCATTCCCGTGCAGGTCAACCGCAACGGCTTGCGCGCGATTGCCAGCGGTACCGGTAACCCGGAGCGTCTTGAGTTGCGCCATGTGGCCGACACTGCCGACATCAAGGAAGGCGACCTGTTGGTCAGTTCGGGCCTGGGTCAGCGGTTCCCCGCCGGTTACCCGGTAGCGACGGTCAAGGAAGTCATCCACGATTCCGGCCAGCCGTTCGCAATTGTGCGTGCGGTGCCGACGGCGGCCTTGAACCGCAGCCGTTACCTGTTGCTGGTGTTCAGCGACAACCGTACGCCGGAAGAGCGTGCCAACGACGCTGCCCAGGCGCAGGAAGCAGAAGACAAGCAGAACGGCACCGCGCCGGTCATTCCTGCCACGGTGCCAAAACCAGCCTTCGTGGGGCCGCCTGCTCCTGCGGCGACCTCGGTCGCGCCAGTGGCGACGCCCGTCAAACCTGCGGCCCACAGCGCCCGCTCAGCCAAACCGGCCGCGGCCAAGCCAACGGTCACCACGCCGGCCGCCACAGTGCCAGCGGCTAAACCGCCTGCCACGTCGGCAACCCGACCAGCGGCCGCAGCGCCGGCAACCACGCGGCAGAGGGAGGAATAATGGCCGGTACGCATTCGCGCAATGGCTGGATCGTCTGGCTGACCTTCGCCATCGGCTTGCTGCTCAGCGTTTCGCCGTTGCCGCAGTTCATGGAAATCCTGCGACCGCTCTGGCTCGCCTTGCTCCTGGCGTTCTGGTCGCTGACCTTGCCGCACAAGGTAGGCATGGTCACGGCGATGTGCCTGGGCTTGGCGGAGGACGTGCTCTATGGCACCTTGCTGGGCCAGAACGCGCTGATCCTGACCCTGATTACTTTCCTGGTGCTGTCATTGCAGCAGCGGTTGCGCATGTTCCCGATGTGGCAGCAGTGCCTGGTGATCCTGGTGATCTTCGGCCTGGCGCAGTTGGTGCAGCTGTGGCTCAGCGCCTTGACCGGTAACCGCCAGCCGACCCTTGCCCTGGTATTGCCGGCCCTGGTCAGTGCATTGCTGTGGCCTTGGGTCAGCTTCGGCCTGCGTGGTTTACGTCGCCGCTATAAAATCAATTGAATGGATTGCGAGGCTCTGCCTGGTTATCGAACCCTACAGGGAGAGTCTGCAATGAATTCGCTTTATCTGGCCTCGGGCTCCCCAAGGCGGCGTGAACTGCTGACGCAGATCGGTGTGCCTTTCACCGTGGTCAGCGCCGCCATTGATGAAACTCCTCTTACAAACGAATCCGCCGTTGCCTACGTCGAGCGCCTTGCGCACGGCAAGGCCACGGCGGGTTTTGCTGTGCTTGAAAAGACTGCCGGCGCCTGCGTGCTGGGCGCCGACACGGCCGTGATCGTTGATGGTCAGATCCTTGGCAAACCGGTTGACCAGGCCGACGCCCTGGCGATGTTGATGGCCCTGTCGGGACGCGAGCATGAAGTCCTCACCGCCATTGCCGTCACCGACGGCGAGCGCAGCGAAACTCGATGTGTGAGCAGTCGGGTACGTTTTCGCGCTATTTCTGTCGAGGAGGCTACAACCTACTGGCGCAGCGGCGAACCTCAGGACAAGGCGGGCGGCTATGCTATCCAGGGGCTTGGATCGGTGTTTGTCGCCGGGCTCAATGGCAGCTATTCCGCCGTGGTAGGCCTGCCTGTGTGCGAAACCGCGCAACTGCTTGGTCAATTCGGCATACCCTGTTGGCAAAACCTTACCGCGCGCTGAACGCCGTATTCCAGCGCCAAGCCTTAAGCGATCGGTCACTATTGTGAAAACGCCTGAACGAGACCCAGCCATGAGTGAAGAGATTCTGATCAATATCACGCCGATGGAATCGCGCGTGGCGGTGGTAGAGAACGGTGTTCTGCAAGAAGTGCACGTCGAGCGCACCCAGAAGCGCGGCATTGTCGGCAATATCTATAAAGGCAAAGTGGTGCGCGTGTTGCCGGGCATGCAGGCGGCATTCGTCGACATCGGCCTGGACCGCGCCGCGTTTATCCATGCATCGGAAATCTCCCTGCGCGAAGGCCCTGCGGTTGAAAGCATCAGCGCGCTGGTACACGAAGGGCAGAGCCTGGTGGTGCAAGTCACCAAGGACCCGATCGGTTCCAAGGGCGCGCGGCTGACCACTCAACTGTCGATTCCTTCGCGTTACCTCGTGTACATGCCGCGCACTGCGCATGTCGGTATTTCTTTGAAAATCGAAGACGAAGCCGAGCGTGAGCGCCTGAAAAAGGTGGTCAGCGACTGCGTGGCTGCCGAGGGCATCAAGGAAGCGGGTGGTTTTATCCTGCGCACGGCCGCAGAAGGCGCCGGCGCCGATGAAATCCTCATGGATATCAGGTACCTGCGGCGCTTGTGGGATCAGATCGGCGCACAGATCAAAACCATTGGCGCGCCGAGCGTGATCTATGAAGACCTTGGCCTCGCGCTGCGTACGTTGCGCGATTTGGTCAGCCCGAAAATCGAGAAAATTCGCATCGACTCGCGGGAAACCTTCCAGCGCACCACACAATTTGTCGCCGAATTGATGCCGGAAATAGCCGACCGCCTCGAGCATTACCCGGGCGAGCGGCCGATCTTCGATCTTTATGGCGTCGAAGACGAAATCCAGAAAGCCCTGGAGCGTAAAGTGCCGCTCAAATCCGGCGGCTATCTGGTCGTGGACCCGGCAGAGGCCATGACCACCATTGACGTCAACACCGGCGCGTTTGTCGGCCACCGCAATCTCGAAGAGACCATCTTCAAGACCAACCTCGAAGCCGCCACCGCGATTGCCCGCCAACTGCGCCTGCGCAACCTGGGCGGCATCATCATCATTGACTTCATCGACATGGAAGACGAAGAGCACCAGCGCCAGGTGCTGCGTACCCTCGAGAAGCAACTGGAGCGCGATCACGCCAAGACCAACATCATCGGCATCACCGAGCTGGGCCTGGTGCAGATGACCCGCAAGCGTACCCGCGAAAGCCTTGAGCAAGTGCTCTGCGAACCCTGCAGCAGCTGCCAGGGGCGCGGCAAGCTGAAGACCCCGGAAACGGTTTGCTACGAGATTTTCCGCGAAATCTTACGGGAGGCACGCGCCTATCAAGCCGAAGGTTATAGAGTGCTCGCCAACCAGAAAGTCGTCGATCGGTTACTGGATGAAGAGTCTGGTAACGTCGCTGAACTGGAGGGTTTTATCGGGCGCACGATTCGCTTCCAGGTCGAAACCATGTATTCCCAGGAACAATATGACGTGGTGCTGCTCTGATCCCCAATCGCTTAATTTCTTCGAGAACGGCAGACCTTGATCTGCCGTCCGTTCACTGCTTTGAGGGTCGCCTGACATGGAGCGTCTGATACGCTTTTTTGCCGCTTTGACCCGTTGGGGCCTGGGCTTGTGTGCCTTGCTGCTGGTGTTGGCTGCGGTGTACGTGAGCCTGGGTCGTGAATTGACCCCGCTGGTGGCTGAATACCGCGCCGAAATCGAAGCCAAGGCTCAGGCTGCGGTGGACATGCCCGTGCAAATCGGCAGCCTTGAAGGCCGCTGGAGCGGTTTCGCTCCCGTGTTGCTGGCCCACGACGTGATGGTCGGCGAGGGCAGCAGTGCCTTGCGCCTGGACCAGGTTGAGGTGGTGCCGGATATCTGGGCCAGCCTGATGGCCCGCGAAGTGCGTATAGCCCACCTGGAAGTCAGCGGGCTGCAGTTGAGCGTCAAGGAAGACAAGGACGGCCACTGGGCGCTCCAAGGCCTGCCGGTGCAAGATGACCAACCGTTGGACCCTGAGCAGGTGCTGACGCGCATGCAGATGGTCAAGCGCGTGTCCTTGCTCGATAGCCAGGTCACGCTGCAACCGTTCGGCCAGGCGCCGCTGACCCTGACTTACGTGGGCCTGAGCCTGCACACCGGCGCCAATCGCCAGCGCCTCGATGCGCGCCTGACCCTGCCGGATGGCCAGCCACTGGCTGTAAACCTGCGTACCCGTATTCGCGCCAGCGCTTGGAAAGACGGTGAAGTCCAGGCTTACCTGAGCCTGCCGCAAAGCGACTGGGCCAAATGGATACCCGCCAGGCTGACCCAGCAATGGAACGTCACGCAGTTCAAGGCCGGCGGCGAATTCTGGCTGACCTGGGCCAAAGGCACCGTGCAAAGCGCAGTGGCGCGTCTGAACTCACCCCAGCTCAAAGGCAGCTACGCCGACCGCAAGCCGGTCCATATCGAAAACCTTGCCCTTACGGCTTACCTGCAACGCAGTGAAAGCGGCCTCAACGTGCTGTTTGACTCGCTGGCGATGAACATTGGTGAAACGCGCTGGGAGTCGCGCCTGCAATTGCGGCAAAGCCTGGCTACCGACAAGGATCTGGAAGTCTGGAAACTGCAGGCCGACCGCCTTGACCTGACCCCGATCACGCCGCTGCTGAATGCCTTGGCGCCCCTGCCGGAAGGCTTTGCCAAAACCGTCGAACACCTCAAGGCCACTGGCATGCTACGCAACGTGCTGGTGGATTTCCGTCCTCAGGATACGAGCGATCAGAAGGTCAGTTTTGCCGCCAACCTCGAGCGCATCGGGTTTGATGCCTACTTCGGCGCACCGGCTGCGCGCAACGTATCCGGCAGTATCAGCGGCGACTTGGGGCACGGTGAGTTGCGCATGGACAGCAAGGACTTCTCCTTGCACCTGTACCCGATCTTTGCCAAACCGTGGCAGTACATCCAGGCCAATGCACGCCTGACCTGGAAGCTGGATAAAGAAGGTTTCACCCTGATCGCCCCCTACATCAAGGTGCTCGGCGAAGAAGGCAAGGTTGCGGCAGACTTCCTGATTCGTCTGCATTTCGACCATAGCCAGGAAGACTATATGGACCTGCGGGTCGGCATGGTCGATGGCGATGGCCGTTTTACACCCAAGTATTTGCCGGCGGTATTGAGCCCGTCGCTGGATGAGTGGTTGCGCACAGCGATTCTCAAAGGCGCGGTTGACCAAGGTTTCTTCCAGTACCAAGGTTCGCTGAACCATGACGCGCTGCCGGCTGCACGCAATATCAGCCTGTTCTTCAAGGTGCACGATGCCGAACTGGCGTTCCAGCCCGGCTGGCCGCATGTGAGCAAGGTCAATGGTGAAGTTTTTGTCGAGGAGAGCGGCGTGCGCATCCTGGCGAGCAAGGGTCAATTGCTCGACACCAAGGTCAAGGACGTTTACGTCAATATTCCTCACGCGCCAGCCGGTAAAGACAGTCATCTGCTGATCACCGGTGGATTCGCGGGTGGCCTGGGGGATGGCTTGAAGATCCTTCAGGAAGCGCCGATCGGCACCGGATCGACGTTTGCCGGCTGGAAAGGCGAGGGCGACCTGCAAGGCAAGCTGGACCTGGATATTCCGCTGGTCAAAGGCACCGAACCCAAGATCGTGGTGGATTTCCAGACCGACAAGTCCCGCCTGCAATTGGCCGAGCCGACTCTGGATTTGAGCCAGCTCAAGGGCGATTTCCGCTTCGACAGCACCAAGGGGCTGAGCGGCCAGAACATCTCCGCCCAGGCGTTTGATCGTCCGATCACCGCGCAGATCGTTGCCGATGGCAAACCGGGCACTATCAGCACGCGTATCACCGCCAAGGGGCAGGTCACGGTCAAGCGCCTGACGGACTGGTTGAAAATTAGCCAGCCGCTGCCGGTGTCCGGCGATATCCCCTACCAATTGCAAGTGACGCTGGACGGCGCCGACAGCCAACTGATGGTCAGTTCCAACATGAAAGGCGTAGCGGTCGATCTGCCCGCACCGTTTGGCATGCCCGCCAGCCAGGGGCGCGACAGCGTGTTCCGCATGACCTTGCAGGGGGCCGAGCGCCGCTACTGGTTCGATTATGGCGAGCTGGCGAGCTTCACCTTTGCGTCGCCTCCGGACAAATTCAATGAGGGTCGTGGGGAGTTGTTCCTGGGGGACGGTGATGCCGTGCTGCCGGCTGCCAAAGGCTTGCGCATTCGTGGCGTGCTGTCGGAGCTGGATATAGACCCGTGGAAAAAACTGGTCGACCGTTACGCCGGCAATGACCCAGGCGGCAATGCCAAGCAACTGCTCAGTGGTGCTGATTTCAAGGTGGGCAAGTTGAGCGGTTTTGGTACCCAGTTTGACCAGGTCAACCTGCAACTTGACCGCAAACCGGCCGCATGGGGGCTGCAGTTCGACAGTCAACAAGCCAAAGGTGCTGTGAACCTTCCTGATGCCAAGGGCGCGCCTATTGCAATCAACCTGCAGTACGTGAAGTTGCCGGCGGTGGATCCGAAGGCACAGGCCGACGAAAACGCGCCAGACCCGTTGGCGGATGTCGACCCCAAGGACATTCCAGCGCTGGATATCTCCATCAATCAACTGTTCCAGGGGCCGGACTTGGTGGGCGCCTGGTCACTGAAAGTACGGCCGACGGCCAAAGGACTGGCCTTCAACAATCTGGACCTTGGCCTCAAAGGCATGCAGCTCAACGGCGCTGGTGGTTGGGAAGGCGCGCCGGGTAACAGCAGCAGTTGGTACAAAGGACGCCTGGATGGCAAGAACATCGCCGATGTGCTCAAAGGCTGGGGGTTCGCGCCGACGGTAACCAGTGAAGACTTCCATCTGGATGTGGACGGGCGCTGGCCGGGCTCGCCGGCTTGGGTCGGTCCCAAGCGTTTCTCCGGTAGCCTGGATGCAGCGTTCCGCAAAGGCCAGTTCGTTGAGGTCGAAGGTGGCGCGCAGGCTCTGCGGGTATTTGGGCTGCTGAATTTCAACTCCATCGGGCGCCGTTTGCGTCTGGACTTCTCGGACTTGCTCGGCAAAGGCTTGAGCTATGACCGGGTCAAAGGCTTGCTCGCGGCCAGCAATGGCGTGTTCGTGACGCGTGAACCCATCACCATGACCGGGCCTTCCACCAACCTGGAGCTCAACGGCACGCTGGACCTGGTAGCCGACCGCGTCGACGCCAAGCTGCTGGTCACGTTGCCGGTGACCAATAACCTGCCGATCGCCGCTTTGATTGTCGGTGCACCGGCCATTGGTGGCGCGCTGTTTTTGATCGACAAGTTGATTGGCGATCGTGTTTCGCGTTTCGCCAGCGTGCAGTACAAGGTGCAAGGGCCATGGAAGGATCCAAAAATCACCTTCGACAAGCCATTTGAAAAACCAAACTGAGAGGCTGTGGAGTAGCATGGCCGCATGCCCTTTTCGGAGTGTCGGCCTATGTCCTTTGCGGTAATTCAAATGGTCAGCCAGAGCGATGTTCTGGCCAACCTTGCCCAGGCCAGGCGCTTGCTGGAGCAAGCGGCGGCGGGCGGCGCGAAGCTGGCGGTACTGCCGGAGAACTTCGCCGCCATGGGCCGCCGTGACGTAGCCGATCTCGGCCGCGCCGAAGCTTTGGGTGAAGGCCCGATCCTGCCGTGGTTGAAACAGACCGCTCGCGACCTCACCTTATGGATAGTGGCCGGTACTTTGCCGTTGCCGCCCAAGGACCAACCCAACGCCAAGTCCAACGCTTGCTCGCTGTTGATCGATGATCAGGGCGAAATCGTCGCCCGTTACGACAAGCTGCACTTGTTCGATGTGGATGTAGCTGATGCGCGGGGTCGTTATCGCGAATCTGACGACTATGCTTTCGGGAGCAATGTGGTGGTAGCGGACACGCCGGTGGGGCGATTGGGCCTGACGGTGTGCTACGACCTGCGGTTCCCCGAGCTGTACAGCGAATTGCGCGCGGCGGGGGCTGAATTGATTACCGCGCCCTCGGCCTTTACCGCGGTGACGGGCGCTGCACATTGGGACGTACTGATTCGGGCGCGAGCCATTGAAACCCAGTGCTACTTGCTGGCAGCTGCCCAAGGCGGCGTGCACCCAGGCCCACGGGAAACCTTTGGCCACGCAGCGATTGTCGACCCTTGGGGGCGCGTGCTGACACAACAGGATCAGGGCGAAGCGGTGTTGTTGGCCGAACGCGATAGCAATGAACAAGCGTCGATACGGGCGCGCATGCCGGTGGTCAACCATCGGCGCTTTTTCTCGCAGGGCGCGCAGCGGCCTGCTTCGGAACGATGAATTTAAGGCCAAACCTATGAGCGAGTTGTTGTCCTCAGTCAGTGAACACCTCCTGGCACCCGGTGGCGTGACCATCGAAAGCTTGCAAACCGTGCTCGGCGACCTGGCCGGGCCAGGCATCGACGCGGCGGACCTGTATTTCCAGGGGCAGATTTCCGAGTCATGGGCCCTCGAAGACGGCATCGTCAAGGAAGGCAGTTTCAACCTTGACCAGGGCGTGGGCGTGCGTGCGCAATCCGGTGAAAAGACCGGGTTTGCCTACAGTAATGCCATCACCCTTGAAGCGCTGGGTCTGGCGGCCCGCGCAGCGCGCTCGATTTCCCGCGCTGGCCAGAACGGCACGGTGCAGGCGTTCAGTACCCAGGATGTGGCGCAGTTGTACGCGCCGGATAACCCTCTGGAAGTGATCAGCCGTGCGGAAAAGGTCGACTTGCTCAAGCGTATCGACGCCGCCACCCGCGCCCTCGACCCACGCATACAGCAAGTGACCGTGAGCATGGCCGGTGTGTGGGAGCGCATTCTGGTGGCGTCCACCGACGGCGGGCTGGCGGCAGATGTACGGCCGTTGGTACGGTTTAATGTCAGCGTGATCGTTGAGCAGAATGGTCGCCGCGAGCGCGGTGGCCATGGCGGCGGCGGGCGTACCGACTACCGTTATTTCCTTTCTGATGACCGCGCCATGGGCTATGCCCGCGAGGCGCTGCGCCAGGCGCTGGTTAACCTGGAAGCCATCCCTGCACCCGCCGGTACCTTGCCGGTGGTGTTGGGTTCGGGCTGGTCTGGGGTTTTGCTGCACGAAGCGGTGGGCCACGGCCTGGAAGGCGACTTCAATCGCAAGGGCAGTTCGGCCTACAGCGGGCGCATGGGCGAGATGGTCGCGTCCAAGCTGTGCACCATTGTCGACGACGGCACCTTGGCGGGTCGCCGTGGTTCGTTGAGCGTTGATGACGAAGGCACGCCGACCGAGTGCACCACGCTGATTGAAAACGGTGTGCTCAAGGGCTACATGCAAGACAAACTCAATGCGCGCCTGATGGGCGTGGCGCGCACCGGTAACGGCCGTCGCGAGTCCTACGCGCACTTGCCGATGCCACGTATGACCAATACCTACATGCTCGGTGGCGAAAGCGATCCGGCGGAAATCATCGCCTCGGTCAAACGCGGGATCTACTGCGCCAACCTCGGCGGCGGCCAGGTGGATATCACCAGCGGCAAGTTTGTGTTCTCCACCAGCGAGGCGTACCTGATCGAAGACGGCAAGATTACCGCGCCGGTCAAAGGGGCGACGTTGATTGGTAACGGGCCGGAAGCCATGAGCAAGGTGTCGATGGTCGGTAACGACCTGTCGCTGGACAGCGGCGTGGGCACATGCGGCAAGGATGGGCAGTCGGTGCCGGTCGGCGTTGGCCAGCCAACCTTGAAGATTGATGCGATCACCGTGGGTGGCACGGGGTCGTAAGCGGTGGAGCTTCGGGTGGCGCAGAACGCCACCCGGGGAAGAGGATCAGCGCAGGCCGCGTTGAGTCTCGTCCAGCTCACGGATGTACTTGAAAATTTTTCGGCTGGTGGCCGGAGCCTTGTTTTGCGCCAGTTCGTGCTGGGCCTGACGGATCAGGGAGCGCAGTTGCTGGCGGTCCGCGTCCGGGTAGTCCACCACGAATTTCTCCAGTACAGCGTCATCGCCCGAAATCAGGCGGTCACGCCAACGTTCCAGGTTATGGAAACGTTCGTTGTACTGGCGAGTGGAGGCATCGAGTTGATCGAGCAACGTCAGAATGGCGTCAGTGTCCTGATCGCGCATCAATTTGCCGATAAACATGATGTGCCGTTTACGCGCGATATTCGCGGTGTGCTTGGGCGCATCCGCCAGGGCCCGGCGCATTTCGTCGGTCAGTGGCAGTTTTGCAACCAAATCCGGCTTGAGCGTTGTAAGGCGCTCGCCAAGGTCAACCAGAGCATGCAGCTCGCGTTTGACCTGGGTTTTGCTTTTCTCCCCATCGAGGGAGTCGTCGTAAGAATCAACCATGGTGGCAGTCCGCAAAGAAACGCCGCCATGATAACCAGTCGGGGGCCGCTTGTCCGGCCCGGTCGCTCGATGGCCTTAACCGAAAGCAGAATTTGAGTGGAGAAAACCATGAGTGCAGCCCAAAGCGTCGGTCCGCAAGCGTTACCGGCACTGCAGGAACAAGTCGAGCAGATCCTTGCCGAGGCCAAGCGTCAGGGTGCCAGTGCCTGTGAAGTGGCCGTATCGCTGGAGCAGGGGCTGTCGACGTCGGTGCGCCAGCGGGAAGTGGAAACTGTCGAATTCAATCGCGATCAGGGTTTTGGTATCACCTTGTACTCGGGGCAGCGCAAAGGCTCGGCGAGTACGTCGGCCAGCGGTCCGGAAGCGATTCGCGAAACTGTCGCTGCTGCGTTGGCGATTGCCAAGCACACGTCCGAAGACGAAAGCTCGGGCTTGGCCGACAAAGCGCTTATGGCCAAGGACTTGAAGGATTTCGACCTCTTTCACGCCTGGGACATCACGCCTGAGCAGGCTATCGAGCAGGCGCTGATCTGCGAAGCTGCGGCGTTTGATGCCGATCCCCGCATCAAGAATGCTGATGGCACCACCTTGAGCACCCATCAGGGTTGCCGTGTTTACGGCAACAGCCACGGTTTTATCGGCGGTTACGCTTCTACTCGCCATAGTTTGAGCTGCGTGATGATCGCCGAAGCCGATGGCCAGATGCAGCGTGATTATTGGTATGACGTAAGCCGTCAGGGTGAATTGCTGGCGAACCCGGTCAGTATTGGTCAGCGCGCTGCGCAGCGCGCGGCGAGCCGTTTGGGCGCGCGTCCGGTGCCGACGTGTGAAGTGCCGGTGCTGTTCTCGGCCGAACTTGCCGGCGGCCTGTTTGGCAGCTTCCTGGGGGCGATTTCCGGTGGGAATCTGTACCGCAAGTCCTCGTTCCTTGAGGGCGCAATCGGCCAGAAGTTGTTCCCTGAGTGGCTGACCATCGATGAGCGTCCTCATCTGATGCGTGCCATGGGCAGTTCCGCCTTCGACGGTGATGGCCTGGCGACCTATGCCAAGCCGTTCGTCGAGAAGGGCGAGCTGGTCTCGTACGTGTTGGGCACTTACGCCGGTCGCAAGCTGGGGCTGCCGAGCACGGCCAACTCCGGTGGCGTGCATAACCTGTTCGTGACCCATGGCGACGAAGACCAGGCTGCGCTGCTGCGTCGCATGGGCCGCGGCCTGCTGGTGACCGAATTGATGGGCAGTGGCCTGAATATGGTCACGGGTGACTATTCCCGCGGCGCCGCCGGTTTCTGGGTGGAAAACGGCGAGATTCAGTTCGCCGTCCAGGAAGTGACTATTGCCGGCAACATGCGCGACATGTTCAAGCAGATCGTTGCCGTCGGTAACGATCTGGAGCTGCGCAGCAATATTCGCACGGGGTCGGTGTTGATCGAGCGAATGACCGTCGCCGGCAGCTAAACACTCAACGTCTCAAAAAAAAGGCGCGCCATCCTACAGATGGCGCGCCTTTTTTTGTGCTCGCGCCATGGGTGGATTCGCGTGCCACCCTTGTTTTGATTCTCAATATCATTTAATAATAAATATCATTACCGAATGAGTGTGGATCATGAGTCCTGTCCTGCATGAGGATCCGTACCTGGAAAGCTGGCGCTGGATGAGTCGTCAGATTCGCTGCGGCCTCGATCCCAATGAACCTCGCCTGATCGAACATTACCTCAATGAGGGTCGATACCTGGCGTGCTGCACCGCGACCCATCCGTGGACGATCGCTGAAACATCATTCCGTTTGTTGATCGACACCGCCAGCGATGTCGCCTTGCCCTGGCATTGGCGATCCATATGCCTGGACCAGGCGTGGCGCCCGCTGCGCGACCTGGAAAAACTCTCTCACTGTGCCTGCCGCCTCAAGCGCTGGCAGACCTTTGCCTGGCAATTGGCGACCTGCGAATTGCTGCCCTCCATTTCCGTTTCTGACCTGGTGCAAGGATCTTCCGATGAGTAACACCCGTATCGAACGCGACAGCATGGGCGAACTGCAAGTGCCTGCCGGGGCCCTGTATGGCGCGCAAACCCAGCGCGCGGTGAACAACTTCCCAATCAGCAACCAGCGTATGCCGGCGCAATTCATTCGCGCGCTGATTTTGGCCAAGGCCGCCGCCGCCAAGGTCAACGTCGACCTCAAGCAGATCAGCGAAGCGCAAGGCAAAGCCATTGTCGACGCCGCTCAAGGTTTGCTGGAAGGTGATTACATGCCGCACTTTCCGGTGGATATCTTCCAGACCGGTTCCGGCACCAGCTCCAACATGAACGCCAACGAAGTGATTGCGACCCTCGCCAGCCGTTTGCTGGGCGAAGCGGTCAACCCCAACGACCACGTGAACTGCGGCCAAAGCAGCAACGACATTATCCCGACCACCATTCACGTCAGCGCCGCATTGGTGCTGCACGAGCAAACGCTGCCGGCCTTGCTGCACCTGGTGCAGGTGATCGAACACAAGGCCGAGGAGGTCCATCCGTTCATCAAAACCGGCCGCACCCACTTGATGGACGCCATGCCGGTGCGTATGAGCCAAGTGCTTAACGGCTGGGCGCAACAACTCAAAGCCAATATCGGTCACTTGCAGGACTTGCTGCCGAGCTTGCAAGCCCTGGCACAGGGCGGCACGGCGGTCGGCACCGGGATCAACGCACACCCGGAATTCGCCGCGCGTTTCAGCCAGCAACTGAGCACCCTGACCGGCGTGAAATTCACACCGGGCAAGAACCTGTTCGCGTTGATTGGCTCCCAGGACACCGCTGTGGCCGTCTCCGGCCAGCTGAAAGCCACCGCCGTCTCGCTGATGAAAATTGCCAACGATTTGCGCTGGATGAACTCCGGACCGCTCGCGGGCCTGGGTGAAATCGAACTGGAGGGCTTGCAGCCGGGCTCTTCGATCATGCCTGGCAAGGTCAATCCGGTGATCCCTGAAGCGACTGCCATGGTTGCTGCGCAAGTCATCGGCAATGACACCGTGATCACTGTTGCGGGTCAGTCCGGCAACTTTGAACTCAACGTGATGCTGCCGATCATTGCCCAAAACCTGCTCAGCAGCCTCGAACTGCTGGCTAATTCCAGCCGATTGCTGGCGGACAAGGCCATCGCCAGCTTCAAAGTCAACGAGGCCAAGCTCAAGGAAGCGCTGTCGCGCAACCCGATTCTGGTCACGGCCCTCAACCCGATCATTGGTTACCAAAAAGCCGCTGAAATTGCCAAGAAGGCCTACCAGCAAGGCCGTCCGGTAATTGATGTCGCCCTCGAGCACACCGACTTGTCACGTAGCCGACTCGAGATCCTGCTGGATCCGGAAAAGCTCACGGCCGGCGGCGTGTAATCACCGACTCTGCTTTGGAGGCTCACCATGGAGCACTGGAAACGCACGATCGAACGAGCCAATCGCTGTTTTATGCAGGGCGAATTGGTTGACGCTCGCGAGGCCTATTTGCAAGCCCTGGCCCTGGCTCAAGTGTTATTCGAGCGCTGGGCGGATGCCGACGAAGCAGTGGCGGCTTGCGTCATCTCCCATCACAACCTGGCGGACTTGCACCTGCGCCTGAACCAGCCTGAGGAAAGTGCGGAATACCTGTGCGCTATCCATCAACGCCTGTTGCAGACCATGCAGGACCCGCGCCTGAGCCCGCAATTGCGCGAGGCGGCGCTGCGCCAGAGCAGCAAGACCTACGTCGAACTGTTGAACTTCATCAGTGATCACGGCGAGTACCCGCGGACCCATCGCTTGCTGGGTGGCACTGCGGCGCAACCGCAAGCGTCGACCCGCAACAGTCCCTATTACGGAGCACATTGATATGTCCTACACCTTGCCTGCCTTGCCCTACGCCTATGATGCCCTGGAGCCGCATATCGATGCGCAGACCATGGAAATCCACTACACCAAGCATCACCAGACCTACATCAACAATCTGAATGCGGCGGTCGAGGGCACCGAGTTTGCGGGCTGGCCGGTTGAAAAGCTGGTCTCCAGCGTCCAACAACTGCCGGAAAAACTACGCGCAGCGGTGATTAACCAAGGTGGCGGTCACGCTAACCATTCGTTGTTCTGGGCGGTGATGTCTCCCAAAGGCGGTGGCAAACCTGAGGGCGCGCTAGGCACAGCGATCGAGACGCAACTGGGCGGTTTCGACAGTTTCAAGGACGCTTTCACCAAGGCGGCCTTGACCCGATTCGGCAGCGGCTGGGCCTGGTTGAGCGTCACGCCGCAAAAAACTCTGGTGGTCGAAAGCAGCGGCAACCAGGACAGCCCACTGATGAACGGCAACACGCCGATCCTCGGTCTGGACGTCTGGGAGCACGCTTACTACCTGCTCTACCAGAACCGCCGCCCGGAATACATCAACGCCTTCTACAGCGTCATCAACTGGCCGGAAGTCGCCGCACGCTACCAGGCCGCCGTGGCCTGATATTCATCCAATAACAAGATCTAAGGCCGACTATGGGCACTGAAACACTGGCGATCAGCAGCGGACGAATGTTTCGTTATGCGTTTGGTTCGCTGCTGCTATTGGCAGGTACTGCATTGCTGGTGGCCCACGGGCTGGCCTGGCTGGATCTTGAACCGCGGATCCTGCGCGCCTTGCAGGGTGGGGCGATCTGCGCGCTTGGGACGGCACTGGGCGCAGTCCCGGTGCTGGTGATTCGCCGGATGCCGGTAGCGCTCAGCGATACCCTGCTGGGATTTGGCGCCGGTGTGATGTTGGCGGCGACGGCCTTTTCGCTGATCGTGCCAGGTATTGCGGCCGCTGAAGGCCTTGGGCTATCGCCTTGGGGAGCCAGTGGTTTGATCAGCTTCGGCATCATGCTCGGTGCGTTCGGGTTGTACCTGGTTGACCGCAAGGTCTCCGGCGCCAGCCCGGAAATGCTGGTGGGCACGCCGGACAAGCCGGTGATTCCACCGCGCATTTGGTTGTTCGTGTTTGCCATCATTGCCCACAACATTCCGGAGGGCATGGCCGTAGGTGTCTCGGCGGGTGGCGGCATGCCGGATGCCGACAGCCTGGCCATGGGCATCGCCCTGCAGGATGTTCCGGAAGGTTTAGTGATTGCGCTGGTCTTGGCCGGGGCAGGGATGTCGCGGATCAAAGCGTTCCTGATCGGCGCTGCGTCAGGGTTGGTCGAACCGATATTTGCGGTGCTCTGTGCCTGGCTGGTGAGCCTGGCAGAAATTTTGTTACCGCTGGGGCTCGCATTAGCGGCTGGGGCGATGTTGCTGGTGGTGACGCACGAAGTGATTCCCGAATCGCGCCGCAATGGTCACGAAAAGCTTGCCAGCCTGGGGCTGTGCATCGGGTTCTGCTTGATGATGGTGATGGATACTGCTCTGGGATAAACCTCGGCCCATTATTACAAGCCCGGCTTGGCAACGGTGGCGTCCGCCCGGTGACGGCAAGGCTTGAGGGCGTCCCGCCAGCAAGCCGATGCCTGGACGTGGTTATTCGCCTTCGTCAAAGAAGTTATTGATCAGCTTTACCAGCGCGTCCATCGCTTCCTGTTCTTGCTCGCCTTCAGTCTTCAAGTGAATCTTGGTGCCCTTGCCGGCAGCCAGCATCATCATGGCCATGATGCTCTTGCCGTCGACCATGGATTCAGGAGTGCGCCCGGCCCGGATCTGGCAAGGGAACTGCCCGGCCACACCGACGAATTTGGCGGAAGCGCGAGCGTGCAGGCCCAGCTTGTTGATGATTTCAATTTCCAGAGCGGGCATCGAACAGGTGTTCCTTTCAGCTAAGGTCGCGGTGGCGAACCTGGACGTTCTTGAGGGTTTGTTGCAGCACCTGGCCAAGGCGTTCAGTCAGGTAGACAGAACGGTGATGGCCGCCGGTGCAGCCGATGGCGATGGTGACATAGGCACGATTACTCGCGGCAAAACGTGGCAACCATTTGAGCAGGTAGCTGGAAATGTCCTGGAACATCTCTTCAACATCCGGTTGCGCAGCCAGGTACTCGGCCACCGGCTGATCCAGCCCCGACTGATCACGCAGCTCCGGCTTCCAGTAAGGGTTGGGCAGGCAGCGAACATCGAACACCAGGTCGGCATCGACCGGCATGCCTCGTTTAAAGCCAAACGACTCGACGAGAAATGCCGTGCCAGGCTCTGGTTGATTCAGCAGGCGTAGTTTGATGGCGTCGCGCAGCTGATACAAGTTCAAGCCGGTGGTGTTGATCTTGAGATCGGCGAGGTCGATGATCGGCCCCAGCAGCGTGGTCTCGTCCTCAATGGCCTCGGCCAGCGAGCGGTGAGGGCTGCTCAGAGGGTGACGTCGACGGGTTTCAGAGAAGCGCTTGAGCAGCGTCTCTTCGTCGGCATCCAGGTACAGCACGTCGCAATGGATGTGCTTGGCCCGCACTTCTTCGAGCAATTCAGGAAATCGCGAGAGGTGGCTGGGGAGATTACGTGCATCAATTGAAACGGCAACCAGCGGCTGCGCCAACTCAGTGTGAATCAGCGCACGCTCGGCCAGCTCCGGCAGCAGGCCGGCGGGCAGGTTGTCGATGCAATAGAAGCCATTGTCTTCAAGGACATTGAGTGCGGTGCTTTTACCCGAGCCGGAACGGCCGCTGACGATGATCAAACGCATGATTACTGCCTGTTTTGTTCATCCAGGACAACCTGATAGAGCGCCTCGTTGCTGCTGGCACTGCGCAGTTTGTCGCGTATTTCCTTGCGGTCGAGCATGCTGGCGATCTGCCGGAGCAGTTCCAGGTGTGCATCGGTAGCGGCTTGCGGGACCAACAGAACGAACAGCAGGTCGACCGGGGCGCCGTCGATGGCATCAAAATCGATTTTTTCTTGCAGATGTAAAAGTGCACTTACGGGAGAAGTACAGCCTTCAAGGCGGCAGTGAGGAATGGCGATGCCGTTACCAAAACCGGTCGAACCCAGCTTTTCACGGTCAATCAGGGCCTTGAACACAACTTGCTCATCCAGCTCAGGCACTTCACGGCTGATCAGGTTGGCGATGTGTTCGAGGGCTTTCTTCTTGCTGCCGCCCGGCGCGTTCACGAGTGAACGGCCGGGGGTCAGGATGGTTTCAAGTTGGATCATGGGGGAGAGTTAACGACCTGTACCTTGCATCAGGTGCAGATACTTTTCCTTATGCTTTATGAGTTGGCGGTCCAGCTTGTCGTAGAGCGAGTCAATCGCTGCGTACATGTCTTCATGCTCCGCATTGGCGACGAGCTTCGCATTCGGTACGTGCAGGGTGGCCTCGATTTTTTGCTTGAGCTTGTCGACCTCCATGATGACCTGCACGTTGGTGATCTTGTCAAAATGCCCCGCAAGCTTGTTCAGCTTGCTCTCGGTGTACTCACGCAGGGGCTTGGTAACTTCCAGTTGGTGTCCACTGATGTTGACTTGCATACAGCTTCTCCTTCGTTGCCAGTGCATAAAGCGGCAGGCAAAACGCCTGCCACTGGAACGCTATGGCCCGCCCGTCACATCAAACGCTTACGCTCGCTGGAAGGCGCGATCCCGAGGGACTCGCGGTACTTGGCGACGGTTCGACGGGCGACCTGAATGCCTTGTGCCTCCAGTAAACCAGCGATCTTGCTGTCACTCAACGGCTTTTTCTGATTTTCCGCAGCAACCAGTTTTTTGATGATCGCGCGGATCGCCGTGGACGAGCATTCGCCGCCTTCAGAGGTGCTGACATGGCTGGAGAAAAAGTATTTCAACTCATAAATACCCCGTGGGGTATGCATGAACTTCTGCGTGGTCACCCTGGAGATCGTTGATTCGTGCATGCCCACCGCCTCGGCGATGTCATGCAGCACCAACGGTTTCATTGCCTCGTCGCCATATTCCAGGAAGCCGCGCTGGTGCTCGACGATCTGGGTGGCCACTTTCATCAGGGTTTCATTGCGGCTTTGCAGGCTCTTGATGAACCAGCGCGCTTCCTGCAACTGGTTGCGCATGAAGGTGTTGTCGGCACTGGTGTCGGCGCGGCGCACAAAGCCTGCGTATTGCGGGTTGACGCGCAAGCGTGGCACCGATTCCTGGTTAAGCTCCACCAGCCAGCGCTCGTTGTCCTTGCGCACGATCACGTCGGGAACGACGTATTCGGCTTCGCTGGACTCGATTTGCGAGCCGGGGCGCGGATTGAGGCTCTGTACCAGCTCGATGACCTGGCGCAGGTCGTCTTCCTTGAGCTTCATGCGGCGCATCAGTTGGCTGTAGTCGCGGCTGCCCAGCAGGTCGATGTAGTCGGTGACCAGGCGCTGGGCCTCGGCGAGCCAAAGCGTCTTGGCGGGCAGTTGACGCAATTGCAGCAACAGGCACTCGCTGAGGGTGCGAGCGCCTATGCCGGCGGGCTCAAACTGCTGGATGCGGTGAAGGACGGCTTCGATTTCGTCCAGCTCGATGTCCAGCTCCGGGTCGAAGGCCTCGAGGATTTCATCAAGGGTTTCGTCCAGGTAGCCCTGGTTATTGATGCAGTCGATCAGAGTGACAGCGATCAGGCGATCGGTGTCGGACATCGGCGCGAGGTTAAGTTGCCACAACAAATGGCTTTGCAGGCTTTCGCCAGCGGACGTGCGGGTGGTGAAATCCCATTCGTCATCGTCATTGCTGGGCAGGCTGCTGGCGCTGGTCTGGTAAACGTCTTCCCACGCGGTATCCACGGGAAGGTCGTTGGGGATGCGTTCGTTCCATTCTCCTTCCTCAAGGTTATCCACCGTTGGGGCGGTTTCCTGATAGGAGGGTTCCTGCACGTCGGAGTTGGGTTTTTGCTCGATGTTGTCGGCCAGCGGGTCTGCATTATCGAAGTCGTCGCCTTCTTCCTGGCGTTCGAGCATCGGATTGGACTCCAGGGCCTCCTGGATTTCCTGTTGCAGGTCCAGGGTCGACAATTGGAGCAGGCGGATGGCCTGTTGCAGCTGAGGTGTCATCGTCAGCTGCTGGCCCATTCTCAGGACTAGCGATGGTTTCATGGCAGGGGCTTAACACCTTATTCGCCGGCGCAATGCGCCATCCACGACAGGGCGCGTGAGCGCCAAACATAAGCAAATTATATGCCTGATGTCGGGGGCTTTGCCTAGAGCGCGGTAACAATAAAAAAAAGAGGTTTTTATTGACTCCCGCGCGCCTTGGCGAATAGCCGTGACACCACGGTGCTTACAGGCGGAACTCGTGGCCCAGATACACTTCCTTGACCAGTTCGTTAGCCAGGATTGTGGCTGAATCGCCTTCGGCGATCAGCTGGCCATCGTTGACGATATAAGCCGTTTCACAGATATCGAGGGTTTCACGGACGTTGTGGTCAGTGATCAACACGCCGATGCCCTTGGCTTTGAGGTGGTGGATGATCTGTTTGATGTCGCCGACCGAGATCGGGTCAACGCCGGCAAACGGTTCGTCCAGCAGGATGAACTTCGGTGCGGTTGCCAGTGCACGTGCGATTTCCACGCGACGGCGCTCACCACCGGACAGGCTCATGCCGAGGTTGTCGCGAATGTGGTTGATGTGGAATTCCTGAAGCAGGCTTTCCAGCTCCTTGCGGCGGCCGTCACGGTCGAGTTCCTTGCGGGTCTCGAGGATCGCCATGATGTTGTCCGACACCGACAGTTTGCGAAAGATCGACGCCTCCTGTGGGAGATAGCCGATACCTGCGCGTGCGCGGCCGTGCATCGGCTGGTGGCTCACGTCGAGGTCGTCGATCAATACACGGCCCTGATCCGCCTGGACCAGCCCGACGATCATATAGAAACACGTGGTTTTGCCGGCACCGTTAGGGCCGAGCAGGCCGACGATCTGGCCGCTGTCGATCGACAGGCTGACGTCGCGCACGACCTGACGGCTTTTGTAAGCCTTGGCCAGATGCTGGGCTTTGAGGGTTGCCATTAGTTCGCCTTCTTCGCAGCGGGTTTAGGCGCAGGCTGAGCGGCAGCGTCTTTCTGCTTGGGCTGGATAACCATGTCGATACGCGGCTTCGGCGTGCCGATCTTCGCGCCAGTGGCGCGACCCGCCTGAGCGATCTGCTTCACGGTGTCATAGGTGATTTTCTCACCGTCCGTGGTGTTGCCATCGCTGCTCACAACCCTGGCCTGATCGATCAGGATGATACGGTTTTGCTGGGCGTGATACTGGATGGTCTTGCCGTAGCCCTTCATCGGAGCAGGGTCTGCAGCAGCCTGCTTCTGTTCGAAATAGGCCAGGTTACCCACCGAAGTCACCACGTCGATGTCACCCGCAGGCGTACGCGTGAGCGTCACCGTGTTGCCGGTAATTTTCATCGAACCTTGGGTGATGATCACGGCACCGGTATAGGTTGCAACGCCTTGCTTGTCATCCAGCTGCGCATCGTCAGCCTGAATGTGGATCGGTTGCTGGCTATCGTTCGGCAGAGCCCAGGCGCTCACGCTTCCCAGTGCTGCGCCCAGACCGAGCAAAATAGGGAGGGTTTTAACGAGCCTCATACTGTCCTCTTACGTTCGATAGCAGGTGTATCCTGCTTTCTTTCAAATACGCTTTCATTCCCTTGCCAGTCGATACACCGCCAGCGCCGTCGATTCTAACGTCTTGCTCGGTCTGCGCATATTGCTGTTGTGGGAAAACGGTCATGCGACTGCTGGTAATAATAGTGTCGCGGTTCTTATCGTCAGTACGTGCAACACGTACCGAGTCGATCAGTTCTACTTGAGTGCCGTCCGGGTTGACCTCGCCATGCTTGCTGGTGACATGCCAAGGGAACTCAGTGCCGCGGTACAGGTTCATGTCCGGGTTGGTCAGCAACGTGACTTCGGACGACTTCAAGTGCTCGACTTTGTCCGAGTTCATCTCGTACTGAAGCTTGCCATCCGGCAGGAACTGCACGCTGTAGGCATTGATGGCGTAATAGTCGATAGCGCCTTCGTCAACCTGCGCGCCAGACCTGTCGAGAAAGCGTTCGGGGCTGATATTCCAGTAGCCTACCGCCAGAAACAGTGCGGCGATGACCCCGAACAGCAGGAAATTGCGAATCTTTTTGCTCAGCATAAAACGCTCTATAAGTAGGCGGCGTGTGCCGCTTCAAGGCTGCCCTGGGCACGCAGGATCAATTCGCAGAACTCGCGGGCGGCACCTTCGCCGCCACGGGCTGTGGTGATGCCATGGGCGTGCTCGCGAACAAAAGTCGCCGCGTTGGCGACGGCCATACCCAGGCCTACGCGGCGGATAACCGGGAGGTCAGGCAGGTCATCGCCCAAGTAGGCGACCTGCTCATAGCTTAGGTTGAGTTGGCCAAGAAGCTCGTCCAGAACCACCAGTTTATCCTCACGGCCCTGATACAGGTGAGGAATACCCAGGTTTTGTGCACGGCGTTCCACAACCGGTGTTTTTCGACCGCTGATAATCGCAGTTTGCACGCCCGCGGCCATCAACATTTTGATGCCTTGGCCATCGAGGGTGTTGAACGTCTTGAATTCACTGCCATCTTCGAGGAAGTACAGGCGGCCGTCGGTCAGCACGCCATCGACGTCGAAAATTGCCAGTTTGATGTTTTTACCGCGTTGCAGCAGGTCGCTGGTCATTTACATCACTCCCGCACGCAGCAAGTCGTGCATGTTCAGGGCGCCAACCGGGTGATCGTCGCCGTCGACGACTACCAGCGCAAGAATCTTGTGGTCTTCCATGATCTTCAACGCTTCGGCCGCGAGCATTTCCGGGCGTGCGGTCTTGCCGTGAGGGGTCATGACTTCATCGATCGTAGCCGTTTGAATGTCGAGATTGCGGTCCAGCGTGCGGCGCAGGTCACCGTCAGTGAAAACGCCGGCCAGACGCCCGTCGGACTCCAGAATGACAGTCATGCCCAGGCGCTTGAGGGTCATTTCCATCAGCGCGTCCTTTAAAAGGGTGCCGCGCTGGACGTGGGGCAGTTCATCCCCCGAATGCATGACATTTTCCACTTTCAGCAGCAGGCGACGGCCGAGAGCGCCGCCTGGATGCGAAAACGCGAAATCTTCAGCTGTAAAACCGCGAGCTTCCAAGAGCGCCACGGCCAAGGCATCGCCCATGACCAGTGCGGCGGTGGTCGAGGAAGTCGGCGCCAGGTTCAGCGGGCAGGCTTCGTGGGCTACGTGAACATTCAAGTTCACTTCCGCGGCCTTGGCCAGCGTCGAATCCGGGTTGCCGGTAATGCTGACCATCTTGATGCCCAGGCGCTTGATCAGCGGCAGCAGGGTCACGATTTCGTTGGTGGTGCCGGAGTTCGACAAGGCCAGGATGATGTCATCCTTGGTGATCATGCCCATGTCGCCGTGGCTGGCTTCGGCCGGGTGTACGAAAAAAGCCGTGGTTCCGGTGCTGGCCAACGTGGCGGCAATCTTGTTACCAACGTGGCCTGACTTGCCCATGCCAACCACGACAACGCGGCCTTTGCTGGCCAGAATCATCTCGCAGGCACGTACGAAATCCGCGTCGATATGGGCCAGCAAGCCCTCTACGGCTTCTAGCTCGAGGCGGATGGTGCGTTGTGCGGATTGAATAAGGTCGCTGGATTGGCTCATGTCTGAAATCGTATAGCCTGACGAAAAGTCGGCGATTATAGCGGTAATGATCAATTCCCTCACGCAAGTTCGTCAGGGTTTATTCTGCTAGTGCACGAGAATCATGCCCAGCAAGGTTTTTTGCCTGTCCCGAATCTGAACGAGCGCTGTTCCGGCCTTGGGGGCTCTGTACCACCAGTGATATAGTTCGCCGCCAGTTCGGTCCGCCCAACCCATGTGACTAATGAATGCGCACCTGTTGCAAACTATTGCGCACCCATTGCAAACGAATGTCGCAAACATGGTGTCTGAGTGAAAGGCTGCATCCCAAGGAGATTAGATGAGTGCCGATAACGCCTACGCGGTCGAGCTGAAGGGCCTTACCTTCAAGCGCGGGACGCGCAGCATCTTCAATAACGTCGATATTCGCATTCCCCGCGGTAAAGTCACGGGCATCATGGGGCCTTCCGGTTGCGGCAAGACCACCCTGTTGCGCCTGATGGGCATGCAATTGCGCCCTAGCGCCGGCGAAGTGTGGGTCAACGGCCAGAACCTGCCGACACTGTCGCGCAGCGATCTGTTCGATGCCCGCAAGCATATGGGCGTGCTGTTCCAGAGCGGTGCCTTGTTCACCGACCTCGATGTTTTCGAAAACGTGGCGTTTCCGCTGCGGGTGCATACCCAGCTGTCCGATGAAATGATTCGTGACATCGTGTTGCTGAAACTGCAGGCCGTGGGCCTTCGCGGTGCCATCGACCTGATGCCTGACGAATTGTCCGGCGGCATGAAGCGCCGTGTCGCGTTGGCGCGTGCCATTGCTCTCGATCCGCAGATCCTCATGTATGACGAGCCCTTCGTCGGTCAGGACCCCATTGCCATGGGGGTGCTGGTGCGGCTTATCCGCCTGCTCAACGATGCGCTCGGCATCACCAGTATCGTGGTGTCCCACGACCTGGCTGAAACCGCGAGCATCGCCGACTACCTCTATGTGGTAGGCGATGGCCAGGTGTTGGGGCAGGGCACGCCTGAAGAGCTGATGAACGCTGACAACCCGCGCATTCGCCAATTCATGACCGGCGATCCCGATGGCCCGGTGCCTTTTCATTTTCCGGCAGCGGACTACCGCTCAGATCTTCTGGGGAAGCGCTGATGCGCAAGACATCTCTCATCGAAAAGGTTCGCCTTTTCGGTCGCTCGGGCATCGACATGGTCGAAGTGCTTGGGCGTTCGACGATTTTCCTGTTTCACGCGTTGCTCGGTCGCGGCGGCATCGGTGGCGGCTTTGGCCTGCTGCTAAAGCAACTGCACTCAGTAGGCGTGATGTCCCTGGTCATCATCGTGGTTTCCGGGATTTTCATCGGCATGGTGCTGGCGTTGCAGGGGTTCAATATCCTCTCCAGCTACGGCTCGGAGCAGGCAGTAGGGCAGATGGTCGCCCTGACGCTGTTGCGTGAGCTGGGCCCGGTGGTCACCGCCTTGCTGTTTGCCGGGCGCGCAGGTTCTGCGCTGACTGCCGAGATCGGCAACATGAAGTCCACCGAGCAGTTGTCCAGCCTGGAAATGATCGGCGTGGACCCACTCAAGTACATTGTTGCCCCGCGCCTGTGGGCCGGCTTCATTTCCCTGCCACTGCTGGCGATGATTTTCAGCGTGGTGGGCATCTGGGGCGGTTCGTGGGTGGCGGTTGACTGGTTGGGCGTCTATGACGGCTCGTACTGGGGCAACATGCAAAACAGCGTGACCTTCAGCGGCGACGTGCTCAATGGCATCATCAAAAGCATTGTTTTCGCCTTTGTAGTGACGTGGATCGCCGTATTCCAAGGCTATGACTGTGAGCCCACTTCAGAAGGGATCAGTCGCGCCACCACCAAGACCGTTGTGTACGCCTCGCTGGCGGTACTGGGCCTTGACTTCATTTTGACCGCCTTGATGTTTGGAGATTTCTGATGCAAAACCGCACTGTGGAAATCGGTGTCGGCCTTTTCTTGCTGGCTGGCATCCTGGCTTTACTCTTGCTGGCCCTGCGAGTCAGTGGCCTTTCGGCCAGCCCGACCGCCGATACTTATAAACTTTACGCTTACTTCGACAATATCGCCGGTTTGACTGTCAGAGCTAAAGTGACCATGGCCGGTGTAACCATCGGCAAGGTCACGGCAATCGATCTGGATCGCGACAGCTTCACCGGGCGAGTGACCATGCAGGTAGACAAGAAGGTAGATAATCTGCCGACTGACTCCACTGCATCTATTCTCACTGCGGGTCTGCTGGGCGAGAAGTACATCGGCGTCAGCGTGGGCGGGGAAACAGCCCTGCTCAAGGATGGTTCGACAATCCACGACACACAGTCGTCGCTGGTGCTTGAAGACTTGATCGGTAAATTCCTGCTCAATACGGTCAATAAAGACGCCAAATGAGGAATCTGTTCATGATCTCTACCTTGCGACGTGGCCTGCTGGTGCTGCTTGCAGCGCTGCCCCTGATGGCCAACGCGGCGGGTTCTGCGCACGATCTGGTGCAGGACACGACCAACAAAATGTTGGCTGACCTGACCGCCAACAAAGAGCAGTACAAGCAAGACCCAAGCAAGTTCTACGATGCGCTCAACACCATTGTTGGGCCAGTGGTTGATGCCGAAGGCATTTCCCGCAGCATCATGACGGTCAAGTATTCGCGCAAGGCAACGCCTGCGCAGATGCAGACCTTCCAGGAAAACTTCAAAAAGGGCCTGTTCCAGTTCTACGGTAATGCCCTGCTGGAATACAACAACCAGGGGATCACCGTTGCTCCGGCCGGGGATGAGTCAGGTGATCGCACCAGCGTCAACATGACCGTCAAGGGCACCAACGGCGCCGTCTACCCTGTGCAGTACACGCTGGAGAAGGTCAAAGGCGAGTGGAAACTGCGCAACGTGATCATCAATGGCATCAACATTGGCAAGCTGTTCCGCGATCAGTTCGCTGACGCCATGCAGCGCAATGGCAACGACCTGGACAAGACCATCAATGGTTGGGCCGGTGAAGTCGCCAAGGCCAAGGAAGAAACCGACAAACAAGCTGCCGGGAAGCCTGCGCAATGACCGAGTCGGCTGTTCGGCTTGGTGACGCCGGCGAATTATTCCTGAGCGGCGTGCTTGATTACCGCTCCGGGCCTGACCTGCGCAAGCAGGGCCAGGCGCTGATCAACAGCAGCAACGCGCCTGCGCTGGTGCTGGATTGCTCGGCAGTGACCAAGTCCAGCAGCGTCGGTTTGTCATTGTTGCTGTGCTTCATGCGGGATGCCGAGGCGGTCAAAAAACCGGTCAGCATCCGTGCGTTGCCTGAGGATATGCGCGAAATTGCCGAGGTTTCCGGTCTGACCGAGCTTCTGGCGCATCCTTAATAGCCAATATCAAGGAAGCCCCCCGTCAGAGTCCTGCTATGCGGGGTTCGCAGGCGCGGGGCTTTTTTGTATGATGTGCGACCCGTGCGCACTGGGCGCCGATAGAGGTTGAGCATGCAGGCCCTAGAAGTTAAAAGCTTCCTTGAAGGAAAGCTGCCCGAAACGAACGTAGAAGTTGAAGGCGAAGGCTGCAATTTCCAGCTGAACGTGATTAGCGATGAACTGGCGGCACTGAGCCCGGTCAAGCGTCAACAGCAGATCTATGCCCATTTAAACCCGTGGATCACCGATGGCAGCATCCACGCGGTCACTATGAAATTTTTCAGCCGCGCGGCCTGGGCCGAGCGCACCTGAGCCCCCAAGGCGTCGAGATTCTTATGGATAAATTGATTATTACCGGCGGTGCCCGCCTTGATGGCGAGATCCGCATTTCCGGTGCGAAAAACTCCGCCTTGCCGATTCTGGCAGCGACCCTGCTGTGCGATGGCCCGGTAACTGTGGCCAACCTGCCGCACTTGCACGACATCACCACCATGATCGAACTGTTCGGTCGCATGGGCATTGAGCCTGTGATCGACGAAAAACTGTCCGTCGAAATCGACCCGCGCACCATCAAGACCCTGATCGCTCCGTACGAGCTGGTGAAAACCATGCGCGCGTCGATCCTGGTGCTGGGCCCGATGGTTGCCCGTTTCGGTGAGGCCGAAGTGGCACTGCCTGGTGGTTGCGCCATTGGTTCGCGTCCGGTCGACCTGCACATCCGTGGCCTTGAAGCCATGGGCGCAACCATCGACGTCGAAGGCGGCTACATCAAGGCCAAGGCACCGGAAGGTGGCCTGCGTGGTGCCAACTTCTTCTTTGATACCGTCAGCGTGACCGGTACCGAGAACATCATGATGGCCGCCGCTCTGGCCAACGGCCGCAGCGTCCTGCAAAACGCCGCGCGCGAGCCGGAAGTCGTCGACCTGGCCAACTTCCTGATCGCCATGGGTGCCAACATCACCGGCGCCGGCACTGACACCATCACCATCGACGGTGTTAAGCGTCTGCACTCGGCCACTTACAAAGTGATGCCGGACCGAATCGAGACCGGCACCTACCTGGTGGCGGCTGCCGTTACGGGTGGCCGCGTCAAGGTCAAGGACACCGATCCGACCATCCTTGAAGCCGTCCTGGAAAAACTCAAGGAAGCCGGTGCTGAAATCACCACCGGTGCCGACTGGATCGAACTGAACATGCACGGCAAGCGGCCTAAAGCCGTCAACGTGCGGACCGCTCCTTACCCGGCGTTCCCGACCGACATGCAAGCGCAGTTCATTTCCTTGAACGCGATTGCCGAAGGCACCGGTGCCGTGATCGAAACCATCTTCGAAAACCGCTTCATGCACGTGTATGAACTGCACCGCATGGGCGCCAAGATCCAGGTCGAAGGCAACACGGCCATCGTCACCGGTATCGACAAGCTCAAGGGCGCGCCAGTGATGGCCACCGACCTGCGTGCGTCGGCCAGCCTGGTCATCTCGGCGCTGTGCGCTGACGGCGACACTTTGATCGACCGCATCTACCACATAGACCGTGGTTACGAGTGCATCGAAGAAAAACTGCAGATGCTCGGCGCCAAGATCCGCCGCGTACCGGGCTAGGTCCAGTAGCTGTAAACACCGTCACTGTGGCGAGCGGGCTTGTCGAGTCGTCGCACCGCCCGCGTAGCGACCCCCAAAACGGGACGCTATGCAGTCCAGCGCTGGGCAAGCCCGCTCGCCACGGGATGGTGTTTTGCTGTTAACTGAGCGTGTCCCTGCTGAACTTGTTTCAAATCGAGGCTGTAATGGCCTCGATCTGTGTCTGGCGCCGTTTGCGACTGGACAGCAATAGCCTGATGAAGGACTGACGTTTCCCATGTTGACCATCGCACTGTCCAAGGGCCGCATCCTTGACGACACTTTGCCGCTTCTGGCTGAAGCGGGCATCGTGCCGACCGAGAATCCGGACAAGAGCCGCAAGCTGATCATCCCCACGACCCAGGACGACGTTCGCCTGCTGATCGTGCGTGCCACTGACGTGCCGACTTACGTTGAACATGGCGCGGCCGACCTCGGTGTCGCGGGTAAAGACGTGTTGATGGAATACGGCGGCCAGGGCCTGTACGAGCCGCTGGATCTGCGTATCGCCCTGTGCAAGCTGATGACCGCCGGCCGTGTCGGTGACGTCGAGCCCAAAGGCCGCCTGCGCGTGGCGACCAAGTTCGTCAACGTCGCCAAGCGTTACTATGCCGAGCAAGGTCGCCAGGTCGACATCATCAAGCTTTACGGCTCGATGGAGCTGGCACCGCTGATCGGCCTGGCCGACAAGATCATCGACGTGGTCGACACCGGCAACACGCTGCGTGCCAACGGTCTTGAGCCTCAGGATTTCATTGCCGACATCAGCTCCCGATTGATCGTCAACAAAGCTTCGATGAAAATGCAACACGCCCGAATCCAGGCGTTGATCGACACCCTGCGCAAGGCAGTGGAGTCTCGACACCGCGGTTGACTCACCTGCGCGGCCGTAGGTCGCGCCCGTCTATCCGCCTCATAGCCAGAATTCTCAGGTGCCCAAGCGGAAACGACTGCTAGTTTAGGGCGCCTGAGTTTTTGCCAATTCTATTGAGGCCCTCGCTATGACCACGTCCACTGCAATTGCCCGACTCAACGCTGCCGACCCGGATTTCGCCCATCATCTGGATCATCTGCTGAGCTGGGAAAGCGTGTCCGACGACTCGGTCAACCAGCGGGTGCTCGACATCATCAAGGCGGTGCGCGAGCGCGGTGATGCGGCGCTGGTGGACTTCACCCGCCAGTTCGACGGCCTCGACGTCGCGTCGATGTCCGATCTGATCCTGCCGCGCGAACGCCTTGAGCTGGCGCTGACGCGCATCACCGCGCCGCAGCGTGAAGCCCTGGAAGTCGCAGCGGCACGCGTACGCAGCTACCACGAAAAACAGAAACAGGATTCCTGGAGCTACACCGAGGCCGACGGCACTGTGCTGGGCCAGAAGGTCACGCCGCTGGACCGCGCTGGGTTGTACGTGCCAGGCGGTAAAGCCTCGTATCCGTCGTCGGTGTTGATGAACGCTATCCCGGCCAAAGTGGCGGGCGTGACCGAAGTGGTCATGGTCGTGCCGACGCCGCGCGGCGAAATCAACGAGCTGGTGTTGGCTGCCGCGTGCATCGCCGGGGTTGACCGCGTGTTCACCATCGGCGGCGCTCAAGCTGTCGCGGCGCTGGCCTATGGCACCGAAAGCGTGCCGAAGGTCGACAAAGTGGTCGGCCCAGGCAACATCTATGTCGCCACCGCCAAGCGGCACGTGTTCGGCCAGGTCGGTATCGACATGATTGCCGGCCCTTCGGAAATCCTGGTGGTGTGTGACGGCCAGACCGACCCGGACTGGATCGCCATGGACCTGTTCTCCCAGGCCGAGCATGACGAGGACGCCCAGGCGATCCTGGTCAGCCCCGATGCCGAGTTCCTCGACAAGGTCGCCGCCAGCATCGACAAGCTGCTGCCCACCATGGAACGCGCCGAGATCATCGAGAAGTCGATCAATGGCCGTGGCGCGCTGATCCTGGTACGCGACATGGCGCAGGCCATTGAGGTGGCCAACCGCATCGCGCCGGAGCACCTGGAGTTGTCCGTGGCCGACCCACAAGCCTGGCTGCCGTCGATTCGCCACGCTGGCGCGATCTTCATGGGCCGCCACACCAGTGAAGCCCTGGGCGACTACTGCGCCGGCCCGAACCACGTGCTGCCGACCTCCGGCACCGCGCGTTTCTCGTCGCCGCTCGGCGTGTATGACTTCCAGAAGCGCTCCTCGATCATCTTCTGCTCGCCACAAGGCGCTTCCGAGCTGGGCAAGACCGCCTCGGTGCTGGCCCGTGGTGAATCGCTGAGCGCGCACGCTCGCAGCGCCGAATATCGCATCCTTGAAGACAAGAAGGGGAACTGAGACATGAGCAAATTCTGGAGCCCCTTCGTCAAGAACCTGGTGCCGTACGTGCCCGGCGAGCAACCCAAGCTGACCAAGCTGGTCAAGCTCAACACCAACGAGAACCCCTACGGCCCATCGCCCAAGGCGCTCGCGGCGATGCAGGCCGAGTTGAACGACAACTTGCGCCTGTACCCGGACCCCAACAGCGACCTGCTCAAGCAGGCGGTGGCCAGGTATTACGGGATCGACGCCGGCAAGGTCTTTCTCGGCAACGGTTCCGATGAAGTCCTGGCGCACATCTTCCACGGCCTGTTCCAGCACGATTTGCCGCTGCTGTTTCCGGACATCAGCTACAGCTTCTATCCGGTTTACTGCGGCCTGTATGGCATCAAGTCCGACCCGGTGCCGCTGGACGAGCAGTTCCAGATTCGTGTGGCCGACTACGCCAAGCCCAACGGCGGGATCATCTTCCCCAACCCGAACGCGCCTACCGGCTGCGTGCTGGCGCTGGACGCGGTGGAGCAAATCGTCAAGGCCAGCCCGGATTCGGTAGTGGTCGTCGATGAAGCCTATATCGACTTTGGCGGCGAAACCGCTATCAGCCTGGTGGACCGTTACCCGAACCTGCTGGTGACTCAGACCCTGTCCAAGTCGCGCTCATTGGCCGGTTTGCGTGTGGGCCTGGCCGTGGGCCACCCGGACCTGATCGAGGCGCTGGAGCGGGTCAAGAACAGCTTCAACTCCTACCCGCTGGATCGCCTGGCGATTGTCGGCGCGGCGGCGGCGTTCGACGACCGTGAATATTTCGAGAAAACCTGCAAGCAGGTGATCGACAGCCGCGACAAGGTGGTCGCGCAGTTGCAAGCCAAGGGCTTTGAAGTGTTGCCATCGGCGGCCAACTTCATCTTTGCTCGTCACCCACGGCACGACGCTGCCGGCCTGGCAGCCAAGTTGCGTGAGCAAGGGGTGATTGTGCGGCACTTCAAACAGGAGCGGATTGCCCAGTTCCTGCGGATCAGTATTGGCACGCCGGAGCAGAACCAGGCGCTGATTGATGGGCTCGGCGAGCTCTAAGCCACACTGAAGCTCAAAAAATGTGGGAGCGGGCTTGCTCGCGAATGCAGTGGTTCAGTCACTGATGTGCTCAATGACACACTGCATTCGCGAGCAAGCCCGCTCCCACATTCGTTTTGCGTTGGCAGTTAGATCAGCGGCTCATCCGGCTTCTTGTTCTTCCAGCCATCATTGCCCGGCAGCAGCAGGTTCAAACCAATCGCTACCACCGCGCACAGGGCAATGCCCTTGAGGCCGAAATCATCCGGACCGGTGCCGGTGCCGACCAGCACACCGCCAATCCCGAACACCAGGGTCACCGACACAATCACCAGATTGCGCGCCTCGCCGAGGTCGATCTTGTGGCGGATCAGCGTGTTCATGCCCACCGCCGCAATCGAGCCGAACAGCAGGCACAGAATGCCGCCCATCACCGGCACCGGGATGCTCTGCAGCAGTGCGCCGAACTTGCCGATAAACGCCAGGCTGATGGCAAATACCGCCGCCCAGGTCATGATTTTCGGGTTGTAGTTCTTGGTCAGCATCACCGCGCCGGTCACTTCGGCGTAGGTGGTGTTCGGCGGGCCGCCAAACAGGCCGGCGGCCGTGGTGGCAATGCCGTCACCCAACAGCGTGCGATGCAGGCCAGGTTTCTTCAGGTAGTCGCGACCGGTCACGCTGCCCACCGCGATCACACCGCCGATATGCTCGATCGCCGGGGCCAGGGCCACCGGGACGATGAACAGAATCGCCTGCCAGTTGAACTCCGGCGCGGTGAAGTGGGGCAGGGCGAACCAGGGTGCAGCGGCGATCTTCGCCGTGTCGACCACACCAAAGTAGAACGACATGGCAAAGCCCACCAGCACACCGGAAATGATCGGCACCAGGCGGAATATGCCTTTGCCGAACACCGCCACGATCAACGTGGTCAGCAGCGCTGGCATCGAGATCAGCATCGCCGTCTGGTAATGGATCAGCTCGCTGCCATCCCCGGCTTTGCCCATCGCCATGTTGGCGGCAATCGGCGCCATGGCCAGGCCGATGGAAATGATCACCGGGCCGATGACCACGGGCGGCAGCAGCCGGTCGATAAAACCGGTGCCTTTGACCTTCACCGCCAGGCCGAGGAAGGTATAAACGAAACCGGCCGCCATCACCCCACCCATGGTCGCCGCGAGGCCGAACTGGCCCTTGGCGAGAATGATCGGGGTGATAAACGCAAAACTCGATGCCAGGAATACCGGCACCTGCCGCCCTGTCACCACCTGGAACAGCAACGTGCCCAGGCCAGCGGTAAACAGTGCGACGTTTGGATCAAGACCTGTGATCAGCGGCATCAACACCAACGCGCCAAATGCTACGAAGAGCATCTGTGCGCCAGACAGGATCTGGCGCCAAAGCGGGTCGTTGAAATCATCCTGCATGCTCACGCGTCCTTCTGCTTGGTGCCGAAGATCTTGTCACCGGCATCGCCCAGGCCTGGAATGATGTAGCCGTGTTCGTTCAAGCGCTCATCGATGGACGCGGTGTAGATCTGCACGTCCGGGTGGGCCTTCTCAACGGCAGCAATGCCTTCGGGCGCAGCCACCAGCACCATGGCGCGGATGTCTTTGCAGCCAGCTTTTTTCAGCAGGTCGATGGTGGCGACCATGGAACTGCCGGTGGCGAGCATCGGGTCGATGATCATCGCCAGGCGCTCGTTGATTTCCGGAACGAGTTTTTCCAGGTAGGTGTGGGCCTGCAAGGTTTCCTCATTGCGGGCCACGCCAACGGCGCTGACTTTGGCGCCCGGGATCAGGCTGAGGACGCCTTCAAGCATGCCGATACCGGCGCGCAGGATCGGCACCACGGTGATTTTCTTACCGGCGATTTTCTCGACCTGGACGGGGCCGGCCCAACCAGGAATCTCGTAGGTTTCCAGGGGCAAATCTTTGGTTGCTTCGTAAGTGAGCAGCGCTCCGACTTCCTGAGCAAGCTCACGGAAGTTCTTCGTGCTAATGTCGGCACGGCGCATAAGGCCGAGTTTGTGTCTGATCAGCGGGTGGCGGATCTCGCGAGTGGGCATGGGAAAAGCTCCGGCGGCGGGCAAAAAAACCGGCCTAGATTAATCTATCCGAGGGTGTTGTCCTATAGACATCTAGTACGTTAGTCCATTAAGGCTTGAACGTTGCGCCTCACATGCGTACCTTTGCCCGCTTTTCTTGCCACAGCACCCCCTTGGAGAGCGCCATGTCCGCTGATCTCGAGCATATCCGTCAAATCATGCGCGAGGCTGACTGCCTGTACACCGAAGCGCAAGTCGAAGAGGCGATCGCCAAGGTCGGCGCGCACATCACCCGCGAAATGGCTGACACCAACCCGGTGGTCTTCTGCGTGATGAACGGTGGCCTGATCTTCGCCGGCAAATTGCTGACTCACCTGCAATTCCCGCTGGAAGCCTCCTACCTGCACGCCACCCGTTATCGCAACGAAACCAGCGGCGGTGACCTGTTCTGGAAAGCCAAGCCGGAAGTCTCGTTCATCGACCGCGACGTGCTGATCATCGACGACATCCTTGATGAAGGGCATACCCTGGGCGCGATCATCGACTTCTGCAAACACGCCGGCGCGCGCAAAGTGCACACCGCCGTGCTGATCGACAAAGACCATGACCGCAAGGCACGTCCGGACCTGAAAGCCGATTACGTCGGTCTGCCATGCATCGACCGCTACATTTTCGGTTACGGCATGGACTACAAAGGCTACTGGCGTAATGCCAATGGGATCTTCGCCGTCAAAGGGATGTAAGCCATGGTCCGCTTTCTTGATCAAACACTGTTCACCGAACTGGCCGAGAAAGCGGCTGCCAGCCCCCGTGGCCGGCACCATCATAACTTTCATCAGATGGAAGAGCCTTGCCATCGCCTGGCCGTTGGCATGCAACCCGACACCTATGTGCCGCCGCATCGGCACCTGAGTGCGGACAAGGCAGAGACCCTGATGGTGCTCAAGGGCACCCTGGGCCTGCTGGTTTTCAGCGAAACCGGTGAGGTGATCGCCAAGCGCGTCCTGCAGGCGGGCGGCGAGTGTGCCGGTGTCGACCTGCCGCCCGGTGTATTTCACGGCTTGGTGGTGCTGGAGCCCGACAGCGTGTTGTTTGAATGCAAGGCCGGGCCGTATCGACCCGTAGGCGAGGGCGAGTTGGCTGACTGGGCGCCACACGAAGGCGATGCCGGCGTTGCCGAGTATCGACGCTGGATGCTCGCCCAGTTCGATTGAGCTACAGTGCTCGGCCATCTCTCTTGGAGCGGCCCATGAGCCTGTTGAAACGCACCTGCGCCGCCTTGGCGTTGACTCTCAGCTTGCCGCTGGCTGCGGCGCCTGCGCCGATGCACAGCCAGTTCCTGCCGCCCGACGACCTCACCTTGCGTGCCGCCACGCCCGACCAGAAGCAGCTGCTGCAAATCACCGAGTATGCGGTGGTGGTCGGCAATCAGCGTCAATCGACCCAGCAGCCGATCCCGGTGACGTCGCCGCTGATGATTCGCCTCAAGGGCAAACCCTTGAACAAAGGCGCGACCATCGCCCAGGTGGTGCTCAATTTTGATGCCGAAAGCAAAAGCCTGAAAAAGCCGGTGTTCGATGAGAGCAGTAAGACCCTGACCTTGTCTTACCCGGTGGCCCAGTACCGCGTGATCGTTGACCTGCTGCGCAACGACACGGTGTATGTGCAGTTCCTCAGCTATGCCAACGGGCACATTTGGGCGGACCTGCACACCGGCGCCGTCCGCGCTAAATAGTGAGGCCGCAGGTATCTACACAACTGCTGGCGAACACAAAATCTGTAGCAGGCGAGCTTTTGTGGTGAGCGGGGCAAGCCCGCTCACCACAGGGGATGTGGCGGCCTTTTATGCTGCGATGGTGGCGGGTCAGTGGGCCCAACTGTCACTGATGCACCGCCATCGCAGGCAAGCCAGCCCCCACATAGGTTCTTGGTCGCTTCCGAAGCGTGTGTGCCGCAGGTAAACTGCGTTTCCCGTGTAATGTCTGCAGGCTGGAGTCGGTAATGCGTAAAGATAAGAAACAGGTGATTGGTGACGAGATTGGCGACGACCAGATCAAGTTGTTCCTGGACTTCGAGCCGGTTGACGCGACTTCACCGTCCCTGCACAAACTGATCAAAGCCTACCGCGGCTTGCGTATCGACGACTTCGCGCGGTTCCTGGGCTTTTTCAAGGAAGCCGGCCTGGATCTGGATGGCAAGGACGAGCATGGCCAGACCTTCGTTGACCTGATCAAGGATCAGCGCAACGCCGATGAGTACATCGAGTTGATCAACGCTGCTCGCAGCTGAGTGCCCGAGACCTAAAAAAACGCCCCGTTCTCATGCCGAGAGCGGGGCGTTTTTTATTGCGTCAAAGCCTTATGCGTAGCTTTCGGCTTCGTTGCTTTGCTCAACCAGTTCCAGGCTGATGTTGTTCTGCGTATTGATCTTGCGATACAGCTCGGCATCGGTCTCCAGGACTTTTTCGCGCGCCGGGAAGATCTCGTGCAGTTTGGCCGCCCACTCGCCCGCAGCCTTTTGCGGGAAGCAGCGCTCGATCAGTTCCAGCATGATCGATACGGT
Organism: Pseudomonas sp. TREG-RG-20F-10-E-6-01; assembly: GCF_022662455.1. Lineage (NCBI taxonomy): Bacteria > Pseudomonadati > Pseudomonadota > Gammaproteobacteria > Pseudomonadales > Pseudomonadaceae > Pseudomonas > Pseudomonas sp. TREG-RG-20F-10-E-6-01. Next base: position 1,061,830 of record NZ_JAKNQP010000001.1, on the reverse strand, counting down.
CACCGAAGCACCTGGAGACGCGCCCAGCAGGGCGGCCAACGAGCCGTCTTTGGCCGCAACCAGCTCGGTGCCAAATTGCAGCACCCCGCCTTTTTTCGGGTCTTTCTTGATGATCTGCACCCGCTGGCCGGCGACTTCCAGGCGCCAGTCTTCGGCTTTCGCCTCAGGGTAGAAGCGGCGCAGGGATTCCAGGCGTTGCTCCATGGATTGGCGCACTTCGCTGACCAGGTACTTGGTCAGGTCCATGTTGTCGCGAGCCACGGCCAGCATCGGGCCGATGTTGCCGGCGCGAATCGACATTGGCAGGTCCAGGAACGAGCCGTGCTTGAGGAACTTGGTGGTAAAACCGGCGTATGGCCCGAACAGCAGGGATTTCTTGCCATCGACCACACGGGTGTCCAGGTGCGGCACGGACATCGGCGGCGAACCCACGGCGGCCTGGCTGTAGACCTTGGCCTGGTGGTGCTTGACCACCTCCGGGTTGTCGCAACGCAGCCACTGGCCGCTGACCGGGAAGCCGCCGAAGCCTTTGCTTTCTTCGATGCCCGAGGCTTGCAGCAGCGGCAGGGCCGCGCCACCGGCGCCGAGGAACACGAACTTGGCGTCGACTTCACGGCTGTTGCCGCTGTTGACGTCCTTGATGCTCACGGTCCAGCCCGCGCCGTTGCGCTTGAGGCCAGTGACGCGCTTGCAGTACTTGACCTGCGCATCCGGTGCGCTGGTCAGGTGCGACAGCAATTGATTGGTCAGGGCGCCGAAGTTGACGTCGGTGCCATTCATCACGCGGGTGGCAGCGATTTTTTCGTCGAGCGGGCGGCCCGGCATCATCAGCGGCATCCACTCGGCCATCTCGCTGCGGTCTTCGGTGTAGTGCATGTCCGAAAACGCGTGGTGCTGGCTGAGGGTTTCAAAGCGCTTCTTGAGGAAGGACACGCCCTTGTCGCCCTGCACGAAGCTCAGGTGCGGCACCGGGCTGATAAAGGATTTGGACGAGCCAAAGGTGCCTTTTTTGGTCAGGTACGCCCAGAACTGCTTCGACACCTCGAACTGGGTGTTGATGTGCACGGCTTTCTTGATGTCGATGGAGCCATCGGCGGCCTGCGGCGTGTAGTTCAGCTCACATAGCCCGGCGTGACCGGTACCGGCGTTGTTCCACGGGTTGGAACTTTCCGCGGCACCCGAATCCATCAGCTCAACGACTTCCAGCTTGAGGCCGGGGTCGAGCTCTTTGAGCAGTACGGCCAGGGTGGCACTCATGATGCCGGCCCCTACCAGTACTACGTCGACTGCTTCGTTATGCGCCATTTAACGCGTCTCCAAAATCTGCAGCACCAAATTGACGGCATGGCTGCCAGGAGTGACGGGGCGGTTCACGTGTTGCCCCAGGTTACCCATGGCCAGGATCGCCATGTCCGATTCGCAATTCTTTGCAACTTCAGCACACGCTTCCTGCCGGGCTAATCTGCCTATGAACGCATTCATAGGCGCCTGTGGCAATTCGACTTATGGTCAAAGCGTGCGATTTGTGCAACCAATCCGTAGCGGACAGGCTCAAGCTCCGGTGTTTGAGGAGTGCTCGGTCCTGTGTGGTTGGGCTGTTCCAGACGCTGATGGTGCTTGTACAAACGCCAAACTATTCATTTGCTCGCCACACTCTTGTGAAGTTGTGAAAACCCGTTTTTTCACGCTCTTTTGAAGACGTGAACCTCAAAAAAGGGCTGCCCCAGCCTGGCACCTGGCCCGCAAACCTCTGCCGACACGCGGCAAAACGGGCAAACAACTCAAGTGGCCGAGCGCAATGGCAGCTCTGGCAGATTCGGTAAGGCGGGTGGGTTGCAAAGAAAACAGCAAGCGCGCCAGCTTCACTCGATCTGTGTGGGCGGCTCTCTGTGGGCGATTGTTGGGTTAATACCGAGGCATTAACGATGCTGCGAGGCCCGATCAGGAGACGTCCTTATAATCGGGGGGAGATTGTAGCGAAGAACGCCGGGGAAATGGGCGTGTTTTATGACTTTTATTCGTGTCTTGGTCAGGAGGCCAACGCATGCCGCGGTTGTGCGTGCGTAACCTTCGGGCTGACCCGCGCGCTTGCCGGCAGCGGGCGGTGCATCCAGCCCAGGTGAGTCTCCGACACTTCCACCCAACCTTCGCCGACAGGCGGCAGGCTGCACTGCTTGAACGCCAGGCAATGGCCGTGCGCATCAAGCAGCGCATAGTGGCGATGACGGGCGTGTTGCATGAACAATGACTTGAGAAGGCGCATGGCTTTGTACCTGTTGCGTTACATGCTTGAAGGTTGCCAGTGTGGCATGACATTGGAATGACGGATTTATGCGAAATTGTAATTTGAGCATGCCTTCAGCTGCCGTTCAGGATGGCTGGTGAGTGGCGCGCATGCACCGTTATACTGGCGCCCTGTTTGCATCTAGTCCTGGAGAAATGAGTATGTTGCAACGCCTGTTGTTCGGTTTGATCACTGTGACCAGTTTGACCCTGGTTGGCTGCGCCAACAGCCCGCAACAACTCAGCCCGCAACCTAAAGTCACCGCGCAGCTGGCGCCTGTCGGTCACGGTCAGCCGGTATCGGTGCGTGTGGTGGACGGTCGTCCGTCGCCGACGCTGGGTTCGCGTGGCGGGCTGTACCCTGAGACCGCGCTTATTTCGGTCACCGGTCAAGACGTGCTGCCCAAGCTGCAGGCCCAGGCCGAAGCCGCCGTGCGCCTGTTGGGCTTCACACCTGCCAACTCGCCGGGCGCGCCTCAGCTGACCATCACCCTGGCCGAACTGAAATACCAGTCGCCCAAAGAAGGCTTGTACGTGACTGAAGCTTCCATTGGCGCGACGTTCAAGTCCGACGTCAGTGCTGGCACCCGTCGCTACAGTGGCCGCTACGGCGCATCGCTGAATCAGCGTTTCGGCATGTCGCCCAATCAGGAGACCAACACCAAGCTGGTCAGCGACGTCCTCAGCGACGCCCTGACTCGCCTGTTCAAAGACCCAAGCATCGGCCAGCTGCTCAGCGCGCAGTAACCCTGCATAAAAAAACCGGGCTCAGCGATGAGCCCGGTTTTTTTACGCCTGTCGCTTTCATGCCGCGGTTTCGACATAAAAGTCCAGCACACTCACACCGGTGAGCAGGTCCAGCTCCGGCAGGTCGGCGTGCTGGTGCCCGCCCAGCGCGCAATACACCAGCCAGTGGCGATCCTGGACATTGAAGGCCAGTGCGCCAACCAGCGCCTCTTGCTCATCGTTTGGGGCGATCAAATACAGCCGATCCTGGTTTTGCGCATGCAGCATGACAAGCTCCCGGGTGTTCGAAGGGCAACAGAGTGGCTTGTTAAGGTGACGTTCAGGTGACGCTGTAAATTAATGGATACATTAATCGTACTTGGGGGACGGAACGTTTCAGCGGCAGGAGGCCGATATCACTCAGGTTTGTATCTGAATTGATACCAGCACACTGTACGACTGAGGTTTGCGATGGCGCTGCCTGCAATGCTGATCAATGTTGTGGCTCTACTGGTGGCCTGCCCAGGCGCAGCGCTGCTGTTCATTACCCGTTTGCGCGAGCAGCGCGCACTGGCCGATCTGACCGCGCAAAGCGAAGATCGCGCGATTGACCAGCCGATGTTGTTTCTGGATGTGCGCACCGAACGGGCGCATCGTCTGGCTTACCGCGTCGGGTTTGCCTGCCTTGGGCTGGCGCTGGCCACGTCCTGGCTCAGTACTCACCTCTAAAAAACACCACAAAACAAATGTGGGGGCGGGCTTGCCCGCGAATGCAGGGGCTGGGTCGATACATCCTTGACTGAACCACCGCTTTCGCGAGCAAGCCCGCTCCCACATTTTGCTTCGGTGTTTACAGTGGAATCCCGGCTTTAACCCGATATTGATTCCTCACTGGCGTCGCGTACTGCACCACCAGGTACGGGCGATGCTCGGCCGGGCACTCACTCAAGCGCCGCTCCCACTCCGCTTGCGCCTTGGCCAGCTCATCGGCCGGGAACACCTCGGCCGCCGTCGGCACCTGCAATTGCGGGTCGGCGTCGCTCCACTGCGCGTACGCCAGGTAATGCACCGGGAACAGGCGATAGCCGCCGAGAATCTGCCGGTCCATTTCCACCGCCAGCAGCTTGGTGTCCTCGAAACGCTCGGTGATCGGCGGCGCAAAGTTCACATGCACACGGCCCTTGTAGCCGGTGATGCCCAGAGCGATGCTCACATCATCCTCGCCCGGCGCCTTGCTGTAGGTGCCGGTGGTGGCGCGGATATACAGTTCACGGGCCTTGGCCGTGTCGCAGGGGTCGTATTCGTAGCTGATCGACACCGGCGTCAGGTTCAGCGACTGGATCACCTCGGCAAACGGCTCATCCTTGCGGCTGACGTGAAACATCTTGAGGATCGCCGATTCGGTGCGATCATCGCCATCCTTGGCGCGGCCTTCGGCCTGGGCGATCCAGATCGACTGACAGTCGTTGCGGATCGAATGGTTGATGTAGGCCGACAGCAGGTTATACGCCGCCATCTTTTCCTTTCGCCCGGTGATCGAGCGGTGCACGATGAAGCTCTTGTTCAGGCGCATCAGGTCGCTGACAAACGGCTTTTGCAGCAGGTTGTCGCCAATGGCAATGCGCGGCGTCGGCAGGCCGGCGTGGTACACGGCGTAGTTGACGAAGGCGGGGTCCATCACGATGTCGCGGTGGTTGGCCAGAAACAGGTAGGCGGTGCCTGACTTGAGCTGCTCGACGCCGGTATAGGTAACGCCGTCGGTTGCGCGGTCAATGGTGTGGTCGACGTAATATTCGACTTTGTCCTGCAGCGTGGCCACGGTGGTGACACCGGCGAACTCGCGGCGCAGCTTGCGGGCGATCATCGGCTTGAGCAGCCAGCCCAGGGCGCCGGCAAAGCGCGGGAAACGGAAGTGGGTCAGGATGTCCAGAAAGGCCTTGTCACTGAACAGACGCGCCAGCACTGCCGGGACTTCGCTGTCGTTGTAAGGTCGGATGGTATCGAATTCGCCCATCATGCTCTCTTGTTAGAAACGGCTAGTGTAAGTAAAGGAAATATCAGGGTGCGGCCGCTATATTGGCTCTGCCGTGAATAGCCCTGTAAATAGACCGGCGATTATACGCACAAGTCACCTGGGAGACCGCGATGCTGGAAACCGAGTCGTACGATTGTCCTTATTGTGGTGAGCCGGCTGAGGCCGTGCTGGATCTTTCCGGCGGCGATCAGTCATACATTGAAGACTGCCCGGTGTGTTGCCGGCCGATAATCTTTGATCTGCAGGTACACGGTGACGAATGGATGCTCACGGTCCGCAGCGAAAACGAGTAACGGGTACGCCCATGCAGCGAATCTATGAACCGGAAAACCTGATGGAAGGCGAGTTGCTGCAACAAATGCTCGCCAGCGAGGGCATCGAGGCGCACCTGGTGGGGCGCCACTTACTCGGTGGTACCGGCGAATTGCCGATTTTCGGCCTGCTGGGCCTGGAGGTAGACAACGACCAGGCCGTTTACGCCCGTGAGCTGATTACGGCCTACATCGGCGCGCAACCGCTGCCTGGCGACGAACCCGACAGCTTTCCCGACGTATTGGTCTGTTAGGCTGTCGGTCGGTTTACCCAAGAGTCGTGTTGCCCCATGTGTGGACGTTATGCCCTGTTTCGCTGGAACCCTACGTTTGCTGCCTTGCCGGGATTCCCTGCCGACCAGCAGGCGCAGTGGAACATCTCCCCGAATGATTCGGTGCTGATTCAGCGCTTGAGCGAAGGCAAGCGCACCCTGGCGCGTGCGCGCTGGGGCCTGACGCCGCCCTGGCTGACTGACCTTTCCCGCACCCCCGCCCACGCCCGCGCCGAAACCCTGGCCGAACAGCCGATGTTCCGCGAAGCCTTCCGCCAGCGCCGCTGCCTGCTGCCCGCCAACGGGTTTTACGAATGGCGCGGCACCCAGCGCAAGCGCCCGTACTGGCTGACGCCGGGCGAGGGCTCGACGCTGTTTTTTGCGGCGATCTGGGAAGCGTATCCGGTGCAGGAGCAGGTGTGGCTGAGCACCGCGGTGGTGACCCAGGCGGCGCAGAGTCAGCGGCGGCCGTTGATTCTGGATGCGGCGGGGCAGGAGGCGTGGCTGGATCCACAAACGCCGTTGCCTGTGTTGCAGGGTTTGCTGGCCAGTGAGCCGGCTGCGTTGCGCGAGCGGGTGTTGGCCAATATGGTCAATGATCCGAAGCTGAATGGGCCGGAGTGCCTGACCCCGGGTTGAGTTGGAGCCACTGGCCCCTTCGCAGGCAAGCCAGCTCCCACATTTGACGGTATTCACCCATCCAAATGTGGGAGCTGGCTTGCCTGCGATGGCGGCCTCAAACCCGCCACAAATCCCTAAACCTTGAACTGATTGATCAAGCGCCGCTGCTGCTCCGCCAGCTTGGTCAACTCCGCACTGGCTGCGCTCGATTCATCCGCGCCGCTCGCCACTTCATTGGCCACCTGGCCGATATTGATCACATTGCGATTGATGTCCTCGGCCACCGCGCTCTGCTCCTCGGCGGCGCTGGCGATCTGGGTGTTCATGTCGTTGATCACCGACACCGCCTGAGTAATTGTCTCCAGCGCCTCGGCCGCCTTCGCCGCATGCTGCACGCTTTCATCGGTGCGGTTCTGGCTGTCTTCCATCACCTTCACCACATCGCGCGTGCCTTGTTGCAACTGCTGGATCATGGTCTGGATTTCTTCGGTGGCCTTCTGCGTCTTCTGCGCCAGGTTGCGCACTTCATCGGCCACCACCGCGAAACCACGGCCTTGCTCGCCGGCCCGCGCTGCCTCGATGGCGGCGTTGAGGGCCAGCAGGTTGGTCTGCTCGGCAATCCCGCGAATGGCTGTGAGGATCGCGTTGATGTTCTCACTGTCCTTGGCCAGGGTTTGCACCACGCCCACCGCTTTACCGATTTCCTGCGCCAATGCGCCGATAGACGTAGAGGTGTCGCGCACGATGCGCATGCCCTGGCTTGCGGCCTGGTCAGCGTGGCTGGCGGCTTGCGCGGCCTGGGTGGCGTTGCGCGCCACGTCCTGGGCGGTGGCCGTCATCTCATGCACAGCGGTGGCCACCTGGTCGATCTCGACCATCTGTTTGTGCACGCCCTGGTTGGTGCGAATGGCGATGTCGGCGGTGTGCTCCGACGAATCGCTGACCTTCTGCACCGAACTCACCACCTGGGTGATCATGCCTTGCAACTTGATCAGGAAGGTATTGAAGCCAGTGGCAATCGCGCCCAGTTCATCGGCGCGGTCACTGGTCAGGCGGCGCGTCAGGTCGCCTTCGCCCTGAGCGATGTCATTGAGCATGGCCACCATTTGCTTGAGTGGGCGGGCGATGCCGTGGCCCACCAGCCAGATCACCAGCAAGCCGAGGCCGGCAATCAACAGGCCCACCATGGCCATGCCGAAGGTGTCGGTCTTGCGCTGGGCTTGCAGGTCGCTTTGCAGTTTTTGCGAATCGGCCATCACCGCGCTCAGTGGCAGTTGCAGCATCAACGTCCAGCGTGCTTCGGCCTGGCCGATGTTGAAGGGCAGGAACAGCTCGATGTGCCCGTGTTCCTTGTCGATGTCGTAGCGCACTTCGCCGACTTTCAACTGGACAAGATTGGCCAGCTCGTTGCTGTCGAGCAAGTCAGTGGCTTTTTCGCCCAGCTTGCTCGCGTCCTTGGTGTAGGCCACCAGGCGACCATTGTTGGAAATCAGCGCCATTTCGCCAGCGCCGTTGTAGAGGTTCTGGTCGGCGCGGGTGAGCATGTCCTGGATGAAGTTCACCGACAGGTCGGCGCCGACGATGCCCTGGAAGGTGCCGTCGATCATGATCGGTTCGATAAACGAGGCCAGCATTACCATCGCATTGCCGACCTTGTAAGGCGCAGGGTCGATGGCGCAGGGCTTCTTGCTTTCTTTGGAGCACAGGTAGTACTCACTGGCGCGCACGCCAGTGGCGAGGATGTTCTGGTCGTTGACGTCGGCGAGTTTATCCAGGCCCAGGCTGCCATCGGCGTTGCGGTACCACCACGGCAGGAAGCGCCCGTCGGCGGCCATGCCGACGATCGGCGTGTTCACGTAGGCGGCGTCATTGTGGTCGATCGCATTGGGCTCCCAGCCGATATAGGCGCCGAGGATTTTCGGGTTGCGCACCACGGTTTCGTGCAGCAGGTTGATCAGTTGTTCGCGGCCCACCTGCAAGGCCGGTTCGCCCTTGGCGTCTTTCATGCCGAGCAGGGCGTTGGCTGTGGCCAGGCCTTTGGCGGTCACCAATGGCGCTTCCAATTCACGCTGGATCAACGTGGCCTGGGTTTGCGCCAGGGCGGTGAGCCGTTGCTCGATGATCTGCTCGAACTGCGCCTGGGTGCGTTGCTGCACCAGTTCCTGGGTGCGCGCGCCGGCGAACACCGCGTAAAGCACCAGGACAGCGACCACACTCAGCACAATGGCGCCGGTCAGTGCTGCGACAGAAAACTGAATCGACTTGAATTTCATGAACGCTCCGGGCGCAAGGGCAGGTGGGCTGCCTATGTGTATCGGCCACGGGCTCGGGAGGCTTAAGGCTTGGCGGGCGAAATAGTGCCGAATGTCGCAAATGGACTGGTGGCCGCCGCTGTGGGCATGTGGGATGTATCTGAAAGTTAGCGGTTACACGTCTGTTGTATCTGGCGCCGATACACATGAGCGCCTAGGATACGCGCCATGTTTTCAGGGAGCGTGTTCATGAAGAAGTCATTGGCGGTAAGTGGTTTGGTTGCGGCGATGCTGCTGGCGGGTTGCCAGTCGGTAAACACCACCAGCGGCGGCGCCGTCGGGGTAGAGCGCAAGCAGTACATGTTCAGCATGTTGTCGAGCCAGGAAGTCGACCAGATGTATGCCCAGTCCTACCAGCAGACGCTGGGTGAGGCGAGCGGCAAGGGCATGCTCGATAAAACCAGTGCCAACGCCAAGCGCGTGCAGGCCATTGCCAATCGACTGATCGCCCAGGCGCCGACCTTTCGCCCGGATGCGGCGCAGTGGAAATGGGAAGTGAACTTGATCAAAAGCGATGAGATGAACGCCAACTGCGGGCCTGGTGGCAAGATCTTCGTGTACAGCGCGTTGATCGACAACCTCAAGCTCACCGATGACGAACTGGCCGCGGTGATGGGCCATGAAATCGCTCACGCCTTGCGCGAACACGGCCGTGAAGCCATGTCCAAGGCCTACGGCATCGAGATGGCCAAGCAGGGCGCCGGTGCCTTGTTCGGTCTGGGCCAGGACAGCCTGGCGCTGGCCGATACGGTGGCCAACTACGGAATGACCTTGCCCAACAGCCGCGCCAATGAAAACGAAGCCGACCTGATCGGCCTGGAGCTCTCGGCCCGGGCCGGCTACAACCCGAACGCGGCCATCACGTTGTGGAACAAGATGGCCAAGGCTTCGGAAGGTGCACCGCCTGAGTTCATGAGCACGCACCCGGCCTCCGACAGCCGAATCGCCTCGTTGCAGGCGGCGATTCCGAAAGTAATGCCGCTTTACCAGCAGGCCAAAAAATCCTGAGTTAACGCGGACCCATGTGGGAGCTGGCTTGCCTGCGATGCAGGCGGCTCGGTCATTCAGAAATACCGAGTTGATGCTATCGCAGGCAAGCCAGCTCCCACATTGGGTTGGGTTTACAGGTCTAGATCCAGCCGCTGCTTTGCATGGCCTTGTACACCGCCACCACCGCCAGAACGAAGAACGCCGTAGCCGCCAGTCGACGAATCAAGGTCAATGGCAGTTTCTCCGCGGCAAAATTCCCCGCCAGAACCACCGGCACGTTGGCAATCAGCATGCCCAGGGTGGTGCCGATAATCACCAGCCACAGCTCAGGGTATTGCGCGGCCAGCATCACCGTGGCGATCTGCGTCTTGTCACCGATTTCGGCGAGGAAGAACGCAATCAGCGTGGTCAGGAACGGCCCGAATTTGCGCGTGGTACTGGCTTCGTCGTCGTCAAGTTTGTCCGGCACCAGGGTCCACAGCGCCGTGGCGCAGAAGCTCGCCGCGAGGATCCAGTGCAACACCGCATCCGAGAAGAAGCTGCCGAACCAGGCCCCCACGGCACCGGCGGCCGCATGGTTGGCCAGGGTCGCGGCGACGATGCCGGCGATGATGGGCCAGGGCTTGCGGAAGCGAGCAGCAAGGATGAGCGCGAGCAGTTGCGTCTTGTCGCCGATTTCGGCCAGGGCAACGATTGCGGTAGGAACGAGTAATGAATCCAGCATCAGGTAAGTTTCCAGGGGCGGGTCGACACGGCTATGACACGTACAGCCTTCCCGCCCCGGGTAAGGTGTGCGTGTCATAGGTCTTGTCAAACCCCGGTCCGTCTGTGCGGACTCCTGGGTCGCATACGCCATGGTCTGCTGACCAAGTATGTTGACGTATGCCGGACGAGCATGGCGCTCGTGGGAGACTACTCCCCTAGGACGGAGCGGATTCTGCCTAGGCAAAACCCATTCGGCAAGCCTTCTTTTTCAAAAAGCCATCAGCCGCGTTTGGCACGATAAATGCGAAAACCATTGCCTTCGGCCTTGATTGCACACACGCCCAAGTGCTCTTCGATCAGCGGTTGGTACTTGAGGAAACTGTTGGCCACCAAGCGCAGTTCGCCGCCTTTTGCGAGGTGTTTCGCCGCTTTTCGCAGCAAGTTTTCCGTGGCGAAATAGTCAGTGTGCACGCCGACATGGAACGGCGGGTTGCTCAAAATCGCGTTTAAACCCATCGGCGCGGCGTCGATGCCGTCACCGGTCAACACCTCGGCTTCCAGGCCATTGGCCGCCAAGGTCAGGCGGCTGCTGGCGGCGGCGAACGCATCCACGTCAAGCATTGTCACCGTGTTGTGCGGGTAGCGACGCTTGACCGCAGCGCCCAGCACGCCCGCGCCGCAGCCAAAGTCGAGCAAGTGCCCGCTGGGCAGCTTGTCCAGGTGTGCAAGCAACAGCTCGGTGCCGCGATCCAGGCGACCGTGGCTGAACACGCCCGGCAGGCTCACAACCTTGAGCGGTCCTTCGGCCAGCGGCACCTCAAACACCTGCGCCAGGCTTTCCAGTTCGACCGATTGCGGGGCATTGGCCACGGTGACCTGCCACAGCTGGCAGTGTCGCGCGTTGTCGAGCTTGCGGGGCTTGCCGAACGGAATCATCTGCTTGGCGGCGCTTTCGATACCGCCTTTTTTCTCGCCGACCAGAAACAGCTCGGCGCCGGGCAGGCGGGCGGCCACGGCGTTGAGCAGGTAGTCGGTGAGGTCCTTGGACTTGGGCAGGAAAATCACCGCCGCATCAAAATTGCGCTCGGGCGCGTTCACGCCGAAATGGCTGCGCTCGGGGAAGCGCGCATCGAGCGCCGCCTGGTCGCCGGCATGCCAACTCCAGCCGTGGGCATTGGGCAGGCGGCCGAGCAAATCGTCGGCGGGCAAACCTACCAGCAGCAGGTTGCCTTGAAAAAGTTCGGCCTGACGAAGCAGTACTTCACTGCGCGGATCCATGGTCTGCTCCTTGAAAAGGGGCGCAGTTTATCAACTGACGACGCGCAGCGGGGTGCCGTTGAAAAAGCCGCGGGCGTTTTCCGCCAGTTGGCCAACGATGCGCTGTCGCGCTTCGCGACTGCCCCAGGCGTTGTGGGGCGTCACGATCAGGCGAGGAATATCGCCGGCCAGCAGCGGGTTGCCGTTTACCGGTGGCTCCACGCTCAGCACATCGGTGGCCGCACCGCCCAGATGGCCGCTGCGCAACGCGTCCGCCAGGGCTTGTTCGTTGATCAAGCCACCGCGCGCGGTGTTGACGATAAACGCGCCGGGCTTGAGCAGTGCCAATTCGCGGGCGCCGATAAAGTCGCGGGTGTGTTCATTGAGCGGGCAGTGCAGGGTCAGCGCGTCGACTTGCGCGAGCAGTTCATCCAGGGGCACGCGGTCGGCGCGGGCAGGGCGGCCCGGAATCGCGCCGAGCACCACGCGCATGCCGAAGGCTTCGGCCAGGCGCGCGACGGCGCTGCCCAGTTCGCCATGGCCGAGCAGGCCGAGGGTTTTGCCCTCCAGCTCGACAATCGGGTAGTCCAGCAGGCAGAACTGCTTGGCTTGTTGCCATTTGCCCGCGCTGACGTCGCGTTGGTAGTCGTTCAGGCGTGTCGCCAGATTCAGCAGCAGCATGATCGTGTGCTGCGCCACCGACGGCGTGCCGTAGCCCTGGCAGTTGCTCACCGTAATGCCATGGGCGCGGGCCGCGGCGAGGTCGACGTTGTTGGTGCCGGTGGCCGAGACCAGGATCAGCTTGAGTTCGGGGCAGGCTTGCAGCGTTTCGGTATTCAGCGCGATCTTGTTGCTGATGACCACTTGAACGCCTTGCAGGCGTTCGACCACATTCTGCGGCGTGGTGTGCGCGTAAAGTTGCAGGTCGCTGAAGCTGTTGCGCAATTCGCTGAGGTCCAGGTCCCCAAGGTCCAGGGACGGGTGATCAAGGAAGACGGCGCGGCGATTGTTCGTCATCAACTGTACCTTTTGCGACAGGGTTCGAAGGCGTAATCTGCCGAGCCTATCAGATGAAATAATCAGTTACTTAATGGAGTGAGCATGTACGCCGCCGAGTTTTTGACCGTAGCCTTGATTCACTTGTTGGCGGTGGCCAGCCCCGGCCCGGATTTCGCTGTTGTGGTGCGCGAGAGTGTGACCCATGGGCGTCGCGCCGGCACCTGGACCGCGCTGGGGGTGGGCTCGGCGATTTTCCTGCACGTGGGCTACTCGCTGCTGGGGATTGGTTTGATCGTGTCGCAGTCCATCGTGCTGTTTAACGCGCTGAAGTGGGCGGCGGCGGCGTACTTGTTGTACATCGGTTTCAAAGCGTTGCGCGCGCAGCCGGCCAAGCCGGTTGCCGAGGGTGAGTTGCAGCCTGAAGTGGGTGAGCGCACTCCGCGCGCGGCGTTTACTGCGGGGTTTGTGACCAATGGTTTGAACCCCAAGGCCACGCTGTTTTTTCTGTCGCTGTTTACGGTGGTGATCAATCCGCACACGCCGCTGGCGATCCAGGCTGGATACGGTGTGTACCTGGCGGTGGCGACGGCGTTGTGGTTTTGCCTGGTGGCTATGTTGTTCAGTCAGCAGCGGGTACGCGCGGGATTTGCGCGGATGGGGCATTGGTTTGATCGGACCATGGGGGCGGTTTTGATTGCGATTGGTGTGAAGCTTGCGTTTACGAGTATGAAGTGAGGGTTTGGTTTGTGCTGTGGGAGGGGGGGACATATCCGTTGCTGCGGTAACGGCCGCTTAGGGTTCCGCTCTTACAGCGGGTCACTTTTGGCAAACGCCCCAAAAGTAACCAAAAGGTCTTTGCCCCACCACTCGGCACCTCGCCTGGGCTCGGTGTGCCCTCACTCCGGCTTGAATCCGTGGGCCGCCGCGACGGGCCATCCATGGCCCAACGCGGCTAACCCGGCGTCCTGCCGGGTTACCCACGGATTCAAGCCTGCGTTCGGCCAGCGTGGTTGACGGGGCCTGTCAGATCACAAGCAAGATCAAAAGCAAAAGCACGGCGGCCTGGTAGCCGACCTGAGTGGTTGAAGCAAAAGCAGGGCAACAGCACAGCAACACACTTCTATCTGATGCACAGAAATCCAAATGTGGGAGCGGGCTTGCTCGCGAAAGCGGTGGTTCAGTCAGCTCATGTGTCACTGACACACCGCCTTCGCGAGCAAGCCCGCTCCCACAATTTGACCGAGTTCAACCTCCACGACTGCACCGCTTTGCTTTTCTGTGGGAGCTGGCTTGCCTGCGATGCAGACACCTCGGTGTGTCAGGCATAACCAGTTGATGCCATCGCAGGCAAGCCAGCTCCCACATTTGATTGAGTTCAGGTTCCAGAATCAGGTCGGCTGTCAGGCCGCCTCGCTTTCGCTTTTGATCTAACCACTCAGGTCGGCTACTAGGCCGCCGTGCTGTAGATTTTGATTTTGATCTTGATCTTAGGCGCCCCGTTAAACCACGCTGGCCGAACGCAGGCTTGAATCCGTGGGTAACCCGGCAGGACGCCGGGTTAGCCGTGTTGGGCCATGGATGGCCCGTCACGGCGGCCCACGGATTCAAGCCGGAGTGAGGGCACACCGAGCCTAAGCGAGGTGCCGAGTGGTGGGGCAAGAGCCTTTTGGTTACTTTTGGGCTCTTTTCAAAAGTGACCCGCTGTAAGAGCGGAACCCATACCCGCCATCACCCAAATAACGGATATGCCCCCAGCCGGCAGCACCTGGATGATGGCTCAAAGCTAGCATTCATCGGCCTCTGCAAATCATTCCTTTGGCTGATTTAGCTGACACATAAGCTCTCTAAAGTGCAGGTCTTCAAGCCAACACCGTGCAGTCAGATAAGGGATTCGTATGTTGCAGACCCGTGTTATCCCACCCGCCGAAGGCGCTTACCAATACCCACTGTTGATCAAACGCCTGCTGATGTCCGGGACCCGCTACGAAAAAACCCGGGAAATCATCTACCGCGACAAACTGCGTTACACCTACCCCACCCTCATCGAGCGCGTCGCGCGCCTGGCCAACGTGCTGACCGAGGCCGGGGTCAAGGCCGGTGACACCGTCGCCGTGATGGACTGGGACAGCCACCGTTACCTCGAATGCATGTTCGCCATCCCGATGATCGGCGCAGTAATCCACACCATCAATGTGCGCCTGTCGCCCGAACAGATTCTCTACACCATGAACCACGCCGAGGACCGCTTCGTGCTGGTCAACAGCGAGTTCGTGGGGCTTTACCAGGCCATCGCCGGCCACCTGACCACGGTCGACAAAACGCTGCTGCTCACCGACGGCGACGAAAAGACCGCCGAGCTCCCCAACCTGGTCGGCGAGTACGAAACCCTGCTGGCGGCCGCCAGCCCCACGTACGACTTCCAGGACTTCGACGAAAACTCCGTCGCCACCACCTTCTACACCACCGGCACCACCGGCAACCCCAAAGGCGTGTACTTCACCCACCGCCAACTGGTGCTGCACACCATGGGCGTTGCGACGATCATGGGCAGCGTCGACAGCGTGCGCCTGCTGGGCACCAACGACGTGTACATGCCGATCACGCCGATGTTCCACGTGCACGCCTGGGGCTTGCCGTACGTGGCAACCATGCTCGGTTTGAAGCAGGTCTATCCAGGCCGCTACGACCCGGAATACCTGGTGGAGTTGTGGCGCAAGGAAAAGGTCACCTTCTCCCACTGCGTGCCGACCATCCTGCAAATGGTGCTCAACGCCAAGGCGGCGCAAGGCGTGGATTTTGGCGGCTGGAAAATCGTCATCGGCGGCAGCGCGCTTAATCGCACGCTGTATGAAGCCGCCAAGGCGCGCGGTATTCAACTGACTGCCGCGTACGGCATGTCCGAGACCGGGCCGCTGGTGTCGTGTGCCCACCTCAACGAAGAACTGATGGCCGGCACCGAGGACGAGCGCACCACCTACCGCATCAAGGCCGGCGTGCCCGGGCCGTTGGTGGAAGCGGCGATTGTCGACAGCGAAGGCAACTTCTTGCCCGCTGACGGCGAGTCCCAGGGTGAGCTGGTGCTGCGCGCACCGTGGCTGACCGAGGGCTATTACAACGAGCCGCAAAAGGGCGCCGAGCTGTGGGAGGGCGGTTGGATGCACACCGGCGATGTGGCCACGCTGGACGCATTTGGCGTGATCGACATTCGCGACCGCATCAAGGATGTGATCAAGACCGGCGGCGAGTGGATCTCCTCCCTGGCCCTCGAAGACCTGGTCAGCCGTCACCCGGCGGTACGCGAAGTAGCGGTGGTGGGCATCGCCGACCCGCAGTGGGGCGAGCGCCCGTTTGCGTTGCTGGTGGTCCGTGATGGCCATGTGATAGGTGCTCGCGAGCTCAAGGAACACCTCAAGCCTTTTGTCGAACTGGGCCATTTGAGCAAGTGGGCGATTCCAAGCCAGATTGCCGTTGTTACGGAAATTCCCAAGACCAGTGTCGGCAAGCTCGACAAAAAACGTATCCGTATCGACATCATTGAATGGCAGGCCAATAACAGCACGTTCCTGTCCACCCTCTGATGCCCCTCGCCGCGCCCGATCGGGCGCGGCAATGCTCTATCTCAAGCCTTCACTTGTGATTTGCCAATTTTCAGCCATCCTTGCCGCGCCGGCCTTCGTCGGCGTGGCGAAAGGACTGTGGCAGACGGGTTGGTGATGCAAATCACACTTTAGAGGGATCAAGCGGTACCCCCTGCTGGCTATAGTCCATCTCAGAGTTTTTCAAGGATGTTGCGCTTCGGGCCATGGGGGCTCGGTTGCCGTTCGGCATTGGAATCGTTGTATTCCGGCCGTTACACGCATCCAGAAGAAAGAACTCACTGCCATAACAATAATGCACATGGAGTAGCGTCGATGACCTCAGTAAACCAGTTCTGGCGCCGGGCAAGACTGCCCCTGGCCGTCAGTCTCGCTTCTACGCTCGCCGGGCCCGCATTCGGCGTCAGTTTCAACATCGGTGAAATCGAAGGCAGCTTTGACTCATCCCTGTCGGTGGGGGCGAGCTGGTCGACTGCGGGTCGCAATAAAGACCTGATTGGTGTCAACAACGGCGGCAAGGGGCTTTCACAGACCTCCGATGACGGCCACCTGAACTTCAACAAGGGTGATTCCTTCTCGAAGATCTTCAAGGGTATCCATGACCTTGAATTGAAATACGGCGACACCGGCATCTTTGTACGTGGCAAGTACTGGTACGACTTCGCGCTGCAAAACGAAGACCTGGACTTCAAGAACGTCAGCAACAACAACCGCAAAGAGGGCGCCAAGTCCTCGGGCGGGCAGATTCTCGATGCGTTCATTTATCACAACTACACCGTTGCCGATGAGCCAGGCAGCGTGCGCTTCGGCAAGCAGGTAGTGAGCTGGGGCGAAAGTACGTTCATTGGTGGCGGTATCAACTCGATCAACCCGATCGACGTGTCTGCATTCCGTCGTCCGGGCGCCGAGATCAAGGAAGGCTTGATTCCGGTCAATATGTTTTACGTGTCCCAGACCCTCACCGACAACCTCTCCGCAGAGGCGTTCTACCAGTTGGAGTGGGACCAGACCGTGGTGGATAACTGCGGCACGTTTTTCTCCCAGCCAGACGTGATTGCCGACGGTTGCAGCAATAACCTGCGGGTCTTGAACAAGCGCTCCACCATCCCTGGCGCGGCCTTGCCGACATTGAATGCTCTGGGTGTGGACGTTAACAATGAGGGCGTGCTGGTAAAACGTGGCGGTGACCGTGATGCACGGGACAGCGGCCAGTTCGGCGTGGCCATGCACTACAACTTCGAACCGCTGGACACCGAATTCGGCGCGTACTTCATGAACTACCACAGCCGTGCGCCGATCTTCAGCGCGACAGGTGCGCCTAACTCGGCCTACACCCGTCCGCTGGGGCAACTGGCGGCTTTGCGTCCGTTGATCGTGGCCGGCAGTTCCCAGTACTTTGTCGAGTACCCGGAAGATATCCGCCTCTACGGCCTGAGCTTCTCCACCACGCTGCCTACCGGCACCGCCTGGAGTGGTGAATTGAGCTACCGGCCAAACGCGCCGGTACAACTGAGCACCACCGATATTCTGTATGCGGGCGTTACGCCGATTCGGGGCTATGAAAATGCATCGGTGCTCAAGGGCACACCGGGCCAGGACCTGCACGGCTACAACCGCAAGGAAGTGACCCAGTTCCAGACCACCTTCACGCACTTCTTCGACCAGGTGATGGGCGCGACCCGCCTGACCACCGTGGGCGAAATCGGCGTAACCCATGTGGGCGGCTTGGAAAGCAAAAACACTGCGCGTTATGGCCGTGATCCAGTGTTCGGCCCTGGCACGCTGCCGGGTGGTTTCTGCAACGCGCTGAACAATTCGACCGCCCAAGGTGCGGGCCTGCCGAATGCATCCGGCTTGAACACCAACTGCAACAACGACGGCTACACCACCGCGACGTCCTGGGGTTATCGCGCCCGGGCGATCTGGGAATACCCGGATGTGTTTGCCGGTGTGAACCTCAAGCCCAACGTGGCCTGGTCTCATGACGTCAAAGGGTATTCGCCAGGCCCTGGCGGCAACTTTGAAGAGGGTCGCAAGGCCGTCAGCCTGGGCGTCGATGCCGAGTACCAGAACACCTACACCGTCGGCCTGAACTACACCAACTTCTTTGGTGGGCGGTTCACCACGGTGGACGATCGCGACTTTATCGCCTTGAGCGCCGGCGTGAACTTCTAAGACTTTCTTTTTCAGATGCATGCATTTCAGGAAGAGCCAGAACATGAAAATAACTAAAAGTCTGTTGCACGTGGGTGTGCTTGGGCTGTCGATCATGGCGGGTAGCGTCATGGCGGCAGTCTCGGCCGATGAAGCCGCCAAGCTGGGCACGACCCTGACCCCGATGGGCGCCGAAATGGCGGGCAACGCGGCCGGCACCATCCCCAAATGGTCGCCGCTGCCCACCAATGCCGGCGCCGTGGATGCCCGTGGCTTCCTCGCCAACCCGTATGCCAGCGAGCAGCCGCAATTCACGATCACTGCGCAGAACGTCGAGCAGTACAAAGACAAGCTGGCGCCGGGGCAGTACGCGATGTTCAAGCGTTACCCGGACACCTTCAAGATGCCGGTTTACCCGACCCATCGCGGCGCCACCGTGCCGGCTGATGTGTTCGCGGCCATCAAGAAGAACGCCACCAACACCAACCTCGTGTCTGGCGGCAACGGCCTGGAAAATTTCGAAACCGCGGTGCCGTTTCCGATCCCGAAAAGCGGCGTGGAAGTGATCTGGAACCACATCACCCGCTATCGCGGCGGCAGCGTGACGCGTCTGGTCACTCAGGCCACGCCGCAAACCAACGGCTCGTTCAGCCTGGTGTATTTTCGCGATCAGTTTGTGTTCCGCGACAAGATGAAGGACTACGACCCGAAAAACCCGGGCAACGTGCTGTTCTACTTCAAGCAGCAAGTGACCGCGCCGGCACGTCTGGCCGGTGGTGTGCTGCTGGTGCACGAAACTCTCGACCAGGTGAAGGAGCCGCGTTCGGCGTGGGTCTACAACGCCGGCCAACGCCGTGTTCGCCGGGCGCCGCAAGTGTCCTATGACGGGCCGGGCACCGCTGCCGATGGTCTGCGTACCTCCGACAACCTCGACATGTACAACGGCGCACCGGACCGCTACGACTGGAAGCTGGAAGGCAAAAAAGAAATGTACATTGCCTCCAACAGCTACAAGATCGACGATCCGAAGCTCAAGTACGTCGACATCATCAAGGCCGGCCACATCAACCAGGACCTGGCACGTTATGAGCTGCGCCGCGTCTGGCACGTGGTCGCAACCTTGAAGGAAGGCCAGCGCCACATCTACGCCAAGCGTGACTTCTTCATCGACGAAGACACCTGGCAAGCCGCGGTGATCGACCACTACGACGGCCGTGGCCAACTGTGGCGCGTGGCTGAAGCTCACGCCGAGAACTACTACGACAAACAAGTGCCGTGGTATGCCCTCGAAACCCTCTACGACCTGCAGTCCGGCCGCTACCTGGCCCTGGGCATGAAGAACGAAGAGAAGCAGGCGTATGACTTCGGCTTCACCGCCACCACCAGCGACTTCACCCCGGCGGCCCTGCGCCAGGATGGTGTGCGCTAAGCAACACTCACTCGACAATGTGGGAGCTGGCTTGTGTAAAGCTGGCTTGTGTGGGAGTCGGGCTTGCCCGCGATGCAGGCGCCTCGGTCTATCAGTTACACCGAGTTGATGCTATCGCAGGCAAGCCAGTCCCACACAAGCCAGCCTTGCACTAGGCAGCTCCCACATTTTTTGTCGTAGTTCTTTTTCAGGTAAATGTTGCAAAGATCTACAAACCCGCCGCTTTTACCGCTAGTCTGCGGACATCTGCAATGCCGACAACAGCCTTCTACAAGAGCCCGGCGATGACTGATCTGTCCCGAATCCAAGGGCCTGCAAGCGCAGTAATTCCGACGCTGGAAGCGCGCTTCTACAGGCCACCTTTGCCTGACGGCTATGTGCTGCGCCCGCGCCTGTGCGAGCGGCTGAGTGCTGGTCTGGAGGGGCGACTGCTACTGGTCAGCGCTCCGGCGGGGTTCGGCAAGAGTTCGCTGGCGGTGGAGTTCTGGCAGGGGTTGCCGGCGCATTGGCAAAGCCTGTGGCTGGGCCTGAGCCCACGCGATAACGACCCGGGCCGTTTCCTCGAGCGCCTGCTCGACGGTTTGCAACAGTACTTCCCGCAACTCGGCGCCCAATCCCTGGGCCTGCTGAAAATGCGCCAGCGTCACCAACCCTTTGCCTTTGAAGAATGGCTCGACGGCCTGCTCGATGAGCTGACGTTGCACTTGTCCACGCGCGCGCCCTTGTTGCTGGTACTGGATGACTACCATCTGGCCCAGGGCCCGGTGCTGGATCGCTGCCTGCAGTTTTTCCTGAATCATTTACCCGATGGGCTGGTGGTCATGGTCACCAGCCGCCAACGTCCCGACTGGCACCTGGCGCGCCTGCGGCTGTCCCGGCACCTGCTGGAGCTGCATGAACAAGACCTGCGCCTGACCCACGACGAGTCGCTGGCCGTGCTGGCTCGGCACAGCAGCTCGTTGCGTGGCGAGGCGCTGGACAACTTGATCCGGCGCAGTGAAGGGTGGGTCGCCGGCCTGCGTTTCTGGCTGTTGGCCATCGCCGAAGCGGGCAATGAGAGCGCGTTGCCGCACAGCTTGCACGGTGGCGAAGGGCTGATTCGCGATTACCTGCTCGAAGAGGTCATCGACTGCCTGCCGGTTGAAGTGCAGGCGTTCCTGTACGACACCGCGCCTCAGGATCGTTTCTGCAGCGAGCTGTGCGACGCCGTGCGCGAGGCCCATGACAGCGCGGAAATCCTGCGCTATCTGCAGGCCCATCAGGTGTTTCTGGTGCCGCTGGATGAACAGGGCCACTGGTACCGTTACCACCATTTGTTTTCCGATTTGCTGCGCACGCGCCGCGCGAGCAATGCCACCTTGCCGATTGCCAGCCTGCACTTGCGGGCCTGTCGTTGGTTCAACGCCCAGGGTTTTATCGACGAAGCCGTGGAGCAGGCGTTGCGCGCCGGGCACCTCGATGTGGCGGCAAACCTGGTGCAGAACCTGTCAGAGGAGCAACTGCTGGCCGAGCAGAATGTGGGCATGCTGCTGCGCTGGAAGATGGACTTGCCCGACAGCCTGCTGATCAGCACGCCGCGCTTGATCGTGCTCTACAGTTGGGCGCTGGGGTTGGCGTGCCAGTTGGATGCGGCGGAAGAATTGTCAGGCTACCTCAGTCGCTTCCTGCCGGCGCCGTCGGCCACTGCGCAAAAGTCGATGCTGGCCCAATGGCTAGCGCTGAGCGGGATCATCGCCCGCGGGCGAGGTGATCGTGAGTTGACCCAGCGTTACTGCAGCGAGGCGTTGGAAAGCCTGCCGCACAAACGCTATGGCCAGCGCCTGATGTGCCTGTCGACCCTGTCCAACCTGGCCATTGTCGATGCCGACCTGTGGCGCGCGCGTGGCCTGAATCGCGAATCCCTGGAGCTCGCGCAGCGCGTCGGCAACCCGCTGTTCGAGGCCCTGGCCCATTACGACCGTGCGCGCGTGTTGCAGGCGCGTGGCGAAATTCTGCGTTCTCTGGACGAAGTGCGCCAGGGGCTGCAACGCCTGCAGGGCCTTGCGCCCCAACGGCTGTACGCCGTACGCGCGCGGTTATCGCTGTACGAAGGTTATCTGCTGCTGGTGCGTTATCAGTCTGACGCTGGCCTTGCCCGTTTGCGTGCCGGCCTGAGCGAAGCGCGCGCCTGCCGCGAAATCAGCGTACTCATCGGGCATTGTGTGATCGCCAATTTCGAAGGACGGCGCGGTGATTTCGCCAAGGCCTTCGCCGAACTCGCTGAAGCCGAGCGCCTGATGCATATCTGGGACGTACCGCCGATCTATTACCTGGCGATGATCACCCTGATCAAATGCGAATTATGGCTGGCCCAAGGCCGCACCGACCTTGCCGACGCCTGGCTGACCCGCCTGGGGCAGACCTATAACGGTGAGCACGCCGCCGCCGCACCGGAGTTTCATCCACACCTGGCGCAACACATCGGGCTGCAGCAGGCCGCACTCGATGCGATCCGCCATCAACCGGCTGCGGCCCTGCAGCGCCTCGAAGAGCTGGCACAGCAGGCGCATAACAGCGGGCGCCAGATGATTGCCCTGATGGCCCTGACCCAACAGGCGCATGTATTGCTGGAGTGCGGCCAGGAAGCCAAGGCGCGGCCGATCGTGGCCCAGGCGCTTGAGGCGGGGGTTGGTGGCGCACTGCAACCGTTCCAGCGGCTGCTGGAGCGTTACCCTGACTGGATGCGCGAACAACTCGGCAAGACCCCGCATGCGTTATTGAACCAAAACCTGTTGGCGCTGCTGCCGGTAGTTGCCGCCGCCGAGGCCTTGCCCACCCATGAAACCCTCAGCACCCGCGAGCTGGCAGTGCTGCAACTGATCGCCCAAGGCTGCTCAAACCAGGAGATCAGCAACCAGTTGTTTATCTCCCTGCACACGGTGAAAACCCACGCCAGCCATATCAACAGCAAGCTGGGCGTGGAGCGCCGAACCCAGGCGGTAGCGCGGGCGCAGGAGATGGGGTTGTTGGGGTAGGGGGCAACGCATTTGTGCCAAAATCGCTGACTTACAAATGATCGAGTTCGCTCTGATGTCTCAGCTACCAGCCCTGATTCGCGAAACCTTCCCCGTCGGCCCGTTGCAGTGCAACTGCACCATCATCGGTGACTCGATCACCAAAAACGCCATCGTGGTCGACCCCGGCGGCAATCACGAGCTGATCCTGGCTCGCCTTGAGGCGTTGGGCCTCAAGGTGGTGAGCATCATCCATACCCATGCGCACCTCGATCACTTCCTGGCCTCCGGCCAATTGAAAGAGAAAACCGGCGCCACCTTGCATCTGCACAAGGACGATAAATTCCTGTGGGATAACCTGGAAATGCAATGCCAGATGTTTCGCGTGCCTTATACGCCGGTGCCGTCACCGGATCGCTGGCTGGAAGATGATGAGGCGTTGGCCTGCGGTTGCGGCGTGGCCTTGCACACGCCAGGGCATACACCGGGTTCGATGAGCTTCTGGTTTGCCGATGCCAAGTTGTTGATTGCCGGCGACACATTGTTCAAGCGCGGCGTGGGGCGGACCGACCTGTGGGGCGGGGACCAGGCGACCATCGTGCGTTCGATCAAGCAGCGTTTGTACACCCTGGATGAGGGCGCGACGGTGGTTACCGGGGACGGGCCGGACACCCGGTTGGGCGATGAGATGCGTGAAAATCCGTTTGTGCGGGCGTAGGGAATAACCACGGGGCTGGGGCTGTTCTATACAAAGAATCGTCGTCGCAGCTTGCGTTCAGCCTGGGTCTGCTACGGTTTGCTTAGCGGTGATGCTGGCCCGCCTTTGTCACAGCAGGGGCGATGGCCACGGAATTTTTACCGTTTGTCGCGTTCAAAACCCGGCACAGGTCCATTGCCAATGTCCTTTGCACCACAGAATGCAAAAGTAGGAGCTCCCTTCATGTTTACTCCGCGTCGTCTTCTTGTTGTTGCCACCGCCGTAGCCCTGTTGTCCGGCTGCGCCTCGCCTAATCCTTACGACGGCAGCCAGGGGCAGGCAAATGATGGTTCGCAAGGCGGTATCAGCAAAACCGCCAAGTACGGCGGCCTGGGCGCGCTGGCTGGCGCATTGGCCGGTGCTGCCATCGACCATAACAACCGTGGCAAAGGTGCACTGATCGGTGGTGCTATCGCCGGTATCGGCGCCGCCGGTTACGGTTATTACGCCGACCAGCAGGAAAAGAAACTGCGTGAAAGCATGGCCAACACCGGTGTTGAAGTGCAGCGCCAGGGCGACCAGATCAAGCTGATCATGCCGGGTAACATTACCTTTGCCACCAACTCGGACGCGATCGCCAGCAGCTTCTATACGCCGCTGAACAACCTGGCGAACTCGCTGAAGCAGTTCAACCAGAACACCATCCAGATTGTTGGCTACACCGACAGTACCGGCAGCCGCCAGTTGAACATGGACCTGTCTCAGCGTCGTGCGCAGAGCGTAGCCAACTACCTGACCTCCCAAGGCGTGAGCCCGACCAACCTGAGTGCACGCGGTGCCGGCCCGGATAATCCGATTGCCAGCAACGCCGACGTGAATGGCCGTGCCCAGAACCGTCGCGTAGAGGTCAACCTCGGCCCGATCCCTGGTCAGCAATACGGCCAGCCGGGTCAGCAACAGCAACAGCAGCAACAGGCGCCGCAGCAGAACAACCAGTTCCAGGGCAACCCGTACCAGCAGTACCAATAAACGCAGGCCACTAAAAAGGGCGCCGTGCAGTCAATGCACGGCGCCCTTTTTAGTGGCTGCGAATGACATCAGTCGATGTATTCGAACACTTTTACGATCTTCTGTACGCCGGACACACCCTGAACCAGGTTGGACGCGCGGGTGGCTTCCGCCTGGGTCAGCAGGCCCATCAGGTAAACGATGCCGTTATCGGTGACGACTTTGATGCGCGAGCCCGGGACGGCGCTGTCGGTTAGCATCTGCGCCTTGATTTTGGTGGTCAGCAACGCATCGTTACTGATGGCCAGCAGGGTAATAGGATCCATGACCTGCAGTTCATTGTGGACCTTCTTGACCCGCTGAACCGACGAGGCGGCTTGTTCTGCCTGGGCCTTGAGCTCCGCACGCGGCGTCTGGCCGGCCAGTAGTACCACGCCGTTGAAGCTGGTTACCACAATGCGCGAGGCGCCATTGCCCAAGTCTGTAGCGGCCTTGGCGACGTTCACCTTGACCTTGGTTTCGATGAGCGAGTCGTCGATTGTGCTGCCGAAAGTACGCGTGCCCCGGTCATCCTGAATCGGTGTGTCACGTGTCGCGGTGATTGCCGTGCTGCAGCCGCTGATGGCAAGGCACAGCGTGATGGCCAAAAGGCTGAGGCGGTTAACGGTCATTCTTCACTCCCGAACAGTTGGCTGTCGATCAGATCGCACAGGCAGTGGATCGCCAGCAGGTGGACTTCTTGAATGCGTGCAGTGACATTGGCCGGGACGCGAATTTCAACGTCCTCCGGCAACAGCAGCGAGGCCATGCCGCCGCCGTCACGGCCGGTCAATGCTACGACAATCATTTCGCGATCATGTGCGGCCTGGATCGCTTGAATAATGTTCGCCGAGTTGCCGCTGGTGGAGATCGCCAGCAGCACGTCGCCGGGTTGGCCCAGGGCGCGAATCTGTTTGGAGAAGATTTCGTTGTAGCTGTAGTCGTTGGCGATCGAGGTGATCGTCGACGTGTCGGTGGTCAAGGCAATGGCCGGCAGGCTCGGGCGCTCGCGCTCGAAGCGGTTGAGCAGCTCGGAGGAAAAGTGCTGGGCATCACCGGCCGAACCGCCGTTGCCGCACGAAAGCATTTTGCCCTCGTTGAGCAAGGCATTGACCATGACCTGACTGGCTTGCTCGATGTGCGGTGCAAGTACGTCCATCGCCTGTTGCTTGGTGTCGATGCTGGCCTGGAAAAGCTGGCGAATTCGGGATTGCATGTCCATCTGTGTGACCTTAAGTAGCGCGGCTGTTTGGCACAGGAATGTGCAGCCCGCAAAGCAAAGAGCAAAAGTGTGTGGTGAAGATGTCCGGTGAATCAGCTGTCGAAGGCATTTTTAAGCCAATTCAGATCAGCGGGGCCAGATGGTGTGCTTTCTATGGCAACCACATCGAAACGGCAGGGGGAGTCAGCCCAGCGATGCTCTTTTTGCAGGAAAAACTGCGCGGCGAGTATCAGCTTCTGACGCTTGCGCCCGTCGATACTGGCGAGCGCGCCACCCCATTGTGCGTGTTTTCTGTAGCGGACTTCGACGAATACTACTGTATCGCCGTCAAGCATGACCAGATCAAGCTCACCGCGTTTACACAACCAGTTCTGCGCCAGAAGGCGCAGACCCTGTTGTTGCAGATACTGGAGGGCTTGAAGTTCGGCATCCTTGCCGCTTTGTGCGCTGGACCGCTCGGGCATCAGCGCGAGGTGTCCGGCAGGCGCTGGATGTCGCCGCCAACGAATTTCGCCCACGGCATCTGGCGGTCAACGCGCTGGTTGGCGCTGATGCCCAAGCTGCCGGAGAAACCGTCAACGCGCGTATCCGGCAGCGCCTTGAGCTGGCCCAGGCGCGGAGCCAGACGGTAGGCGTCCGCGCCCATCGCGTACAGGCGGCCCAGACTGCCATTGGCTTGTGGCCATTGCGCGGCAACCTGGTTGCGCAGCGGGTCGGTGGTGTTGAGCAGCCAAGGGGTTTCACAGAACATGACGTTGGTCATGTCCAGGTACTGGTTCTTGTCGCCGCTGGCGCTGAACACGTGGGACGTCGCATACACAGGCACGTCGCCGGCGTACTGGAAGTTCAGGGTTGGCTTGATCTGCTGGGCCAATTGCGGCGTCACAGCCAGGAAGATGAACTCGATGTCCTGGCGGCGCGACGGTTGTGCCGCTACGTCAGTGCCAACGGCGCTTTGCAGGCTCTTGGCGCGACCTTCGCTTTTGCGCAGCTGGAACAGGTCGGCAATCTGCTGGGCGAGGGCGACCGGCTGGTCAACGTACTCGACGCCGACGACGGTGCCGCCATTGGCTTCCCAATCCTGGCGGAAGGCTTTGTAGACACGCTCACCCCATTCGCCACGCGGCACCATGGCGGCGGCGCGGTGCAGGCCGTCGGCGCGGGCACGGCGCGAGACTTCGCGGGCTTCGTCTTCAGCGGCCAGGCCGAACTGGAACAGTTGCGGCGGGTTTTCATTCAGTTCGCTGTAGTTCAGCGCCAGCGTCGTGATCGGCAGTTGCGGGCGAGCAGCGAGTTGTTTGACCAGCGGTTTTTCCAGCGGGCCGACGACTAGTTGTACGCCGGCGGCCTGGGCCTTGGCATAGAAGTCGTCGAGAGAGGTCAGGCGCGAGCTGTCATAGAACTCGATGACCGGCGGTTTCTGCCCGGCTTGTTCGGCCTGGTAGTGAGCCGCCATGAAGCCCTCGCGCAGCGCCTTGCCGACCGCAGCCAGCGGACCGTCCTGCGGCAGTAGCAGGGCGATCTTGTTCAGCGGCTGGCTGGCCAGTTCCTTGAGCTTGGTCAGCGGCGTCGGCAGTTGCACTGCGGCCGGGTGTCCAGGGTTCTGTGCGCGCCAGGTGTCGATCGCGGCTTGTTGTTGCTCCAGAGTGCCAGCACCTTTGACGGCTTTGGCCAGACTGATCCAGCCATCAAGCGTCGGGTTGCCGCTAGCTTGCAACTGGTCAGCCGGCAGCGCGGCAATCAGCGCCCAGATGGCTTCGTGGTTGCTGTTGGCAGCGTCGCCCGTCAGCAGCGGAGCCATGGCGACACGCTCACGCGGGGCGGCCAGGGTCTGGCCATCGGCTTCATAGGCGCGGGCATGCACGGTACCGGTGCGGATCTGCTGGTCTGTCGGCAGCTCCTTCAGGCTTTGCAGGCTGGGATGGTTCAGGGCTGCCAATGCAGCCTTGGGTTGATTGCGCGCCATGGCCAGTTCGGCGGCCAGGGTACTGGCAAAAACTTGCGCGGCCGGCTTCAGGACATCCAGGGGCACCTGCGCGAGAATCTGCGACGAACGCCCAGGGTTGTTCTGGTGGTAGGCCAGGTCAGCCGCACTCAGGCGCAGCATCGCGGCCTTTTCTGGCGTGTTGGCGGAGGTAGCCTGTTCGAGCAGTTGCTCGATACTGGCATCCGGGGTCCGGGGGAGGTCGCCAAGGCTGGACGAGGGCGAGCTGGCACAGGCAGCCAATAAGGCAGCGAGGCAGAGGGCGGAGAGCAGCCGCAGGCAAGCGATCATGTAAGTGTTCCTGATACCGATCAAATTAGCGTGGAAGTGTACCCAAGCACTGGCCCAGGCGCGATGTTACTGGCGTGAAACCGTCGATTTAGGTCGTGCAAATGCTGCCAACAGCCATCGACGGCCGACCTTGAGGGCATATTATCGAGGCGCCTACGCGCTACAATGCGACTTTTCCCAACCATCGAGGTGTGCGTTTTGACTGCTCCAGGTCCTTTGAATTCCACTGCAGGCTCGCTTTTTGTCGTGGCGACGCCCATTGGCAACCTGGACGACATCAGTGCCCGGGCGCTGAAAGTGTTGCGCGAAGTAAAATTGATCGCGGCGGAAGACACGCGGCATTCCCAGCGGTTGATGCAGCATTTTGGTATCAGCACGCCCCTGGCTGCCTGCCACGAACATAACGAACGCGAAGAAGGCAGTCGTTTTATCACGCGCCTGCTGGCCGGTGACGATGTGGCGCTGATCTCCGATGCCGGTACGCCGCTGATTTCCGATCCCGGCTACCACTTGGTCCGCCAGGCGCGAGCCGCTGGTATCAATGTAGTGCCTGTTCCGGGAGCGTGCGCGCTGATTGCTGCATTATCGGCTGCCGGGTTGCCGTCGGATCGTTTTATCTTTGAGGGCTTCCTGCCAGCCAAGACCGTTGGGCGCCGCGCGCGTCTTCAGGCGCTCAAGGAAGAACCGCGTACGTTGATCTTCTATGAAGCCCCGCACCGCATCCTTGAATGCCTGCAAGACATGGAACTGGTGTTTGGCGGCGAGCGCCTCGCGCTATTGGCGCGTGAGCTGACCAAGACGTTCGAAACCCTCAAGGGCCTGCCGTTGGAAGCGTTGCGTGCCTTCGTCGAAGGCGACAGCAATCAACAGCGTGGCGAGTGTGTGGTGCTGGTGGCCGGTTGGGCAGCGCCGGAGGATGAGGATGCTGTGGGCAGCGAGGCCATGCGCGTACTCGATCTGCTGCTCAAGGAAATGCCCCTCAAGCGGGCTGCGGCGCTGGCCGCTGAAATTACCGGCGTGCGCAAGAATGTGCTGTATCAGGTTGCGCTGGATAAACAGAAAGCCGAATAGTTCCGGGGGCGAACCGGCATTCCGTCCGAACGTGATGGCATTGCTGCACTTTTAATACTTGTCCTCAGCCCGCCGTGCCGTTAACCTGCGCGGCGGAGAGTCGATTGGACAGTCGCTGCCTTCTATGAAAATTAGGGGGGGGAGGAAAGTCCGGGCTCCATAGGGCGAAGTGCCAGGTAATGCCTGGGAGGCGTGAGCCTACGGAAAGTGCCACAGAAAATAACCGCCTAAGCACTTCGGTGCCGGTAAGGGTGAAAAGGTGCGGTAAGAGCGCACCGCACGACTGGCAACAGTTCGTGGCTAGGTAAACCCCACTTGGAGCAAGACCAAATAGGGTCCCAAGGCGTGGCCCGCGCTGGGACCGGGTAGGTTGCTAAAGATGTCCAGTGATGGCCATCGTAGACGAATGACTGTTCAAGACAGAACCCGGCTTACAGATCGACTCTCCACCTTTTTTCCTTCTGTGCGAATCTCGTGCAGAAACCCGGTAGTAACGCAAGAATCCCTCCCTGCCAAATCATTGGCAGATGCATCTTCGTAATACCAAAAAAATCTTACTCTTAATAAATCACTTTAACTTTAAGCCATAGCTCCATGAGCTATTTGCGGTTGTTGAGTCAAAAACATCGCCGAACTCGCGTTTCTCCTCCTTTTACACTCCTAAATCTCCGTTCTGTAAGGCTTTTCCTTGAATCCGCGCCTTGACGGTGTGGTGGGCGCATTCCTATAGTGTGCGCAAGTGGCGGAAAGTGGCACAAAGTGGGTTTTTTGAACGTAAAACGCTAAAATTTGGAGAAACGCATCTGTGTTTCGCGGAGCTAACGCTATCAGTCTCGATGCAAAAGGCCGTCTCGCCATGCCGAGCCGGTATCGTGACGAGCTCATTTCGCGAAGTTCAGGCCAGTTAATCATCACGATTGATGCCGTTGACCCTTGTTTGTGTGTTTACCCGCTCGATGAGTGGGAGTTGATCGAAACCAAGTTGCGCGCTCTGCCTTCATTGCGTGAAGAAAACCGCCGCCTGCAGCGTTTGCTGATTGGTAATGCCGTCGACCTCGAACTCGATGGCAGTGGGCGTTTTCTGGTGCCGCCGCGTTTGCGCGAGTACGCCAAGCTGGATAAGCGCGCAATGCTGGTGGGCCAACTGAACAAGTTCCAATTGTGGGACGAAGATGCCTGGGATGCTGTTTCTGCAGCGGACCTGGCTGCTATTCAACAACCGGGCGCGATGCCTGATGAACTGCGTGATTTGATCCTGTGACTATTGATAGCGGCTTTAACCACATCACCGTACTGCTTGACGAAGCCGTTGAGGCTCTCGCCGTACGCGCGGATGGCTGCTATTTGGATGGCACCTTCGGCCGGGGCGGGCACAGTCGGTTGATACTCAGCCAGCTCGGGTCCGACGGTAAGCTCCTCGGGTTCGACAAAGACCCTCAAGCGATTGCCACCGGGCAAGCGCTAGCGGCCGAAGACGGCCGCTTTGTCGTTGTACAGCGCAGCTTTGCCGAGCTGGGTGCCGAAGTCGCCGAGCGTGGCATGGCAGGCAAGGTGGCCGGGGTTTTGCTCGATCTGGGCGTGTCTTCGCCGCAGCTCGATGACCCGGAACGTGGCTTCAGTTTCATGAACGACGGCCCGCTCGACATGCGCATGGACCCTACCCGTGGTGTCAGTGCCGCGCAGTTCATCGCCACCGCGCCGGTGGAAGAAATTGCCCGCGTGTTCAAGGAATACGGTGAAGAACGCTTCGCCGGCCGCATGGCCCGTGCCGTGGTCGAACGCCGTGAAATCCAGCCGTTCGAACGCACCGCTGACCTGGCCGAAGTGCTGAAAGTCGCCAACCCTGCCTGGGAAAAGGGCAAGAACCCGGCGACCCGTGCGTTCCAGGGCCTGCGCATTCACGTCAACAACGAATTGGGCGATCTGGAAGCCGGCCTCGAAGCCGCACTGGAAGCCCTGGAAGTGGGCGGTCGCCTGGTGGTGATCAGCTTCCACTCCCTGGAAGACCGCATCGTCAAACTGTTCATGCGTCGTCTGGTCAAGGGCGAGTCCGATAACCTGCCGCGCAACCTGCCGGTGCGTTTCGAAGCCTTTGTGCCGAAAATCAAAATCCATGGCAAAGCGCAGTTCGCTTCCGAAGCCGAACTCAAGGCCAACCCACGTTCCCGTAGCGCCGTCATGCGCGTTGCGGAGAAGTTGCGGTGAGCAAGCTTTTCGCCAAGCCCCTTCCGGGCGGCAGCTTCTTTATGTTGCTGCTGTTTATCGGCGTGCTGGTGTCCGCGATTGCGGTGTCCTACAGCGCCCACTACAACCGCCAATTGCTCAATACCCTGTACGGGGAATTGAGCGTGCGTGATAAAGCGCAGGCGGAGTGGGGCCGGTTGATCCTCGAGCAAAGCACCTGGACCGCCCATAGCCGCATCGAAGTGCTGGCGACCGAGCAGTTGAAGATGCACATTCCGGGCGCGGCCGAAGTTCGGATGGTGGCGCCATGATGAAACTTGAAGGCGCACTCTACCCTTGGCGCTTCCGCCTGATGCTGGGTTTGCTAGCCTTGATGGTGGGCGCGATTGCCTGGCGGATCATCGACCTGCAAGTGGTTGACCGTGACTTCCTGATCGGCCAGGGCGACGCTCGGAGCCTGCGGCATATCCCGATTCCTGCGCACCGCGGTCTGATCACCGACCGTAATGGCGAGCCTCTGGCCGTCAGTACTCCGGTAACCACCCTGTGGGCCAACGCCAAGGAATTGCAGGTTGCCAAGGACAAGTGGCCGGAACTGGCCGCCGCCCTGGGCCAGGACCCAAAAGCCTTGTCCGAGCGCCTGGAAGCCCAGGCCAATAAAGAATTCATCTACCTGGTTCGCGGCCTGACCCCTGAACAGGGCCAACAGGTGCTCGACCTTAAAGTCCCCGGTGTCTATGGCATCGAGGAGTTTCGTCGTTTCTACCCGGCCGGTGAAACCACCGCGCACATGGTTGGCTTTACCGACATCGATGACCACGGCCGTGAAGGTGTGGAACTGGCCTACGACGAATGGCTGGCCGGGGTTCCCGGCAAACGGCAGGTCATCAAGGATCGACGCGGCAGACTGATCAAGGATGTCCAGGTCACCAAAAACGCCAAGGCCGGTAAGCCCTTGGCGTTGTCGATTGACCTGCGCCTGCAATACCTGGCCAACCGCGAGCTGCGTAACGCGATCATCGAGAACGGCGCCAAGGCCGGCAGCCTGGTGATCATGGACGTGAAGACCGGCGAGATCCTCGCCATGGTCAACCAGCCGACCTACAACCCGAACAACCGTCGCAACCTGCAACCGGCGATGATGCGTAACCGCGCAATGATCGACGTGTTCGAGCCGGGTTCGACCATGAAAGCCATCTCCATGAGTGCTGCCCTGGAAACCGGGCGCTGGAAACCGAGCGACAAAGTTGAGGTTTACCCAGGCACCTTGCAGCTGGGCAAATACACCATTCGTGACGTGTCCCGCACTGAAGGTCCGGTGCTGGATTTGACAGGTATTCTGATCAACTCCAGTAACGTCGGCATGAGTAAAGTTGCCTTCGATATCGGCGGCGAAACCATCTATCACCTGGCGCAGAAAATCGGCTTGGGCCAACCCACCGGTCTGGACTTCCCAGGCGAGCGCGTGGGCAACCTGCCGAACTACCGCGACTGGAAAAAGGCCGAGACGGCCACGCTTTCCTATGGCTACGGCCTGTCGGTGACCGCGATCCAGCTGGCTCACGCATTCTCTGTATTGGCCAACAATGGCCGCATGGTTCCACTGAGCCTGATCCACGTCGACGAAGCACCGAAAGCCACCCAGGTGATCCCGGAAAACGTCGCCAAGACCATGCAAGGCATGCTGCAACAAGTGATCGAAGCGCCGCGTGGCGTGTTCCGTGCCCAGGTGCCGGCGTATCACGTGGCAGGCAAGTCCGGTACCGCACGTAAAACGTCGGTCGGCACCAAAGGCTACGCCGAGAACTCGTACCGCTCGCTGTTCGCCGGCTTCGGCCCGATGAGTGATCCGCGCTACGCCATCGTTGTTGTGATCGATGAGCCAAGCAAGGCCGGCTACTTCGGTGGCCTGGTATCGGCACCGGTGTTCAGCAAAGTGATGTCCGGCACCCTGCGCCTGATGAACATTACGCCGGACAACCTGCCGCCGACTCAACAAGCGAACGCCGGTCCACCGGCCGCTGCTGCCAAAGCCAATGGAGGGCGCGGCTGATGTCTCTTAGCTTGAACAAGATTTTTGCCCACGCCGGACGCGATCTGCTGATCCGCGAATTGAGCCTGGACAGCCGTAACGTACGCGCCGGTGACCTGTTCCTGGCCGTGCCTGGTGGCAAGTTCGATGGTCGTGCGCACATCGCCGATGCCCTGCAACGTGGTGCGGCAGCCGTGGCGTACGAAGTGGACGGTGCCACCGTGCTGCCGATCACCGACGTGCCATTGATTCCGGTCAAAGGCCTGGCTGCGCAGCTCTCGGACATCGCCGGGCGCTTTTATGGCGACCCAAGCCGTCAACTGAACCTGATCGGCGTGACCGGCACCAACGGCAAGACCAGCGTGACCCAGTTGGTCGCCCAGGCGCTTGACCTGCTGGGTCAGCACTGCGGCATTGTCGGCACGTTGGGCACCGGTTTTTATGGCGCGCTGCAAAGCGGCCTGCACACCACGCCAAACCCGATTGCCGTGCAAGCGACCCTGGCTGACCTGAAAAAGGCCGGTGCCAAGGCAGTTGCCATGGAAGTCTCCTCACACGGTCTGGACCAGGGCCGTGTTACTGCGCTGGCCTTCGACGTGGCGGTGATGACCAACCTGTCCCGCGATCACCTTGATTACCACGGCACCATGGAGGCGTACGCCGCCGCCAAGGCCAAGCTGTTCGCCTGGAATGATCTGAAATGCCGTGTGGTGAATCTCGATGACGCTTTTGGCCGCCAGCTGGCTGCCGAGGACAGCGAATCGCGCTTGATCACCTACAGCCTGGAAGATTCCAGCGCCTACCTGTATTGCCGCGAAGCCCAATTCAATGATGAAGGCGTGCTCGCCACGCTGGTCACGCCGCAGGGCGAGCACCACTTGCGCAGCACCTTGCTCGGCCGTTTCAACCTGAGCAACGTGCTGGCTGCCATCGGCGCGCTGCTTGGCCTGGATTACGCACTCGATGAAATCCTGCGCGTGCTGCCCAAGCTCGAAGGCCCGGCCGGCCGCATGCAGCGTTTGGGCGGCGGTTCGCAGCCGCTGGTAGTGGTCGATTACGCCCACACCCCGGACGCGTTGGAAAAAGTCCTCGAAGCCCTGCGCCCGCATGCCAATGGCAAGTTGCTGTGCCTGTTCGGCTGCGGCGGTGACCGTGACCGCGGCAAACGTCCGTTGATGGCCGAGATCGTCGAGCGTCTCGCCGATGGCGTGCTCGTCACCGACGACAACCCGCGCAGCGAAGACCCAAGCCAGATTTTCGACGACATCCGTGTTGGCTTTAAAGACGCGTCCAAGGCTACTTTCGTGGCCGGTCGCGGCGCCGCCATTGCCCAATTGATCGCCAGCGCCAGCGCTGACGACGTGGTAGTGCTGGCTGGCAAAGGCCACGAGGACTACCAGGAAATCAACGGCGAGCGCCATGCCTTCTCCGATCTCGTCGAGGCCGACCATGCCTTGACCGCCTGGGAGGTTGCCCATGCTTAAAGCGATGACGTTCAGCGAACTGACCCAGGCCCTGTCGGCCCGCGTAGTGTCGAGCGATTGCAGCTTCGACGGCGTCAGTATCGACAGCCGTAACATCAAGCCTGGGCAATTGTTTGTGGCCTTGGCCGGCCCGCGTTTTGATGGTCACGACTACCTGAACGACGTCGCTGCCAAAGGTGCCGTGGGTGCATTGGTGCAGCGTGAAGTGACCGATTCCACCTTGGCGCAATTGCTGGTTGCAGATACCCGTTTGGCCTTGGGCCAGTTGGGTGCATTGAACCGCGCCGCCTTTGATAAGCCGGTTGCAGCCATCACCGGCTCCAGCGGCAAAACCACGGTCAAGGAATTGCTCGCCGGTGTCCTGCGCACGCGCGGGCCGGTGCTCGCCACCCGTGGCAACTTGAATAATGATTTCGGCGCGCCGCTGACCCTGCTCGAGCTGGCCCCGGAACACACGGCGGCGGTGATCGAGCTGGGTGCTTCGCGCATCGGCGAAATCGCCTACACCGTGGCGCTGACCAAGCCTCACGTGGCGATTATCAACAACGCCGGCACCGCCCATGTTGGCGAGTTCGGTGGCCCGGAAAAAATCGTCGAAGCCAAGGGCGAAATCCTTGAAGGCCTCGATGCATCCGGCACCGCTGTATTGAACCTCGACGACAAGGCCTTCGAGACCTGGCGTGTACGTGCCGCCGGTCGCAAGGTGCTGACGTTTGCCGTGGCCAATGCCGCCGCTGATTTTCACGCCTCCAACATCACCGTTGACGCCCGAGGCTGCCCGTCCTTCACCTTGCACACCCCGCAAGGCGACGAGCACGTGCAATTGAATCTGCTCGGCAACCACAACGTTGCCAACGCCTTGGCCGCCGCCGCCGCCGCGCATGCCCTGGGTGTGTCGCTGTTCGGTATCGCTACCGGCCTGGGCGCAGTGCAGCCGGTCAAGGGCCGCACCGTCGCGCAGTTGGCGACTAACGGGATGCGCGTGATCGACGACACTTACAACGCCAACCCGTCCTCCATTAATGCCGCTGTTGACCTGTTGAAGGGCTTTGCCGGGCGCAAGGTTCTGGTGCTGGGTGATATCGGCGAATTGGGCGACTGGGCAGAGCAAGGCCACCGCGAAGTCGGTGCCTACGCCAGCGGAAAAGTCGACGCGCTCTACGCCGTCGGCCCGAACATGGCGCACGCCGTCGATGCCTTTGGCCTCGGCGCGCGGCATTTCGCAACCCAGGCCGAGCTGATCCAGGCGCTGGGCGTGGCTGAACAAGACAAACACACAACCATTTTGATCAAGGGATCGCGCAGCGCGGTGATGGAAAACGTCGTCGCGGCCTTGTGTGGCTCAAGTACGGAGAAACATTAATGCTGCTGCTGCTGGCTGAGTATCTGCAACAGTTCCACAAAGGCTTCGCGGTCTTTCAGTACCTGACCCTGCGCGGGATTCTGGGTGTGCTGACCGCGCTGTCTCTGTCGCTGTTCCTGGGGCCGTGGATGATCCGCACCCTGCAGAACCTGCAAATTGGTCAATCGGTTCGCAATGACGGCCCGCAGTCGCACCTGTCCAAATCCGGCACCCCGACCATGGGCGGTGCGCTGATCCTCTCGTCCATCGGCATCAGTACCTTGCTCTGGGCCGACCTGCATAACCGCTACGTGTGGGTGGTGCTGCTGGTGACCCTGTTGTTCGGCGCCATCGGCTGGGTCGATGACTACCGCAAAGTGATCGAGAAAAACTCCAAGGGGCTGCCAAGCCGCTGGAAGTATTTCTGGCAGTCGGTATTCGGTCTTGCCGCCGCGATCTTCCTGTACACCACTGCGCCAAGCGCGGTGGAAACCACCCTGATCATTCCGATGCTCAAGGACGCCAGCATTCCACTGGGTATCGGCTTCGTGGTGCTGACCTACTTTGTGATCGTCGGCTCCAGCAACGCGGTGAACCTGACCGACGGCCTCGACGGCCTGGCGATCATGCCGACGGTGATGGTCGGCGGTGCGCTCGGCATTTTCTGCTACCTGTCGGGTAACGTGAAATTCGCTGAATACCTGCTGATCCCGTACGTACCGGGCGCGGGTGAACTGATTGTGTTCTGCGGCGCGCTGATCGGCGCCGGCCTGGGCTTCTTGTGGTTCAACACCTATCCCGCACAAGTCTTCATGGGCGACGTCGGCGCACTGGCGCTGGGCGCAGCCCTGGGCACCATCGCGGTGATCGTTCGCCAGGAAATCGTGCTGTTCATCATGGGCGGTGTGTTCGTGATGGAAACCCTGTCGGTGGTCATCCAGGTGGCTTCCTTCAAATTGACCGGGCGCCGCGTGTTCCGCATGGCGCCGATTCACCACCACTTTGAACTCAAGGGCTGGCCCGAGCCACGCGTGATTGTCCGTTTCTGGATCATCACCGTGATTCTGGTACTGGTCGGCCTTGCCACCCTGAAACTGAGGTAGAAACGAGTGTCCCTGATCGCTTCAGACCACTTCCGCATCGTTGTCGGCCTCGGCAAGAGCGGCATGTCCCTGGTTCGCTTCCTGGCGAACCGGGGCACGTCGTTTGCCGTCGCCGATACGCGGGAAAATCCACCGGAGCTGGTCACGCTGCGCCGTGACTACCCGCACGTGGAAGTGCGTTGTGGCGAGTTGGATGTCGAGTTTCTGTGCCGCGCCGATGAGCTCTACGTGAGCCCCGGCCTGGCCCTGGCGACACCGGCTTTGCAAGCCGCTGCCGCACGTGGCGTGAAGCTCTCCGGCGATATCGACCTGTTCGCGCGTAACGCGAAAGCGCCAATTGTGGCCATCAGCGGCTCCAACGCGAAAAGCACCGTGACCACCCTGGTCGGCGAGATGGCGGTTGCGGCCGGCAAGCGCGTGGCCGTGGGCGGTAACCTCGGCACGCCGGCGTTGGACCTGCTCAGCGACGACGTCGAGCTGTACGTGATGGAACTGTCGAGCTTCCAGCTCGAAACCACCCACGACCTCGGCGCTGAAGTAGCCACGGTGCTCAACGTCAGCGAAGACCACATGGACCGTTACAGCGGCCTGCCGGCCTATCACCTGGCCAAGCACCGGATCTTCCGCGGTGCCCGGCAAGTGGTGGTCAACCGCCAGGACGCCCTGAGCCGTCCGCTGATGGGCGAAGGCCTGCCGTGCTGGACCTTCGGCCTCGGCAAGCCCGACTTCAAAGCCTTCGGCATCCGCGAAGAGAACGGCGAGAAATACCTGGCCTTCGAATTCCAGAACCTGATGCCGGTGCGCGAGCTGAAAATCCGTGGCGCGCATAACCAGTCCAATGCCCTGGCGGCGCTGGCACTCGGTCACGCTGTTGGCCTGCCGTTCGATGCCATGCTCGCAAGCCTGCGCACATTCGCCGGGCTTGAGCACCGCTGCCAGTGGGTCCGCGACCTCAACGGCGTCAGCTATTACAACGATTCCAAGGCCACCAACGTCGGTGCCGCCTTGGCTGCCATCGAAGGCCTTGGCGACGATATCGAAGGCAAGCTGGTGCTGATCGCCGGTGGCGATGGCAAAGGCGCCGACTTCAAGGACCTTAAAGGTCCGGTGGCTGCCCATTGCCGCGCCGTGGTGCTGATGGGCCGTGATGCTGATTTGATCGCCGCTGCCCTCGGTGACGCCGTGCCGCAAGTGCGCGCGACGTCCCTGGACGACGCCATCGCTCAGTGCAAAGCCTTGGCCCAGCCGGGTGATGCCGTGCTGCTGTCGCCAGCGTGCGCCAGTTTCGACATGTTCAAGAACTACGAAGAGCGCGGCCAGCTGTTCGCTCGCGCCGTGGAGGCCTTGGCATGAATTTCAGAAATATCATCAAACCGTACCCGTCGCCGATCATTACCGGGCGCGGCGTCGACCTTGATTTCCCGATGCTCGCCGGTTGCCTGGCGCTGCTGGGCCTGGGCCTGGTGATGATCACCTCGGCGTCCTCCGAAGTGGCCGCCGTGCAGTCGGGCAACACCCTGTACATGATGATTCGTCACTTGGTGTACCTGGTGATCGGCCTTGGCGCGTGCATCGTCACCATGATGATCCCGATTGCCACCTGGCAGCGTCTGGGCTGGATGATGCTGATCGGTGCGTTCGGCTTGCTGATCATGGTGATCCTGCCCGGCATCGGCCGCGAGGTGAACGGTTCGATGCGCTGGATCGGCTTCGGTGCGTTCAACGTGCAGCCGTCGGAAATCGCCAAGGTGTTCGTGGTGATCTACCTCGCCGGTTACCTGGTACGCCGTCAGAAGGAAGTGCGCGAAAGCTGGATGGGCTTCTTCAAGCCATTCATCGTGCTGCTGCCAATGGCCGGCCTGTTGCTGATGGAGCCCGACTTCGGTGCCACCGTCGTGATGATGGGCGCGGCCGCCGCGATGCTGTTCCTCGGTGGCGTCGGCCTGTTCCGCTTCACCTTGATGGTGGTGCTGGCCGTGGCCGCCGTGACGGTGCTGGTGCAGGCGCAACCCTACCGGATGGCCCGTCTGATTACCTTTACCGACCCGTGGTCCGACCAGTTCGGTTCCGGCTACCAGCTGACCCAGGCGTTGATCGCCTTTGGCCGCGGCGAGTGGCTGGGCGTGGGCCTGGGCAACAGCGTGCAGAAGCAGTTCTACCTGCCCGAAGCGCACACCGACTTCGTGTTCTCGGTACTTGCCGAAGAGCTTGGCGTGGTGGGTTCGCTGTGCACCGTCGCGCTGTTCGTGTTCGTGTGTGTACGCGGCATGTACATCGGCTTGTGGGCCGAGAAGGCCAAACAGTATTTCGCCGCGTATGTGGCGTACGGCTTGTCGTTCCTGTGGATCGGCCAGTTCCTGATCAATATCGGTGTGAACGTCGGCCTGCTGCCGACCAAGGGCCTGACCTTGCCGTTCCTCAGTTACGGCGGCAGTTCGTTGGTGATTTGCTGCGCGTGCCTGGGGTTGCTGCTGCGCATCGAGTGGGAGAGTCGAACCCACTTGGGCAGCGAAGAGATGGAATTCAGCGAAAGCGATTTTGCCGAGGAGCCGAACCATGGGCGCTAACGTGCTGATCATGGCGGGCGGCACCGGGGGCCACGTGTTCCCGGCCCTGGCGTGCGCGCGTGAGTTCCAGAACCGCGGCTACACCGTGCATTGGCTCGGCACGCCGCGCGGCATCGAAAATGAATTGGTGCCGAACGCCGGCTTGCCACTGCATTTGATCAACGTCGCCGGCTTGCGCGGCAAGAGCAAGTTGTCCCTGCTCAAGGCGCCGTTCGTGTTGCTCAAGGCGGTGTGGCAGGCACGCAAAGTCATGCGTGCAGTGAAGCCGGTATGCGTGCTGGGTTTTGGCGGTTATGTGACCGGCCCTGGCGGCGTTGCCGCCAAGCTGGCTGGCGTGCCGGTGATCGTGCACGAGCAGAACGCCGTCGCCGGTACCGCGAACCGCCTGCTGGTGCCGTTGGCCTCGCGTGTGTGTGAAGCGTTCCCGAAAACCTTTGCAGCCTCGGACAAGTTGCGCACCACCGGCAACCCGGTGCGCACCGAACTGTTCATGGCCATTGCCCGTGAGGCGCTGGCCGGGCGCAAGGCGCATCTGCTGATCCTCGGCGGAAGCCTGGGTGCCGAGCCACTGAACAAATTGCTGCCCGAAGCGTTGGCTCAACTCCCCGTGGAGTTGCGCCCGGAGATCTTCCATCAGGCCGGCAAGAATCACGATGAAATCACCGCTGCCCGCTACCGCGAGGCCGGTGTCGAGGCGAATGTGCAGCCCTTCATCAAAGACATGGCCCACGCTTATGGCTGGGCCGACCTGGTGGTTTGTCGCGCTGGTGCGCTGACCGTCAGTGAACTGGCCGCCGCCGGTCTGCCGTCCTTGCTGGTGCCTTTGCCCCACGCGATTGACGATCACCAGACCCGCAACGCCGAATATTTGGCCGGGGAGGGCGCTGCCTTCCTGCTGCCGCAAAGAACGACTGGCGCCGCCGATTTGGCCGCACGTCTGACCGAGGTTTTGATGCAACCGGAACGACTCAACAGCATGGCGAGCACCGCAAGCCGCCTGGCCAAACCTGACGCAACCCGCACCGTGGTCGACATCTGCCTGGAGGTGGCCCATGGTTGAGAATCAGAAAGCCATGCCACAACCCGAGATGCGCCGCATCCGTCGCATCCACTTCGTCGGCATCGGCGGCGTGGGCATGTGCGGGATTGCCGAAGTGCTTCTGAACCTGGGCTACCAGGTGTCCGGCTCTGACTTGAAAGAGTCGCCGGTCACCGAGCGCCTGAAGTCGTTCGGTGCGCAGATCTTTATCGGCCACCGTGCCGAAAACGCCGCCGAGGCTGATGTACTGGTGGTTTCCAGTGCCGTGAACACCTCCAACCCGGAAGTGGCCACCGCCCTTGAGCGCCGTATTCCGGTGGTGCCGCGCGCCGAGATGCTCGCCGAGCTGATGCGCTACCGCCACGGCATTGCCGTTGCCGGTACGCACGGCAAAACCACCACCACCAGCCTGATCGCTTCGGTGTTCGCCGCCGGTGGCCTGGACCCGACGTTCGTGATCGGTGGCCGTTTGAATGCAGCCGGCACCAACGCCCAGCTCGGCACCAGCCGCTACCTGATCGCCGAAGCCGATGAAAGTGACGCGAGCTTCCTGCACCTGCAGCCGCTGGTCGCGGTGGTTACCAACATCGACGAAGACCACATGGCAACCTACGACGGTGACTTCAACAAGTTGAAGAAAACCTTCGTCGAGTTCCTGCACAACCTGCCGTTCTACGGTCTGGCGGTGGTGTGCCTGGACGATCCGGTGGTGCGTGAAATCCTGCCGCAGGTCAAGCGCCCGACCGTGACCTACGGCTTCAGCGAAGACGCTGACGTGCGCGCGATCAATGTGCGCCAGGAAGGCATGCAAACCTTCTTCACCGTGCTGCGCCCTGACCGCGAGCCGCTGGATGTCTCGGTGAACATGCCGGGCAACCACAACGTGCTCAACTCCCTGGCGACCATCTGCATCGCCTCCGACGAGGGCGTCAGCGATGAAGCCATCGTTGAAGGCCTGTCGCGTTTTGCCGGTGTTGGTCGTCGCTTCCAGGTCTACGGCCAACTGCCGGTAGACGGTGGCGACGTGATGCTGGTCGACGACTACGGTCATCACCCGACCGAAGTGGCCGCCGTGATCAAAGCCGTGCGCGGTGGCTGGCCGGAGCGCCGCCTGGTGATGGTGTACCAGCCGCACCGCTACAGCCGTACCCGCGATCTGTACGACGATTTCGTCAATGTATTGGCCGATGCCAACGTGCTGCTGCTGATGGAAGTCTACCCGGCCGGTGAAGAGCCGATCCCGGGCGCCGACAGCCGCAAGCTGTGCAACAGCATCCGCCAGCGTGGCCAGTTGGACCCGATCTACATCGAGCGCGGTGTGGACCTGGCGCCCATCGTCAAGCCGCTGCTGCGTGCCGGCGACATCCTGCTGTGCCAGGGCGCCGGTGATATCGGTGGCCTCGCGCCTAAATTGCTCGCGAGCCCCTTGTTTGCAGCCGTGCAGGGGAAGTCGAAATGACCACGAACTACGACGCCCTGTTTTCCACGATCACGCCTGCCGACTTCGGACGCGTAGCGGTGCTGTTTGGCGGCAAGAGTGCAGAGCGTGAAGTCTCGCTCAAGTCCGGCAATGCCGTGCTTGAGGCACTGCAAAGCGCCGGCGTGAATGCGTTCGGTATCGACGTGGGCGATGATTTCCTCGCCCGCCTGCAGGCCGAAAAAATCGACCGTGCCTTTATCATCCTGCACGGCCGCGGCGGTGAAGACGGCAGCATGCAAGGCTTGCTCGAGTGCGCTGGCATCCCTTACACCGGCAGCGGCATTCTTGCCTCGGCACTGGCGATGGACAAGTTGCGCACCAAGCAGGTGTGGCACAGCCTGGGTATTCCAACCCCACGTCACAGCGTGCTGTGCAGCGAAGACGATTGTATTTCTGCAGCCAAGGAACTGGGCCTGCCTTTGATCGTCAAACCAGCCCATGAAGGCTCCAGTATCGGCATGGCCAAAGTGAACTCGGCCGCCGAATTGATCGACGCATGGAAGGCGGCAAGTACCTACGATTCGCAAGTGTTGGTGGAACAGTGGATCCAAGGTCCCGAGTACACCATCGCCACCCTGCGTGGCCAGGTATTGCCGCCTATCGCATTGGGCACGCCCCACACCTTTTACGATTACGACGCCAAGTACGTGGCTTCCGATACTCAGTACCGGATCCCGTGTGGCCTTGACGCAACCAAGGAACAGGAATTGATGGACCTCACGGCGAAAGCCTGTGAGGCGCTGGGTATCGCCGGTTGGGCGCGGGCAGACGTGATG
This sequence comes from Pseudomonas sp. TREG-RG-20F-10-E-6-01, assembly GCF_022662455.1. Classification (NCBI taxonomy): domain Bacteria; kingdom Pseudomonadati; phylum Pseudomonadota; class Gammaproteobacteria; order Pseudomonadales; family Pseudomonadaceae; genus Pseudomonas; species Pseudomonas sp. TREG-RG-20F-10-E-6-01. The sequence goes on along the minus strand of NZ_JAKNQP010000001.1, from coordinate 1,018,828 downwards.
CAGGATGACCAGGGGAATTTCTGGTTCCTTGAAGTCAACACTGCGCCGGGTATGACCGATCACAGCCTGGTACCTATGGCAGCCCGTGCAGCCGGTCTGGATTTCCAGCAGTTGGTGCTGGCGATCCTCGCTGACAGCATTGAGCCAAGAGGCTAAACACATGAACGGCGCATCGCTTCGTCATCAGCCCCCACCAGCACCCGGCCGCAAGCCGGTGCCACGGGGTGCCAGCCGGATGGTGGCTAAAGAGCCGATGTCGGCGCGCCTGCCGAAAGCCAACTTTGGTTTCCTCAAGGCGCTGTTCTGGCCGGTGCTGCTGGTGGCGTTGGGCTTCGGCACATATGAGGGTGCGCAGCGCCTGTTGCCGTATGCCGACCGGCCGATCACCAAGATCAGTGTGCAGGGCGACTTGAGCTACATCAGCCAGCAAGCGGTACAGCAGCGCATCGGCCCGTACCTGGCGGCGAGCTTCTTTACCATCGACCTGGCCGGTATGCGCTCGGAGCTGGAGCAGATGCCGTGGATCGCCCATGCCGAAGTGCGCCGCGTGTGGCCGGACCAGGTGACGATCCGCCTGGAAGAACAACTGCCCGTGGCCCGTTGGGGCGATGAAGCGCTGTTGAACAACCAGGGCCAGGCGTTCACCCCGCGTGAGCTGGCCAACTATGAGCACCTGCCGCAGCTGTTCGGGCCGCAGCGGGCGCAACAGCAAGTGATGCAGCAGTACCAGGCCTTGAGCCAGATGCTGCGGCCACTGGGCTTCTCCATCGCACGCCTGGAATTGCGTGAGCGGGGCAGCTGGTTTTTGACCACCGGGGCAGGCAGTTCCGGCCCGGGCATCGAGTTGTTGCTGGGACGCGACCGCTTGGTGGAAAAGATGCGCCGCTTTATTGCCATCTATGACAAGACCTTGAAAGAACAGATTACGAACATTGCGAGCGTCGACCTGCGTTACGCCAACGGCCTGGCCGTCGGCTGGCGTGAACCAGCTGCGCCGACGACAGCCAAACCCGCTGTCGCGAAGAATTAAGAAGAGGCAGGACCCATGGCAAACGTGCAAAGCGGAAAAATGATCGTCGGTCTCGATATCGGCACCTCCAAGGTGGTGGCGCTGGTCGGCGAGGTCGGGGAAGACGGTGTTATCGAAATCGTCGGTATCGGCACGCATCCGTCCCGGGGCCTGAAGAAGGGCGTGGTGGTGAACATCGAGTCCACCGTGCAATCGATCCAGCGCGCCATTGAAGAAGCGCAGTTGATGGCCGGCTGCCGGATTCACTCGGCGTTTGTCGGCGTGGCCGGCAACCATATCCGCAGCCTGAATTCCCACGGCATCGTGGCCATCCGCGACCGTGAAGTCAGCTCGGCGGACCTTGAGCGTGTACTCGACGCGGCCCAGGCCGTGGCGATCCCGGCTGACCAGCGCGTGCTGCACACCCTGCCGCAGGACTACGTGATCGACAACCAGGAAGGCGTGCGCGAGCCGCTGGGCATGTCGGGCGTACGTCTGGAAGCCAAGGTTCACGTGGTGACCTGTGCCGTCAACGCTGCACAGAACATTGAAAAATGCGTGCGCCGCTGCGGTCTGGAAATCGACGACATCATTCTTGAGCAGTTGGCGTCGGCCTACTCGGTATTGACCGACGACGAAAAAGAGCTGGGCGTGTGCCTGGTCGACATCGGCGGCGGCACCACCGACATCGCGATCTTCACCGAGGGTGCGATCCGTCACACCGCCGTGATCCCGATTGCTGGCGACCAGGTCACCAACGACATCGCCATGGCGCTGCGTACACCGACCCAGTACGCCGAAGAAATCAAGATTCGCTATGCCTGCGCCCTGGCCAAACTGGCCGGTGCCGGTGAAACCATCAAGGTGCCAAGTGTCGGCGACCGCCCACCGCGTGAGCTGTCGCGCCAGGCCCTGGCCGAAGTGGTCGAGCCACGCTACGACGAGCTGTTCACCCTGATCCAGGCTGAGCTGCGCCGCAGCGGTTACGAAGATTTGATCCCGGCCGGCATCGTGCTGACCGGTGGCACCTCGAAGATGGAAGGCGCGGTCGAACTGGCTGAAGAAATCTTCCACATGCCCGTCCGCCTGGGCGTGCCCCATGGCGTCAAAGGCCTGGGCGACGTAGTGCGCAATCCGATTTATTCCACCGGTGTGGGCTTGCTGTTGTACGGGCTGCAAAAGCAGACCGACGGCATTTCCCTGTCGGGCCCGAGCATCCGTGACAGCTACCGCGGTGGCGACGACGAAGCCAAAGCGCCGTTGTTCGAGCGCTTGCAGGCTTGGGTGAAAGGCAATTTCTAAAGATTTACCGCAACACCGTAATAAGCAGTAGGCGAAAAAACTAGAGAAAACGAAAGGAGAGGGAACATGTTCGAACTCGTAGACAACATCCCCGCAAGCCCGGTTATCAAAGTAATCGGTGTCGGCGGTGGCGGCGGCAACGCTGTCAACCACATGGTCAAGAGCAACATTGAAGGCGTTGAATTCATCTGCGCCAACACTGATGCCCAGGCGTTGAAAAGCATCGGCGCGCGGACCATCCTGCAATTGGGCACAGCTGTGACCAAAGGCCTCGGCGCTGGCGCCAACCCGGAAGTCGGCCGTCAAGCCGCGCTGGAAGACCGCGAGCGTATTGCTGAAGTGCTGCAAGGCACCAACATGGTGTTCATCACCACCGGCATGGGCGGCGGTACCGGTACCGGTGCGGCCCCGATCATTGCCGAAGTGGCCAAGGAAATGGGGATTCTGACCGTTGCTGTCGTAACGCGTCCGTTCCCGTTCGAAGGTCGCAAGCGCATGCAGATCGCCGACGAAGGTATCCGTCTGCTGTCTGAAAGCGTTGACTCGTTGATCACCATTCCCAACGAGAAGCTGCTGACCATCCTGGGCAAGGACGCAAGCCTGCTGTCCGCATTTGCCAAGGCTGACGATGTTCTGGCCGGTGCCGTTCGCGGTATCTCCGACATCATCAAGCGCCCAGGCATGATCAACGTCGACTTTGCCGACGTACGTACCGTGATGAGCGAAATGGGCATGGCGATGATGGGCACTGGCTGCGCCAGCGGTCCGAACCGTGCACGTGAAGCCACTGAAGCGGCGATCCGCAACCCATTGCTCGAAGACGTGAACCTGCAAGGCGCACGTGGCATCCTGGTGAACATCACCGCCGGTCCTGACCTGTCCCTGGGTGAGTACTCCGACGTGGGTAGCATCATCGAAGCCTTCGCTTCCGAGCACGCGATGGTCAAAGTCGGTACCGTTATCGATCCGGACATGCGTGATGAACTGCACGTGACCGTGGTTGCTACCGGCCTGGGCGCAAAAATCGAGAAGCCTGTAAAGGTCATCGACAATACCGTTCACACCGGCCACAACAGTCACGCCAGCCAGCAAGCTGCCGCTCCAGCGCCTGCGCGCCAGGAACTGCCGTCGGTGAACTACCGTGATCTGGACCGTCCGACCGTGATGCGCAACCAGGCTCAGGCCGGTGCTGCGGCGTCCCGTAGCCCGAATCCGCAAGATGATCTGGACTACCTGGACATCCCGGCATTCCTGCGTCGTCAGGCCGATTAATGGAATGTATCAGGGCTATGAAGGTGATTGGTGTTCAGCAAAGGTCTGGTCTGTTATTATCGCCAGCCTTTGTTGATACCAGTTCGCAATTTGCGCTGAAGCGGTCCAAGCCATGATTAAACAACGCACCCTGAAGAATATTATCCGTGCCACAGGTGTAGGTCTGCACTCCGGGGAGAAGGTATACCTGACCCTCAAGCCCGCACCTGTCGACACCGGCATCGTGTTTGTTCGTGCCGACCTGGACCCTGTGGTGCAGATTCCTGCTCGCGCGGAAAACGTTGGCGAAACCACTATGTCGACCACACTGGTCAACGGTGACGTCAAAGTGGACACGGTGGAGCACTTGCTCTCGGCCATGGCTGGCCTGGGCATCGATAACGCCTACGTCGAGCTCTCCGCGTCCGAAGTCCCTATCATGGATGGCAGCGCTGGACCCTTCGTATTCTTGATTCAATCTGCCGGCCTGGAAGAACAGGACGCAGCCAAGAAGTTCATACGCATTCTGCGGGAAGTGACAGTAGAAGACGGCGACAAGCGCGCCACCTTCGTCCCGTTCGAAGGCTTTAAAGTGAGCTTTGAGATCGATTTCGATCACCCGGTATTCCGTGACCGCACACAAAGTGCAAGCGTGGATTTTTCCAGCACTTCGTTCGTAAAAGAAGTCAGCCGCGCCCGTACCTTTGGTTTCATGAGTGACATCGAGTACCTGCGCAAGCACAACCTCGCACTCGGCGGCAGCGTTGAAAACGCCATCGTGGTCGACGCGGATGGTGTACTGAACGAAGACGGCCTTCGCTATGAAGACGAATTCGTGAAGCACAAGATCCTCGATGCAATCGGTGACCTCTACCTGCTGGGCAATAGCCTGATAGGCGAGTTCAAAGGCTTCAAGTCGGGCCACGCCCTTAACAACCAGTTGCTGCGCAAGTTGATTGCACAGACAGATGCTTGGGAAGTCGTGACCTTCGAAGATGCCAGCACCGCACCGATCTCTTACATGCGTCCCGTTGCGGCGGTGTAAGTAACAACTCTCTTCTTTAGTTTTGAAAGGCCACCTTCGGGTGGCCTTTTTTTATGCTTAAAAAATAGCAAGTTGCGCGGTAATGACATTGTCGTGAAACGTGTTGCAACTTTCGACGGTATTTTTGTAGGAACTGATACTTTTTCGTGTACCACACAGTCTTCGTGAGGCCGTTGAATAAAGTACCAATAGCTAAACGAGTTTTGAATTAACGCGAGATCAGTGAATACATACCTACTACTGTTGAAGGAATACCGATCATGAACGCTATCGCTCCAGCCGCTGTATATCGCAGCCCTGACCCTCAGCAACAAAACGTCAACAATAACCCGCCCGAGCGCTCTTTTGCCGCGCCCTATACCGCGAATGTGTTCGGCGGTGAAGCGAAGTTTCAGCCGATCCCCACGGTGTCTTTTTTTCCGCGAACCTATGCCACCATCGCCGCCAGGGTCACCCCGATAGCTGGCGGCCCGAGCGCGGGCGTGAGCGCAACGGCACGGTTTGATCCCGTCATCAGCTTACGGCCCAATGACAGCGGCGGCCTCACCGTCAGCTTCGCACCCAAGATGCAGCTGGAAGTCGGCGGCAGTCTGAGGGCCGGCATTCCCAATATTTTAGGCACGGGCGTGGGTTTTAATGTGGGGGGCAGCCTTTCACAGCGATTTACGTTTGGCGCACCGGAATTCAGCGCCACTGTTCATCCAAGTGGTGAATTCAACTTTCACGCTAATTTGAAGCCTTCAATTGTCAGTCAGCAATCACTGAGTGTGAATGGCGGTCTTGAGGGCAGCCTTGCCAGTTCTGGCGTTAGTGTGGGCGGTGGCGTGAACCAAAGTGTTACGCATATGACTGGGCAACATATAAACGTCGGCGGGGCGGGTCTTCAATTCACACTGTCTCCCACTGGTAAACCGACTATCACGCAAAACGCCGACAACACATTATCCATCGCCAATAGTTATACCTTTTTCCTCCGGACAAGTATTAACGCGAATATTCGAGCAGGGCAGGTGGGCGCCAATGGCGGAGCAGGCGTGTCACCGTCATTTACCCTTCAACACAAAGTTACTTTCAGTACCGACCTGACCAGCAAGTCCCCGCCAAAACACGAGTTTTCCGCAACATCGGGCGTTTCGGTCGATGGCTCCTTCGGTTTAAGCGTGTCTCTATTGCCACCGCAGTTTCCATTGAGTGTTACAGCGCAAGTGGGCGCTGACCCGAGAGTCTCGGTGTCAGGAGGTGGCAGCTACACGCTGTAAAGGCTGCCTCTGTGAAAAATGTACTGACTCACTGTCATCAGCAGGAGGCACCGTCAGCGTCGGGATCCAAACCCACGCTGACGGTGCGGCGAGCGGCCTTGCTCCAACCGCATTGATTGACCGATTAGCCCAGGTAGCAGGCTTTTCAGGGAAGGGCTGCGGCATCCACGATGCGGTTGCGCCCGCTGTGTTTGGCCTCATACAGCGCCTGATCCGCGCTCAGCAACAATGCCTCCAGCGATACGCGGCTGCGTTTGTCCCAGGTACTCATGCCGATACTCACCGTAATCGGCCGTTCGGCGCCGGCAAACCGTGGCAAGTGCTCGACGCTGCTGCGGATATGCTCGGCGATCACCCAGGCGCCCTTGGCGTCGGTGTGCGGCAGCACCACGGCAAACTCCTCCCCGCCATAACGCGCCGCCAGGTCAGCCGGGCGGCGGATGTTGTCTTCAATGACCCTGGCCACCGTGCGCAGAGCCTCGTCACCGCCGTGGTGACCATGGCGGTCGTTGAAGGCCTTGAAGTGATCCACGTCGATCATCAGCAGCGTCAGCGGTTCGGTCGAGCGTTGCGCGCGGTCCCATTCCAGGCGCAGGCGCTGATCGAGGATGCGACGGTTTGCCAGGCCGGTCAGCGCATCGGTGGCTGCCAGTTCTGACAGCACTTGCTCGGCGCGGTGGCGGCGGCGCAGCTCGTTGCTGAGCATCCAACTCAGCCACAGCAGACCGATGCACAGCACGCCCGTCGCCAGGCTGATCAGCAAGGCTGCGCGTTTCCATTGGGCGAATACTTCATCGGTGGACAGTGCCACCACGACGATCAGCGGCAAATTGCCGACCGTGGAAAAGCTGTAGAGCCGCTCTCGGTGGTCAACACTGGAAACGCCGCGAAAGCTGCCATCGCGCTCCTTGAGCATGCGCGTGACGTTTGGCCGCTGGCTCAGGTCCTTGTCGATCATGTCCAGTTTGAGCATGGGATGCTGCGCCAGCAGAATGCCCTGCTGGTTGATCAGGTTGATGGTGCTGTTGCTGCCGATATTCAGGCTGCTGAACAGCTGGTGAAAATAAGAAAAGCGCATGGAGGCCACCGCCACCCCCTGAAAGCGCCCGTCCGGCCCGGAAACGCGGCGGCTGAACGCAATGCGCCATTGGTCGTCGCACACGCAGCGCGCCATGAACGGGCGGCTGATGTACAGCCCGATGTCGGGGTCTTTGCGCTGCACCTGGAAATAATCGCGATCAGCGAAGTTGCCGGACTTGGGCGTGAGCAAGGACGAGTCGGCGATCACCTCGCCACCGGCGTCCAGCAGCAGGATCTCGCCCTTGTAGGGCGCGGCCGCGGAGCGGTCGAACTGCACCAGATGGCGGATATCGGCGGAGACGCTTTGCAGGTCGTTGCGCTCGGTGGCGGCGATCAGGCCCTTGAGGGCCATGTCATAGAGCTCGACGTTGCGCAGTACATCGGCGTCAATCAGTTGGGTGATGTTGTTCGCGGTGCGCGTGGCGGTCTGCAGGGTATTGGCGTGTTCGCGAATCAGCAGCACCGCCACGATCGCCACGATCAGCAGGGCCGTGAGGACACTGCCAAGGATCAGCAGGCGTTCCGGGCGACGTGTAGAGCGAGAAAGGCTCGGGCTCATCGGGCGTACTTTTGCGTCGAAGATGCCATTAGCGTAGTCCGTGTACGGCGTTGCAGCAGGTCAGGGCCCGGTGGCCTCCACAATCCGGTTTCGCCCACTGTGCTTGGCCTCATACAGTGCCTGATCCGCGTGCAACAGCAGCGTCTCGAGTGACAGGTGACTGCGTTTATCCCAGGTACTCATGCCGATACTCACGGTGATCGGCTGTTCAGCGCCGGCGACGCGCGGCAGGTGCTCGACGCCGCTGCGGATATGCTCGGCGATCACCCAGGCGCCCTTGGCGTCGGTGTCCGGCAGCACCACCGCAAACTCTTCCCCGCCATACCGCGCGGCCAGGTCGGCGGGACGACGGATGTTGTTGGCGATCACCTGGGCGACCGTGCGCAGTGCCTCATCACCGCCGTGGTGGCCGTGGCGGTCGTTGAAAGCCTTGAAGTGGTCCACATCGATCATCAACAGCGTCAGCGGCTCGGTGGAGCGCTGCGCGCGGTCCCATTCCAGGCGCAGGCGCTGGTCCAGGGTGCGACGGTTGGCCAGGCCGGTCAGGTCATCGGTGGCGGCCAGCTCCGACAGCACTTGCTCGGCGCGATAGCGACGGCGCAGTTCGCGGCGCAGCATCCAGGTCAGCCATAACAGGCCAATGCAGAGCACGCCGGTGGCGCCGCTGGTGAGCAGCGCGGCGCGTTTCCACGGGGCGAACACGTCTTCGCTGGCCAGCGCCACCACCACAATCAGCGGTAATTCACCGACATTGGTGAAGGTGTACAAACGCTCGGTGCCAGTGATGGCCGAGATCGCCCGAAAGCTGCCTTCGCCTTCGCGCAGTATGCGTTTGAAGTTGGGCCGATCGCTGAGGTCCTTGTCGATCATGTCGCGCTCCAGCAACGGCTGCTGGGCGAGAAGAATCCCCTGGTTGTTCAGCAGGTTCACCGAGCTGCCATTGCCGATGGTGAGGCGGTTGAACAATTGATCGAAATACGCCAGGCGCATCGTTGCCACCGCGACACCGGCAAACTCACCGTCCGGCCCCGTGACGCGGCGACTGAATGCGATGCGCCAGACTTGATCGCAATTGCAGCGAATCCTGAATGGGCGGCTGATAAACAGGCCGGCCTGGGCATTCTGTCGATGCGCCTGGAAGTAATCGCGGTTAGCGAAATTGCGTGGCGTTGGCCACAGCGTCGAGGAGTCGGCAATCACTGCACCGTTGGCATCCAGCAACAGCACTTCGCCTTTGAAGGGCGCTGCGGTGGACTGGTCAAACTGCACCATGTGCCGTATGTCCGGTGACGCCTGCGCCAGGTCCTTGCGGGTGGTGGCCTTGATCAGACCCTCCAGCGCCAGGTCATAGAGCTCGACGTTACGCAGCACGTCAGCATTGATCAGTTGGGTGATGTTGGTGGTCGCGCGCTGGGCGGCCTGGACGGTGCTGGCGTGTTCGCGGTTCAGCAGCGCCGCGACGATAATCACAATCAGGGTGACGGTCAGGCTACTGCCCAGAATCAGCAAAAGCTCCGAGCGTGCAGGTAAAGAAGGAGGGCGGAGTTGACTCATCGCGCAGACTTCAACAGATAAGATACTGGCAGTTTAGTTCTACGCGATGAAAATTAGGGCATGGGCTAAAAAAGAAAGATTGGCGGGTTAGAACACGTTGATCGGGTAGTCCACGATCACCCGGTATTCGTCCACATCCCGATCCACTGCCGCGTAGCCATTTCCGCCGCGGTTGGTCGCCCATTGCAGGCGCACGGCCAGGTCCTTGGCTTTGCCGCCTTGCACCACGTACTTCAAATCGATGTCGCGCTCCCAGTGTTTGGCGTCCTTGCCATCGGCGCTGTACCAGGCGCTGTAGCCACGGCTGTTGGGGTCGACCTTGGTCAGGTCGGTCTTGCCGCTGATGTAGGAAACGGCAGACGTCAGCCCTGGCATGCCCAGGCCTGCGAAATCATAGGCGTACTTGAGTTTCCACGAGCGCTCGTTGGGGCCGTTGAAGTCCGAGTATTGCTGGGAGTTGTCCAGGTAGACGCTGTCGCCCTGGCTGATGTAGTCGAACGGCGTGTTGCCGTTGACCCGCTGGTAGGCGGCGGTGAGGCTGTGGTTGCCCACGCCCACGGTGAAATGCAGGCTGTAGGTGTTGTTGTCGATGCTGCCCAGCAGCGAGCGGCCGGTGTCTTGGGTGTGGTAGTAGTGCAGGCCGGGGTTGAGGCTGACCAGGTCGTTCAGCGCGTAGGTGTAATCCAGGTCGTAGTAGTACTGGTGCCACACGTCCTTGAGTTCGGAAGCGTACAGGTTGCTGGTGACGCCCGGGATGGCGCTGAACGACACACCGGCCCAGTTCAGGTGCTGGCTGTCGACGTGGTCCGGCAGTGCACCGTAGCTGGTGCCGATGCGCCGGTGACCGCTCTGGTTGTAGAGCTTGGTGAAGCTGGCCTGGCCGCCTTCAAGCAGCCAGCCGTCGACGCTGTGGTTGGTCAGGCTTACGCCGCGGAAATCCTGCGGCAGCATGCGGGTCATGCCGCCGGCGATTACCGGGTTGTTGAGGAACAGGTCGCCGGCTTTCAGCTCGGTGTCGAAGGCGCGCATTTTCAAGGTGCCGCCTGCGGTGGAGAACGAGCCGGGCGCTTTGCCGTCGCCGCTGCCATACGGCAGGATGCTGGAGCCGTCGGTGCCGCCACCGCCGTCGAGCTTGAGGCCGAGCATGGCGTTAAGGTCCAGGCCGAAGCCGACCGTGCCTTGGGTGTAGCCGGATTCGAAGGTGCCGATGAAGCCTTGGCCCCATTCCTTGCTGTCATCGGTGTGGATGTCGCGACGGTCGCGGTTCATGTAGTAATTGCGGGTGTTGATCTTGAGGCTTGCGCCGTCGACGAAACCGTCGGCGGGGGTGGTGTCTGCCGCTTGGGCCAGGGGGGCGATCGTTGTTGCAATCGCTAGGAATAGCGGGGTGAACGTCAGCGAGTTCTTCACCGGTGGAGCTCCTTTGGTCAATCGTAAGCGGCCAATGTCGTGGGGGTGTGCCTGGCCTTTTTTTACCGCAAAAAAAAGCCGCTGAAGTCAGCGGCTTTGAACAGATTCCCAGTGTAGAGCCCTGGAAATAAGTCGAGGGAAATTTGGGTGAGCGGGAAGCTGTGGTTGCCGTCGCGCTCAACGGTGCGTCAAATTAGCGCAGGTGAGCGGTGCGGTACAGAGTGTAACAAGATAATGACTGTTGCCCAAATTGCAACAGTCGCGGGGGGGTTGTAGGGGGAGTGAGTACATATCCGTTGCTGCGGTCACGGCGGCTGGCGGTTCCGCTCTTACAGCGGGTCACTTTTGGCAAACGCCCCAAAAGTAACCAAAAGGTCTTTGCCCCACCACTCGGCACCTCGCTTAGGCTCGGTGTTCCCTCACTCCGGCTTGAATCCGTGGGCCGCCGCGACGGGCCATCCATGGCCCAACGCGGCTAACCCGGCGTCCTGCCGGGTTACCCACGGATTCAAGCCTGCGTTCGGCCAGCGTGGTTGACGGGGCCTGTCAGATCACAAGCAAGATCAAAAGCAAAAGCACGGCGGCCTGGTAGCCGACCTGAGTGGTAGAAGCAAAAGCGGATCAAAAGCACAGCAACACATTTCTATCTGATGCACAGAGCTCCAAATGTGGGAGCGAGTGCAGTCGCCAGCACCGCACTGCTGTGCTTTTCTGTGGGAGCTGGCTTGCCTGCGATGCAGGCACCGCGGTCCATCAGGTACACCGGGTTGATGCCATCGCAGGCAAGCCAGCTCCCACATTTGATTGAGTTCAGCTTCCAAAATCAGGTCGGCTGTCAGGCCGCCTCGGTTTTGCTTCTACCACTCAGGTCGGCTACTAGGCCGCCGTGCTGTAGATCTTGATCTTGATCTTAGGCGCCCCGTTAAACCACGCTGGCCTCACGCAGGCTTGAATCCGTGGGTAACCCGGCAGGACGCCGGGTTAGCCGTGTTGGGCCATGGATGGCCCGTCACGGCGGCCCACGGATTCAAGCCGGAGTGAGGGCACACCGAGCCTAAGCGAGGTGCCGAGTGGTGGGGCAAGAGCCTTTTGGTTACTTTTGGGCTCTTTTCAAAAGTGACCCGCCGTAAGGGCGGAACCCCAAAGCGGCCATCACCCAAATAACGGATATACCCCCAGCAAACCACCCCCTACACCGGCAGGGTTATGCCAAACGTATTTCCCCCACCCTCACTGCGCACAAACACATCCCCGCCGTGCATCAAAGCGATCGCCTTCACAATCGCCAACCCCAACCCATGATTCGCCCCGCTGTTGCTGCGTGACGCATCCACCCGATAAAACCGCTCGAACAGCCGGGGCAAATGCTCACTGGCAATCTCAGCCCCCGGGTTGGTCACCCCAATCGCCACCTGATGCTCCTCTACCTCAATGTTCACCTCGATAACCTGCCCCGGTGCGGTGTGCTGCACTGCGTTGCTCAGCAGGTTAATCAACGCACGGCGCAGGTGCGCTTTCTCGATTTGCACCAAGGCGTCACCGCGTACCCGCACTTGGACTTGGGCGTCTTCGAGGATGAAGTCCAGGTAATCGAGGGTCGTGGCCACTTCGTCCGCCAGTGAACTTTCGATCAGCTTGGTGGCCTTGCTGCCCTGATCAGCACTGGCCAGGAACAACATGTCATTGATGATCGAACGCAGGCGCTCCAACTCCTCAAGGTTGGATTGCAGCACCTCGAAATAATGCTCGGCCGAACGCCCGCGTGTCAGCGCTACCTGGGTCTGGCCGATCAGGTTGGTCAGCGGCGAACGCAGTTCATGCGCCACGTCGGCATTGAATGACTCCAGGCGCGAGTAGGCCTGCTCAACCCGATCCAGGGTGGAGTTGAACGAGTTGACGAACTGGCTCAACTCCGGCGGCAACGGCGACAGTTGCAAGCGCCCCGAGAGCTTGGGCGGCGCAAGCTTCTGCGCTTCATCCGAGAGTTTGCCCAACGGCTTGAGGCCGATGCGCGACACCCAGAACCCCAACAGCGCCGCCAGCACCACGCCGACAAACGCCAGGCCGATCAACGCCACCAGCAACTGGTGCTGAGTCGCGCGGAAGTTTTCAGTGTCGATGGCGATCATAAAGCGCAGCGGCGGGCGCTGTTCTTTCGCCGCGAACTGGCTCACCAACACCTTGAACGGGTACTCGCGCCCCGGCAGGCGCAAGTCGCGCTTACCGGTCGGCCCTGCGGCGAACGCGCGGATCTGCGCATCCGGGTTGCCGTACTCGTAGTTCGGATCGCTGCTCACCACCCAGAAGCGAATGCGCTTGTCTTCCTCACCGAGCAATTTCAGTTTGGCGGTGATTTTCGCCCAATGGTCCGGCGTGCCAAAGCGGTTCACCGAGGATTCGAGCACGCTGTAGCGCGCATCCAGCTCGGCGCCCGGCAACAACCCAAGGCCGCGGTCCACTTGCTGGTACAGCGCGCCACCGATCAACACGAAGATCAGCAGCGCCACCAGCGTGAACATGCCGCTCAGGCGCAGGGCGATGGAGTTAGCCGACACTGCGGTTCTCCAGCACATACCCCATGCCGCGAATGGTGTGCAGCAGTTTGTGCTCGAACGGCCCGTCGAGCTTGGCGCGCAGGCGCTTGATCGCCACTTCGACGACGTTGGCATCGCTGTCGAAATTGATGTCCCAGACCATCTCGGCAATTGCCGTTTTCGAGAGGATTTCACCCTGGCGCCGCGCCAATACGCTGAGCAGCGAGAACTCCTTGGCGGTCAAGTCCAGGCGCAGGCCGTTGCGGCTGGCCTTGCGGCTGATCAAATCGATCCACAAGTCAGCGACGGTGACCTGCACCGGCTCATGCCCGCCGCTGCGGCGGGTCAGCGCCTGCAGGCGCGCCACCAGTTCGAGGAACGAAAACGGCTTGCCCAAGTAATCGTCGGCGCCTTCGCGCAAGCCGCGAATGCGGTCTTCCACGCGCTCGCGTGCGGTGAGCATGATCACCGGTGTTTGCTTGCGCGCCCGCAGCGCGCGCAACACGCCGAAGCCGTCGAGGCCGGGCAGCATCACGTCGAGCACGATCACCGCGTAATCGTTTTCCAGCGCCAGGTGCAAGCCCTCGACACCTTCACGCGCCACATCGACGGTGTAGCCTTGTTCCGTCAGGCCGCGGTGCAAGTAGTCCGCGGTTTTTTCTTCATCTTCAATAATCAGGACGCGCATGACCCCGCCTTCAGTGTGTGGTCGCCAGCGCCAGCGCTGGTTTGGGCCTGTGGAAAAACTTCTCAAGGTACAAGTATATGACCGGCGTGGTGAACAGCGTCAGCGCCTGGCTCACCAGCAAGCCGCCGACCACCGCAATCCCCAGCGGCTGGCGCAACTCCGCGCCCGGGCCGGAGCCGAGCATCAGCGGCACCGCGCCGAGCAGGGCGGCGAGGGTGGTCATGATGATCGGCCGGAACCGCGTGACGCAGGCTTCATAAATCGCCTCCTCGGGCGGCAGCCCGCGCACGCGCTGGGCGTCCAGGGCAAAGTCGATCATCAGGATGCCGTTTTTCTTGACGATGCCGATCAACAACACCAGGCCGATCAGGGCCATGATCGAAAAGTCCTGGCCCAGCAGCCACAGCATGATCAGCGCGCCCAAGCCCGCTGAAGGCAAGGTCGAGATGATCGTCAGCGGGTGCACGAAACTCTCGTACAACACACCCAGAATAATGTAGACCGCCACCAGCGCCGCGAGGATCAGCCAGGGCTGGCTGGCCAGCGAACTCTGGAACGCCTGGGCCGCGCCCTGGAATGTGCCGATCATGGTGGACGGCATGCCGATTTCGTTCTTGGCCTGGTTAAGCATGATCACCGCATCGCCCAACGCCACGCCAGGCGCCAGGTTGAACGACAGGTTGGCGGCCGGGAACATGCCGTCATGGCTGATCGACAAGGGCCCCACGGTGGGCGGGTCGACCTTGGCCAGCGCCGACAGAGGCACCATCTCGTTGGTCAGCGGCGAGCGCAGGTAGAAGTAGTTCAGGCTCTCGGCCTTGCCGCGTTGCTGGGTGTCGAGTTCCAGCACCACCTGGTACTGGTTGATTTCGGTCTGGAACTCGTTGATCTGGCGCTGACCGAAGGCGTCATACAGCGCCTGGTCGACATCGGTGGCGGTCAGGCCGAAGCGCGCGGCGGCCTGGCGGTCGATGCTGATGTGGGTGATGCTGCCGCCCAGCTGCAGGTCGTTGGACAGGTCGCGAAAGGCCGGGTTGGCGCGCAGCTTTTCAGTCAGGCGCTGGGTCCAGGTGTTCAGCGTCGGGCCGTCGTTGCTCTTGAGCACGTATTGGTACTGGGCGCGGCTCGGGCCGGAGCTTAAGTTGATGTCCTGGCCGGCGCGCAGGTACAGCACGATGCCCGGCACCTTGGCCAGTTTGGGGCGGATGCGGTCGATGAACTGGCTGGCGGACACATCGCGGTCACCGCGGTCTTTCAAGGCGATCCAGAAGCGGCCGTTGGCGATGGTCTGGTTGCTGCCGGTCACGCCCACCGAGTGGGAAAACGCTTCCACCGCCGGGTCGGCCTTGACGATCTCGGCCAGGGCTTTGTGCTTGGCGACCATGTCCGGGTACGACACGTCGGCCGCGGCCTCGCTGGTGCCGAGCACGAAACCTGTGTCCTGCACCGGGAAGAAACCCTTGGGGATAAAGATGTAGCCGACCACGGCCAGGGCCAGGGTCACCATGAAGATCGCCGCCATCGTGCGTTGATGGGCCAACGCGCGACGCAGGTTGCGCGCGTATCCGGCCAGCAGGCGTTCGCTGAAACCGGGCTTGTCGTGGGCGTGATGGGTGGGCGCGCGCATGAACAGCGCGGCCAGCGTCGGCGCCAGCGTCAGCGACACCACCACCGAAATCAGGATGGTCGAGGTGGCCGTCAGCGCAAACTCCTTGAACAGCCGTCCGACCACGCCGCCCATGAACAGCAGCGGAATAAACGCCGCCACCAGCGAGAAGCTGATCGACACCACCGTAAAGCCAATCTCGCCGGAACCCTTGATCGCCGCTTCGCGTTTATCGAGGCCCGCCTCCAGGTGGCGGTGAATGTTCTCCACCACCACGATGGCGTCGTCCACCACAAAGCCCACGGCGATTACGATCGCCACCAGCGTGAGGTTGTTCAGGCTGAAACCCAGTACATACATCAGCGCAAAACTGGCGATCAGCGACACGCCGAGCACGCTGGACACAATCATCGTCGCCGACAATTGACGCAGGAACAGCGCCATCACCGCCACCACCAGCAAGATGGCAATCAGCAACGTCACTTCCACTTCATGCAACGAGGCGCGAATCGTCTTGGTGCGGTCGGTCAACACGCTGACCTGCACCGAGGCCGGCAACATGCCTTCCAGGCGCGGCAGCTCGGCTTGAATGCGGTCCACGGTTTCGACAATGTTGGCGCCGGGCTGGCGCGAAATCACCAGGTTCACGCCGGGCGTGTCGCCCGACCAGGCCTGTACGTAGGCGTTTTCCGAACCGTTGATGACTTTGGCGATATCACGCAGTTGAACCGGTGCGCCGTTCTTGTAGGAAACAATCAACTGGCCGTATTCATCCGGGTGAAACAGCTGGTCGTTGGTCGACAGGGTCGACACGCTGTTCTCACCGTAAATCGCGCCCTTGGCCAGGTTCAAACTCGATTGCTGAATGGCCAGACGCACGTCGGCGAGGGTCAGGCCAATCGCCGCGAGTTTGTCGGGCGAAGCCTGTACGCGAATTGCCGGGCGTTGCTGGCCGGTGATGTTGATCTGGCCGACGCCGTCGATCTGGCTGATCTGGCGGGCCAGCAAGGTCTCTACGTAATCGCTGAGTTCGGTGCTGGGCATGCTGTCGGAACTGACGCTGAGGATCAGCACGGGGCTGTCCGCCGGGTTGACCTTCTTCCAGGTCGGCAGGCTTGGCATATCGCTGGGCAGCTTGCCGGAGGCGGTGTTGATCGCCGCTTGCACTTCCTGCGCAGCGGTATCGATGCTTTTGTTCAGGGTGAATTGCAGCGTCAGCAGGCTGGAGCCCAAGGCGCTGCTGGAGGTCATTTGCGTCATGCCGGGGATGGCGCTGAATTGCACCTCCAGCGGGGTGGCCACCGACGACGCCATGGTGTCCGGGCTGGCGCCGGGCAACTGCGCGGTGACCTGGATCGTCGGAAATTCCGCTTCTGGCAGTGGGGCGACGGCCAAGCGCGGGAAGGCAATTAACCCCAGCAGCACCAAGGCGAAGGTCAGCAGCAGGGTGGCGACCGGGTGGTCGACGCACCAGGCCGACGGCGAACGGCTGCCGCTCATGGCTGCACCTTGGCGTCTACCGTCTGGATGGCTTGTGGCGGCTCTTTGAGCACCTCGACCTGGGCGCCGGCCTTGAGCCGCGACTGGCCGTCGCTGACCAATACATCCCCGGCCTGCACGCCCTTGATGATGTTCACGTCGCTGTCCTGATAGGCGATTTGCACCGGCACAATCTCGACCTTGTCACCGTTGACCCGGTACACGAAATGCGCATCCAGGCCGCGCTGCACCACGGTCGGCGGTACCACCAGGGCGTTCTTGTCGAGGGCGGTCTGGATCTTGATGGTCACCAGTTGCCCCGGCCACAGGCGCTGCGAAGCATTCTTGAACTCGGCCTTGGCGCGCAGCGTGCCGGTGGTGGAGCTGATCTGGTTGTCGATCAGGCTCAGGTGGCCTTCACCGAGCAAGTCGCCGGTCTGGCCGTCGGTGTCGGCGCCCATGTAGGCATCGACGCTGGCTTGAGTCGGCGATGCGATCAGGCCTTGCAGGGTCGGCAGCATTTGTTGCGGCAGTGAGAACTCCACCGCAATCGGGTCGATTTGCGTCACGGAGAACAAGCCCTGGGTATCGCTCATGCGCAGGAAGTTGCCTTCATCCACCGTGCGAATGCCGACGCGACCTGTCACCGGAGAGCGAATCTGGGTGTAGGAAAGCTGTACCTGAGCGGAGTCGATGGCAGCCTGGTTGCCTTGCGCCGTGGCTTTGAGCTGGTTGACCAAGGCTTGTTGCTGGTCGTAGGTCTGTTTTGACACGCCGTCGTCGATGCTCAATTCCTTGTAGCGCTTGAGGTTGACCAGCGCGACTTGCAGTTGCGCCTGGCTTTCCCCCAGTTGCGCCTTGGCCTGGTCGAGGCTCGCGCGGATCGAGCGGTCATCGATGGTGGCGAGCAGGTCGCCGGTTTTGACCAGTTGGCCTTCCTTGACCAGCAACTTGGTGAGGATGCCGTCGATTTGCGGGCGGATCACCACGCTGTGCAACGACAGCACCGAGCCGATGCCGCTGACAAAGCGGGGAATGTCCTGTTGCACCACGCTCACCACTCGCACCGGGATTGCGCTCGGCGCCGCCAGTTTGGTCTTGGCGGGCCGGGTCACGGCCCAGGCTGCAATCGCCACTACCACGAGGACACCCACGGTCAGGGCGGTTTTTCGTTGAATGTGCATGGGGTGAGGCGCCGGGGCAAAGGGGTGGGAAAATTAAGATGCTTTCTTTATAGCCCGCCGACCCGGTCAGCACGGTGACTGCTAACTGACAGCGCTGTCAGTAAAGTCAGACCATTCGTACAGGCGGTGGTTAAAGATCCGGGGCGCGCAGGTATACTGCGCGCCAGCGCGGCCCGCAAGCCGGCCGCCGCCTCATTTTCTGCATGCCCCGGAGCTTCCATGACTTCCCCGACACAATCCCCTGTTGAAGCGACCGACCTCGTCGATCCGGCCAGCGCTGAAAGCGTTGAAAAAGCCGAGATCCCGGCGTTCAAGTTTCCGTTCAAGCCGGGTGAACTGGCCGGGGCCAAGAATGCGGCCCAGCCTTGGTACAAAAATGGCGCCAAAAACGGCCATACCAAGTCGCCAGGTATGGCACCGCCGGGCACTCGTCGTTCGATGGGTAAACGCTGAGAGTAATCGGTCACGTATTTGTCGGCATTGCCTTACATCGCTCGCTGACGTTTCTGATTGCAGGTGCACGACCGTTTCTTGAAAGCTTGCACAGCATTTGCTTCGCCCAGGTGGATGGCGCCGGGGCGTGGTGAGGCTGGACTTTCCGGAAAAGGACTCACCTTGTGGTTTCGATACGTGTCTGTGTTGCGCCTGCCTTATCCCTGCTGGTCGCTGTTTTCTGCACACCTGCGACAGCTGACGAACCACGACGCGAGATCCGTTTCGCAGTCGCCGCGCAATTCCCGCCGTTCCAAAGCCGCAACCAGCACGATCAACTGGTGGGGCTCAATATCGACCTGGGAAACGCGTTGTGCCAGCAACTCGGTGTGCGTTGTACCTGGGTTGATCAGGTGCTGATGGAGAGTTTTCCTGCGCTTGAGGGTCGACGGTTCGACGCGATCATGGGCATGGCGCCCACCTCCAGGCGCCGACAATGGGTGAACTTCACGGATACGCTGTACCCGTTCACCACCCGGCTGGTAGGGCGCAAGACCTCCGGCCTGATGCCGACGCTGCAGTCGCTCAGGGGCAAGCGGGTCGGCGTGCTGCTGGGGAGCAACCGCGAAGCCTTTGCTCGAATCAAGTGGGCGCCGGCGGGCGTCATCATCAAGAGTTTCTGGCTCAATGACGAATTGACGCGCAGCCTGGTGGCCGGCCATATCGATGCGACGCTGCAAGGCACGGTGGAAATCCGCACGGCACTGCTCGACACCGCGCAGGGTCAGGATTTCGACTTCCTGGGTCCTGTTGTGTCGGCCGAACTGCTGGGTGACGGCGCGGCCATCGCGGTGCGCAAACCGGACACCGCCTTGCGCCAGGACCTCAACCGTGCGCTTGAACAACTGCGCCAGAGCGGTGAATACCAGCGCATCGTGCAGCCCTACAATCTGAACGAGCCGCCTTCCGACCAGTGATGGCTGATTAATTGCGCGGAACATGAGCGGGATCAGTGTTCGCCCCATGGGCGCGCTTAGCGTCGACGACCTGACGACTCCTCCAATAATTACGAGCGCGCTTATGCCACGCAGGTGACCCGGGAAGGGGCGACGGTGGAGTATCAGTCAGTGCGCACCAAGCCGGACCCGCGCGCGATTGATCGCTGACACAGCGCACCCAGCAATCGACCAATGAAATCCAGCGCATGATCAACACCCTGCAAGGCGTAGCCCGCGATGCGGTGCAAGCCGTGGCACACAGCAGAGCCAATGCAGCTCAGGCGACGTGGCGGCGCTGGCGCAAGATTTACGTCTGCTTGCGCAGGCGTTCTGGGGCCAACGGCGCTGACGCCAAAAAGCGTCTAGGCTGAATTTGGGAATTCTCCTATGAAACAAACAGGCGTGTCGTAGTTAAAGACCAGTCAGTGCTTGTTAGAACGTCGGGTGCGTTCGGGCCGTGAGTGATAGAGCACGGACGTCTCACGCCACTTTTGAACAGGACAGGTCTATGACTACGGCAAAAAGAATATTGGCTCTGGCGCTGATAATGTTGGCCGGGAGCGGATGCGCGGTGGCTCCCCCTCCCGTAAACCCGTGGAGCGAAATTCGCTTCGGGGTCGAGGCGGATGTACCGCCGTTTGAATATCGCAATGAGCAAGGCGAACTCCTCGGGTTGGATATCGAGCTGGGCAACGCCTTGTGTGCTGAGCTCAACGCGCGCTGCGTGTGGGTCGATCAGCCTTATGCAACCAACCTTGCCGCGCTCCAGGCCGGGCGTTTTGACGCCATCATGCCGATGACCGCGACGCCGCCACGGCGCGAAACAGTCGACTTCACCCATCCGCTCTATGCCCTTGAAAGCCGATTGGTCGCGCCCACAGGTTCCAGCCTTTTGCCAACCCCCGGTTCGCTCAGAGGCAAACGCGTGGGCGTACTGACGGGTACCAGTCGAGCCGCTTTTGCGCTGGCACGGTGGGCGCCTCAAGGCGTGCAGGTACGTCAATTCAACCTCAATGCCGAGCTGATCAAGGCCTTGAAGGCCGGTGAGTTGGACGCGACCTTGCAAGACACGGTTGAAATCACCCAAGCGTTGCTGAACACCCCTCAAGGCAAAGCGTTTGCCTTCGCGGGGCCGGTGATCAATGACGAGTTGTTGGGCAGCGGCCCGGCCATAGCGGTGCGCAAAACCGACCCGCAATTGACCGCGGCGCTGAACACGGCGCTGCAGCGCTTGAAGGACAGTGGCAAATACGCGGCCATTACCCAGCCTTATCTGGCACCGGCTCCGGCTGAATCCGCAGCGGCCCGGATGATTTACACACCGGCGCAAGGTGGTTTTCCTTACTCGGAGGTGGTGCAGGTTGGGCACACCCTGTATCTCGCCGGCGTGTTGGGCCTGGATGAAAAGGGCAAGCTGGTGCGCGGAGGCATTCGCGCAGAAACCGCCCAGGCCCTGGAAAACTTGCGTGGCACGCTCAAGACAAAAGCCTTGGCGATGGACAGGGTAGCCAAATGCACGGTGATTCTTGCCGATGTCAAAGATTTCGCGGCAATGAACGAGGTGTACGCCAGTTATTTCCCCGCAGGCCGGCTTCCTGCCCGAACCACCTTTGCGGCAGGCAAGCTGCTGTTGAATGCGCGGATCGAAATCGAGTGTATCGCCAGCCTGTAAGCCCTCGCAGGCTGCGGGCCTGAGATGCCCGCAAGGAAATAAACGCGTAGTTGGCCGGCACCTGGGTGGCGATCCTGGCGCCGGCATCCAGTAGATGTTGCAGCGGCTGTCTTCGTCAAGATTCCGGCAGCGCCCGGCGTCGTAGGCGGCAAAGGTGATCGCCACAAACGCCTCGGTAGTGCCTCTATGCACTGTTCTGGCTCTTGCGAAGCCAGTGCCTGTCAGTCCTCGGGCACCCGGTCGCGCAGCACAAAAACCATGCCCGCGCTTTCATACAGTTGTCGGGCGCGCAGGTTGCTTTCGCGCACCTTGAGGTCGACGTAGGGTTCGCCGCGTTGCTTGAACACCTGAAAACTGTGCAGCAACAAGGCGCGGCCCAGCCCCTGGCCCTGGGCGCAGGGATGCACGGAGAGGTTCTTGATAAACGCGCTGGTCCAGCACTGGGCCACGCCGAGGATGCCCTCGGCGTTGCTGGCCACCAGGCACAGCGTCGGGTCGAACTCGGCATCGGTGACGAACTGCTGGCGCCATTGCTCCAGGCCGGCGACACGGCCGCCGCCCTGGTCCTGGGTCATGCGCAGCACCGCATGAATCGCCGGGGCCAGTTCATCACGGTAATGGCCCAGCCGAGTATCGGCCGGCCACTGCGGGGCGGGCAGGCTGCCGGTCAGGTCGCGGCGCAACAGGTGGAAGTATTGCGTCACCGGTTACAAGCCCTTTTGCGCCACGGTCTGGGCGGCAACCACCAGGCACTTGGTCAGTTCGGGCGAAGAGAACTTGGTCAGCACCGCGTCGGCACCGGCCAGGCGGGCCTTTTCGCTGTTCATCGCGCTGTCCAAAGAAGTGTGCAGCAGCACGTAAAGCTCCTGGAAATCCGGGGTTTCGCGCAGCGTACGGGTGAGGGCGTAACCGTCCATTTCGGACATTTCGATATCCGAAACCACCACGTTGATCTGCTCGGCCGTGCCTTGCAGCTCCAGCAGCACGTCGATGGCCTCCTTGGCGCTGCGTGCGGTGTGGCAAGTCAAACCGAGATTGCGCAGGGTGTGCACCGATTGCTGCAGGGCGACCTGGCTGTCGTCCACCACCAGAATCCGCGCATTGCCGAGTACTTCGGCCTCTTCCATGGTCAGGTCGGTGGGCGCCGCTTCAACCGGTGCCGGGGCGATGCCGTGGATGACCTTTTCGATATCCAGCACCTGCACCAGCCCGCCTTCGACCTGGGTAACCCCGGTGATAAACGAGCGGTTGCCACCGGAGCCATACGGCGGCGGACGAATGTCGGTGGTCAGGCAATGCACGATCTTGCTCACCGCCTGCACATGCAAGCCCTGCTTGGAACGGCTGACGTCAGTGACGATCAGGCAGCCGCCGTTCGGGTCTTGCAGGGGCATCTCGCCCAGCGCGCGGCTCAGGTCGATCACCGACAGCGACGCACCGCGCAGCGTGGCGATGCCTTTGACGTGAGGGTGAGACTCCGGCAGCTTGGTCAGCGGCGGGCAGGGGATGATTTCGCTGACTTTCAGCAGGTTGATCGCCATCAGCTTGCCGCTGCGCAAGGTAAAGAGCAGAAGCGAGAGTGAATCTGCGCGGGCTTTGGTGGTGGACATAAAAACCTTCTGTGGATCAGGAATGACGATCTATAGAGGGTTATCGACTCGGGCGCGCCAGGCTTTAACCGGATTTATGCAGGGCTGGCGTGTGTGGGAGCGAGCAAGCCCGCTCCCACAGGTAAGATGTGTCAGCCCTTCCAGACCTGTGGGTTCACCAAGTCCTGTGGGCGCTGGCCCAGCAAGGCGCTGCGCAGGTTGTCCAGGGCGCGGTTGGCCATGGCTTCGCGGGTTTCGTGGGTGGCCGAGCCGATGTGCGGCAGGGTTACGGCGTTGCTCAGTTGGAACAGCGGCGACTCGGCCAGCGGCTCCTGCTCATACACATCCAGGCCGGCACCCCGAATCTTCTGGGTTTGCAGGGCGTCGATCAGCGCCGGCTCGTCCACCACCGGGCCACGGGAAATATTGATCAGGATCGCGCTGGATTTCATCAGGCCCAACTCGCGGGTGCTGATCAGGTGGCGGGTCTTGTCGCTCAATGGCACCACCAGGCAGACGAAGTCCGACTCGGCCAGCAATTGGTCGAGGCTGCGGAACTGGGCGCCCAATTCCTGTTCCAGCGCGGTCTTGCGGCTGTTGCCGCTGTACAGGATCGGCATATTGAAGCCCAGGCGTCCACGCCGGGCCACGGCGGCGCCGATGTTGCCCATGCCGACGATGCCGAGGGTTTTGCCGTGTACATCGCAACCGAACAGTGGCGCGCCGACGCTGGCTTTCCACTGGCCGGCCTTGGTCCAGGCGTCCAGTTCGGCCACGCGGCGTGCGCTGCTCATCAGCAGGGCGAAGGCCAGGTCGGCGGTGCTTTCGGTGAGTACGTCGGGGGTGTTGGTGAGCATGATTCCGCGCTCGTTGAAGTAGGACACGTCGTAGTTGTCGTAGCCTACTGACACGCTGGAGACCACCTCCAGTTTGCTTGCGCCTTCGAGCTGTGCGCGGCCGAGCTTGCGGCCTACGCCGATCAAACCGTGGGCGTGGGGCAGGGCCTCGTTGAATTGAGCGTTGATGTCGCCCAGCTTGGGATTGGGGACGATGACGTCGAAATCCTGTTGCAGGCGTTCGATCATTTCCGGGGTGACACGGCTGAAGGCGAGGACGGTCTTTTTCATTGCAGGCGGGCTCATCGACTACGGAAGAATGCCAAGCACGCTAACATTCTTGGGGGGGATTGGGGGGAGCTTTTTGGTGTTGTTTGGTGGGTGAGTGAGTACATATCCGTTGCTGCGGTAACGGCGGCTTAGGGTTCCGCTCTTACAGCGGGTCACTTTTGGCAAACGCCCGGAATGCCGGCCCAGCCAAAAGTAACCAAAAGGTCTTTGCCCCACCACTCGGTGCCTCGCCTAGGCTCGGCATTCCCTCACTCCGGCCAGCGTGGTTGACGGGGCCTGTCAGATCAAAATCAAAAGCAAAGCACGGCGGCCTGAAAGCCGACCTGAGTGGTTGAAGCAAAAGCAGATCAAAAGCACAGCAACACACTTCTATCTGATGCACAGATATCCAAATGTGGGAGCGGGCTTGCCCGCGAATGCGGTGGGTCAGTCAGCTCATGTGTCACTGGCCCACCGCCTTCGCGAGCAAGCCCGCTCCCACAAGTTGACCGAGTTCAACCTCCACCACCGCACTGCTTTGCTTTTCTGTAGGAGCTGGCTTGCCTGCGATGAAGACACCTCGGTCCATCAGGTACACCAGGTTGATGCCATCGCAGGCAAGCCAGCTCCCACATTTGATTGAGTTCAGGTTCCAGAATCAGGTCGGCTGTCAGGCCGCCTCGGTTTTGCTTCTACCACTCAGGTCGGCTACCAGGCCGCCGTGCTCTGCTTTTGATCTTGATCTGCTTTTGATCTTAGGCGCCCCGTTAAACCACGCTGGCCGAACGCAGGCTTGAATCCGTGGGTAACCCGGCAGGACGCCGGGTTAGCCGTGTTGGGCCATGGATGGCCCGTCACGGCGGCCCACGGATTCAAGCCGGAGTGAGGGCACACCGAGCCTAAGCGAGGTGCCGAGTGGTGGGGCAAGAGCCTTTTGGTTACTTTTGGGCTCTTTTCAAAAGTGACCCGCTGTAAGAGCGGAACCCATACCCGCCATCACCCAAATAACGGATATGCCCCCAAAGCCCAAAGCCCAAAGCCCAACCCCAAAGCCCAGTCAGTTAGCCAACCGCGCCCCGCTAAGGCTCCCACTCAACTCATACGCCACCAATTCCGCCTGATGCGCCGCCAGAATCTCGGGCAACGACCCGCGCAGATATTCAACCCACGTCTTGATCTTCGCATCCAGGTACTGGCGCGACGGGTAGATGGCATACAAGTTCAGCTCTTGCGAGCGGTAGTTAGGCATCACCCGCACCAGCGTGCCGTTACGCAACCCCTCGATAGCCGCATACACCGGCAACAAACCCACGCCCATGCCACTGGTGATCGCCGTTTTCATCGCGTCCGCCGAATTGACCAGAAACGGCGACGTATTGATCGCCACACTTTCCTGGCCTTCCGGCCCGTTGAAGGTCCATTTATCCAGCTGGATCACCGGGCTCACCAACCGCAGGCACGCATGGTTGAGCAAATCCTGCGGCCGTTGTGCGCAGCCCTTGGTCTTGACGTAATCCGGCGACGCACACGCGATGCTGTAGGTAATGCCCAGCCGCTGGGACACAAACCCCGAGTCCGGCAATTCACTGGCCAGCACGATCGACACGTCGTAGCCCTCATCGAGCAAGTCCGGCACGCGGTTGGCCAGGGTCAGGTCGAATGTCACGTCGGGATGCGTACGGCGGTAGCGGGCAATGGCGTCAATCACGAAATGCTGGCCGATCCCGGTCATGGTGTGCACTTTCAACTGCCCGGCCGGCCGCGCGTGCGCGTCGCTGGCTTCGGCTTCGGCTTCTTCCACGTAGGCGAGGATCTGCTCGCAACGCAGCAAATAGCGTTTACCGGCTTCGGTCAGTGCGATGCGGCGGGTGGTGCGGTTGAGCAAGCGGGTTTGCAGATGGGCTTCCAGGTTGGAGACCGCGCGCGAGACGTTGGCCGTGGTGGTGTCCAGTTGCACGGCGGCGGCGGTGAAGCTGCCAGCTTCGGCCACGCAACTGAAAGCGCGCATGTTTTGCAAAGTGTCCATGGAGTGTTCTCAGGGGAGATAGCAAATTGTGACAGAAAGTTACGCCGTCCAGTGATCCCTACCAACGGATTATCGCTTGAACGGTAACAAAGATTCACAGGAATGCCAGCTTATCGTTCCCCATGGCGCCCCCTAGAATTGCGCCACCTCTTGCGCAACACCACCTCAGGAATACGCTTGCCGTGCCGCGTCGCATCATCAGAGAGCTGAAGACTCTCAGTGTTTGGGCCTTATCGTTAGCAATCAGCGGCTGCATCGGAACCGGAGGAATCGCCCCCCAAGGCCGGGCCCTCAACGCCAATAACCTGGCCACCGACGAAGCCATCCAGAGCGCCGCCCACGACGCCCACTGGCCCACCACGCAATGGTGGCAAGCCTATGGCGATCCGCAACTCAATCAGTGGGTGCAACTTGCCACGCAAAACAGCCCGAGCCTGGCCATGGCCGCCGCGCGGGTGCGTGAGGCGCGGGCCATGGCCGGCATCGCCGAGTCGGCCGAGTCGTTGCAGATCAACAGTGACACCACCCTCAAACGCCACAACTGGCCGAAGGATCAGTTCTACGGCCCCGGCGAGTTGAGCGGAACAACCACCTGGGACAACAATTCGTCTCTGGGCCTGAGCTATGCCCTCGACCTGTGGGGCCGCGAAAGCAACGCCAGCGAACGCGCTGTCGACCTGGCGCATATGAGCGCCGCCGAAGCGCGCCAGGCCCAGCTCGAATTGCAGAACAACGTGGTGCGCGCCTACATCCAGTTGTCCTTGCAGTACGCCAACCGCGACATCGTCGCCGCCACCCTGGCCCAGCAGCAGCAGATTCTCGACCTGGCCAATAAACGCCTGAACGCCGGGATCGGCACGCACTTCGACGTCAGCCAGGCCGAAACGCCGTTGCCGGAGACCCATCGCCAGCTCGACGCGCTCGACGAGGACATCGCCCTGAGCCGCAACCAACTGGCTGCTTTGGCGGGCAAAGGTCCGGGCGAGGGTGCACAACTGCAACGCCCGAGTTTGTCCCTCGCCGCGCCGCTGAAATTGCCGTCGAGCCTGCCGGCGCAATTGCTTGGCCAGCGCCCGGACGTGGTCGCCGGTCGGTGGCAGGTCGCCGCGCAAGCCCGTGGCATCGACGTCGCGCACGCCGGCTTCTACCCCAACGTCGACCTGGTCGGCAGCCTCGGCTACATGGCCACCGGCGGCGGCCTGCTGGAGTTTCTGGCGGGCAAGAAATTCAACTACAACGTCGGCCCGGCGATCACCTTGCCGATCTTCGACGGCGGTCGTTTGCGTGGGCAACTGGGCGAAGCCAGCGCCGGTTATGACCTGGCCGTGGCCAAGTACAACCAGACGCTGGTCAACGCGCTCAAGGGCATCAGCGACCAGTTGATCCGCCGCGAATCGATGGACAAGCAGGCGTCCTTCGCTGCGCAGTCCGTGGCTTCTGCGCAGAAAACCTACGACATCGCGATGATCGCCTACCAGCGCGGCCTCACCGATTACCTCAACGTGCTGAACGCCCAGACCTTGCTGTTCCACCAGCAGCAAATCGAGCAACAGGTGCAAGCCGCACGCCTGAGTGCCCACGCCGAACTGGTCACCGCCCTGGGCGGCGGGCTCGGCGCCGGCAACGATGTGCCGCCAGACACCAAGACCCTTCCGAGCAAGACCCCGGCGGCGCTTGCCGTGTTTGATCACTGAGTAGGATTTGATGACGCCCTTGCCTGCACCGCTGCGCTGGTTGCACTCCCTGGAGTGGCGCCGTGGTTTTTTCGACTGGGCACGCAGCGATGGCGTGACCTGGGTCTATATCTTCAAGGTGCTGATCGCCGCGTTCCTCACGCTGTGGCTGGCGATGCGCCTGGAACTGCCGCAACCGCGCACCGCGATGATCACCGTGTTTATCGTGATGCAACCGCAGAGCGGTCAGGTCTTCGCCAAGAGCTTTTACCGCTTCCTCGGCACCCTGACGGGGTCGGCGGTGATGGTCTTGTTGATCGCCTTGTTTGCGCAGAACACCGAATTGTTCCTCGGCGCGTTGGCGATCTGGGTGGGCATTTGCACGGCCGGTGCGACGCGTAATCGCAACTTTCGCGCCTATGGGTTTGTGCTGGCGGGCTACACCGCGGCGATGGTGGGTTTGCCCGCGCTGGCCCACCCGGACGGGGCCTTTATGGCGGCGGTGTGGCGGGTGCTGGAAATCTCTTTGGGGATACTGTGCTCGACGTTGGTCAGCGCCGCGATCCTGCCGCAAACCAGCAGCGCCGCGATGCGCAACGCCTTGTACCAGCGCTTTGGCGTGTTCGCGCTGTTTGTCACCGATGGCCTGCGCGGGCGCAGCCAGCGTGAAGAGTTCGAGGCCAGCAATGTGCGCTTTATCGCCGAGGCCGTAGGCCTGGAAGGGCTGCGCAGCGTCACCGTATTTGAAGACCCGCACATGCGGCGGCGCAATGGCCGGCTGAGTCGCCTCAACAGCGAATTCATGAGCATCACCACGCGCTTCAACGCCTTGCACCAGTTGCTTGAGCGGCTGCGCACGGATGCAGCCGACCACGTCGCCGCGGCAATCAAGCCGGGCCTGCAAGACCTGGCCGAAGTCCTTGACGGTTTCTCCGGCCGTGCGCTCACCAGCCCCGACGCGGCGCGCCTGGTCAATCAATTGAGCGCCTACAAGGATGGACTGCCCGCCAAAGTGCGCCGCCTGCGTGCGAATTTTCAGCAAGGCAATCCGAGTGAAGCCGAGCAGCTGGATTTTCATACTGCCTACGAGCTGCTATACCGCTTTGTCGATGACCTGCACAACTACGCGCAGACCCACGCATCACTGGCCGATCACAGCCATGAGCGCGAGCAGTGGAGCGAAGCCTACACGCCGAAAACCAACTGGCTGGCCTGCGCCGCTTCGGGGATTCGCGCGTCCTTTATCCTGATCGTGCTGGGCAGTTACTGGGTGGCCACCGCCTGGCCCAGCGGCGCGACCATGACCCTGATCGCCGCCGCCACCGTCGGCCTGTCCGCCGCCACGCCCAACCCGAAACGTATGGCCTTCCAGATGGCTTGCGGCACTTTGATCGGCGCGTTGGTGGGCTTTGTCGAAATGTTCTTTGTGTTCCCGTGGATCGACGGCTTCCCACTGCTGTGCGTGATGCTTGCGCCGGTGATTATCTTTGGCTCGTTCCTCGCCTCCCGCCCGCGATACGCCGGCGTCGGCGTGGGCTTGCTGATCTTTTTCAGCACCGGCTCGGTGCCGGACAACCTGACGGTCTACAACCCTTACAGCTTTATCAATGACTACATCGCCATGGTCATTGGCATGCTGGTGTGCGCGGCGGCTGGCGCGATTATCCTGCCGCCGAACAGCCGCTGGTTGTGGCGCCGTCTGGAGCAGGACCTGCGCGAGCAGGTGGTGTACGCGATCAGCGGCAAGCTCAAGGGCCTGGCGTCGAGTTTTGAAAGCCGCACCCGCGACCTGCTGCACCAGGCTTACGGCCTCGCCGTCGGCCAGCCGCACGTGCAACGCGACTTGCTGCGCTGGATGTTCGTGGTGCTGGAAGTCGGCCACGCGATCATCGAGTTGCGCAAGGAGCAGGCGATATTGCCGGTGCACCCGGCGTATGCCGAGTCGCAACCCTGGCGCCAGGCGATCCGCGTGATGGGCCGCTCGCTGGTGCGGCTGTTCCTGCAACCGAGCGCCAGCAACCTGGAGCGCGGGTTGATTGCCGTCGACCATGCGATCAGCCGTGTGCAGGCCACCGATGAACCCTTCGCCCCGCACTTCGACACCTCGGCGTTGCGCCGGGTGAAAAGCTACCTGCACTTTATCCGCACGTCGTTGCTGGACCCGCAATCGCCCCTGGCCGCCCTCAAAGGATCCCCGAATGCCTCGTGAAATCGCATTCCACGGCGTTTACATGCCGACCATGACCCTGATGTTTTTTATCGCCGCAGGGTTGGCCTGGGCCTTGGACCGCTTCCTGGCCGGGTTCGACCTGTACCGTTTTTTCTGGCACCCGGCGTTGCTGCGCCTGAGCCTGTTCGTTTGCTTGTTCGGCGCCCTGGCGCTGACCGTCTACCGTTGAGAATGCCCCGATGAAAAAGTTTTTCAGCCTGCTCGCGACCTTGCTGGTACTGGCTTTGGCGATCTGGATTGGCCGCACGCTGTGGGTGCACTACATGGAGACGCCGTGGACCCGCGATGGCCGCGTGCGCGCCGACATCATCAACGTGGCGGCCGACGTCACCGGCGAAGTGGTAGACGTACCGGTGCGTGACAACCAGTTGGTGAAAAAGGGCGACCTGCTGATGCAGATCGACCCCGAGCACTACCGCATCGCGGTCAAGCAGGCGCAATCGCTGGTGGCTTCGCGCAAGGCCACCTGGGAGATGCGCAAGGTCAACGCTCACCGCCGCGCCGACCTCGACGCCCTGGTGATCTCCAAGGAAAACCGCGACGACGCGAGCAACATCGCCGACTCGGCCCTGGCCGATTACCAACACGCGCTGGCGCAGTTGGAAGCGGCTGAGCTGAATTTGAAACGCACTCAAGTGGTGGCGGCGGTGGACGGCTACGTCACCAACCTTAATGTGCACCGGGGCGACTACGCGCGCATCGGCGAGGCGAAGATGGCCGTGGTCGATATGAATTCGTTCTGGGTGTATGGCTTCTTTGAAGAAACCAAGCTGCCCCACGTCAAAGTCGGTGACGAGGCCGATATGCAATTGATGAGTGGCGAGACGCTTAAGGGCCATGTGGAAAGCATCTCGCGCGGCATCTACGACCGCGACAACCCCGAGAGCCGCGAACTGATCGCCGATGTGAACCCGACCTTCAACTGGGTGCGCCTGGCCCAGCGCGTGCCGGTGCGCATTCACATTGATGAAGTGCCTGAAGGCGTGCTGTTGGCGGCGGGCATTACTTGCACGGTGATCGTCAACCCAACACAACACTAACTGTGGCAACTGGCTTGTGTGGGAGCTGGCTTGCCTGCGATGGCGGACAGTCAGTTGAAGTATGTATGGCTGACCCACCGCTATCGCAGGCAAGCCAGCTCCCACAGTTTGGACGGTGTTAAGCCTTGATAAAGGTTTCGTGCAGATGGCGCCACAGCAAGGTGCCACTGGCCTGCTTCTCGAACACCACGGTGGCGCGTCGATCAGTCTGCGTGCCGCTGTCATCAACCTGATGTTCGCGGTAAGTCACCGTGGCGCCGCGTGCATGGCGGTCGATCCCGGTCATCTCGCTCAAGGTGATTTTCAAGCCCGGGCGCATACCGCCAAGGCGCGTGAACAGTGCTTTCACCCCGGCCGCATTTACCCGCGTGCCGGTGGCGGGTGCGACCATGCTGAACTCGGGTGAGAAGCGCGCCAGCAAGGTTTCCAGTGTGCCTTCAGGCGCAACGCCGGCAAACCATTGCTCGATCTCGACGTGGGTCTGGATCACTTCCTCAAAAAAATCGCTGTAATCAATCATGGCTGGGCTCGTTGGCTGGGTGAAGCAGTGTCCGTACTCTGGAAGCGTCCAGGCGCAGCACTGCAAAAAGGGGCAGCAGTGTCAGGGCTGCCGCTATCGTGAAGGTTATGGCGAAGGAATCCAAGGCCGACAACAACGCACTGAGTGCCGCCGCGCCGAGGCAAAAGCTCACTTGCCGATTGATATTCCACAGCGCGCTGGCATCGCCCATGCGTTGAGCGGGTATGTCGAGAAACGCCAGCGTCTGCGCGGTGCTGCTGCACAAGCTGCCACCCAGGCCCATCAAGGCATAGGCCGCAATCACCCAGGCGGGTTGGTTGAGCAACAGGATGCCGCTGCATTGCAACGCCATGCCCGCCAGCAGCAAGGGTTTGGGGCCGCAGCGGTTAAACAGTTTTTTGCTCAGGAAAATCGCCAGTGCCGAGGCCAGTGCCCACGGCAGCATCAGCGCGCCGGTCTGCGTGGCGTCGTAGCCGAGGCCGCGCAGGTAAAGGATGGCGATCAGGCTGGTACCGATAAAGACGCCGGGGATGAACAGATAGACCAATATCGCCACGCGCAGCATCGGGCTACGGATCTGCTTGAAGATGCTGCCCACGTCCAGGGCCGGGCGCACCGTGGCAGGCGCGTCAGGTTTTATCCACAGCAGTGCCAGCAGCAACGTGAGCAACGCCAGCGGCAGGTTGGCATAGAAGATCCAGCGCCACGACAGGCTGTCGACGATCAACCCGCCCAGGGCCGGCGACAGCGCCGGCACCAGCAGCGCCACCGACATCACCCGCGCCGTCAACTGGCTGCGTTCTGCCGCTGGAAAATACCGGTAGGCCATGGCCTGGCCCACGGGAATCAGCAGTCCGCCGCCCAAGCCTTGCAGCGCCCGCCAGCCAATCAGGGTTTCGATAGAACTCGCCTGGCCGACCATCAGCGAAGCCCCCGCGAATAACAGCAGGCTCGCCGCGATCAGCGTTCGCTCGCCCATCAGTGCCGCCAGCCACACGCTCAGGGGAATGATCACGGTCAACCCAAGCATGTAGGCATTGCTGATCCAGGCCAATTGTGTGACCGAGGCGTGCAGCTCGCGGGCGATGTCCGGGTAGGCGACCGTGGCGACAAACATGTTCACCAGGTCCAGGGCAAAGCCGAATAAAAAGATCCAGGCGACTTTCGAGCGGTAGGTCATGGACGCGATCCTGCGAATGAAGCGCGCAGGGTAGGCCGCCAGCAGGGTTTGGGCTACGCCGGTTTGCCTGTTAGTTTGTCAAAAATATTTTGACAAAGGAGGGCGTGGCCGATGGTCAGCCTGGACCGATTCGACACCTTCAAGGCTGTGGTAGAAGCCGGTTCGCTTACCGCTGCGGCCGATTTGCTGGGCCAGACCCGCGCCGTGGTCAGCTTCAACCTCAAGCGCCTGGAAGCAGAGCTGGGCGTGACCCTGCTGACGCGCAACACCCGCCAACTGGCGCTGACCGATGCCGGCGAGCGTTTTTACCTGCGCTGCACACGCATGCTTGAAGAAGCGCGCCTGGCGGTGGAAGAGGCGCGCTCCGAACATGCCCAGCTCAAAGGCACGTTGCGCATCACCACCACAGTCGAATACGCGCTGGCGGTGGTTGCCCCTGCAATCGAGGCCTTTCGGCGCTTGCACCCGGACCTGAACATTCACCTATCCACCTCCTCGACCCACGCCGATTTGATCTCGGAACGCTTTGATGTGGCGATTCGACTGGGACGTCTGCTCGACTCCAATCACCGTGCGGTGCAGTTGTCGACCTTTGAGGTGTTTGCAGTGGCAGCGCCCGAGTTTGCCGAGGTTCAAACGCTGGATGCGTTGGAGCAGGTGCCCAAGCTGGGCCATGGCCGTTTGACCGAACTGAGCCTGACCGACCCGGCCGGCGGCGAGCATCAATACCGTGCCGGCCCGACTGCGCTGGTGGCCGACAGTGCGGCCGTGCTTCAGGCGTTTGCCGTGCGCGGCCTCGGCGTGGCGGTGCTGCCGCAATGGTTGGTGCAGGATGACCTGGCGGCGGGGCGCTTGGTGCGCTTGTTGGCGGACCATCGTTTTGCGCCACAGGGGATCTACGCGATGTACCCGGACACCCGGCATTTGCCGCTCAAGGTGCGGGCGTTTATTGATTTCATGAAAGGCTAAAGCGAGCCCGACAGGCCGAAGCGCTTCTTCAAGACTTTTTCCAACAGGGCCTTGGGCACCAAGGCCGCCACCAGTGGCAGCGCCCGGCAGCCATTGCCCGCGCGCAGCAGCCGTGGCGGCGTTGGCTGTTGCACGGCCTTTAATACCTGCGCCGCGAATTGCTCGGCTGAGGTCGGGTTGTTCTGCGAGGCCTGGGAGCGCGCACGAATGCCTTCGCGCAACGGCCACCATGGTGACTTTTCGTTGATCAACAGCTCGGCCTGGGCGCCGGCGTTTTTCGCAAAATGCGTGTCGATAGCGCCCGGCTGCACTTCCATCACGCGCACACCAAATGGCGCCAGCTCCATGCGCAGTGCGTCGCTCAACGCGTGCACCGCCGCCTTCGAGGCGCAGTAGGCGCCGGCAAACGGTGTCACCAATACGCCGGAGACGCTACCGATGTTCACCACCAGGCCTTTGGCTCGACGCAGGGCGGGAAACAACGCCTGGGTCACGCCGACGATGGAAAACACATTGGTTTCGAACTGGCGTTGCATGGCCTCGGTGCCGCCGTCGAGCAGCGGGCCCATGGCGCCGTAGCCGGCATTGTTGATCAGCACGTCCAGCCCGCCGATCTGTTCGGCGAGCGCCTTGAGCGCCATGGCGTCGTTGACGTCCAGTTGCACGGCCTTGAAACCGGCGGCAGCCAGGGCGCTCACATCATCAGGCTGGCGGGCGCTGGCCCACACTTCATGGCCTGCGGTTTTGAAGGCATCGGCCAGGGCGCGGCCGATGCCGCTGGAGCAGCCGGTGATCAGTACATTGGGCATGAATCAATCCTTTGTCAGTCCGAGAAACTGCCTTGCAGGTGCTCGGCGCGAAATTCCAGGGTTTGCGGGCGGTAGCCGGGGCGCAGTGGTGGTGTGGGCAGGCAGTCGTCCCAGGTGGCGCCGGCCTGCAACTCGCCGGGGCCGCGATAGCGTGGAGCGGCGTAGACATTGTCGGCCAGGTTGACGGAGTCGCCCGGTGCATACGCTGCAACGCGCCAGCGCAGTTCGGTCAGCGGTACGTCGTTGCCGTTGCTCAGGACCAGTTTCAGCGGCCGGTCTGGCGGGCATTCCTGCGGCGCATAGCTGATGCGCAGTTCCAGGCGCGACAGTTGCGAGGCTTCGCGGCTGTCCAGCCACACCACCCAAATCGCCACGCAGCCCAGGCCGACAGCGGCCGCGAGCGACACCGGCAACGCCTTGGCCGGGTAGCGTAGCAGCAGGATCAGCCAGGTGATGATCAGGAGAACGCCGAAGAACATGGAGACCACCTCGAATAGGGAACGAGCATCCTAACTTAAGCGTAGGTGGGATTGGCGAGCTTGAGATAAGTGTTGATTGGGCCGCCGCCATCGCAGGCAAGCCAGCTCCCACAGTTAACCGCGTACATCCGTTGGAATGCAGTTAACTGTGGGAGCTGGCTTGCCTGCGAAGAGGCCTTCAGCAACACCCCAAAACCCCACAAAAAAAGCCCCCACCCAACCCACTGCGGATAGGGGACGCAATGGGCTGGGTGAGGGCTTCTTTCTACGACTGTATTACTGCGCGATAGTTTTCACCGACACGCCACGTTCAACCGGGGTGGAGCGTCCGTAGATATCTTCGAAGCGCTCGATATCGTCTTCGCCCAGGTAGCTGCCCGATTGCACTTCGATGATTTCCAACGGGATCTTGCCCGGGTTGCGCAGGCGGTGCACCGAGGCGATCGGGATGTAGGTGGACTGGTTCTCGCAGAGCAGGAACACGTTCTCGTCACAGGTGACTTCGGCCGTGCCGCTGACCACGATCCAGTGCTCGGCGCGGTGGTGGTGCATTTGCAGGGACAGGCACGCGCCCGGCTTGACCGAGATGTGCTTGACCTGGAAGCGGCCGCCCATGTCCACCGAGTCGTAAGAGCCCCACGGACGATAGACTTCGCAGTGGTTCTGGGTTTCGCTGCGGCCCTGGTCGTTGAGGGTGCTGACCATCTGCTTGACGCCCTGGACCTTGTCCTTGTGGGCAATCATCATCGCGTCCTTGGTTTCCACCACCACGATGTTGTCCAGGCCGATCACCGACACCAGCTTGCCGTTGCCGTGAATCATGCAGTTGCGGCTGTCCTGGATCACCACGTCGCCTTTGCTGACGTTACCGTGTATGTCTTTATCGTTGACCGCCCACAGCGAGGCCCAGCAACCCACGTCGCTCCAGCCGGCGCTCAGCGGTACCACGCAGGCACGCTGGGTTTTTTCCATCACGGCGTAGTCGATGGAGTTGTCCGGGCAGCAGGCGAAGGTGGCTTCGTCGAAGGTCACGGTGTCGGCGGTCTGCTCGCTGCGTTCCAGGGTCAACAGGCAGGTGTCGTAGATGTCCGGATCGTGTTTTTTCAGCTCTTCGAGGAAGCGGCTGGCGCGGAACAGGAACATGCCGCTGTTCCAGAAGTAACCGCCGCTTTTGACGAACTCGACCGCGCGTTTTTCATTGGGTTTTTCGACGAACTGTTCAACGCGGCTTACGCCTTCGGGCAGCAGTGAATCGTTGGTGGACTTGATGTAGCCATAACCGGTTTCCGGACGGGTGGCCGGTACGCCGAACAGCACCATCTCGCCACGCTCGGCCGCCACGGTGGCCAGGGCCAGGGCGCGTTGCAGGGCTTTCTGGTCGTCGATCACGTGGTCGGCGGGCAGCACCAGCATCAGCTCGTCGCGGCCTTCATTGACCAGCATCATCGCCGTCAGGGCCACAGCCGGCGCAGTGTTGCGACCGAACGGCTCCATCAGGATGCGCTGGCATTCGAGCTTACGCGTGCTCAGTTGCTCGTTGACGATGAAACGGTGGTCTTTGTTGCAGACCACGATCGGTGAGTCCATGCCTTCGAACACCAGACGCTCCAGGGTTTGCTGGAACAGCGTGTGCTCGCCGGTCAGGGCCAGGAATTGTTTCGGGAACTGTTTACGGGAAAGCGGCCAAAGACGTGAGCCGCTACCACCGGAAAGGATTACTGGGATCATGTGTTTCTCCTTGAATCAATTTGGGTCAGAGCTACGAAGGTTTGTCGTTTCACTCTTGTTTTTGTCTCGGTCTGAACTGACACCCTGGTCCTTGTGGGAGCTGGCTTGCCTGCGATGCAGACGACTCGGTGTTTTAGTTACACCGCAGTGATGCCATCGCGGGCAAGCCCGGCTCCCACAGGGGGCATGGGTCAGTTCAAGAATCTAATCAGCGGGTCGATACCGGGCGTTTTACCCAGACTGGCGAAATGCTCGAACCGGAACCGGTCACATACAGCACCGCCGCTTCACCGCGCTCCAGGGCCACTGGCTTCACGTCGCCGACCTTTTTGTCGCCGTCATACAGGGCCAGGCTCACCTTCACCGGGTTGATTTCACGCTCGCCACGGCCTTTGGCGGCCACCGACTTGACCACGTCGGTCTTGCCGTCGGCGGTTTTCAGGGTCAGGGCCTTGTCGCTGAGGTTCTGCACGCGCACCAGGGATTTCTGCTTGTTCTTGAACGGCGGTTCTTCGATCAGTTGGGGCTGGCCGCTGCCGCTGTTGACCAGGGTGTAGTAGTGGTCGGCGGCGAGTTTGACCGGCACGGTCTGGCTGCCGACCTTGGCGCTGTAGTCGCCGCCCGGCATGAAGCTGAAGTCACTGCTGGCCAGTGGCGCAACGTCGCTCAGGTTGGTGGCGCCGACGGTGGCGCTGACTTCCTGGTTGCTGGCGTTGTACACACGTACAAAGCTTGAGCCTTTCGGCGCAGTTGGGCCGTAAAGGGCGGCGTCGCCCCCGGCGAAGGCGGACATCGATACGAAGCTCAAGCCGGCAGCAATGGCCAGGGTCTTGGCGAGACGACGCGGAGTAGTAGTGAAAGTCATGTGAGTTACCTCTCTTTCAGTTTTGCGCCCGGTCGGGCGTCTCGGATTTTTGGGTTTTAGCTGGGGTGTTCAGTGCCATGTTCTGTTGGCGCGAACCGGCTTGTTTAAGCTGCGCAACCCACTGCGGGTCGGCATCACCGATTTCGTTGTTGACGGGCAGATAACGTTCAGGGAACTCCCAGATCAGCACCTGTGGCGGGCTGTTCTTGAAGTCGTCGCTTTTGAGGTAGCTGAGCATCGGCAGAATCGGGCCGTGGCCGTCTTCGGAGTAGTTGATGACGTCGCTGTGCAAGGCTTGCTTGAGGGCGCCGACGAAGTTCCAGTTGGGGTTGGCGCTGTAGCTGGTGCCGACCAGTGCCACTGGGGTTTCGCTGTCGCTGAACAGGCCGTCGTCGCCTTTGTTTTCAGCCAGGTGCGTGACGCGTTTTTGCAGCGGCTCTTTGGGCGGCATCAGGTTTTCGAACAGCGGGTCCAGCGGCAGGAACAGACGCAGGTCGCCTTTGTGCGGCTCGGTTTTTTCCGCTTCGGTGACAAAGCGCTGCGGCTCACTGCTGAGCGGGGCCTTTTCGCTGATCACCTTGGCCAGTTGCTTGGCGGCAATTTCAGCGCCGTCCGGGGTCCAGTGGGTGTCGGTGCGCAGGAACACTTGCGTGCCGCCCAGCTTGGCCTGTTGCAGCGGGCCTAGCAGGTCGGGCGCGATGATCTTGTCGGCGGCGACACGGGCGTGGAAGTCCTGATACAGGTTGGCGTGGATGCTCGCCGGTTTCACTTCGCCCAGGTGTTCCGGGTACAGGCGCACCTTGGCCGGCACAATCGCCATGACCAATTGAATGCCCTGAGCCTTGAGCTTTTGGCGCACGCCTTCGACCAGCGCGTAGTTGCCCTCAAGGTTCTGGTCTTCGTTGACGATGGGGTTGAACTCCTCGTCGCTGTACAACCAGTGATCACGGCCCAGCACCACGCCAGGGCGGCCTTCGTTGAACAGCTTGTAGTCCAGCGCGGCCCACAGGTTGGTGCCGATGCGCTTGATCGGGAACTGGTCGTCGTAGTGCGTTTCGACGGCCTTGGTCCAGCGACCGTTGAGCACGGTCGCGTCGGCGTTGGTGCTGAAGCCGAAGAAGCTGCGCATCGACCAGGCGCCCAGGGCCAGCAGCACCAGCAGGAACAGCGCGATGTAGAGGACGCGGAATGAACGGGTCATGGTCGGCTCCCCTCAGAATTGGAAGTAAAGGAACGGCGAGAAACTCTGCGCCGACAGTTTCAGGATTGACGCCACGAACAGCAGCAGTACAGCGCCGCGCATGGCGTAGCGTGGCCAGTCAGCGGTCCAGTAGGCCGGCTGCACGGCGGCGTCCTGGCCGACGGTGAAACCTGGCTGGTGGATGCCGCCCGGGTTGTCGCCCGGCACGGCCTTGATCAGGCTCGGGTCGGCCGGCTTGGCTTTCTCGGCAGGACGGTTGTTGTAGAAATCGCGCAGGCCGAAGAACGCCAGCGTTGCGTACGCCACCACCAGGGTTGCCACTTGCAGGCCGGTGAGGCTGGCGCGGTTGAGTTCCGACAGCGACCATTCGCCAAAGCTGAACATTGCGCCGTACATACGGCCGGCGACGTGCAGGTTCTCTGAGCGGAAGATCACCCAGCCCATCACCACCAGCAGGAAGGTGAAGGCCCAGCGCACCACGTTGAAGCTGCGCGGCGCGGTGTTGAGGCCGATGGCCTTTTCAATCGCCAGCCACATGCCGTGCCAGGCACCCCACACGATGTAGGTGATGTTCGCGCCGTGCCACAGGCCACCGAGCAGCATGGTCAGGAACAGGTTGCGGTAGGTGATCAGCGTGCCTTTACGGTTGCCGCCCAGGGTGATGTACAGGTAGTCACGCAGCCAAGTGGACAGGCTGATGTGCCAGCGACGCCAGAACTCGGTGATCGACTGGCTGATGTACGGCTGCTTGAAGTTTTCCATGAAGCGAAAACCCATCATCAAGCCCAAGCCCATGGCCATGTCGCTGTAGCCGGAGAAGTCGAAGTACAGCTGCGCGGTGTACGCCAGCGCACCCAGCCAGGCGTCGCCCGTGGTGGGGTTTTGCAGGGCGAAGCAATGGTCGGCGACCACCGCCAGGGTGTCAGCGATAAAGACCTTCTTGATGAAACCCTGCATGAACCGCGTGCAGCCCTCGGAGAACTTGTCGAGGGTGTGCGTGCGGTTGTTGAACTGGTCGGCCAGGTCGCGAAAGCGCAACACCGGGCCGGCAATCAGGTGCGGGAAGATCGCCACGAACGCCGCAAAGTCGATGAGGTTGCGGGTGGCCGGGGTGTCGCCGCGGTACACGTCGATGATGTAGCTGATGGACTCGAAGATGTAGAACGAGATGCCGATCGGCAACAACACGTGGGTGAGGATGAACGGCTCCAGACCCACCGACTTCATCATCACGTTGATGCTGTCGACACCGAAGTTGGCGTACTTGAAGTAGCCGAGGATGCACAGGTCGACCGCCACGCCCAACAGCAGCCAGCGCTGGGCCGGCTTGGTGCGCACGCCTGCTGCACCGACCTTGAGGCCGATCCAGTAATTCCACAGCGTTACAGCGGCAAACAGCGCCAGGAAGTCCACTCGCCACCAGGCGTAGAACACGTAGCTGGCAATCAGCAGCAGCAGGTTGCGATAGCGTTGCCCGCTCAAGTAGTACAAGCCGAGAAAGATCGGCAAGAACAGAAACAGGAACACATTGGACGAGAAAACCATCCCGATCTCTCCATGTTTAACAGACAGTCAAGGGCCAGAGCCCCCCCAAACCCCCCCACGATTTCGGGGGAGGCCGTACAACATTCCTACTGATGAAACCGGCTCAAACTGTGGGAGGGGGCTTGCCCCTCCCACCTTTCCAACCGCGTTGCGTCAGATTCCTTTGTTGCCCTTTTCATGCGTCGGGTCGTAAACCTTGGTCAGGTCACCGCCGAGCCGGAAGGTCTTGAACGGCTGCATGCCATGCTTGCGTTCGAGCACATCCGCGGCGCAGGTGTAGAGGGTGCAGAAGGGTTCAAGCCAGGCAAATTTCATGTCTTCCTTGAGGTCCTTCATGTCCTGCTCTTTGCCGTTCTTCTTCTCGAAGATCTCCGGGTCTTTGACCCCGGCCAGCACTTTGTCGCCCAGGCGTTTGAGCGCGCCGTTGTTTTCCTGGCGCAGATCCACGCCGTTGACCAGGGCAAAGCTGGCGATCATCGACAGCGGCGGCAATGCGTAGTTGTGGTACGACAGAGCCCGCTGCTGGCGCTTCAATTCGTTGGGCAAAAAGCCCTGGTCGTCGACCTGGTTGGCGCCGACCTTGTATTCCTTCACGGCCCAATCAAACAGGTCGCGGCGGTTGGTGGCGACGGAGGTTGCCATCACCGACCAGGCGGCCCAGTAGGAGTGGTTGTTGGTTTTTTCCAGCGGCAGGTTGTCCCAATCGCTCACCACCTGATCGGCCAGTTTGTTGAACCAGGCTTCGATCACCTGCGACTCCTGCTGGTGGTTGGCCAACGGGTGGGAGTCGGAGAACTTCAGGCGCACATAGGCCGATGCCATGCTGCCCAGCGCCCATTTGCGCATGGACTTGCCGGTGTGGTTGAAGTCCTTGGACATCAACGCATCCGCCTTGGCCCAGCTGGTCAGCCAGTTGAGCGTGCATTCGAGCTGCTGCGGACGACCGTCGCGCATGAACTGCATCACGCGCTTGCTGGTGTCTTTTTCCAGCTTGGTGATGTCGGCCGTGCTGTCGCGAAAGGCTTTTTCGGATTGCACATTCAGGGTGGAACGGGCTTTGTCCGAACCTTCGTACTTGCTGCGAAATTGCAGCGAGCCGGTGTACGGCGCCGGCATGGCGTCGCAGTCATTCTTGAAGTCGCCGGTCTTGAACGCTTCCACCGGGGCGAAATAGCCCTGGGGCGGGCGCAGTGGCGCGGCGGCGTTGACTACACCTGCGAACATCGCCAGGCCCAGCAGCGTTGGAATCAATAATTTCTGCATAAGTAACCTCACTTCCCGAGCTGGGCGGTCTGTTGACCACTCGCCGGGAACACGTTGCGTGTGCAAATTTTCGCTTCGACTTTCTGCGCAGCAGTGCCCGCTTCGGGACCCTGCACTTCCACGGCCAGCAAGTTCTGCGAGGCCCAGTCTTCATCGGTGCGCAGTTCAAAGGCGAAACGCCCGTCTGTATCGGATGTTTCGGGTTTCTCGATCTTGATGTCCTCGTGGCGCCCGTTCATGTACCAGAGGGTGGCTTGCAGGGTTTTCACCGACGGGTCGGCGAAGCGGATGTCGACCTGGTGACTGCTGTTACGCAGGTCTTTGTTCGAACTGTTGACCAGCAATTCGTTCTTGCCGGGTTTGAGCGTGGTGCTGGCGCTCATCTGCGCGGTCTTGCCTTCACAGCCGTTGTCGAGCAGCGACATCATCTGGCGGTAGATGGTCTCCTGGTCGAGGCGGTACAGCGGCGAGAATTCCCAGATCAGAATTTTCGGCGGGGTTTTCTGGAATTCATCGCTGCCCAGGTACTGGATCATCGAGCCTTCGAGGCCACCGCCGGGGAAAGCGACGTTGAGGATGTCGGCGCCGATTTCCTGCTCGAGGAAGCCGGCGAAGTTGTAGTTCTTGCCGCTGTGGCTGGTGCCGACCAGGGTGATCTGCGGGTTGCCCGAATCGCCGAACAGGTCGCCGTCACCGGCTTCGCCTTTGGGCTCGGTGGTGAACTGGTCCATGTACTGGATCGCGTAGCTGGTGCCGCACAGTTGCCCGGCCATGTTGTGCAGGGTGCCGGTCTTGCCCATGCGCCCGGAGCGCTTGGTTTCGAATTCGCGCTTGGGAATATCCGCAAACTCAGGCATCGCACGCACTTTGGCACCGACGATTTTCGCGGTGCGCTGGGCACCGTAGGGCGTCCAGTGTTGGTCGCCGCGGAAGTAGAAATCGTGGGCCGGCAGTTCATCCGGCAGTTGCTCGTTGGTCAGCGGCGACAAGTCCGGCACCACGTAGCCCATCTTGGCGAAACGGCCGAGCATGGTTTTGTAGTTGCCCAGTGCCTTGTCGAAATCGAACTTGGCTTTCTCTTCGGGGTTGAGCTTGTTGCGGTTCACCAGGCCACGGGTCGGCTGGTAGACCACCACCAATTCCACACCCTTGGCCTTGAACGCATCGTGCAGCTGTTGCATGCGTTTGTAGCCGGCGGGGCTGGTGTCAAATTCGGTGCGCAGGTCTTCCTGGGTACGGAACAGCCAGTCGCCCTGGGCTTGTACCAGGGTGGTGAAGTTCTGCTGATAGCGCGTGGTGTAGTTCTTCGCATCATGGGCCGCGGGGCACAGGCTGCAGCACGGTTCGGCGGTAAAGGTCGGCGCCTTGATGTCATCGGCGCGTACGCCTTGGCTGGCCGCCAGCAGGCCGAGGGTCAGACCCGAGAGGCTCAGCAGTTTGATCATGTGTGGGTGCATAAGGGTCATCCTCAGTCCTGCATTTCGGTCTGGCGTTCGACAGGGTCGATCAGCACGGCTTTCTGTTGGCGCACCAACAGGTCGAGAATTTCTT
This sequence comes from Pseudomonas sp. TREG-RG-20F-10-E-6-01, assembly GCF_022662455.1. Taxonomy (NCBI): domain Bacteria; kingdom Pseudomonadati; phylum Pseudomonadota; class Gammaproteobacteria; order Pseudomonadales; family Pseudomonadaceae; genus Pseudomonas; species Pseudomonas sp. TREG-RG-20F-10-E-6-01. The sequence goes on along the minus strand of NZ_JAKNQP010000001.1, from coordinate 975,992 downwards.
CCTGCCGATCACCCAGCACGCCGTTGAAGCTGATGCCGCTGGATTTGGTCGGCGCCAGCATCGACACGCGGTACAGCTCGACACTCAAGGGCGAGTCAATGGACAGCGGCCCGCTGCCGTTACCCGCCAGTTCACCGCCGACCACGATCAGCGAGACCTTGGCGTCGAACGGGTCGAGGGCGATGTCACGGTCGGTGTCGGTCAAATCCTTGATGTGGCCGTACACGCCGGTCAGCCCGTTGGCCATCGAGGTGTTCTCGTACAGGCGGATGTTCACGCTGTTACGGATGCGAATGCCGTGGCGACGGTTGCTGATCACCTTGTTGCCCCACAGCAGGTTGTCAGCGCTCTCATAGAGCGTGATGCCGTCGGTGTGGTTGCGGTAGATCTCATTGTCGGCGATCAGGTTGTTCACGCTGTTACGGTCGATCACCAGGCCCGACAGCTTGTTGTCGTAGCTGCGGTTGTTGAAGATGAAGCTGTCGTTCACTTCCCGGGAAATGATGATGCCGTGCTTCTTCTTGGTGCCGTAGACGGTGTTGTCCGCAATGATCAGGCCGTGGGAACGGTCGTGCGGGTCAATGCCGTAGACGATGTTGTCTTTGTAGGTATTGCCCTTGAGCACAAAGCCGGTGGTTTCGTAGCAGTAGAAGCCGTACCACATGTCCGAGAACTCGGAATCGACGATCCAGCCGGTCGGCTCAGGGCGCTTGAGCACCTTGGCCATGTTCGGCGTGTACTGGGAAATACTCACCCCGTACGACTTACTGTTGGCGTAGCCGAAGCTGGCCATCTTGCTGTTGGCGACGTAAGTCTCGGTGCCGCCCCAAGCCAGCAGGAACGGGCGGAACTCCTTGGGCGACTGAAACAGCGCCGGGCCATTGGTCTTTTCATTCCAACCGGTGATCTTGGTGTCACGCACAAACAGCTGGCCGTCGTTGATCAGGAACGAACCGGCTTGCTGCGACAGGCGCAGCTCCTGGGTCTTCTTGTCGATTTCCAGAATGCCCTTGCGCCCGACCACGATTGGCAGCTTGGCCAAAAACACGCCCGGCGAGGTTTCGCTGAAGTACTGCTTGGGCACTTTGCCGAGCAGGTCCTTGAGGTTCAGGTAGCCGTCGTCGACAAAGATCGCCTGGGGAATGCCGTGCTGGCGCACCACCCATTCGGCCATCTTGTTATCGCCGCCGATAAAGTCCTTGAGCGCGTCTTCCTGCATCATGCGGCGGATGCTGATTTTGCCGGGCTTGCTTCTGACGATCTTCTTTTCCATCGCCGCGGCGGTGTAGCCCGACAGGTCCGGCAGGGCAGGCTTGGCCATTTCCAGCGGCGCGGTCGGCGGGCTGGAGATGGTGTAGGTCTTGGCCTGTTGCAGTTCTTTGGCGATAGTCGGCGCCTTGCCCTGCTGCGGGGTGTCGGCGAAGGCTGTGGCACTGGCCATCAGCATCGCGGCAACCAGCAATTTTTGAGGAATCATTGCGCAGGCTCCCATCAGAACTTCCAGATCACGTCGACAAAGGCGCGATGCATGTACGAGTCGACCTGGCTGCCATAGGCGTCACCCGGCTTGAACACGCCGGCACGCAAGCGCACCAGCGCCGACGGTTCGTCGATCGACTGACTGAGCGCGGCCGGCAGCAGGCCTTTCTTGAAGTACTTGGTGACCACCAGGTCCATCTCCTGGCCCAGGTCTTTCTTGCCGTCTTCAAGCGGCAGGGAAGTGCTGGACAGGATCGCGCCGGTCACGTCATCGGTGTTGTTCTGCACGGCATCGATGCCGTTGCTGCCCACCGGCTTGTTACCGTCCACGCGCCAGAATTTGTGATAGACCAGGCTGGCGTCATAGTCCTCGCGCAGCTGCCAGGAACCGAACAGGCTCATGGACTGCATGTTGTTCATCTCGCCACGAAACGCCTCGCCGAAGCGGTGCACGCGGGACTGGGTGCCGGTCCAGTTCGAACGGTTGCTTTGCAGGCCGTTCTGCTCGTAGTTGGCACTCGCGCGGGAGTAGGCCGCGCCGACTTGCCATTGCGGGTCCAGACGCAGGCGCACACCCAGGTCGGTGGCCCAGCCACTCACGTCATCGCTGCGCTTGGCTTCGGTTGGGCGGGTGCCGTCTTTGTTCAGGGCGTTGACCGTGTCGCGGTCGCCTTTCATGCCGGTGACGCTGGCCCAGTAGTTGACGGTGTTGGTGTTGCGCCAGTTATAGGCGTCGCTGTTGGCTTCGATGCCGAGCCAGGTCAGGTCGCCATTCTCGCGTTTGTCCAACGGGTCGGTGGCCACGCCCGGTTCGGCGTAGTCGAGCTTGCCGTCGTCATGGGTGTGGTGACCGCGCAGGCCGATCCACTGCCCCGGCGTCCACTGGTAGGCGGCGTCAGCGTAGAAGTGCTGGCGGTCCTTGTCCTTGGGCGACAGTTCCTTGAGGTCGGTGCGGTATTCGCTGAAGCGTTCGGCAGCGCCGACGTTGGCCTTGAGCAACGTGGTGTCGAAGGTCCAGTTCAGCGCTTCGATGTTGGTATCGCGCCATTGGCCGTCGTCATTGCGCAGGCGCTGGCGACCGAACTTGAGGATCTCGCCAGGGTAGGGCGTAAAGCCGCTGTAGCCGACCCAGAACTCGCGCAGGGCCAGGTAGTTCTTCTTGGCCTTGCGATCGTCGTTGCTCGATTGCTCGGTCGTGTCATCGGAGGACTGTTGCAGCGTGTCGGTCTCGATGATGTCGCTCGACACGACCGCCTGGCCCATGGCGTAGGCGCTCCACGCGCCGCTTTCGCCGTAGATCCAAGGGCGCAGGTCAAGGCCGATGCCGTTGACGTCGCCGCCTTTCTGCGTGCCGAGGTCGCGGTCATCTTCCGATTGCGCGGTGGCTTTGACTTCCAGGCCGAAGTTCTTGGCTTCGGTCAGCGCGGCCAGGGTCGGGCACGACCACAGCAGGGCGAAGGTCAGGCCGATGCCGGCCTTGACGAATGGGTTGAGCTTCATAGGGATTCCTCGCCGTCTTCTTCTTGCAGGGCGTGCAGTTGCAGCGTGCTCTGGGCCAGGGTGCCGCGCGCGGCCAGTTCCTGTTGCACCAGGCGTTGGCCTTCGGCGCGTTGCTCTGGCGTGAGCGGGGCTTCGAGCTGCGTGGCCAAGTCATTGGCCTCTGGCGTGTCCTGGGCTTTAGCCAACTGGCTGAAGACGTAGGCGTTCAATGGGTCGGGCTTGGTGCCCTTGCCTTGGGAAAACAATTGCGCGATGGCGAAGTCGGCGCTGTTCTGGCCGTTGCGCGCAGCGGTCAGCAAATGGTCGAGGGCTTTTTGCGAATAGACCTTGCCCAGGTAGCCACGGCGGTAGATCTGGCCGAGGTAGTAATCGGCGGCCACTTCCTTGCCCACGGCTTTTTCGAAATGCGCTTCGGCGGCCTTGGCATCTGCCGGGACCCACTTGCCTTCGTAATAGAGCTTACCCAGCAACAGCTCGGCGCGCGGCTGGTCGGCGGCGCGGCCGTTGTCCAGGTACTTCATCATCTGATCGACGTCGCCCAGTTCGGGGAAGTCGTAGAGCAGTTGCGCCAGGCTGACCCAGGACGCCGGGTAGCCGGGGGCGATTTTTTCCAGCAGGGCCTGCGCGGTTTTTTCGTCGGTCTTGCCCAAAGTCGCATCGCCCAACACGCGGGCCACGCTGTCGACACGCTGCGCGGTGACGGTGCCACGGCTGTAGCCGGCTTCCATCTGCTTGAGCAGTTCGACCTGTTTTTCCGGCTCGGCTTTTTTCTGGTAGACCGTGGCCAGCTCGACATAGCAGATGTCGGTGGTGTTCAGCGCGGCTTTGCAGATGCGCTCCACGTCATCCAGATGCTGGTCGTAGGTGTCCTGGGTGCGATACAGCAGCACTTGGGCCAGACCTGCTTCCGGGTAACCCGCGGCTTGCCATTTGCTGATCTGCTGTTGGGCATTCACGTTGGGGAAACTGTGCGGGTACTGCAGGTACAGCATCGCCAGCGGAATCAGGGTATTGCCTTCGCCATTGGCAAAGGCTTTTTTCAGCAGGCCTTCGGCCTCGTGTTGCTCGGCCTCGGTGGCACCGGGCTTGGCGACCAGCAGGCGACCCAGGCGGGCCTGGGCGCGTGGCGAGGTATCGGCGGCCGCGCGGTAGATGGCTTCGGCCTGGCGGATTTGCTCGGGGTCGCGGGTGGTCACCTGGATATCGGCCAGGCCCACTTGGGCCTCGCTGTAACCCAGGTCTGCCAGCTGCTGATAGTTCTGCTGGGCGGTGACGGTGTCGCCACGTTTCAAGGCTTCGTTGGCCAAGCGCTGGTCGGGCAGGCCGGCGCAACCGGCCAGGCTCACCGCCAATGCCAGCGCGCAGAACGCAGAGGCTGAGTGAAATCGGCTCTGTGTGGGAGCTGGCTTGCCTGCGATGGCGTCACCTCGGTGCATCTGAAAAACCGAGTCGCCTGCATCGCGGGCAAGCCCGGCTCCCACATGGGTCAATGCTGTTTTTGAAATAGGGTTCACAGGCATGTCCTCGCTTACAGACCGTGAGCCATGGCTTTGTCGATCAGCCAGTTCAGCGATGGGCCACGGTCGCTGGTCACTTCGACCGGGCGACCGGCGTAGGTGCTGTCCAGCGGCGCATCCGGCTTGATCTGCACGCGGATGTCGGAAGACAAGTCGGCGCTGTTCAGGCTGGTGCTGCTGACGATGGTGCCGGTGCGGATCTGTTCTTCGTCGGCAACCTGGAAGCTTACTGGTGTGCCTGGGCGAACGTCGGCGAACTGGCGGTAGGTGAAGCGCGCTTCCACATTGGCCAGGCTGCCGCGTGGCACCAGTTGGAAGATCACATCGCCTTTGCTGGCGTACTGACCGTCGGCGACCAGTTGCTGGGCCACCACGCAATCGCAAGGCGAGGTCAGGGTGCCAGTCATTTGCTTGCCGAACAGCTCTTCGACCTTGGCCGGTTGCAGTTGGTCTTCGTCCAGATGGCCCTTGAGCACATCGAGCATGCTGGTGCTGAAGGTCGCCAGTGGCGCGCCTTTGGCGGCAACCGCGTCACCTTTGAGCAGGCTTTGCACGGTGCCGTCGCGCGGCATGGTCACGTTCATGCCTGGCACGCTGACGAGGCCAGCCTGAGCGTGGCTGACGAAGTACATGCCGTAAATGGATTTGAGGACGAAACCGAACGCTGCCAGGCCGACGATGAAGATACCTGCGCTGAACACCACGGCGCGCAGGCGGCCCGCGGCGCTCATGTTGCTGCCGCCGTCCTTGACCTTGCGCGCCTTGGTGAAGTTGTCGCGCTGCAGGGTCGCCAGCACGTCGCCCATGGTCACGATGTCGCCGGACAAGTGCGAGGTGATCAGGTGGCGCAGGGTGGAAATATCCTGGGCGTCCAGGTTCTGGAACTGGCAACCGGTGCGGCCGGTCTGGCGGTCGTAGGAGCGAATCTGCAGCTCTACGTCCATCGCCAGGCCGAGGTTATCGATGACAAATTGCAGGCGGCCCTTGTGCACTTCACCGACGGTCAAAGGCTGGGTAGCGGTGAACGCCAGGCCGCCGGCGGACAGGTCGATCACCCGTGCTTCGGTCTGGGTGCGGTCGGTGTTGAAGAAGCGCAGCTTGGCCGGGATTTTCACCCGGGCATGTTGGCGCTGGGCTTCGGATTCGTGGACAACGTTGGCGTTTACTTGGCTATTCATGGTGTGTAGTTCCTAGTTAATTCAGGCTTGGCAGGGTCAGACCATCATCAGCAACACGGCGACGAAAATGCTGCCGGCGGAGAAGGTCATGGTCCGAGACGACCAGGTGTTGAACCAACGTTGAAAGCTGGCCAAATCGCGGGTCAGTTTGGTGTCCTGGCGGGTCCAGGACTGTTGATCAAGGCGGAAGAACACGTAGATCTTCACCAGCGCGCCCATGATCTGGTTGTAATAGAGAATCACCGGGTAGGCCGGGCCGATCTTGTGGCCGGAGCACGACAGCAGCAGGGTCAGAATCAGGCGGGTGATGCCGATCCACAGCAGGTACGCGAGGATGAATGCGCCGCCGTATTTGAAGGTGGCGATGATTGCCACGGTCAGGCCGAGCAGGGAGGTCCACATCGACACACGCTGGTCGAACAGCACCACGCTGGTGAACAGGCCGAGCCGGCGTACGCCCAGGCCCAGGGCACGGGAGTTCTGGCGCAGGTTGTTGCCGTACCAGCGGAACATCAGTTTGCGGCTGGCTTTGATGAAGCTCTTTTCCGGCGGGTGTTCCACGGTGTTGATCGCAGCGTCCGGCACGTAGAACGTGTCGTAGCCCAGGCGCATCAGGCTGAACCAGCTGGACTTGTCATCGCCGGTCAAAAACTTGAAGCGGCCCAGGCGCCAGTGTTGCAGCGAGTCGCTTTCCACGTCGGCGATAAAGCCCGGGTCGGTGACCACGCTGGCACGGAACACCGACATGCGCCCGGTCATGGTCAGCACGCGCTTGGACAGGGCCATGGAGCACATGTTGATGTGGCGTTGGGCGAAGCGCAGCTTGTGCCATTCGCTCATGATGTAGCCGCCGCGTACTTCGCAGAACTCGTTGGTGGTCAGGCCGCCGACATTGCCGAACAGCTGGAACCACGGCACGGTCTTGCGAACCACACCTTCGGCGAGCACGGTGTCGCCATCGATCACCGCAACCACGGCACGGTCATCCGGCAGGTGGCGGGAGATGGCGCGAAAGCCAAAGGCCAGACCGTCGCGCTTGCCGGTGCCGGCGATGCGCACAAAATCAAGCTTCACATGGTCCGGCGGGTTCATGCGTTCCCACAGGCTTTTCACCAGCAGCTCATCGCTCATTTCCACCAACGAGCAGACCACGGTGGTCGGGAAGCCGCATTCGATGGCCTCGCGAATCACCGAGCTGTACACCTGGGCGGTGGTCAGCGCGTCGATACGAAAGCTTGTGACCATCAGGAATACATGGGATGGGTCGGCGGCTTTGCCCAGCTTGCGCACTTTGCGGCGCAGGTGTGGGTAGACCACGTACAGGAACAGCATGCCGCGAAAGAAATGCGTAGCACCCATCGAGTAGCGCCAGATGCCGACGGCGCCAATCAGGAAAATAAAATTCTTCGACTCGGAGTCGAACGTACTCGCCGGTAACAGCAGGGCGAGTCCCATCAGCAGGCTCAAAAACAACAGCCAGCCGGCGGATTGGAGCAGTACGTGTTTTAACTTGGACATAAGCGTCATCCGAAGGTGAAGAAGGCTCCAGGCTGCAAGCGCTGGGGATTGGTACGCTTGCAGCCCGGAACTTGCTGTTGCTGTTACCAGCAAATGCCTTCGGTGCGGCCGCTCACGCTGGTGGCCTTGGACATGAAGCCCACCAGGTCGACCACTTGCTTGCCGTGTGGTGCGTTATGCGCCAGGGCACGGAATTTCTCGTCACGGTTGCCGAGGATGATCACGTCGGAGTTGTTAATCACCGCGTCAAAGTCCGAGTTGAGCAGGGACGACACGTGCGGGATCTTGCCTTCGATGTAGTCTTTGTTCGCACCGTGAACACGGGCGTATTCGACGTTGCTGTCGTAGATGCTCAGGTCGTAGCCCTTGCCGATCAGCATTTCCGCCAGTTCTACCAGCGGGCTTTCACGCAGGTCATCGGTGCCGGCCTTGAAGCTCAGGCCCAGCAGGGCGACCTTGCGCTTGTCGTGGCTTTCGACGATGTCGAAGGCGTTCTGTACTTGGGATTCGTTGCTGCGCATCAGCGAGTTGAGCAGCGGCGCTTCCACGTCCAGGGAGCCTGCGCGGTAGGTCAGGGCGCGCACGTCTTTGGGCAGGCACGAACCGCCGAAGGCGAAGCCTGGGCGCATGTAGTACTGGGACAGGTTGAGGGTTTTGTCCTGGCAGACCACTTCCATCACTTCGCGACCATCGACGCCGACCGCTTTGGCGATGTTGCCGATTTCGTTGGCGAAGGTGACTTTGGTGGCGTGCCACACGTTGCAGGTGTACTTGATCATTTCGGCAACGGCGATGTCCTTGCGGATGATCGGCGCGTCGAGTTCTTCGTACAGCGACTGCAGGACATCGCCGGAGGCTTTGTCGAACTCGCCGATGACGGTCATCGGTGGCAGGTCGTAGTCGGCGATGGCGGTGGATTCACGCAGGAATTCCGGGTTGACCGCGACACCGAAGTCGACGCCGGCCTTCTTGCCGGAGCAGTCTTCGAGGATCGGGATCACCACATTGGCCACGGTGCCCGGCAATACGGTGCTGCGTACCACGATGGTGTGGCGGGTGGTTTTGTCACGCAGGACAAAACCGATCTCGCGGCATACCGATTCGATGTAGTTGAGTTCCAGGTCGCCGTTTTTCTTGCTGGGCGTGCCCACGCAGATCATCGACAAGTCGGTATCGCGGATGGCCTCGGCGAAATTGGTCGTGCCGCGCAGCCGCCCGGTCTCGATACCCTGGCTCAGCAGTTCGCCCAGACCCGGTTCAACGATTGGCGATTTGCCCGCATTGATCAGGTCAATCTTTTCCTTGGAGATGTCCACGCCGACCACTTCGTGGCCACGGGCAGACAGGCAACCGGCACACACTGCGCCAACGTAACCCAAACCAAATATGCTGATGCGCATCGCATTTACCTCTTTGTCATTGAAGACGATATTAATCATGCCAATTAGATGGCCGGAGTTCATGTTTGCAAGCGTCACTGATGCCGCGAAAGTTGGGCGAATAGACGCCGACTTGCCGCGTGCAGGCATGTTGAATAACGAGTGACTAACTATTGCACTCAAGTTGTGCGAAACGTGGCCTTGTTATTGGTGCTTGCCCTGTAATGCAGCCGGCCTTTCTGGGAGAAGGGCCTGGCGCCAGTGCCGCAGAGCCTTGATAGAGGCTTTAAGCCTTTAAATATCAATGCCTTGGGTTATCTCACTGACCCATTAAGGGAAGCTGAGCCTTGGCCTTATAGTGGGTGGCAATGCATCCTTATCGCCGCTCTCAACTAATCGGTTTGTAATATGACCCCTGAGTCAAAGTTAAATGTGACAACTTTGCTACTTCCGTTGGTCGCCATGTAAGTCATCTCTTACAGCAACAGAGAATTTCGTTACCGGTGGTATGAGCGGTGCTTTAGGGTGAAGTTCCTGGCCACTCATCCTGTTTTCGGAAATTTCTTGAAATATTAGAAAAGATGGCACTGGTACTATATTGATAGCACTTGCTATTTGGGCCAGTAGTTACAGGTAGTTGGCGCGAAGGGATAGTTTTGTGCCACTAGTGTTTTAAAAAAGTGGTGCCACTACGAAAAAAATTCAGAAATGTCGAGTGAAAGATTCGTTAGGAATGCGACAGGATGTTTTTTGGCGCCAGATTAATGACGATCGTCAGCCTCAAATGCGCACAAAAAATGTGGGAGCGGGCTTGCTCGCGAAGGCGGTCTGTCAGTAACAGATGTTCTGACTCAAACACCGCCTTCGCGAGCAAGCCCGCTCCCACAGTTGGATTTCAGTGTTTTTTAGACCGGGTACGGCCTTATTCCGGTGCGTGATCGCGCAGGAACACCAGGTTGTCCGGCTTGGACTGCTCTGCATTGAAGCGATAGCCCTGCAGATCGAACTGCTTGAGCTTGGCCGGATCGTTGATGCGCTCTTGGATCACAAAGCGGCTCATCAGGCCCCGGGCTTTTTTGGCATAGAAGCTGATGATCTTGTACTGGCCGTTTTTCAGGTCCTTGAACTCGGTGTTGATGATCCGCGCGTTCAGGGCCGTGCGCTTGACCGCCGAGAAGTACTCGTTAGAGGCGAGGTTGAGCAGCACGTCATCGCCTTGTTCGGCAAGGGCTTCGTTGAGCCACTCGCTGATGCGGGTGCCCCAGAAGGCGTAGAGGTCCTTGCCGCGGGCGTTGGCCAGTTTGGTGCCCATCTCGAGGCGGTACGGCATCATCAGGTCCAGCGGGCGCAGCAGGCCATACAGGCCCGAGAGCATGCGCAGGTGGTCCTGGGCGTAGCTGAAGTCGGCGTCGCTGAAGGTTTCGGCGTTGAGGCCGGTGTAGACGTCGCCCTTGAAGGCCAGCAGGGCCTGCTTGGCGTTTTCCGGCGTGAAGGCTGGGGTCCAGCTGCCGAAGCGCGCGGCGTTGAGGCCGCCGATCTTGTCGGAGACGTGCATCAGGTCGCTGATTTGGGCAGGGCTCAGTTCACGCAGTTGTTCGATCAGCGCCTGGGAGTGGTCCAGGTATTGCGGCTGGGTGAAGCGCGGGGTGACCGGCTTGGACTCGAAGTCGAGGGTTTTGGCGGGGGAAATCACCATCAGCATGAAGTTGGCTCCTGTAATCGTGGGGGGATTCTAGGGGGTCGCGGGGTTTGACTCCACCTATGATGGTGATAGAGGGCTGCTGTGGGTGTGTATCCGTTGCTGCGGTAACGGCGGCTGGCGGTTGCGCTCTTACAGCGGGTCACTGTTGGCAAACGCCCGGAATGCCGGCCCAGCCAAAATTAACCAAAAGGTCTGTGCCCCACCACTCGGCACCTCGGCCAGCAGATCTACACACCTCTGACTGATGCACAGAGATCCAAATGTGGGAGCGGGCTTGCCCGCGAAGGCGGTGGTTCAGTCAGCTCATGTGTCACTGACCCACCGCCTTCGCGAGCAAGCCAGCCCCCACATTTGATTGAGTTCAGCTTCCATCTCAGCCATCACTCAAATAACGGATATCCCCACCAACCCAATAACCCAGCCCGGACGATCGGCTATAGTGCCCGACAACTCTGGAAAGGGAGACCCCGTGTGCGAATTGCGTTTTTACTGTCAGCTTGTTTGCTGTGCCTGGGCGCCCAGGCGGCGCCGGTTGACGTAGCCAGCCTGGACCGCACCACCTGGCCCGAAAAACTCAGCAGCCCCGCGCTGTTCGATGTTGCCTCACGCGCCGAAATCCTGATGTTCGCCCACAGCTTAATCGCCAGCGAAGCCCAGGACGAAGCCGCGCTCAAACAACGCCTGGGCCTGAAGATCATCAACCTGGCCGCCATCGACGACCTGCGCCGCCAGCTCTGGCAGCGCCTGCTGGAAAACTACACCTTCGCCCAACAAAGCTGCGAAGAAGACGCCTCATTCTGCTACCTGGTCGAAAGCATGGACGACCTGCGCGAGCAAGCCGGCAAATTCCAGGTCAGCGACAACTCCTTCTATATAGGCTGGGCCAACCCCAGTCACAATTTCCACGAACGCTACCTCGACGAACTGCTGCGCAAAGCCGCGCTGTTCCCACAAATCAGCAGTGAAGTCCTGCGTTTCGGCGACCACGAACGCAATGGCGATGAACTCAACGACCGCCTGTTCCTGCTGACCTTCGACGGCGGCCCTGCGCCGGTCAGCGGCAATACTGACTGGCTCACCGACTACCTGCGCAAGCAAAAGATGAACGCCACCTTCTTCGCCCTCGGCAGCAGCCTGCAAACCCGCGTGGAGCGCAGTTCCGCCGCCGATGTGCAGGCGCTGTACCAAGGCCAGTGCGTAGGCACTCAGGGTTGGCAGTACCGGTCCCACAGCCATTGGGTCGACTGGCAAAGCTCGATCACCCGCAGTGCCGCGCTGGCGCAGAACCTGATGCCGGAAAACTACGTGCCGCTGTTTCGCCCGCCCTATGGCCAGCGTCGCGCCGACAGCCAGGGCTTCTTCCAGGCGCAAGGTTTACAGGTGGCGTTGTGGGACATCGATTCCCAGGACGAGCCGGGCAAACTCAAGGCTGACGAGTCCGCGCAGCGGGTGCTGACATTGATGTTGCTGTGGCGCAAAGGCATGATTGTGTTTCATGACACCCAGGATAAGGCACGGGTTGCATTGCCGATGTTGCTGCAGGCAACGGCGCAAAGTGGGCTGGGTTGGCAGGACTGCCGGGAGGCGTTTCGCTGAAAAAGCGCAAGTGCCCGGCCCTGTTGGGGATGAGGCATTTTCGGGGTGATTTTGTGCGACATTTCGATGCAGGCGGACTTCCGACTTTAACGGGGTGGCTGGCACTCGGCTAGTGCTATTCGTCATCCTGAAAAATAAACTTCAAAAAAGCGTCAAAGTGCTTTTTCCTGTCATCGTTTTTGCGGTATTACGAAGTCAGATCGCCGAAACCTGCAACACAGGTGGCGTCTTCCAAGACTCCTCATGTGGGCACTGCACTTGACGTCACTGCGGTGCAGTCGGTGGTCGAATCGAGGCGCAGCACTGTTGTGGTATTGCGTCGACTGGCTCCCACAAAGGTGACCGAGTATGGATGATCATGGACGTAACCCTTCTTCCGACCAGCCAATCCTTTATGTGCTTGATACCAACGTATTGATTCACGATCCAAACGCACTGCTCAACTTCGAAGAACACCACGTCGCCATTCCCATGATCGTGCTTGAGGAGCTCGACAAACTCAAAAGTGGCCACCACAGCGTTGCCGCTGAATGTCGCCAGGCCATTCGCCTGATCGACAAAACCCTGGGCGAAGCCTCGCCTGAGGACGTTGAAGTCGGCGTGCCGATCCAGCGTGGCAAAAGCGGGCCCAAGGGCTTGTTGTCGATTCTGATGAACAAGCGCAGCGAGCCCAACAGCCTGCTGCCGGAAAACCTGAACGACAATAAAATCATCAACCAATTGATCGACCTGCACGCGCGTGACAAGGACTTGCGCCTGGTGCTGGTGACCAAAGACATCAATATGCGCCTCAAGGCACGAGCGTGTGGGATCGCTGCCGAGGACTACAGTACCGACCAGCTCGTCGACGACGTGTCGATGCTGTCGCGCGGTTATCACACCATGACCGGCTCGTTCTGGGACCGCGTCAGCAAGGTAGAAACCCGTCAGGACCACGGCCGCACCTGGCACCAGGTACAGCTGACCGATAACCTGCCGGCCGTGCACATCAATGAATTCATCATCGACGAACAGGGGTTTGTGGGCTGGATCAAAGAAATCCAGGTCGACAAACTGCTGATCCTCGACCTGCATCAGGAGCCCCTGTTGCACCAGGAAGCCTGGGGCCTGAAACCGCGTGACATCTACCAGAGCCTGGCGCTGTATGCGCTGCTCGACCCGGATATCCACCTGGTCAACCTGACCGGCGCCGCAGGTTCGGGGAAAACCATCCTCGCCCTGGCTGCCGCCATCGAGCAGACCATGGTGACCAAGCGCTATCGCCGCATCATCGCCACCCGCAGTGTGCAGGGCCTGGACCAGGAAATTGGCTTCCTGCCCGGCACCGAAGCAGAAAAAATGGAGCCGTGGCTGGGCGCGATCACCGACAACCTCGAAGCCTTGCACATGGATGACGAAAACACCCATGGCAGCGTCGATTACATCCTCAGCAAAGTGCCGTTGCAGTTCAAATCCCTCAACTACATCCGAGGTCGCAGCTTCCAGCAAAGCCTGATTTTGATCGATGAATGCCAGAACCTTACGCCGCACCAGATGAAAACCATCATCACCCGTGCCGGCGCCGGTTCCAAAGTGGTGTGCCTGGGCAACCTGGCACAGATCGACACCCCTTACCTGTCCGCGACCAGCTCCGGGCTGACTTACCTGACGGAACGCTTCAAGGACTTCCCGAACGGCGTGCATATCGCGCTGCAAGGGGTGCCTCGTTCGATCCTGGCCGAGTACGCCGAGTCCCACCTGTAAAACATCACCCTGTCGTAGTTGGTGGCTAAATGCCACGAACCACCCCGGATTTCTCGCGAAATCCGGGGTTTTTGTTATGTGCGATATTTGACTGCGATTTAGCGCCGTGGGTGCTTGTGGACTTTGTAATTATTTTGTTACATTTTTTCTCGCCGCAAAAACCATAAGAACACTGCGTGACCCCCGTCGGAAATCCACCTCATTGATTCGACGACGTTTTGAAGACCCGTGTGGGTTTTCTGCGTTACCCTGCCTATTACAAAAAGCCCGATACATCGCTCATTGACGACGCACATATCCAAAGGGAAAGGAACATGGAAGTAGCAGGTAATGGCTCCACTTTGTCTCAACGTAAACGCGCCTCAGGTTTCAGGTCGATACCTCTCACGCCCATCGCACTCGGCCTGGCCTTGTGGCTGGGCCAGGGGCCAACGGCCTGGGCAGATGACAGCAACCCTTACACCGCCCAGGTGTTGGAATCGGCCTTCAGGAAAGCCGTGGCATCGTTTGGCCCCAACACCGATGTCTACAAAAACCTGCGCTTTGCTTACGCAGACATCGTCGATCTGGCCGCCAAGGACTTCGCCGCACAGTCCGGCAAGTTTGATTCAGCCCTCAAGCAAAACTACGAGCTGCAACCCGAAAACCTGACCATCGGCGCCATGCTCGGCGACACCAAGCGCCCGCTGGATTACGCCTCGCGGTTGGATTACTACCGCAGCCGGCTCTTCAGCAACAGCGGACGTTACACCACCAATATTCTCGATTTTTCCAAGGCCATCCTCGCCAACCTGCCGGCTGCCAAGCCCTACACCTACGTAGAGCCGGGCGTCAGCAGCAACCTCAACGCGCAACTGAACGCCGGCCAGTCCTGGGCCGCCGCTACCCGTGACTGGGACGCCAACGCGCAAACCTGGAAAACCCCCGAAGCCCAGGTCAACTCCGGCCTGGACCGCACCAACGCGTACTACGCCTACGCCTTGGGCATGACCGGCAAAGGCGTGAATGTGGGCGTGCTGGACTCGGGCATTCTCACCGAGCACTTCGAGTTCCAGGGCAAGAATGCCCAGGGCCAGGATCGCGTGCAGGCGGTGACGTCCACCGGCGAGTACTACGCCACGCACCCGCGCTATCTCCACGACACCCCGGACGGCGAGTTTCAAAAAGGCGAGCACTTCAGTATTTCCGGTGAGTATGACCCGACCATCAACGACGGCCACGGTACGGAAATGTCCGGTGTACTCGGCGCCAGCCGCAATGGCACCGGCATGCATGGCATCGCGTTTGACACGAACATTTTTGTCGCCAATACCGGCGGCACCGACGACAACCGCTTCCAGGGCTCCAACGATCTGGACTACAACGCGTTCATGGCCAGCTACAACGCGCTGGCCGCGAAGAATGTGTCGATCGTCAACCAGAGCTGGGGGCAAAACTCGCGCAACGACGTTGAAAACCACTTCGGCAATGTCGGCGACAGTGCGGCGGACAACTTGCGCGACATGAAGGCGGCCTATCGCCCGTTCTGGGACAAGGCCCACGCCGGGCAGAAAACCTGGATGGACGCCATGGCCGACGCGGCGCGGCAAAACACCTTTATCCAGATCATCTCGGCAGGTAACGACAGCCACGGCGCCAACCCGGACACCAACGCCAACCTGCCGTTTTTCAAGCCGGACATCGAAGGCAAATTCCTCTCGATCACCGGTTACGACGAGACCAGCGCGCAGGTCTACAACCGCTGCGGCACCTCTAAGTGGTGGTGCGTGATGGGCGTCTCGGGGATTCCGTCCACCGGGCCGGAAGGGGAAATCATCCCGAATGCCAACGGCACCTCGGCCGCTGCGCCGAGCGTGTCCGGGGCCTTGGCGTTGGTGATTCAGCGCTTTCCCTACATGACCGCCAGCCAGGCCCGGGATGTGCTGCTGACCACCTCCAGCCTGCAAGCGCCGGACGGCCCGGACACCCCGGTGGGTGACCTCACGGGTGGCCGCACCTACGACAATCTGCAGCCGGTGCACGATGCCGCGCCAGGCACCCCGCAAGTACCGGGCGTCGTCAGCGGTTGGGGCTTGCCCAACCTGCAAAAGGCCATGCAAGGGCCGGGGCAGTTCCTGGGTTCGGTGGCGGTGGCATTGCCCACCGGTACTCGCGATATCTGGGCCAACCCGATTTCCGATGAAGCCATTCGTGCCCGCCGTGTGGAAGACGCCACCGAGCAGGCGACCTGGACGGCCACCCAGCAACAAAAGGGTTGGCTCAACGGTTTGCCGGCGAATGCCTCTGACGATGATCAGTTTGAATACGAAATCGGCCATGCGCGCGAACAGGCAACGCTGGCACGCGGCAAAGACTTGCTCACCGGCAATACCTATGTCGGCAGTCTGGCCAAGTCCGGCGACGGCGAACTGGTGCTGGAAGGCCAGAACACCTACTCCGGCAGCACTTGGGTGCGCGGCGGCAAGCTGTCGGTGGACGGCGCGTTGACCTCGGCCGTGACGGTGGATGGTAGCGCCGTGGGCACAGTCAACGCCGATAACGGCGTGATGACCACGCTGGGCGGCACACTGGCCGGCAACGGCACGGTGGGTGCCTTGACCGTCAACAGCGGTGGCCGTGTGGCACCGGGTCACTCGATTGGCACGCTGCACACGGGCGACGTAACCTTCAACCCGGGCTCGGTGTATGCGGTCGAAGTCGGCCCCAACGGGCGAAGCGACCAGATCCAGAGCAGCGGCGTCGCCACCCTCAATGGCGGTGTGGTGACCGTGTCTTTGGAGAACAGCCCTAACCTGTTGTCCGCCACCGAGGCGCGTAGCCTGTTGGGCCAGCCGTTCAACATCCTCACCGCCACCCAGGGTATCAACGGACAGTTTGCGGCGATCTCGCCTAATTATCTGTTCATCGGGACTCAGCTGAATTACCAGCCTAACGCGCTGACCCTGGCCGTAGAACGCAACCAGACGACCTTTGCCAGCGTTGCGCAAACCCGTAACGAGCGCGCCGTGGCGACGGCGGCCGAGGCATTGGGGGCGGGTAGCCCAGTGTATGAAAGCCTGCTCGCTTCAGACTCGGCCGCCCAGGCGCAGGCCGCGTTCAAGCAACTGTCGGGGCAACTGCACTCGGATGTGGCGGCAGCGCGCATGGCTGACAGCCGCTACCTTCGTGAGGCGGTCAACGGCCGTCTGCAACAGGCTCAGTCACTCGACTCCAGCGCGCATATCGACGCCCGCGACAACGGCGGCTGGGTGCAACTGCTGGGCGGTCGCAATAACGTCAGCGGCGACAACAATGCCAGTGGCTACTCTTCGTCCACCAGCGGCGTGCTGCTTGGGCTGGACACCGAGGTCGGCGACGGCTGGCGTGTGGGCGCTGCTACCGGCTACACCCAGAGCCACCTCAATGGCGAGTCGGCTTCGGCGGACAGCGACAACTATCACCTGTCGGTGTACGGCGGCAAACGCTTCGACGCGATAGCGTTGCGCTTGGGCGGCGCCACCACCTGGCATCGTCTGGACACTTCGCGCCGCGTGGCTTACGCCAACCAGTCGGACTACGACAAGGCCGACTACAACGCGCGGACCGACCAGGTGTTTGCCGAGATCGGCTACACCCAATGGAACCTGTTCGAACCCTTCGCCAACCTGACGTACCTGAACGACCAGAGTGATTCGTTCAAGGAGAAGGGCGGCGCCGCCGCTTTGCATGCCAGCAAGCAAAGCCAGGACGCCACGCTGTCCACCCTGGGCCTGCGCGCGCATACCCAACTGTCGGTCAGCTCGACCTCGGCCGTCACCTTGCGCGGCGAGCTGGGTTGGGAGCATCAGTTTGGCGATACCGATCGTGACGCCTCGCTGAAGTTTGCCGGCAGCGACGCCGCCTTCGCCGTCAACAGCGTGCCCGTGGCGCGTGATGGCGCGGTGATCAAGGCCAGCGCGGAAGTGGCCTTGACCAAGGACACGCTGGTGTCCTTGAACTACAGCGGTTTGCTGTCCAACCGCGGTAACAACAACGGGATCAATGCCGGATTCACCTTCCGCTTCTAACCTGGTGTTGTCATGCATAGAGGGGCGCACTGCGCCCCTTTATTCATGGGATAAACAGCCCTGCGCAAATTTGACTCACGGGTTTACAATTGCCGCTCCTGATCAGGAGTATCCCTGTGCTGACTCATCTCGATTCCCAAGGTCGCGCCCATATGGTCGACGTCACCGACAAAGCCGTGACGTTCCGCGAGGCCGTGGCCGAAGCGCGGGTGCGCATGCTGCCCGACACCCTGAAAATGATTGTCGACGGCGCCCACCCCAAGGGCGACGTGTTTGCCGTGGCCCGTATTGCCGGGATCCAGGCGGCGAAAAAAACCAGTGATCTGATTCCGCTGTGCCACCCGCTGATGCTGACCGGTGTAAAGGTTGAGCTGCGCGCCGACGGCGTGGACGCCGTGCATATCCTTGCGCGCTGCAAGCTCAGCGGCCAGACCGGCGTAGAGATGGAGGCGCTGACCGCCGCCAGCGTCGCGGCGCTGACGATCTACGACATGTGCAAGGCAGTGGACCGCGGCATGACCATCGAAAGTATTCGCCTGCTGGAAAAGCTTGGCGGCAAAAGCGGGCATTTCAAGGCGGACCAGGCATGAGCATCAACGTATTGTTTTTTGCCCGCTACGCCGAGGTGGTGGGCTTTGATTCGCTGGAGATGGAGGGCGATTTCGCCACCGTCGATGCCGTGCGCCTCGCGTTGGCCAATGACCCGGCGTTTGCCGTGCTCAATGAGTCCAGCCTGATGTGTGCGCGTAACGAAGAGCTGTGTTCGCTGGATGAGCCGCTCGTCGAGGGTGACGAAGTGGCGTTTTTCCCGCCCGTGACCGGAGGCTGAGCATGGCCATTCGCGTACAGGCCGAGCCGTTTGATCCGGGCTTGGAAGTCAATGCGATGCACGCAGCCAATGTCGGCGTGGGCGCGGTGGTGAGTTTTGTCGGCTATGTGCGCGACTTCAATGACGGTCGCGAGGTGTCGGGGATGTTCCTTGAGCACTATCCGGGCATGACCGAAAAAGCCTTGGCCAAGATCGCGGTCGAAGCCGAACAGCGCTGGCCGTTGCTCAAACTTGAGATATTGCACCGGATTGGCGCGCTTGAGCCGGGCGAGCCGATTGTGTTCGTGGCAGCCGCCAGCGCGCATCGCCAGGCCGCGTTTGATGCCTGTGCGTTTGTGATGGACTACCTGAAGACCCGAGCGCCGTTCTGGAAGAAGGAAAACACGCCCGAAGGGCCGCGCTGGGTGGAAGGGCGGGGCAGCGATCACGCGGCGGCGGATCGCTGGAAGTAAACACGTGACATAAAGGTGTAGGGAGATCTGAATGTGGGAGCGGGCTTGTGTGGGAGCTGGCTTGCCTGCGAAAGCATCACCGCGGTGTGACTGACTCACCGAGGTGTCTGCATCGCAGGCAAGCCAGCTCCCACATTGCCCGCTCCCACATTTTTTATCGCATTCGGCTTATGGGCGTTTGCGTTCTACAGCGCGCAGCAAATGCGTCGGCGGCGTCTCGCAGCTGATCTTGCGGCCCAGCAACGTCTCGATCGAAGGCAGCTGATACGAGTCATCCTCGCCCGCAAAACTGATCGACACACCCGCAGCGCCGGCACGCCCGGTACGGCCGATACGGTGCACGTAGTCGTCCGGCACTTCCGGCAGGGTGAAGTTGATCACATGGCTGATGCCGTCGATGTGAATCCCGCGCCCGGCCACGTCGGTGGCCACCAGCACGCGAATCTTGCCTTCGCGAAAGCCTTCCAGGGTCTTGATGCGCTTGTGCTGCGGCACGTCGCCCGACAGTTGCGCGGCGTTGACGCCATCGCGTACCAGGCGTTCTTCGATGCGGCGCACTTCGTCCTTGCGGTTGGCAAACACCATCACGCGCTCCCAACCGTTGTCATTGATCAGGTTGTAAAGCAGTTTGTACTTGTCGGCGCCGGCCACGGCGTAGATGTGCTGTTCGACGTTTTCGCTGGCAACGTTCAGCGCCTCGATCTCGACGATGGACGGATCGGTGGTCCACTGCTTGGCGAGGTTCATCACGTCTTCGGTGAAGGTCGCGGAGAACAGCAGCGTCTGGCGCTCGTTTTTCGGCGGGGTCTGACGAATGATCTGACGCACTTGCGGGATGAAGCCCATGTCGAGCATGCGGTCGGCTTCGTCCAGCACCATCACTTCGACCATGTCCAGGTGCACATCGCCACGCTGGTTGAAGTCGAGCAGGCGGCCCGGGGTGGCAACCAGGATGTCGCAATGGCGGGCTTCGAGGTGCTTGAGCTGCTTGTCGAAGTCCATGCCGCCCACGAACGTCATGACGTTGAGGCCGGTGTACTTGGTCAGGTCGGCGGCGTCCTTGGCGATCTGTACCACCAGCTCGCGGGTCGGCGCGATGATGAGTGCGCGCGGTTCACCCATGTAGCGCTCTTTGGGCGGCGGCGTCTGCAGCAGCTGGGTGATGATCGAGATCAGGAACGCGGCGGTCTTGCCGGTGCCGGTCTGCGCGCGGCCGATGGCGTCTTTGCCGGCGAGGGTGAAACCCAGCACTTGGGCCTGGATCGGCGTGCAGTACGGGAAACCCAGGTCCTGGATGGCGTGCATCAGTTCCGGAGCCAGTTTGAAATCGTGGAAGCGGGTTTTGCCTTCCTGCGGCTCGACGACGAAGTCTTCAAGTTTCCACGGGATCACGGGCGTTTTGGGCGCGCGTTCGCGGCGGGGTGCCTTGGGCGCAGGTGCAGGCTCGGCCTCGGCGGATTTTGCCGGTTCAGGCGCGATCACCGGGGGCTTCTTCGGTGAGGCAACAGGTGCGGTCCGGTCTGGCTGTTTACCGTCATTGCGGCTGCCGGATGAGGGGACAGGAGCACTGGGAACAGGCGCGAGCGGCTCAGCCTCGCTTTTTCCGAACATCTTCTTAAGTGCTTTGAGCACGGTCATCTCATTAATTGGTTAAGGAATGTACGCCGGCCAGTGTAATGCAAGAATCGGGCGCGGCGTAGTGCGTTGGTCACACGGCTACATAATGTGCGGTTTTCAGCCCAGGCGAGCGGTCAGCCAGGTTCCGATGTCGTGTATCTCCTGGGGTAACACTTCGTGCCCCATTGGGTATTCCTGCCATGTCACGGTGACACCACGGCTCTTCAAATGCTCATAGGCGCTACGGCCCATAGCGTTCTGCACCACATCATCGTACTGGCCGTGCAGGCACAGCGCGGGAATGCGTTGTTGGCTGGCGGACAATTGCAGCTCATCGCCGAAGGTGGGGGCGTAGGTGGAGAGGGCAATGACGCCGCCCAGCGGGCCCTGCCATCTAAGGAAGGCGGTGTGGAATACCACGGCGCCACCCTGGGAAAAACCGGCGAGGAAAATACGCGAGGCGTCTATTCCGGTTCTCTTCTGCTCCTCGATCAGGTCCGTGACCATGGTGGTGGATGCTTCCAGCTCTTGCAGGCTGATCGAACGGGCCGGGCTCATGGCCTTGATGTCGTACCAGCTGGGCATCTCGTAGCCGCCATTGATGGTCACCGCACGCGTCGGTGCCTGAGGCAACACAAAGCGCGTGGTCAACAATGTTTCCTGCAGCGCCTCGGCCACCGGCAGGAAGTCGTAGCGATCGGCACCCAGGCCATGCAACCAGATTACGCAGGCGTCTGCGGGCTTGGCGGGCTGAAGAATCAAGGGTTCGGTCATGTCTGCTCCATTAATGTGCGTGCGCTCCGATTGGGTGCGTCGGAACGGTGCGTGATGGGTTGATCTGTTAAGAGAATGTCGCAAGGTTGAATCTTTTCCTATTGACCATGGGCTGAAACGACTCAGCCATCACTCTGGTACGGGCCTTGCTACGTGTAGGTCGATGTCAGGACTAACTCACGACGGTAACACTATCAGTGACTGCCGCTTGTGGGATAGCAACTGGAATTACTGCGACAACTTCATGCCGCTTGACCCTAAAAAAAGCCAACACGGGTCGATATCGCCTCATAAGGGTGCGCTGAGGTTCGAGCTCCGACACAACAAGAGCAAAACTGGAGGTTTGAATGAAGGTATTGAAATCCACCCTGGCCATCGTGTGCGCGGCCGCCGTATTGGGTGTCAGTGGTTTCGCCCAAGCCGGCGCAACCCTGGACGCTGTGCAGAAGAAAGGCTTCGTGCAATGTGGCGTGAGTGACGGCCTGCCGGGTTTCTCGGTGCCGGATGCCAGCGGCAAGATCCTGGGGATCGACGCTGACGTGTGCCGCGCTGTGGCAGCTGCCGTTTTCGGTGATGCGACCAAGGTCAAATTCAGCCAGTTGAACGCCAAGGAGCGTTTCACCGCGCTTCAATCCGGCGAAGTCGACATCCTGTCGCGCAACACCACCATGACCAGCTCTCGCGATGCCGGCATGGGCCTGAAATTCCCGGGCTTCATCACCTACTACGACGGTGTTGGCTTCCTGGTTAACAACAAGCTCGGCGTGAAAAGTGCCAAGGAACTGGACGGTGCAACCATCTGCATCCAGGCCGGTACCACCACTGAGCTGAACGTGTCCGACTACTTCCGCGCCAACAACCTCAAATACACCCCGATCACCTTCGACACTTCCGATGAAAGCGCCAAGTCGCTGGAATCCGGTCGTTGCGACGTGCTGACCTCCGACAAGTCCCAGCTCTACGCACAGCGCAGCAAGCTGGCCTCGCCGAAAGACTACGTGGTGCTGCCGGAAACCATTTCCAAAGAACCACTGGGTCCGGTCGTGCGTAACGGCGACGACGAGTGGCTGGCCATCGTGCGCTGGGTTGGCTACGCCATGCTCAACGCTGAAGAAGCCGGTATCACCTCGAAAAACGTCGAAGCTGAAGCCAAGTCCACCAAGAATCCGGACGTTGCCCGTCTGCTGGGTGCTGACGGCGAATACGGCAAAGACCTGAAAGTGAAGAAAGATTGGGTTGTACAGATCGTCAAGCAGGTCGGTAACTACGGTGAAGTGTTCGAGAAAAACCTCGGCAAAAGCACACCACTGGAAATCGACCGTGGCTTGAACGCACTGTGGACCAACGGTGGCATTCAATACGCACCCCCTGTGCGCTGATCGTTGATGGTTCTATCACCCGGTGGGCCAACCACCGGGTGATGTTCTGTTCCATTATTTGCGGGGCACTTCATGCAAAATCAAATCGGCGCACCCAAGCAGAAGCTCAGCTTCAGCGACCCTAAAGTGCGTGCGTGGCTCTTCCAGATCATCACGATTGTGGCGGTCGTCGCGCTGGGCTGGTACCTCTTCAACAATACGCAGACCAACCTTCAACACCGGGGCATTACCTCGGGGTTCGACTTTCTTGAGCGCAGTGCCGGCTTCGGCATCGCTCAGCACTTGATCGACTACACCGAATCGGACAGCTATGCCCGCGTCTTTGTGATCGGCCTGCTCAACACCTTGCTGGTGACCGTGATCGGTGTGGTCCTGGCGACCCTGCTCGGCTTTATCATCGGCGTGGCGCGTTTGTCGCCCAACTGGATGATCAACAAACTGGCGACGGTGTATGTGGAAGTATTCCGCAACATCCCACCGCTGCTGCAGATCCTGTTCTGGTACTTCGCGGTGTTCCTGACCATGCCGGGGCCGCGCAACAGCCATAACTTTGGTGACACGTTCTTTGTCAGCAGCCGTGGCCTGAACATGCCGGCAGCGATTGCCGCCGACGGTTTCTGGCCGTTTGTGGTCAGTGTCGTCGTCGCCATTGTGGCTATCGTGCTGATGGCTCGCTGGGCCAACAAGCGCTTTGAAGCCACCGGCGTTCCCTTCCATAAGTTCTGGGCGGGTCTGGCGTTGTTCATTCTGATCCCGACGCTGTGCGCCCTGATCTTCGGCGCGCCACTGCACTGGGAAATGCCCAAGCTGCAAGGCTTCAACTTCGTGGGCGGCTGGGTACTGATCCCCGAACTGCTGGCATTGACCCTGGCGCTTACCGTCTACACGGCCGCGTTTATTGCCGAGATCGTGCGTTCGGGCATCAAGTCCGTCAGCCACGGCCAGACCGAAGCCGCGCGCTCCCTGGGCCTGCGCCCTGGGCCGACGCTGCGCAAGGTCATCATCCCGCAAGCCCTGCGGGTGATCATTCCGCCGCTGACCAGCCAATACCTGAACCTGGCGAAGAACTCGTCGTTGGCCGCCGGTATCGGCTACCCGGAAATGGTGTCGCTGTTTGCCGGTACGGTGCTCAACCAGACCGGCCAGGCCATCGAGGTTATTGCCATCACCATGAGCGTGTACCTGGCGATCAGCATCAGCATTTCCCTGCTGATGAACTGGTACAACAAGCGCATTGCGCTGATCGAGCGGTGAGGAAACGCACATGACTTCGCATACTTTCAAACCTGATATGCCGCCGCCGAACAAAGTCTTCGGGCCGATGGCATGGATGCGCGCCAACCTGTTTTCCAGCTGGCTGAACACCTTGCTGACCTTGTTGGCGTTTTACCTGATCTACCTGATCGTGCCGCCGATCCTGCACTGGGCCATTCTTGACGCGAACTGGGTCGGGACCACGCGCGCCGACTGCACCAAAGAGGGCGCCTGCTGGGTGTTTATCCAACAGCGCTTCGGGCAGTTCATGTACGGCTACTACCCCGGCGACCTGCGCTGGCGCGTGGACCTGACCGTGTGGCTGGCCATCGTAGGCGTGGCGCCGTTGTTCATCTCGCGTTTTCAACGCAAGGCGGTCTACGGCCTGAGCTTTCTGGTGCTGTACCCGATCATTGCGTACTTCCTGCTGCACGGCGGCGTCTTCGGCCTGACCAACGTAGCCACCAGCCAGTGGGGCGGCCTGATGCTGACCCTGGTCATCGCCACGGTCGGTATTGCCGGCGCCTTGCCGCTGGGCATTGTGCTGGCTTTGGGGCGGCGTTCGAACATGCCGGCGATTCGAGTGGTCTGCGTGACCTTCATCGAGTTCTGGCGCGGCGTGCCGTTGATCACCGTGCTGTTCATGTCCTCGGTGATGCTGCCGCTGTTCCTGCCCGAAGGCATGGGCATCGACAAACTGCTGCGAGCGCTGATCGGCGTGATCCTGTTCCAGTCGGCCTACGTGGCGGAAGTGGTGCGGGGTGGTTTGCAGGCGATTCCCAAGGGGCAGTACGAAGCCGCTGCGGCGATGGGCCTGGGTTACTGGCGCAGCATGGGCCTGGTGATTTTGCCGCAGGCCTTGAAGCTGGTGATTCCCGGTATCGTCAACACGTTTATTGCGCTGTTCAAGGACACCAGCCTTGTGATCATCATCGGCTTGTTCGACCTGCTCAACAGCGTCAAGCAAGCCGCCGCCGACCCGAAATGGTTGGGCATGGCTACTGAAGGCTACGTGTTCGCCGCCCTGGTGTTCTGGATTTTCTGTTTTGGTATGTCGCGCTATTCCATTCATTTGGAACACAAGCTCGACACAGGCCACAAGCGTTAGGAGTTGTTGTTATGAGCGAAGCGATCAAACAGCCTGTGAGCCCTGAAGGCATTATCCAGATGCAGGGCGTCAACAAATGGTACGGCCAGTTCCATGTGTTGAAAGACATCAACCTCAACGTCAAGCAGGGCGAGCGTATCGTGCTGTGCGGCCCGTCGGGTTCGGGCAAGTCCACCACCATCCGCTGCCTCAACCGTCTGGAAGAGCATCAGCAAGGCCGCATCGTGGTCGATGGCGTGGAGCTGACCAACGACCTCAAGCAGATCGAAGCGATCCGCCGCGAAGTCGGCATGGTGTTCCAGCACTTCAACCTGTTCCCGCACCTGACCATCCTGCAGAACTGCACGCTGGCGCCGATGTGGGTGCGCAAGATGCCCAAGCGCAAGGCTGAAGAAATTGCCATGCACTACCTGGAGCGCGTGCGCATTCCGGAGCAGGCCCACAAGTTTCCGGGGCAACTGTCCGGCGGCCAGCAACAGCGCGTGGCGATTGCCCGTGCGCTGTGCATGAAGCCGAAAATCATGCTGTTCGATGAGCCGACCTCGGCACTCGATCCGGAAATGGTGAAAGAGGTACTGGACACCATGATCGGCCTGGCCGAAGACGGCATGACCATGTTGTGCGTGACCCACGAAATGGGTTTTGCGCGCACCGTGGCCAATCGCGTGATCTTCATGGACAAGGGCGAGATCGTCGAACAGGCGGCGCCGAATGACTTCTTCGACAACCCGCAGAATGATCGGACCAAGTTGTTCTTGAGCCAGATTCTGCATTGATCGATGCTTGAAACGATAAACCCGGCCTGGTGCCGGGTTTATTTTTGCCTGTCTAGGAGGCCTTGAGGGCTTCCCGCGTTTCGTTGTTGAGGCTGTAAGTGAAGGCGTTGCGCAGGTCTGCGCCTTCGGCCAGTTCGGTGGCGTCGGTGAGCAAGTGGGGGTAACGATCCAGCAGGCGCATCAGCACCATCAACGGTTTTGGCGGCGTAATTTCGCCGCGTTCGTAGCGTGAGAGTGCGTTGTGCCCGCCACCGGAAAGCACGGCTACGGTTTGTTTTTGCGTGAGGTGCAGCTTGCGGCGGATACGCTTCAATTCGGCGCCCATCATGCGCCGGGCGGCGTGGAGCAGATCATCACCGGCCTTGGCATGGCGTTCGCAACTATCGGGGTCATACATGCCGTCTTCGCACACCTGGCATTCCCAGCCCGAGAGATCATCAATGCGCCGCTCCATACCTTTTACGCACAGGGTTTCGCTGCGGCCTTCAAAGCGTGTCATGGCGTCGGGGGCGCCACAGATATAGCAATGTTGGGTGTTCATGGGTTCATCCCTTTGAAGGAGATCACCGGTGGGTTACTGCCGGAGCAGTAAGTGACCTTGATGTAAATCTCCAGACCATGTGAATGGATGTGGTAGACGTCATGCCAGACGCGGTGATCGGCATAGGTGGTCATCGATTTGTACAACATCCTGTTGTGCAGTTTGAAAACGATCGCTTGCATCTCAGTGAGATCAAGGTCGAGAGCCTCTGCGGTTCTCTTTGCCGCCCGTGTGAAAGCCTTGGCACCAAGCCGCCTCACATCCGCCTTTATCACCGCCAGATCGTAATGAGGTGTGTACTTTTCCATAAGACACCTGAGTCCAATAATTACCCTATATGGGTAATTTTACTAATCGAAAATTCAGTTCTTTTTGCCGCTTACGAACCCTAGTGCGTTGCCTTTGTAGGCAAGTCTGAATAGGCTGTAGGAAAATTCATCCTATGATTGGACGAAAGCGCAAAATCCATGACAGACATCGCCCCTCTGATCAAACGTTCCCTGGTTGACCAAGCCCTGGAGCAACTGCGTCGACGCATCACTGAAGGCAAATGGGCCATCGGCGAGCGCCTGCCCACCGAGCCTGAGCTGTCCGCCGAGCTGGGCATCAGCCGCAATACCGTGCGCGAGGCCATGCGTGTATTGGCGTTTTGCGGCTTGATCGAAATTCGCCAGGGCGACGGCAGTTATTTGCGCTCGATGACCGACCCGCTGGGCGCAATGCGGGCGTTGTCCCATTGCACCCTGGAGCAGGCGCAGGAGACCCGGCAGATTCTCGAAGTGGAGGCCATCGGGCTCGCGGCGTTGCGCCGTACCGAGACCGATCTGAGTGTGTTGCGCGACGCCCTCAAGGCCAGCGCCGAGCTGTACCACGGCGACCTGGAGGCTTATATCAGCGCCGACCTGGTGTTCCACAAACACTTGGTGGACGCGGCGCACAACCCGGCATTGAGCGAGCTGTACCAGTACTTCTCTGCCATCGTCGCCGCCCAGTTACGCCAGACCCTGAACATCTCACCGCGTCGTCAGGCCGTGTTTGACCTGCATATCGCCTTGCTCGACGCCGTGGAACAGCAAGATCCGGAACGCGCCAAATCCCTCTGCCGGCAGTTGATCAATGAACCTTGAAACCAAACGCCCGACTGAACTCGAAGAATTATTAATCGACGCCGAAGCCGATGATGACGTGGTGCAGCACACCCCGCCGGTCGTCGCGCGGCCGTGGCTGTTACTGCTGGGCCTGATTCTGGTGGCACTGAACCTGCGCCCGGCATTGTCGAGCATGTCGCCGCTGCTGGCTGAAGTCTCCCAGAGCCTGGGGTTGTCGGCAGCCAAGGCGGGTTTGCTGACCACCTTGCCGGTGCTGTGCCTGGGCCTGTTCGCACCGATGGCGCCGATCCTGGCGCGGCGCTTCGGTGCTGAGCGCGTGGTGCTTGGGATTCTGTTGACGTTGGCTGCCGGGATCATTTTGCGCAGTGCCTTCGGCGAGGTCGGGCTGTTCGCCGGTAGCCTGATTGCCGGTGCAAGTATCGGCATCATCGGCGTGCTGCTGCCGGGCATCGTCAAGCGTGATTTCGCCAAACAGGCCGGCACCATGACCGGCGTGTACACCATGGCGCTGTGCCTGGGCGCCGCATTGGCTGCCGGATCGACGGTGCCGCTGAGCAAGCATTTCGGTGACAGCTGGAGCATCGGCCTGGGCTTCTGGATTCTGCCAGCGCTGGTGGCGGCGGCGTTCTGGTTGCCACAGGTCGGGCAAAAACATGGTGCCCATCAAGTTGCGTATCGCGTGAAGGGGCTGCTGCGTGATCCGCTGGCCTGGCAGGTAACGGTGTACATGGGCCTGCAATCGTCGCTGGCCTATATCGTGTTCGGTTGGTTGCCATCGATTCTGATCGGCCGCGGCCTTAGCGCGACCCAGGCGGGCCTGGTGCTGTCCGGCTCGGTCATCGTGCAGTTGGCCAGTTCCCTCGCCGCACCTTGGCTGGCCACGCGCGGCAAGGACCAGCGGCTGGCGATTGTGATGGTGATGCTGTTGACCCTCGGCGGCTTGTTCGGCTGCCTGTACGCGCCCCTTGATGGCCTGTGGGGCTGGGCGATCCTGTTGGGCCTCGGCCAGGGAGGCACTTTCAGCCTGGCGTTGACCTTGATCGTGCTGCGCTCGCGCGACTCACATGTCGCGGCCAACCTGTCGAGCATGGCCCAGGGATTTGGCTACACCCTGGCATCCCTCGGGCCGTTCGCGGTCGGGCTGGTGCATGACTGGACGGGCGGCTGGACAGCCGTAGGCTGGATCTTTGCCGTGATCGGCGTGGGCGCCATCGTCGCCGGGTTGGGCGCGGGCCGTGCGGTGTACGTGGGCGTGCGCAGCGAGAAGGTATAGCAAGATGGCAAGTGAGGAGCAGTAAACCTGCTCCCGTGCCAGGCAAGCTTGGGCGCCACCCCAAGCCCTGCGCTTTTCAGGCGTTACAGGTACCGCATTTCCAGGGTGGCCGAACCGTCGATGAGCACTTCGTTACTCAGGTCCATCCCGTCGGTGCGGTTGATGAGGGTTTGCACCTCCAGGTCGGCGACCAGGTCTTTGGTCGGCAGCGGTTGGCTGGCGTCGTTCATGGCGGCGATGGACATGTACAGGCCCGGATCGAGAAACCTTTCCTTGTTCCACGAACTTCCCTGGTCAGTGGAGCCAATGGTCTGCACCGGCACATTGTCGGCGAGCGGGTTACTCAGCATCAAAACGTAATGCCCAAGCTTCTGATCGCCATTGATCAAGCCCAGGCCGTAGTCGCTGGGGTTGTCGGTTGAGCCGACGCGGTTATCCACGCCATACAGGGCGAACGCCGTTGCGGCCTCACAGGTGACGGTCAGGCTCAGCGTATGGTTGCCGATGATGGTGTATTTGGCCGGGTTCAGGTCCTTGGCGGAAATCTTGCCGTGGTCGATCACCCCACCATTGGACAGGCTCGGCGTGCACGCGCTGGGCGTGATCAGGCCCTTGACGGTCAGCTCGGCAGTGGATGCCGCCGAAGCGCCTGTGGAAGTGGCCAGTAATAGCGCAGTGGTCAAGACAGGGAAAAGCTTGTTCATTTAGCGGGTACTCCTAGGGTTGGAAAAGGTGGTGTTACAGATAAGTCACTTCCAGGGTGGCGGAGCCATCCATGGGAATGTCGGTGCTCAAGTCCAGGTTCTGCTTGGCGTTGATCACTGCTTCCAGGGTCAGTGTGCTGTTCAGGGTCTGGATGCCGGAGGGGCCCGCGGTGCTGCCTTCCAGATCGGTAAAACCCAGCAGGCTTTTGGCGCCGATGTCGATTGGATTGCGGTTTGAGGTGCGCCAGGCCACGCCGCCGGTGGTGGACTCGGTGCCGTAGATGTGCGGCACGGCATCGGCCACGGTCTGCTTGGGGTCGAACTTGACCGAGTACACACCGACCTTGTTGCCGCTGCCGTCCAGGCCTAACCCGTAGTAAATCTCGCTGTTGACGTGCGCCGTGCCGTCGCGGTTGTCGCGCATGCGCAAGGCGTAGCGGGCGGCGCCGTTGCACGTGACGGTCAGGTTCAG
This sequence comes from Pseudomonas sp. TREG-RG-20F-10-E-6-01, assembly GCF_022662455.1. Lineage (NCBI taxonomy): Bacteria > Pseudomonadati > Pseudomonadota > Gammaproteobacteria > Pseudomonadales > Pseudomonadaceae > Pseudomonas > Pseudomonas sp. TREG-RG-20F-10-E-6-01. The sequence goes on along the minus strand of NZ_JAKNQP010000001.1, from coordinate 946,046 downwards.
GGACTTGAGTGGCAGCCGTGTGCCGGTTGTAAGGTTAAGGTCTTGCTGGGAGATTTTGCCGAAGTCGACCAACCCTGCGGCTGACAGGGTTGGCGTGCAGGCCATCGGCGTAATCAGCCCATCGACCCTCAGCTCTACGCTGGAAGCGGCGAGGCTCAGCGGGTTGAAGAAGATAAAGGGCGCGAGAATCAGATATCGAAGGATCATGAGGGCTCCGGGAGCGCTTACAGGTAGGTGATTTCGAGCGTGGCCGAACCGTCGAGCCGAACCTCAGTGCTCAGGTCCAGGCTGTCGAGTGGTGCAATAAATGCCTGCAGGCTCAGTAAAGCGCTCAGGTTTTGCAGGGCCTCGGGGCCCTGGGTGCTGCCGGCCGCCGCGGTAAACCCCAGAAGGCTGCGCGCGCCAACGTCGATGGGACTGCTGTTGGCAATGCTCCAGGCCGAGCCGCCCGTGGTGGAGTCGGTGCGATACACCTGGGAGAAGTTGTCGGCGCTGACCTGGGCAGGGTCGACCGTCAGGTAGTAGCGCCCGATTTTCTGCCCGCGTGTATCCACGCCCAAGCCATAGGCGGTTTCATCCAGGCCGCCGGTGGCGGAGCCGTCGCGGTTGTCCTTCATGACCAGGGCAAACGGGGTCGGCCCGTCACAGGCCACCGTGAGCGTCAGCGGCCGGGCCGGCAGGCGTGTGTCCTGATCGTGGCTCAAGTCGTTGATCGACAGCTTGCCAAAGCTCACCGTCCCCCCGTTGGACAGCCCGGGCGTGCAGGCCGCCAGCGCAAAGTGCGCTTGCAGGCGCAGCGCCCGCGAGCGCCCGGAGCCGGTAGCCTCGATCCGCCCGGTGGTGTCCCAGGTGACGGCATCGCGCACAGGCGTCGCGCGCTCCTCGGCATAGGCACTGACTGCCAGTTGCAGGGAGAAACTGCGGCCATGCGCGGGCAGGCCGTTGAGCATCGGTACGATGCCATGCTCGGGGCGCCAGTCCAGGGACTGGGCGCTGGCAATCGGCGGCTGGCCGCTGGCCGCCAGCAAACCCAGCGCTACAGCGCGGCCGTCCAGCAGGCCACCGTGTACGTGCACGCGGTAGCTGCCGCCCTGGGTGAAGCGCAAACGCTCGGCGCTGGCGGCCAGGCCGCGGTAGAACACGCTCAGGTCGCTGGTCTGCGGGCAGTCCAGGGTCATGCTCAGGCGCCGTTCACCCAGCAGTCGTTCAGGGCCGTGTGCCGGGTCAATGGTGCGACGAATCGAGCCAAAATCCAGCAGCGACTCACTCACGTCCAGTCGGCAATCGTTCTGGGCCTGGGCGGTGCCCGTCAGTAGCAGGGCGGCGAGGCAGTAATGACGTTTCACGAGAGTCCTCACAGAGTCAGGCAGCGGGCGGTGGCGGTTTCGAAATACACGTCGGGGTCGGCCTTTTGCGGCAGCTCAAAACGCAGGGCGCAACGCGGCTGCCCAGGGCCCTTGATCCATAGCGGGCGAGGGTCGAGCACATTGGGCAGGAATACTTGGTTGCCCTCTTGCACCAGCGTGACGAACTCGCCGCCGTCGGTGGTGACCGTCGCGCCACGCGGCACCGGCCGGTCAAGGGTCAGCAAGGCCCGACGTGTGAGGGCGACGCCGAACTCAAGCCGGTCGACGGCGCCGCGCCCTGCCGACACCACGGCCAGGCCATTGCTGATGTCGGCATTGCGCGGCAACGAGCGCGTCTGCACTTCCACCGGGCTACGGCCATAGGCGCTGATCTGCGGCACCACGGCCTGGCCTTGCCAGTCGGTCCACACCGGGCCGCTTGGCGTACTGACTTTGACGCCGGACATCTGGCCCACCGACAGCAGCGCAAACGTGTCGCGCACCGGGTAGGGCGACAAGGTCACGCCGTCGCCATGCACCACCACACCGCCGCGCGCGCCGCCCTGGTAGCTGGAACGCGCGTCGCTGGAGCGGCTGTAGTTGAAGTCCAGCTGGCTGTAGAACGGCAGGGCGGAAACCCCGAGGGATGACTCGACCTCACGGTCGCGGCTGTCATGTTCAACGCCCACCCGATAGGCCAGTTGGTCGTTGAGCGGTTCGTTGACGCCGATACCGATGCGGTGCTCGTCCCCGGAGTTACGCACCCAGGTGCGGCCTCGACGGTTCTCGCCCAGGGGCAGGCTGAGGTTCAGGTACAGGCTGTCATCGTTGTAACGGCGGCCGCCCATCTGCCATTCGGCGGTGGCGGACAGCGATACGCCGCCCACTTGCGTGCCCCACGACGCCAGTGCCCGGCTGCTGCTGTCGCCGGCAAACGAGGCGGCGCGCGACACGCCGAGGCTGAATGCTCCCAGCCATGGATGCGCCCAGGAGACCGTGGCGCTTTGCTGGTCGCGGTAGCGTGAGCGCTGCTGCTCGCGGGTATGGGCGGCGTAGGTCGATTCGGTGAGGTCGCGATAGCCCTCGCTGCGCCAGGCATTGGCGGCGCTGATGGCCCAGCGTTCACCCACTTGCTGAGACCACGAGAGGTCCACCTGCACGCCGCGCGCTTGCGCCTGGCGAGTTGCCTCGGCGACCACCACAGCCCCTTGCAACTGGCTGTTCTGCCAGGGCAGCACACCCAGGTTGGCCCCGGCCGAGCGATAGTCTTCGGCCGCCAGCAGGCCGCTGCCCAGGGTGATCAGTGGGTGAACTGCAGCCGTCCACCCGGCGCTGACCACCCAGGGTTCGGCGCCATTGCTGTCGCCGATGTTGCGCACCGTGCCTGCGGCCACGGCGTAACCCGGTGCAGGCAGACCCAGGCCCAGCATCGCCGCCGGCACGCTGAAGCGCCGTTCTTCGCCGGAGGCTTCCTTGACCGTCACTTCCACATCGGAGCGCCCGTTCAGGCGCGGCACATGGCTCAGGGAAAACGGCCCCGCGGGGACCACTGTGGAGTGAACCAACGCACCGTTTTGCCGCACCTCCACCTGGGCCGGGCCGTTGGCGATGCCATCGATCGTCGCGCCCTGATCCTGGTCTTGCAGCGCCTGCTCGGTGAGCACTTGCACGCCAGTGATCGGGGCTCCCGCCAGCACCGGGTTGTAGAGGTTGATCTGCCCGGCCTGCAATACCGCCTGCTGGCGGGCAAAGGTCCGTTGGGCGTAGGCGTCCAGGTGATTGCTGCGCGAGACGCCGTCCTGCCAGGTCTGTACCTGGCGGCTGCGCACGATCCAGTCGCCGGCGTTAAAGCCGACTTCGGTGTTGGCCGAGCCGAACCGGCTGCTGCTGTCGCCGAACTCGTTGTGCAGGCCGGTCACATCGTAATTGAGCAAGGCTGCGAAACCGCCGGTGCTGTAGCCGGAAACGTCCTGTGGCGCAACGCGCAACGCCTGCGTGGGCACTACCAGCGACAGAGCCAGGCTGGCCGGGTCGGATTCGATCACCGTCTGGGGGTAGTGCTCGACAAAGGCGTGGCAGGCGTCAACGCGGCGTGGCGGCGCGACCAACTGACCGGCTTGCAACAAGGCGGCGTCAAAGCACAATGCGCCGTGGTCATCGAAGCTGATGTCGACCCGACCGCGCCGTTGGCCGTTGACCTCCAGGTTGACGGCGTGGCGGCCGCGGGTAAAGCGCGGCGTGTCCAGCAGCAGGCTGGCCAGTTGCGGGTCGATGCCACGCTGGTGCAGGGTCTGGTGGTCGAACGAACCGGTTGACGGCGCGTCGTCTGCCCAGGCCTGTTCGGCCAGCAGCAGATGGCTGAGCGCCCATGCGATGCCGCCCAGTTGCACGAGTGACGGGCGCGGCATAACGCCGGACAGGGCTTCGCCGTCACGGTAATTCATGACTGTGTTCACACAATTACACTCGTTTGATGGAAGCCCGAGGCGAGGGTTTCGGACGCGCCAGGTGGTCTTCCCGGTGACCTTCGCAGGAGGTCACTTCGTTTTATAGAGGCGTCGCCGCAGGTCGACGCGGTGGGATCAAGGCGTGATGGGCGCCTCGTAGGGCGCGACAGCAAAGCCATACACCGTGGCCGGCTGCAGGCGCACTGACGTCGCCCCCGTACCTTGGGCCGCGACCGTCAGGGTTTCTCCCGGCAGCACATACGTGCGCGGTAGCAAGGTCGAGCCGTTGCCGGGTAACAGCCGCACCGCCTGCGCAAGGCGCACCACGTACGGTGTGGGGTTGCGCACGCTGAGCCGGTCGCCGTCCAGGTGCCAGGTCAGGCCCAGCCACGGCTCACGGTTGGGTGCCAGCCCCTTGGGATGCAGGATCACCGGCAGGTTCTGGCGCACCGTGACGCCCACTTGGGCGCGCGCGGCCTCGGTGCCGATACGTTGCTGGGGCATGCCTTCGAACACCACCCGTTTGAGCCGTTGGGTCTGCAACGGCTCGTCCGCTTGCAGGATGAACCGCACCAGCTGACGCTTGCCGGGCTCCACCCGCGACAGCGGCGGAGTGACGAACAGCAAGGTGGCCTGGTCTTCGGGGATGTCTTCGAGGGTCACGTGCAACAGGGCCAGTTTGCTGTCGGTATTGGTCACGGACACGGCCGCTTCGCCGTCCGCCTCGTGCACGATGACCACCGAGGTGTCCGGCACCATACCGTCGGCCAGCGCTGCGGCAGAGCACCATAAAGCGAGGCCGGCACAACCGGCGCGTATGCAGGAAACATGCATCGTCATCTGAGGACTCATTCACTAAGGGTTACAGGTACTTGAGGTCCAGGGTGATCGAACCTTGCAAAGGCACTTCTTGCTTCAGCGTCAGGCTATTGGCCGGGCTGATGGCGGTGTCCACCCGCAGGCTGGCGACCAGTTGCCTGATAGGGATGGGCACCAGCGTGTCGAGGTGGGCAAAACCCATGGCGTGCCTGGGATGTGCATTGGGCTCGGGGTGCCAGGTGCTCCCGCCGTCCGCGGAGCTGATCACCTGCAGGGCGCCGCCGTCGCCCACCGGCCCGCGCAATGACAAACCCACCGACCCCAGGCGTTCGCTCGGCGCATGAACGTTCATGCCCAAGCCGTACAGAACGTCGGGCTTCACAGAGGAGTCCGGCTGATTGTCGATACCCACCAGTGCAAACAGCGTCGGCCCTTCACAGTTGATGCTCAGGCCCATTTGCCGGCTGGGCAGTGACGTGAATTCACTCGGTCTCAAGGTGCGCGCCGGGATCTTGCCGTAATCGATCAGGCCGCTGTCGGACAGCGACACGGTGCACGCCTGGGGTGTGATCCGGCCGGTAACGCTCAGGTCCACGGTTGAGGCGGCGAAGGCCGGCGTCAGGTGCAAGGCGAACAGCGTGAGCGCCCGGGTGATGGTCGATGGGTTCATTGCGTCGTTATCACAGTGGGGGGTGGGTGGCGCCAGTTACAGGTACAGCACTTCAACGGTGGCATCGCCATCGATGGCCACTTCGTGGGTAACGTCATCCTGCTGGTGGGGGCAATCACGCCGCCCACGCAAGGTCGGGCTTACCAGTACTTCACTTGCAGCGTGGCATGACCATCGATGGGCATTTCATCCACCAGGTTCAGGTCGGTGCCTTTTACCAGGGTGGTGAAGGCGCTGAGTCGGGCGGTCAACACCTTCACGGCGATCGGGGCGTTGAGGTTGTCGGCGGCGGCGAAAGCGGTCAGCCCGGCATGGCCCAGGTACGTCGAAGGACGCCAGTCGGCACCGTCGTTGCTGGATAAGAGGGTGCGCACCGGCATGTTGTCGGCGACCGCATCCAGTACGCTGAACGCCACACTGCCCAGCATCTGGTCGTCATTGACCCTGCCCAGGCCATGGCTCGCCGGGTGGATGGCCGATGTGCCGGAGCGGTTGTCGACGGTGGTCAGGGTGAACAGGGTTTCTGCCTCGCAGGTGACCTCCAATTGCAGGTTGACGGTCTCCAGGCGGGTAGGCAGTTGGGGATCGAGGTCCTTCACCGTCAACCTGCCATGATCGACGACGCCACCACTGGACAGGTTGGGCAAGCAGGCGCTGGGCGTGATCAGGCCGGTGATCCTAAGGTCAGTGGCGCTGGAGGCAAATGCCTGGGGAATGACGGCCATCAGCGCCGTGAACACTGGGGCGAGGGTGCGATGGTTCATGTAAAACCTCCAAGTAGGGCGATGCGCGCGAGGCTGATCCGATGCGTCATGGCATCGGGTCAGCGAGCCTTGTTTACAGGTACTTCACTTCGATCGTGGCGGAGCCGTCGAGGGGCACTTCATTGCTAAGGTTCAGGTCTTGCGCAGGCACGATCTGGGTCATGACGGCCAAGTCAGTGATCAGGTCCTGAATAGGCACGGGGACATACAGGCCACCGGAAACACCGCCGAAACCGGCCAGGTTGCCGCTGTACCAATATTCACCATCAATCGCGCTCCAGGTTTGCCCGCCGTTGTTGGACTCCAGGGGTATGACGCCGACGTTGTCCGCAACCGGGTTCACCAGCTCAAGGTGGTAGGTGCCGATTTTCTGCGTGTTATCGATCAAGCCCAGCCCATAGCCCGTCGCAACGACGGCTGAGGACGCTCGGTTGTCGTTGCCGTTCAAGCCAAACAAGGTCTGTGCATCGCAGTTCACACGCATCTGCAAGGTCACGGCTGGCAGATCAGTGGGGGTGCCTTGATTGAGGTCCTTGGCGGAAATCTTGCCGTGATCGACGATGCCGTTGGCGGACAAGGTTGGCGTGCAGGCACTCGGGGTGATCAGCCCTTTGACGATCAACTCCACCGAGCTTGCGGCAACAGCCGGGCCTTGATGAGCGGCCACTAAAAAGAGGGCGAGTGCTGCTAGGGACTTATTCATGTCGTGAGGTTCCGGTGCAAGGATTGCTGACTGTGCCTCAGGGCAAACAGCCATGTGTGTTGCGACCGTTGGGAGGACAGGCCGCGCCCCTTGTTGGGGTGCGGCGAATTTATAGAGGGGGGCGAGGCGGGGAAATACAACAAATACGAGAGTAGGCGGATAGCGCAAAGGCGCATTCGCTTATGTCAGAACCGGCTTTTGTTTACGTAGGAATTGTGAAGTTTCGTAGTTTTTGTATCGTCCAGGCGCAGTCATTCGAATACGTTTTGCGCCGCTGAGCCGTCATAAAAAAATCAAAAAGATGGTTCAGAATGCCGCGCCCGATCGGCCAGAGCGCGGCCGTTTCCTGCACGCATGGCGTGCCATCATCGTCCGTCGATACGGTAAGTTGAGGTAGTCATGTCATCAGGCATTCCCCCAGGCAGCAGGGGTGGGGATGAGCCGCGGGCGTTGACCACCGCGCCTGCCTGTTGGCAACGGCTCAAGGTGCTGGTTGTTGACGACCATCCAGCCTACTGCCTGCTGATGAGCGGAACCCTTGATCGCCTCGGCCTGGGCCACCAAGCGTGCAGGGATGGGCGAGCCGCGCTGGCCGCCCTGGACGTGCAGCACTTTGATCTGATTCTGACCGACTGCCAGATGCCGCTCATGGACGGCTATGCCATGACGCGCGAAATCCGCCGCCGCGAACGTGAGGCGCTGTCGACGCGACTGCCCATCATCGGCCTGACCTCAAATCTGGGCCCTGACGAAGTCCGCCTGTGCCTGGAAGCCGGCATGGACGCGTGGCTGATCAAACCGCTGACTTTTTTGCAGCTGCACCACGTCTTGGTCTATTGGCTGGACCAAGCCCACGTGGGCGCATTCGAGCAGGGCACAAAGGCACAGGCATTGGTCGGGCAAAAAGGCTGGCCAACCCGTACGACGCTGGTGCAAATGTTTGGCCGCAGCGAAGTGGTGGACAGCATGCTTGGCAGCCTGATCCATGAAGCTCGCCAAGACCTGCGCGCGCTGTCGGGCGCGGTGATGCGCCTCGATGGCGCCGAAACCGTTCAACACCTGCACCGGTTGATTGGCAGCGTGGCCTTTCTGGGCGTCACCTCGCTGGAAAAACGCGGCCTGCAACTGATGACGCGGGTAAGTGGCGACGGCGTGGCCACGCATGCCCGCGACTTGATCCGGTTGCGCCAGGACCTGGTGCGTTACCTGGCGTACTTGTCAGCGCTTTGACGACGCAGGCTTTCATCGGGGGTGAAGGAAGATTTCGCCCTGAGCTGTAGCTTCTTTCTGACGGCCTGCTCTGTTTGTTTTGTAGGTATAACTCTCGACAGCCACGAATGCTGCACGGGCTGCCCTGGCTGGTTTTCTTGGCGGTTGTTGCCGGCCACATCCGGCGCTATTTTGCGTAGGTCAAGTTGCCATCATGGTGGGTCTCATGCTTCGCGTAATAATTGCTGACGATCATCCGATTGTGCGTATCGGCCAAAAAGTCGTGATCGAGGCCAGTGGAAAGTGCAAGGTGGTCGGCGAGGCCGACGGCCCCGATCAACTGCTGGCGGTGCTCGACAGCACGCCTTGTGACCTGCTGGTGACCGACTTTGCCATGCCGGGCAATCAGCAGGCTGATGGGTACGGCCTGTTGAGCCTGATGCAACGCCAATACCCGCGATTGCCAGTGATTCTGGTGACCATGTTCGCCAACATCGCCACGCTGCGCGCTTCCTTCGCACAAGGCGCGCGGGCCATCGTGGCCAAGAGTGCCTCAGCCAGGGAGTTGCCGCAGGCCATCAAGGCCGTGAGCGAAGGCCATACCTTTGTCAGCGAAAGCCTGCGGGTGCAGTTGGTGGAAGCTGGCACCGGCGACCAGCAAGCCGTGCCGCAGTTGTCCGGCAAAGAGCGTGAAGTGGTGCGCATGCTCGCCAGCGGTATGACCGTCAGCCAGATCGCCGCCCGGGTCAATCGCAGCATCTCGACCATCAGCAAGCAAAAAAGCACGGCCATGAGCCGGTTGTGCATCTCCACCGACGTGGATTTGTTCGCCTACGCCCGCAGCAGTGGCATGGTGCCGTAAGCGTGGTCATTTGCGCGGCGAATGTCGGTAGCCTTACCGGCGCTGGCGGCTTATCGTGCGCCTACCTTTTCGATGCCTGCGGAGCCTGCCCATGAGTGATGCCCACAACGCCCTGATCACCGAGTTCTACAGTGCCTTCCAGCGCCTGGATGCCGAAGCCATGGCCGCCTGCTACACCGACGATGTGGTGTTCAGCGACCCCGCGTTCGGCGAGCTGCGTGGCCGTGACGCAGGTGACATGTGGCGCATGCTCACCACCCGCGCCAAGGATTTTTCCCTGACCTTCGACCACGTGCGCAGCGATGAGGCCACCGGCAGCGCGCATTGGGTGGCGACGTACCTGTTCAGCGCCACCGGCAACACGGTGGTCAACGATATCGGCGCGCGGTTTGTGTTTCGCGATGGCAAGATCTGCGAGCACCACGATCACTTCGACCTGTGGCGCTGGTCGCGCCAGGCCCTGGGCCTCAAGGGGTTGTTGCTGGGTTGGTCGCCTGCGTTGAAAAACGCTGTGCGCGCCCAGGCGCTTAAAGGCCTGAAGGCATTTCAGGCCGGTCGTTGATAAGATTGGCGCTCCTCTGGTTTGCCGAAACGACCTGTGACTGATCTTCCTGAACCCAAACCCTGGTTTGTCTACCTGGTGCGCGCGGCCAATGGCTCGCTGTATTGCGGCATCAGCAATGACCCGGTGCGCCGCTTTGCTTCTCACCAAAGCGGCAAGGGCGCGCGGTTCTTTTTGTCCAGCCCCGCGGTGGCATTGGTGTACACCGAGCAATGCGCGAGCAAGGGCGAGGCGCTGCGCCAGGAGCGGCTGATCAAAAAGCTCAAGAAGAGCGCCAAGGAGTGCCTGGCGGCGAGCGGTTCATTGATTTGACTGATGGGTTCCCATCGCCCGCACGTGGGGCGTTGCAGGCTAAGCTAGCGGCTCACTTACTTGAGCGGAGCCTGGCATGTCTGAGTTGATCCTGCACCACTACCCGCAATCCCCCTTTGCTGAAAAAGCCCGCCTGATGCTGGGCTTCAAGGGCTTGTCCTGGCGCTCGGTGTTTATCTCGCCGGTGATGCCCAAGCCTGACCTCACGGCCCTCACCGGCGGTTACCGCAAGACGCCGGTGCTGCAAGTCGGCGCCGATATCTACTGCGACACCGCCTTGATCGCCCACCGCCTGGAGCAGGAAAAGTCCGCGCCGGCGCTGTTTCCCCAAGGCCTGGAGCTGGTCACGCAAAGCTTCGCCGCGTGGGCCGATTCGTTGGTGTTCTCGCATGCCGTGGCGCTGGTGTTCCAGCCCGAATCCCTGGCCGTCAAGTTCGCCAAGGTGCCGCCGCAGATGCTTGACGTGCTGGTGGCGGACCGCGCCAAACTGTTCAGCGGCGGCACTGCCACCCGCGTGCAATTGGACCGGGCCAAGCACCAATGGCCGACGATCATCAGCCGCATCGATCAGCAATTGCAGCACCAGGCAGGTGACTTCCTGTTTGGCGAGCCGTCGATTGCCGACTTTGCCCTGGCGCATCCGTTGTGGTTCCTCAAAGGCTCGTCGGTGACGGCGCCTTTGGTGGATGCCTATCCCGCTGTCGCTGCCTGGCTGGACCGTGTGTTGAGCTTCGGCCATGGCACTGCCAGTGAGATGAGCGCCGAACAGGCCTTGGAAGTGGCGCGTAACGCGACGCCTGCGGCCTTGCCGGATGAACTGTTCGAGGACTTGAACGGCTTCAAGCCGGGCCAGCAGGTGAGCATTTGCGCCACCGACTACGGCACCGATCTGGTGGCCGGCGAGTTGCTGTTCGCCGGGCGTGAGGAGTTGATCCTGCGGCGTACCGATGAACGCGGCGGCACCGTGCATGTGCATTTCCCACGGTTGGGGTTCCGCATTCAGGCGCAGTAAATAAAATTATTTTCAAAACAATGTGAGGTAAATCCACCGCCCATCCGTGTAGTGCTTGAAACTGCGATCTATTCGCATTAACAGCGTTTTCTACACGGGTTCTCACAGCATGAAATCGACGGCGGGCGGTTGGGTAAAACAGTGGCTGGGAGCCTCGGTACTGGCGGTGTCGGGGCTGGCGTTGCTGCCCCTGGCCGTGGCGCAGGCGCAGGAGCAGCAAAGCGCCCAGTTCAACTTTGCGCTGGCAGCCAAGCCGCTGCCCCAGGCCCTGAGTGATTTCAGCCGCGTCACCGGGATCAGCGTGATCTATACCGATGAAGCGCCCTACGGTCTCAGCGCCCCTGCCGTCAGCGGGCAAATGAGCGCGACCCAGGCCCTGCAACGCCTGCTCGGCCATTCAGGCTTTACCTTCCGCCAGATCGACGCCCACACCTTGGCCCTTGAACCTGTGCCCACCGACGGCGCGGTCAACCTCGGCGCCACCACCATCAGCGGTGCCGGCCAGGCCCAGGACAGCACCAGTTACCAGCCGCCGCCCACCAGCTCGGTGATGCGCTCCCATGGCCTGTTGCTGGAAACCCCGCAAACCGTCAACGTGGTGCCCGCCCAAGTGCTGCGCGACCAGACCCCGCGTAACCTGGATGACGCCCTCGCCAATATCAGCGGCATCACCCAGGCCAACACCTTGGCCAGTACCCAGGATGCGGTGATGCTGCGCGGGTTTGGCGATAACCGTAATGGCTCGATCATGCAAGACGGCATGCCCGTGGTGCAGGGGCGAGCGTTGAACTCCACTGCCGAGCGCGTTGAAGTGCTCAAGGGCCCGTCGTCATTGTTGTACGGTATTCAGGACCCGGGTGGCGTGGTCAATATCGTCAGCAAAAAGCCGGAACTGACCCAATCCACCTCCCTGACCGCACGTGGCTCGACCTTCGGCGACGGCAAGAACGGCAGTGGCGGTAACCTCGATACCACCGGCCCGATTGGCGACAGCGGCCTGGCGTACCGGCTGATCGTCGACCATGAAGACGAAGGTTACTGGCGCAATTTCGGCACCCACCGCGAGACGCTGGTGGCGCCGTCCCTGGCCTGGTACGGCGACACCACCAAAGTGGTCTTCGCCTACGAGCACCGCGAATTCCTCTCGCCGTTCGACCGTGGCACCGCCATCGACCCCAAGACCAATCACCCGCTGAACATCCCCGCGACCCGGCGCCTGGATGAGCCGTTCAACAACATGGAAGGCCGCTCCGACCTGTATCGCCTGGAAGTCGACCACGACTTGAACGACGACTGGAAGGCGCACTTGGGCTACAGCTGGAACCGCGAGACCTATGATGCCAGCCAGGTGCGCACGGTTTCGGTCAATTCCAACGGCACCCTGACCCGCAGCATGGACGGCACACGGGGGGCGCTGACCACCGATCGTTTTGCCACGATGAGCCTGGAAGGCAGCGTCAACGTCGGTGGCATGCAGCATGACCTGGTGTTCGGCCTGGACGATGAGTACCGCAAGATCTACCGCGCCGACTTGATCCGCCAGGCGCAACGCAGCGCCTTCAGCTACCTCGATCCGGTTTATGGCAAGGACGTGCAAGGCACCACCGTCAGTGCCAAGGACAGCGCCCAGACGGATCTGCTGCGCAGCGACTCACTGTTTTTCCAGGACGCCATTCACCTGACCGATCAGTGGATCCTGGTGGGCGGTGTGCGCTATCAGATGTATGACCAGTACGCCGGCAAGGGGGTGCCGTTCACGGCCAACACCAACGGCAATGGCCAGGCGTGGGTGCCGCGCGCCGGCCTGGTGTACCGCTACACGGATGAGTTGTCGTTCTACGGCAGCTACACCGAGTCGTTCAAACCCAACTCCACCATCGCCGCCCTGGCCGATGGCAGCACCTTGACCGGCGACCTCACGCCTGAGGAGTCCAAGTCGTGGGAGCTGGGCGCCAAGCTCGACATCCCGGGGCGTATTACCGCCAGCGCGGCGTTGTTCAATATCGATAAGCGCAACGTGCTGGTCTCAGTGGGATCAGGGGCAAACACCGTTTACAGCATTGCCGGCCAGGTGCGCTCCCGTGGCCTGGAGCTGGACGCCACCGGCCAGTTGACCGACCAATGGAGCGTGATCGGCAGCTACGCCTACACCGATGCGCTCGACACCAAGGACAAAGACCCGACGCTTGAGGGCAACCGCCTGCAAAACGTGGCCAAGCACACGGGCTCGCTGTCGGCGGTCTATGATTTCGGCACTATTTTCGGTGGCGACCAACTGCGGTTGGGCGCAGGCGCCCGTTATGTGGGCGAGCGCGCAGGCGATGCCGCCAACGATTTCAACCTGCCGGGCTACACCGTCGCCGACGCGTTTGCCACCTATGACACCAAGATCGAAGGCCAGAAGGTCAAGTTCCAGCTCAATGTGAAGAACCTGTTCGACCGCACGTACTACACCTCGGCCGCGAGCCGGGTGTTTGTGTCGCTGGGCGATGCGCGGCAGGTGTCAGTGTCCAGTACGCTTGAGTTTTAATCTGTCAGACGGGCTTGCTGTGGTGGCGAGCGGGCTTGCCCCGCGTTGGGCTGCGAAGCAGCCCCAAAACCAAGCACCGCGGTGTGCCTGGAAAAACGCGGTGGCCTTACCAGGGGCCGCTTCGCAGCCCAACGCGGGGCAAGCCCGCTCGCCACAACGGCATTGAGCTGGTAGCGTTGCCGCCACTGAAGACTTCGCGGGAAAACGCTACTGATGCACTTGGGCAGATGGATACACACCAGCGCGATGCTGGTTGGCTTGAGCTTTTTACTGGGCGGCTGCGCGAGTGTTTCGCAGACTTCCAACTCCCTTGATCAACTGCTGGCCGACCCGACGCTGCACGGCGCCACGGTTTCGCTGACGGTGCGTGACGCGCGCAGTGGCGCCACGCTTTATCAGCACAATCCGCGCACGCGTCTGGTCCCCGCGTCCAATCTCAAGCTGCTGACCACGGCAGCGGCGATGGACGTGCTGGGCCCGCAATACCGGTTCTCCACGCAACTGCTGAGCAACGGCATACGCCAGGGCGATCGCCTGACGGGCAAGTTGTACCTGCGTGGCCTCGGCGACCCGACGATTCAGTTCGCCGACTACCAGGCCCTGGCAGCGCAACTGGCCAGCCAGGGCGTGCGCCAAGTGCAGGGCGACATCGTGTTCGACGACACCTGGTTTGACGCCGAGCGGCTCGGTGTCGATTGGTCCCACGATGATGAAACCACCTACTATGGCGCGCAGATTTCGGCGCTGACCGTGTCACCCAATGCGGATTTTGATGCGGGCAGCGTGCTGGTCACGGCCAAGGCCCCAGCGCGTGTCGGCCAGCCAGTGAGCGTCGAGATCTTTCCGCCCACCGATTACCTGCAATTGAGCAACCGCGCGGTCAGTGGGCCGGGCAACACCTACGGGATCAACCGCCGCCATGGCACCAACCTGTTGCAACTCAGCGGTGCGGTGGCGCCGGGCAGGCAGAGCCCGCAACTGATCAGCGTGTGGGAGCCGACGCAACTGGTGGCCAATCTGTTTGAACAGGCTCTCAAACAGCAGGGCATTACCGTGCTTGGGCGTCGAATGGTGGGGGCTGCAACTCCTGCCGGCGTGGCCGTGCTGGCCGAGCATCAATCGGCGCCGTTGCAGGAATTGATCACGCCGCTGCTCAAACTCTCGAACAACAACATGTCCGAAGCCTTGCTCAAGGCCATGGGCCGTCAGACCGCAAATAGCGGCACGGCGGCGGCGGGTGTGGTGGCAGTCGCCGGTTTCCTTAAGCGTCAGGGCCTGGATACCGCGGCGCTGCATCAAGTCGACGGCTCCGGGCTGTCGCGGCAGAACCTGGTGTCGTCGCAAACCCTCACCGACCTGCTGCTGGCCGCGCGCAAACAGCCGTGGTTCAACGCCTGGTACAACGCGCTGCCGATTGCCGGCAACACTGACCGCATGACCGGCGGCAGCCTGAGCTATCGCTTGCGCGGCACGCCGGCTGAAAACAACCTGCATGCCAAAACCGGCTCCATGGGCGGCGTCTCGTCATTGAGCGGCTACATCACCGACGCCCATGGGCGCACGTTGGTGTTCTCGATGTTGAGCAATAACTACGTGGTGGCCGGCGCGCAGGTCAAGGCGCTGGAGAACCGCGTGGCCGTGGCCCTGTCACGCTGGGACGATTGATTCAGGGCTGATAGCCCATCCGCCAACTCACGGCCCGGGTCGCCGCCAGCAAGCGTTGCGCCGCCGGGCCATCTTCATCGGCGTGGAACAGTGAGGTCGGGCCGACCACGGTCATCACGGCCGCCACCTGGCCGACCGCGTTGAATACCGGCGCCGACAACGCGTCGACGCCGGGCATCAGCAAGCCGTGCACAAAGTGCAGGCCACGGCTGCGGATCTGCTCGCAGGCGGTGGCGTAAGCCTGATCGTCCGCCAAGGCATGGGCGACACCGGCCTGAATCTCGCGCTCGCGCAATTCCACGGTTTCCCGCGACGGCAGATAAGCGCTGAACACCAGCCCGGTGGACGAGCTGAGCAGCGGCAACACCGAACCCAGCTGCGTCACCACCGTGATCGCGCGCACTGCCGGCTCGATGTGCACCACGGTCGCGCCCTGGTTGCCCCACACCGCCAGAAAGCAGGTTTCATTCAATTCATCGCGCAGTTCCGCCAGGGGCAGGGCGCCGACTTTCAGCACATCCATGCTGCCCAGCGCGGCCAGCCCCACGCGCAACGCCTCGCGACCCAGGCCGTAATGGTTGGTGGCGGTGTTCTGTTCAGCAAAGCCTGAGGCGATCAACGCCTGTAAATAGCGGTGGACCTTGCTCGCCGGCATCTGCACATGCTCGGCCAGGCGCGACAGCGACGTGGCCGGCGACAGTTCGGCGAGGGCCTTGAGGATATCGGTGCCCACTTCGGCCGAGCGGACTTTCTGTTTACCGGTGTCGCGGGGCTTTTCCATGGAGGAGCGAGAATCCGAGAGGGGGAATGGGCGTCTTTATAGCTTGACGGTCGACAGTGATCAAATTACGTTATGCGTAACTGGATTACGATAAAAACAACTTCCGCTCAGAGGATGATCCATGAACCTCGAATACCAATCGGGCTTTGGCAATCAATTCGCCAGTGAAGCCCTGCCTGGCGCGCTGCCCGTCGGCCAGAACTCCCCGCAAAAAGCCCCGTACGGCCTGTACACCGAACTGTTCTCCGGCACAGCCTTTACCATGGCGCGCATCGAAGCCCGTCGCACCTGGCTGTACCGCATTCAGCCGTCGGCCAATCACCCGGCGTTCGTCAAGCTTGAGCGGCAACTGGCCGGTGGGCCGTTGGGCGCAGTGACGCCCAACCGCTTGCGCTGGAACCCTCTGGATATTCCGAGTGAGCCCACCGATTTCATTGACGGCCTGGTGGGCATGGTTGCCAACGCCGGGTCGCAACAGCCGTCTGGCATCAGCATCTACACCTACCGCGCCAATCGCTCGATGGAGCGCGTGTTCTTCAACGCCGACGGTGAACTGTTGATCGTCCCCGAGCAGGGCCGCCTGCGCATCGCCACCGAATTGGGCGTGCTGGACGTGGAGCCGCTGGAAATTGTCGTACTGCCGCGTGGCCTGAAATTTCGCGTCGAACTGCTGGATGCCCAAGCACGCGGCTACATCGCAGAAAACCACGGCGCGCCGCTGCGCCTGCCGGACCTTGGCCCGATCGGCAGCAACGGTCTGGCCAACCCGCGTGACTTCCTCGCGCCGGTTGCCCACTATGAAGACCTCAAAAAGCCGACAACGCTGGTGCAGAAATTTCTCGGCGAACTGTGGGCCTGCGAACTCGATCACTCACCGCTCAACGTGGTCGCCTGGCACGGTAATAACGTGCCGTACAAATACGACCTGCGCCGGTTCAACACTATCGGCACGGTGAGTTTCGATCACCCTGACCCGTCGATTTTCACCGTATTGACCTCGCCCACCAGCGTGCACGGCCTGGCCAACCTCGACTTCGTCATCTTCCCGCCGCGCTGGATGGTGGCCGAGAATACCTTCCGGCCGCCGTGGTTCCACCGCAACCTGATGAACGAATACATGGGCCTGATCCAGGGCGCCTACGACGCCAAGGCCGAAGGCTTCCTGCCCGGCGGCGCCTCGCTGCACAGCTGCATGAGTGCCCACGGCCCGGACGGTGAAACCTGCACCAGGGCGATCAATGTCGAGCTGGCGCCGCACAAGATCGATAACACCATGGCCTTCATGTTCGAGACCAGCCAAGTGCTGCGCCCCACGCAGTTCGCCCTCGAATGCCCGCAACTGCAACCCGCTTACGACGCGTGCTGGGCCTCACTGCCTGCCACCTTCAACCCGAATCGGAGATAACCCATGACTCAACCAACGCTAGCCCGCAGCTGGGTGGCCTCCGCCAACGGTCACCAGGACTTTCCCCTGCAGAACCTGCCGCTGGGCGTGTTCAGTATCAACGGCTCGGCACCGCGCAGCGGCGTGGCGATTGGCGACTGCATTCTCGACCTGCACGCGGCCCTGGATGAGTTTGACGGCGAAGCCCGCCGCGCGGTGGAGGCGACTGTCGGCGGCCAGTTGAATGCGTTTTTCGAGCTTGGCCGTGGCCCGCGTTTGGCCTTGCGCGAACGCCTGCTGGAACTGCTTGCCGAAGGCAGCAAACTGCAAACCCGTGAGGCGCAAGTGCTGCACTTGGCCGCTGATTGCCAGATGCACTTGCCGGCAAAAATCAATGACTACACCGACTTCTACGTCGGCATCGAACACGCGCAGAACGTCGGCAAGCTGTTCCGTCCCGACAATCCTCTGCTGCCCAACTACAAATACGTACCGATCGGTTATCACGGCCGTGCCTCGACCATTCGCCCGTCCGGCACTGAGGTGCGCCGCCCTAAAGGCCAGACGTTGCCGGCCGGCCAGACCGAGCCAACATTTGGCCCTTGCGCGCGCCTGGATTACGAACTGGAGTTGGGCATCTGGATCGGCCAGGGCAATGCCATGGGCGACGCGATCGCGATTGGCGATGCGGCCGAGCATATCGCCGGTTTCTGCCTGCTCAATGACTGGTCGGCGCGCGACATCCAGGCCTGGGAATACCAGCCACTGGGCCCGTTCCTGTCGAAAAGTTTCATCACCAGCATTTCGCCCTGGGTGGTGACGGCCGAAGCATTGGAGCCGTTCCGCAAAGCCCAGCCGGCACGCCCCGAGGGCGATCCGCAACCGCTGCCGTACCTGCTGGATAAGCGTGACCAGGCCGCAGGCGGTTTCGACATTGAGTTGGAAGTGCTGCTGACTACCGCCGCGATGCGCAAGCAAAACCTGCCGGCCCATCGCCTGACCCTGAGCAACACCCAGCACATGTACTGGACCGTGGCGCAGATGGTTGCGCACCACAGCGTTAACGGTTGCCAATTGCAGGCCGGTGATCTGTTTGGTTCGGGCACCTTGTCTGGCCCGCAGCCGGGGCAGTTCGGCAGCCTGCTGGAGATTACCGAAGGCGGTAAAAAGCCGATTGAACTGGCCTCGGGCGAGGTCCGTAAGTTTCTCGAAGACGGCGACGAAATCATCCTGCGCGCGCGGTGCCGCCGCGAAGGGTTTGCCTCCATCGGGTTCGGCGAATGCCGTGGCACCGTCGTCGCGGCGCGTTAAAGAGGGCAGGGCGATGGAACTCTACACTTACTACCGCTCCACTTCGTCATACCGCGTGCGTATCGCCCTGGCGCTCAAGGGGCTGGACGTCACCGCAGTGCCGGTCAACTTGCTGGTGCCGCCGGGCGGTGCCAATCGCCAGCCGGACTACCTGGCGATCAACCCGCAGGGCCGCGTGCCGGCGTTGCGTACGGACGAAGGTGATCTGTTGATTCAGTCACCGGCAATCATCGAGTACCTGGAGGAACGTTATCCACAGGCGCCGCTGCTTTCCAAAGACCTGGCCACGCGCGCCCATGAGCGCGCAGTGGCGTCCATCATCGGCTGCGATATTCACCCGCTGCACAACTCCAGTACCCAGAACCTGTTGCGCAAGTGGGGGCACGATGAGGCGCAATTGCTGGAGTGGATCGGGCATTGGATCAGCCAGGGCCTGGGCGCGGTGGAGCAGCTGATTGGCGATAAAGGCTTTTGCTTTGGCGAGCAGCCGGGGATGGCGGATGCGTTTTTGATTCCGCAGTTGTATGCGGCGGAGCGTTTCAAAGTGCCGCTGGCGGCGTACCCGCGCATTGCGCGCGTGGCGGCGTTGGCGGCGCAGCATCCGGCATTTGTGCAGGCACACCCGGCTAACCAACCCGACACCCCGGACACACCCTAAATCAATGTGGGAGCGGGCTTGCCCGCGATAGCGCAGTGTCAGCCAGTGATGGCGCACATGACAGGCTGTCATCGCAGGCAAGCCAGGTCCCACAGTTGATCAGCGTTACCCTTATAAAAATAATAGGTACCTTGCGATGCACAATCAGATTGCCAGCTTTCGTGCGGCACTCGACGCCCGTCCGGTGTCGCGCTATCAGTGGTTGATCCTCGTGTTGCTGGCGTTGCTGCTGGTCACCGATGGCTACGATGCCCAGGTGCTGGGCTATGTGGTGCCGGCATTGGCCAAGGATTGGGGCCTGGAAAAAGCCGCGTTCGGCCCGGTGTTCAGCGCCAACCTGCTGGGCCTGACGCTCGGCTCGCTGTTGGTGACGCCATTGGCCGACCGCTTCGGCGTGCGCCGCATCCTGCTCGGCTGTGTGCTGATCTACGCCAGTCTCACGGTGCTGATGGTGTTTGCCAATTCCCTGACCACGTTGATGGCCGCGCGGTTTATCTGCGGCATCGGCATGGGCGGCGCGATGCCGAGTGCCATGGCGCTGATGTCGGACTACTCACCCCCGCGGATGCGCACCTTGATGGTGACGCTGGCCGCGTGTGGCTTTTCGTTTGGCGGCGCAGCCGGTGGTTTTGTCGCCGCCGGGTTTATCGAAGGCTACGGCTGGCAGGCGGTGTTCCTGGCGGGCGGCGTGACGCCGTTGCTGCTGTTTCCTTTCCTGATGTGGCTGTTGCCGGAATCCCTGCCGCGCCTGTTACGCGATGCACCGCCGTATGCGCGCTTGCGTAAAGTCACCGCGCGCATGCTGCCGGGGTGGCAACCGCCGCTGGCGAGTGAAGCGCAGAACCTTCAGGAGCAGGGCAGCAAACTGACGGTGTTGGAGCTGTTTCGCAACGGTTACGCGCGCCCGACCGTGCTGATCTGGGCAACCTTTTTCGTCAGCCTGATCCTGCTGTATTTCATGATCAGTTGGCTGCCGTCGTTGTTGCTGGAAAGCGGCCTGCAATTGAAGCAAGCCAATCTGGTGACCTCGATGTTCCTGTTTGCCGGCACCTTGGGCGCCATCGGCATGGCCTGGTTTGCCGATCGCTTGAAGAGCAAAGTGCGGCTGTTGTCCGGCGTGCTGGCCGCTGCTGCGGTGTGCACCATCCTGCTCGGCCTGAATCACGATAACCCGCGCTATCTGGTGGCCTGTGTGTTTGCGGCCGGGTTCTGCATCATCGGTGGGCAACTGACCCTCAATGCCTTCGCCAGCAATTTCTACCCGGCACACGTGCGCGCCACGGGCACCGGCTGGGCATTGGGCGTGGGGCGATTTGGGTCAATCCTGGGGCCGCTGTTTGGCAGCATGCTGTTGGCCATGCATATTCCGGTGCAGCAGATTTTCTTCTTCTGCGCGATTCCGGCGGTGATTGCGGCGTTGTTGATCATTCAGGTGCGTTCGCCTGGATCAGCTGCGGCGAAGGGGCCACTCCACAGCGATATTCTCAAAGCACCGGCCAAGCACTGATCTTGTTGGCTTGGCAGACTTTGTAGCGAGCTGGCGTGTTGTTGCGAGCGGGCTTGGCGTGGCGAGCGGGCTTGCCCCGCGTTGGGCTGCGAAGCGGCCCCAAAAACCTGCCACCGCGGTTTTTCTGAAGAGATGCGGTGACTGTATTGGGGATTGGGGATTGGGGCTGCTGCGCAGCCCAACGCGGGGCAAGCCCGCTCGCCACGACAAGCCATACGAACCGGAATAACCCGTTCAATGCACCACTGAATTGGGCGGCAAGTGCCCCAGCCGCTCGGTCAGGCGCAGGCGCTGGATCGGGTCGTCACTGAGCAACAACGCGTGCTCCAGGTCGAAGCGTTCGGCGCTGGGGCAATCCAGGCGCTGGTACAGGCTGGCCCGGGCCAGGTAATCGGCGGCACTGGCATTGCCCAATTCCAGCACGCGCTCGGCGTCGATCAACGCGGCCAGCGGGTTGTCGTTGGAGAGATGCAGTTGGCGCAGGTTGCGTGACAACCGTTGCAGGATCGAGCGCGGCTCGGCGGTGAGCAAGTGGTCGGCCTGTAGCTTGAGATTTGGGCCGTACTGGCGGTGCAGCAACTCACGGCAATCATTGGGGTACAGACGCCGCCCGCCGCATGGGTCCAGCAGGTGATCGGCGCCGGGCACGCGCAGCAGGAAATGCCCCGGAAAATTCACACCGACCATCGGAATGTCCAGGCGCCGGGCCATCTCCAGTGCGATCAAGCCCATCGCCAACGGCTGCCCGCGTTTACGCTGCAGTACCTTGTCGAGAAGGGCCGCGGCGGGGCGCAGTGGGGTGAAGTCATCCTGAGCGAACCCCAAGTCATTCATGCGCCGCAGCAGCGGCTGGCCGAGTTCATCCGCCGGCAACAAGGGCATGCCCACGCTGACCTGTTGTTGCAGCAGGGTCAGCGCTTGCAGGATCAGCAACGGCTGTACGGCCGGGTCGTGTTCGGCAGCAATCCACAGCGCGGCTTCAAACAGCGCTGGGGGTGAACGGTCCAGGCAGGCGAAAAAGGCTGTGCGGGGATTCATTGCGTTCTCCGGCGGATGCCCCCGTTTTAGCCTTGCTGCGAATTTTCGTCCAGTGACTTAAGAAATATCCGGCCTGCTTATGTCGCGGGGTCTGTGAATTGAGCCGGCTTATTCCAGCGCACTTCGGCAGTTTCCTACCGTCAGCCTATACTTGGGCCTCTACCAGAAGTGATTCGGGAGCTTGACGATGTTTGCTCTCATGCACAGCACCCGCCTTGAATCGCTGCACCTGAGCGTCGATCCGGTGACCGGGCTGAAGGCGATCATAGCCATTCACAACAGCCGCCTGGGCCCTGCCTTGGGCGGTTGTCGCTACCTGTCTTACCCCGACGATGAAAGTGCCGTGGCCGATGCCGCGCGCCTGGCCCAAGGCATGAGCTACAAGGCCGCCCTGGCCGGTTTGCCGGTGGGCGGCGGCACGGCGGTCATCATCCGCCCCGTACACGTGGAAAGCCGCGCAGCGTTGTTTGAAGCGTTTGGCCGTTGCATCGAAAAGCTCGACGGCCGCTTCATCACCTCCATCGACAGCGGCACCTCGGTGGCGGACATGGATTGCATCGCCCAGCACACCCGCTTCGTCACCAGCACCACTGCCGCGGGCGACCCGGCGCCGCATGCGGCCATGGGCGTGTTCACCGGCATCCGCGCCGCCGCCATGGCCCGGCTGGGCAGCGACAACCTGGAAGGTTTGCGCGTGGCCGTCCAGGGCCTGGGCAATGTCGGTTACGCCCTGGCCGAGCAACTGCACGCGGCTGGCGCCGAACTGCTGGTCAGCGATATCGATAACGGCAAGGTGCAACTGGCGATGGAGCAGCTCGGCGCGCACCCCATCGCCAATGACGCCTTGCTCAGCACGCCGTGCGACATTCTTGCGCCTTGTGGCGTCGGCGCCGTGTTCAATCGACACAGCGTCGGCCAGCTTCGCTGCGCCGCCGTGGCGGGTTCGGCCAGCGCGCAGCTGACCACCTTGGACATCGCCGACCAGTTGGAAGGGCGCGGCATCCTTTACGCGCCGGACTACGTGATCAATTCCGGCGGCCTGATCTACGTCGCCCTCAAACATAGTGGCGCCGAGTTGCCGGGCATCACCGCGCACCTGGCGAACATCGGCACGCGCCTGACGGAAATCTTCGCCCACGCCCAAGCCGAAAAACGCTCGCCTGCCCGGGTGGCAGATGAGCTGGCCGAACGCTTGCTGTACCCATAATCGGGCATTAAAAAGGCCCTGAATCAATGATTCAGGGCCTGTTCAATTCGGGCTTTATTCTGCCGTTGGGTTCAGCAACTCGGACAATGCGTCCGGTTGGCTCTTGAACGCCTTGGCAAATACATCGCGGTTCTTCGCCATGTAGATCCCGGCTTCTTCCACCTGCTGCTCGCTCAGGGACGGCACGGCTTTTTGCAACACTTCTGCCAGCAACTCAGCGAGTTCAAGCATTTTGTCATGACGGTCAGCTTCGGCTTTATCCATGAACAAACGCTCCAGATCTCGGCTGCTGCGGTATACCACTTCGACGGCCATTCACCACCTCACATGCCTTCACGATAGTTGTCTTTTGCGACTACTGTATTTATATACAGCTAAAAGGGTAAGCCAAACCACGGGGTTTGGGTAGCAGTTTTTTAATGTAGTCGGGAAATAGGCATTGAGCACTGCAGGAAGGCGCACGGATTTGAGGTTAGCGACTTACCTGTGACGACCTTGTGCCTCATGTCACGCGGCCACCATCTCAACTTCCAGTGTCTGGCCTTTTTTCTGCATGCAGAACAACCGTCACGTCCAACCCGCATTATCCGGTCGAGCCGACCTAAGGAAGCATCATCGTGAAAATCAACTGGGCCGAAAAACTGCGCCAGAACGTCCATGGGCTGGCTGAGTCGTTGGGTAATTTGTTTGTCGAGACATTCCACTACCTGGCGCTGTTCGCCATTGGTGCGGTGACCGCGTGGGCGGCGGTGATGGAATTTCTGGGGATGCTGGAAACCGGGCACATCAAGATCGATGACATTTTGCTGCTGTTCATCTACCTGGAATTGGGTGCGATGGTCGGGATTTATTTCAAGACCAACCACATGCCGGTGCGCTTTCTGATCTACGTGGCAATCACCGCACTGACGCGCCTGCTGATCTCCAACGTCTCCCACCACAACCCGCCGGACATCGGCATCATCTACCTGTGCGGCGGGATTCTGCTGCTGGCGTTCTCGATCCTGGTGGTGCGCTACGCCTCGTCGGCATTTCCTTCGGTGAAGGTTGAAGGCCCGCGTCGCAAAGGCGAGGCGAGCCTGGAAACCGAGAAGGGCGAGCTTTAAAGCCCGACGCTGAAGGGCAGGGCGCGAGCGGGCGGTTGCTGCAGCACTTTATGGTCGCCGTCCGTCATCACCGTCAGAATCTCCATGGCGCTGTGGCCCTGCTCGATGGCGATGCCGAACTGAATGCTTTGCACCAGCCGTTTGAGCCGTTGCGGGTCGTTGCGCTGTTCGGCGCTGATCATGCGTTTGGCGACCACGCCATCCTCGTTCGAGAGGGTGAGCATGATGCTGCCATCCAGCCGTTGGATGCTCAGGTTGACGCGGTATTTGGGCGTAAAGGTGTCGGTGATGATCTGAAAAGGATTGTCCATGGTGCGTTACCGCCTGATAAGAACATGCAGTCATTGACGACCGGCGTCTGGATTAGTTCGCGTTGCCTGACTACCGGCCACTCCGTCGCTGAGGTTTTCACAAGGTCCGTTTTCCTCAAGAGCTGTACAGCAAGGGGCGTGCCGTACAGCGATCTTCGCGCCAGTGAAGTCTGAATGTGCGAGCGGGCTTGCTCGCGAAAGCGGTGTATCAGCCAATAGATACTCGGCTGAAAGACTGCATTCGCGGGCAAGCCCGCTTCCACATTTGCTTTGTGCTGTGCTTGAGGTCAGTGGGCTATTTCAGGGCAATACCGAGAAAACGATCGCAGACAGCGCAATCAGACCGATCACCACCACAAACACATTCGACAGCTGGCCCGAATACTGGCGCAGAGACGGCACGCGTCGGATCGCGTACATCGGCATCAGGAACAGCAGGCACGCGATGATTGGCCCACCCAGGGTTTCGATCATGCCTAAAATGCTCGGGTTGAACGTGGCCACGGCCCAGCAGGTGAGCACCATGAACAGCGCGGTGCAGCGGTCCAGCCCTTTGGACGACATCGCACGGTCACGCCCGCGCAGGGATTTGACGATCAAGCCCTGGAAACCTTCGCTGGCACCGATGTAATGGCCCAGGAAAGATTTGGTAATAGCCACCAACGCGATCAACGGCGCGGCGTAGGCGATTACCGGGGTCTGGAAGTGGTTGGCCAGGTACGACAGGATCGAAATGTTCTGCGCCTTGGCAGCCGCCAGGTCAGCCGGCGACAGGGCCAACACGCAACTGAAGCAGAAGAACATTACGGTCAGCACCATCATGCCGTGCGCAGTGGCGAGGATGCCGCTGCTCTTGCGCTCGGCCTGGGCGCCGTACACGCGCTTTTGGTCGACGGCGAACGCGGAGATGATCGGCGAGTGGTTGAAGGAAAACACCATCACCGGGATTGCCAGCCACAGCGTTTTGAAGAAAACCGGCAGCGGCATGCCTTCGCTGGCGGAGGCGAAAAACGCGCCGTTCCAGTTGGGGATCAGGCTCACGGCCAGCAACAGCAGGGCAGCGACGAAGGGGTACACCAGCACGCTCATGGCCTTGACGATCACGCCTTGGCCGCAGCGCACAATGGCCATCAGGCCGAGGATCAGCACCAGCGAGAGGATCGCCCGAGGCGGCGGGGCCATGTGCAGTTGGTGTTCCATGAAGCTGCTCAGGGTGTTGGTCAGCGCCACGCTGTACACCAGCAAAATCGGGAAGATGGCGAAGAAGTACAGCAAGGTGATCAGCTTGCCGGCACCGACGCCGAAGTGTTCTTCGACCACGTCAGTGATGTCGCCGGATTTGCCTGACAGCACAAAGCGCGTCAGCCCACGGTGAGCGAAGAAGGTCATCGGAAAAGCCAGCAGCGCCAGCACGATCAGCGGCCAGAAGCCGCCGACGCCTGCATTGATCGGCAGAAACAAGGTGCCCGCGCCGATGGCCGTGCCGTAGAGGCCGAGCATCCAGGTGGTGTCGTGTTTGGTCCAGCCGGTGGTCACGGTTTTTTCTGACACAGGGTTTTCAGCAGCAGGTGTACGTACATCGGTCATCGATATTGCCTCGTTATTATTTTTGCGCGGGCTCACGTTCAGGACGGGTTGCAGTGCTCCGGTCAGCACTCCACCCAGCTGACCGCCAGGCCGCCCCGTGAAGTTTCTTTGTATTTGTCATGCATGTCGGCGCCGGTGTCGCGCATGGTGCGGATCACCCGGTCGAGGGAAATGAAGTGTTTGCCGTCACCGCGCAGGGCCATTTGCGTGGCGTTGATCGCCTTGACCGCGGCGATGGCATTGCGCTCGATGCACGGCACTTGCACCAGGCCGCCGACCGGGTCGCAGGTCAGGCCGAGGTTGTGTTCCAGGCCGATTTCGGCGGCGTTTTCCAGCTGCTCCGGGGTGGCGCCGAGGATATCGGCCAGGCCTGCAGCGGCCATTGCGCAGGCGGAACCCACTTCGCCCTGGCAGCCGACTTCGGCACCGGAGATCGAGGCGTTTTTCTTGCAGAGGATGCCGACGGCGGCGGCAGCCAGGAAGAAATTGACTACATCGTCATCAGACGCGTCGGCGTTGAACTTCATGTAGTAATGCAGCACCGCCGGGATGATCCCCGCCGCGCCATTGGTTGGCGCAGTGACCATGCGTCCGCCGGCGGCGTTTTCTTCGTTGACGGCGAGGGCAAACAGGTTGACCCATTCCATCGCCGACAATGTTGAAGTGATGACATTCGGCTTGCCGATTTCCAGCAGGCTGCGGTGCAATTTCGCCGCGCGGCGTGGCACGTCCAGGCCACCCGGCAAGATGCCTTCATCGCGCAGGCCTTGCTCCACGCATTCGCGCATGACCGACCAGATGTGCAGCAGGCCGCTGCGGATGTCTTCATCGCTGCGCCACGCGCGTTCGTTGGCCATCATCAGCTCGGAAACCCGCAGACCGTGCTTGTTGCACAAGGCCAGCAGTTCGACGGCACTGGAAAAGTCGTAGGGCAATTCAACATTGCTGGTCGGCGCAATGCCGGAAGCGGCTTCGGCCGCTTCGATGATGAAACCACCGCCGACCGAGTAATAGGTCTGTTCGCTCAGTAGGCCGTTGTCGCCATAGGCGTGCAGTGACATGGCGTTGGGGTGGTAGGGCAGGCTTTCCTCCAGCAGCAGGAGGTCGGTGTGCCAGTTGAAGGCAATTTCCTGCGTGCCTGCGAGCAGCAGTTGGCCGCTTTCGCGCAACTGTTGGATACGCGCGTTGATCGACGTCGGGTCGACCTTGTCCGGCCATTCGCCCATCAGGCCCATTACGCAGGCGCGGTCCGTGGCGTGGCCGACACCGGTGGCGGACAGCGAACCATACAGGCGCACCTCGACACGGCGCGTTTCGATCAGCAATTGTTGGTCGGTGAGGGCCTGGGCAAAGGTCGCCGCCGCCCGCATCGGGCCCACGGTATGGGAGCTGGAAGGGCCGATGCCCACCTTGAATAGATCGAAAACGCTGATAGCCATGCTAAAGCCTTACAAGTAATGGAGTAGGAATCGCTGCCATGTTTTGTAGGACGAGCGGAATTGGCGCGATACTGAGCCTCTGGAACGGCAGTGACCAACGAATTATCCTAAGACACCCTTTAGCAGGACTAAACCCTATGACCCGGCCTCTTCATGGCCAGACGTATGTCTGGCTGCACGTTTTTTCCTGTGCCGCGCGGCATTTGTCATTCACCCGCTGCGCCGAAGAACTGCACATCACGCCGGGGGCGGTGAGTCAGCAAATCCGCCAGCTGGAGGAGCGTTTGGGGTTTCGCCTGTTTCATCGACGCGCGCGCGGCGTAGAACTGAGCGCCGAAGGGCAGCGGCTGGCGGCGACGGTGGGCGAGGCCTACGGCAGCATCGATGCCGAGTTGCAGCGGCTGGACGCGGGAATGATCAGCGGCACCTTGCGCTTGCGCTCCATTCCGTCGTTTCTCGGTAAGTGGCTGACCCCGCGTTTGCCGCGTCTGCAGCAACGGTTTCCGGATATTCAGCTGCGCTTGGTCGCGGAAGACAGCAGCGTCGCCCTGCATGAGGGCGATTTCGACTTGGCCATCGACTTGAACGACGGCAGCTATCCCGGGCTGTTATCCACAGCCTTGCTCGATGAGCAGATTTTCCCGGTGTGCGCACCCAGCTTGTTGCGCGGGCGTCCGCCGTTGCATGGCCCGGCCGACCTGGTGCATTTTCCGCTGTTGCACGACATCACCGCCTGGCGTGGGAGTTATGAATACGCTGAGTGGGAGTTTTACCTGAATGCCATCGGCTACCACCACGCCGACGTACGGCGCGGGCATACCTTCAACCGCAATCACCTGACCATCGAGGCCGCCATTGCCGGCATGGGCGTGGCGATTGCGCGGCGCACCTTGCTCAACGACGAGCTGGAACGTGGCACCTTGATTGTGCCGTTCGGCCTCGCGGTGCCGAACCACAAACGCTACGTGCTGCTGTATGCGCCGGGCGCGCTGAGCCATCCGGGCGTACGCGCGGTGCATGACTGGCTGGTGGAAGAAGCGGGGATTTTTCGCGGATTGCACCCGTTGGGAGAGGGGCAATTGTAAGGTTGGCTAAGCGTAAGAAGATGTAACTAACTCCCCACCCTAACAGCGTTTTTGCTCGTCGTCAGGCTTAATTCGTAATATAGAATTTATCTTTGCAAAGGGGTTGAATTGTTCTTCTGAGTGCTCAATTGTGTAAACAAGAGGTCATGGTTTCACCACCCCGGTGTTGCAGTTTGTGACCTCCTGCGAGCTAGCTGAAATAAGGGAAGAACTATGCAAATCCAAGTCAATAGCGATAACCATATTGAAAGCAGCATCCGACTGGAGGAGTGGGTACGTACTACCATTGAGAGCACGCTCGAACGTTACGAAGAAGACCTGACCCGCGTCGAGGTCTACCTCAAAGACGAAAATGGCGACAAGCCCGGTCCCCACGATTTGAGTTGCCGCCTGGAAGCACGGCCAAAGGGCCATCAACCACTGTCGGTATTGCACAAGGCCGACACCCTGGAACAGGCAATCGATGGCGCAGCCACCAAGCTTGAGCACGCGCTGGAGCATCTGTACGGAAAATTACGCGGCAAACCACGCGCCGCCGGGCAAGCTCTGCCTGATACCAAGGCCGATGAGGCCGAACTCGAAGAGGAATTTCTGGAAAACGAACAGGCTGCGCTTAACGGCTGATAGCTGAGTGTTTTTTCAATCCAATCAAACGGGCCTGCATCTGCAGGCCCGTTTTCGTTTAGCTGCCGCGTCGAAAGAAATACCTGCTCAACAGCGCCAACCCACAAGCACCAAAGCCGGCAAAAAGCATCGCCCAACCGGCGCCATGGCGTAGGGCCGCCTGGGCATCTGCGGGTGCGAGCATCGGCGTGTCCAACTTGCCTGCGGCGATGTTCTGGCTGATCGCCGGCCAATCCAGGGCCGTGATATCGGGCAACAGGCCAGAGAGGTGATGACCGATGCCGAGCAACAGCACCAGTCCCATCAGTGCGATGTTGAGTGCCAGCGTGATCAGCCGCGCACTCAGGTCAATGCCCGAGGCCATACCCGCGCGGTCGGCCGAGACGGAGCCGGTGGTGGTGTTGCTGGTTGGTGAGTTGGTCAGTGCCAGCCCCACGCCAGCCGTCACGCAGCTGAAAAGCACGAGTACGACGCTCGGGTGTTCGGCGCCATTGGCCGCCGCCATCCCCATAAAACCTGCACCCATCAGGCCCAGGCCCAACGGAATGATGCGGTCGGCGCCATAGCGCAGGGCCAGGCGTTCAGCCAGCGGCGGCACCAGCAAGGTGGGCAAGGTGTAGGCGAGCAGGGCGCCGCCGGTGGTCATGGTGTCGTAGCCCAGGCCCGCCTGGAAGTAGAGCGGCAGGTAGATCATGAACGGCCAGAAGCTGAAGTTCATGCCAATCGAACCCATCAAGGCGCCGTTGAAGCGCTGAATACGAAACACCGAGAAATCGAACATCGGGTGAGTGCTGCGGCGCTCGACAGCGATGAACAGCAGCAGCGCCATCAGCGACAAGCCTGCCCAGAGCAGCATGGCCGCTGAGCCGAAGCCGTGCTCGCTGCCCTGAGTGATGAAGTAGACCAGGGCGAACACCGACAGTGTCAGGGTCAGCATGCCCGCGATATCCAGACGATGGCCGGCCGGGTCGCGCGACTCCTGCACGCTGATGCGCAGCAGTACCAAGGTCAACAAGGTCAGCGGCGCATGGACCAGGAACACCCAGCGCCAGTCCGCGACTGCCAGAATCAACGCCCCCACCATCGGCCCGAAGCCAAGGCCCACGCCCGCGATCACGCCCCAAATCGCGAAGGCACGCGCCCGCGTCGTTGGTTCACGGAACTGGTGCGAAAGAATCGCGAACTGGCAGATCATCATCGCGCCCGCGCCCACGCCCTGAACAAAACGCGCTGCGATCAGCGTAGGCGCATCGTTCGCCAGGCCACATGCCAGCGAGGCCAAGCCAAACAGCCACAAGCACAGCACCAGCATGCGCCGCCGGCCAAAGCGATCAGCCAGTGTACCGGCTGCCATCAACACGCTGGTGCAGGCCAGGGTGTAAGCATTCATGATCCATTGGGCATCCTGAAAACCTGTGCCCAGCTGCTGTTCCAGGGTCGGGAGGATGACCGGCACGCTGGAGATTTCCAGGCCGAACATCAGGGCGACGAGGCAGACGGCGGTGAGGGCAAGGCTATCTCTGGCGGTGCGCGGGGCGCTGACGGCCGATACAGCGGCGGCGGGCGGCATGGGGTGTTCCTTACGGTTGAGTGGAAACGCTATTCTCGCGGGAACAGATTTCCTTATTCGTGATAATTTTTCCTTTGATAAGGGAATCAAGAGCGACAATAGAATCATGGCCAACCCGCGTTTTGATGGCGTTGAACTCTTTTTGCAGATCGTTGAAAGCGGCAACCTGACCGAGGCCGCCGAGCGGCTCAACCTCACGCGCTCTGCGGTGGGTAAAGGTTTGGCGCGACTGGAAGCTCGCCTGGGCACCTGCCTGTTGCAGCGCTCCACTCGCCGCCAGCGTCTGACCGAGGACGGGCAGGCGTACTACGAGCATTGCTTGCGCGCACTGGCCGAGTTGGAGGCCGCCGAGTCGGTGTTGGAGAGTGGCCGGCAGCAGCCGCGCGGGCGGTTAAAGGCGAGCCTGCCGCTGGCGTTCGGTCACCACTACGCGGCGCCTGCTTTGTGGGGCTTGATGGACCGTTATCCGCAATTGGAGATCGAGATCTCCTTCTCTGACCGGCTGATAGACCTGGCACAGGAAGGCTTCGATGTGGCCGTGCGCATTGGCCCGCTGCCGGACACCGACCGCCTGAGCGCACGCCGTTTGGGCGAGCAGTCCGTGGGGTTGGCCGCGTCACCTGCGTACGTGCAACGTGTCGGGCCAATTGAGTGTATTGATGACCTCGCCAGCCACCGAGGCATTGCCTACCGTTGCAACAATTCGTATCGCTCGGTGATGACCTCGCCTTTGGTGCTGGACGACCTCCAGGCCGTGGCCGATGCCGCCATTGCGGGCGTGGGCCTGGCGTGGTTGCCGAGCTGGTTGATTGCGCACTATGTGCTGCGCGGCCAACTGGAAGCGGTACTGCCGAGCTACCGCGACCAGCCTGCGCCGATCCATGTGATTTGGCCCACGGCCGCACACATGCCGGCCAAGACACGCTGCGCAATCGATGCCTTGGTCGCCGGCACCCCAAGTTGCCTGGCGGGTAGCTGACCCTGACCAACAAACCCGATCACCCTGTGGGAGCTGTCGAGCCCCAGCGAGGCTGCGAAAGCGGCAGGTCAGGCAACTTGGACAGCGCCTGTGCCGCCGCCTTCGCAGCCTCGCCGGGGCTCGACAGCTCCCACAGTTGACCTCTATTGCGGGTGAGATTTATGCATCGTTGCGATGCTTTTGCGAACCGTGATCTGACTGACAAACCCGATCCCTTGTAGGAGCTGTCGAGCTTTAGCGAGGCTGCGAAAGCGTTGGGCCAGGCACCTTGGATAGCGCCTGTGCCGCCGCCTTCGCAGCCTCGCCGGGGCTCGACAGCTCCCACAGTTGATCTCTATTGCGGGTGAGATTTATGCATCGTTGCGATGCTTTTGCGAGCCGCGATCTGACCGAAAAAAGCCGATCCCCTGTGGGAGCTGTCGAGCTTTAGCGAGGCTGCGAAAGCGGTGGGGCAGGCAACTTGGACAGCGCCTGTGCCGCCGCCTTCGCAGCCTCGCCGGGGCTCGACAGCTCCCACAGTTGATCTCTATTGCGGGTGAGATTGTGCATCGTCGCGATGCTTTTGCGAGCCGAGAATTGACCGACAAAGCCGATCCCCTGTGGGAGCTGTCGAGCTTTAGCGAGGTTGCGAAAGCGTTGGGCCAGGCACCTTGGATAGCGCCTGTGCCGCCGCCTTCGCAGCCTCGCCGGGGCTCGACAGCTCCCACAGGGTTTTGCATCGTTTGTAAGACCCCAGTTCTTGGCTGGAGCTTTTATGACTCAGGCAATCAGAACGCGATGGACGTCTGCACATACACCGTGCGCGGCTCACCGACGTATTTGCCTTTGTTGTTATCGTCGAACGAGCGGGTGTAGTACTGCTTGTTGAGGATATTTTTCACACCGACTGCCACGTTCAAATCCGACAGCTGTGGGCCGAAGTCATACGCCGCGCGGCTGCTGAACAGCATGTAGCCTGGGATGCGTCCGGTACTGCCGTCGGCACTTTCCGCCTGGGTGTTGGCGTTGTCGGCGAACTGGCTGCTCTGGTAGCTGCTGTCCAGGTTGAGCTTCCAGCGGCCTTCGGTGTAACCGACGCCCACGGTGCCTTTGTGCTTGGAGGAGAAGGGCACGCGATTACCCTTGTTCGGGCCGTCTTCGCGGATGGTCGCGTCGACGTAGGCGTAGGTGGCGTACACATCAAAACCGGCCAGCGCCGGGCTCAGCCCGTCAAGGGCGTAGTTGAGGCTCGACTCGATGCCTTGATGGCGCGTTTCGCCGCGGGCGATCACCGAATCGTTGGTCTGGTTGCTTTCGTACTGGTTGTCGAAGTTGATCAGGAACGCGCCGATTTCCGCACGCAGGGTGCCGTTGTCATACCGCGTGCCGAGTTCCCAGGTGCGGGCTTTTTCCGGCTTCACTTCGCCGCTGGTCACGCGGTTGGGCATCTGGCTGTACTGCACGCTGCCGAACGAGCCTTCGGTGTTGGCGTAAAGATTCCAGTCTTCGGTCAGGTGGTAAAGCACGTTCAACGCCGGCAGCGCGGTGTTGTAGTCGCCCTTGTATTTGACGTTGGTCAGGTTGTTGCTCTGCTGGGACTCGATCATCTCGTAGCGGATGCCTGGGGTGATGGTCCACTTGCCGATATCGATGCGGTCATCGACGAAAAACGCGTTGGCCTCGGTGGCGCCACGCGTGTCGCGGTCGTTGCGGCTGTTGGTGTCGGGCAGTTGCTGGTTGGCGCTGATCGGCGTGCGGTAGCGCAACTCGTGCCCGGCTTCGTTGATGTAGCGGTAGCCGACGCCCACTTCGTGGCTGGTGGGGCCAAGGTCGAAGCCTTGGGCGAAGCGGGTTTCGAGGCCGCGTACCCAATACTCGCGCGGCGACAGCGAGAGGAAGTTGCCCTGATCCAGGTAGCCATTACGCAATGTGGTAGTGAAGAAGGTGTTGGCGGTGAATTCGCGGCGGTCTTCCTGGTAGCGGTAACCGGCGTTGAACATCGTACGGCGACCCCAGAATTTGTCGTAGGGGCGGGTGGACTGATACGGATCAGCCTTGTAGTCCTTTACGTTCAAGCCACCGGGCATATCGGCCTGGCCTTCGTAGTACTGCGCCATGGCGTTGAAGCTGTTGGCGTCGTCCAACTGGTATTTGCCTTTGAGGATCAAGTCGTCAATGCGCGTGTTGCTGTTTTCGCGCCAGTCGCCGCCACGGGTGCCGGAATACAAAATGGCGCCGCCCAGGCCGTTATCGGCCGTGCCGCCAGCCAGCAGGTTGCCGGTGGTCTTGAAGCCATCATGGCTGGAGGACGGGCTGGTCTCGGTCTGCAAGCCGCCTTTGACGGTAGGGGCATCCGGGATTGCGCGGGTCACGAAGTTGACGATGCCACCGACGTTTTGCGGCCCGTAACGCACCGCGCCGCCGCCGCGTACCACGTCCACGGCGTCCATGTTGCCCATGCTGATCGGGGCGAAGGACAGCTGCGGTTGGCCATACGGCGCGAAGGGCACCGGGATGCCATCCATCAAGACGGTGGAACGCGAGGCGAGGCGTGGGTTGAGCCCACGAATGCCGAAGTTCAGCGCCATGTCGTGGCTGCCGGTGCCGTTGTTTTCCGGGGCGTTGACGCCGGGAATGCGGTTGAGCACGTCACGCGCCTGGGTCGCGCCCTGGCGCTCGAACTCGTCGCGGCGGATCACATCACGCGCGCCGGGGTGTTCGAACACGTTGGTTTGCGCCGCGTCGCCGAGCCAGTCGCCGACCACGTTTGACGTTTGCAATTGGAGAGTGGCCGGGGCGCTGGCCGGTTGCAGGCTGTAGGCGTTATCGCCCTCGGCGCAGGCTTGCAGGCCGGTGCCTTCCAGGAGTTTTTGCAAGCCTTCGTCGGCGCTGTAGTTGCCCGACAAACCCCGACTCTGCATACCCGCTGTGACCTCGGAACCGAACGAAATCAGCACGCCAGCCTCGCGACCAAATTGGTTCAGCGCGGCTTCCAGGGTCGCTGGGGCGATGTGGTACGGCTTGGCATCGGCGGCCATTACAGAGGGCAGCGCGGTAAGACTCAGGCTGGCGCCCAGTAGGAGTTGGCGCAAGGTGCGGGCAAGAAGCGTCGGTTGCTGGGGCATGAAGGGCGGTCCTGAGAAGGTAGGATCAAGGTGGCTTTCCTTCTCTGTCACGCGAGGTGTGGAAAACGGCTCATATTTTTTAAAATAATTTACGCGCGTGCCTCAACGGTCACCCAGTAGCGGGTAAAACGCCGCACTTTCACCGGCAGGCTGACTTCCAACAGGTCGAGAATGCGTTCGCTGTCGTCCAGCGGGTAACTGCCGGAAAGCAGCAGGTTGGCCACTTGCGGGTCGCAATTGACCTGGCCTCGGCGATAGCGGCCCAACTCGGCGAGGAAATCGCCCAGGCGCATGTGGGCGGCCACCAGCATGCCATCGGCCCAGGCGCCGCTGTTGGCGTCGGTCGGGCGCGGGGTGTCCCAGCCTTTGCGGGTGAAATTGACTTGGCGCGAGGCCTCGACGGTCAGCGGCAGGCCGCTGTAGTGGTTGGGCATTACCTCGACATGGCCATCGAAAACTGCCAGTTGCGTGTGGTCGTTGAACTGACGCACGTTCAGCCGCGCCGCCTGGCTGCTGAGCAGGCCTTGGCCGGTCAGCACGTGCAGCGGCGTATCGCCGGGGCGGGCGGTCAGCAAAATCTCGCCTTCGAGCAAGCGCACCAACCGTTGGCTGCCGTCAAAGTGCACATCCACTGCGCTGCCGGTGTTGAGCTGCAACTGGCTGCCATCGGCCAGCTGCACCTTGCGTCGTTGGCCCACGGGGCTGCGGTAGTCGGCGCTCAGCGGCGGCAGAATATGTTGCTGGCGCAGGCTCCAGGCCGCGGCCGAACCGGCGCCGAGAATCAGCAGTAGCTTGAGGGCCTGGCGCCGGCTGCTGGATTTGGGCGCGTTCAAGGCAGCGTGCGCCAAGGGCGAGGGCATGCCGCGCAGGCGTTGGTTGACGCGCTGGATATGGTCCCACGCGCGCTGATGTTCGCTGTGGGCGTCCAGCCATTGCTCCCAGGCCGCTTGCTGGCGTGGGTTGAGTGCGCCTTGCTGCATTTCCATCAGCCAGTGCACGGCTTGTTCGGCGACTTGCGTGGAGAAGTTCATAGGGCGAAGTAGCAGCGCATGGCGGCTTTATTCAAATGGCGTTTGACGGTGGCGATGGAAATACCCAGCTCGGCGCCGATTTGCGCGTAGGTCAGGCCGTCGAGCTGGGCCAGCAGGAAGGCGCGTTTGACCTGAACGGGCAGGCCGTCGAGCAGTTGGTCGAGCTCCAGCAAGGTCTGCAGGATGATTGCGCGTTCTTCTTCCGACGGCGCCACGTGTTCGGGCATTTGCGCCAGTGCGTCGAGGTAGGCGCGTTCCAGGTCCTGACGACGGTAGAAGTTGAACAGCACGCGCTTGGCCACGGTGGTGAGGAACGCGCGGGGTTCGATCAGCGTTGGCGCTTCCCGCGCGGTGAGCACACGGATGAAGGTGTCCTGGGCCAGGTCGGCCGCGCTCTCCGGGCAGCCGAGCTTGCGTCGCAACCAGCCGGTGAGCCAGTGGTAATGGTCGTTGTACAGAACTTCAACGGGGGTGGACGGCTGCAACGCGATCACTCCATAAGCATCGGCATGCTTTAGAGAACAAGAATTGTTCGCATTGTAGGGCGCGTGACGGGGTTCGGCAATCCGCCAGGACCGGTGATTCATCCGTTCTCTTTTGCTTATGAGAATATTTATCATTAATATTGCGCGCTGATGACCCTGGCGCCTCCCGTATGAAAAGCAAACCCTCACTTCCCGTTGCCTATCGCCTCGCCGTAACCTCGCGCGTGCTGGCTGCCGTGGTCGGCGGATACCTGATGGCGTCCCTGGCGGCCGTCTGCCTGGCGTTGTGGATGCCCGTGTCCCGGGCCGACGCGGTGATCACCGGGATGATGAGTTCGTTTGTGTTCTACCTGTTGGCGGTAATCTGGTGTTTTGCCTGCCGTACGGCAGGGCGAGCCTGGTTTGGCGTGATGCTGCCGAGTGCGATGTTTGCCACGCTGGCGGGCATCGGTTTGTGGATGACGCGCACATGAAAGAGGGCTTTCGCCAGGCGATGGCCTGGTTGCACACCTGGGCTGGACTGATCTTTGGCTGGCTGCTGTTTGCGATTTTCCTGACAGGGACCTTGTCCTATTTCAAGGACGAAATTACCCACTGGATGCAGCCCGAAGTGCAGGCTTATCCGTTGGATGACGCGCGTAGCCTCGCCGCCGCCCAAACCTATCTGCAGCAACAGGCGCCCAACGCCGCGCGCTGGTTTATCACCCTGCCGGACAGCCGCGATCCTGGCCTGTCGGTGATGTGGCAAGACAAAGTCGACCCCGGCAAACGCGGCAACTTCATCCAGAAAGTCCTCGATCCCGTCACCCGCCAGCCCGTGCAGGCGCGTGAAAGTATGGGCGGCGAGTTCTTCTATCGCTTCCACTTTCAGCTGCAGATGCCTTACCCGTGGGGGCGCTGGCTGTCGACCATCGCCGCGATGGTGATGTTTGTGGCACTGATCACCGGCATCATCACCCACAAGAAAATCTTCAAGGACTTCTTCACCTTCCGCCCACGCAAAGGCCAGCGCTCCTGGCTCGACGGGCATAACGCGGTGGGCGTGCTGGTGCTGCCGTTTCACTTGATGATCACCTACAGCAGTCTGGTGATCTTCATGAGCATGGTGATGCCCGCGCCGATCGTGGCTTCCTACGGCGACGACAGCCGTGCGTTTTTCAACGACGTGTTCCCCAATACCAATAACGCGCCGGCGCTCGGCCAGCCGGGTGCATTGCTGCCGTTAGGGCCGATGTACGAGCAAGCGCGCCAGCAATGGGCGGGTGGGCATGTTGGCCGTCTGGTGGTCAACAACCCTGGCGATGTGAACGCCTCGGTCAATGTGGTCCGCGCAGGTGCCGACCGCGTGGTGCACGATTTCGGCAGCAGTGTGTCGTTCAACGGCACCACCGGCGAGTTGTTGCGGGTCAGCGGTGAACAGTCGTTGCCGGCGGCGATTGGCGGCAGTTTCTACGGCTTGCACATGGGCCATTTCGCCGGCCCGGTGCTGCGGTGGTTGTACTTTATCTGCGGCCTGGCGGGCACGGCGATGATCGGCACGGGCCTTGTGATTTGGCTCGGCAAGCGTCAGCTCAAGCACGCCAAAACCGCTGTGATGCCGTTTGAATTGCGGCTGGTTGAAGTGCTGAACATGGCCAGTATGGCCGGGCTGATGATCGCCATCGCGGCGTTTTTCTGGGCCAACCGGTTGTTGCCGGTGAGCTTCGCCGAGCGGTCCGACTGGGAAGTGCAGGCCTTCTTCATTGCCTGGGGCCTGAGCCTGTTGCATGCCGTGCTGCGTCGAGGCTGCCAGGGCTGGGTTGAGCAACTGAGCCTCGGCGCCTTGCTGTTTGTGGCCATTCCACTGCTCAACGCATTGACCACCTCGCAGCACTTGGGCGTGTCACTGGCCAGCGGTGATTGGGCCATGGCCGGTTTTGACCTGACGTGCCTGGCCAGCGGCCTGTTCCTGACCTGGGCGGCCTGGAAGATGCAGCGCCGCGCGGCGCCGCAGCCCAAGGCCGAACGCGCACGCGCATTGAAGCTCAAGCAGGAGGCGAACTGAATGCTGCTCGCCCTGTTGATGTGCTACGCCGGGTTTACCGCGCTGTGCCTGTCCACCGACCGCCATCACGGTGAACTGCTGCACAGCAAACCCTCACCACCGCGACGCCTCACGTTGCGTGTGGCCGGTTGGCTGCTGCTGGTGCTGTCGATGTGGCCGGCCGTGGCGGCCTCGAATTGGGCGCAGGGGTTGGTGGAGTGGTGCGCCGTATTGATGCTCAGCGCACTGCTGCTGGTGTTGCTGTTGCCGTATCGGCCAAGGCTGGCCTTGATTCTGGCGGGCGTCGGCCTGCTGGCCAGTCCTGTTGCGGCGTTCGCCTTACTCTGAGCTTCCCATGATGATCAGCACCCCACCCGAATCCCAGGACAGCCAGCACGCCGATGCGGCCGGTGGGCGTGCGCATTTCCTGCAGGTGTTTTTGTCGCAGCGCTCGCAGATGGAAGCGCTGGTCAGCCGACGCGTAGGCTGCCGGGCGACGGCGGCCGACCTGGTGCAGGACCTGTTCCTGCGCTTCTGGCGGCGGCCGCTGGTGCAGGTCGAAGAACTCAGCACCTACTTGTTGCGCTGCGCCGGCAACATCGCCATTGATCACTTGCGCAGCGAAGGCGCCCGGGTGCGCAGCAGTGAGGGCTGGTTGCCGGAGCAGCAGGACAACCAGGGTTCCGAGCCCCAGGCGGCGTTTGAAGCAGGCAATGACCTGCGCCATGTCGAAGCCGCCCTGCGCAGCCTGCCGGAGCGCACTCGGCAGATTTTCCTGCTCAACCGCATCCACGGCCGCAAATATGCGCAAATTGCCCAGGCCATGGGGCTGTCCCAAAGTGCCGTGGAAAAACATATGATGCGTGCCCTCGAAGCCTGCAAAGCCAGCCTCCGCGAACCCTCGTCCCCACGCACGCCAGGGAAAGCACCGTGAACGTCACCCCCACGCCTGCCCAGGAGCAGGCCGCACTCGAATGGTTGAGCTTGTTGCATGACCAGCCCAGCAGCGGTGACCAGGCCACGTTCAGCCGTTGGTTGCGTGCCGATCCCGCGCACGTCGAGGCCTATGCTCAGGCCCAGGTGTTGTGGGAATTGAGCGAGGTGCCGGCACGCAAACTGGCGGACGAAGACGCCTTGGCCTTGCAGGGCTACCTCAACGCGATGAACACCTCGAAGCGCTCGCGTGCGGTGCGCTGGTCCGGCGCCCTGGCCGTGGCCGCGTGCCTGCTGGTGATGGTGTCGATGGGCGCCGGCTGGCAGCCGTCGCGCTGGGTCGATGACTTCGGTGCTGATTACGTGACGGCGCCGGGGCAAG
Organism: Pseudomonas sp. TREG-RG-20F-10-E-6-01; assembly: GCF_022662455.1. Lineage (NCBI taxonomy): Bacteria > Pseudomonadati > Pseudomonadota > Gammaproteobacteria > Pseudomonadales > Pseudomonadaceae > Pseudomonas > Pseudomonas sp. TREG-RG-20F-10-E-6-01. The sequence continues at coordinate 906,600 of NZ_JAKNQP010000001.1, read as the reverse complement.
TGCAGACCGTGACCCTGGCCGATCAATCCCAAGTCACGCTGGATGCCGACAGCGCCATTGCCGTGGACTTCAGCCACGGCGAGCGCCACATTCAGTTGCGCCGCGGGGCGGGTTTTTTCAGCGTGACCCACACCGGCCAGCCCTTTGTGGTGGCGGCTGGCAGTGGCGAAGCGCGAGTGCTCGGTACGCAGTTTGAAGTGCGCCTGCAACCGGCCGGCGCTCAGGTGACGGTGCTGTCCGGCCGCGTGGGTGTCACGCCGTCAGGCCAGGGCCAACAGCAAATTCTTACGGCAGGCCAGCAAGTGGCCTACGCCGACGGTGTGGCCGATACTCTGCACGCGGTCGACAGCGAATCACGTCTGGCATGGCGCGATGGCTGGCTCAACTACTACAAGGTGCCGTTGGCGGATGTAGTCAGGGACCTTGGCCGTTACTACCCGGGCCGGATCCTGCTGATCAACGACGAGATGGGCGCCAAGCGCGTCAGTGGCAGTTTTCCAAGCAAGGATCCCTTGGCAGTTTTGAGTGCCTTGCAGGCCGTTCTGGGTTTTGAACAACACGCTGTGCTGGGTCGCATGATTGTATTGCGCTAGACACGAATGCTTCGATCGTCACTTTCAGCGTGGCGATTCTTTCAAAAATTTCCCCTTGCCGGTTTTTTACATGGCGCTGTAGGCCAGGTATCCCGGTGCCTGTAGAGCGTTCATTTAACCTTCATCCCAATTGCCAAAACCTGTCACCAAACCGTTACACGGGCCAAGGATGATCCCCGGATTCCTGAGCAGGTGGTCAGGAAGATTGGCGTCGCCGTTCACCCGGTTTTGACAGCCAGTACCTCCCTCCATAACAACAGATAGATGCACGTAAGGGATCTACTCGTGAAGATCAACACACTCTCTGCCCTGCTTTTAGCATCGGGCCTAGGTAGCTTTGCGCCGCTGGTTTTGGCAGACACCACTCAGGATGTCGGTTCGGTGAATGTTGCCGGCAAACAAACCCTGGGCAATGGGCACATGATTCGCGAAGAAAGTGCCAAGGCGCGGTCGACGGTAACCAAGGAAGCCATGGACGAAATGTCCGCGACCGCCAACGCCATCGACAAGCTTAAATACACGCCGGGTATCAACGTATCCAGCGACGACGCCAGCGGCACCAGCGGCACCAACTTCACCATGCGGGGCATGAGTTCGGACCAGGTCGGGGTGTCTGTCGACGGCGTGCCGATCAACGACTCGGGCAACTACAGCGTGTATTCAAACCAACTCGGCGACCCGGAAAACCTCGCCGAAGTGTTTGCCACCCAGGGCTCCTCCGAGGCGGACGGCCCGCACATCGGCTCCAGTGGCGGCAACATCGGCATGATCACGATTCGCCCGACCAAAGAGTCCGGGCTGTTCGCCAAACAGATCGTCGGTGCCAATGACCTGCGCAAGACGTTCGTGCGGGTGAACACGGGCGATTTTGGTGGCCTCAAGAGCTGGGTGTCGGCCTCTCACCTTGAGGGTGACAAGTGGCGCGGCAAAGGCACGCTGCGCAGTGACAAAGTCGAGTGGAGCAGCCTGTTTGAAGACGGCAACGGCAACTCCACCCTGGCCACGGTGAAATACAACAACCAGGAAAATTACAACTACAACACCCTGAGCAAGTCGCAGTTCGAGACCGATGGGCGCCGCAAGGACTACTCGGAAACGGCGGTGTACAAGTCGGGTTTGCTGTCGTCGTCCTACAAGCTCAATCGCAACCCGTTCGAAAGCGTCAACGCCACGCTCACCCAGCGCTGGCAGTTGCAGGACAACCTGGCGCTGACGGTCACGCCCTATTACTACTGGGCCAACGGTGGCAGCTTCAGCGGCCAGACCGCATCCAACCTGGGGCCGAAGTCTGATAAAGCCGGCAACTACAACCTGAGCAACCTGCAATCGGCCAACTATTACCGGCCATCGTGGACCGAAACCTGGCGCCCTGGGGTCACCGCGAAAATGAAATGGGACATCAACGAAGAACACAGCCTGGACTATGGCTACTGGTATGAACGCGCGCGCCAGCGCCAGACCCAGCCGTTTATCGGCATCAACGGCGAAGGCGCGCCCGATAATGTGTGGGGCGATTACAACAGCGGCGGGCAGGTCGTCGACAAGAACGGCGCGACTGTCCAGGGCCGCCACTACTACACCGTTACCCCGTCGCAGAAACTCTGGGTGCAGGACAGCTGGCAGGCCACGCCGGACCTGAGTTTTGTCGGCGGCGTGGCGTACCAATACGTCGAGCGTGACGGCAACAACCTGGGCAGCCTGTACGACAAGCCAGAAAAACGTAACACCCGTTATCACCAGTTCCTGCCGAGTTTCAGCGCCAAGTACCAGGTCGACGAAAGCAACCAGACCTTCTACAACGTCACCCGCAACATGCGCACGCCGCCCAACTATGTGCTGTACAACAAGGGCGACTCGGTCAGCCTGAAGTCTGAGTTGAGCTGGAACCAGGAGCTGGGCTGGCGCTACACCGAAGACGACATGGCGTTGAGCGCGACCCTGTTCTACATCAGCTTCAAGGATCGCCAGGTGTCGACCACCGATTCTGCCGGCGACTACATGGTGCTCAACGTCGGCAGCGTTGATAACAAAGGCCTGGAACTGGAGTGGAGCGGTTTGTTGCCGCATCACTTCAACTACTACGCCTCGTACACCTACACAAAGTCCGAGCAGCAAGACGATTTGCTCAGCAAGAATGTGCTGTTGCCGACGGCGGGCAAGCAACTGGCCAACGTGCCGGAAAACATGTTCAACCTGGTGTTCGGGTATGACGACGCGCGCTTCTACGGCAACATCGCGGGCAAGTACGTCGGCAGCTTCTATGGCGATCTGACCAACAAGGAAAAAATCGAAGGCCGCACGGTGTTCGACCTGAACGCCGGTATTTACTTGCCGGTGGACAAGAAAGTCATCAAATCGGCAGCGTTGCGCTTCTCGATGCTTAACGTGTTCGACAAGCAATACCTGAGCTCGGCGCGCACCGTGGCGTTCAACTCGGCACCGGTGAATGGCCTGGCGCCGAGTACGGCGTATTACAACGTGGGGGAAGAGCGCACGGCGATGGTGTCGCTGGAAGCCAACTTCTAACTAAGGCTGGCGCAGAGCAAAATGTGGGAGCGGGCTTACTCGCGAAGGCGGTGGATCAGTCAATGCCTGTAGCAACTGACACTGCGCTTTCGCGAGCAAGCCCGCTCCCACATTAGTTCTGCAGTGTTTTGCAGATTAGCTATTTCAACGCGGCCATGATCGCATCCGGGTTGAACTCGCGAATCAGCGTGCCGTTCACGTCCACAAACGGAATCCCGCCGCCGCCCAATGCCTCATAGGCTTTGCGCGCCTTGGCATCCTTCTCAATGTCCAGCGCCTGGTACGGAATGCCTTTCTGGTCCAGAAAACGTCGGATCTGCTTGCAGTAGCCACACCACTCGGTGGCATAGAGCACCACGCGCGCCGATGTGCGTACTTGCTCCGAAACCACCTGCGAGGGGTTGAACAGCCGCTCGATCTTGCCCCAGTTCTGGATCACCACCACGACCAGCAACACCAACAGGACTTTCTTGAAGACCCCGCCGAGCATCAGTTGCGGCGCTTGAGCTGGTCAGTCAGTTGGGTCGGCAGGCCTTTGATGATCAAAGTGCCAGCGGCTTCGTCGTATTCGATCTTGTCGCCCAACAGGTGCGCTTCAAAACTGATGGACAAGCCTTCGGCGCGACCGGTGAAGCGGCGGAACTGGTTGAGGGTGCGTTTGTCGGCCGGGATTTCCGGCGACAGGCCGTAATCCTTGTTGCGGATATGGTCGTAGAACGCTTTTGGCCGGTCTTCATCGATCAACCCCGACAACTCTTCCAGGCCCATGGGCTCGCCGAGTTTGGCCTGGCTGCTGGCGTAGTCCACCAGGGTTTTGGTCTTTTCGCGGGCAGATTCGTCGGGCAGGTCTTCGCTCTCGACAAAGTCGCTGAACGCCTTGAGCAGGGTACGGGTTTCACCCGGGCCGTCGACGCCTTCCTGGCAGCCGATAAAGTCGCGGAAGTATTCCGAGACCTTCTTGCCGTTCTTGCCTTTGATAAACGAGATGTACTGCTTGGATTGCTTGTTGTTCTGCCACTCGGACACGTTGATCCGCGCCGCCAGGTGCAGTTGGCCCAGGTCCAGATGGCGCGAGGGCGTCACGTCCAGCTCATCGGTCACTGCCACGCCTTCGCTGTGGTGCAGCAGGGCGATCGCCAGGTAGTCGGTCATGCCTTGCTGGTAGTGGGCAAACAACACGTGGCCGCCGGTGGACAGGTTGGACTCCTCCATCAGCTTTTGCAGGTGCTCGACCGCCGTGCGGCTGAAGCGGGTGAAATCCTGACTGCCGTCGAAATATTCCTTCAACCAGCCGCTGAACGGGTGCGCGCCGGACTCGGCGTGGAAGAAACCCCAGGCCTTGCCTTGTTTGGCGTTGTAGCTCTCGTTGAGGTCGGCAAGCATGTTCTCGATGGCGGCCGACTCGGCAAGCTCCGAATCGCGGGCATGTAGAACTGCGGGTGTGCCGTCGGGTTTTTTGTCGATCAGGTGGACGATGCAGTGACGGATCGGCATAGGCTTCTCGGCTGGTTGAAGGGGAGCGGAAAGCCTCCCCAAAAAGTCGCCAGTGTACCGCACCCATTGGCCATGACGCGCTTGGAAGACTGTTTTGGGCGACCTCCCACGGGCTATATGCCTTTTTTTCGCGGTTTAGAGCGATAAAGCTGACCAAATGGGTATGTTGAGGCGGATATTTCCCCGTCTCTGTGCTAGTTTTGCCCCGTCTTACGCCAAGACTCGGCGTTAAGCGTGCATTCAGCATCTGTCAGGTCGAACCAATCCCCGTTTCAAGCATCTATAACCCCGATCCCGTGGTTATGGCCGGGGGTGCCAGGCCTTGACGGTCAGGCTCGACGGCTGACACTGCACTCTGCAATCCATATGAATTTGATAGGGAAGGAACACCACAATGGCTATTACTAAAGACCAACTGATCGCTGACCTGGCTGAAGCAGTAGACGCACCGAAAACTACCGTGCGCGCTCTGCTGGACCAACTGAGCCAAGTTGTTGCTGATCAGCTGGAAAACGGCGGCGAAATCACTCTGCCAGGCGTTGGCAAACTGAAAGTGACTGAGCGTCCAGCCCGTACTGGCCGTAACCCTTCGACTGGCGCTGCCATCGAAATCGCTGCCAAGAAAGTTATCAAGCTGGTTGTGGCCAAAGGCCTGACCGACGCTGTTAACAAGTAAGACGCAGCAAAAAAAACCGTGCTCCGGAGCAATCCGGGCACGGTTTTTTGTTGCCTGCGATTTGACTGCAGTGGCGGCTCAACCGTGGCGAGGGAGCAAACGCCCTCGCCACCGTTTCAGTCGCGCACCCAGCGCTGACGCCAGATCTGCTGCTCGTTCTTGGTCTGGAAGGTCCAGGCCACGAAGCGGCTTTGCTTCTGACCCTGGGACATTTCCACCACTTGGCTCTCAAGTACGCCGGCTTTTTTGAGGGCTGTCTGGATCGCGGGCAAGTTCGACGCTTTTGACACCAGGGTGCTGAACCACAACACCTTGTGGGCAAAGTGCGCACTTTCGGCGATAAGCTGCGTGACGAAGCGCGCTTCACCGCCCTCACACCACAGCTCCGCCGACTGGCCACCAAAGTTCAGGACCGGCAACTTGCGCTTGGGATCGGCCTTGCCCAGAGCGCGCCACTTACGCTCGCTGCCCTTGGTGGCCTCTTCCATGGACGCATGGAACGGCGGGTTGCACATGGTCAGGTCAAAGCGTTCGCCCGGCTCCAGCAAGCCCAGCAGGATCTGCTTGGGGTTGGGTTGCTGACGCAGTTGGATAACTTTGCTCAGGTCGTTGGACTGTACGATGGCCTTGGCGGCGGACACCGCGATAGGGTCGACCTCCGAGCCGAGGAAGTTCCAGCGGTACTCCATGTAGCCAATCAGCGGGTAGACGCAGTTGGCGCCCATGCCGATGTCCAGCACCTTGACGATTGAACCGCGCGGGATCTTGCCGTCGTTGACGCTGGCCAGCAGGTCGGCAAGAAAATGCACGTAATCGGCACGCCCCGGCACCGGCGGGCACAGGTAGTCCGCCGGAATATCCCAATGCTGGATGCCATAGAACGCCTTCAACAGCGCCCGGTTGAACACCCGCACTGCGTCCGGGCTGGCAAAGTCGATGCTCTCTTTGCCATACGGGTTGATGATCACAAATTGCGCCAGTTCCGGCGTGGTCTTGATCAGCGCCGGGAAGTCGTAACGGCCTGTGTGGCGGTTGCGCGGGTGCAGGGTTGCCTCTTTGCGCGGTGCCACGGGCTTGGCCGGGGCGGCGGATTTAGGCTTCTTGCGCGGAGGTTTAGGTGTGCTGGGGGCGGTCATGTTGATTCTGGTGTTGGCTCAAAGTGGTGGGCATTGTCACACATCCTGAGACCCTCTCGGGCAAATGTGGGAGGTGGCTTGCCCCCGATTGCGGTGTGAGGGGCAAAAATATGCAGACTGATACACCGCCATCGGGGGCAAGCCCCCTGCCACATTGACTGGATTGCCAGCAAGGATTGGAAAATTCCAGGGCAAAAAAAAGAGGCCCGAAGGCCTCTTTCTTACACGGGGTTCACCTTACAGGCTGGAAATCCGCGCATGTTGCTCCGCCAGCTTGCCCAAGGCCTGTTCAGCCTCGGCCAGCTTGGCGCGTTCTTTGTCGATCACTTCAGCCGGCGCCTTGTCGACGAACGCCGCGTTGGACAGCTTGCCGCCCACTCGCTGCACTTCGCCTTGCAGGCGGGCAATTTCCTTGTCGAGACGGGCCAGTTCCGCGCCCTTGTCGATCAGGCCAGCCATCGGCACCAGCACTTCCATGTCGCCGACCAACGCAGTCGCGGACAGCGGTGCTTCGGCGCCGTCAGCCAACACGGTGATCGACTCCAGTTTTGCCAGCTTCTTGAGCAGGGCGTCGTTCTCGGTGAGGCGACGCTGATCTTCGGCGCTGGCATTCTTCACGAACACCGCCAATGGCTTGCCCGGCCCGATGTTCATTTCGGCGCGGATGTTGCGCGTGCCGAGCATCAAGGTCTTGAGCCATTCGATATCGCTTTCGGCTGCTTCATCAATGCGCGCTTCGTTGGCCACCGGCCAAGGCTGCAGCATGATGGTCTTGCCTTCGATACCGGCCAGCGGCGCGAGGCGCTGCCAGATTTCTTCGGTGATGAACGGCATGAACGGGTGCGCCAGGCGCAGGGCCACTTCCAGCACGCGCACCAGGGTGCGGCGGGTGCCACGCTGACGTTCGACCGGCGCGTTTTCGTCCCACAGCACAGGCTTGGACAGTTCCAGGTACCAGTCGCAATACTGGTTCCAGATGAACTCGTACAAGGCTTGCGCGGCCAGGTCGAAACGGAACTGGTCGAGTTGGCGGGTCACTTCGGCTTCAGTGCGCTGCAGCTGCGAGATGATCCAGCGATCAGCCAGGCTCAGCTCATAGGCTTCGCCGTTCTGGCCGCAGTCTTCGCCTTTATCCAGCACGTAACGCGCGGCGTTCCAGATCTTGTTGCAGAAGTTGCGATAGCCTTCGACGCGGCCCATGTCGAACTTGATGTCGCGGCCGGTGGACGCCAGCGAGCAGAAGGTGAAGCGCAGGGCGTCAGTGCCATAGCTGGCAATGCCGTCGGCGAACTCGTCGCGGGTTTGCTTCTCGATCTTCTTCGCCAGTTTCGGCTGCATCAGGCCCGAGGTGCGTTTTTGCACCAGGGTTTCCAGGTCGATGCCGTCGATGATGTCCAGCGGGTCCAGGACGTTGCCCTTGGACTTGGACATCTTCTGGCCCTGGCCATCACGCACCAGACCGTGCACGTACACGGTCTTGAACGGCACTTGCGGCGTGCCGTCTTCGTTCTTCACCAAATGCATGGTGAGCATGATCATCCGGGCAACCCAGAAGAAAATGATGTCGAAGCCGGTGACCAGCACGTCGGTGGAGTGGAATTTTTTCAGGAACTCAGTCTGTTGCGGCCAGCCGAGCGTGGAGAATGTCCACAGGCCCGAGCTGAACCAGGTGTCCAGTACGTCGTTGTCCTGTTGCAGCGCCACGTCCGGGCCGAGGTTGTGCTTGGCGCGTACTTCGGCTTCATCGCGGCCAACGTAGACTTTGCCCGACTCGTCGTACCAGGCCGGAATCCGGTGGCCCCACCACAGCTGACGGCTGATGCACCAATCCTGAATGTCACGCATCCACGAGAAGTACATATTTTCGTACTGTTTAGGCACGAACTGGATGCGGCCGTCTTCCACGGCGGCAATCGCAGGTTCAGCCAACGGCTTGGTGGACACGTACCACTGGTCGGTCAGCCACGGCTCGATGACGGTGCCGGAGCGGTCGCCTTTCGGCACTTTCAGTGCGTGGTCGTCAACGCTCACCAGCAAACCGGCAGCGTCGAACGCCGCCACGATCTGCTTGCGCGCTTCAAAACGGTCGAGGCCGGCGTATTCGGCCGGGATCTTGCCGTCGATGCTCTCGTTCAGCGTACCGTCGAGGTTGAACACCTGGCACGCCGGCAGCACGGCGGCGTTCTTGTCGAAGATGTTCAGCAGCGGCAGATTGTGGCGCTTGCCGACTTCGTAGTCGTTGAAATCGTGAGCCGGGGTGATTTTCACGCAGCCGGTGCCGAATTCAGGGTCGCAGTAGTCGTCAGCGATGATCGGAATACGACGGCCAACCAACGGCAGCTCAACGAACTTGCCGATCAGCGCCTGGTAGCGTTCATCGTTCGGGTTAACGGCCACGGCGGCATCGCCGAGCATGGTTTCCGGACGCGTCGTGGCGACGATCAGGTAGTCGTTGCCCTCAGCGGTCTTGGCGCCGTCGGCCAGCGGGTACTTGAGGTTCCACAGGAAGCCCTTCTCGTCGTGGTTTTCCACTTCGAGGTCGGAAATCGCCGTGTGCAGCTTGGTATCCCAGTTGACCAGACGCTTGCCGCGGTAGATCAGGCCGTCTTCGTGCAGGCGCACGAAGGCTTCTTTCACGGCTTCCGACAGGCCGTCGTCCATGGTGAAGCGCTCACGGCTCCAGTCTACGGACGAGCCCAGGCGACGGATCTGACGGCTGATGTTGCCGCCGGACTGGTCTTTCCATTCCCAGATCTTCTCCAGGAATTTCTCGCGACCCAGGTCATGACGGTTCTGGCCGGTGGCTTCGAGTTGGCGTTCCACCAGCATCTGGGTGGCGATACCGGCGTGGTCGGTGCCCGGTTGCCACAGGGTGTTGCGGCCCTGCATGCGGCGGAAACGGATCAACGCATCCATGATCGCATTGTTGAAGCCATGGCCCATGTGCAGGCTGCCAGTGACGTTCGGTGGCGGAATCATGATGGTGTAGGCATCACCCGCGCCTTGCGGAGCGAAATAATTCTCGGACTCCCAGGTCTCGTACCAGGAAGTTTCAATAGCGTGCGGCTGGTAGGTCTTATCCATGCGCGGCGGGACCCTAGTTGGCATTAATTCAGGAAAGCCGGCAAGTATAACGGGGGATAGGGCGCAGGGCGAGGCGAAGACAGGCTAGAGACGTACGCAGTGCAAATGTGGGAGGGGGCTTGCCCCCGATGGCAGTAGGTCAGTGACTGATAAGCTGACTGACCCAGCGCTATCGGGGGCAAGCCCCCTCCCACAGTAGATCCAGGTGTGGCTCAGGACTGATATTGGCTGAGCAACCGCTCCATGCGCGCATCCATTCGCCGTTTGATTTCGGCTTCGATATGCGGAGCAAAGTCGTCGATCACATCCTGCATGATTAACTGCGCAGCGGCGCGCAACTCGTTGTCCAGATGCAGCAGCAGGGCGTCGGGCGCTTTTTCTGCGGCGGGTTGGGCTTCTGCCACGGGAGCGGCAGCGACAGGCTCGGGTGCAACAGGCTTGCCACTGACCATGTCGAACAGCAGCGGAATCTGTACCTCGGCGTCGACCGTTTCGGTCAGCAGCGGCGGTTGCAAGCCATCATCACCGAGCAACTGACGGATCGACTCGAGGTCGTCCAGCAGGTGGTCGTCTTTTTTTATAGGGTTTGGCGTGTCCATCATGTACTCAAAGTCGTTGTAGCCGGTGATCCTGCAGAGAATAGCCCTGTTCGCGGTAGAAACGGAAACTCTCCCGCGCGGCCTGACGAATAGCCGGATCTTCCACCACCACTTCTGCCACACGGGCAAATGCCTTGGCGAAGGCGGGTACTTTCAGGTCCAGGTTGACCAACAGGTCGTTGTGATCGCCGCAGCTGTCACCCAGACCCAGCACAACCAGGCCTTCGGGTTCGGACTCGGCAGGGCCGTGCGGCACGAAGCTTTCGCCCTTGAAGCGCCATAAGCGAGCGTCGAGGTCGTCACGTTGGGCAGCATCGCTGCAATGCAGGTAGATGCGGTGGCCCATGCGCCAGGCTTTTTCGGTGAGCTTGCAGGCAAAGTCCAGGCGCGCGGAAGGATCGGCGCTGGGCAATATATAGAAGTCGACTTGGGTCATTGCGGTTCCTGAGACCAGGGCGGCAAGAGGGCCGCCCCGGAATCTTCAGTTTCAGGCTTTGGCGCGATCCAGCAGGTACTGGGTCAGCAGTGGCACCGGACGGCCAGTGGCGCCCTTGTCCTTGCCGCCGCTGGTCCAGGCCGTGCCGGCGATGTCCAGGTGAGCCCAGTTGAGGTTCTTGGCAAAGCGCGACAGGAAGCAGGCTGCGGTAATGGTGCCGGCTTTCGGGCCGCCGATATTGGCGATGTCGGCGAACGGGCTGTCCAGCTGCTCTTGATATTCATCGAACAGCGGCAGTTGCCAGGCGCGGTCGTCGGCAGCCTTGCCGGCGCTGAGCAGTTGCTCGATCAACTCGTCGTTGTTGCCCAGCAGGCCCGACGTGTGGGCGCCCAGGGCAACCACACAGGCACCGGTCAGGGTGGCGATGTCGATCACGGCCTGTGGCTTGAAGCGTTCGGCGTAGGTCAGCGCATCGCACAGCACCAGACGGCCTTCGGCGTCGGTGTTGAGGATTTCGACGGTCTGGCCGCTCAGGGTAGTGACGATATCGCCCGGACGGGTCGCGCCGCCGCTCGGCATGTTCTCGGCACACGCCAGGATGCACACCAGGTTGATCGGCAGCTTGAGTTCCAGCACGGCACGCAGAGTGCCGAACACGCTGGCGGCGCCGCCCATGTCGTACTTCATCTCATCCATGCCTGCGCCCGGCTTGAGGCTGATGCCGCCGGTGTCGAAGGTGATGCCTTTGCCGACCAGCGCGTAAGGCTTCTCGGACTTCTTGCCGCCGTTGTATTGCATCACGATCAGGCGTGGCGGCTGGTCGCTGCCCTGGCCCACGGCATAGAAGGAGCCCATGCCCAGGTCCTTGATTTTTTTCTCGTCCAGCACCTCAACCTTCAGGCCCTTGAATTCTTTGCCCAGCGCCTTGGCCTGTTCGCCCAGGTAAGTCGGGTGGCAGATGTTCGGCGGCAGGTTGCCCAGGTCGCGGGTGAACGACATGCCGGCGGCGATGGCCTGGGCGTGGGTCACGGCGCGCTCGACTTCAGCCTGGGCGGCCTTGATGGTCAGCAGGGTGATTTTTTTCAGGGCGCGCGGTTCGGCTTTCTGGCTCTTGAACTGGTCGAAGACGTAAGTGCCATCCACCAGGCTTTCGGCCAGCAGGCGGGTCTTGCCGTAGCTGTCACGGCCTTTTACGACGATTTCATCCAGGGCCAGTGCTGCATCGCTGCCGCCCAGGCCCTTGAGGGTGTTGAGAATGCCGCTGATGATCTTGCGGAACGGACGGTCGCCCAGTTCGGCGTCCTTGCCCACGCCCACCAGCAATACGCGGTCGGCTTTAAGGTTGGGCAGGCTCTGCAGCAGCAGGCTTTGGCCGACTTTGCCGGCCAGGTCGCCGCGCTTGAGCACGGCGCTGATGGCACCACCGCTGAGTTCATCCAGTTGCTTGGCGGCGACGCCGAGCTTGCGGCCTTCGCCGACAGCGACCACGAGGGTGGCGGTTTTCAACGTTTCGGGGCTAACGCTTTTTACAACCAATTCCATTTTCGGGTCCCTTATAAAGGTCTGTGAGCCTGAGTCTGTACCCAGGCTTTAAAGCGTGGCAGCTCTGTAAACCGCCAGCGACAAAGGCCGCAGTTTGAACCTCGCCGGCGGAGCCTGACAACCCTTGCCGCGTGCTTTGTGCACGCGTATGAGCAAGCACCGTGACAGGCGCGGTCAATCACAGGATAATGCGCCATCTTTTTAGCCGGCCCGTGCAAACGGGTCGACTCGGTATGCTTGCTTGTTTGGCCGCCTTAGCCTGACAACCCTGGAGTGTCTGGTTTGATCGTCTTCCGTTATCTGTCCCGCGAAGTCCTGTTGACCCTGAGTGCCGTGAGTGCGGTATTGCTGGTCATCACCATGAGTGGTCGTTTCGTCAAATTCCTGGCTCAGGCCGCTTCGGGCGCTCTGGATCCGGGCTCGCTGTTCCTGATCATGGGCTTTCGCCTGCCAGGCTTTTTGCAACTGATCCTGCCACTTGGCCTGTTTCTCGGCATTTTGCTGGCCTATGGCCGGCTGTACCTCGAAAGTGAAATGACCGTGCTGTCGGCCACCGGCATGAGCCAGCAGCGTCTGCTGGCCATGACCATGGTGCCGGCCACCGGCGTTGCCCTGGTGGTGGCATGGTTGAGCATGAGCCTGGCGCCTCAGGGCGCCATGCAGTTCCAGCTGCTGCTGAACAAGCAGGATGCGATGACTGAGTTCGACACCCTTGAGCCTGGGCGCTTTCAAGCGCTGAACGATGGCACGCGGGTGACTTACACCGAGACCATGACGGATGACCGTGCCAACCTGGGCGGCGTGTTTATTTCGCAGAAAAATCTCGGGCAGAACCAGAAAGACCGTGGCATCTCGATTCTGGTGGCCAACAGTGGTCGCCAGGAAGTGCGTCCTGATGGCAGCCGTTACCTGATCCTGGAAAATGGCTACCGTTACGACGGCAGCCCTGGCCTCGCCGATTATCGGGCGATCAAGTACGACACTTATGGCGTAATGCTGGCCAAGCCGGACATCAGCGAAGAGGTCACTGACCGCGATGCGCTGCCGACATCGTCGCTGTTCAACAATAAGGAACTGCGCTCCGTCGCCGAGCTGCAATGGCGGCTGTCGCTGCCGCTGCTTGTATTTATCGTGACGTTGATGGCCGTGCCGCTGTCGCGCGTCAACCCGCGTCAGGGTCGCTTCCTCAAGCTGTTGCCGGCAATTTTGTTGTACATGGCCTACCTGACCCTGCTGATTTCCGCCCGTGGTTCCATGGAGAAAGGCAAGTTGTCGCCGGTCCTCGGCCTGTGGGGCGTGCACGGGATCTTCCTGTTGATCGGCCTGGGGCTGCTCTACTGGGAACCTATCCGTTTGAAAATGAAGAGCCGTCGTGGCCTGAAGGAGTTGGCTCGTGGCTAAGCTCGATCGCTACATTGGTAGCAGCGTACTGATCGCCATTCTGGCGGTATTGGGCATTATTCTCGGCCTGGCCTCGTTGTTCGCCTTTATTGACGAAGTGGGCAACGTCACCGACACCTACACCGTCATGGATGTGTTGAGTTACGTGGCGCTGACCGCACCGCGCCGGCTCTACGACATGATGCCGATGGCCGCGCTGATCGGTTGCCTGATCGGGCTGGGCAGCCTGGCAAGCAGCAGCGAACTGACCATCATGCGCGCCGCCGGTGTATCCATCGGGCGCATTGTCTGGGCGGTAATGAAACCCATGCTCCTGCTGATGGCGTGCAGCGTGCTGATCGGCGAGTACGTGGCGCCACCGGCCGAGGCCACCGCTCAGGCCAATCGCGCCCTGGCCCAGGGCTCGGGGGATGCGCAAAGCGCCAAGCACGGCCTGTGGCACCGTCAGGGTGATGAGTTCATCCACATCAACGCCGTGCAGCCGGGCGGTTTGTTGGTGGGTGTGACGCGTTATACGTTCGACAAGGAACGGCACATGCTGACCTCCAGTTTCGCCAGGCGCGCGCAATACGATGCCGAGAAATGGACGCTCAGTGACGTCACCACTACGTACTTCCGCAATGTCGGGCAGGGCACCAAGGCCAGCACCGAAGTGATCAATGTGCCGAGCGAGCAATGGGATATCGCCCTGAAGCCGGAACTGCTCAACACGGTGGTGATGATCCCGGAGAGCCTGCCGATTACCGGTTTGTGGAGCTATATCCACTACCTCAAGGATCAGGGCCTGAATAATGGCCGCTACTGGCTGGCGTTCTGGGTCAAGGTGCTGCAGCCGGTGGTCACCGCCGCGCTGGTATTGATGGCGATCTCGTTCATCTTCGGCCCGTTGCGTTCCGTGACCCTCGGTCAGCGGGTGTTCACCGGCGTACTGGTGGGCTTTACCTTCCGTATCGCCCAGGACTTGCTCGGTCCGTCGAGCCTGGTGTTCGGTTTCTCGCCGCTGTTTGCGGTGCTGGTGCCGACAGCTATCTGCGCCCTGGCCGGGTTCTGGCTGTTGCGCCGCGCGGGTTGATACTGCGCTTATGAACAAAAAATGCCCCGTTCGAGAGATCGGGGCATTTTTGTTCTGGTCAGCAAAGATGACGTCTGGCCTGAGCATCAGGTACAATTCCCGGCTATTTTTCAGCGGGCAATCTGCCTGCAGCCTTTTTGAGTGTTGATCCGTGAGTGATTTGAGTCATATCCGCAATTTCTCCATCATCGCCCACATTGACCATGGTAAGTCGACGCTGGCCGATCGATTCATCCAGATGTGCGGCGGCCTTGCCGAGCGTGAAATGGAGGCCCAGGTACTGGACTCCATGGACCTCGAGCGCGAGCGCGGGATCACCATCAAGGCGCACAGCGTTACCCTGTACTACACCGCCAAAGACGGTATCAAGTACCAGCTCAACTTCATTGACACCCCGGGCCACGTTGACTTCACCTATGAAGTCAGCCGTTCCCTGGCGGCCTGTGAAGGTGCGTTGCTGGTCGTGGACGCGGGCCAGGGCGTCGAAGCCCAGTCCGTGGCCAACTGCTACACCGCCATCGAGCAAGGCCTTGAGGTCATGCCCGTACTGAACAAGATCGACCTGCCTCAGGCCGATCCGGACCGTGTCAAAGAAGAGATCGAGAAGATCATCGGCATTGACGCCACCGACGCCGTCGAGTGCAGCGCCAAGACCGGCCTGGGCGTCGACGAAGTGCTCGAGCGCCTGGTCAAGACCATTCCCGCACCTACCGGCAACTACGAAGATCCGCTGCAAGCGTTGATCATCGACTCCTGGTTCGACAACTACCTGGGCGTTGTTTCCCTGGTACGCGTACGCCACGGCCGTGTGAAGAAGGGCGACAAGATCCTGGTCAAGTCCACCGGCAAGATCCACCTGGTGGACAGCGTCGGCGTGTTCAACCCGAAACACACCGCCACCACCGACCTGAAAGCCGGTGAAGTGGGCTTCATCATTGCCGGCATCAAGGACATTCACGGTGCACCGGTCGGTGACACCCTGACCTTGAGCTCCACCCCTGATGTAGACGTGCTGCCGGGTTTCAAACGCATCCAGCCGCAGGTTTACGCCGGCCTGTTCCCGGTCAGCTCCGACGACTTCGAAGACTTCCGCGAAGCCTTGCAGAAGCTGACCCTCAACGACTCGTCGTTGCAGTACACCCCGGAAAGCTCCGACGCGCTGGGCTTCGGCTTCCGCTGCGGGTTCCTGGGCATGCTGCACATGGAGATCATCCAGGAGCGCCTTGAGCGCGAATACGACCTGGACCTGATCACCACCGCGCCAACGGTTATTTTTGAGCTGGCGCTGAAAACCGGTGAAACGATTTACGTCGACAACCCGTCCAAGCTTCCGGATCTGTCCTCCATCGAGGACATGCGCGAGCCGATCGTGCGGGCTAATATTCTTGTGCCGCAGGAACACCTGGGCAACGTCATTACCCTGTGTATCGAAAAACGTGGCGTACAACACGACATGTTGTTCCTCGGTACCCAGGTGCAAGTGACCTACGATCTGCCGATGAACGAAGTGGTCCTGGACTTCTTCGACCGTCTCAAATCCACCAGCCGCGGCTATGCTTCGCTGGATTACCATTTCGATCGTTACCAATCGGCTAATCTGGTGAAACTGGATGTGCTGATCAACGGCGACAAGGTAGATGCACTGGCGCTGATCGTGCACAAGGACAACGCGCACTACAAAGGTCGGCAGTTGACCGAAAAGATGAAAGAACTGATTCCGCGTCAGATGTTCGACGTCGCGATCCAGGCCGCCATTGGCGGGCAGATCATTGCACGGACCTCCGTCAAGGCTCTCAGAAAGAACGTACTGGCCAAATGCTACGGCGGTGACGTAAGCCGTAAGCGCAAGCTGCTTGAGAAGCAAAAGGCCGGTAAAAAACGCATGAAGCAAGTGGGCAACGTGGAAATTCCACAAGAAGCCTTCCTTGCGGTGCTCAGGTTGGATAGTTAGGTCCTATGTCACTAAATTTCCCGCTGTTGCTGGTCATCGCCGTTGCCGTTTGCGGTCTCCTGGCGTTGCTCGATCTGGTGTTCTTCGCCCCGCGTCGGCGGGCGGCTATCGCTTCCTATCAGGGCAGCGTCAGCCAGCCCGATGCGGTGGTGGTCGAGAAGCTGAACAAAGAGCCTCTGCTGGTTGAATACGGCAAGTCGTTCTTCCCGGTGTTGTTCATCGTGCTGGTGCTGCGTTCGTTCCTGGTGGAGCCGTTTCAGATCCCTTCGGGGTCGATGAAACCGACCCTGGACGTGGGCGACTTCATCCTGGTGAACAAGTTTTCCTACGGGATCCGCCTGCCGGTGCTCGACAAGAAAGTCATTCCGGTCGGTGACCCGCAGCGCGGCGATGTGATGGTGTTTCGCTACCCAAGCGACCCGAACGTCAACTACATCAAGCGCGTAGTCGGGCTGCCGGGCGACGTGATTCGCTACACCAGCGACAAGCGTCTGTTCATCAATGGTGAGTCGGTGGCCGAGAAACTGATCGGCGCCGAACCGAACACCTTGGGCAGCGCCGAGCTGTATCAGGAAAAACTCGGCGCGGTAGAGCACGAAATCCGTAAGGAAATGAGCCGCTACCGTGCGATGCCTGATGGCGAGTGGAAAGTGCCTGCCGGGCACTACTTCATGATGGGCGACAACCGCGACAACTCCAACGACAGCCGTTACTGGGATGACCCCAATATTCCCAAGGACCTGCTGGGCATGGTTCCCGACGAGAACATCGTCGGCAAGGCCTTTGCGGTCTGGATGAGTTGGCCGGAACCCAAACTCAGCCACCTGCCGAACTTCTCGCGGGTCGGGCTGATCAAGTAATACAGGCGGCGCTGTGAACACAGCGCCGAATGCTTTTCTGGGGTTCGGACAATGCGTCGTCCGGCCTCATGCGGCACCAACCAGGATTTGAATTTGAACACTGCGTCAATCGTCGATGGCCGCCGGTGCCACCAACTAGATATGGATAAACCGTGACCGTTTCTCTAAGTCGTCTCGAGCGTCAGCTCGGCTACACCTTCAAGGACCAGGAATTGATGGTCCTTGCCCTCACACACCGCAGTTTTGCAGGGCGTAATAACGAACGCCTGGAATTTCTCGGTGACGCCATCCTCAACTTTGCCGCCGGTGAGGCGCTGTTCGAGCGTTTCCCGCAAGCGCGCGAAGGCCAGCTGTCACGCCTGCGTGCACGGCTGGTGAAAGGCGAGACCCTGGCCGTGCTGGCCCGCGGTTTCGGCCTGGGCGAATACTTGCGCCTGGGGTCCGGTGAACTGAAAAGCGGTGGCTTTCGTCGTGAGTCGATCCTGGCTGATGCCCTCGAAGCGTTGATCGGTGCGATCTACCTGGATGCAGGCATGGAGACGGCCAAGGAGCGCGTGGTGGCCTGGCTGGCTTCGGAGATCGAGAGCCTGACGCTGGTCGACACCAACAAAGATCCCAAGACCCGCCTGCAGGAATTCCTGCAGTCGCGCGGTTGTGAACTGCCACGCTACGAAGTGGTGGATATCCAGGGTGAGCCGCATTGCCGCGTGTTCTTCGTGGAATGTGAAATCACCTTATTGAATGAAAAAAGCCGAGGTCAGGGTGTGAGCCGTCGTATTGCCGAACAGGTAGCGGCCGCTGCAGCACTGATTGCCCTGGGCGTGGAGAATGGCCATGACTGATTCAACCGCAACACGCTGTGGCTATGTTGCCATCGTCGGCCGCCCGAACGTGGGCAAGTCCACGCTGCTGAACCACATCCTGGGCCAGAAGCTCGCGATCACCTCGCGCAAGCCGCAGACCACCCGCCACAACATGCTGGGCATCAAGACCGAAGGCAGCGTCCAAGCCGTCTACGTCGACACCCCGGGCATGCACAAAGGTGGCGAGAAGGCACTTAACCGCTACATGAACAAAACCGCTTCGGCGGCGTTGAAAGACGTCGACGTGGTGATCTTCGTGGTTGACCGCACCAAGTGGACCGACGAAGACCAGATGGTTCTTGAGCGCGTGCAGTACGTCACCGGCCCGTTGATCGTCGCGCTGAACAAGACCGATCGCATCGAAGACAAAGCCGAGCTGATGCCGCACCTGACCTGGCTGCAGGAGCAACTGCCGAACGCCCAGATCATGCCGATCTCGGCCCAGCACGGTCACAACCTTGAGGCCCTGGAGCGCGTGATCGCGGGTTACTTGCCCGAGAACGAGCACTTCTTCCCGGAAGATCAGATCACTGACCGCAGCAGCCGCTTCCTCGCCGCTGAACTGGTGCGCGAGAAAATCATGCGCCAGATGGGCGCCGAGCTGCCTTACCAGATCACCGTCGAAATCGAAGAGTTCAAGCAGCAGGGCAAAACCCTGCATATTCATGCGCTGATCCTCGTCGAGCGTGACGGCCAGAAGAAAATCATCATTGGCGACAAGGGCGAGCGCATCAAGCGCATCGGCACCGAAGCGCGCAAGGACATGGAATTGCTGTTTGATTCCAAGATCATGCTCAATCTGTGGGTGAAGGTTAAGGGTGGTTGGTCCGATGACGAGCGCGCACTGCGCTCCCTGGGCTACGGCGACCTGTAGGGTCTTGAATACACCACAGGGCTGAAAATGTGGAAGGGGGCTCGCCCCCGATAGCGGTGGGTCAGTTAACAGATAAGTGACTGACACACTGCCATCGGGGGCCAGCCCCCTCCCACGTTAGGTTTGTGCAGTTTTCAAAAATGCATTCCAGCAGTGAGCATCCATGTCCCAACCCACCAGCCAACTCGCCTACGTCCTGCACAGCCGCGCTTACCGCGAGACCAGCGCCCTGGTGGACTTCCTCACGCCCCAAGGCCGCCTGCGTGCGGTCTTGCGCAGCGCCCGAGGCAAGGCCGGCACGCTGGCCCGGCCGTTCGTGGCCCTGGACGTGGAGTTTCGTGGCAAGGGCGAGCTGAAAAACGTCGGCCGCCTGGAAAGCGTCGGCAATTCCGCCTGGCTCAACGGTGAAGCCCTGTTCAGCGGCCTGTACCTCAACGAGCTGCTGATCCGCCTGCTGCCCGCCGAAGACCCGCACCCTGCGGTCTTCGATCACTACGCCGCGACGCTCATTGCACTGGCCGAAGGCCGCCCGCTGGAACCGCTGCTGCGCGCCTTTGAATGGCGACTGCTCGACGACCTGGGCTACGGCTTTGAACTGAGCAACGACCTGCACGGCGACCCCATCGCCGCAGACGGCATGTACCGCCTGCAAGTCGACGCCGGCCTGGAACGCGTTTACCTGCTGCAACCCGGCCTGTTCCAGGGCACCGAGTTGCTGGCCATGAGCGAAGCCGACTGGACTGCCCCGGGCGCCTTGTCCGCGGCCAAGCGCTTGATGCGCCAGGCGCTCGCCGTGCACTTGGGCGGGCGGCCGCTGGTCAGTCGCGAGTTGTTTCGAAAGCCCTGACAACCCCGTGTATGCTGTGCGGCGTTTCTTTCCCTTTTCAGGAGCGCTTCCGTGAGCACCAGCAATCGCATTCTTCTTGGCGTCAACATCGACCACGTCGCTACCCTGCGCCAGGCCCGGGGCACCCGTTACCCTGATCCGGTCAAGGCCGCGCTGGACGCCGAAGAAGCGGGCGCCGACGGCATCACCGTGCACCTGCGCGAAGACCGCCGCCACATTCAGGAGCGCGACGTGTTGCTGCTCAAGGACGTGCTGCAAACCCGCATGAACTTCGAAATGGGCGTCACCGAAGAAATGATGGCGTTCGCCGAACGCATTCGCCCGGCGCACATCTGCCTGGTGCCGGAAACGCGCCAGGAGCTCACCACCGAAGGCGGCCTCGACGTCGCGGGCCAGGAAGCGCGAATCAAGGCTGCGGTCGAGCGTCTGTCGAAGATCGGCAGCGAAGTCTCGCTGTTCATCGACGCCGACGAGCGTCAGATTGAAGCCTCGCGCCGTGTCGGCGCGCCGGCCATCGAACTGCACACTGGCCGCTATGCCGATGCCACCACGCCCACCGAAGTCGCTGACGAACTGCAGCGCATTATCGACGGCGTACAGTGCGGCCTCAGTGAAGGCCTGATCGTCAACGCCGGCCATGGTTTGCACTACCACAACGTCGAAGCCGTGGCTGCGATCAAGGGCATCAACGAACTCAACATCGGCCACGCGCTGGTGGCGCACGCGCTGTTCGTCGGTTTCAAAGGCGCAGTGGCCGAGATGAAAGCCCTGATCCTGGCGGCTGCCAGCTCCAAGTGAGCACAGTCTAAAAATCACTGAAGATCAAAATGTGGGAGGGGGCTTGCCCCCGGTAGCGGTGTGTCAGTCAGCCTATCTGTAGCTGACCCACTGCAATCGGGGGCAAGCCCCCTCCCACAATGATTTTCGGTGTATCCAGAGGTGTAGTTACCCAGCCAAACCCATTGAATTCAACCATGCGGCAATGCGAAGCCTTACTGTTTAGCCGGGTCAGGTGTATCGTATCTGCCCTTTGCGGGCCTCTGGCCTGTGGCAGATACGTGAGGTTGTTGTGTCCCGATCCTTTTCCCGTCGACAAATCCTGGGTGGTCTCGCAGGCCTGGCCGTAGTGGGCGTCGGTGCCGGTGGCGGCTATCGCTACTGGCTGGGGAAAGTTGCCGAGGCCGAAGCCGGGCACGACTACGAACTGATCGCCGCACCGCTGGACGTGGAACTGGTGCCGGGCCACAAAACCGAAGCCTGGGCATTTGGCCACTCGGCGCCGGGCACCGAGTTGCGTGTGCGCCAGGGTGAGTGGCTGCGGGTGCGCTTTATCAACCACTTGCCGGTCGCCACCACCATTCATTGGCACGGCATCCGCCTGCCGCTGGAAATGGACGGCGTCCCTTACGTCTCGCAGTTGCCGGTATTGCCCGGCGAATACTTCGATTACAAATTCCGCGTGCCGGACGCCGGCAGCTACTGGTATCACCCGCACGTGAACAGCAGCGAAGAACTCGGCCGTGGCCTGGTGGGCCCGCTGATCATCGAAGAGCGCGAGCCCACCGGTTTCAAACACGAGCGCACCCTGAGCCTGAAAAGCTGGCACGTGGACGAAGAGGGCGCCTTCGTGGCCTTCAGCGTACCCCGTGAAGCCGCGCGTGGCGGCACGGCCGGGCGGTTGTCGACGATCAATGGCGTGTCCCAGGCGGTGATCGATTTGCCGGCCGGGCAAATCACCCGCGTGCGCTTGCTGAACCTCGACAACACGCTGACCTATCGCATCAACATTCCCGACGTCGACGCGCAGATCTACGCGCTGGACGGCAACCCCGTCGAGCCGCGCCCATTGGGCAAGGAATACTGGCTGGGCCCGGGCATGCGTATTTGTCTGGCGATCAAGGCGCCGCCTGCCGGTGAAGAGCTCTCCATCCGCAACGGTCCGGTGCGCCTGGGCACTTTTCGCTCCGTCGCCAATACCGATGCGCCCACCGAATGGCCACCGGCGCTGCCCGCCAACCCGATCGCCGAGCCGGACCTGGCGAATGCCGAGAAACTCAACTTCAATTTCGAGTGGGTCGGTACCGTGTCGGTCGATGACGGCAAACCGCCGAGCCTGTGGCAAATCAACGGCAAGGCCTGGGACATCACCGACAAGACCTGTGCCGATCGCCCGATTGCCAAGCTTGAGAAGGGCAAGAGCTACATTTTCGAATTGAAGAACATGACCCAGTACCAGCACCCTATCCACCTGCATGGCATGAGTTTCAAGGTAATCGCCTCGAACCGCCACAAGGTGATCCCGTACTTCACCGACACTTACTTGCTGGGCAAGAACGAGCGCGCGCGCGTGGCGTTGGTGGCGGATAACCCGGGGGTGTGGATGTTCCATTGCCACGTGATCGATCACATGGAAACCGGCCTGATGGCCGCCATCGAGGTGGCGTGATGCGCCAGCTTCGCCCCACGGCGATTATCGACCGCAGCCGCGACCAGGACTTCATGCGCGAAGCCCTGGCCCTCGCCGCCCAAGGCGCCGCCCTTGGCGAAGTGCCCGTGGGCGCCGTGCTGGTGCAGGACGGTGAAATCATCGGTCGGGGTTTCAATTGCCCGATCAGCGGCAATGACCCCAGCGCCCATGCCGAAATGGTCGCCATCCGCGCCGCCGCGCAGGCGATCAGCAACTACCGCCTGGTCGGCAGCACGCTGTATGTGACGCTGGAACCGTGCAGCATGTGCGCGGGCCTGATTGTGCATTCGCGCATCGCGCGGGTGGTGTACGGCGCGCTGGAGCCCAAGGCGGGGATCGTGCAAAGCCAGGGGCAGTTTTTTACCCAAGGGTTTCTCAACCATCGGGTGCTGTTTGAAGGCGGGGTGTTGGCTGAGGAATGCGGGACAGTGTTGAGTGAGTTCTTCAAGGCCAGAAGAGCCAAGCCCACACTCTAAAGAACACTGAAAACCAATGTGGGAGCTGGCTTGCCTGCGATAGCGGTACATCAGTCACTGATCAATTGACTGACAGATCGCTATCGCAGGCAAGCCAGCTCCCACAGTTTGATCTCCATTTATTCAGGGAGATTGCAGGTTATTTCTTGGCGATGATCACCGCGCGCATCGGCGCCGGCAGCCCTTCAAGGGTCTTGCTGTGATCATCCGGGTCCAGGAAGTCGCTCAGCGACTGGTACTTCATCCACTCCGTGCCGCGCTGTTCCTCGACCGTGGTCACGCTCACATCCACGCAGCGCACGTCGCTGAACCCGGCGCGCCGTAGCCACAGCATCAAGGCCGGCACCGAGGGCAGGAACCACACATTACGCATCTGCGCATAGCGGTCTTCCGGCACTAGCACTTGCTGCTGATCGCCTTCGACCACCAGCGTTTCCAGCACCAACTCGCCGCCTTTGACCAGGCAGTCTTTCAGTGCCAGCAAGTGCTCGATCGGCGAACGGCGGTGATAGAACACGCCCATGGAAAACACCGTGTCGAAGCCTTCCAGGTTCGGCGGCAGGTCTTCAAACGGGAACGGCAAGTGCCAGGCCTTCGGCTCGTTCAGGTAGCGCTGCACCGCCTGGAACTGGCAGAAAAACAGCCAGTTCGGGTCCACGCCAATCACGCTGTCGGCACCCGCGCCGAGCATGCGCCACATGTAGTAGCCGTTGCCGCAACCCACGTCGAGGATGCGCTTGCCGTTCAAATTCAGGTGCGGGGCAACCCGCGACCACTTCCAGTCCGAACGCCATTCGGTGTCCACATGCACGCCAAACAGGTTGAACGGGCCTTTGCGCCACGGGCTCAGGCCCATCAGCGCGGTGCGCATCTGTGCGCGGGTGGCGTCGTCGCAATCGGTATCAAGGGTCAGGCCATTGAGCAAATCGACTTCGCTGGGCTGGATCTGCGGCAGCGCATCCAGCGCACTCTGCCAACGCTCCAGGTCGCCATGACCCTTTTCCATCTTGCTGTCGAGTTGCGCTTGCAGGCCTTGGGCCCATACGGCCAACGGAGTACCGACCAGGTGGCGGGCGAGGGGAGAGAGATCAATCATGGCAAGGCAATCAACGAGGCAAAGTTAAGACACTGGAACCACGGCACGACTTTCGAGAACCCGGCCGCCAACAGGCGTTCGCGGTGTTCTTCGAGGCTGTCGGGCTTCATGACGTTTTCGATGGCGCTGCGCTTCTGGGCGATTTCCAGTTCGCTGTAGCCGTTGGCGCGTTTGAACGCGATGTGCAGGTCGGTGAGCAATGCGTGCTCTTCGGGGTCGTTGAACCGCAGCTTTTCCGAGAGGATCAACGCGCCGCCCGGCAGCAGCGACTGGCGGATGCGCGCGAGCAACGCCAGGCGTTGATCGGGGGCGATAAATTGCAGGGTGAAATTCAGCGCCACCACCGAGGCCGGTTGGAATTGCAGCGCGAGGATATCGCCCTCGATCACCTCAACCGGCAGCAACTCCTGGAACATCGAGTCCTGGCCATTGAGGTATTCGCGGCAGCGCTCGACCATCGCCGCCGAGTTATCCACGGCGATTACCCTGCATCCGTCGGTGCGCACATGGCGGCGCAGCGCCTGGGTGACCGCGCCGAGGGACGAGCCCAGGTCGTAGAGCACGCTGTTGGGTTGCGCAAACTGCGCGGCCAGTACGCCGAGGTTCTCGACGATGGTCGGGTAACCGGGCACCGAGCGCTTGATCATGTCCGGGAACACCCGCACCACGTCCTCGTTAAAGGCGAAGTCCGGCACCTGGGGCAGGGGCTGGGCGAATAGGCGATCGGGTTCTTTGCTCACGGTTGTTCCGGCGACGAGGGGGGAAAGGCCGGCATTTTAGCCAAATTGGCCCTCGTGTGCGCGGGTAGTCTGATGGAAAGCCGAGGCGGTGATGCCCCACTGACCCAGCCAATACGTGCTGATCAATAAATACGGCGCCGCCTCAAAGGCGACCACGAACCGATTGATACCAATCAGCGTGTCGGAAAACACAAACGACACCGCGCCCGCCGCCGCCAGCAGGGCCGAGCGCTTGGGCACCTCACTGCCCAGTCGCGCCAACGCACGCCAGAGCATGGCGCTGATCACCAGCGCATACACCACCACCGGAATCAGCAACTCGCCCAGGCCATGGGCAATCAGAATGCTCAGCAGAATCGCGCCCACGCCCAGTGCCAATATCAGCGGCAACAACGCCAGGCGCCGGCAATCGCTGAAATAGGCTTTCAGATACGCCAAATGCGCAAACAGGAAGGCGCCCAGCCCGAAGATAAACAGGTCGCCTGGCCACGCGAGCAACACGTCGCCCACCAGGGAAAAAATCAGCCCCAGGCTGATCCAGCGTCGATAGTCGGTGGGCGGCGCGTCATGCAGCCAGCCCAGCAACGCCAGCACCGGTAACGGTTTGACCAGCAGGCACAATAACGCCGCGTGGGTGCTCAAACCGTAGACAAAGGTGCCGGCGCCCATCAACGCAAGAATCAGCCAAGGCATATCAGTTCACCGTGATGGCGCAGTCGAAGGTTTCGGCAGGCTCGGCTTCCGGTTCCCAAGGTTGCTGGGAGGTCAGGCGCAAACGGCCCTGGCCGGCCGCGAAGGCCTGGAAACGCCAAGTGGATTGGCCGCCACCGCCGATCACACCGGACTCGGTGCTGCTGTAAACCTCAGGGCTGAGTGCACGCAGCACGCCACCGGCGGAATCCTGGATGGCCCAGCGATAGCCGGTGGTGGGGTTGCTCGGCAAGGTGAGGATCAGGTTTTGCCCGGTTTTAAGCTGGAGCGGGCAGGCGCTCTGGTTTTCCACGGTGACGTTTTGCTTGGGGGCACTGGCGCAGGCGGCCAGCAGGGCAAGGCTCAAGGGGAGAAGCAGGCGGGCAGCGGTCATGGGGGCTCCGTTGTTTGACGACGAAGGGCGAGCATAACCGAAGATGAGACAAGGTGTGACAAGGCGGGCTTTTGTGTTGGCAGGGCTGGCCTGATCGGGGGCAAGCCCCCCTCCTACAGTTGACCGAGTACATCCTTTGGAGTGCAGTCAAATGGTGGGAGGGGGCTTGCCCCGATGAGGCCAGTTCAGGCACTACACAATGGTCAGAACAACACCTTCGCCACATCGGCAAAGCGCTTGGCAAAGTGCACCGTCATGCCTTCTTTCAGGTACTCCGGCAGCTCTTCAAAGCTGCCACGGTTGGGCTCCGGCAGGATCAACTCGTGAATCTTCTGGCGCCGCGCCGCAATCACTTTCTCACGCACCCCGCCAATCGGCAGTACATGCCCGGTCAGCGTCAGCTCGCCGGTCATCGCCACGCCTTTTTTCGGTGGCTGGTTGCGCGCCAGCGACAGCAACGCACTGGCCATGGTCACGCCGGCGCTTGGGCCATCTTTGGGCGTAGCACCTTCCGGCACGTGCAAGTGCACGAAGGCTTCGTCGAAGAACTTCGGATCGCCGCCAAACGACTTGAGGTTGGAGCTGATGTAGCTGTAGGCAATCTCGGCGGACTCTTTCATCACCTCACCCAGTTGCCCGGTGAGCTTGAAGCCACGATTGAGCGTGTGGATGCGCGTCGCCTCGATCGGCAGGGTCGCGCCGCCCATGCTGGTCCAGGCCAGGCCTGTGATCACGCCGGTACCGGACAGCACTTGCTCATTGCGAAACACCGGCATGCCCAAGGAGCTTTCCAAATCCTTGTTGCCGATCTTGATCACCGAGTCCGGCTCGTCCAGCAGCTTGACCACGGCCTTGCGCACCAGTTTGCCCAGCTGTTTTTCCAACTGGCGCACCCCGGCTTCGCGTGCGTAGCCGTCGATCAGCGCGCGCAGGGCGCCGTCGCTGATGGTCAGGGTGTTTTTCGACACCCCGGCCTTTTCCAACTGTTTTGGCCACAGGTGGCGCTTGGCGATGGCAACCTTTTCTTCGGTGATATAGCCCGACAGGCGAATCACTTCCATCCGGTCCAGCAATGGGCCCGGGATCGAATCAAGCGTGTTCGCCGTGCAGACGAACAACACCTTGGACAGGTCCAGGCGCAGGTCCAGGTAGTGATCGAGGAATTCGACGTTCTGTTCCGGGTCGAGGGTTTCCAGCAAGGCCGACGCCGGGTCGCCCTGGAAGCTCTGGCCCATCTTGTCGATCTCATCGAGCATGATCACCGGGTTCATCACCTCCACATCTTTGAGCGCCTGCACCAGCTTGCCCGGCAGGGCGCCGATGTAGGTACGGCGATGGCCTTTGATCTCGGCCTCGTCGCGCATGCCGCCGACACTGAAGCGATAGAACGGCCGGCCCAGGGACTCGGCGATGGATTTACCCACGCTGGTCTTGCCCACGCCCGGCGGGCCGACCAGCAGCACGATGGAACCGGCGACTTCACCTTTATAGGCGCCCACCGCGAGAAACTCGAGGATGCGGCTCTTGATGTCATCCAGGCCCGCATGGTGCTTGTCCAGCACCTTGCGGGCGTGTTTCAGGTCGAGCTTGTCTTCGCCGTACACGCCCCACGGCACCGAGGTGGCCCAGTCCAGGTAGTTGCGCGTAACGGCGTATTCCGGCGAACCCGTTTCCAGGATCGACAGTTTGTTCATTTCTTCGCTGATGCGTTTTTGCGCCTGGGTCGGCAGTACTTTGCCCATCAGGCGTTGTTCGAACTGCTCGACATCCGCGCTGCGGTCGTCCTTGGTCAGGCCCAGCTCCTGCTGGATGACCTTGAGCTGTTCCTTGAGGAAGAACTCGCGCTGGTGCTCGCCGATCTTGCGGTTCACCTCGGCGGAGATTTCCTTTTGCAGGCGCGCGACTTCAACTTCCTTGCGCAGCATCGGCAGGACTTTTTCCATGCGCTTGAGCATGGGCACACAGTCCAGCACTTCCTGCAGCTCGTTGCCGGTGGCCGAGGTCAACGCGGCGGCGAAGTCGGTGAGCGGCGACGGGTCGTTGGGGCTGAAGCGGTTGAGGTAGTTCTTCAACTCTTCGCTGTACAGCGGGTTGAGCGGCAGCAGTTCCTTGATCGCATTGATCAGCGCCATGCCGTAGGCCTTGACCTCGTCGGTCGGCTCGGTCGGCTGGTGCGGGTATTCGACTTCCACCAGGTACGGCGGGCGGTGATGCTTGAGCCAGGTTTTGATGCGCACGCGGGTCAGGCCCTGGGCGACGAATTGCAGCTTGCCGTTTTCGCGACTGGCGTGGTGCACCTTCACCAGCGTGCCGTACAGCGGCAGGCTGGAGGTATCGAAATGGCGCGGGTCTTCTGGCGGGGTGTCCATGAAAAACAGCGCAAGGGAGTGGTGGTCGGATTTGCTCACCAGCTCCAGGGTCTCGGCCCACGGTTCTTCGTTGACGATGACCGGCAGCACTTGCGCCGGGAAGAACGGCCGATTGTGGATCGGGATGATGTAGACCTTGTCCGGCAGGTTTTGCCCAGGCAGGGCCAGGCCGGTGTTGGACGAAGCTTGGTGTTCAGCGTTTTCGGGGTCGGCGTAATCGTTCAGGTCGATGTCCGGGAATTCTTGCTGGTCGCTCATGGGGCACCTGCATAAGGAAGTATGCAGCTTAGATGGGGCGGGGCAGCGGTGGTTTCAATGGCGGGGCGCAGTTAGCAACAAATTGCATAATATATTCAGGAGTGCCGCCTTCCCCTGTGGGAGCAGGCAAAGCCAGCTCTCACATTGTGTACCGAGCGCCGTCAGCTGATTTTATGGAGATAAGCCGGCAATGGCTGTTCCGGCAGCACCGACAACACCTTCAAGCGTTGCAGCATCCGCTGGCGTGCTCGCTGCAAATGCTCACGCAAATTCAGCGCCGCGGCGTCATATGCACCGTGCAGCAGCAGTTCCAGAATCAAGCGGTGTTCGGCGAGCATGGCGGGATCGGCGCCGATCCCCAGTAAACGGTAGAAAATCCGGCTGATGATCATCGGGCTCTGGCCCTGGCGAATCAGCGCGGCGATCTTGCGGTTTTGCAGGCCGGCGAGGCAGCGCTGGTGCAAGTCCTCTTCGATCTGCTCAATGGCTTGCAGGCTGCACTGTGGGCTTTCTTGAGCCGCCAGCACGCGCTGCAACATGGCTTCGAGCATGTCGCGGTCGAGGTTCGGCGCGCTCTGGCGCAGGGCTTCGGGTTCCAGGCAGGCCCGCAGTTCGTAGTCTTCGGTCACCTCGCGCGCGGTCAGCGGCCCGGCCAGCCATTGGGAGTAGGGCTCTTTTTCCACCAGGCCACGGTCGCGCAAGCGCATCAGTGCTTCACGCACCACGGCGCGGCTGACGCCGTAATGGTCGGCGGCGGCTTGCTCATCCAGGCGGTAATGGCCGAAAGCAATGCAGGTGGACAACGCCGCGCCGATTTCCTCGACGATCCGCTCGCCGAGCGGGCGGGTGTCTACCAACTCGTCATCGCCGTTGAGGCCCAGGTGCGCAGGGCTCAAGGGCAGGCGCAGCGGCTCCATGGCCAGGCCTTCGGGGTTGATCAGGTACCCGCGGCCATTGAAGCGGCAGATCAGGCCTTCGTCGTGCAGCAGGTCCAGCGCCTTGCGCACCGGCACGCGGCTGGTGCCGAACAACTCGGCCAGCGGCGCTTCCAGCAAGACCAGCCCATGGCGGGCGGTGCCGTTGACGATCGCATCACGCAATAGCGTGTGAATCATCGCGTAACGGGAGGCCGAGGCGGACACTGCTTTCATCTGCTTCTCTAGGTAAAGAGTTGAAGGGCTTGTAGGAAAGTGGTCGGGGATTCTCTCATAGTTACCCTGTCACTCTGCGCCACGCTGCTGGCACTTTTTTGGGGCCTTGGCCGTCACCCTGTTACTTTTCTGCACCAAAATGTACTTATTAATAAAAGATACATTATTTCATTCAAGGCCCGTGCCCACACCTTTGCCAATCTTTTTGTTTCCTACAAAACCATCTAGCCCGTAGCTCAAGGGCAGAAACGCGCTCGTGCAAAAATGGCGGCAGCAAAGACTGGCACGAAAGCTGCCTTTGTAAAATGTACATTTTATTAATATGTACGTTTTATGAGGTGCATCTTGATGTCAGACGCCACATCAATGGCCGAAGCGTTCGCCAGCGGTCGCAGCGACCCGGTGCAAGTCCTCGAACAGGCGCTGCTGCACGCGAGCATGGCGCCCACCGTGTTTATTTCCCTGACGGCCGAGCGCGCCCGTCGCGAAGCCGAAGCCGCCGCAGCCCGTTGGCGTGCCGGGCAACCGTTGAGCGTGTTCGATGGTGTGCCGCTGGCCTGGAAGGACCTGTTTGATGTCGCCGGCAGCATCACGACCGCCGGCGCCGCTTACCGTCGCGAGGCGCCAGCGGCGTTGCTCGATGCGCCGAGCGTGGGCCTGTTGTGCCGCGCCGGGATGGTCAGTCTCGGCAAGACCAACCTCAGCGAACTGGCCTATTCCGGCTTGGGCCTGAACCCGCATTTCGGCACGCCGTATAACCCGAACGGCAGCGATCAACCGCGTATTCCCGGTGGCTCGTCATCCGGTTCGGCCGTCGCCGTGGCCGGCGGCATTGTGCCAATCGCCATGGGCACCGACACCGCCGGCTCCATCCGCATTCCGGCCGCGCTCAATGGCGTGGTGGGCTACCGCAGCAGCAGTCGACGCTACAGCCGCGACGGGGTATTCCCGCTGGCGCACACCCTCGACAGCCTCGGCCCGCTGACCCGCAGCGTGCGCGATGCCCTGGTGATCGACGACCTGCTCAATGGCCGCGCGCAAACCCATGTTGCCCGCAGCCTCAAGGGGCAACGCTTTGTGCTCGAGCAAGGCGCGCTGGAAGACATCGAACCGGCCGTACGCAATAACCTGCTGCGCGCCATGGACCTCATCAAGGCCGCAGGCGCGCTGATCGAGGTGCGCCCGTCTGCCACCTTCCAGGCCGCGCTCAACCTGATCAAGCAGGACGGCTGGCTCGGCTCATTCGAAGCCTTCGCGCTGCACGAGGCCTTGCTCGACAGCCGCGACGCCGACCTGCTCGACCCGCGCGTACGCCGCCGCCTGGAAGCTGCACGTTCATTGCCCGCCAGTCAGTTGCTGCACCTGATCGACGCACGCCGTCGCCTGCAGTGCCAACTGGTCGACGAGCTCGACGGCGCCGTGCTGATTACCCCGACCGTTGCCCATGTCGCACCCCCGTTGGCCCCGCTGGAAGCCGACGACGAGCTGTTCGTGAAAACCAACCTCGCCACCCTGCGCCTGACCATGCCCGGCAGTCTGCTCGACATGCCAGGCGTCAGCCTGCCCAGCGGCCGCGATGCCCTGGGCCTGCCCACCGGGCTGCTGCTCAGCGCCCCGTCGGGGGAAGACGCACGCCTGTTGCGCGTGGCGTTGTCCGTCGAATCCGTAATGACTATTTAAGGAGACACATCATGGCTAAAGACATTCTCTGTGCATTTGGCGTCGACGTTGACGCCGTCGCCGGCTGGCTCGGTTCCTACGGCGGTGAAGACTCGCCGGACGACATCTCGCGCGGCCTGTTCGCCGGTGAAATCGGCGCGCCGCGCTTGCTCAAATTGTTCGAACGCTATGGCCTGCGCACCACCTGGTTTATTCCCGGCCACTCGATGGAAACCTTCCCCGAGCAGATGAAGGCGGTGGCCGACGCCGGTCACGAAATCGGCGTGCACGGCTACAGCCATGAAAACCCGATTGCGATGACGGCCGAACAGGAAGAAATCGTCCTGGATAAATCCATCGAGCTGATCACCCAGGTCACCGGCAAACGCCCGACCGGCTACGTCGCGCCGTGGTGGGAATTCAGCAAGGTCACCAACGAGCTGCTGCTGAAAAAAGGTATCAAGTATGACCACAGCCTTATGCACAACGACTTCCACCCCTACTACGTGCGCAAGGGTGACAGCTGGACCAAGATCGACTACAGCCAGCACCCCGACACCTGGATGAAACCGCTGGTGCGCGGCGAAGAAACCGACCTGGTGGAGATCCCGGCCAACTGGTACCTCGACGACCTGCCGCCAATGATGTTCATCAAAAAAGCCCCCAACAGCCACGGCTTCGTCAACCCGCGCCACCTGGAAGAAATGTGGCGCGACCAGTTCGACTGGGTTTACCGCGAACACGAACACGCAGTGTTCACCATGACCATTCACCCCGACGTGTCCGGTCGCCCGCAAGTGCTGCTGATGCTTGAGCGCCTGATCGAACACATCCAGAGCCATGCCGGTGTGCGCTTCGTCACTTTCGACGAAATCGCCGATGACTTTATTCGCCGCCAACCGCGTTCCTGACCCTTAGCCCACACCCCCGAGGCGCGATTTATGTCCATCTACAACAAGCTTGACCTGACTGGCTGGAAACCCCGGCAACTGACGTCCCAGGAAGTGCGCTTCGCCACTTGGATCGCGTTTTTCGCCTGGGTGTTTGCGGTGTATGACTTCATCCTCTTTGGCACCTTGCTGCCGGAGATCGGCCGGCACTTTGGCTGGGGAGAAGTGGAGCAAGCTGAAATCGCGACCTGGGTGGCGGTGGGCACGGCAGTGGTTGCCTTTGCCATTGGCCCGGTCGTGGATAAGTTGGGGCGGCGCAAAGGCATTATTTTTACCGTGGCCGGCTCCGCGCTGTGCTCGGCACTCACCGCGATTGGCGGGGCGTGGGGCAAGTCGCCGCTGATTCTGATCCGCTCGTTGGGTGGCCTGGGCTATGCCGAGGAAACCGTCAACGCCACGTATCTGAGCGAGCTGTATGGCGCCTCTGAAGACCCGCGCCTGACCAAGCGGCGCGGGTTTATCTACAGCCTGGTGCAGGGCGGCTGGCCGGTCGGTGCGTTGATCGCCGCCGGGTTGACCGCGCTGCTGTTGCCGATCATCGGCTGGCAGGGTTGCTTCATCTTTGCCGCGATCCCGGCCATCGTGATTGCGATCATGGCGCGCAAGCTCAAGGAGAGCCCGCAGTTCCAGATTCACCAGCGCATCAGCGAACTGCGTAAAAGTGGCGCGGTGAAAGAGGCGCAGAACGTCGCCGTGACCTACGGCGTGGACTATGACGAACACAGCAAGGCCGGCCTCAAAGCCGCCTTCCGTGGCCCGGCCCGCCGCGCCACGCTGGTGATCGGCGCCGCGCTGTTGCTCAACTGGGCGGCCATCCAGGTGTTCAGCGTGCTGGGGACTTCGGTGATCGTCAGCGTGCACCATATCTCGTTCGAGAATTCGCTGATCATCCTCGTGCTATCGAACCTGGTGGGGTACTGCGGTTACCTGACTCATGGCTGGATGGGCGACAAAATCGGCCGTCGCAATGTCATCGGTCTGGGCTGGATGCTCGGCGGCCTGGCGTTTGCCGGGATGCTGTTTGGGCCAAGCAATATGGCGATGGTGGTGGGGCTCTACAGCCTGGGCCTGTTCTTCCTGATCGGGCCGTACTCGGCGGCGCTGTTTTTTATCAGCGAGAGTTTCCCCACCAGCATCCGCGCCACCGGTGGCGCGATCATTCATGCCATGGGCCCGATTGGGGCGGTGGTGGCCGGTTTTGGCGCCACCCAAGTGTTGTCCGCCGGCAGCGACTGGCAGACCGCCGCGCTGTGGTTCGGCGCGCTGCCATGCTTTTTGTCCGGTGCGCTGATGTTTGCCGCTCGCCATGTGCGCCCGGAAACCGTTCAGTGAGGAGTGTGAGATGAGCCGTAAAGTTGCCCTGATTACCGGTGCCGCCAGCGGCATCGGCCAAGCCCTGGCCGTGGCCTATGCGCGCAATGGCGTGGCGGTGGTGGGCGGGTATTACCCGGCCGATCCGCACGACCCGCATACCACCGTGGCGCTGGTGGAAGAAGCCGGTGGTGAGTGCCTGATGCTACCGCTGGACGTGGGCGACACCGCCTCGGTGGACGCGCTGGCCGCGCAGGCCGTGCAGCATTTCGGCCGCCTGGATTACGCAGTGGCCAATGCCGGTTTGCTGCGTCGCGCACCGTTGTTGGACATGACCGATGCGTTGTGGAACGAGATGCTCAATGTCGACCTGACGGGGGTGATGCGCACCTTCCGCGCGGCCACCCGGCATATGGGCGAGGGCGGCGCGCTGGTAGCGATTTCGTCGATTGCCGGCGGCGTGTATGGCTGGCAGGAGCACAGCCATTACGCGGCGGCCAAGGCCGGCGTGCCGGGGTTGTGCCGGTCGCTGGCGGTGGAGTTGGCGCCCTTGGGCATCCGTTGCAACGCGGTGATTCCGGGCTTGATCGAGACGCCGCAGTCGCTGGATGCGAAGAATTCGCTGGGGCCTGAAGGGTTGGCGAAGGCGGCGCGGGCGATTCCGCTGGGCCGGGTAGGGCGGGCGGATGAGGTGGCCTCGTTGGTGCAGTTTTTGACCAGTGAGGCATCCAGTTATCTGACCGGGCAGAGCATCGTCATCGACGGCGGCTTGACTGTGCGCTGGCCTGACTGACTGTACGCGGTGCAAAAAATGTGGGAGCTGGCTTGCCTGCGATAGCGGAGTTTCAGCCCCACATGTACTGACTGATCCACCGCTTTCGCAGGCAAGCCAGCTCCCACAGGGACCGTGTTTGTTTTAGGAGATTTTGTATGCCTCAACTGAATAACCGCCGCGCCGTCATCACCGGCGCCGGCAGCGGCATCGGTGCCGCCATTGCCCGCGCCTACGCCGCCGAGGGCGCGCGGCTGCTGCTGGCTGACCGCAATGCTGCCAGCCTTGCCGAAACCGCCATCACCTGCCGCAACCTCGGCGCCGAAGTGTTCGAATGCCTGGCTGACGTCGGCACTGTCGAAGGCGCCCAGGCCAGTGTCGACCGCTGCGTCGAGCACTTCGGCGGCATCGACATTCTGGTCAACAATGCCGGCATGCTCACCCAGGCGCGCTGCGTCGACCTCTCCATCGACATGTGGAACGACATGTTGCGCGTCGACCTCACCAGCGTGTTCGTCGCCAGCCAGCGCGCTTTGCCGCACATGCTGGCGCAACGTTGGGGGCGCATCATCAATGTGGCCTCGCAATTGGGCATCAAGGGCGGCGCCGAGCTGACCCATTACGCCGCCGCCAAGGCTGGCGTGATCGGCTTCACCAAATCGCTGGCGCTGGAAGTGGCCAAGGACAATGTGCTGGTCAACGCTATCGCGCCGGGCCCTATCGAAACGCCGCTGGTGGGCGGCATCAGCGACGACTGGAAGCGCGCCAAGGCCGCCGAATTGCCCCTGGGCCGTTTCGGCCTGGCCGATGAAGTCGCGCCCACCGCTGTGCTGCTGGCCAGTGAGCCGGGTGGCAACCTGTTTGTCGGCCAGACGCTGGGCCCGAACTCCGGCGATGTCATGCCATGAGTGAGGTGTAACCATGTGCGGACTCTGCGGATTACTCGGCGAAGACCTGCACTGGAGCGACCCCTTGGGCGATGAACTGCCCCGGCGCCGCGAACGCCTGCGCCGGATCGCCGCGATCAACCAGGTGCTGGCGGTGTTCCGGCTCAAGGTCGAAGACTTTCAGGGCGCGTCCTACCTGTTGTTGGGCGCCACCGGCAAGCAGGCATTGGCCAGTGGCCTGGATCAACTCTGGCAAGCGGCTGAAAACATGCTCGGCCGCCCGCTGGATCCGCTGGACCCCCGCTTGCTTGATCACCTGGAGTCATCATGAGCATTGCCCTCAACGTCATCACCGGTTTCCTCGGCAGCGGCAAGACCACCTTGCTCAAGCGCCTGCTGCAAGGTGAAAGCCTGGGTGACACGGCGTTGCTGATCAATGAGTTCGGCGATGTCGGCATCGATCATCTGCTGGTGGAAGAAGTTGCGCCGGACACCGTGCTGCTGCCCAGCGGTTGCGTGTGCTGTTCGATTCGCGGCGAGCTCAAGGAGGCGTTGCTCGCCCTGTTGCAACGGCGCGAGCGCGGTGAAATTCCGGCGTTCAAGCGGGTGATCCTGGAGACCACCGGGCTGGCCGATCCGGCGCCGATCCTGGCCACGCTGAACAACGATGTGCAACTGCGCGGGCGTTTTCATATCGGCCTGGTGATCACGCTGGTCGATGCCAGTCACGCCACGTTGCAAGAGCGCCTGCACCCGGAATGGCTGGCCCAGGTTGCGGCGGCCGACCGCTTGCTGCTGAGCAAGACCGACTTGGTCGGCGACTGTGAAGCGCTGCGCGCGCACTTGCGGGCACTCAATGCGGGGACGCCGATTCTCGACACCCATGAGGTTCACAGCGGCGATCAGTTGCTGCTTGGCGAAGGCTTGCGCAGCGCCGAACCGGCCGTTGAAGTCAGCCGCTGGCAACTGCATCAGACCACCACCGCCACCCACGGCGCCGTGCAAGTGTGCTGCCTGAGCTTCGACCAACCGCTGGACTGGGTCGGCTTCGGGGTCTGGTTGTCGATGCTGTTAAGATGCCACGGCGAACGAATCCTTCGCGTCAAAGGACTGCTCAACGTGAACGCAAGCTCGGCCCCCATCGTCATTCATGGCGTGCAGCACTGCCTGCATGCCCCGGTGCATTTGCCCGCGTGGCCCGGCACCGACCGCCAGTCGCGTCTGGTGTTTATCCTGCGCGGCCTCGACCCGGCGCTGCTGCGGCGCTCCTTCGAGGTGTTCTCACGGCGCTTCGCAGCATGATCACATTACGTGTGCTCGGTACGTCCGTGACCCTGCTGGAGTGCTTGCGCGTTCGCGCCGAAAAAGAGCTGGGTATTCGCCTGGTCTATCAGGTGCACGACGTGGCGCAGGCCCAGCGCATCGCCGTGATGCAGCCCGACAGCTACGACCTCTACGACCAATGGTTTCACAACGTTGATTTCGTCTGGCCGGCGCGGGCGATCCAGCCCATCGACACACGGCGCATCGCCTTGTGGCACGAGATCAATGATTTGCCCAAGCGTGGTCGCTTATCGGCCAACGACCGGTTGGGTGGCGGCAGCGTGCCCAGTGAGCGCCTGTTCGTGCAGCACGACGGCAGCCTTGGCAGCAGCGTCACCGAGCGCATCAGCATGCTGCCGTTGACCCATAACGCCGACAGTTTTGCCTACCGCCCGGAGCGTTTGCCCGAAGGCTTCAGCCACGGCAATGAAAGCTGGGGCTGGCTGCTCGACCCGGCCTGGAGCGCGCGCACTGCGCTGCAAAGCGATGCCGCGATTGGCGCGCTGGATGCCGCGTTGGCGGTGCAGGGCGCGGGGCTGGCGCAGTTCAAGGACATCGGCAATATGAGCATCGAAGAGATCGATGTACTGGCTGACATTCTGGTGCGCAAGCAGAAGGAGGGGCACTTTGCGGCGTTCTGGTCGGATGATGAAGAAGCCGCGCAGTTGATGCTGAGCCCCAGCATCGATATCCAGAGTCTGTGGTCACCGACCCTGATGCGCTTGCACCGGGCAGGCGTGAAATATCGGCTGGCGGTGCCCCGTGAAGGGTACCGCGGATGGTTTGGTGGGTTGTCGCTGTCGCGCCATGCCCAGGGGCCGGTGCTGGATGCGGCTTATGCTTATCTGAATTGGTGGTTATCCGGCTGGCCGGGGGCGGTGATGGCGCGTCAGGGCTATTACATCGGTAACCCGGCGCGCACCCGCGATCATTTGAGCAGCGCCGAGTGGGATTACTGGTATGCCGGCAAGCCCGCCCGTGAAGAGCTGCTCGGCAGTGATGGCTTGCCGTTGATCGACGTCGGCGAGGTGCGTGATGGTGGCTCCTATGAGCAGCGCATGGGCCACATTGCGGTGTGGAACTCGGTGATGGATGAGCACAATTACCTGGTGCGGCGGTGGGGGGATTTCATGCGCGCGCGCGTGTGATTGCGTACGTCCCCGTCACCCAGCTTGGGGCTATGCCCCAACAGCCCTCCGAGCCAAGCGTTTGCCGCCAATAAACTGACAGACACATCCCCGTCCCTATTGGGTGTACATATCCCAGCCCCCAGCTAATCTGGTTGAACCAACCATTCGTTAAAAACGAATGTTTTTTTGACGCCAGGTCAGCAGCCGCCAGGAATGCGTATGACAAAGGGACGGATCGGCACAGAGAGGCGCGTGCTGCCAGAGGCCACGGCAATGAAGTGGCGCCACACATTTCAGACCCGCATTGCCGGGGTGTTGGCGCTATTGCTGCTGGTGGTGGTGGCTGCGACCTACTTCGCCGTCAAGGCCGCCACCACCCGCGCCGTGGAGAAACAGGCCCAGGTTCAGCTCAGCACCGGCAGCCAAGTGTTCGAACGTTTGCTCGACCTGCGCGGGCGTCGGCTGCAATACGGGTTGGATTGGCTCACCGCCGACGGCCCCTTCAAACAGGCGGTGGCCGAGGGCAACCCCGAAACGGTAATGGCCGCGCTGCGACGGCATGGCACCGGCCTGCGTTCCAGTGAAGTGTTTGTGTTGGGCCTGGATGGCAAGGTGATGGTCAGTACCTTGCCGGTACTGACGCACGGCCAGCCCTTCCCGTACGACGAGGCCTTGCGGCATGCGCGACGCAGCGGCTTGCAGATGCTTATCGTCGCGATGGACAGCCAGCCCTATCTGCTTGTGCAGGATGTCGTCCTCGACCCGCAGCCCATTGCCCGCGTGGTGATGGGCTTCCCCATGGACAGGCAGTTCGCCAACGAACTGCGTTCCATGAGCAACCTTGAAGTGTCGTTCCTCAGCGTGCAGAACGGCCAGGTCGGCGAGTTGTTCAGCACCCAGCCTGAGGCCTACCGGGCCACCATCATCGATACGCTGCACCAGGCGCAACTCAACCCTGATGCGCAGATCAACCTGTTCTACGGGCAACGCGTGCTCAGCCAGGTGCTGCCGCTGGCCAACACCGGCGAGGGTGATGAGGTGCGCGTGTTGCTGCAAAGCCCGCTGGACCATGCGCTTGAGTCTTTTGCGCCGCTGGACCGGCAGTTCCTCGGGATCGCCCTGGCGGTGTTGTTGGTGTCGCTGGCCGCCGCGTTGTTGCTGGCGCGCCGCGTGTCACGCCCGCTCAACGCCCTGGTGGAGGCGGCCGAGCGGATTGGTGCCGGTGATTATCGAACCCCGGTGCGGGTGCGCAGCCACGATGAATTCGGCTTGCTGGCCCGGGCCTTTAATGCAATGCAAAGCGGCATCGCCGTGCGCGAGCGGCAGCTGGCCCATAACGCGTTGCATGATCCGCTCACCGGCTTGCCCAATCGCGCGTTGGCCATGGAACGCCTGGGCAGTGCGATCAGTGCGCAGCGCCCGGTGGTGTTGCTGTACCTGGGGATCGAAAACTACCGGGTGATCAACGAAGGCTTCGGGCCACAGGGCGTCGAAGAAATGTTGCGTGAAGCCAGCCGGTGCCTGTCCATGTGCCTGTTGGCCAGTGACACCGCTGCGCGTATCGCCGGCAGCGAGTTTTTGCTGTTGCTGGAAAACACCGAGATCGACCGCGCGGTAGCCCGCGCCGACCGCCTGTATGGGCTGCTCACCGAGCCCCAGCGCATCGGCAACGACGAAGTGCGGCATGAAGTCAGCATCGGCATTGCCGCCTACCCGGCCGACGGCCAGCAGGTCGAAGAACTGATCAGCCGCGCCGCCATTGCCCGGCATGATGCGGCGAGCCTGCCCGGGCACCTGCAGATCTATCAACAAGACCGTGACCTCGCGCACCAGCGCCAGATCACGTTGATCCGCGACCTGCGCCGCGCGGTCGTCGAAGGCGAATTGTTCCTGTGCTACCAGCCCAAACTCGACCTCATGCATGGTCACGTACGCCAGGCGGAAGCCTTGCTGCGCTGGCAGCATCCGACGCTGGGCCAGGTGTCGCCCGCCGAATTCATTCCCTTGGCCGAACGCACCGGCAGCATGCGCAGCATGACGCTGTGGGTGATCGAGGAAGCGATCCGGCAGATCGCCGAGTGGGCAGGGCGCGGTTTGCACATTCAACTGTCGGTCAACATTTCGGTGGACGACCTGGCCGATGACGACCTGGCCATTCGCGTCACCGCCTTGCTGATGCAATACGCTGTCGCGGCGCAGCAACTGACCTTCGAGATCACCGAGAGCGCGATCATGCACAACCCGCAACAGGCGCTCAGCGTGCTGGAGCAATTGCGCGGCTGTGGCATCAGCCTGTCGGTGGACGACTTCGGCACCGGCTATTCATCCCTGGCGCAGTTGCAGCGTTTGCCGGTACAGGAATTGAAGATCGACCAGTCGTTCATCCGCAACCTCGACAGCGCCAGCGGAGACGGCGTGATTGTGCGTTCGACCATCGAAATGAGCCACAACCTGGGGCTCAAGGTGGTGGCTGAGGGTGTGGAGTTCGAGCCCAGCCTGAAGTTGCTCAGGCAATGGAAGTGCGACACGGCGCAGGGTCACCTGATCAGCCGGCCGTTGAACGCCATGGCGTTTGAGATGTGGATGCGCCGCGCGCGGGTTGCCCTGTAAACCCTCTCGCCTGAACACCCCTAAACCCTGTGGGAGCGGGCTTGCTCGCGATGGCCGTGTGGCCGTCAAAGAATCTGTTTCTGTTGCACCGCCCTCTCAGGCAAGCCAGCTCCCACATTGAGTGAACACGGGCACAAAAAAGGCGGCTACCCATCAGGTAGCCGCCTTTGTTTTACCGCCGGTTAACACTTAGTCCGGCAGTTTGAACGCCATCACATAGTCACCCTGCTTGGTGCCCAGCGAGCCGTGACCGCCAGCCATGACCAGCACGTACTGCTTGCCGTCCTTGCCGGTGTAGGTCATCGGTGTGGTTTGCGCGCCTGCTGGCAGGCGGCCTTCCCACAGCTGCTTGCCGTTTTTCACGTCATAGGCACGCAGGTACTGGTCGAGGGTGCCGCTGAGGAAGGACACGCCACCGGCGGTGGTGAATGTCCCGCCCAGGCTAGGCACGCCCATGGTCAGCGGGACCGGAACCGGCGAGCTGTCGCGCACGGTGCCGTTCTTGTGCATCCAGATGGTCTGGTGGTTGGTCAGGTCGACCGCCGCCACATAACCCCACGCCGGTGCCTGGCACGGCAGGCCCAGAGGCGACAGCAGCGCTTCGAGGATCACGCCGTACGGCGCGCCTTTGTTTGGCTGTACGCCTTCGGTTTCGCTGACGCGCGGACCTTGCTTGGCAATGTCGGCCGCCGGGATCAGTTTCGATTTGAACGCCATGTAGCTCGGGTTCACGAAGGCAATCTGGCGAACCGGGTCGACGGAAATGCCGCCCCAGTCGAACACGCCGAAGTTACCTGGGTAAACGATCGAACCTTGCAGCGATGGCGGGGTGAACGGGCCGTCGTAGCGCATGGATTTGAAATCGATCCGGCACAGCATCTGGTCAAACGGTGTCACGCCCCACATGTCGCGTTCTTTCAACGGCGGCGGCATGAAGTTCAGGTCGGATTTGGGTTGGGTCGGGGAGGTGTGATCACCGGCCACTGCGCCTTGCGGTACAGGGATTTCGTTGATCGGCACCACAGGCTGACCGTTGGTGCGGTCCAGCACGTAGATGCTGCCTTGCTTGGTCGACGCCATCACCGCTTGCTTGACGCCCTGTGCGGTCTTGATGTCGATCAGGCTAGGCTGGCCGCCCACGTCCATGTCCCACAGGTCGTGGTGAGTGAACTGGAAGGTCCACTTCACGTGGCCGCTGTCGATGTCCAGAGCAGTCAGGCCGGCGCTGTATTTTTCCGAATCTTCGGTACGGTCGCCGCCGTATTGGTCAGGCATCTGGTTGCCCATCGGCAGGTAGAGCATGCCGAGTTTTTCATCGACGCTGAACATGGACCACATGTTCGGCGAGTTGCGGGTGTAGGTCTTGCCCTCGGCCAACGGGGTGGTGTCGTCCGGGTTGCCGCTGTCCCAGTTCCACACCAGCTTGCCGGTGTGCACGTCGAACGCGCGGATCACGCCGCTAGGCTCGTCGGTGGAAACGTTGTCGGTCACGTGACCGCCGATCACGACCAGGTTCTTGGTCACGGCCGGTGGCGAGGTGGAGTAGTAACCGCCTGGGGCGAAGCTGCCGATATTGGCACGCAGGTCGACCTGGCCTTTGTCACCGAAGTCTTCACACATTTTGCCGGTGTCGGCATCCAGGGCGATCAGACGGGTGTCGGCAGTCGGTACAAAAATGCGTTTCGGGCAGACGGTGCTGACCGGAGCGGTGCTGGCACTGCCGGTAGGGCTCTGCTCGGAGGCGTACACCGCGTCATCGTGATACGACACGCCACGGCAGGTCATGTGCGCCCAACCTTTGAAGTTCGCCGCACCTTCGGTGCTGATCTTCGGGTCGAAACGCCAGATTTCCTTGCCGGTGTCCGGGTCCAGGGCAATTACCTGGCTGTGCGGCGTGCACACGTAGAGCATGCCGTTGACTTTCAGCGGGGTGTTTTCCGCGGTGGTTTCACCGGGATCGCCTGGGCCAGGAATGTCGCCGGTGCGGAAGGTCCAGGCAGGCACCAGCTTGTGGGCGTTTTCCGGAGTGATCTGCGCCAGTGGCGAGTAACGATCACCGAAGGCCGAACGACCGTAGGAGTTCCAGTCGCCATCGGCCTGGGCCGGTGCAGCGCTGGCCATGCCAGGCACGGCGTCGCGGTCGAGCTGACCGGTCTTGACCATTTCACCCGGGTTGGTGAATTGGCTGGCCAGGGCGGCAGCGCCCGCCAGCACCACGGCCACGCTCAGCGCGCCAGTGCCCAGCGGCGCAGGCTGGCCGCGCAATAACGGACGGCGAAACCACGGCAGCAGCAAGACGATGCCCAAGGCGAACAGCAGGGCCAGGCGCGGCACCAGCTGCCACCAATCCAGGCCGACTTCCCACAGTGCCCACACGGTGCTGGCGAACAGCACCAGTGCGTACAGACCCAGCGCGGCGCGGCGGGTGGCCAGGAGCAAAACGCCGGTGAGGGCGATGCCAATACCGGCCAGCAGGTAGTACAGCGACCCGCCGAGCATGCTCAGCTTGACGCCGCCGGCCAGCAAGGCCAGCCCCATGATCAGCAGCAAGATCCCCAGCAACCTGGGCAGCAGGCGGCTTGAGCTTGAAGCACCATCAGTGCTCATAGTGTGTTTCTCCGTGACGTTGGAATTATGTAACCCCGTGCTTCACTGTAGATGACGATTCGGCGCGGGCTTGGTTCAGCGTTAATTCGGTTTTTCTGGGGATAAGAGGGTTATCCACAGGCGGGCGATTTATTCCCGTGCGCAGGTCGGTAGAAGACAGCGCTGTCTCTGAAGAGGGGTAAGTTTGGCAAGGTGGGATCGACCGCAGGCATGAAACGTTTCAGTTTGTTGCGGCAAGGATAAAGCGCCTGCTCGTATTGAGAAAGACTAAATCGAGAGATGCATCATTTCAGTTCTGGTAACAGTGACAGAACGTCGCTGCAAAAATGTCTGTGGAAACCCGATTCCCAAGGTGGATTGAGGGTGTGGTGGTCAGTTGGTTTGTCGTGGCGAGCGGGCTTGCCCCGCGTTGGGGCGCGAAGCGGCCCTGATCAATGAGAAATGCGGTGTATCAGGTACAGCTCATTGACTGATTTCAGGGCCGCTTCGCGGCCCAACGCGGGGCAAGCCCGCTCGCCACAGGAAGTACTTTTGCTACAAAAAACTGATTCCAAAGGCGGGCGTTAGAAGGTGGTACGTACACCCAATTGCACACTGCGCCCCGGCGCCGGCGCGATATCGCGCAGGATCGAGCTGGCATACCGCACGGTCTGGTTGGTCAGGTTTTCGCCATTGACGAACGCCAGCCACTGGCTGGCGCCAACGTTGAAGTGATAACCCGCACTCGCGCCCAGGGTGGTGTAGCCATCGGTGCCGCGCTCGTTACTCGGCACACGCCCCTGGCCCGCCGCATGCTCGACGTCGATCCGCGCCTGCCAGCGGTCCAGTTCCCACAGCAAACCGCTGTTTACG
This sequence comes from Pseudomonas sp. TREG-RG-20F-10-E-6-01, assembly GCF_022662455.1. Taxonomy (NCBI): domain Bacteria; kingdom Pseudomonadati; phylum Pseudomonadota; class Gammaproteobacteria; order Pseudomonadales; family Pseudomonadaceae; genus Pseudomonas; species Pseudomonas sp. TREG-RG-20F-10-E-6-01. The sequence goes on along the minus strand of NZ_JAKNQP010000001.1, from coordinate 862,904 downwards.
CGCAGCGGTGCGATGCGCGGCAAGGCTTCGCCGGTGTCCAGGTTGGTCGCGCGGGTGTAATCGCCCGACAGCTCCAGCGCAAACTTGCCGTAGGCACCTTCGCCGAGTTTCCAGTGATCCTGGGCTTCGAAGCCGGCGAAACGTGCACGCACGCCCGAGTACCTGTACTCAGGGATGCCGCCCGCGTCCTCTTCGCCGTCATCGTTCAGCGTACGACCGGTGCCCAACAACCCGATGTAATTGGAGAAGCGGCTGTAGAACACCCCGAAGCTGCCCTTGTGGGTGCCATTGTCGAAACGCAGCGCCAAGTCGCTGGACACGGCTTTTTCTTTCTTCAGGTTGGCATCGCCCAACTCATAAGTGCCGGTGGCGACGTGGGCACCGTTGGCGTACAGCTCGTAGAAGGTCGGCGCGCGCTCGGTGTAGCCCAAGGTCGCGGCCAGGGACCAGACCGGCGTGAGGCTGTACACCGCGCCGGACGAAAGGCTGCCGGCGGTGAAGTCATTGGTTTTGTCGGCATTGGCGAAGCGCGCATTGCCCTTGGCGTCCGGGTCGACGCTGGTGTGTTCCAGGCGAGCGCCGAGGCTGAGCTTGAGGCGCTCGGTGGCCTGCATTTCTTCGAGGATAAACAGGGCGCCGGCGTTGGTGTCGGTCTGCGGCACGAAGGCTTCTTCGCCAAGGGCCGAGAATTCGTTGCGGGTCACCTGCGCGCCGACCACGCCATCGAATGGGCCAATCGGCTGATGGCGAGCTTCTACGCGCGCCTCGTAACCCTTGTTCTTGAACACCGTGCCGGTTTCGCCGCTTTCGATTTCGCGGTGTTGGTAGTCGGTGTAGCCCGCGTCGAGTTTTACCGAGGTGAACGGGCCCTGCAGGTTGCGGATCTCGGAGGCAAAGGCGTAGTGATCCTGCTTCATGCGGATGCGCACGTCCTGCTCGGCAGGTGAGCCGTAGTTTGCATCGTAGTTGCTGTAGGACAGGCCGGCGTAACCGTCGTCCCAGGTGTAGGAGCCGCCCACCGCGCCACCGTCCTGGCGCCCGTCGCTGTTGCCCAGGCGGCCGTTTTTGCCGGGGCCATCTTCGGTGTCCGGGGCGTGGCGGCTGCGCGCAAAACCGGGGATTTTCAGGTCGTTGAATTCCCGCGCGTTCGCGTCCAGGTGCAAGGCGAAGGTGCCGTTGCCGGCCTCCAGTTTGCCGGCGCTGCTGCGGGTGGTGTCGGCGCCGCCGTAGCGCAATTCACCGGCACCGTGGATGCCTTCGATGGCTTCGGTGGGGATGCGGTTGTCGAAGGTGTTGACCACGCCGCCAATGGCGCTGCCGCCGTACAGCAAGGCGGCCGGGCCGCGTACGATTTCAATGCGCTCGATGTTGACCGGGTCCAGCGGCACGGCATGGTCGTAAGACAGCGACGATGCATCCAACGCGCCCACGCCGTTGCGCAGGAGGCGAATGCGGTCGCCATCCTGGCCACGAATGATCGGTCGGCTGGCACCCGGACCGAAGTAGGACGAGGACACGCCCGGCTGCTTGTTCAGGGTTTCGCCGAGGCTGCCTTTTTGTTGCAGGGTCAGGGCATCACCTTCCAGCACGGTGGTCGGTGAGGCGAGCTGTTCGCTGCCCAGTGGATTGCCGGTGATGACTTGGGGTTGCAGTTCCAGGGCGTGGGCTTCGGAGCAGATCAGCAGAGCGGCGGCAAGCGGGGTCAAGCGCCAGAGAGAAGAGAGGGACATCGAACATTCCTTGGCAAAACGGCACAAAAAAGAGAAGGCTGAAACGGTATCGGGTCAGTTACTTTTGATATTTATAGTTACAATATAACATCTCTTTTTTCGCTGAAAAGGGGAACTTTTCTTCAGGGTCTATATTCAATGCAGTGCTTCCACCTGTACGCCCCGTCGGCTAAGGTGCGCGGCTGTGTTTCCTCTTATTGCAAAAGGCCCGGCATGACCGCGACAAGCAACGACCCGCTCCACGGTGTGACCCTGCAACACGTCCTCACCACCCTGGTGGAACACTACGAATGGGCAGGCCTGGCCGAACGCATTGATGTGCGCTGCTTCAAGAGCGATCCGAGCATCAAGTCGAGCCTGACGTTCCTGCGCAAAACCCCATGGGCGCGGGAAAAAGTCGAAGGGTTGTACGTGAAGCTGATGCGTACCAAACGCCCACTGGACTGAGCCCATGAAGCGTTTCATCGCGGCTGCGGCACTGGCCGGCTGGGCAGGGTTGGCGATTCAGCAATACCTGATTTTCGATTCGCGCTGGACGGCGGGCGCCAGCCTGCTGGGCGGGTTGATCAACTTTTTCAGTTTCTTCACGGTGCTGACCAACACCCTGGTGGTGGTGGTGCTCAGCTACGCGCTGATCAGTCGGGATTCAGCCGCCAAGCGGTTTTTCCTGGCGCCCAGGGTCAGTAGCGCGATCGCTGCGAGCATCGTCGTGGTGAGCCTGGCGTACAACCTGCTGTTGCGGCATTTGTGGAGCCCCACGGGCTTTCAGTTCGTCGCCGATGAATTGCTGCACGACGTCATGCCGGTGCTGTTTGTGATTTATTGGTGGCGGTGTGTGCCCAAGGGCACGTTGCGTTTCAACCACATCGGCGCCTGGGTGATCTACCCGTTGGTGTACTTCGGCTATGTACTGCTGCGCGGGCATTTGCTCGGGCAGTATCAGTACCCGTTCATTGATGTGGACACGCTTGGTTATCCACAAGTGTTTGTGAATGCCGGGGGAATTCTGGCGGGGTTTATCGGGATTGCGTTGGCAGTGGTGGGCCTGGATAAGTGCTTAAAGCCACCGCGAAACTAAATGTGGCAGCGGCGAGCCCGCTGCCACATTGTCGACTTCGATCGGCTTACTCTTCTTCGCTGCCTTCTGCACGCCAGTAACCCACAGCCTTGAGGAACGCTTCATTGACCTGATGGGTGTCCAGCAGCACGCGGCGCACTTGGCGCGACAGCTTGGTTTCTGTCGCCACGAAGCTGTACAGCAAGCCGCTCGGCAGCGTCAGTGTGCGAACGGTTTCAAGCAGGTCGTCCTGGCCGCGTATCACCCAGATCACCTGCACATCCGCGGCACTGTTCAGCGTCTGCTGTTCTGCGGCATTGGCGATTTCAATCACCGCCAGCACCTTGCGACCCGCCGGTAATTCTTCCAGGCGCCGGCCAATGGCGGGCAGGGCGGTTTCATCGCCGATCAGCAGGTAACTGTCGAACATATCCGGCACGATCATCGAACCGCGTGGCCCACCGATATACAGGTGCTGGCCGACCTGCACCTGCTCGGCCCAGGTGGAGGCAGGGCCATCGCCGTGCAGCACGAAGTCGATGTCCAGTTCACCGGTGTTCAGGTCGAAACGCCGTGGCGTGTAGTCGCGCATGGCCGGTTGTGGGCCCTCGCCCTTGATGCTGAAGTTCGGGCTTTCCAGCGCGGCCTGTTCGGCGGCGTTCTGCGGGAACAGCAGCTTGATGTGGTCGTCGCTGCCCAGGCTGATAAAACCTGCCAGCTCGGGCCCACCCAGGGTGATGCGGCGCATGCGCGGGGTGATGTCGGTCACGCGCAACACTTCCAGGCGGCGGCGCTTGATCTCGTGGGTGACGCGGTGGATGGCTTGCGTATTCATTGAGCTTTCCCATGGACTGGTTGAACGGCCGGGCCGTCGACAATGGCTTGGGCGGTGCTGTTGAGCAGGGCCGCGACACGCGCGATTTCTTCCGGGCTCCAGCGCCCGTGGTGCAGCTGCAAGGCATGGCGCAGGTTGTGCACCGCCTCATGGATTTCGGGCGGGCGATCATGGCCACGCAGCGAGCGTTTGCTGACGTCGATGCGCATGCGCACGCCTTCCAGGGCAATCGCCTGCTCACTTAAGGAAAGACGACCGGCGTCGGTGATTGTGTAGCGTTTTTTTCCGCCTTCGGTATCGCCGGTTACCAGTTCGCTTTCTTCCAGAAAGGTCAGGGTCGGGTAGATCACGCCGGGGCTGGGGCTGTAGGCGCCGTCGAACAGGCCTTCGATCTGGCGGATAAGGTCGTAGCCGTGGCACGGCTGTTCGCCGATCAACGCCAGCAGCAGTAATTTCAGGTCGCCGGGGGCAAACACGCGTGGACCACGGCCGCCGCGTTCACGGCCGGGGCGTTTTTCAAAACCATCACGGCCATCACCGTGGTTGCGTTGGTGGGGATGCTCTCTCATTTTCGCTTTCTCCGTTTGGGTTAAGATAGAACTTAAGATATATCTTTATCCGGCGAAAGGCCGAGGCGACCAACGGTCGGTGAACAGCCGTTTGGTCTCTTCAAGACAGCATTCAAATGTGTGAATTATTTGGAGTTAATGCTCAACTTTTTTGCGCCGATGTTTATCCGGAAAGTTACTGTTGTGGTACTGTTCTGACGGACTTTATTCCACAGCAAAGTTTCGAATATAGATGTGTAGTCCTGTTCTTACAGATCAATTAAAAGTTTTGGCAATGTGCCATCTTTTTCCCTCAAGCCTTACTAATTAAAGCCACAGCTCTATAAGAAATAGCGGGCATCCTGGTTATTTGAATTGCTTGATCATTACCGTGCTTTTCAAACATTGATGAGCGCGTAATGCCCTTCGCACGTTGTGCAGTGTCTTGTGTTCAACGTTCAGCGATATAACTCAATGCAAATAACAGGTGTCGACTATGTTCAAGAAGTTCGCAATTGCTGCCCCTTTGGCTGCCATGGCGCTGTCCTCCATGGCGTTCGCGGCCGGTGAGGCCAATCACACTGTCAATATCAAGGCGAGCATCCCGACCACCGTGTTCCACGTGCAGCCGCGCGACCCTAACTGGGGCCGTGACGAGGCCATGTCGTATAACCTGGCCAATGGTGAGTTGGCGTCGTTGTCCGCGGTCTACGACATGCGCAACACCAACGGGTCTATTCACGCCTATATCGACGGCGGCCCGGCAGTGCTGTTCAACGGTGATGCCACGCAAAACATTCCGCTGACCGCCACCTTGAACGGTGTAGTGCTCAGCGGCACGCCTCAGGAAGTTGTCAACGAAGCTGATTCCACACCGGGCCTGGGCGCCGTACTGCGTATCGACGCCGCCAAACCTTCGGCGAATCAGCGTGGCAATTACACCAGCGTTATGCCGCTGGTATTTGACGCGGTGCTGCCAGCTCTTTGACGTCAATGAGTGCCCCTTGAGCCTCGCGCTCGTGGGCATCGCGTCAGCAGGCCGGCCGGTTGTTCAGGGGCCGCCGGCCTGATTTTCATTCTTGTCATTTGGCATTCAGAGTATGTGTTCATGTTCCCGATGACTCCCATCGCGGCGGCGCTTGCGCTTTTTTTTTGTATGGGTGCCCTGGCGGCGCCGAATTCCGGTGTTGAAAATCCTGGCAGTCTGATCGCTCAGGCCCAAGGCTTGCCCACCGGGTTCAGTGATCACTTCTTCGATGTACCGCTGGCCGTGCGGGTCGACCTTGACCAGCAGTTACTCGGCGAGGCGTTAATCGTGTTGTCCCGGGATGACCGCGTAACCCTGCTCGAATTTACCGACGTGGGCGACAGCAAAGTCCCACTGGCGACCCGCGACACCTGGCAGGCCATCCTTGAAAAGGGTGTGGCGCTGGGCGCGTGCAGCCAGGCGTGCCCTGCGCAGATGCTGTCTACCCACTACAGCCTCGAGAGCTCGCAGCTTTCGATCATCACGCAAAACGTCGAACGCGCCGATGACGCCCCGCGCTACTACGCGCAGCCGGAAGGCGGCAGCCGTGGCTTGATCGTCAACAATCAACTGAACCTCAACGGCGGCCAGGACGAAGACCTGGGCGGGCGTTACGGTTTGCAGGCGAGCGCCAGCCTGGGCAATTGGAGCCAGGTGTTCAACCTGCAGCTGGCCCGCCAGAGCGGCGACGAAGAGCACCTGCGCCACGCGATCCACGAGCTGTATACCCAGCGCGAGCTCGAAGGGCGTTTTCTGCGCCTGGGCCATTTCACGCCCAACTCCGATGGCCTGACCCGACAGCTGCGCAGTTTTGGCGCCAGCCCCGACACGGCCCTGGGCGTGATGTACGGCAGCTCCGACACGTTGGCGATCAACAACGCCAAGGCCAGCGTCTATCCGATCTACGTCACGGCCAACCGTCAGGCGTCCGTGGAGATCTACCGCAATGGCTTGCTGCTCAATAGCCAGTCAGTGGCGGCCGGCCTGCAGACGCTCGACACCCGCCCACTGCCCGGCGGTATCTATGAGGTGGAAGTGCGCCTGGTGGAAGACGGCATGACGGTCAGTACCTCTCAGGAGCTGGTGTACAAACCGAGCAACTGGCGCAACGCCGACGACCGCTGGCGCTACAACGTGTTTGCCGGCAGGGAAACCAAATTATTCAGCAACTGGGACGACCAGGCCTCCGGCGCCATCACCACCGGCGCTTCCGTCAACTACCTGTTGCACCCGCGGGTGATTCTCGGGTTGTCGGCACGTGAAGTGCGTGAGCAATTGCAATACGGCGGTTCGGTGGACTGGACCGTCGCCAACAACACCAGCGTCTACGCCAACGTGTATGAGACCCAGGAACACGGCACCGGGATGGACCTGCAGGCGCTTTATACGCTGGGCACCACCAACCTGGTGTTCAGCCACAACCGCAGCTGGCTCGACACCCGCGACACCTATGACACGCTGCCCGACGGCACGCGGTTGCGGCGCAATACCTTCGTCGGCGAAACCAGCAACACCGCGTTGTCGGTCAACCACCGTGTCGATGCGCTCAACTCCTGGAACGTGCGCCTGTCCCACAGCCAGGGCAATGTCGTGGGCGCCGGCCTGGACCTGGGCTGGAACCGGCGCAGCACCTTGATGGGCAGCGACGCCAACTGGCGCTTCTCGGCGTTCGACCGGCCGGGCACCAACGGCACTGACGATCAGCGCAACCGTGGCATCGACGTCACCTTGAGCCTGGCGCTGGGCACCGACGGCCGCCAAGTGTCCGGCAGTGTCGGCACTCGCACGGCGCGTGATGGCGGCCGTGACAACAATGCCTCGGTCACCTTTCGCCAGGACCTCACCGACCACCTGCTGCAAAGCGTTTCGGCCACTGCCATCACCGACACTTATGGCGTTGGCCTGTCGGGCACGGCCAGCTTCAGTACCGACACGGTCAGCGGCGACGGCTTCCTGCAGCGCAGCTCGTTCAACAACAAATTCACTGGCGGCCTGAACCTCAACAGCACGTTCGTGGCCGGCGCCGACAAGGCGTTGCTCACCAGCCAGTACCACGGCACGGGCGCGGGCATGATCATCGATGTCGAGACTGACCTCGAGGCCATCACCCTGCGCGCCGATGACTTCAGTGGCGGTGGCGCGGTCTTGCGCCCCGGTCGCAATTTTGTGCCGCTGGCCGCCTACAAAAGCAGCAGCGTCAACTTCGATTTCGACGGCAATCACCCGCCCGCCGCCAACATCCAGCCGGCGCGCACTACGTATCACTTGAACAAGGGCGGGGTGGACTACCGCAAGGTCACCGTGCTGAAAACCGTGTCGGTGCTGGGGCGTCTGCTCGATGCCCAGGGTCGGCCGCTCAAGGGGCATCACGTGATCAACCACGCCAGCCGTGGGGTCAGCGAGGTGGACGGGTTCTTCTCGATGGAAATGAGCGCCAGCTCACCCACCCTGCAAGTGCGCTACCAGAACCAGTTGCTTTGCCAGTTCCGCCTCGACCCGGCCAACGCCCCGAATGAAAACGATGTGCTGATGATCGGCGACCTGCGTTGCACCCCCGACACGCTGGCCGAAGCCAACTTCAACGTGGAAACCGCCGGCTGATGGCTGCCCGCACTTTTGAACCGGAGAATGTATGAAGTCAGTCGCTGCAACCAGAAGCGCCTTGGGGTCGTGCCGTGCGCTGGCCCTGATCATGGGTTTGTTCAGCACACCGGCGCAGGCGTTTGTCGAGGAAATTACCGCCGTGTTCCGTCCCGACCCGGGCAACCCGATGGTCAACAAATTCGAGAACACCACGCCGGAAAGCGGGATTTGCCCCGGGCATATTCCCGCGCGGTGCAAGGAGATGAATATTTTCACCATTCGCAGGCCCTTCTCGGCGGCGTCAAGCGGGCCCGTCCTGGCTTATGCCGAGCCGCGCAAAGGCGCTTATTTCAAAGTGCCCTCGGCCTGGCGAGACCTGCAGGTCACCCACCAGGCGACCGGTGAAACCGAGACGGTCCAGATGCGTATTGCCGGTGTGGGCGCGCGCTGGGATGTCACCTACCCACCGGGAGTCAGTGGCTGGGCGACGACAGGCATGCCTCAGTGGTCTTACTACTGGCAGCATGCGCCAGCGCCTTGCCAGGGCGTGAATTACCTGGCGGCCTCGCCGTCCTTTGCGTTGTTTTTCTGGATCGTTCCCGAGAATGCCGGTGCCTGCAGTGTGACGGCCGGCACTGACATACCCTGGATGTACTACAGCAATTTTGAATACGCCTACGAGCTCAGGACCCCGAACCCGCTCAACATGAGGTCCGGTGATTACGCCGGCAGCCTCACCTACACCTTCGGGCCAGGCGGGGATTTCGACATCGGCGATGTGATGCAAACCAGCGAAACCGTCGCCACCTTCAATTTTCGGCTGAGCGTGGAACACGCGCTCAAGGTCGATATCCCGCCCGGTGGCAACCGTGTCGAATTGATCCCCCAGGGCGGCTGGCAAGCCTGGCTCAACCAGGGGCGGGCACCGGCGCGTTTGTACCGCGACCAGACGTTCCGCATCGCCAGCAGCTCGCGTTTCAAGATGCAGCTCGAATGCTCGATCGTCATGGGCAACACCTGCGGGCTGCGCAATGCCGAGGGTGATGAAGTGCCGCTGCAGGTCGCGGTGACCTTGCCCAGCGGCCTGGTCGATCAGTACGCACAAACGGTGAACAAACTCGCGCTGCGCCTGGATGGCGTGGGCAGCGAGCTGTTTCAGCCGCTGCATTACATCAATGACCGGCCCGGCACCCTGCACTTCGAAGTGCAGCGAGACGACATGAGCGAAATGCTCAAACGGCCCGGGAGCACCTATTCGGGCGTGGTCACCGTGGTCTGGGATTCGCAGGTCTAGACGGCCATCCGCATTCCCGGCTCGTGGGTATCGCGCGGGCCGTGTTCAATTAACGAGGCGTAATCAAACATGAAACAGGCAGTGTTATCGATCGGGTTGTTGCTTTGTGCTCTCGGCGCCCAGGCGGCCCCGGCGATCAACGTCGGGGTGGTGTATGACTACCTCGAGCAGGATCGCAGTTCCTATCTCAAGCGCGTGTCCAACACCGGCACGAGCACGGCATTCATCCGCGTCGATGTACTGGAGATCGTCTACAACGCCGATGGCACCCATCGCGAGGTGCCGGTTGCATCGCTCACCGACAGCGATGGCAATACCACCCGGCGCGACGGCCTGATGGCGAGCCCGGCGCGGCTGATCGTGCCGGCCAACGGGCGCCAGGGCACGCGCCTGTTGTACATGGGGCCGAGGGACAAGGAGCGTTATTTCCGCGTGCGCTTTATTCCCGTAGTGCCGGAGAAGGACGATAACTTCGCGATCACCGACGAAGAACGGGCCGACTACAAGGACAGCCTCGCGGCCGGAATCAACGTCATGGCGGGTTACGGCACGGTGTTTTTCGTGCGGCCCAAGGCCACGCGTTTCGATACGCAGATCAACCAGACAGGCAACCAATACCAGTTGCGTAACAACGGCAACAGCGTGGTGGTGCTGGATGAGTTTCGTGACTGTTCGCTCACCGCAAAAAGCGACTGCCTGCCGACCACCAAGCATCACATCCTGCCCGGGCGCCAGTTGGTGTTCGAGAAAAAAACCGACCGCACCTACGGCTTTCAGCTGATTGAAGGGCAGAACAAAAAACCGGTCACGGTCAACAGCAACGGGTGATGACGATGTTCAAGCAACTCACAAGGCTGACGCTGTTTGCAGTGCTGCTATTGGTGGCCGCCCAGGCCTGGGCGATTGAGTCCCGTCACGCGTTCGATGTCTCGGTGACGATTCCGGTGCACGAGGCCTACGTGCTGCCTTCCGAGCCCGATTGGATGGGGCATGATCAAGTGCTTGCCTGGAACCTGGTGACCTCTGAGCTGAGCCGCCTGCGCAAGAATTTTGATGTTAAAAACCTCACCGGCGCGGTTGCCGCGCGGCTGGGGGCCGAGCCCTATCTGCAAAGCGGCCACCAGCGGATTGATCTGCAGGTGCTGTTCAACCAGGTGCCGCTGACCCTTGAGAGTACCGAAGTCGTCAATGCCGCCGAGGCGCGCGTGGGCCGGCGCGCGGAGTTGGAAATCGCCGCGATCAAGCCCGTCGGCGGGTACATGGCCGGGGAGTATTACGGCACGGTGCACATCGTGTTCGACTTCCTTGCGCCTTGAGTTGACCTTGCACCGGTAACGGTTGAGCGCCACTTGCCCAGAGGCACGCATTCGCTGGCTGGTTTTATCGAGTCACCGACCCGTTTCAAGCGTCGAGACGGTGGACGGAAAAACCTCCCCGCGCCACCGCCACCTTCTTCAACGGGAACGGTTGCTGCGCCCCGTCGCGTCGCTGAGCGCCCGGCGGGTCAGGCGGCGCATCCATTCCTGTTCGTTGTAGCCCAGGTCGTTGAGCAACCGGTTGTACTGCGCGTCGTCCATTGGCTCGGCGGTGAACACCACACTTTCGGGCACTTGCACCGCCTCGGCCAAGTGCTTGAGGGCTGCGCGAAGGCGCTCGCGTTCGGGCTCCGGCAACGCCTGGGCATTGGCCCATTGCGCCTGCGCCGTTTGCAGATCATCCAGCGCCAGGAAGCGCTCGCCGAACTCGCGCTCGTTGTCACGGTACTGGCTGTCGTAAGCGTCACGCAGGTGCTGTTCCCACCAGGGTTCGAGCAGCATCTGGTTGACCAGGCCGTCGCCCTCATCCAGCTCCAGCACCACGCTGTAGGCTTGCTCGATCTGGGCAGCGCTGACAGCCGCGTTGACCCGGTAAAGCATGTGATCACTCAGCCAGGGCAGGTCGAGACGGCGGGCGAGGGCGGTTTGATAGGCCAGGTGAATATCCACCTCATCAACCTCGCCGGGCACCCCGTCGCGCACTTGCGATCTGAAGCGCTGCCCAAGGCCCCCTTCGGCCACCGGGCGCAGGCGTCGGGCGATTTCCTGGCCCACGGCCTTCGCCAGTTGTTTGAGGTGGGCGCTGCCTTTGGCCAGCGTGACGAGACGGCTTTCCAGCTCAGCGGCGGTTGCGGTATCACGGCGGATCTCGCTGACCATGACCTCGATCCCCATTTCATTGAAAATCTGTGCCCCGGCATCTGGGCACAGGCCGGGAAAGCTCGCCATCTTGAACAGGCGCTCACGCAGTTCGGTGTCTTCATGGGCTGCCCACAGCAGGCGCCATACCTGCTGGGTCAGCAGTGGGCGGTTGACGGCGTAGCGTTGGCGGTCGGCGTCAGTCTCAAAAACGCCTTCGATCTCCAGCGCTTCAATGACTTCGAAAAAGCCCTGGGAACCCTGTTCCTGCTCCACTGCCTGCCACAGGGCTTGAGCGTCCTGAAGATCGGCGCCTTGCAGGCCCTGCGTCCAGAATGCGTTGTGACCGAGTGGCTCATACGTGCGGTTGGGATCAAGGCCTGCGGCCACGCGCAAAGCTTCATAGCGCAGGCGTTGCTCGTCCGGCAGGGTGCGCCGATCCAGGCGTGCGCGGGCCACCACTCTGCCTTGCGCGGAACCGGCTGCGACCTCGGGCAGGCGGTTGATCCGGGTGCCGCGCAGGTCGAGTACAAAGGCGTCATTGCGCGGGTATACGAACAACCCTTGGGGCCAGGTAGCCAGGCGCGTGCCGCGGAGGTAAAGCAGGTGCAACCCGGGCATATGGCTGATGTCGGGCGCCAGGGTCAAAGGGTTGTTGCTCAGGTCTAGGCTCTTCAGGCGCCGCAGTTTTTTTAACCGCGTCACGTCCTCCGCCGTCAGTGCAAGTCTGTTGCCTGCCAGTTTCAACGCCTTGAGAAAACGCATCTGTTCCAGCGCCTTGGGCACCTGCGTGAGGCGATTGTCAGCCAGGTTGAGGCCGCGCAAGGAGGGGAAGTGCTTGAGGAAATCACTGTGGCGTTCGCCGAAGCCGCACTGGCTGGCGTCCAGAAATGTCACGTGCTCGAAACTGGCGCTCAGCGTCGGGAGCCTGGGCGGCAGGCGCAGGCCTTTGAAGTTGAGTGTGGCACCTTGCTGGACAGCACCGCGGCCGTCCGTGAATTCAGCAAACCGGTCACCCCAGCAACGCATGATCCGATGGGCCAGGTGCTTTCTGGACACCCTCGCTTCATGGTCATCGGCGGCGTCCGAGACGCCGAGGATGAGCGAGTTCTGCCAGTTCATCAGGTCCACATGCAGTTGCTGTTTTTCCACCACCAGCGTGTTCAGGGTATGGCGCAGTTGTGCCTGGGGAATGTCCTCCAGAAATCGGTTCAAGCGTGCTTCGCTCAAGTGTGGAAACAACAGTTGCAGGGTTTGCCGGGCGTGCTCGGTATGGGTTTGGGCGGGTAATGCCGAGCAGCGGCTGGCCGCCGGGCCACCCAGCAGGCGGCTGGTTTCGCGGCCCTGGACCATTGGCACGGGAGGTTGCGCGAGCACTTTGCGGCGCTCGGCCAGGGACGTCATGCGCTGTTTGAGCCAATGCTTGAGCGCTTGACCTTCGCCCGTTTGCATACCCAATGCGTCGCGCCGGTCAGCGGGCAGGGCTTGCAGGATCGCCTCGTAAAGGTCGATGAGCGCTGACGGCCGTGAAGTCAAAGGGTCGAGCACTTCATAGCCGCGCGCCTTGCGAATCAGCACGCGTGTGGTGTCGGCAGTCGCCGGCCCGGCTTCACACAGCACGCGACCTGTCACCGCCTGTTCGCGGATTTCAATGCGCAACCGAGCAAAGGTGTCGCTGTGAAACTTCAAGGTGTTGAGCACCAGTCTTTCGGTCGGGGTCGGCAACGGCGAAGGCCAGTCAAACCCCTGGAAGGCCAGCACCGACTGGTTGGCAAAGCCCAATTCACGCGCCTGGTTATGCAGGCGCAGCGGCAGTCGTCGTTGCGCGAGCGCCTGGCGTTCCTCGCCGCTGGCGCTGCCGAGCAGGGCAAGGGCTGCGTTGGAGTCCAGGTACTCGAACGGCTTGCGCAGGGTTGCGAGGCTGGGCTTGTCGGTGATTTCGCGGGTCTTGTAGACCTTGTCGGCAATCTCGGGGGCATAGCTGAGCACCCGGTCGGCCAATTGATCGCGCAGGGCGGTGAGCCGAAGGTCCTTGGGGACATCGCCGTTGAGCAAGTTGCGTATCGCGGCGTCGTCGAGAAAAGCCAGCACTCGTTCAGGCAGGGTCCCGGACAACGTCTGAGACAGGCTAAGGGTCAGGGTGCTGGCCTGGCTTGCGTTGACGTTGCCGAAGGTGAGGGCCGGTCCCGACAGATCATCATTGAGGCAGACCTTCAGGGCGTTGTCCTGCGGCCAGCCGGGCAGCTCGGTGATGAGCTGCGGGAACCAATCCGATGACGGCCCGTTTGGCAGCGGAGTGCCTGCACGAACCTTGCGGCTGATGGCTTCGGGATAGCGCTGGGCTTCAAGGCGGCCAAGGCTGGCGGCCAGCAAGGGGGGCAGGGGCTGGTTGTAGAGGTGCATCGCGCGCAGCACGCCTTCATCGGTGCCACTGGCAATGCGCAAGTCGGCCAGTTGCTGGTCGCTGAAGTCTTTTACACGCGGGCCAATACGGCGCATCAGGGTCTGGCTGTCCCAGCGTTGCGGCTGCTCGCCTTCGTGCAAAAACGCGCCGTCGGCATTGAACCTCACCCAGGGCTGATACGCCTGTTCACGTGTCGGGTGCACCACGCGATGCTCGTCGGCCTGGGCGTCGTGGCGCACATGATAGTGCCGGTCCTCCAGTGGCAACAGGGTTTTGTTCGTGGGCCCCTGCGGGCTGGATTGAGCGTAGGGCGCAAGGTCCGGGTTCCACAATTTGAGCGTGCCGTCGGCCTGTTGCACCGGGTGCAGGCCTTCGACAAACGCCGACAGTTTGAGGCGCGCGACCTCGCCGATTTTTCCCGCACCGGCAAACAAGGCGAGCTGAATCAGGTTTTCAGCTACTCCCAATACATGCTCGCCAGCTTCCTGCACATTGCCCTGGGCCCAATCGAGGAGGCCTTCGAAAACGTCGTCGCACAGTTGATAGGCGCTGTAGGCCAGCATCAATTGGCCCACCACCGGCACGAACGGTGTGACCACCAGCAAGGCCGCATTGAGGACGTCCGAGAGTATCTGCTCGAGGTTGTCCCACCAGGCCCAGCGTGCCAGCCGGTCGACGTAGGCAGTGGATACCGCCAGCTCCCGGGCGTCGTTGACGATCTTGTTGAGCTTGACCCGGTGCAGGTAGTTCCACGGGTCGTCTCGCGCAGGGTTGGCGGCGCGGTTGGGGTGATCCCGGTCAATGTCCAGCAGGCGCAATGGCAGATGTGCACGCGACTGCAACCGCGAGAAAAACACCCCGCGCTCGGCGTGCGCCACAAATTGACTGAAAAACGCCTGATACGCCGGGCCGCTGTGCAACTGACGCGTCAGCTCTTCGACGAAGGCAATCGGCGAAGGGTACTGCTTGAGCGGATGCTCGGGGTCCTGGGGCACCCAGGCAATCAGCCGCCCACGGGCGGAGCCGTGCTCTGCAGGCGTGGCGAACAGCATAATCCCGCTCAGTTCGCACTCAGCCAGGCTCAGCGTATGGCACCTCAAGGTGTGGCCATCGAGTGACAGGCCCAGCGGTGTGTCGATGAACCTCAGCAACGCGTGATGGGCGTCGTTTGCCAGATGACCGCTGTGCAGGCCCAGGTGCGCACTGCTGCGCAAATCCGCCTTGAGCTGGCTGACCACTTCGTCGCGCACGGTGCGGGCCAGCGCCGGCTGATCGAACCCCAGCGCGCTTTGGAGCCGGGCCTGGTAAAGGCCGCCGATGTCCAGGGATCGACACACGGCCTTGAAGCGCTGCGCCGTCAGTATCGGCCCACCGGGCCGGCCACGTATCGTCAGGCTGTCGCGCTGACCACGGGTGTCTTCCGGGCCCAAAAAGGCGTGGTCGACGAAAGTGTCGCCGGCGGCGAAGTTATGCAGGGCCATGTCCAGCAACGACAGGGTTTTGCTTTGTACGCCTCGTTTGACGTTGATCACCCACCAGGCATTGGACGCGTCTACGTACACCCGCAGCCAGGTGTTGCGTACATCGACCTCGCCGTAGTGCGTGAACAGCGCTCGCTTGAGCAGCGGCTCGGCAAAGGCGCGCAAGTCGTTGAGCGGGCCGAGGCGTTTGTCCAGCGCTGCCTGGGCGTGCCAATGGTCAGCGACGGCGCGCTTGAGTGACACGTGCTGCGCCGGCGAGGTCTCGAGGTAAGGCGCCGCAGATGCAAGACCCTGGCGTTTGAGCGCGCCAATTCGCGCCGCTGTGGTGCCCTTTACCCAGTCGGGCAACGCGTTCTGGATCAACTCGAAATGACGGCCCTGGAACGGCAGGGCGGAGGAATCGGTAGGCATGGTGTGAACCTGAACAGAGAGTGGAGACTCCCTGAGTCTATTCACGCGTCGAGGCTAAAATAAGCTTTAAAAATAGCGGCTTACGCGGGGTTTAAAGCGCGTAACAGTCAACAATTCGAGGGTGAAAAATACATAACTGACACCCTGGATTCAGCGCGCCACACACAGCGTCTGCGTGCCCGGCTGCAGGTACGGCGTCAGGATCGGCGCCATGCCTTTGAGCACTTGCACCGGCAATGCCGAGGTGAAGGTGAAATGCTCGGCCGAGGCCCCGGGGACGAAGGCGGTCAGCGTGCCGAAGTGATGCTCGCCGATGTAGAACACGAACGTTGCAGTACGGTTGATCGATTTGGAACTGAGGATGCGCCCACCCGCGCCCATGGCTTCGATGCGGTTGTCGCCGGTGCCGGTCTTGCCGCCCATGGCCAGCGGCGCGCCATCGGCCAGTTTGAAACTGCCGGCCACGCGTTTCGCCGTGCCTGCGTCCACCACCTGCGACAGCGCACCGCGCAGCGCCGTGGCGACTTCGCTGGGCATCACGCGCTTGCCACGGTTGGGGTCGTTGATCACGAGCGTTTCATACGGCGTGCCGGCGGCAAAATGCAGGCTGTCGATGCGCAGCACCGGAATGCGCACGCCATCGTTGAGGATGATCCCCATCAGTTCGGCGAGGGCGGCGGGGCGGTCGCCGGAGCTGCCGATGGCGGTCGCCAGCGACGGTACCAGGTGGTCGAACGGGTAGCCGACAGCCTGCCAGCGCTGATGGATTTCCAGGAACGCTTCAATCTCCAGCATGGTGCGGATGCGGCTGTCGCGCGCGCTCTGGTGCCGGCTCTTGAACAGCCAGCTGTAGACTTCCTGGCGTTCGAATTCGCTGGCCTTGACGATCTCGCTGAAGGTCGCTTCGGGGTGGTTGAGCAGATAGCCCAGCAGCCACAGGTCGAGCGGGTGCACCTTGGCGATGTAGCCTTGGTCCGGCAGGTCGTAGGCGCCGGGGCCGTAGCTTTGGTAGAGCTTTTCGAGGCGCTCGTCCGTGAGCTTTTCGGGGGGCTTGGGGGTCTTCAGATGCGAGCGCACAAAACGGTTGAAGCTCTCCTGGCTGGCCTGCGGCAGCAGGTAGCGGTGCACGGCAGCCAGGCGAATCGCGGTGGGGTGCAGGCCGTCCATGAAAGTGTCGAGGCGTGTCTGAGTGTCTTTGTTGCGGTACTTTTTCCAGAACTTGAGCAGGAACGCAGTGCCTTCGTGGTCGGCGAACTTGGCCAGGTATTCCTGACGGCGCGGATCGTTGTCATCTTTGAGCAAGCGCGCGCTGTTGTCTTCGCCGGAGTAGGTGGTGTAGCGCACCAGGTCGCGCATCAGGCGAATGAACGGCAGGTTGATCGACTCGCGCAGCGCATCGCGCAGGGTCGGGCTGCGGCCATTGTCTTCATTGCGAAAATTGTGGAAGTGATGCAAGCCGCCGCCGGTGAAAAACGCTTCGCCGGGGCTGGCCGAATAGGTGCGGTTGAGGGCCGCGTCGAGCATCTTCGACAGGTCGCGGTCGGGGTTCTGGATCAGGTAGTCCAGTGCCCAGCGTGACAGTGGGTCTTGTTCGGGGACCTCGACTTTTTTCAACTCGGCGGGTGTTTGCGCGCGGTAGCGATCATGCAGCTCGGTGATGATTTGCAGGTAGGTGGTCAGCACCCGCAGCTTGGCGGTGGAGCCCAGTTCCAGCTTGCTGCCTTCGTTGATATCAAAAGGTTGGTCGGTGTTGTCGGTTTGCACCCGTACCCGTGCGCCATCGGGCGTCAGTTCGAACAGGGTGAAGCTGTAGCGCACTTGCGGCGTGCTTTGCGGGGTGAGCAAGCGCGGGCCGAGCAGGCCCATTTGCCCTGCGAAGGCGGGGTCGGCCAGGTGCTTGAGATACTCGGTGGCCTGGGTTTGCAGGTCGTATTGCAGCGTGCTCGTGGCCGACAGGTCGAGGCGATCGAGGTCATACAGCGGACGGTTGAGCAGGCTGGCAAGGCGACTGCGCGCAACGTTGATCGCCTTGTTGGTTTCCACCGGCTGGAGCGTCGGTTGTTGCTGCCAGTCGCGGTAGGTGACATGGCTGGCCAGGGCGGCCTTGGCCAGCGCCGGATCGATCACGTTGTTCTGTGCCAGCAGGCGGATATGGCTGTCGGTCAATTGCGCCAGCTCATCGCGGCCCTTGGTCAGGTAATGCGAAGGGCGGCGCTGGGCGATCATCAGCGACAGCACTTCGCGCAGCGCCAAGCCTTTTGCTGGAAGGTCCTTGGGCGCGTTGCCGCTCAACAGCGCATTGCTCTGGTTGAAGTCGGCGCCGTACCACACGCGTAAACCTTCGGCCATGCCGTGCACTTCACCATGGCCCGGCACCGCCGACAGCGGCACGCTGTTGAGGTAGTCGCGCACGATGTTCTGCCGGCTGTCCAGGGTCTGCGGTCCCGGTTGGTAGGCGCGGACGCTGGCAGACATCATCTGGCGGATTTTTTCGCCACCGGACAGCGTCAGGCCGTCGGGCGAATGGCGATACTTTTCAAGCTGGGTGGCCAGGGTGCTGCCGCCGGCGGTTTGCCCTGGCAGATGCAGCAGTTTGGCCACCTGCGACCAGGCGGCCTTGGCAAAGCGCGGCCAATCCACCGCCGGGTTGGCCATTGGACGCTTGGGGTCCAGCAGGTCGCGGTCTTCAATAAACAACAGGCTGTGCACCACCAACGGTGGAATGGCGGCAAAGCTTGCATAGAGTTGCTGTGGGTAACTGAAAGCGTACAGCGGCGCCGCGCGACAGTCGGTGATGGTCAGGCCGGCCTGGACCTTTTCGGCGTAGGGCACGAACAGGCCGTGCTCGGCGTAGCTCATCAGCGCCGGGGAAAACCGCGACTGTGCCTGAATCACGTAATTGCGTTTGAGCAGGCGTGGCAAAAATTCATTCAGCGCGCTGTAGCCCAGGCGCCGGTCAAAAGGACCCTCGCCGGGATACACCATCGCATCACTCGCGCCAGGTTCCACCCGGTAGCTCAGTGACGCGGCAAAAGGGCTCAGGTGTTCAGCCTGCAGGCGCGAGGTGCGTATTTCCCGGCTGGCGGCCCACCCCAGGGCCACCAACGCGAGCACCAGCACCAGCCCGATCAGCCGCCACCACAAGCGTCGAGAGCGGGGGCTTTGTGGCAATGGCGGTGGATCCGCACTGTCGGTCTGGACCACAGCGGGTTTCGAATCGGTCTGCCATAAAGCGCCCATAGTCGATTGATCCATTCACGCAGATTGATCGGACTTGGTTCAAGCTTAGTCGCTGGTGATGCGCCGTGAAGATTTTGTGTGCGGGCTTGCTAGCTCCATGAAAGTTTCAGGCCGCGGTTCCAGTCCGCCAGCCAGCTGGAGTTTTCGATTCGCTCCCACTGGCCCTTGTAGTAAACCGACATGTGCTGGCCGGACCAGTCACGCACCCGTTCGTTGAACGCGTTCGGGTACTGATTGGCCGGGCAGGCAATCCGGGCCCAGGGGTCGCAGATCCACAGGCCTTGCCAGTCGTCCTCCTTGAAGTCCTGGGTCTCGACCAGGCTTGACGGCGTTTTGCCGACCACCACAAAGGCATGGGTAGGCGGACGCGAGCCCCATATCTGCGAGACGCCACCGTTGGTGCGGATCAGTTCATGGGCGACATGGGCCATCTGGTCGCAATTGCCGGCGCCGGTCTTGAGGATGATCTCGGTGTAGTCGGGCTGCCCGACCAGGGAGTATTGCCACAGCACCACGGGGGCTGCGATCCGCAACCGCGCCAGGTCGTCAACGGCATCGGTAACGAGGTTGGCGGCGCCGACTCCGGTTCTTTCGACCAACGCCAGCGTGCTGGCGTGGGCTTTCTGCGCGAGGTACTCGTTGATCTGCGCGGCGCTGGGGCCGCCGGCTACTAGCGGGCGTGGCGGCCATATATCCAGCTGCAAGGGTTTGGCGGCGACATGCACATCCAGACGCTGTCCCTGGCTGGACGCGTTCAACAATAATTCCCGTTGTTTGAGGGGGGTCAGGGTACTGGCGGTATGGCGCAGCCTCGCCAAGGTGCCGTCAGAAAAACCGCGGGCCGCCAGTTGCCGGTACAGCACCTCCAGCGTCGGCAGCGCCACCAGTGGTTGCGTGGGCATGAGTTCGGCGATGTCCAGGTAATCGCGCTTGTAATCGCAGAAGGCGTGGATCAGCCGCGCGTGCTCGCCGCCCTGGCTGAAGTCCAGGTAATCGAAGACCAGTTCTGGCGGGTTGGCGGTCTGGATCACTTCATAGAACACACCGGTGTCGGCCTCGACAACCCAGCGTGGGCCGGGGATCGGTCCAGGCCGGGAGAGTTCGAACACCATGGCCCGCAGGATGCGCGTGTCATCAATGCCTTCGGCGATGCCTTGCAGTTCCACCACCCGGGTTTCATGGCCCAGAAGGTTGTCCAGTTGGTCGTCGGGCAGCCCGAATTGCGGTTCATCGACAAGCGTGCCCAGCGTGCGGCGGCGATAGATCAACGGCGGTGCCGCGACCTGGGTCAGCTCAAAGGCGACGTCGTCACGGCTGACTTCGTAAACGGTGTGGTGATACGCCAGTCGCTGTTTTGCACCGCCCTGGCCGGGCGCGGGAATGATCCGGATATGTTCCAGCGCTTGCACGCGGCGTTGATGAATGGAGTTGGCAAACGCAGACAGCCGTTTGGTGAAGCAGATGAAGGGGGGCGTATTGCGTTTTCTTCGGGTGGGCGTGCAGCGGGTGTCGAAATGGTGCTCTACGCGAAAATGGGCGGGCGATGCCAGGTCGTCCAAGTGGGTCGGGGCACTGTGTTCAAGGCGCATGACCTTGCCGTCAACCAGTAAATCCGTGGCGGTGGCGCGGGGAATCAGCAATGGCGGAGTGTCAAATAGGCGCTCGGTGACGCGCGCCTGGTAACCGTTGACGCAGTGCACCGGTGTCACGCTCAGGGCGCTGTCCAGACGAAAGCTCGCCAGCGGTGGCCCATAGGGCCTCGCGCTGAAAGGGTCGAAGGCGAACCACTGCTTTTCGCGCATCACCGCGACAATGCGCGAAAAGTCGCTCCCGCCCAGCACGGCACCGATGCCGATGTCGGCCCTGGACAGCCAGCGCACGTACTCGCGCAACGACGTGTTGGCGGTCCAGCGTTGGGTTTGCTCGATGGCTTGCCTCAGGGTGTGCCACGCGTCCATGCCCAGTCTGACCAGGCCGTTGCGGGCCACTCTGGCAAGTCGGGGAATGTGGTCGAGGGGGTTGAGGGTTGCATGCAGCAGGTGCGTACTCGCTTTGCCCAGTTGCAGCAGTTTTATTGGCAGCGGGGCAGTGCTTTTCAATACCGCCAGGCCAGCCGACGAGTAGGCGCGGGCGGGCATCAGCAGGCTGAACAGGTCGAGCAGGCACTGGTAGCTGCCATAGGTCATGCGGTGTGGATCGCCCGAAGCGATGTCCTGGCCGCACGACCACAACGGCACGAGGATTTTGAGGCGCTGCGTCAATGCTTCGTGGTGGCGTTCAAACTCATCTTCGGCGGACGCGCCATGCGCCTGTTGTCGTGCGGCTTCGACGTCGAGAAAAAAATGCCGCTCGACAATGGCCTGGGTGATGCTGCGCAGGATCGCCGAACCGAACCGCGGGGCGCCGCTTTCATCGGGTGTGGGGCCCTGCTGCCACAGCTGCTCGACGACCACGGTGGAGAACACGTTCGGCCGCGGTGCGCTGCCGGTTTCGTAGGCTTGCCAGTCGACGGCCAGTTGATTGCCGGTGTGCAAGCGGCTGACGGGTTGAACCGAGCCTGGTCGGCCGGTGGTGACCGACAGGGGCTTGCCGCCCAGGTCAAACACCAGGGCGGGCCCGCTGCGTTTATGCAGGCGGTTGAGCAGTGGGAACAACTCGTAATCGTGGGTCGCGTGGGGCAGGGTGCAGCGCAGCAGGATGCCGAAGCGCCCGACGCGGGCACTTTTTTCCTCGCGGGTTTCCAGGGCTTCTGGCTTGGTGGCCGCCTTGCTCAGCACCAGCAGTTGCAGCTCGCCGATGGGCAGCCGGGCACGCTCGGCCAGCGGTAATTGTGCCAACAGGTCCTGGAGGGTGGTGGCGTACGCCTGTTTAAGGCGATCAATGTGGGCGTCGAAGGCGGCCTCGAACAGCGTATTCACATGCCCCAGACGGCTGAACGCGCTGCGCATCAGGTTCAGGTTCAGGTGTGGGTGAACCGATGCCCAGTGGCGCGAAAAAGGCTGCAGCCAGCCCTGGCTGTGCAAGTCCACCAGGGAGTGCTCGCTGAGGTAAGGCACGTTATGCCAACGGGGTGGGCCGTTGGACGCCAGGCCGAGGTTCAGTTGTAAGCGCGACCCCAACGCCCAGCGCAGGTCGGGCGTATTGATGCGGGGGTGGCCCGGGAAGACTTTTCGCAGGTCGTCGAGCGCCACCGACCGGCGCGTCGGAAGGTCGCTGGCGAACGTCATGAACGCGCTTTTCAGTGCCTCCAGGCGCGCTTGCAGTCGGGCTTTCGCCGCGTCGATCTCGCTGATCGGGTAGCGGCCGTCGGCCTGTTGCGTCAGCTCACCCTGGGCGACAGCCCAATCGAGCAGGCCTTGGGTTGCGGTGTATTCGCGCCATTGTTGCTGCTCGGGCGAGGTGTCCTCCCGTGACGCCAGGGCGATGACATCGTTGTAGCTCAGGTGCTGCGGTGAGCCCGGCGCGACCCTGTGCGCCATCGCCACGCCTTGGCTGAACACCAGCCAGTGGGTGGAGGTCATGAAGCGCAACGTGGCCGGCAGTTCTCGCACCAAAAACTCCGGCGCTGCCCCCGCGAGCAGCAGGTGGGCGGCCAGCGGCGTGGCCTCAGCCGAGACGGCGCCGCTGCGTATCAGGTGCAGTTCCAGGTCTTCACGCAGGGACGCATGGGGGCGGCCCCATTGGCTGCTTTCGGCGAGGTCGAACCCCGCGACGACGTAACGCTGTTCATCCTGCAGCGGGTCGAGTTCGATCATCAGCGCGGCCAGCACCAGGTTTTCAAGGCTGGCGCTGTTGGTGTGTTCGTGCGGGTGTTGACCGTACCCGCCCAGTGCTTCCAGCAACCGTCGCCCCAGTTGCCGGGCAGGAGGGCGCCTGAGCATGAGCTTGAGCAACCGGTCGGCCTGGGTGCGAATCGCGCTTCGCGACAGCTCGGCCAACAAGGGCCCCGCCAGATATTCCAACAGCCTGCTGCTCGTGCGCGGCAGCCAGGCGTTGACCGCATTTCGCACGGTCTCACGCTGGTCAGGCGTTAAGGGCAAGCCCTGTCGATAGTCAGCGTGTTGAGTGCTGCGCGGCAGGGTCATTTCGAGGATTTGCAGCGTACCGAGGGCGTCGCCGGCGGTACGTGGAACGGCAAGACCGTGCCCTTGCAGAAGCTGGGCGAGGCTGCGCGCTTCGGTGCGCGGCGCAGGTGCGAGCGCCGGATGCAAATGGGCGTCGCCGGCCGAGGCCTGCAGCAATGGCGCGTGCGTGGCAATCACGGCGTCAGCGGCTTTGCCCTCGAGCAGCGTGCGCAAAGCCGCCGCGGCATGGTCGCGGTCATGGTCCAGGCGCTGCCAGTGCCGTTGCTGCATCAGCGCAATATCGGCACCGGCGAAGTCGCAAACAGGCAGCGCGTGCAGAGGCTGCGACGCGCGCAGGCGCAGGCTCAGCGCCCTGGCCGCGTCTGGCGTGGCGGGCACTGCC
Source organism: Pseudomonas sp. TREG-RG-20F-10-E-6-01 (assembly GCF_022662455.1). NCBI lineage: Bacteria > Pseudomonadati > Pseudomonadota > Gammaproteobacteria > Pseudomonadales > Pseudomonadaceae > Pseudomonas > Pseudomonas sp. TREG-RG-20F-10-E-6-01. The sequence goes on along the minus strand of NZ_JAKNQP010000001.1, from coordinate 839,653 downwards.
AGGTCATGGCACTGCAGCAACTGCGCCACGCTGAACTGGCCGCTCTGGTGAATAGAGGTGCCGAGCTGTTGCGCCACACTGACCAGTTGTTCGAGACGGCCTGCCAATGGCAGCGGCAAAAGCCATTCGATGCCGAGTGCTACCTGTGCGCCATTGGCGCGCTGGCCGGTGAGCTGGCGGGTATCGGGATCGAATGTGTAATGGCCGGGCTGCAGGCCGTGAACCGGCTCCAGCGCCAGGAAGTCCTGATGACGGGTGATGTAATCCAACAGCGCTGCGCCGGTTTGTTGGGCGTTGGCTGCAAAAGAGCCGGAGTCGAGGGTCAGCCTGCGGCGGTGAGCGGTTTGCGGGTTGAAACCCGCCTCGCTCGCAGCAGCCTCCAGGCTGTCGGCCAGCTGCAGCAGGTCTTGGTTCAGCCGCTCGAAATCATCTGCCAGCGTTGGGCTGGCGCTGGCGAAAGGATTGAGTTGATCGAGGGCCTGGATGACGATCATTCGCTGCCCCCGGGTCTGCGGCTGAGGGTAACCGTAAAACCGCAGCACCTGGCTGGCGGGCAATTGCAGCGTGTTCTCGCCCACAGTCATCGGCCCGTATGGCAGGCCGGTGGCTGCGGGGTCGAGTATGTCGGCGATGGTCAGCAGGGGAAGGGCCAGGGCGCGCCCTGGCGCGTCGTCCCACAGGGTCCAGGTGTGTCGCGTCCGGTCTGTCAGGGTGCCATTGGCCAGGGTCAGGCTGGCGAGGTCGATGTTCCGTTGCCGGGCCCAGGCGATGAAGCGCGGGCGGTTAATGGCCTGGCGCCAGAGTTGCAGCCAGCAACCTGGCGACGAATGGGGCGGTATCAGCAGCGGCTCGGCGCTGGTGGAATTCAAATGATTGATCAGGATAGTGACCATGTGCTGGTCACCCTCCTGGCGTCGGGTGCGGCCCTGCTCGAGGCGCTCGGTAGGCGTGTCCATTGATTTTCCCTGTGCATGGATGCAATTGCATCATCCTGAGGGAGTGCCGTTGGCGGGGGGATCATGACGTTTCCGATTTGCCTGTGGCCGAGCTCGAAGCCTTGGGCCAGAGCCTTCGTTGATGGCCAGAGGGCGTCGGCCCAGGCATGACGCTGCACCATCACTGTGCAATACTCGCGGCCCTCGCGATGACCTGATAAATGCGTAAAGGCAGGTAATGCTTCCTTGTAAAAGGCGTATTTACCAAGATTTATCGCTGAATTTAGTCATTTTTAGAGTGAAAGACCCTAGTGTCGGCTTTTTATACTGCACCCCCGCCGATCCCGCAGGCTGTGCGCTGCCGGACGTGCCTGTCCACGAAACAGGCCTGGTTGAAGTTCGCCCCCGGCTTACCGGCCTGGCGTGCGCAACGCTCGGTGGTTCATATCCAATAACAAGACGAGGTTGTACCCCTATGCCAGTTGGCAATCAGCTGCCCCATGGCGAGACCGCTCAGGGCGGCCCGCTGAAACGTGAACTGGGCGAACGGCATATTCGCCTGATGGCCCTCGGCGCCTGTATCGGTGTCGGCCTGTTCCTGGGTTCCGCCAAGGCCATCGAAATGGCCGGCCCGGCGATCATGCTCTCCTACATCATTGGCGGCCTGGCGATCCTGGTGATCATGCGCGCGCTCGGCGAAATGGCGGTGCATAACCCCGTCGCCGGTTCGTTCAGCCGTTATGCCCAGGACTACCTCGGCCCGCTGGCGGGCTTTCTGACCGGCTGGAACTACTGGTTCCTGTGGCTGGTGACCTGCGTGGCAGAAATCACCGCCGTTGCCGTCTACATGGGCGTCTGGTTTCCCGATGTGCCGCGCTGGATCTGGGCGCTGGCGGCCCTGGTCAGCATGGGCACGATCAACCTGATTGCGGTCAAGGCATTCGGTGAGTTCGAGTTCTGGTTCGCGCTGATCAAGATCGTCACGATCATTGCCATGGTGATCGGCGGCGTCGGCATCATCGCGTTCGGCTTCGGCAACGACGGTGTGGCGCTGGGGATTTCCAACCTGTGGGCCCACGGCGGCTTCATGCCCAATGGTGTGACCGGTGTGTTGATGTCCCTGCAAATGGTGATGTTCGCGTACCTGGGCGTCGAGATGATCGGCCTTACTGCCGGTGAAGCGAAGAACCCGCAGAAGACTATCCCGAGCGCCATCGGCTCGGTGTTCTGGCGCATCCTGCTGTTCTACGTGGGGGCGTTGTTCGTGATTCTGTCGATTTACCCATGGAATGAAATCGGCACCCAGGGCAGCCCGTTCGTGATGACCTTCGAGCGACTGGGCATCAAGACCGCCGCCGGCATCATCAACTTTGTGGTGATCACGGCTGCGTTGTCCTCCTGCAACGGCGGCATCTTCAGCACCGGCCGTATGCTCTACAGCCTGGCGCAGAACGGTCAGGCCCCGGCCGCATTCGGCACCACCTCAAGCAACGGCGTACCGCGCAAGGCGCTGCTGCTGTCGATTTTCGTGCTGCTGTTGGGCGTATTGCTCAACTACATGGTCCCCGAGAAAGTCTTCGTCTGGGTGACGTCCATCGCCACCTTCGGCGCGATCTGGACCTGGCTGATGATCCTGCTGGCTCAGCTTAAATTCCGCAAAAGCCTGAGCCCGGCCGAGGCAGCCGGCCTCAAGTACCGCATGTGGCTGTACCCGGTCAGTTCGTACCTGGCGCTGGCGTTCCTGGTGCTGGTGGTTGGGCTGATGGCGTACTTCCCGGACACGCGTGTGGCGCTGTATGTCGGCCCGGTGTTCCTGGTGCTGCTGACCGTGCTGTTCTACGTGTTCAAGTTGCAGCCCATCAATGCTGCGGCGCGTGCTCAAGCCTGACGTTCAGGCGCACAACAAAAAGCCCCGGGATCGGGGCTTTTTGTTTTTCAGGCGGTGGCCACGCGCGGCGATTGGCTCAGGCGGTGGTTGAATTCCAGCCAGGCCCCCAGCGCGGCCATCAGGGCGGCGCCAACCAGTGCGGTGACGATTTGCATGGTGAAGGCATCGCCAGCCAGGGCGTTGAGCATATCCGCCAACGGCGCCAGTAAGACGCCCAGGCAGAATACTTCCAACGAATAACGCCCCATCCGGCAGGTCTGTTGGGCCAGCCAATTTTGTGTCCAGGCACGCCCGGGCAACAGTTTGGCGGTGACGTAGGCCAGCGCCAGGAAGTGCAGCAGTCGCACCGGTGACAGGTCGGTCTTGCTGATAGGGTAGAGCAGTTCGCTCAAGGCCGCTGGCATCAACGCGTCGTGCACCTCAGGCCAACGCCAGGCGAGGGTGAGCACACCCGCCGCCAGTGCGTAGACCGCCGCCGTGACGAACAACGGCTGGCGCAGCAGTGGCCGATTATCCTGCGCGCGGGGTTGTTGCCCGTGAATGGCCGCTGCGCCACCCAGGATAAACAGAAACTGCCAGGTGACCGGGTTGAAATACCACACGCCGTCAGCGATGGCGGCCAGGTTCCAGCCCAGGTGCGGCGCCAGCAGGTACACCGCCATCGACACCGCGACCACCGCCCAGGTCTTGCGCAGCAGCAGCGGCAGTACCAGCGGCAAGCCCGCCAGCAGCACGATATACAGTGGCAGCGGGTCCATCAGGTTCGGCTTGAAGCGCAACAGCAATTCATCCACCAGCGCTTGCTGCGGGTGGGTGACGAAATGCGTCAGGCCCATCTCTTCGACCAGGTCGCGGGTTTCCACATGGCTGTTGGCGAAAAACACGATGCCCATCAGCATTGCCAGCAGGAAGATGTGCACCACGTACAACACCCAGGTGCGCCGCAGGATCTTCAAGCAGGCCATCCAGTAGCCTTCGCGCTGCAGGACCTTGCCGTAGGCCAGCACCGAGGCGTAGCCGGCAAGGAACACGAAGACTTCAGCCGCGTCGCTGAACCCGATATTGCGCAGGGTGATCTGGCCGAGGGGGTTGTGGGGGACGTGATCCCAGAAAATGAAGATCAACGCCAGGCCCCGAAAAAAATCGATGCGCGGGTCGCGTCCGTTCAGCATGGCAGCGGGCTCTTGAACAAATAGTTTAGTAATGACAGGTGCACGGCGGCGTTGTCGCACGCCGCACGTCGGGCGGGCGCAGGTTGGCGGTATTTGTAAGCAATTGCAAAGGCTGGGTATTACTGAATGTCTCTAGACATCAATGATCACCAATGTGCCTTGGCTACCGGCAAGGACGGCGTGGGCGATACCGGCTTCGACGAGGTACATCTGGCCGGCTTGCACGCGGATTTCCTCGTCGCCGATGCTCAGGCGCAACTGGCCGCTGATCACCAGCAGGCCTTCGTTGTAAGCGTGGGTTTCTTCCTCGTAGGCCTGCTCATCCATGCGCAACACCTTGATCCGCGCCGGGCCTACCTGGCCCAGGCGCGTGGATTTCCAGCTGTCGGGCAGTTGCCCGGCGAGGGCGGCGAAGTCGAGTAACGGCATGTGAATCTCCTGGTTTCAACGATGCCGTCGGTGGTCCGGTTCAGCAGCAATAAGGAATTTAGAACGCATCCATCAACACGAACCGACAGGGCTTGGCCTGATGTGCATTGATCTGCGGCACCAGTCGGGTGAAGTGTTCGGTCTGGCAGTGAGCATCCAGCGCGGCCTGATCGGGCCATAGCTCGATGAACACGAAGTGCCCGGGGTCTTTCTGATCGACAAACAGCTCGTAGGCAATACACAGCGGTTCCAGGCGGGTTTTTTCCACCAGTTCGGCATACCACGGGCGCACGGTTTCCACGTGTTCGGGCTTGATGAAATCTTCAGCGATAACTTTGAGCATGGCCGGTCTCCTCACGCAGCTTCGACGTCATTCGACTCAAAACTGTCCGCGCGTGCCATCTGCCACATGCGCGAATAGAACTGGCCATTTACTTCACCGGTGAGCAATTCACCGGGCTTGAGGAACACATGCAGTTGCGAGAACAGTTTGATTTCAGTCGCCGACATGCGTCGCACCAAGTGCTTGGCCGACAGCTGCGAGGGATGATCCAGACCGGCTGCGGCGAGCATTTCTGCCAGGGCCTTGAGGGTGTTGCGGTGGAAGTTGAACACGCGCTGGGCTTTGTCCGGGACCACCAGCGCACGTTGGCGCAGCGGGTCCTGGGTGGCGACGCCGGTCGGGCACTTGTTGGTGTGGCAGCTCTGCGACTGGATGCAGCCGATGGCAAACATGAAGCCGCGCGCGGCGTTGGCCCAGTCGGCGCCAATGGCCAGGACGCTGGCGATATCGAATGCGCTGACGATCTTGCCGCTGGCGCCGAGCTTGATCTTGTCACGCAGGTTCAGGCCCACCAGCGTGTTGTGCACAAACAGCAGACCTTCACGCAACGGCACGCCGATGTGGTCGGTGAACTCCACCGGCGCGGCGCCGGTGCCGCCTTCCTTGCCGTCGACCACGATAAAGTCCGGGAGGATGCCGGTTTCGAGCATGGCCTTGGCAATGCCCATGAACTCCCACGGGTGGCCCAGGCAAAACTTGAAGCCCACCGGTTTGCCGCCGGACAGTTCGCGCAGTTGGGCGATGAACTGCATCATTTCAATCGGCGTGGAAAACGCGCTGTGGCGCGACGGCGAGATGCAGTCTTCGCCCATCATGATGCCGCGCGTCTCGGCAATTTCCTGGGTGACCTTGTGCTTGGGCAGGATCCCGCCATGGCCGGGTTTTGCGCCCTGGCTCATCTTGATTTCGATCATGCGCACTTGCGGATTCTGCGCCTGCGCGGCGAAGCGTTCCGGGTCGAAGCGGCCGTCGCTGGTGCGGCAGCCGAAATAGCCGCTGCCCAGTTCCCAGGTCAGGTCGCCGCCGTTTTCGCGGTGGTACGGGCTGATGCTGCCTTCGCCGGTGTCATGGGCAAAGTTGCCGAGCTTGGCGCCCTGGTTCAACGCGCGAATGGCGTTGGCGCTCAACGAGCCGAAGCTCATGGCCGAGATATTGAACACCGACGCCGAGTACGGCTGCTTGCACTGCGGGCCGCCGACCATCACGCGAAATGCGCTCGGGTCACTCAACGGCGCTGGGCGCATGGAGTGGCTGATGAATTCGAAGCCGGATTGATACACGTCGATCAGGGTGCCGAAGGGTTTGTCGGCGGTTTCGTTCTTGGCGCGCGAATAAACCAGTGAGCGTTGCGCGCGTGAGAAGGGCAGCGCATCGCTGTCGGATTCAAGCAGGTACTGGCGGATTTCCGGGCGGATGGCCTCCACCAGGTAACGGATATTGCCCAGGATCGGGTAGTTGCGGCGCACCGCGTGGGGGCTTTGCAGCAGGTCGAGCAGACCGATCAGGCTGAGCACGCCGGTGACCACGGTGATCGGCCACAGCCATTCATGTTCGATAAAAGGGAGGCTGGCGAGGGTGAAAATGACGCACACGGCAAAGAAGGCGTAACGGCTTAGTAACGACAGGCTCATACGGTTTTCCTTGGGTTCACTCATCGGCTAGGCGTTTTGCGCCTGTAGAAAGATCGAGAACAGCTCCGACTGGGATTTGATCCCTAGCTTGCTGTACATGTGTTTCTTATGGACTTTCACGGTTTCAACGGAGATTTCCAGCTTACGAGCGATTTCCTTGCTGGAGCAACCGCTGAGCATCAAGCGGCCCACATCCAGCTCGCGGGCGGTGAGTTGCGCGCCCCAGTCATCCGTTTGCACCGGCGGCTGCGGGGCGCTGACCTGATTGAGTTCATAGGGCAGGCGCTGGCGCAGCAAACTCAAGACCCAGGGCTGGATCAGCGACAGCAGGGCGATCTGCTGCGGGTCAAACCGCTGTTTGGAGCCCAGGGACAGGCACAGGGTACGCCCATCCGGCAGGTGGCAATTAAATTGGATTTCATCGGCCACCACGTTCAGGCGGAAGTAGCGCTGGTAGTACTCGGTGAGTTCAAAGTGCTCCGGCGCGACTTCGGCCAGGCGAAACAGCCCGGTGCGTGAGTGTTCGCGGCTGGCGATGTAGAAGGGGTCGAGCAGGTACAGGCCGTTGAGGTAGTCCTGGAACAACTGGTCCGGCGTGCCGTCGGCGCCCGGGCATTCGGCGAATACCAGCGGGCGGTGCGCGTTGCTGAACAGCAATACCACCCAGCTGTCGAACGGCACGTAGTTGTCCAGCAAGCGCACGAGCTGGGTCCAGAAGTTGGCCTGGTCGAGGGCGTCTATCATTTGCCCCACCGAACGGTGCCAGGCGATGTCTTGCAGCGAGACTGTCATTCGTCTACCCCCATAGGGTTACCCCGGCGGCGTGATTTCCCCGACGGTTGCGGCTGCGCATACTGCGCCACAGATAAAACAACAGGACTTCCCATGAAGGTCGAATTTGCCCAGTTGGCAGGTCGTGATAACGGCACAGCTTACAACCTTGAGCGCGCCTTGGCGGCAATTGCTGCCTGCGCCGCCGACACGCAACTGATCGTATTTCCGGAAACCCACCTGATGGGCTTCCCGTCAGCCGAGACCGTCGCCGACATCGCCGAGCCGGTGGATGGCCCGACCGTGCAGGCCGTTATCGAGGCGGCCCGCGCACGCAATATCGCCGTGGTGATCGGCATGGCCGAGAGCGACGCCGGCCAATTCTATAACACCACGTTGCTGATCACCCCCGAGGGCATTGCCCTGCGGTATCGCAAGACCCACCTGTGGGCCTCGGATCGCGGCGTGTTCACGCCGGGTGACCGCTATGCCACTTGCCTGTGGAACGGCGTGCGCGTCGGCCTGTTGATCTGCTACGACATCGAGTTCCCGGAAACCGCCCGCGCCAACGCGCAACTGGGCGCCGAACTGCTGATTGTCACCAACGGCAACATGGACCCTTACGGCCCCACGCACCGCACCGCGATCATGGCGCGTGCCCAGGAAAACCAGGCGTTTGCGCTGATGGTCAATCGTGTGGAAGAGGGCGATGGCGGCCTGTTGTTCGCCGGCGGCAGTGCCCTGGTCGACCCGATTGGCACGCTGCTGTTCGAAGCCGGGCGCGAGGAAGGGCAATTTACCGTCGAGCTGGATCTTGACCAACTGGTGGCGGCTCGCAAGGACTACCGCTACCTCGACGACCAGCGTTTGAAATTGCCGGGTGAGGTGATCGAGCGCACGGACGGGACGCGTGAGCTGCTGATCCCTAAACCCTGAGAATTCCTATCGCGAGCACGCTGTTGTGGCGAGCGGGCTTGATGTGGCGAGCGGGCTTGCCCCGCGTTGGGGCGCGAAGCGGCCCTAAAACCTGCAACCGCGGTTTGCCTGGAGAAATGCAGTGAATGTAATGGGGCCGCTGCGCAGCCCAACGCGGGGCAAGCCCGCTCGCCACATCAAGCCCGCTCGCCACAGTAAACACGCTTGATCATAAGAAAAATGACATCTGCTTTACCGACTTCAGTTCTGCCATAAATCTAATAAATCAGCGGAGAATCGCTCATGGCTCGTTTGCAACGCACCCTGTCGTTAGGGTCGGTGGTGCTGTTTGGCATCGCCTATATGACGCCGATCATTGTGCTCGGCACCTTCGGCATCCTCGCGCAATCCACCGGCGGCATGGTACCGGCCGCTTACCTGGCCGCCCTGGTGGCGATGTTCTTTACCGCCATGAGTTACGGGCGCATGGCATCAGCCTTTCCGGTGGCCGGTTCCGCCTACAGCTATGTGCGCAAGGCCATCAGCCCGAAACTGGGCTTTATCGCCGGTTGGGCGGTGTTGCTCGACTACCTGTTCTTGCCCATGGCCATCTGGTTGATCGGGGCGGCGTACCTGCATTCGGCATTCCCTGCGGTGCCGCAATGGATCTGGGTGCTGGCGTTTATCGGCGTCACCACGGCGATCAATATCATCGGTCTGAAACTGGCCAATGGCATCAATGCGCTGCTGATGTTGGTGCAGTTTCTGGTGCTGATCGCGTTTGTCGCGCTGTGCATCCATTACATCGGGGGCGATGCGAGCAAGCCGCTGTGGACTGTCGCGCCGTTCTTCAACGGCCAGATGCACATGCCGCTGATCATGAGCGGGGCGGCGATTGCCTGCTATTCGTTCCTGGGCTTTGACGCGGTCAGCACGCTGACCGAGGAAACCCGCGACCCACGCCGTACCATTCCGCGTGCGATCATGCTGATCACCTTGATCGGCGGATTGATCTTTGTTGGCGTGTCGTATTTCGTGCAGATCGCGCATCCGTCGTTCGAGTTTGCCGATGTGGATTCGGCGGCTTACGAAATCGCGCGCAATGTCGGCGGTGACCTGTTTGTGTCGATCTTCCTGATCGGCTTGATCGTCGGCCAGTTCGCCTCGGGGCTGTCGGCCCAGGCCAGCGGTTCGCGGTTGTTGTTCGCGATGGGGCGCGACGGCGTGTTGCCCAAGTCGTTTTTTGGCACCTTGCATGCGCGCTTCGGCACACCGGTCAACAGCATCCTGTTGTGTGGGGTTGTGGCGTTACTGGCATTGAAGCTGGACGTGACCACCTCCACTTCGTTCATCAACTTTGGGGCGTTCCTGGCGTTCAGCCTGGTGAACCTGTCGGTGATCTTTCACTACTGGATCGGCGCGAAAGCGCGTGGCGTGCGTGAGTTGATGCTGTTCCTGCTGTTCCCGGCCATCGGCCTCGCGGCGGACTTGTGGCTGATGGTCAGCCTCGATCATCTGGCGATTTACCTGGGCGTGGTGTGGTTGGCGATCGGCTTGGTTTACCTGGGTTTCCTGACGCGCGGCTTCTCGCAACAGCCGCCGGAAATGGACTTCCAGGAAGCTGCATAGAAGCGACAGGTCTATTCTTATTGCAATCGGTTCTCGTTTGAGTGCAATTAATGTGTTACTGTGTAACACATTAATTGCACTCAAACGCCCCGGAGGCACTATGAAAACTGGTATCCATCCCGACTACCGCACCGTGCTGTTCCACGACACCGCCGCCGACGTGTTCTTCCTGATCGGCTCCACGGCCGACAGTGAGCGCACCCACACACACAGCGATGGCAACACGTACCCTTACATCCCGCTGGACGTCTCCAGCGCCTCGCACCCGATCTACACCGGCCAGCAGCGCAAGACTCAGGCCGAAGGCCGGATTGCCGGGTTCAACAAGCGCTTTGCTTCGTTTGGCAGCACCCCGAAAAACGCCGAGGCGTGAGGGATTCACGTTTCACCTCAAAGGCCGCTCCAGCATTGGGAGCGGCTTTTTTTATGCGTTGATATCGCAAGGCCATCACTTTGTAAAAACCAACTAAACTACCTGGTAATCGCCAGGAGGCATTGTCCCAGACCGTAAGGAACGCAGATCGACGATCCGAGGTGTCCCATGGGAGAGTCAGTGACCTTTATCGATGCCAACCGTCCAGTGCTGCTGTTGATCGACGCCCACCCGGATGTTTTGCACAGCCTCAAGCGATTGCTCAGCCTGGAGCCCTTCGAACTGCACAGCGCCACCTGCGCCGCTGATGCCCTGGGCATTCTCGCCACTCAACCCATTGACCTGGTGATGAGCGCCGCGCGTCTGCCGGACATGGATGGTGCCTCGTTGCTGGCGCATATCCACCAACACCACCCGCACACGGTGCGCATCCTGCTGACCGGCGAGACCGACCTGACGCTGATCGTCAAAGCCATTAACGAAGGCCAGATCTATCGTTACCTGAGCAAACCCTGGAACGATGAAGAGCTGCTGCTGGCCCTGCGTCAATCCTTGGCCCATCAGCATTCGGAGCGCGAACGTGGGCGCCTGGAGCTGCTGATCCAGGCGCAGAACGATGAACTCAAGCAGCTCAACGCCACCCTGGAAAAACGTGTTGCCTCTCGCACCAGTGAATTGCAGCAAACCGCCGATATGCTCGACCTGGCCTACGAAGAGCTCAAACACAGCTACGCCACGGGCACCGAGGTGTTCTCGTTGTTGGCCAACCTGCGCTTACCGCGGGCCAAGCAAACCAACCGGCAAATCATCGAATTGGTGCGCACCTGGTGTGTGGCCCATGGCGTAGATGAGGCCAGTAACCGCGACCTGACCATGGCTGCCGCGCTCTACAACATTGGCAAGTTGAGCTGGAGCGACAGCATGATGGCCTCGCCTTCAGACCTGTTGCACAGCAGCGACCGTGAGCGTTATCGCGCTTACGCCACCCAGAGCGAATCGTTGCTGATGACCCTGGAACCGATGAAAGACGCAGCGCGGCTTATCCGCCATCATCAGGAACGCTGGGACGGCAGCGGTTTTCCCGATCACCTCAAGGGTGACGCGATTCCCGCAGGTTCGCGCCTGTTGAAACTGGCGGTGGACTTTATCGAGCTGCAAAAAGGCCTGATCCTCGAACGCCAGATGAACAGCGACGAAGCGCTGCTCTACATCCGCAAATACGCCGGTCGCCTTTACGACCCTGACATGGTCGAAGATTTTGTTTCAGTCTGCGCCACGTACCTCAATGACGTGACCCTGGGCGACCCCAGCGTCAGGGTGCTGGGCACCCGCGAGCTGAAAGAGGGCATGGTGCTGGCGCGCAACCTCAACGCCGATAACGGCATGCTGTTGCTCAACGCCGGCAAGGTGCTGAACCTGCCGCTGGTGGACAAGTTGATTGCCTTTGAGACGATGGAAGGCGCCAGGTACAGCGTGTTTATCAAAACAGGGCATGAAGGATTGCTTTGCGAATAACGCACTTTCTGTGATCCTTGCGCCTTTGCATTCAAGGCAGTTTTTACATGACATCCACTATCCGCATCGCCGCAGCGCTGTTGATTGGCAGCGACGGCCAAACCCTGCTGGTGCGCAAGCGCGGCACCCAGGCGTTTATGCAACCGGGCGGCAAGATTGACGCCGGCGAACAACCGGCCCAAGCCCTGGCCCGTGAGCTGTTTGAGGAACTCAACCTGCGCATCGAGCCAAGCCAAGCCGTCTACCTTGGTCACTTCTCGGCCCCTGCCGCCAATGAGCCTGGGTTCACCGTGAACGCCGAGCTGTTCCAGGTGCACATCGATGTAGCGGTGACGCCCGCGGCCGAAATCGAAGAAGTGCGCTGGATCGACCCAGCCGGTGACGGCGGTTTGCAACTGGCGCCGTTGACGCGCGACGTGATCCTGCCGTTTTACCGCGCATCGCTGACCTGCGACGCATGATGGTACGCGCGCTTGGCGCCAACGACGCCGAGGCTTATCGGGCGTTGATGCTTGAGGCGTATGGCGCTTATCCGCAGGCGTTCACCTCCAGCGTGGCGGAGCGCGCGCTGATGCCCTTGAGCTGGTGGGAAAAGCGCCTCGACAGCCCGCTGGATCGGCTGCTCGGGGCTTTTGAGGGGGGCGCATTGGTCGGCATTGTCGGCCTGGCGTTCGAGCCCCGTGAAAAAGCGCGGCACAAGGTGACCTTGTTCGGCATGTACGTGAACCAGGCTTATCAGCAGAAGGGCGTGGGCCGCCAGCTGGTAGAAGCGGCGCTCAGCGAGGCGCGCCGCCACTCACGCCTCAAGTTGATTCAGCTGACCGTCACCGCCGGCAACGACGCCGCGTTCGCGTTGTACCAGCGCTGCGGCTTCATCCAGTACGGCCTGGAGCCACTGGCGGTGCGGGTGGGCGAGGATTATTTCGACAAGATCCACATGTGGCGTGAGCTGAACGACGGATGATGGCCAATGTGGGAGCGGGCTTGCCCGCGAAGGCGGCGGACCCGTTAAAGATAAGTTGACTGACACACCGCTTTCGCGGGCAAGCCAGCTCCCACATTTTTAACCTGTGTCGGCTAGCGCACTGCGCTGACGCCATCGAGGGTGGAAAACGACGTGTCCTTGGCCGTCAGCAAAAAGTCGCGCATGTACGGCGCGTCCAGCATGTCTGCACGAATCCCCGCATACAACGTCGCGAACAGCCCTTTCTCGCCCAACCGCTTGGCCTTCACGTAACCGCGCGAGCTGTACTCATGCAGCGCCCAATGCGGCATGCCGCACACACCACGGCCGCTGGCCACCAGCTGCATCATCATGACGGTGAGTTCCGAGGTGCGCACCTGGGCCGGTTCCACGTCGGCCGGCTCTAAAAAGCGCGTGAAAATGTCCAGCCGATCACGTTCCACCGGGTAGGTGATCAGGGTCTCGGTGAGCAAATCTTCGGGCACGATGTACGATTTGTTCGCCAGTGCGTGCTGGTTGGCCACGGCCAGCATGGCTTCGTAAGTGAACAGCGGCACGTAGGTGATGCCCGGCAATTCCAGCGGGTCGGAAGTCACCACCAGGTCCAGGTCGCCCCGCGCCAGCGCCGGCAGTGGCGCGAAGGCGAAACCGGACGCCAGGTCCAGCTCGACTTCCGGCCAGGCATCGCGGAACTGGTCGATAGTCGGCATCAGCCATTGGAAGCAGCTGTGGCACTCGATGGCCATGTGCAAACGCCCGGCGGTGCCGCCGGCGAGCCGCGCAATATCGCGCTCGGCGCCGCGCAGCAAGGGCAGGGTGGCGTCGGCCAGTTGCAGCAGGCGCAGGCCGGCGCTGGTAAAGCGCAGTGGCTTGGTCTTGCGCACGAACAGCTGCATGCCCAGGCGCTCTTCCAGCTCCTTGAACTGATGGGACAGCGCCGACTGCGTCAGGTGCAGGCGCTCGGCGGCTTCGACCAGGCTGTCGGCTTCGCGCAAGGCGTGCAGGGTCTTGAGGTGACGGATTTCGAGCACGGGCTCTCCATGAAGACGATTTGTGAAAAACAGCAATGGCGTGAGTTTGTCTCATGTTGCGAGGCGTGTCGATCATGACCGCTGGGCGCCGTTCATCAAACTGTCACGCAACTGTGGCAGCGCGCTTGAACAAACTTCATCAGACTCGCGCTCTACTGGGGTTCTGTGTTTCGGTGTTTTTCATGCGCGTGTTGTGTTTACTGGCCGCTCTATTGTTCGGCCTGCCGTCTTTTGCGGCTTCTCGATGTGACGTCAATGTCCCGACGCAAACGGTCGACCTGGCTCAGGTGAGCATTGCCTACCAGAGCATCGGCCGTGCGTCCGACCCTGCATTGCTGCTGGTGATGGGCCTGGGCGGGCAGTTGATCCACTGGCCGGACGAAGTCGTCGTGGCGCTGTGCGAACAAGGGTTTCGGGTGATTCGCTACGACAACCGTGACGTCGGCCTGTCCACGTGGCGCCAGGCACCGGCCAGTGCCAACCTGACCTTCGAAGTGCTGCGCTACAAACTCGGCCTGCCGGTGGCGGCGCCCTACACCCTGACCGACATGGCCGACGATGCCCTGGGCTTGATGGACGCGTTGCAGATCCGCCAATTCCACGTGCTGGGTGCGAGCATGGGCGGCATGATCGCCCAGCACCTGGCGGCCATGGCGCCGCAACGGGTCGAGAGCCTGACGCTGATCATGACCAGCTCCGGCGCCGAAGGGCTGCCGGCGCCGAGTGCGGCGTTGGTGCAGTTGCTGTCGCGGCGCAGCGCGCCCAACCGTGAAGTGGCGCTGGAGCAACAGGCCGACTTGCTGGCGGCGTTGGGCAGCCCGTTGGTGAAGGACGATCGCCAGGTGTTGCTGCATCAGGCCGCGCTGTCCTACGACCGCGCCTTCAACCCGGACGGGGTCAAGCGCCAGATCATGGCGATCCTCGCCGAGCCCAGTCGTGTGCCGCTGCTCAATCAATTGCGCGTGCCAACGCTGGTGGTGCATGGCACTGCCGACCCGTTGCTGCCGGTGATGCACGGTGTGCATTTGGCCGCGCATATCCAGGGCAGCCAATTGAAGTTGATTCCCGGCCTGGCGCATCGTTTTCAAGAGGCGTTCAAGGCGCCGTTGCTGGCGGCGGTGTTGCCGTACCTGCAAGCCCATCGCGAAGATGCCGCGCACTGGGCGCAGATTGATGTGGGGCAGCCTTCGAAGGTGTTGTGAAGTTGGTGTATCGTGCAACGTTTACGGCGCATCAATGCCAGCGAGGTTGCCCACCATGAGTACTCCCCTGAAAATCGATTTCGTCAGCGACGTGTCTTGCCCCTGGTGCATTATCGGCCTGCGCGGGCTGACTGAGGCGTTGGACCAGCTGGGCGCCGAGGTGCAGGCCGAGATTCATTTTCAGCCGTTTGAGCTGAACCCGAATATGCCGGCTATCGGGCAGAACATCGTTGAGCACATCACTGAAAAATACGGCTCCACCGCAGAGGAATCGCAGGCTAACCGTGCGCGTATTCGTGACTTGGGTGCGGCGTTGGGCTTTGCGTTTCGCACTGACGGGCAGAGTCGTATCTACAACACGTTTGATGCGCATCGCTTGCTGCATTGGGCCGGGTTGGAAGGGCTGCAATACAACCTGAAGGAAGCATTGTTCAAGGCTTATTTCAGCGATGGGCAAGACCCGTCCGACCCTGCGACCTTGGCGATTATTGCTGAAAGTGTTGGGTTGGATGTCACCCGTGCTGCGCAGATTCTGGCCTCCGATGAGTACGCCGCAGAGGTGCGCGAGCAAGAGCAGCTGTGGATTTCCCGAGGGGTGACTTCGGTGCCGACGATCGTGTTCAACGATCAGTATGCGGTCAGTGGGGGGCAGCCGGCTGAGGCCTTTGTTGGAGCGATTCGTCAGATCATCAGTGAGGCCAAGGGCTGATGGGGCTTCGCGGCCTTGGGTACCATCCTGAGTGATTGAAGCAAAAGCAGATCTGCTTTTCTGTAGGAGCTGGCTTGCCTGCGATGCAGGCACCTCGGTACATCAGGCATACCCAGTTGATGCTATCGCAGGCAAGCCAGCTCCCACATTGACCGAGTACACCTGATGCACTGAGCTTCAAATGTGAGAGCTGGCTTGCTCGCGAAGGCGGTGGGCCGGCCGCCAGCCACCCACATCCAGCCCATCACTCAAACTTGTAACTGATCGCCGTCTGCACCTGCCCCTGGTTCACATCACCCGTCTGCTTGACGATGGTGCTGTTGGCCGCCGACCCCACCAGGTGCGTCCAACTGGCGCTGGTCAACAATGACCAGTGCATGTCCAGCGGGAATTCAAAACTCTGGGTCAACGTCAGGTTCTGGAAACCCGCACTGGCGTTATAGGCCCGAATGCCCGAAGCCGCAGACTCCTTGTCGTCAACGCCAAAAAAGGTCTGCGTCTGGCGCGCATCGGCAAAGTGCGCCATCAGGCCGGTGCTGCCGATGATGCCGCCACCCAACGGGTAACCCAGCTCGCCGCCGAGTTTGCCCAGCACGCCACTCTGATCACGCCCGCCGCCCACGGCCTGGCCGACCTGCGCGTACACGCGCCAGAACTCGGCCGGGGCGTATTGGATGAAGCCGCCGACTTCCGCCATGTCCGACACATCGCGCAAGCCGCGCAGCGAACCATTGGCCGTGCGGCCCGGCAGGTAATTGATGTAAGGGCCGGCAGTAATGCCGTTGGTGTTCAGCGCGCTCCAGGTCAGGCCGTCGTCGGTGCCCAGGCTGACACTGCCCCAGTCCAGATCGAAGTAGGGAATCGGCCGGGTTTCGTAGCGGCTGCCGGTAGGGTCGTGGGGTTGATAGCTGACACCCGCGCCCACTTCGCCGGTAATGCCGTCGGCCAATACCGTGCTGGAAAAACCCCACAGCCCGAGCAAACCGGCGAATACAGCAGAAGTAACCTTGAACATGGAGCCATTTCCTTATCTGAACATGCGCGCATTCACGCGCGAAGGGCGTCCCTGACGCAAGCACTCATCTTGTTTGTAGCAAGCTACAAAAATTGTAGCTCCTGCGACACAAAACACTCGGGCCATCGGCCAAAACCCCAGCCCTGCGGGCTTTTAGCCAGTTGGCACAATCCCTGCTCTACCCCTCCTGCAAGCGCAAAGAGCGCGATTTTCTCCAAGCCCTCCAACTCAAGGAAAGGCAATGATCCACTGGCATATCGTGTGTGACTTCGACGGGACCATCACCCCAACCGACGTCATCGACAACGTCCTCCAACGCTTCGCCGGCCCCGAGTGGGAAACCATCGAACAGGAATGGCTGGATGGGCATATCGGTTCCCGCGAATGCCTGAGCCGCCAACTGGCGCTGATCAAAGCAACCCCGGCTGAACTGCTGGCGTACTTCGACAGCGTCGAGATCGACCCGGACTTCCCGGACTTCGTCGATCACGTCATGGGCCTGGGCGCGACCATCGAAGTGGTCAGCGACGGCATCGAACAAGGCATCGCGCGCATCCTGTCGCGCAACTACGTGACCTTGCTGCCGATCCTCGCCAACCGCCTGCGCCAGGTCGACCAGAACAGCTGGCGCATCGACTTCCCGTATTCCAGCGATGCCTGCCGTGCCGCCTCCGGCAACTGCAAGTGCAAATCCACCCCGCGCAACAAGCGCGTGCTGGTGATTGGCGACGGCAAGTCCGACATGTGCGTGGCTTCCACCGCCGACTTCGTCTTTGCCAAAGGCAGCCTGGCCGACTATTGCCAGGCCAACGACATTCCTCACGCGCGCTTCGACACCTTCGCCGAAGTGACCGCATTGCTGGCCAAGCTGCCTCAGGGCATCGCGGCCAACGCCACCACCTTTACTGCTGACAACCAGGAACTCTTCCACCATGTCTGATATCCGTATCGCCACTGCCGAAGACCAGATCCTTCTGGATAAAGAAGCCAAGTACTGCTCCTACGGCGACACTGTTCACTACATCGAGCCGCCGCGTATTTTCAGTCGTTGCGAAGGCTCCTACGTGTGGGACACCGAAGACCAGGCCTACCTCGACCTGCAAATGTGGTACTCGGCCGTCAACTTCGGCTACGCCAACCCGCGCCTGAACAACGCGCTGAAACAGCAGATCGATACCCTGCCGCAAATCGCCAGCCAGTACCTGCACAAAGGCAAGATCGAGCTGTCGGAAATGATCGCGGTCGACGCCAAGAAGAAGTTCGGCCTCGACGGTCGCGTGCACTTCAACGTCGGCGGTTCGCAGTCCATCGAAGACTCCCTGAAGGTTGTGCGTAACGCCACCAACGGCAAGAGCCTGATGTTCGCCTTCGAGGGCGGCTACCACGGCCGTACCCTCGGCGCGTCGTCGATCACCTCCAGCTACCGCTACCGTCGCCGTTACGGCCACTTCGGCGAGCGCGCGCAGTTCATCCCGTTCCCGTACCACTTCCGCGGCCCCAAAGGCATGACCAAGGAAGAGTACGGCAGCCACTGCGTGCAGCAATTCGCCCGTCTGTTCGAGACCGAATACAACGGCGTGTGGGACCCGAAAGTCGGCCAGAGCGAATACGCAGCGTTTTACGTCGAGCCGATCCAGGGCACCGGCGGCTACGTGATCCCGCCGATGAACTTCTACCGCGAACTCAAGCATGTACTGGACCAGCACGGCATCCTGATGGTGTCCGACGAAATCCAGATGGGCTTCTACCGTACCGGCAAACTGTGGTCGATCGAGCACTTCGACGTGCAGCCGGACGTGATCGTCTTCGGCAAGGCGCTGACCAACGGCCTGAACCCGCTGGGCGGCATCTGGGCCCGTGAAGAGTTGATCAACCCGAAGATCTTCCCACCAGGTTCGACGCACTCCACCTTCGCTTCCAACCCACTGGGCACGGCGGTAGGTTTGGAAATGTTCAAGATGACCAGCGAAGTCGACTACGGCGCGATGGTCATGGCCAAGGGCAAATACTTCCTGGAAGGCCTGCAAGACCTGCAGAAACGTTTCCCGATCATCGGCGACGTCGATGGCCTGGGCCTGGCCCTGCGCTGCGAAATCTGTGGCCCGGATGGCTTCACGCCAGACAAGGCGACCCTGGACTACATGGTCGAAGAAGGCATGAAGGGCGACATGGTCGTCGATGGCCAGAAACTCGGCTTGATCCTCGACGTGGGCGGCTACTACAAAAACGTGATCACCCTGGCGCCGTCGCTGGAAATCAGCTACCCGGAAATCGACCTGGGCTTGAAGCTGCTCGAGCAACTGCTGGTACGGGCGACCAAACGGTGAATGCCTCCGGGATCGACCTCGGTGAAGGTGATGCCGGCTTCGTTCTCGGTGAAGGTCCGGTCGGGATCCTGTTGATCCACGGCCTGACCGGCACCCCGACGGAATTGCGTCAGGTCGCCAAAGGCTTGGCCAAGGCGGGTAACTGCACGGTGTACGTGCCCACCCTGGCCGGGCATTGCGGCGACAACAGCGACCTGCAGGCCACCGGCTGGCTGGACTGGTACGAAGGCGTGCGCAACACCTTCGTGCAGGTCAAGCAACGTCACGAGCAAGTGTTTGTCGGTGGCTTGTCCATGGGCGCGGTGATGTCGATGTACGTGGCCGCCGAACACCCTGGGCAAGTGGCCGGGCTGTTGATGTATTCCACCACCTTGAAGTACGACGGCTGGAGCATTAACAAACTGGCATTCTTGACGCCGTTGTTAATGAAGATTCCTTTCGGCGTACACATCTGCCGCTTCGAAGAGAAGCCGCCTTACGGCATCAAGAACGAGCGCCTGCGGGCCATCGTCGAGCGTCAGATGAAGGAAGGGGAGAGCAGTGAAGCCGGTTTGCTGACCATGGAAGGCATTACGGTGCGCGAGTTGCACCGCATGAACGCCGTGGTCAAGAAACGCATGCCCGAGGTCAAGGTGCCGGCGCTGGTTTTGCACTCCATTGAGGACGACATCACCAGCCGCTGGAATGCCGATTACGTGGAGCGCCATTTGGGCGGCCCCGTGACCAAGATTCTGTTGGACAACTGCTACCACATGATCACCGTCGACCTGCAATACCGACGCGTGATCGAGTTGAGCGCCGAGTTTGTCGAGCAACATGCCGAGGCTATCCAGGCGCCCGTAGACTATCGACAGCGGGCTTAAGCCTAAGGACGCGACGTGATCACCGCTCAAGCCTTCTCGACTATCCGGGCCATCCAGCGCAGTGCCTGGAACGACTGTTTTCCCGGTGCTCTGGAGGATTGGGATTTTTACGTCGCCGTGGAAAACGCGGCCATTGATGACTTTAAATGGCGCTACCTGGCGGTTTACGAAGATGAAACGCTGGTGGCAGTGGCCGCCGCGTTCATCACCCATTATCGCCTCGACACCACGGTGTCGGGCGCCGGCAAGCGTTTTACCGAACGCCTGGAGCGACTGTGGCCGGGTGTTTTACGCTTGCCGCTGTATGCCATTGGCTCGCCGATAGCCGAGCGTTGCGATGCAGGTATTGCAAGCGGCGTACCCCAGACGCGACGCCCAGTGTTGCTCAAGCAGTTGCTGCAAGCCGCGCGACAGGATGCCAGTGCCTTCGGGATTGGCCTGGTGGCGGTCAAAGATGTACCGACCGACGACTCGCACTGGGCGACCAGTTGCCGCAGCGCAGGTTTCCAGAGCATGCCGAGTTTGCCCAGCGGTCTGCTCTCGGTGCCCTACGGTTCGGTAGACGCCTACCTTGGCTCGTTGTGCAAATCGACGCGCAAGGACCTGCGCCGTAAACTACGTGCGCCGGGCCCGCGCGTGGAGTGGCGGCGCAATATTGATGATGTGTTGCCGGATGTCATGCGCTTGTACGAGGACACGCTCGAACGCTCGCAGCTGCAGTTCGAACGTTTGCCGGCGCGTTACTTCACCGGCATCCTCGAACGGCTTGAAGGGCGTGCGGTCTGTGTTCTTTATTGGGTGGACGAGCACCTGGTGGCGTTCAATCTGATCCTGCTGGACCAGCACCGCCTGATCGACAAGTTTTTTGGCCACGACATGGCATTCAGCCGCGAATACAACTTGTACTTTCGCAGTTGGCTGACCAACGTCGAATACTGTATTCAGCACAATATCCCTGTGTACGAGTGCGGTCAGGAAGGGTATGCCAGTAAGCTGCGCCTGGGGTGCGAGTTCCAAGGCAACAGCATGTTCTTCCGTCACCGTAACCGGCTGGTCAACAGCCTGCTCAAGCTCGTGAAAATGTACCTGAGACCGGACCGTTCCGACCCTGCCATGGCTGCTGCGATAAGCGAAACCTGATGATCACCAAAACCCGCCAGAAAGCCCGCCCCTTTGCCATTTCGCGCTGGAGCGTCCAGCGCAAGCTGGTGCTGGCGTTCTGGCTGGTCAGCGTTATTCCCACCATGATCGCCGCCGAGCTGGCGGCGACCACGCTGTCGCAGATTTTCGACAGCAACGTGCGTATCTGGCTGCAAGAGTCGACCAAGATCGTCAAGGACGAAATCGGCGACATCCTTCATGACAACGCGCGCATGGCCAAGCTGTTCCTGCGCTACACCAGCCCGCCTTCGAACAAGCAGGCCGCCAAGCACGACCGGCTGACCGCCGACATTGCCGACGCCACGGACATCGACGTGGTCGCGCTGATTCGCGTGAGTGATCACAAGGTCGTGTTCAGCACGGCCTCCGACGATGTGGTCAAGCAGATCGACCTGACCAGCAACGCCGTCCTGCAAACCGTGCAGGTGGCGGGCGTGAGTACGGGCCTGGTGGTCTCGACCTTCGAAACCACCCAGGAGGGCGTCGACTACCTGCTGTTGGTGGCGACGTACCTGGACAGCAGTTTCCTCACCAGCGTGGCCGATGTGCATTCCCTCGACCTGCGCCTGTACCTGGCCAATCCGTCGGGCTTTAACGAAATCTTCTCGACCCAGCGTTTCGAAAACCACCCCTCGCGCATTCCCAAGGACGTCGAAACGGCCATGCGCGCCACCAAGCAGCCGAGCGAGCAGTTCACCAACAACTACAGCGGTCTGTATTGGCCCATCTTCAATGATGCCGGCGACCTGCAAGGGGTGATCTTCAGCGGCCTGCTACGCCATACCAGCCTGGTCGGGCTGGTGAATCAGAGCAACCTGTTCGTGCTGATTTTCCTGCTCAGCTCGGCGTTGTCCCTGGGCGCCGGCGTGCTGGTGTCGCGGCGCCTGACCAAACCGCTGCGTGATTTGTCCCAAGGCGTGGACGCGGTGATCTCGGGGCATTACGAACACCGCGTATTGGTGAGTGGCGGCGATGAGCTGGCGCAGTTGAGCAGCACCTTCAACCACATGACCGAGCGCCTGGGCGAGCTGCATCACCTTGAAGCCCAGTTGCGCCGTCGCGATCGGCTGCACGCCCTGGGCGAAGTCGCCATGGGCCTGGCTCACGAGATCCGCAACCCGCTGGGCATCATCAAGACCGCGACCCAACTGTTGCACCGTCGCGCCGACCTGGCGGAAACCGACAAGCGCCATCTGGAATACGTGATCAGCGAGGTCAGCCGCATCAACGACCTGATCACCGAATTCCTCGATTTTGCCAAACCCAACCCGCCGTTGCGTGTGCTGCAGCCGGCGCGGGCGTTGGTGGAAGAGATTCTCGGTTTCTGCAGCCCGGAACTGTCCACGCATAACATTGACGCGCAGATTGACGACCAGGCACCCGGTGCGACGATCTATGCCGATGCCAAACAGCTCAAGCAGGCGTGCCTCAACCTGATTCTCAACGCCATCGACGCGATGCCCGAAGGCGGACGCCTGACCCTGGGCATTCGCAGTGTCGACGGCAACACGGTGATCAGCATCGCCGACACCGGCCAGGGCATCCCGGCGGATATGATCGAGCGGATCTTCACACCGTTCGTCACCACCAAGGCCTCGGGCACGGGCCTGGGCCTGGCAAAAGTCTATTCGATCATGGAAAGTCACGACGGCAGCATTGAATGTGCCAGTGAGAAAGATGCCGGCGCCACCTTCAGCCTGTACATTCCGGCCCAGGGTGATGACGACGGCGACGATGAGGATGGTCATGACGCATAACGTATTGGTAGTCGACGACGAGCCCAAGCTCTGCGACTTGTTGTCGTCGGCTCTAAGCCAGAACGGCATTCAGGTATTCACCGCAAGCAACGGCCTGCACGCGCTCAAGGTGCTGGAGCAGGAAGACATCGACCTGGTGATCAGTGACTGGCGCATGCCCGGCATGGACGGCCCGGCGCTGCTGGCCGAGATCAAAGTGCGCTTTCCGGATTTGCCGGTGATCGTCATGACCGCCTACAGCACGGTGAAAAACGCCGTGCAATCGATGCGCAACGGCGCCTATGACTACATTGCCAAGCCGTTCGACATCGACGAACTGGACATCACCGTCGCCAAGGCCTTGCAGTTTCGCGACATCATGCGCGACAACGCGCGGCTGCGCGCCGAACTCGATCACCATGCGCAGTTCGACAGCCTGGTGGGTGACAGCCCGGCGTTTCGCCAAGTGCTGCATGCAATCGATTCGGTGCGTGACAGCAACGCCACCATCCTGCTGACTGGCGAAAGCGGCACCGGCAAGGAAATGGTCGCGCGCGCGATCCACAAACACGGCAGCCGTGCCGACAAGCCATTTGTAGCGGTCAACTGCGCGGCGATTCCGGAAGGCTTGCTGGAAAGTGAAATGTTTGGCCATCGCAAGGGCGCCTTCACCGGCGCCGTGGCGGACCGGGTCGGGCGCTTTATGCAGGCCGACAAGGGCACGCTGTTTCTGGATGAGGTGGGCGACATGCCCCTGGCGTTGCAGGCCAAGATCCTGCGCGCGTTGCAGGAGCGCGTGATCGAGCCGGTGGGCGACCCGCGCGAGCGCAAGGTGGACGTGCGGGTGATCGCCGCCACCAACAAGAACCTGCTGGACGCGGTGGCCAATAAAGAGTTTCGCGAAGACCTGTATTACCGTCTGAATGTGTTTCCGATCCCGCTGCCGGCCCTGCGCGAACGCGCCGAGGACATCGTGCCCCTGGCCCGGCACTTCGCCCAGACCCTGAGCGCCACCGCCGGCAAACGCATCACCGGGTTCAGCCCGGAGGCCTTGCAGGCCATGGCGGCTTACAACTGGCCGGGGAATATCCGCGAGCTGCAAAACTGCGTGGAGCGCGCAACCATCGTCGCCGCCAAACCGGTAATCGAAGACATCGACCTGCCGGCCTACCTGTTTGCTTCAAAACCGGCAGAGGACGGCGTCACGGCGCTGCTCGGTGACAACCCTGGCGTGCCTGCGGACCTGGACGCGGCGCTAGCGGACGTCGAGAAAACCTACATCCTGGCGGCGTTGCACGAGAGCAACGGCGTGCAGGCTGCGGCGGCGGCGAAGATCGGGATTTCCGAGAGAAGCTTCTGGTATCGGTTGAAGAAGCTGGGGATTCAAGTGGACAAGATCGTGCGTTGATCTATCAGGTTCACCACTGATCCAAATGTGGGAGCTGGCTTGCCTGCGATAGCGGTGTATCAGCCAACTCAGCTGGCACAGACAGACCGCTATCGCAGGCAAGCCAGCTCCCACATTTTTTACCCCGGTGTGTCAGGTATGGAGGCGAACCCACACACTCACCAACACCGTCGCCGCCATCAGCCACGCCACCGCCGCCACGGCGAGTGACGCCTCCAGGCGCAGGCGGTCGACCATCACATACAGCGTCGCCAAATACACAAAATATGGAATGATCGACCACATCCCAAACACGATGGTGGTCTTCAGGTCCTCCACCGAGCGGCCCTTGCCGACGATGTAGTGCGCAATCAACGCAAAGGTCGGAAACAGCGGCACCAGCCCCGCGATGTAATAGTTTTTGGTCTTGGCCAGCGCCGCCAGGATCAACACCACCGCCGCGCCAATGGCGGCCTTCAAGAATAGATCCATCAGTGGCTCAACCCGTATTTCTTGACCTTGTCGAACAGGGTGGTCTTGGCCATTCCCAGTTCCAGGCTGGCCTGGGTCAGGTTGCCGCCGCTGCGCTGCAGGGCATCGTTGAGCAGGTTGCGCTCGAAGGCTTCCACCGCTTCGGTGAAGGCCAGGCCGTGGTTGCTGTTGCCGCTGCCGCTTTTCTTGAAGGCGGGCAAGCCCAGGGCAAAGCGCTCGGCGACGTTGCGCAGTTCGCGCACGTTGCCTGGCCAGTCGTGGCTCATCAGCGTCGACACGGTCTGGTTGTCCAGCTCCGGCGCGGTGCGATCAAAGCGCAAGGAGGATTGCTGCAGGAAGTGCTCGAACAACTGCAGGATGTCTTCGCGACGTTCGCGCAACGGCGGCAGTTCCAGGGTCACCACGTTGAGGCGGTAGTAAAGGTCGCTGCGAAATTGGCTGGCGCGGCTCAGCTCATCGAGGTCGGATTTGGTGGCGGCGATCACCCGGCAATCCACCGCCACGCTCTGGTTCGAGCCCAGCCGTTCAAGGGTGCGTTCCTGCAGCACCCGCAGCAGTTTGATCTGCAGGTTGATCGGCATGCTTTCCACTTCATCGAGAAACAGCGTGCCTTCGTGGGCGTGCTCGATCTTGCCGATGCGCCGTTTGCCGGCGCCGGTAAAGGCGTTGGCTTCGTGGCCGAAAATCTCGCTTTCGAACAGGTTTTCCGGCAGGCCGCCGCAGTTCAAGGCAACGAACTGGTGGGCATGGCGCCGGCTGAAATCATGCAGGCAGCGCGCGACCAGTTCCTTGCCGGTGCCGGTCTCGCCTTCGATCAGCACGTTGGCCGAGGTGTCGGCGACGTTGGCGATCAGTTCGC
This sequence comes from Pseudomonas sp. TREG-RG-20F-10-E-6-01, assembly GCF_022662455.1. NCBI lineage: Bacteria > Pseudomonadati > Pseudomonadota > Gammaproteobacteria > Pseudomonadales > Pseudomonadaceae > Pseudomonas > Pseudomonas sp. TREG-RG-20F-10-E-6-01. Next base: position 814,306 of record NZ_JAKNQP010000001.1, on the reverse strand, counting down.
GCAGGTTCTGCATCGCCGGCGAGCGGCCGATGATGCGGCCCTCCAGCGAGTCACGCTCGGCCAGTTGGCGGCGCAGCGACCACACTTCTCGCGCCAGCCCGCGTTGCTCCAGGGCGCGGCGCGCCACGTCGACAAGGCGTTCGGGGGAGAAGGGTTTTTCCATGAAGTCGTAGGCGCCATTGCGCATGGCCCCGACGGCCATCGAAATATCACCGTGCCCGGTAATCAGCACCACCGGCAGGCTTTTATCCAGCGCTTTGAGGCGGGTCAGCAGCTCGAGGCCGTCGATGCCTGGCAGGCGAATGTCGCTGATGACGATGCCGGCAAAGTTCTCGCCAATGCGCTTGAGGGCTTCTTCAGCACTGCCCACGCCCACGCTGGGAATGTCTTCCAGCGCCAGGGCCTGTTGGCAGCCGAGCAGCACATGGGGATCGTCCTCGACGATCAGAACGGTGAGGTCGTCTTTTGCGGCTGGGGTGTCTGTATTCATGTCGACTCAGCTTTTTGAGTGCCCACCAGCGGCAGGCACAAGACAAAGGCAGTACCACCGCTGGCCGGGTGTTCCACGGCAAGGTTGCCGCCGGTGGCCGCCGCGAGGCTGGCGGAAAGGGTCAGGCCCAAGCCCAGGCCTTGTTCGCCGGGTTTGGTGGTGAAGAACGGTTCGAATAAATGCTTGCGCGTTTCGGGGTCGATGCCATGCCCGTTGTCGCGTACGTGCAGGCGGTACCTGCCCTCAAGCACCTGGCCATCCAACCACAGTTCGGGCGCAGGTTGCGCCTGCATCGCGTCCAGGGCGTTGCCAATCAGGTTGACCAGGATCTGCTCCAGGCGTGTCTGGTCGATCTGCAATTGAGCGTTGGCGAAGTCGCGGTGCACGGTCAGCGGCAGGCCGTCGAGACGAGCGCCGAGCACCTGGAACGCGGCGTCCACAGCCTTGCCAAGGTTGGCTTCGCCCTGGTCATCACCGCGCCGTGCAAACGAGCGCAGGCTGGCCGTGATGCGGCCCATGCGGTCGATCAGTTCATTGATGGTCTTGAGGTTGGCACTGGCGGTGTCGAGCGCGCCACGTTCGAGGAAGCGCACGGTATTGCCCGACAGTGTGCGCAGCGCCGCCAGCGGCTGATTCAACTCATGGGCGATGCTGGTGGACATCTGGCCGATGGCGGCGAGTTTGCCGGCCTGCACCAGTTCGTCCTGGGCGCGGCGCAAGGTTTCTTCGGCCTGGCGCCGTTCGCGAATCTGGCCCTTGAGCCGTTCGTTGCTGGCACGCAGGTCGGCGGTGCGTTCGGCAATCCGACGCTCCAGCTGGCTGTTGGCTTCCTGCAAGGCTTCCCGCGCGGCGAGGCGTGTGGCGATCACCTTGCGGCGCTCGTTCCAGGCGATCAGAAAAAACGCCACCAGGCCGAATGCGACAGCGACCAGAATGCCCTGGTTGATCGCCGCGCGGCGCAGCTCATTGAGCGGCGTCAGCAGGGTGAAATTCCACGGCGTGTCGTTGAGCGGGCGGGTTTGCGCGAGGTAGCTGACTTCGTGCTCGTCGTTGACCACTCCGCTGTTGGCCGGGAAGGTCAGCTTTTCGGTGCCCTCATTGAGTCGCTCACGGGCCAGCGGCTCCAGCTCGTTAAGCGTCGCCCAGTAATATTGCAGGCTGTGGGCCAGGCGTTCTTTGGTGTCGTCGCTCAGCGGGCGCACGGCCTTGAGCCGGCGGGCCGGATCGCTGGAGAGGATGATGATGCCGTTCTCGTCGCTCACGAACGCTTCGAGGCGCGCACGCTGCCAGCGCTCTTCGAGGGCTTCGAGGCGCACTTTGACCACGGCGACGCCGATGATCTTGCCGTGTTCTTCCAGGCCGTGGGCCAGGTAGTAGCCGGGCTCGCCGTTGGTGCTGCCGATGCCATAGAAGCGGCCCGGCTGGCCGCGGACGGCATTCTGGAAATAGGCGCGAAAGGACAGGTCTTCACCCTGGTAACTGTCGGCGTCGCGCCAGTTACTGGTGGCCAGCACGCGGCCGGTGGTGTCCATCACGTAGATGGCCCGACTGCGACTGCGTCGGTTCAGGCCTTCGAGGTAATCATTGACCGTCTGCCGGGTTTCCTGGTTCGGGTCGGCCAGCAGCGTGGAGACGCTGGATTCGAGCTCCAGCAGACTGGGCAGGTAGGTGTATTTGCTCAGTTCGCTTTCGACGGTGCGCGCGTGCAGCTCCAACTGGCGTTCGCCGTTGTCGCTGAGGGTGCTGATGCCGTAATACTCACTGACCCAGAAGCCGATATAACCCAAGCCGATCATCAGGGCGATGATCAACGGCGGCAGGAACAGTTGGCGAATCAGACGAGGTTTCACGGCAAGTGATGGCGGTGCGGCGCGAAATTGGTTGGGGTCGCATTTCATCACAGTTGCCTTGGGTCAACCAGAGCTGTCAGCCCTGCCGTGAACCGGTTTATGTGGGAGCTGGCTTGCCGGCGACAGGATCTCCTCGGTGTCACTGATAGACCGAGGTGTCTGCATCGCAGGCAAGCCAGCTCCCACACAAAACGGTTCCCACAGAGAGAACGAAGCCGGTTTTAGTGCTGCAGGATTTTCTCAAGGAAGTGCTGCGCGCGTTCGGAGCGGGCGCTGATGTCGCCGAAGAACTCCTCCTTCGGGCAGTCTTCGATGATCTTGCCGGCGTCCATGAAGATCACGCGGTCGGCCACTTTGCGCGCAAACCCCATTTCGTGGGTGACGCACATCATGGTCATGCCTTCGTGGGCCAGTTGCACCATCACGTCGAGCACTTCGTTGACCATTTCAGGGTCCAGTGCCGAGGTCGGTTCGTCGAACAGCATGACGATCGGGTCCATGGCCAGGGCGCGGGCAATCGCCACACGTTGTTGCTGGCCGCCGGAAAGCTGGCCCGGGTGCTTGTGGGCGTGAGCCGAAAGGCCGACGCGCTCAAGCAGTTGCAGGCCCTTTTTGGTGGCTTCTTCCTTGCTGCGGCCGAGCACCTTGATCTGCGCGATGGTCAGGTTTTCGGTGATGGTCAGGTGCGGGAACAGTTCGAAGTGCTGGAACACCATGCCCACGCGCGAGCGCAGTTGCGGCAGGTTGGTCTTCGGGTCGGCGATGGACGTGCCATCCACCACCACGTCGCCTTTCTGGAACGGTTCCAGTGCGTTGACGCACTTGATCAGGGTGGATTTACCCGAGCCGGATGGCCCGCACACCACGATCACTTCGCCTTTTTTAACCTCGGTGCTGCAATCGGTCAGCACCTGGAAGTCGCCATACCACTTGTTGATGTTCTTGATAGAGATCATACGGCAAACCTTTTTTGCAGACGCTTGACCAGCAGCGAGGCGGAAAAGCTGATGATGAAGTAGACGACACCGGCGAAGATCAGGAACTCATTGGAGCGGCCAATGATGTCGCCGTTGGAGCGGGCGGAGTTGAGGAAGTCCACCAGGCCCACGGTGTAAACCAGCGAGGTGTCCTGGAACAGGATGATCGACTGTTGCAGCAGCAACGGGGTCATCTTGCGGAACGCCTGGGGCAGGATGATCAGACGCATGGTCTGGCCATAGGTCATGCCCATCGCCTGTGCGGCGGCCATCTGGCCCTTGGGGATCGACTGCACACCGGCCCGCACGATTTCACAGAAGTACGCGGCTTCGAACATCATGAAGGCCACGACGCAGGAGGTGAACGCACCGATCGGGGTGTCTTCGCCGGTTATCCAGCGCAACACGAACGGCACCGCCAGGTAGAACCAGGTGATCACCAACAGCAGCGGGATCGAGCGGAAGTAGTTCACGTAGGCGCCGGCCAGACGCGACAGCAGTTTGCTGGACGACAGGCGCATCAGCGCCAGCATCGTCCCCAGCGCGATACCGCCGATCACACCCATGACCATCAACTGCAAGGTCATGACCATGCCGTTCCACAGGCCGGGAATGGCGGGGATGATGCCGCTGAAATCGAAGTCCATTATTTACCCCCCACGGAGATCAGGCCGGGCACCGCGACTTTCTTCTCGACCACGCGCATCAGCAACATCAGGCTCATGTTCAGGGTGAAGTAGATCAGCGTGGCCAGGGTGAAGGCTTCAAACAGGTTGGCCGAGAACTCGGCAGTCTGTTTGGTTTGTGCCAACAGCTCCATCAACCCGATCAAGGACGCCACGGAGGAGTTCTTGAACACGTTGAGGAATTCCGAGGTAAGCGGCGGAATGATGATGCGGTACGCCTGAGGCAGCAGCACGTTCCAGTAGATCTGCGGCAGCTTGAAGCCCATGGCGCGTGCGGCAGATTCCTGGCCGCGTGGCAGCGCCTGGATGCCGGTACGCACTTGTTCACACACACGGGCGGCGGTGAACAGGCCCAGGCACACGACGACGCTCAGGTAGGCCGAGGTAGTCGGGTTGAGGTCTTGTTTGTACCAGTCCTGCAGGTTTTGCGGCAGCAGATCGGGTATCAGGAAGTACCAGATAAACAGCTGAACCAGCAGCGGCACGTTGCGAAACAGTTCCACGTAGCAGGTTGCGATGCCCGATACGATGCGGTTTGGCACGGTGCGCATGACGCCCAGAATGGACCCCAGCAACAAGGCGATAATCCATGCCACGACAGCGATGGCGATGGTCCAGCCCAAGCCGGCGATGTACCAGTCGAGATAAGTCTCGCTGCCCACGCCAGTGGACTTGAAGAACACGCCCCAGTCCCAGTTGTAATTCATTAGGGTCTCCCCTCGAGATCGATCGATGTACAAGCACCCGCTTGGGGAAGATCCTTTCCCGCCCGACGTTGAACGCCAGGCACACGCGATCGGCTCGAAAACCGCCAGGTCGAGTGTTCCAAATTAAAGCCAGCAGGTAGTAACAGACGCCTGAGGGAGGGTTGGCTCCCTCAGGAGATAAGCTTAGTCAGGTATCAGATTTTTACGTCAGGGGCTGGTTTGTCGCTTGGGTTAGCGATCAGCTCCTTAACCTTGTCGCTCATCGGGAAGTTCAGGTTCAGGCCTTTTGGAGGAATCGGGCTCTCGAACCACTTGCTGTAGATCTTGTTGATTTCGCCGGATTTGTACAGACCGACGATGGCGTCATCGACAGCCTTTTTGAAGGCTGGATCGTCTTTACGCACCATGCACGCATAGGCTTCGAAGGACTGTGGCGTACCGGTGATGACCCAGTCGTCCGGCTTCTTGGCCTTGGCTTCTTCGCCTGCGAGCAGGGCGTCGTCCATCATGAAGGCGACGGCGCGGCCGCTTTCCAGCATCTGGAAGGATTCGCCGTGGTCTTTGGCGGAGATGACGTTCATGCCCATTTGCTTGTCGGCGTTCATCGCTTTGATGATGCGCTCGGACGTGGTGCCGGCGGTGGTCACGACGTTTTTGCCTTTCAGGTCGGCAAAGTCAGCGTAGGACGGCTTGCCATCCTTGTCTTTCTTGACCAGCAGGCGAGTGCCGATTTCGAACATGTTGACGGTGAAATCAACTTGTTGAGCGCGTTCGGCGTTGTTGGTTGTGGAGCCGCATTCGATATCCGCGGTGCCGTTCTGGATCAGCGGGATACGGGTTTGCGAGGTGACCAGGTTGTACTTGACCTTCAGATCGGGTTTGTTCAGGTCTTTTTTCAGGGCTTCAACGATGGCCAGTTGAATGTCGTGGGAGTAGCCCACGGGTTTGCCCGAGCCATCCGCGATGTAGGAGAACGGAATGGAGCTGTCGCGGTGAGCGAGAGTGATAGTGCCGGAGTCGTTGATTTTCTTCAGTGTGCCGGTGAGTTCGGCGGCGAAAACTGGAGTGCTGATCAGAGCAGCAGCGATAGCTGCGCCCAGGATATGGGGAACGATGCGCATCAATACTTCCTCGACATTTGTTTTTTTTATGAAGCCGGCTAAACGGCTCTCTTTTGTACAGCGAATGCCCGTGACGGCTCCTGAAGCGTCGCAGGCAATCGTCAGGGAGTGTAGAGCATGAGTCGTGCCATACCAGGGATAAAAGGTTATCTGGTTGATTTATATGGGGATTAAGTTTGCGTGACGGGAGGGGTTTGGTGGTTTGGTCCGGCAAACCGAATGGTTCGGGGTGTGGTGTTCGGAAAACCGAATGGCTTTGGGGGAGGCGGTGTATATGCGTTGCTGCGGTAACGGCGGCTGGCGATTCCGCTCTTACAGCGGGTCACTTTTGGCAAACGCAGAGCACGACGGCGTGGTAGCCGACCTGAGTGGTAGAAGCAGCACAGCAACACACTTCTGTCTGAAGCACAGAGATCCAAATGTGGGAGCGGGCTTGCCCGCGAATGCGGTTTGTCAGTCAGCTCATGTGTCGCTGACCCACCGCCTTCGCGAGCAAGCCCGCTCCCACAAGTTGACCGAGTTCAGCCTCCACCACCGCACTGCTTGGCTTTTCTGTGGGATCTGGCTTGCCTGCGATGCGGGCACCTCGGTGTATCAGGCATAACCAGTTGATGCCATCGCAGGCAACCCAGCTCCCACATTTGATTGAGTTCAGGTTCCAAAATCAGGTCGGCTACCAGGCCGCCGTGCTTTGCTTTTGATTTTGATCTTAGGCACACCGAGCCTAAGCGAGGTGCCGAGTGGTGGGGCAAGAGCCTTTTGGTTACTTTTGGGCTCTTTTCAAAAGTGGCCCGCCGTAAGGGCGGAACCCATATCAGCCATCACCCAAACAACGGATATACCCCCCAAAACACCCCCCCAATCAGAACGTATAGTCAGCCGAAACAACCGCCGCACGCCCATCACCCGGCACCGCCCAGCCGTTGTTACGGATGCGCGTCAGGTATTCCTTGTCGAACAGGTTGTTGACGTTCAACTGCAGGTTCAGCTGTTTGTTGACCTTGTAGCCGAGCATCGCGCGCTGCACGGCGTAGCCCGGCGCAGTCGGTGCCCCGGCGGCGCTGACCAGGTACTGCTTGGATTGCGCCGTGATGCCGTAGCCCACCTGAAAGTCGTAGGGCAGGTCGTACACCGTCCAAAGACTGGCCGCATGTTTAGGCGTGAACGGCAGCGGTTCGCCTTTCTGCGCGTCGAAACCGGTGGTGGCCAGGGTGAAGTCGCTGGCGCTGCGCAATACGCGGGTATCCAAGTAGGTGTAGTTGGCGAAGACCTTCCACTTGTCCGTGATCGCACCGCTCAGGCCGAGCGCCACGCCGTCTGCACGTGCTTTCCCGTCGAGCGACTGCGTGCCGCTTAGGTTGGTCGGGTCGGGATCGGCGACTTTGTAGTTGGTGCGGTCATTGCGAAAGATCGCGCCGGTGACCGACAAGGCATTGTCGAGGAAGTCCCACTTGGTGCCGATCTCATAGCTGACGGCGGTTTCCGGGGCAACGTTGCAGTTGTTGGTGGGCGCGCTGGACGTTTTGGCCGGGGTGAAGCAGCCACCATTGACGCTGGCTTGCGACGGCGTCTTGCTGTTGCCGTAGGCGATGTAGAAACTGCCGTTTTCCACCGGTTTGTACACCAGTGCCAGGCGATAGGACGTCAGGTCGTCCGCTTGGCCGTAGCGAACGCCGGGCGTTTCCACGCCGGTGCTGGAGTAGGCATTGGTGACCGAGCTGCCGGCGTTGTGCTCGTAACGCAAACCGCCGTTGATTTCCCATTGCGGGTTGAGTTTGAGCGTGTCGAAGGCGTAGGCGGCGCGGTTGTTCAGCGCACCGTCGACGTGGGCCGCACGGGTGAAGTTGACGGGGCCGGTCCAGTCCGAGTTGGGGTCGCTGAAGCTGACCGGCGGCGGAACGATCGTGCTGCCGTTGCTGTTGGTCAGCCATTTGCCGGTATCCGCCTCGTATTCCTCGCGGCTGATGGCGATGCCTGTCACCAGTGTGTGGTCGATGAAGCCCGTGCTGAAGTGACTGGTTACGTCAGTCTGGTTGGTGAACATTTTGTTCTGGGTGTTGCGCTCGTTGCCCAGCGAACCGCCGCTTGGCTGGAAATAGCCAGGCTTGAGGCCGGCGGCGCAGGGCGCGCCCGTTATCTGGGTGCCGCTGGCCAGGCAGCCGGCCTGGGCACCTTCGGGGCCGGAGGCGCGCAGGTCCTGGCGCACGCGCTCGACGCGGGTGAAGTTGCGCACTGACACGGCGTCGTTGAAGTCGTGTTCAAGTTTCAGGCTGAACGCGTCCGAGGTGATCTGCTGGTCATTGATGTTGTGGTAACCGTAGTAGTCGCTCCAGCCCACACCCGGCATCGGTTTGCCGTTGTAGATGGGGATGCCGTACTGCGGCGTGTTGTCATCTTTCTGGTGTTCATAACTGACGGTAACGCGCGTCGGCGTGCCCAGGCCAAAGGCGATGGAGGGCGCAATGCCCCAGCGCGAGTAATCTTCATAATCGCGGCCCGGCACATCGTTACCATGCGCCATCAGGTTGAGCCGGAACGCGGTGGTGTCGTTGAGTTGCTGATTGGTGTCCAGCGTGGTGCGCTTGTAGTTATCGGTGCCGATGCCGGCGCTGATCGTGGTTTTGTCGTGTAATTCCGGCTGCTTGGACACCAGGTTGATGGTGCCACCGACCGCGCCGGAACCTGAATACACCGAACTTGCGCCGCTGACGACTTCGACCTGTTCCAGGTTGAACGGGTCGGTGCGGCTGTATTGCGCGCTGTCGCGCACGCCGTCGACGTAGATGTCGCCGCTGGCCGAGAAACCGCGCAGGTTGATGCTGTCGCCGTAACCGCTGCCGCCTTCGCCGGCTCCGAAGGTAATGCCCGGCACGGTGCTGAGCACGTCGCGCAGGGTCAGCAGGTTTTGATCATGAATGACTTCCTTGGGCACCACGGTAATCGTCTGCGGTGTATCACGCAGCGCCTCGGTGTACTTGGGGGAGGAAGGCGCTACGGGGTTGTAAGCGCTCTGGCTTGGGGCCTGACCTTCGATACTTGTCGCGCCGAGCTCAATTACACCTGTGCCGTCATCTGCAGTCTGCGCTGCATAGCTGAATCCTCCTTGCGCAGCCACTGCCAAGCCCACCGCCGACGCGAGCAAATGCCGCGATGAATGGGGGGCAGAACTGATCCCGGTAGCCATTGAATAGTCTCGTGTTGTTGGAATTGAGAGGTGATCGTAATTGATAAACGATCTCAAATGTAATACTTTGTAACAGGATGATTCATGAAATTTTTGTCAGTTTGAGAGAGTGCAGACGAGCATGCAGAGCACGCGACCAGGCAATGAATCGGGTGAAATCGGTGATAACCCGCGCGCGTATGCGCGTTGGGTGATGCAGGCTGCGCTACTGGGTGATGCCGATGCGCAGGCGATCTTGGGTCAGTTGCTGCTGGATGGTCGGGGCATACAAAAGGACGAAGCGTTGGCACTGAGCTGGTTTCGCATCGGCGCACGTCAGGGCCACCCGATGGCGATCAACATGATCGGGCGCTGCCTGGAAAATGGCTGGGGTTGCGAAATCGACCTGCCGGACGCCGCCGTGCATTACCGCAAAGCTGGCGACCTTGGGCTGGATTGGGGGCTGTATAACTACGGCCAGTTGCTGACGCGCGGTCGCGGTGTGGAGCGCGACCTTGTCGCAGCGTATGAGTTGTTCGTGCAGGCGGCGGCCAAAGGGCACGCCAAATCGATGAACCTGCTGGGGCGGTTCCACCATGAGGGCGTCGTGGTGCCCAGGGATGTGCAACTGGCGCGGCAGTGGTATCAGCGCTCAGCCGAGGCGGGCGATTTTCGCGGGCAATACAACCACGCTGCCGAGCTGGCCGAAACCGGCGATGAGCGCCAGGCCTGCCTGTGGCTGGAGCGCGCGCTGGCAACGGCAACACCGGGTTTTTTGCAGGCGGCTTATCCGGTGTTGCTGGGCTCCACTCTCGGCGGGATTCGTGACATGGGCCTGCGGTATCAGCGCCAGGCGCTGCAGGCATAAAAAAAGCCCCTGGACCTTTCGGCGCAGGGGCTTTTCACAACGGACTGATCAGGCCGCTTCGATCTTCGCGCGGTTCTGCTCGACCTTGGACAGGTAACGCTGCACGTTGGCCTGTTCCTCTGGGGTGGTGAACAGCCCGAGCTTGGTACGGCGCCACAGCACGTCCTGCGCTTGCGTGGCCCATTCCTCGGCGCACAGGTAATCGATTTCGCGGGTGTACAGGCCGCCACCCAGGTGATCGCCCAGGTCAGCCAGTGACTGCACACCTTCGAGCAAGCGCCAGGTGCGGCTGCCATAAGTGGTGGACCAACGACGCGCGATCTCGGCCGGCACCCAGTTGAACTTGGCGCGAATGGCCTCGGCCAGCGCTTCTGGCGTGGTCATGTTCTCGCCGCCCGGCAGGCTGGCCGTGGCCGTCCAGCTTGGACGCATCTGTGTGAAGAACGGCGCCAGCTGAGCCATCGCCGACTCGGCGAGTTTGCGGTAGGTGGTGAGCTTGCCGCCAAACACCGACAGGATTGGCGCCTCGCCAGTGCCGCCAGACAGCGACAAGGTGTAATCGCGTGTGATGGCCGACGGGTTATCCGACTCGTCGTTGCACAGCGGGCGCACGCCGGAGTAGGTGTGGACGATGTCGTCGCGGCTCAGCTGCTTCTTGAAGTGGGCATTTACCACCTTAAGCATGTAGTCGGTTTCACCTTCGGTAATCGCTACTTTCGCCGGGTCGCCGGTGTATTCACGGTCGGTGGTGCCGATGATGGTCAGGTGGTTGAGGTACGGAATGGTGAAGACAATGCGCTGGTCCTCGTTCTGCAGAATGTGCGCGTGGGCGCCTTCGTACAGTTTCGGCACGATCAGGTGGCTGCCCTGGATCAAGCGGATGCCGTAAGGCGAATCCAGCTTCAGGTCTTCCTTGATGAACTTGGCGACCCATGGGCCGGCGGCGTTCACGAGGGCGCGGGCACGGATCGAGAACAGGCTGCCATCGGCGCGTTCCATGTTCATTTCCCACATGCCGTTGTTGCGGTGCGCGCTGATGCAACGGGTCTGGGTGTGGATATGCGCGCCTTTTTCGCGGGCGGCCATGGCGTTCAACACCACCAGGCGGGCGTCATCGACCCAGCAGTCGGAGTATTCGAAGCCTTTGGTGATTTCGCTTTTCAGCGGGCTGTCAGGGCCGAATTTGAGGCTCTTGGAACCGGCGAGCTTTTCACGCTTGCCCAAGTGGTCGTACAGGAACAGGCCAGCACGGATCATCCACGCCGGGCGCAGGTGCGGGCGGTGCGGCAACACGAAACGCATTTGCTTGACGATATGCGGGGCCTTGGCCAGCAGCACTTCGCGTTCGGCCAGTGCTTCGCGCACCAGGCGGAATTCGTAATGTTCGAGATAACGCAGGCCACCGTGGATCAGCTTGCTGCTGGCCGATGACGTGTGGCTGGCCAAGTCGTCTTTTTCGCAAAGGAATACCGACAAACCGCGACCGGCTGCGTCTGCTGCGATGCCGACGCCATTGATCCCGCCACCAATTACGGCAACGTCATAGACTTCGGCAAGCGGTGGGGCAGGCAAGGTGGAAGGGTTCATCGGCTAGCCTCGCGATCTTTTCGTCTTGGAATTCGAACATTAATGTTCATTTGCGAAAATAGTAGCTGATAAACGCGCGCGCAGCCAGCCGACTTCGATTGAAAAAACTCATCAAAGGGCTGGAAAAGGAAAATTTGTGAACATGAGGGTGTCAGATAGATCGCCATCGGGGGCGAGCCCCCTCCCACAGGTTGATCGCATTCCAATGTGGGAGGGGGCTTGCCCCCGATGGCGCCGGTAACGGCGCTAAACGACTTCCAGCCGAACCTTGTGCTGGTTCAACAACTGCACCAACGCTGGCACCGGCTGTTGATCGGTCACCAAACAGTCCACCAGGCTGATCGGCCCCAAACGAATCATGGCATTGCGCCCGAACTTGCTCGAGTCGGCGGCCAAAATCACCTGGCGTGCATTGGCAATGATCGCCTGGGAAACCCGCACTTCCTGATAATCAAAGTCGAGCAAGCTGCCGTCTTCATCGATGCCGCTGATGCCTACCAGTGCAAAGTCGACCTTGAACTGGTTGATGAAATCGACGCTCGCCTGACCGACCACACCGCCGTCACGGCGCACATTGCCGCCGGTCAACAGCACGTCGAAGTCGTCCTTGGCACTGAGCATGGTGGCGACGTTGAGGTTGTTGGTGATGATTTTCAGGTGATTGTGATTGAGCAGCGCACGCGCGATCGATTCGGTGGTGGTACCGATATTGATGAACAGCGAGGCATGATCAGGAATTTGTGCGGCAATGGCTTCGCTGATGCGTTGTTTCTCATCGCGCATCTGGTCGGCACGCATGGCGTACGCGGTGTTCTCGACACTGGAGTCATAGGCCGCGCCGCCGTGGTAGCGGCGCAGCAGATTGGCGTCCGCCAGTTGGTTGATATCGCGGCGGATGGTTTGCGGGGTGACAACAAATAGCTGCGCCATCTCCTCGATACTGACATAGCCGCGTTCGCGGACCAGTTCGAGGATTTGTTGCTGGCGGGGAGGCAGATTCATGGGGCGTCCTTTGGGCTGCCATACAAAAGTGGCCCATGATGACGCAGCACGCCGCTCCCCGCCAGTTACAACCCTATGTGGGTCCGGCGCTTGGCTTATTCAGCGCCTTCGTGCGGTTCCCAATCGCGGGTACGGCTCACCGCTTTCTGCCAGCCGGCGTAGAGTTTCTCTTTGGCGGCTTCGTCCAGCGTGGGTTCGAACTCTCGCTCGATCACGGCCTTGCCGCGCAACTCGTCCAGGCTGCCCCAGAAACCACAGGCCAGGCCGGCCAGGTAAGCGGCGCCGAGGGCGGTGGTCTCACGCATTTGCGGGCGCTCGACCCGAGTGCCGAGAATGTCGGCCTGGAACTGCATCAGGAAGTTGTTGGCGACTGCGCCGCCGTCCACACGCAGGGCTTTGAGGCGTTCGCCGGAGTCCTGTTGCATGGCGTCCAATACGTCGCGGGTCTGGTAGGCAATCGACTCCAGGGCTGCACGAATAATGTGATCAACCCGTACGCCACGGGTCAGGCCGAACAGCGCGCCACGCGCATACGGGTCCCAGTACGGAGCGCCCAGACCGGTAAAGGCCGGGACCAGGTACACGCCGTTGCTGTCTTTGACCTTGCCGGCGAAGTATTCGGTGTCGGTAGCATCGGCGATGATTTTCAGCTCGTCACGCAGCCACTGTACGGTGGAACCGCCGTTGAATACCGCGCCTTCCAGGGCGTAGGCCACTTCGCCGCGGGGGCCGCAGGCGATGGTGGTGAGCATGCCGTGTTGGGATTTGACGGCCTTGTCGCCGGTGTTCATCAGCAGGAAGCAGCCGGTGCCGTAGGTGTTCTTGGCCTGACCCGCTTCTACGCACATCTGGCCGAACAGGGCCGCTTGCTGGTCACCGGCGATGCCGCCGATGGCGATGCCGCTTTTGGTACGGCCGTAGATTTCCGACGAGGATTTCACTTCCGGCAGCATTTCGCGCGGTACGTCGAGAATCTCCAGCATCTTCGCATCCCACTCCAGGGTGTGGATGTTGAAGAGCATGGTGCGCGAGGCGTTGGTGTAATCGGTAACGTGGGTTTTGCCGCCGGTAAATTTCCAGATCAGCCAGCTGTCGATGGTGCCGAACAGCAGCTCGCCATTGCGCGCACGCTCACGGCTGCCTTCGACGTTGTCGAGGATCCACTTGAGCTTGGTACCGGAGAAGTACGGGTCGGTGACCAGACCGGTGGTGTCGTTGATGTATTGCTCGTGGCCATCACGCTTGAGCTGCTGGCAGATCTCGGTGCTGCGCCGGCACTGCCAGACGATCGCGTTGTAGATCGGGCGGCCGGTGATCTTGTCCCAGACCACGGTGGTTTCACGCTGGTTGGTGATACCGATGGCAGCGACCTGGTCATGGTGCAGGCCGGCTTGTGCCAGGGCCTCGACCATCACCGCGCTTTGGGTGGCGAAAATTTCCATCGGGTCATGTTCGACCCAGCCGGCTTGCGGGTAATGCTGAGTGAATTCGCGCTGGGCGGTGCAGACCACGTTGGCGTCACGGTCAAAGATGATCGCCCGCGAACTAGTGGTGCCCTGATCTAGGGCAATGATGTAGTTCTTATTCTGAATGTCGGTCATGTCGATTGCCTTGGACGGAAAATAAGAGAGTAAGGAATCAGCCTGGGCCGCAAAAGGGCAGTGGGACCAGGCTGGCGCTATCAGGAAATACGCGTCTTGCCGTTGACAGCCGTGTCAGGTGTTTCATCTATAGCAGGTGCGGCGCTCGGCAGATGGCGGGCAATCAGCCCGCGATAGGCCGCAGCGCCGAGGCAGGCGCCGACAATCGGCGCGAAAATCGGAACCAGGAAGTAAGGGATATCGCGGCCGCCCGTAAAGGCAATTTCACCCCAGCCGGCGAAAAAGGTCATCAGCTTGGGCCCGAAATCCCGCGCCGGGTTCATCGCAAAGCCGGTCAGTGGGCCCATGGCACTGCCAATCACGGCGATCAGCAGACCGATCAGCAGCGGGGCCAACGGGCCGCGTGGCAGGCCGTTGTTGTCGTCGGTAAGGGCCATGATCACGCCCATCAGGATGGCGGTGATGACCATTTCCACCAGAAACGCCTGGGCTGTGCTCAGCAGGGCATGCGGGTAGGTGGAGAACACCGACGCCAGCTCCAGGCTGGCCTGGGAGCCGCGAACCATGTGGTGGGTTTGTTCGTAATCGAAAAAGAGATTGCTGTACAGCGTGTACACCAGCGCGGCGGAGCAAAAGGCGCCGGCGACCTGGGCGAGGATATAGAAGGGCAGTTTGCGCTTTTCGAAATCGGCAAAAATGCACAGGGCGATACTCACCGCCGGATTGAGGTGAGCCCCGGAAATACCGGCGCTCAGGTAGATCGCCATGCTGACGCCGACCCCCCAGATGATACTGATTTCCCACAACCCAAAGCTGGCACCCGCGACCTTGAGCGCAGCGACACATCCTGTACCGAAGAAGATCAGAAGCGCAGTCCCCAGGAATTCGGCCATGCATTGGCTCGAAAGTGAAGGCTGTTGAAGAGCAGTTGTCATGGCAAACCTCGATTGTTGTTCTTGTTTGGCGCGCGGCCTCAACGGGCTGTTGCGCGATTTTCACCTTGGCGAGGATCCCCATCCAGGCCATGGCTTATTGCTGGAGTACCGCAGGTGCTATTCCTACAGTATTCGGAAACGAAAAAATATAGACAAGAATGACGGCTGTCAAAGGTCGAAAGTGAACCATCGGTCATTTTCGAACTATTGGTCTGATGAATGATCACGCTTGCGTCTACCAGTACGCCTGCGGGAGTGGCGCACTAGAGCGTTTTGTTCGGGCTTGGCCTAGAATTGGCCCTCTGTTTTCCACGCCCGGAGTAGCCATGACCCCCGCACTGGACCTGTTGAAAAAAGTTCGTGCCGAACATCATATCCACAGTTACGAACATGATCCCAAGGCAGCCTCCTATGGGCTGGAGGCTGCGGAAAAGTTGGGGCTCGACCCCGCGCAGGTGTTCAAGACCTTGCTGGCCAGCAGTGAGAAAGGGGAATTGTTGGTGGCGGTGGTGCCGGTCGTCGGAAGTCTGGATTTAAAGGCGCTCGCCCATGCGGCCGGGGTGAAAAAGGTCGAAATGGCCGACCCCGCAGCGGCGCAACGCTCCACCGGTTACCTGTTGGGCGGCATCAGCCCGTTGGGACAGAAAAAGCGTTTGCGCACATTTATCGACGTGACGGCGCAGCCGTTCGCAACGATTTTTGTCAGTGCCGGGAGGCGGGGATTGGAAGTTGAACTGCCGGCGACGGTGTTGGCTGAGCATACCCAGGCCACATTTGCGCCGATTGGCCGGGCCTGAATTTCACTGTTGAAGAGCATGACGCCACTGTGGGCGTCGGGCTTGCCCGCGATGCAAGCGCCTCGGTCTTTCAGTCAGACCGAGGTGATGCTGTCGCAGGCAAGCCAGCTCCCACAGAAGCCAGCTTCCACCTGTTGAGTCGGTTTCGTCAGTTAACGGGGCTGTAACGCCTTACCCCGGACTCGGACTGCGCAACCTGCGCCGCAACGCTGCCTGACGCCTGGAACAACACCAGATGTTCAGCCGCCACACGAATCCCTACATCCGCACCCACTTGATGATCCGCATGGCTTGGGAAAATCGACTCCAACTGTGCACCGGTCGGCAATTGCAGGCGGTACAAGGTCGAGGCGCCGAGGAACGTCTTGCCGACAATCCGCGCTTTCAACGCGCTGTCCGGTGCATAAACGATGTCATCCGGGCGCAGCAATACATCCACCGCGCCGCCCGTGGGCCACGTGTAGGCACGGTTACCGCGCAGGTCGCCGAGTTCGGTGCTGACCGATTCCGGCGAGCTCAACTGGCCACGGATGAAATAACCCTGGCCGATAAAGCTCGCGACATACGGCGTCTGCGGTTCGTGATAGAGGTTGTAGGGCGTGTCCCACTGCTCAAGGCGGCCTTCTTTGAACACGCCGACCTGATCGCTCACGGCGAAGGCTTCTTCCTGATCATGGGTGACCAGAATCGCACTGGTGCCGCGTGTCTTGAGAATGTCGCGCACCTCGTGGCTGAGCTTGCGCCGCAGTTCGCCGTCGAGGTTGGAGAACGGCTCATCGAGCAGCAACAGTTGCGGCTCCGGCGCCAGGGCGCGGGCGAGGGCGACGCGTTGTTGCTGACCGCCGGAAAGCTCGTGGGGAAAACGCTTGCCCAGGTTCTTCAGGTTGACCAGTTCGAGCAACTCGGCAACCACGCGGTCTTTTTGCGGGTGCTTGCGAATGCCGAAGGCGATGTTGTCGGCCACGCTCAAGTGCGGGAACAGTGCGTAGTCCTGGAACACCATGCCGATCCGGCGTTTCTCCGGCGCGAGGGTGAAGCCGGCGCTGGAGATCACGTCGCCGGCCAGGCTGATTTCACCTTCGTGCACCGGTTCAAACCCGGCAATCGCGCGCAAGGTCGTGGTTTTGCCGCAACCGGATGAGCCGAGCAGGCAGCCGATGTCGCCGGCGTTGAGGTGCAGGTTGAGGTTCTGCACCACGCGTTGGTCTTGATAGCCGCATGCCAGATTGCGCAGGTTCAGCAGTAATGGCTGGCTCATGCGTGGTGGTACGACGGCGGGACAAGAAATTCAAGCAACGCTTTCTGGGCGTGCAAGCGGTTTTCGGCCTGGTCCCACGCGACCGAACGCTCATCGTCGAGCAGGTCAAGGCTGATTTCTTCGCCACGGTGGGCGGGCAGGCAGTGCATGAACAGCACGTCCGGTGCGGCCAGGTCGAGCAGGGCGCGGGTCACTTGGTACGGTGCGAACAGGGCCAGGCGCTTGGCGGTTTCTTCTTCCTGACCCATGGAGGTCCACACGTCGGTGCTCACCAGGTGCGCGCCGATCACCGCGTCACGCGGGTCGCGCACGACGGTGACACGGTCGCCGGCTTGAGCCAGGAAACGTGCATCAGGCTCGTAGCCTTCCGGGCAGGCAACGCGCAGCTGGAAGTCGAACTGGATCGCCGCTTCTATATAGCTGTTGCACATGTTGTTGCCGTCGCCGATCCAGGCCACGGTCTTGCCCTGAATCGAACCGCGGTGCTCAAGGAAGGTTTGCATGTCGGCCAGCAACTGGCAGGGGTGCAGGTCATCGGACAGGCCGTTGATCACCGGCACCCGGGAGTTGGCGGAAAATTCGGTCACGGTGCTGTGCGCGAAGGTACGGATCATCACCGCATCGAGCATGCGCGACATTACGCGCGCAGCGTCGGCAATCGGCTCGCCGCGGCCCAGTTGGGTATCGCGCGAAGACAGAAAGATGGCTTGGCCACCCAGCTGGATCATGCCGGCTTCGAACGACACGCGGGTGCGGGTCGACGACTTCTCGAAAATCATCCCGAGCACACGGTTTTTCAAAGGCTCGAACAGTACGCCGCGGTTACGCAGGTCTTTAAGCTCAATGCCTCGACGGATCACGCTGACCAGCTCTTCGGGCGTGCAATCCATCAGGGAGAGAAAGTGCCTTGCGCTCATCATTAACTACCTTTTTGCAACAGACCGCAGATACTCAAAGCCTTGTTTATTGTGACAACGGGCGAGACCTGCGGCGAAAGCCGCACGGGGCGACGAAATGGGGGAAGGCGCGATCTTATAATTAAATGTCGCGTCTTACCAATAGGGCTACGGTTTTTAAGGGTGTTCAAGAAGGGCGCTGAAGCGCTTTTGAAGACTGATTCCTGACAGCAGCGGGCCATTTGTACACTGGCGCTGAGACCTTTTGCAATGCGTGGGGGCGGGCGCAGGCCAGGCTGCGTCAGTTTCGGTGGCTCTTCGCAAGGTTTTGAAACATTTGCTCATGGTCTGGCCTGATGCCTGTCGATTCACGGGGCGAACCTTACTGGTGCGCGCTCAGGTGAGGGGCCATAGTTGGGCCAAAGCCCAATAAAGAGACTGGCCATGACCAAGACTCTCCACCACCGTGCCTGCCATCTGTGTGAAGCCATCTGCGGCCTGACCCTGGAAACCACCCAAGCCGACGACGGCAGCCTGGCGATCACCTCGATCAAGGGTGACCCGCTGGACACCTTCAGCCGTGGGCACATCTGCCCCAAGGCCGTGGCGTTGCAGGACATTCAGAACGACCCGGACCGCCTGCACCAGCCCATGTTACGTGTGGGCAGCGAATGGCAGCCGATCCCATGGGACGAGGCGTTCACGCTGGTCGCTGAGCGCCTGGCGGGCATCCAGGCCCGGCACGGGCAGAATGCGGTGGCGGTGTACCAGGGCAACCCCAGCGTGCACAACTATGGGCTGATGACCCACAGCAACTACTTCCTTGGGCAGCTCAAGACGCGCAATCGGTTTTCCGCGACCTCGGTGGACCAGCTGCCACATCACCTCACCAGTCATCTCATGTACGGCCACGGCCTGCTGCTGCCGATTCCGGATATCGATCACACCGATTTCATGCTGATCCTGGGCGGCAACCCGCTGGCGTCCAACGGCAGCATCATGACCGTGCCTGACGTAGAGAAGCGCCTCAAGGCCATCCAGGCGCGGGGCGGCAGTGTGGTGGTGGTTGATCCACGCCGCAGCGAGACGGCGGCGATCGCCGATCAGCATCTGTTCGTGCGCCCTGGTGGCGATGCGGCGCTGTTGTTCGGCTTGCTCAACACCTTGTTTACCGAGAACCTGACGCGTGAAAGCCACTTGCCGGTCGAAGGCCTTGAAGACGTGCGCCGCGCGATTACCGGGTTCACCGCTGAAGCCATGAGCCGCCAATGCGCAGTGCCTGCCGAACAGATCCGCCAGCTGGCGCGGGACTTTGCCGCAGCGGACAAGGCGGTGTGTTACGGGCGCATGGGCGTGTCCACCCAGGCCTTCGGTACGCTGTGCCATTGGCTGGTGCAATTGATCAATCTGGTGACCGGCAATCTGGACCGTGTCGGCGGCGCCTTGTGCAGCTCGCCGGCCGTGGACCTGGTGGCGTCAACCGGTGGCGGGCATTTCAATCGCTGGCAGAGTCGCGTGTCCGGACGCCCGGAATATGGCGGTGAGTTGCCGGTGTCCGCCTTGGCAGAAGAAATGCTCACCGAAGGCGAAGGTCAGATCCGCGCCTTGGTGACCGTGGCCGGCAACCCGGTGTTGTCGACGCCAAACGGTCGCCAGTTGGAGCAGGCACTGGACGGGCTTGAGTTTATGGTCAGCATCGACCTCTATATCAACGAGACCACGCGATACGCCGACCTGATCCTGCCGTCCACGTCGGCGCTGGAAAACGATCACTACGACACCACCTTCAATATGTTCGCCGTGCGCAACGTCACTCGGTTCAACCGCGCAATCCTGCCCAAGCCCGCAGGCGCGCTGCACGACTGGGAAATCTTTGTCGGCCTGGCCAAGGCCTTTGCGGCGCAGACAGGCGTGGCGCTCAAACCGACCATGGCGCCGGCGCAGATGATTGACTTTGGTTTGCGTGCCGGGGCTTACGGTGACGCCTCTGATCACAAACTATCGGTGGCGATGCTGGCGGACCATCCGCACGGCGTGGATCTGGGGCCGCTCAAGCCCAATCTCGCCACGCGCTTGAAGACTGCCAACGGCCAGGTGCAGGCGGCGCCGGCGGTGATCCTTGCTGATTTGGTGCGGTTCGCGGCGCACCCTGTGCCGGTGGTGGACGAACTCCTGCTGATTGGCCGTCGTCATGTGCGCAGCAATAACTCGTGGATGCATAACTATCACCGTCTGGTGAAGGGCAAGCCTCGGCACCAGTTGCATATGCACCCTGATGACTTGGCCAGTCGGCAATTGCGCGATGGTCAGCGGGTGCGCGTCAGTTCGCGCATCGGCATGATCGAAGTGGAAGTGGTGGCCAGCCTGGACATGATGCCCGGCGTGGTCAGCCTGCCTCATGGCTGGGGGCATGGACGCCCAGGCGTGCAGATGAGCATCGCTAGCGGGCAGCCAGGGGCGAGTGCGAATGACCTCACCGACGAGCGGCAGTTGGACGAGTTATCCGGCAACGCTGCGCTCAACGGTGTGCCGGTGCAGGTAGCGGCTGCCTGAGGCGCCCGACCACCGGGCTGGAATTTTGCGTTACAATGCGCCACCGTGCCGACCTGTGAGTCGCAAAGTTCCAGCCGAGGTGTTCCATGGATATCATCGAAACGATCAAAGAGCAGATTGCCAACAACACCATTCTGCTTTACATGAAGGGCGCGCCAAACGCTCCTCAGTGCGGTTTCTCCGCGAAGGCTTCCCAGGCCATCATGCAGTGCGGCGAGAAATTCGCCTACGTGGATATCCTGCAAAACCCTGAAATCCGCGCCAACCTGCCGAAGTACGCCAACTGGCCAACGTTCCCACAATTGTGGGTAGCCGGTGAGCTGGTCGGCGGCAGTGACATCATCACTGAGATGGCTGCGGATGGTTCGCTGCAAGCGCTGATCAAAGAAGCCGCGGCAAACGCCGCCGCCAAGACCGACGCGTAATCCTGCAGGCGTCGGCGAGCCGGCGTCTGCAATGCGTCAGTCAATAAAAAGCCCCGCTTCTCGAAAGAGAGCGGGGCTTTTTTATGGCCTGTTGGCTACGGGTTATTCACCCATCTGCGATTGCAGGTAGTTTTCCAGACTGACTTTGTCGATCAGGCCCAGCTGGGTTTCCAGCCAGTCGATGTGTTCTTCCTGGTCTTCCAGAATGTCTTCGAGCAGTTCACGGCTGCCGAAATCGCCCTTGGTTTCGCAGTGTGCAATGGCGGCCTTGAGGTCGCTGTGGCTTTTCTGTTCGAACTTCAGGTCGCTGATGATCATTTCCTGGGTGTGCTCGCCGATGTTCAGCTTGCCCAGATCCTGCACGTTCGGCAGGCCTTCCAGGAACAGGATGCGCTTGATCAGCGCGTCCGCGTCTTTCATGGCCTTGATGGATTCTTTGTATTCACGCTTGCCGAGCTTTTCCAGGCCCCAATCGTCATACATGCGTGCATGCAGAAAGTACTGATTAATCGCGACCAGTTCATTGGCAAGGATTTTATTGAGTTGCTGGATGACTGAGATGTCGCCTTTCATGACTGGGGTCCTGCCCTGTAATAGCTGTATATAAGGCGGAGTTTGAGCGGCGAAATCCCTAGTGTCAAACCTAAGTTATTGAATAATAAATGAAAATTAATCGGAATAAGAATGTTTGTGTTCCGCGTCTTGACGCTAACTAATTGAATTACGGGCATAAAAAAACCGGACACTAAGTCCGGTTCTTCAAAACACGCTATTTAAGCGTGTGTAAATTCTGCTGAGTAGGGCAGCGCTGACTGAGCGGTTTGCAGCTGCGTCAGGGTTTCCCGTACCACTTGCTTGGCGAGGCAAGCACATTTACCGCACTGGCTGGCAACGCCGGTGGTTTCACGTACTTCCTTGTAGCTGCAGCAACCTTCGTAGATTGCTTCGCGGATTTGTCCGTCGGTGACGCCAGTGCAGAGGCAGACATACATAAGGGAGAACCATCGCGGGTTTAAGGCTTAAGTGCGATGGATCTTAATGTTAACGAGAATGATTGTCAAAGTAGTTTCATAGGGTATTGCCCTGGCCTGGCCACCCACTGACGAACGGTTTTTTCAGTGTATGATGGTCGGTCTTCACGAAGCGTGACCGCGTCACAGGGCTGTCGCTTATGCTCGTCAGACTGGGCCGGTCCTTTTACTTCAATCGTCACCCCTGCATCAGGAGATAACCAATGAGCGTACTCGTCGGCAAACAAGCCCCGGATTTCGACGTACCTGCCGTCCTCGGCAATGGCGAAATCGTAGACAGCTTCAAACTGTCTGAAGCCATCAAAGGCAAATACGGCCTGGTGTTCTTCTACCCGCTGGACTTCACCTTCGTCTGCCCGTCGGAGCTGATCGCTCTGGACCACCGCATGGACGATTTCAAGGCGCGCAACGTTGAAGTGGTAGCCGTTTCCATCGACTCCCATTTCACTCACAACGCCTGGCGCAACACCGCCATCAATGATGGCGGCATCGGCAAAGTCAAATACACCATGGCTGCCGACATGAAGCACGACATCGCCAAAGCCTACGACGTTGAATCCGAAGGCGGCGTGGCTTTCCGTGGCGCGTTCCTGATCGACGACAAGGGCGTTGTGCGCTCGCAGATCATCAACGACCTGCCGCTGGGCCGTAACATGGAAGAGCTGATCCGTCTGGTCGACGCGCTGCAATTCCACGAAGAGCACGGCGAAGTTTGCCCTGCCAACTGGAAAAAAGGCGACAAAGGCATGACCGCTTCCACCGAAGGTGTTGCGGCTTACCTGACCGAGAACGCCGGCAAGCTGTAAGCCACGTTCGAAGCAAAAAAACCGGCCTGAGAAGGCCGGTTTTTTTATGCGCGGGAAATGACCCTGTGGCCACTGGTGTTCAGTGGCTGGAGGGCTGTTGTGGCGAGTGGGTATGTTGTGGTGAGTGAGTATGTTGTGGCGAGCGGGCTTGCCCCGCGTTGGGCTGCGAAGCAGCCCCAATTAGACCGCCGCGATTCATCTGGCGAACCGCGTTGCCTGGTTCTGGGGCCGCTGCGCAGCCCAACGCGGGGCGAGCCCGCTCGCCACAGTAAGCCCGCTCGCCACAACAGCGCTCGGGCAAGCCTCAGTCGTTGAAGTCTTCCCAGCCGCCCATCTGCTTCCAGCGGTTGACGATGCCGCAGAACAGCTCGGCCGTCTTCTCGGTGTCGTAGCGAGCCGAGTGGGCTTCACGCCCGTCAAAGTCGATACCGGCTGCCTGACAGGCTTTCGCCAGTACGGTCTGGCCATACGCCAGGCCCGCGAGGGTAGCAGTGTCGAAGCTGGAGAACGGGTGAAACGGGTTGCGCTTCATGTCCAACCGCGTCACGGCAGCATTCAGGAAGCCCAAGTCGAAGCTGCTGTTGTGGCCGACCAGGATCGCGCGTTTGCAGCCATTGGCCTTCAACGCCTTGCGCACACCGCGGAAGATATCGGTCAGCGCCGCTTCTTCACTCACCGCCATGCGCAGCGGGTGGTCGAGCTTGATCCCGGTGAACTCCAAAGCGGCTGCTTCAATGTTCGCGCCTTCGAACGGCTCGACACGAAAGAAGTGGGTGTGCTCCGGAAACACGAAACCCTGCTCGTCCATGCCGATGGTGGTCGCGGCAATTTCCAGCAAGGCGTCGGTAGCGCAGTTGAAGCCGCCGGTTTCTACGTCGATGACCACCGGCAGATAGCCGCGAAACCGCTCGGCCATCGGGTGACGGGAACCGCCACCACTGTGCTCGTGTTCGTCATCGTAATGGTCTTCACTCACTTGCTTTCCTCCAGCAGGCGCCAGCGCAGTGTTTCACCGGCGCGCAGCGGGATAACAGTCAGCTCGCCAAACGGCAGGCTGACAGGGGCGGTCCAGTCTTCACGAACCAGGGTAATGCGGTCGGTATTCGCCGGCAGGCCGTAGAAACGCGGGCCATTGAGGCTGGCGAAGCCTTCAAGTTTGTCCAGGGCATTGCGCTGTTCGAACGCTTCGGCGTACAGCTCGATCGCCGCATACGCGGTGTAGCAACCGGCACAGCCACACGCGGCTTCTTTGGCGTGTTGGGCATGCGGCGCGGAGTCGGTGCCGAGGAAGAACTTCGGGCTGCCGCTGGTCGCGGCGTCCAGCAAGGCCACTTGGTGAGTGTTGCGCTTGAGGATCGGCAGGCAATAGAAGTGCGGCCGAATCCCGCCCACCAGCATGTGGTTGCGGTTGTAGAGCAGGTGATGCGCGGTGATGGTCGCACCGACATTGGCCGAAGCCTCGGTCACAAACTGCACGGCGTCGGCGGTGGTGATGTGTTCAAACACCACTTTCAGCGTCGGGAACAGCTCGACCACACGGCGCATATGCTCGTCGATGAAGATCTTCTCGCGATCAAACACGTCGACATCGCCACGGGTGACTTCACCGTGAATCAGCAGCGGCATACCGACTTCAGCCATGGCTTCGATGGCCGGCAGGATCTTGTCGATACTGGTCACGCCGGAGTCGGAGTTGGTGGTCGCGCCGGCCGGGTACAGCTTGGCGGCGTGCACGAAACCAGTCGCTTTGGCGGCGCGAATTTCGTCAGGCTGGGTGCGATCAGTGAGGTAGAGCACCATCAACGGTTCGAATCGGCTGCCGGCCGGCCGTGCAGCGAGGATGCGCTGGCGATAGGCGTCGGCTTCAGCGGCATTACGCACCGGAGGTACCAGGTTAGGCATGATGATGGCGCGGCCAAACGTGCGCGCTACATCGGCCACAGTTTGGGGTAACGCAGCACCATCGCGAAGATGAATATGCCAGTCGTCGGGACGCAGCAGGGTCAGGCGGTCGGACATTGGGGATTCCAGGCGGGTCAATCTGGTGGGAATGCTACCGGAAAAGACTCTTGCAGGCACTCGCTATCAAGTTTTGCAGGACGCTACCGATATCCCTGGGTATGCCTTAACGACGTATGACGCTTTGAAGTGTTGTAGAAACCAGTGGAGCCTCCCGTGCGCCAGCATTATCTAGCCCTGCTCAGTGTGTTTGCCAGCCTGCCTGCGATGGCCCTCACGTTCCAGACACGTCTGGAGAATATTGAGTGGAAGGTGGAAGGCGATCAGTTCGAGTGCCGACTCACCCAACCGATCACCGATTTCGGCTCGGGTGAGTTCGTGCGCCGGGCCGGCGAGCAAGCGACGTTTCGCCTGAAAGCCTACAACGGCGCGCTGGGTGCGGGCTCGGCGACCTTGTTGGCCGCCGCTGCGCCCTGGCAGCCGGGCCGTGGTGACATCAACCTTGGCGCCGTGCGTGTCGGCAGTGGCGACGTATTGTTCAACAGCTCCCAGGCCCAGGCCGGGCGGCTGTTCACCGGTTTGCTGGAAGGGCGTAGCCCGACCGTGCGGCATTACGGGCGCGAGGGCGGCTACTCGGAAATTCGTCTGTTGCCGGTCAAGTTCAACAAGGCCTACAACGACTACCAACTGTGCACCACAAAGCTGTTGCCGATGAATTACGACCAGGTCAAACAGACCGAAGTTGGCTTCCCCGGTGGCGGTATTGAACTGGACGCGGCCGCGAAGAAGAAGCTGGACGTGATTCTGGCGTTCATGAAAGCCGACCCTACCGTCAACCATATCGAGTTGAATGGCCATTCGGACAACAGCGGCAATCGCCTGACCAACCGTGACGTCTCGCGCCGCCGAGCCCTGGCAGTCACAGACTACTTCAAGGCCAATGGCATCCCCGAATCGCAGATCACCATGCGTTTTCACGGTGAAAGCTACCCACTGGCGCCCAACACGAATGCCGCCAACCGGGCGCGCAATCGCCGCGTGAATATCCAGCTGGAACGCGTGGCAGCCCCCGAGAAACCGGCACCGCAGGCCACTGCACCGAGCAACCCGGCACACACGTCTTAAGGTGCGACCCTTGGTCGCCCGTTCGACATAATCTGTCGCTTTATCTTCATTTGCTGTCGCGCCTCTGTAAATTCACGGTTTTGGTCGGTAGAATCGACGCCTTTCCGTACAACCCCGTGGAGTGATGGCATGGCCGACGTAAACAAGGTCGTTCTCGCGTATTCCGGCGGCCTGGACACTTCGGTGATCCTCAAGTGGCTGCAGGATACTTATAACTGTGAAGTGGTGACCTTCACCGCTGACCTGGGTCAGGGCGAAGAGGTCGAACCTGCACGTGCCAAGGCGCAAGCCATGGGCGTGAAAGAGATCTACATTGACGACCTGCGCGAAGAATTCGTCCGCGATTTCGTCTTCCCGATGTTTCGCGCCAACACAGTCTACGAAGGCGAGTACCTGCTGGGTACTTCCATCGCACGTCCGCTGATCGCCAAACGCCTGATCGAAATTGCCAACGAAACCGGCGCCGACGCCATTTCCCATGGCGCGACCGGCAAGGGCAACGATCAGGTGCGCTTCGAACTGGGCGCCTACGCGCTCAAACCAGGCGTGAAAGTGATTGCTCCGTGGCGTGAGTGGGACCTTTTGTCCCGTGAAAAGCTGATGGATTACGCTGAAAAGCACGCGATCCCGATCGAGCGTCATGGCAAGAAGAAGTCCCCCTACTCGATGGACGCCAACCTGCTGCACATCTCCTATGAAGGCGGCGTGCTGGAAGACACCTGGACCGAGCACGAAGAAGACATGTGGAAATGGACCGTCTCCCCGGAGAACGCTCCTGACAAGCCGCAATACTTGGAACTGACCTACCGCAACGGCGACATCGTCGCGCTGGACGGCGTCGAAATGACCCCGGCCACCGTGCTGGCGACCCTGAACCGTATCGGTGGCGAACACGGTATCGGCCGTCTCGACATCGTCGAGAACCGTTACGTGGGCATGAAGTCCCGTGGCTGCTACGAAACCCCAGGCGGCACCATCATGCTGCGCGCTCACCGCGCCATCGAGTCCATCACCCTGGACCGTGAAGTGGCTCACCTCAAAGACGAGCTGATGCCCAAGTACGCCAGCCTGATCTACACCGGCTACTGGTGGAGCCCTGAGCGTCTGATGCTGCAACAGATGATCGATGCCTCCCAGGCCCACGTGAACGGCGTTGTGCGCCTGAAGCTGTACAAGGGCAACGTGATCGTCACCGGCCGCAAGTCCGATGAATCGCTGTTCGACGCCAACATTGCTACCTTTGAAGAAGACGGCGGCGCCTACAACCAGGCGGATGCTGCGGGCTTCATCAAGTTGAACGCACTGCGCATGCGCATTGCTGCCAACAAGGGTCGCACGCTGTTCTGAGTGATCTGCGCTGTTAAGAATGGCCCCTGTTAAGGGGCCATTTTTTTTGTCTGCCCATTAAGTCGCGGGCCTTGAACCGAACACAATGTTTAAAAACTCAGGGGAATGTTTAAGTTTTGTCGGATATGAAAGTTGATGGGTTTATTTTTTTAGGTCGAATTCAACTTTTGCGTTGTTGAATGAATTTTTAACACCTGCCTAGGAACTATGTCTTACAGAAAATTCACTACACAAGTAAGAAAAGTATGTAAGACGCGGAAAGTTCTGTAGGAAACAGGGGTGTAAATGAATATGTTCAAAGGAACTAATGCAGGCGGTTTTTTTGCGTCTGCTCATTCGCTTGTGGGTGATGAGCAATGGGTATTTCCTGAAAGTCCTGTGCGGCACGTTTACCTTGAAGCCCTTGTGCGGCGGTTATTTCACTCAAAACATGTCAGTCCCCGGAAAGGTCTGAAAGGCTCCGTAAAGCCCAAACTGTCCGAGTTAATGTTTTTTTGTAGGTTAATTCCTATATCGCTGTGGGGTGGGTCTCTGCTTGCTGTTGCTTGGGGGGTAATGCTATGCCAACTAGGAAACGACTACGCTATTGTGCTTGCTCTAAATAATTCGAACAGCGAAATTGGACTTTCTCATGAATAAAGTGCTGATCGTGGATGATCATCCCGTCATTCGTCTTGCTGTGCGCATGCTAATGGAGCGTCATGGTTATGAAGTCGTTGCCGAGACTGATAACGGTGTCGATGCGTTGCAACTTGCACGGGAACATGTACCGGACATTGTCATACTGGATATCGGGATTCCCAAACTCGATGGGCTGGAAGTTATTTGCCGCCTGGCGTCTGCCAAGCAGCCCGCGCCTTTCAAGGTGTTGGTACTGACGTCCCAGGCGCCCGGGCATTTTTCCATGCGCTGCATGCAGGCGGGAGCGGCGGGCTACGTGTGCAAGCAGCAGGACCTGACCGAGTTGCTGAGCGCGATAAAGGCCGTGCTCTCCGGCTACAGCTATTTCCCCAACCAGGCGCTCAACTCCGTGCGTTCAACTATGGGCAACGCCAGCGAAGCGGACATGGTCGAGCGCTTGTCGGGGCGCGAAATGATGGTGCTGCAGCAGTTGGCCCGTGGCAAAACCAACAAGGAAATCGCCGACGGCATGTTCCTGAGCAACAAGACCGTCAGTACCTACAAGACTCGCCTGTTGCTCAAGCTCAATGCCCGGTCCCTGGTGGACCTGATCGAGTTGGCTCAACGCAACGGCCTGGTCTAGCGCGGGGCGCAGAAATAGTCGGCAAAAAAAAGCCTCCATCAGGGAGGCTTCCGGTCGTGAACGGGCTGATCAGAGGTCGAAATCGTAATCGGCCAGTTGTTTTTGCAAGCGTCGCTCTTCCAGAAGGTTATCGATAGTGCGGCGTTTGCTCAAATTGGTCTTGGCCACCTCTACAACAGGTGCGTCCCCATCGTCATCCGACTCTGCAACAAGGTCGTCTTCTACATCCAGTTGTTCTTTGCCAGTGCTCATAAGGTTCACTCCAGGCTAAGACTGCCATTGGCGCTCCTTATAACGATAATCCATGAACGGGTAAAAAAGATTTTTTCAATCGACTGATCGAGAAAACCAATGATCGCTCAATCGTCGGACGTCTTGTCCTTGTATTCGCACAGGTCTTCGATACGGCAGCTCCCGCAGCGAGGCTTGCGGGCCTGGCAGACGTAACGTCCATGAAGGATCAACCAGTGGTGGGAATCGAGAAGATAGGGCTTGGGCACGAACTTCATCAGCTGTTTTTCCACCTCAACGACGTTTTTGCCGCGAGCGATGCCGGTGCGGTTGCTGACGCGAAAAATATGCGTGTCCACCGCCATGGTCAGTTGCCGAAACGCCGTGTTGAGCACCACGTTGGCCGTCTTGCGACCCACACCCGGCAGCGCTTCAAGGGCTTCGCGAGTCTGCGGCACTTCGCTGCCATGCAGTTCGACGAGCAGGCGGCAGGTCTCGATGACATTCTTGGCCTTGCTGTTGTACAAACCGATGGTCTTGATGTACTCCGACAACCCGTCCACACCCAGTGCGTAAATAGCCTCCGGCGTATTGGCCACCGGGTACAGCTTGGCTGTGGCCTTGTTCACGCCAACGTCCGTGGATTGGGCCGACAGAATCACCGCAATCAGCAACTCGAATGGCGACGAGTAGGCCAGTTCGGTTTTGGGCTCAGGATTGTCTTCGTGAAACCTGCGGAAAATTTCCAGGCGTTTTGCGGCGTTCATGGGGCGGGTGTTTCCTTGCAGGCTGTCGTCGTAGTTTCAAAAGTGCAGGCGTTGCAGGATAAACCATCGCCACCTTGCCCGGCAGCACCTCTCTCGGATCAATCGCCGGTATGCGCGTCCACTTGGCGCTGCGCTTGCTCCAACGTGTGTTGTGCGGCTTTCAGCTCATCCGCGGTGGTGTGCGGTTGGCGTTGCAACCTGCTGACGTCTGCGCGCGCGTAAGCCAAGGCGGTTTTCAGCTGGCGCAGTTGAGTGTCGATGGGGCGTTTTTCCACACGCTGCAACTCAGGTCTTGGCTGTTCACTGACAGCCTCGGCGTCATGCAGGGTTTGCTCTGCGGTGGCCAGCGCGGCACTCAAGGTTGCCAATTGCTGCTCGTCAGCATTGCGGTCCTGGGCCTTCTTCAATTCGGCGCGGCGCATCGCCAGCTGGATTTTCGCGCGCTTGAGTTCAGGATCTTTGGCGGTCGGCGGTGGAGGCGAACTGTTCGCCTCCAGTGCGCTGAGCGCCTGCTCTGCCGCTTCGAACTGCTGCTGCAGGACTATCAGCTGCGACTGTTGCTCAAACGTCGGCGGATGACCAAATGCCTTCAAGGATTTATGCAACTGGGCGCGACTCATCGCCACGGTGATTTTGGCTTTCTTGACCGCTGCATCCTGGGCTGCCTGAACACTGTCGGTGTGCACAGGCACACTGGGTGCCGGGCGTTTGGCTCGCGCCAGGCGCTCGGCGAGTTTATGTGCATCTTCGCGCTGCAGCCGCGCGTTGCGTTGCTCATAGCGCCGTCGCGCCCGGTCGCGCTTGAGGGCACGCGCATGGCGCTGCTGATCATTGGCAGCCAGGCCGCCAACAATCGGCAGCACGCTCGTGGCTGGACGCATCTCAATGCAATCGACAGGGCAGGGCGCCACACACAGGTCGCACCCGGTGCACTCATCAATGATCACGGTGTGCATCAACTTGGCGGCGCCGACAATCGCATCCACCGGGCAAGCCTGGATGCATTTGGTGCAGCCGATGCACTCGGCCTCGCGAATATAGGCGACCTGGGCGGAAGCCTCGCCTCGGCTGGTGTCCAGTTCCAGCACTGGCACGCGCAGCAACTGCGCAAGGCCGGCGATGGTTTCCTGCCCACCGGGCGGGCACTTGTTGATTGCCTCGCCCTGAGCGATGCCCTCGGCGTAAGGCTTGCAGCCAGGGTGCCCGCATTTGCCGCATTGGGTCTGCGGCAGCAGCGCGTCGATACGTTGGATCAGAGTCATGGGGTGATCATTGGCATGCCGGTTAGACAAACAGGGCCTGTAGTGGCGAGCCCGCTGGTTGTGGGTGTCGGCTTTTTTGTGGCGAGCGGGCTTGCCCCGCGTTGGGCTGCGAAGCGGCCCCACCAAGGCCACCGGGTTTCCACAGGTAGAACCGGGTGCTTGGTTTAGGGGCCGCTACGCGCCCCAACGCGGGGCAAGCCCGCTCGCCACAATAAGCCCGCTCGCCACAATAAGCCTGCTTGCCACAACAAGGCTGCGCGCCACATCGTTTTACTTGATCCGTTGACCCGGTTTGGCACCGCTATCAGGGCTCAACAGGTAGATCTCTTCACCGCCAGGGCCCGCCGCCATCACCATGCCTTCGGAAATACCGAACTTCATTTTCCGTGGCTTGAGGTTGGCAATCATCATGGTCAGGCGACCATCGAGCTTGGACGGGTCCGGGTAAGCGCTCTTGATCCCGGAGAACACGTTGCGTTGCTCATCACCGATGTCCAGGGTCAGGCGCAGCAGCTTGTCGGCACCCTCCACGGCTTCGGCCTTGATGATCAGCGCAACGCGCAGGTCAACGGCGGCAAAAGCATCGAAGTCGATTTCCGGGGAGAGCGGGTCTTTGGCCAACTCGCCATTGCCGGCCGGTGCCGATTCGCCGGTGTCGGTCTGGCTGGCGACCAGGTCTTCTTTCGAAGCATCGGTCATCGCCTGCACCTTGACGGGGTCGATACGGGTCATCAGCGGCTTGAACTCGTTCAACTGATGGTTGCTGAGCAAGGTGGCGTGGTCGTTCCAGGTCAGCGGCGCGACATTCAGGAACGCCTCGGCGTCAGCGGCCAGCAATGGCAACACCGGCTTGAGGAAGATCACCAGCTGGCGGAACAGGTTGACGCCCGTGGCGCAGATCGCCTGGACTTCAGCTTGCTTGCCTTCCTGCTTGTTCAGCGACCACGGCGCCTTGTCGGCGATCCAAGCGTTGGCACGGTCGGCCAGGCCCATGATTTCGCGCATCGCGCGGGCAAAGTCACGCGCTTCATAGGCGTCGGCAATGCTTGGCGCGGCGGCCAGGAAGGCCTCGGTCAGTTCCGGTGCGGCGTTCTCGGCCACCAACAAACCGCCATTACCCTTATGGATAAACCCGGCGCAACGGCTGGCGATGTTGACGACTTTGCCCACCAGGTCCGAGTTGACCTTCTGTACGAAGTCTTCCAGGTTCAGGTCGAGGTCATCGACGCCACGGCCCAGCTTGGAGGCGTAGTAGTAGCGCAGGTATTCCGGCGACAGGTGGTCCAGGTAGGTGCGCGCCTTGATAAAGGTGCCACGGGACTTGGACATCTTCTGGCCGTTGACCGTCAGGTAGCCGTGCACGGCGATGCCGGTTGGCTTGCGGTAGCCCGACCCTTCAAGCATCGCCGGCCAGAACAGGGCGTGGAAGTTGACGATGTCCTTGCCGATGAAGTGATACAGCTCGGCGGTGGAATCCTTGGCCCAGAACGCATCGAAGTCCAGCTCCGGCGTGCGGTCGCACAGGTTCTTGAAGCTGGCCATGTAACCGATTGGCGCGTCCAGCCACACATAGAAGTACTTGCCCGGCTCGTCCGGGATCTCGAAGCCGAAATACGGCGCATCGCGGGAGATGTCCCACTGCTGCAGGCCGGCATCCAGCCATTCGGCGATCTTGTTGGCCACGGCGTCTTGCAGGGTGCCGCTGCGCGTCCAGGTTTGCAGCATCTGCTGAAAGTCCGGGAGCTTGAAGAAGAAGTGCTGGGAATCCTTGAGCACCGGAATGGCGCCAGAGATGGCCGAGCGCGGGTTCTTCAGGTCAGTCGGTGCATAAGTGGCACCGCACTTCTCGCAGTTGTCGCCGTACTGGTCTTCAGTGCCGCATTTCGGGCAGGTGCCCTTGATGAAGCGGTCGGCCAGGAACATTTTCTTTTCCGGGTCGAAATATTGCGTGATCGAACGCGTGGCAATGTGCCCGGCGTCGCGCAAGCGCGTGTAGATCAGGCTCGACAGCTCGCGGTTTTCGTCGGAGTGGGTCGAGTGGAAATTGTCGAAATCAACCAGGAACTCGGCAAAGTCGGCGCTGTGTTCAGCCTGCACATTGGCGATCAGTTGTTCCGGGGTGATCCCTTCCTTTTCGGCGCGCAACATGATGGCCGATCCGTGGGCGTCGTCTGCGCAGACATAAATGCATTGATTGCCGCGATGCTTCTGGAAGCGCACCCACATATCGGTCTGGATGTACTCAAGCATATGGCCAAGATGGATAGAACCATTGGCATAGGGCAGGGCGCTGGTGACGAGGATCTTGCGTGGCTCGGACATGGGGCTCGGCTACTTGATGAAACGGAGGTCGGCCACTATAAAGCGCCGGGAAATATATTTCACCCCGTGGCGCTGTTTCTGAATCTTCCCGGGGGGCGAAAGCATGCCGCTTGGCGGCTGGAACGGTTAGGATAGCCGCCTGTTTCAGTCAGTCTTTTTTCGGGAGTAGCCCATGAGCGCCGTCAATCGCGCAGCGGTGGAAGCCGTTCTTCGCCAATACACCGACCCCTATTTGAACCAGGACCCGGTCAGCGCCGGCTGTGTACGCGCCATCGACGTGCAGGGCGACCAGGTCTCGGTCCAGATGGAGCTGGGTTATGCCGCCGGCCTGTTCAAGAGCGGTTGGGCGCAGATGCTGCAAATGGCCATCGAGGGTCTCGACGGTGTGCGTTCGGCCAAGCTCGACATCCAGTGCGTGATCGCCGCGCACAAGGCCCAGGCGCAGGTTCCAGGCTTGGCCAACGTCAAGAACGTGGTCGCCGTGGCATCCGGCAAGGGCGGCGTGGGCAAATCCACCACGGCCGCCAACCTCGCCCTGGCGCTGGCCCGCGAGGGAGCCCGCGTTGGCATTCTTGACGCCGACATTTATGGCCCAAGCCAAGGCGTGATGTTCGGTATCGCCGAAGGCATCCGGCCCAAGGTCAAGGATCAGAAGTGGTTCGTGCCGATTGAATCGATGGGCGTCGAGGTCATGTCCATGGCCTTCCTCACCGATGACAACACGCCGATGGTGTGGCGCGGGCCGATGGTGTCCGGCGCCTTGCTGCAGTTGGTCACCCAGACCGCCTGGGGCGACCTGGATTACCTGGTGATCGACATGCCGCCAGGCACCGGCGACATTCAGCTGACCCTGGCGCAGAAAGTCCCGGTGGCCGGCTCGGTGATCGTGACCACGCCCCAGGATCTGGCGCTGCTGGATGCGAGAAAAGGCGTCGAGATGTTCCGCAAGGTCAACATCCCGGTGCTGGGCGTCGTGGAAAACATGGCGGTGCACATCTGCTCCAATTGCGGGCATGCCGAGCACCTGTTTGGCGAAGGCGGCGGCGAGAAGCTGGCGACCCAGTATGGTGTTGAGCTGTTGGCGTCGTTGCCGCTGGCGATGGAGATTCGTGAACAGGCTGACGGCGGCAAGCCCACCGTGGCGGCTGAGCCCGATGGGCAGATCGCTATGATCTATCAGGAGTTGGCCCGTCATGTAGGCGCGCGCATTGTCCTGCAGGAAGCGGCTGCGCCGGCAATGCCGACGATTACCGTCAGCGACGACTGATCAGCCTGAAGGAAAAGAAGCCTCGACAGTGTCGGGGCTTTTTCTTGTCCGCAGGAAGGTCAACTGGGTGCTGTTGCGCTTTTACGCATTTGCGCGTGTAAGCATTCGCTTACTTTTTCGTAAGTGTTTGGGTTTTTTACCGGGCGTGGACATCTCGAAATGGCGAGAGACTTTTTTATCTTGTTGAAATATAACAATTATTTATTGTCGTTTTAGCGATGAAGCTATTCAACCCAACCGTTGGATCCCGTTGAACTTCCCTTGGAACTCTCTAACATCAGCCCTGTGTCCACGGATTGACACAGCCATCAAGGAACGATGGTTGAAGGAACGTCGCAGGATGCGATTCATCAGGATGATGAAAAAGGAATACAGGGACTAGGGAAAAAATGTGGGCGGGTCATACCGCCCCTTTTTTTGCCTGTAGAAAAGTAAAACCCGCCCCGCAGAAACGCAAAAAGGCCCGCAAGGGGCCTTTTTTATTGGGCGACGGCGCTTCAGCGCTCGAGGTCTGCAATCTTGCCCTTTTTGCCATCCCACTCCGCGGCATCCGGCATCGGATCCTTGCGTTCGGTGATATTGGGCCAGATTTCCGCCAATTCGACGTTCAACTGAATAAATTCCTGCATCTCTGCCGGGACTTCGTCCTCGGAGAAAATAGCGACGGCCGGGCATTCTGGTTCACACAGGGCGCAGTCGATGCACTCATCCGGATGGATAACCAGGAAGTTCGGGCCTTCGTAGAAGCAGTCCACCGGACACACTTCGACGCAGTCGGTGTACTTGCACTTGATGCAGTTGTCGGTAACGACGAAGGTCATTTCTAATTCTCTCCTCAGGCGGCGGCAGCGAAACCCCTTGTGGTGGGGCTCGCGAGGTTCGGGAGCGATAGTCTGCAGGCCAGGCTAAAAGCCCGCAGCATCCCAAACCGCGCGAGATTCTATCAGCTTGCAAGCGTCTGCGTTATATCCGAACTTGCAGTGCATATAACATTTCTAGCGCTTTACGCGGGGTCAGGCCGTCCAGGTCAAGCTTGGCCAGTTCATCCAGCACCGGGTGAGGCAGGCTGGCGAACATATCGCTCTGGTGCGGCGCGGCCGGTTTGCTGCTGGCTTTTTTCGGGCTTGCCACCACGGTTTCATGGGGCAAGGCCGTGGTTTCCAGGCGGCTGAGGTGCTCGCGAGCGCGGGTGATCACATCTCCTGGTACACCGGCCAACTGCGCCACGGCCAGGCCGTAACTCTGGCTTGCCGGCCCTGGAAGCACGTGGTGCAGAAACACGATACGTTCGTTGTGCTCAGTGGCATTGAGATGCACGTTGGCCACCAGCGGCTCGCTTTCCGGCAGCACGGTCAGCTCGAAATAGTGCGTGGCGAACAATGTATAGGCGCGCAAATGCGCCAATCGCTCGGCCGCCGCCCAGGCCAGCGACAGCCCGTCGAAGGTGCTGGTGCCGCGGCCGACTTCGTCCATCAGAACCAGGCTGCGTTCGGTCGCGTTGTGGAGGATGTTGGCGGTTTCGCTCATTTCCACCATAAAGGTCGAACGGCCACCGGCCAGGTCATCGCTGGAACCGATCCGCGTGAAAATGCGGTCGACCAGCGACAGCTCGCAACTGGCCGCCGGCACAAAGCTGCCGATATGCGCCAGCAGCACGATCAACGCGGTCTGACGCATGTAGGTGGATTTACCGCCCATGTTCGGACCGGTGATCACCAGCATGCGGGTGTCGTCATCCAGCGACAGGTCGTTGGCGACGAACGGCGTGGTCAACACCTGCTCCACCACCGGGTGACGCCCCTGCACGATGCGCATGCACGGCTCGCTGACAAACCGCGGGCAGTTCAAGTCAAGGTTCAGCGCGCGCTCGGCGAGGTTGCTCAATACATCCAGTTCCGCCAGGGCCGCGGCGGTGTCCTGCAGCGGCGCCAGACGGCTGATCAAGTCTTCGAGCAGGGCTTCATAGAGCATTTTCTCGCGCGCCAGGGCGCGGCTCTTGGCCGACAGCGCCTTGTCTTCAAATTCTTTGAGCTCCGGCGTGATGAAACGCTCGGCACCTTTGAGCGTTTGGCGACGCTGATAGTCGATTGGCGCCGACTCGGCCTGCTTGCTCGGCAACTCAATAAAGTAGCCATGCACGCGGTTGTAACCGACCTTCAAATTGGCCAGGCCGGTACGGGCCTTTTCGCGAGCTTCCAGGTCGATCAGGAATTGCCCGGCGTTTTCGCTCAGCGATTGCAGTTCATCCAGCTCGGTGTCGTAACCGGTTTTCAGCACGCCGCCGTCACGGATGATCGCCGGCGGGTTGTCGATGATGGCTTTTTCCAACAGCGCCGCGAGGTCCGGGTAAGTGCCGGCCGTCACGGCCAGTTGTTGCAGGTGCGGCGTGTCGAGGTGGGCCATCGCCGCTTGCAACTGCGGCAGCGCGCTCAAGGCATCGCGCAGACGCGCCAGGTCACGCGGCCGCGCGTTACGCAGGCCGATCCGCGCCAGGATGCGCTCGATATCGCCGATTTCCTTCAACTGCGGCTGCAGCGTTTCAAAGCGATAGCCATCCAGCAGGCAGGTAATAGAGGTTTGGCGCGCTTGCAGCACGCTCAGGTCGCGCAGCGGCCGGTTCAGCCAGCGGGTCAGCAAGCGGCTGCCCATGGCGGTCTGGCAACGGTCGACCACCGATTGCAGCGTGTTGTCGCGGCCACCGGCCAGGTTGGTGTCCAACTCGAGGTTGCGACGGCTGGCGCCATCAAGCACCACGGTGTCGTCCAGGCGCTCATGGCGCAGGCTGCGCAAATGCGGCAGGGCGGTGCGCTGGGTTTCCTTGGCATAACCAAGCAGGCAACCGGCGGCGCCGATGGCCAGGGTGAGGGTTTCGCAGCCGAAGCCTTTGAGGTCTTGCACCGAGAACTGCTGGCACAGACTTTTCAGCGCCGAATCACGCTCAAAATCCCACGGCGCACGACGCTTGGTCCCACGACGCTTTTCTGCCGGCAAGTCCTTCGGCCAATCATCCGGAATCAACAACTCCACCGGGTTGATGCGCTCAAGCTCCGCCAGCAGGTTCTCCCAGCCCTTGATTTCCAGCACGCTGAAATTGCCGCTGGTGATATCCAGCACCGACAGGCCGAACAAACGCTCATCGCCCAGCACCGCCGCGATCAGGTTGTCACGACGCTCGTCCAGCAACGCCTCATCACTCACCGTGCCCGGCGTAATAATGCGCACCACCTGACGTTCCACCGGCCCTTTGCTGGTCGCCGGGTCGCCGATCTGCTCACAGATCACCACCGACTCGCCCAGCTTCACCAGCTTGACCAGGTAGCCTTCCAACGAGTGGTAAGGGATCCCACACATCGGAATCGACTGACCCGCCGACTGCCCGCGCGCGGTCAAGGTGATGTCCAGCAACTTGGCGGCTTTCTTCGCATCTTCGTAGAAGATCTCGTAGAAGTCGCCCATGCGATAGAACATCAACTGATCAGGGTGCTGGTTTTTCAGACGCCAGTACTGTTGCATCATCGGCGTATGGGAGGACAGATCGGAGGTGTTTTTACTCATTGGATAGTAGGCAAATTCGTTGAAAGTGATGGGGCAAAGGGGGCGCTTGGTCCAGTGTCGATCAGTTGCGCAGCGCGTACTTCCAAACGACGCAGGCCGAATGTGGGAGCTGTCGAGCCTTAGCGAGGCTGCGAAGGGATCGCCGCGCTGTACCTGCAGGCCGCAGCCCCTGCATCGCTGAAGTTCGAAAGCTCAACATCGTGCCCAATCGGGGGCGCTTAACTAAACGGCATCGGGCGCTTGGCCCAGCATTTGTTGCGATGGGCGCAAGGTTAACACGTGAAGTCGGCGCTTCGCAGGTCGCAAACGGCCAGGTAAAACACAAAAAAGGGCAGCGCCTTTATATAAGCGCCGCCCTTTTTACTGTCGCCCCTTAATGATGGTTGACGGGCGAATCCAACATCTTCGCTACATCATCAACCACCGCTTTCACCATCTCCTGCAGATAATGCGACGCCCAGGCGTAACGGTCCGTCTCCCTGGTCATCGCCGCATCTTCTGCGAGCTGCTTGGCAACGTGTAGGAGGTCGGAGGCTTGGTGCAAGGCTTCGTGCAGGGCAACACCGCAGTTGACGCGCAATAGCGGTTGGTCGGAGTGGAAGGAGAAGGGGGTGACGCCGAGGGTGGTCAGATCTTGCGCAGCGTTCATAAACCACCTCCGAGCACGGAGGAAATGAACCGGGAAGGGTGACGCCGTTTGGTGCGGTAAACGTAGAAGCGCATAGTGAAAATTCCTTGATTTGAGGAACTGCCACGAACCTTCTCACAGGTTTGGGTGGCAGCTGTGCGCAGGGTGAGAAACCGGCAATCAAGGAAACCGGTAGACCCGAAGGTCTCCCACGCACACCCACCATAAAACGATACCGCAGACGAAAAAAACGCCGCGATAGGGTTCTTGGGCGCTTTGCGCCTTGATTTGCTCGGGTTCTCACACCCGGTCGCTTAATTTGCAGCGACTGGGGGTAGCGTGATGGAGGGGTGGGTGCAACTGGGAATGAGGCTTTGAATACAGTATGAAAGGCTATTTTTTGGGATTCAGCTAACAAAAAGCCCGGTGCTAGGCCGGGCTTCTAATAAATATCTGTGAGTCAGGCTCTCTTCGCTTCTGCCTTCGTCATTATAAGATTCTGTTGCTTCGTCGCCTCAGTCAGAACCTCACTGTAAATGCGCTTTTTCTGATCGGATTTTGCGTCACGAATAAAGTCGGCAAAGGAGCTTTTCACACCTTTGGACAAGCCCAGTTTGATCGAAATCATCGATGCGCTCCTAATGGTGGCCCGAGACAGGCCTCTAGATCGGCCCGTGTATGCTGCTCAGGGATATGGTAGTCAATCTTATCCACACCCGCTTTGTAAAGTCGTCCAGAATTGTCGATGTGCTTGATGAGCAAATCCACATGAACGTCGCCCCCATACTCTAGCTTAAGGGCGTTCACTACGTCACGTGCAGCAAAATACTGCTCGATGAAATGCTCTTTACGAATTCTTCTGCCTTCGGCCTCCTCACGAGCTTTCACAAAATCCCAAGCGAGCATGGGGTTTTGGTACACATACAAGATCTGTACGAATCTTCCCTTTTTCAATGAGCGTTCAATATTTCTTCTTGCGACCTTGAAGTTCGAAAGCGTGCCATCGAGAAGAAAAGACTGACGTTGGTCCAAGGCGTGGTCGATTATTTTTTCGACCAGAACAGATACGCCTCGTTGGAAAAGCCATGAATTTGCCCCCTGATAGGCGGCAAACTCTTTGCGAAGTTCATCAGGATCGATTCGCAAAATGGAAGCGTCAGCGAATAGATTCACAAGAGCGATTGAAGCCTCTGTTTTTCCCGCGCCAGGTGATCCTGCCATGAAGACGGACACTGGCGACTCCTCCGGCGGATAGATGGCTCTGTCTGCCACGCGTCTGGCAATTGACTTCTTATTTGAGCGAGCAAAGCGCAATGCTTCTTCTGAAATCTCAATCTCTGCAGGCGTCATCCTGCCAGTATCGAGACACGCGGTCTGTTCAATCAAACATCCCCATCGGTAGCAGCGGTGTGTAAGAGACTATCACGCGGTTGAAGACTCGCTACTCGACGAAAACCCCCTAATGCATTCTTGTTTATGCGTTAAATATGTAAATTAGCATTTGCCAACCCCCCAATCCCCCGTCATTATCCGCGTTATGCAAAAACGCAACGTTTCTATCGTCTTAAGAGAACTGCTGGACCGCGACCGGATCTCCCCCACGGAGCTTCACCGGCGTACCGGCGTGCCTCAATCCACACTCTCGCGGATCCTCAGCGGCAAGATCGTTGATCCGTCGGACAAGCATATCTCGCGCATCGCCGAGTACTTTCGCGTCAGCACCGACCACTTGCGCGGGCGCGCGGCGGCGGGGGTTTTGCGCGATGACGGGCGCGACCCGATGCATTCGGAACTCAAGGACATAAGCCTGTGGGATGACGACACACCCGTTAATGATGACGAGGTGTCGATCCCCTTTCTGCGCGAGGTTGAATTGGCTGCTGGATCAGGAAGATTCGTCATCGAGGAAAGCGAGAAGGCCAGCTTGCGGTTCGGCAAGCGCAGCCTGCGGCATAACGGTGTGCAGTTCGACCAGGCCAAGTGCGTGACGGTGCGCGGCAACAGTATGTTGCCGGTGCTGCGCGACGGCGCTACGGTCGGGGTGAACGCAGGCAAGAGTGGCATTGGCGACATCGTCGATGGCGACTTGTATGCCATCAACCACAATGGCCAGTTGCGGGTGAAACAGCTCTACCGCCTGCCTTCCGGGATTCGTCTGCGCAGTTTCAATCGCGATGAGCACCCGGATGAGGACTACAGTTTCCAGGATATCCAGGATGAGCAGATCAGCATCCTCGGCCATGTATTCTGGTGGGGCATGTACGCCCGTTAACCTCCTTACGTAAGACAAAGCCCGCCAGTGCGCGGGCTTTTTTTCGTCTGCAAAGAACCGGCAAACCCTTCACCCGCAAGGCTGAAAATGCATCCGTGCATTTCTCGCAGAAAAATAAATGCATTTGTGCATTGACTGTATATGCATGCGTGCATATTCTTCATCTCAAGCCAGCCAACAAGGTGGTGGAGGCGGCAAGGATGCTGCCAAGGAAGACAAGGAAGGCACGCAACATCGGCAAGGACGCCATCGAAGCGATGGCAGGGATGCCAGGCAACACCGGCAAGGATGCCGACGCTCTTTAGTTTCAACGCTTCAAAAACAGGCAGCGATGAACCGGCCTAATAACGGTTCAGAGGGTTGGCAACTGACCCGGGTGTGCAGCGTAAAGCACCAGAAGCAGTTATCCGGCAGACAGGGATCGTGGTCGGAAAAACATCTTAGGAAAGGTCCGTACCGCGCCAGTAGCGCCGAAAGACCGAATCTGGACCGCATTACTGAAAAGCCCGGGCGACCGGGCTTTTTGGAATGCCTACCTATCGAAGCATTTGTAAATGAAAAACGGACTATCTATTGCTCAGCCAGGAGGCGTGACATGACAAATGAACAGCAAGCGTTAGCGGAAATGCCTATCTGGCTGGTCATCGTATTGGCAGTGATCGGCGGGGTATCCGGCGAAATGTGGCGCGCCGACAAAGAGGGCGCACGGGGTTGGTCGCTGATCCGCCGTCTGGCCCTGCGCTCCGGGGCCTGCATGGTGTGCGGCGTTTCAGCGCTGATGCTGTGCTACGCCGCCGGCATGTCGATCTGGACAGCCGGCGCCATCGGTTGCCTGACTGCCATGGCCGGTGCCGATGTAGCCATCGGCCTGTATGAGCGGTGGGCCGCCAAGCGCATCGGGATCAACGAAAACTCCCGTCAGGACCCGCAGTAACTGTTGCAAGGACGCTACTTAAAATGACGCTCATCGAAAAGCCCTCTCAACTGCCCCTCGCCATTGGCGAAGCGCTAAAAGCGGCCTTCCCGGACTTGAAGGTCGGCAATCACCAAGACTTTAACGGCGCCGGGGAAAAAACCGGCGTACTGATTACTGTCGAGGGCAATGGCCCCGGCATTCGCTCTCGCGAAGGGCGCAAGGCTCACGCGTTGACCCTTGCGCTCAAGGCCATGGTTGCGCCCGGGGCATTGCCATTTGATGCCTGCGACCTGGCCAGCCAACTTATGGACCTGGTGCTGGATAACCGCTGGAAGCTGCCGCAGGCACAGTGTGATTTGCCGATGAATATCGTCGCCGCGCCGTCTGTGCGCACCACGGCGGAAACGGACTACGACACCTGGACCGTTTCCTTCACCCAAACCCTTTACTTGGGACCTGTATTACTCACCGATCCCACAGGCCAACCGCTGTTCGCCCGCACCTGGGAAGTCTCGAACATCAACGACCCCGATCAATATAAACCACTGGCGGAGTAGCCCATGTTCGACGCGCTGTTACGCATGCAATTGGGGCCGATCGTCGAGCGCCTGGTGGAAATGGAAACCCAGCTTGAAGACCTTTACCGACGTGCCGAAAGCTTCTGCCGCATTGGCGTGTGTCAGGAGGTCGACGCCGCCAGCAG
Source organism: Pseudomonas sp. TREG-RG-20F-10-E-6-01 (assembly GCF_022662455.1). NCBI lineage: Bacteria > Pseudomonadati > Pseudomonadota > Gammaproteobacteria > Pseudomonadales > Pseudomonadaceae > Pseudomonas > Pseudomonas sp. TREG-RG-20F-10-E-6-01. The sequence continues at coordinate 771,935 of NZ_JAKNQP010000001.1, read as the reverse complement.
TACCTGCAAGGTCAGCCACGGTGAGTTGCTCACGCCGGCCATCCGCTTTTTCAACCCCAGCGCCGGTGCACAGACTGAAACGCGCATTCCGTCCGTGGGCGAACAATGCCTGTTGCTCAACTACGGCGGCGGCGAAGGTGGCGGCCAGTCTGTGGCCTTGTTCGGCCTGAACAGTAGTCAGTTTCCGCCAGTCTCCAGCGTTGCCAGCTTGACCCGGCGCCGCCATCGGGACGGCACTCAAAGCGACTACGACGACGCCAGCCACACGTTCAACTGGGTCAACGGCCCCACCACATTTACCGGCTCCCGCGAACAGGTCGACATCAAGGTCGGCGCCGCCAGCCTGACCATGAGCGCCCAGGGCATCACCCTGCAAATCGGCGGCACCAGCCTGTTGCTCGATGCTGGCGGCGCACACTTCAGCGGCCCCGTGGTGGACCACCAAGGACGCGTCATCAGCCCCCGATAAGGACACCGCATGATCGGAATTGACAGGAACACCGGGGCAGCCGTCGATGACTGGCTGCAATTCGTGCAGCGCGCCACCCGAGCGCTGACCACCCCCGTGGGCACTCGCCAAAAACGCCCGCTGTACGGCTCGCAGATCCCGCAACTGCTCGGCCAGAACCTCGGCGACGACCTGCTGATCCTCGCCCAAAGCCACGCCGCCCAAGCGTTCTATAACGCGCAGAACGGCATCGGCGACTTCCAACCCCAGGTCATCGTCGCAACCCGCCAAGGCGCGGGCCTGCTGCTGCGCTTTGCCGGCACCTGGAAAAATCGCCAACAATCCTTTGAGGTCGTGACATGAGCATGCTGATCCCCGGCCAGAACCAACTGGCGGAACCGGCCATCATCGCGGTGGATGAGTTCGAACCGTTGCTGGCCGAATTCAAGGCGTTTGTTGTCGATTACGTCGCCACCCGAGCGCCGCAAAGTGCGGCCAAACTCAATGCCAGCCTCGACAATGAAAGCGAGCTGCTGACCTTGGCGCTGGAAGCGTTTTGTGTGCGGCTGCAAACCCACGAGCGCAAATACAACGCGCGCATCAAACAGATGCTGGCGTGGTGGGCCACGGGCAGTAACCTGGATGCACGCCTGGCTGATATGGGCCTGGAGCGCCAAGTGCTCGATCCCGGCGACCCGGCAGCGTTTCCGCCCGTGCCGCCAACATTGGAGAGCGATGACGACGCTCGCCTTCGTTACTACCTGGCGCCACATGCCCCGGCCGCGGGTTCGCGAATGCAGTATCGGCGTGAGGTGTTCACTCTAGGCGAGCGGCCGTCGGTGAAGGTGCAAAGCGCGACGCCGGGCGTGGTGACGGTCAGCTACACCTTTGACCCGGACGGCTATGCGGCCCAGGTCAAAGATGGCAACGGGCGTCGAACAGCGCCCGGCGAAGTCATGGTCACCGTGCTTTCCCGTGAGGGCGACGGCACGCCGTCCGCCGATTTACTTGACGGCGTTCGTCGCCATTTCGCACGGCCGGATGTGCGGCCGGAGACGGACCTAGTGAGCGTGCAAAGTGCGCAAATCCTGCCGTACAAAATCCGCGTGGTCGCCAAGATCAACGCCGGCCCGGATTCGGGGCTGACTCAAGTCGCTGCACAGAAACTGTTGCAGGACTACGCGGAGTCTTGTCACCGGCTGGAAGGGCGGGTGGATCCGAGCTGGATTGACTACGCGATTCACAGTGCCGGGGCTGCGCAACTGCAGATCCTTGAGCCCCTGGCGCCGATCATCAGCACCGCATTCCAGGCGCCGTATTGCACCGGGGTTGAAGTGGAGGTTCGTACGTTATGAGTGAGCGCAAACCGAGCCTGTTACCTGCTAACAGTTCGCCTTTGGAAAAAGCGCTGGATCAAGGTTTCGGTCAGTTACTCGAGCGAGTCACGCCACCTTTTCCCGAGTTGATGGACCCGACGCAAACCCCTGCCGATTTTTTACCGTATTTAGCGGCTGACCGAGGCGTAAACGAGTGGAGCGCTACCGCTGCGGAGGCCGAAAAGCGCGTAACAGTAAAGCTCGCCTGGCCAACCGCTCGACAGGCCGGTACCCGTACAGCACTCGAAAATGCTGCCAAAGGCCTGCAACTGATCCCCGAGGTGCGGGCCTGGTATGAGCAGTCGCCGCGAGGCAAGCCTTTCAGTTTTTCCATCAGGGCGTATTCCGAACTGCCGTACAGCGAAGAAATCGACGCGAGGCTAGATCGGCGTCTAGCAGAGGCCAAAAGCGAGCGCGACATTTTTACCGTTACGGTGGGCTTGAGCGCGTTTGGCAGCCACGCCATCGGTGCGGCAACCGTCTGCGGTGAGCTGACCACTATTTATCCGATTGTTATCCAGGGGCTCGAAGCGTCCGGCATGGCCTTTATGGCCGGCGGACTCTACACGGTCGAAACCGTCACTATTTATCCACAGGGGTCCTAAATGGCCGACTTTTATACCCTGCTGACCAATGCAGGGATTGCTTACGAAACTGCCTGTAAGGCAGCCGGCGTACCTATCAAACTCGCGCAAATTTCAGTCGGTGACGGCAATGGCGCTGTCTACAATCCCGACGCCACGGCAAAAGCGCTGAAGCGCGAAGTGTGGCGCGGGCCGTTGAACGCGCTGTTTCAGGATGAGAAAAATCCGAGCTGGTTGTTGGCCGAAGTGACGATTCCACCTGAGGTTGGTGGTTGGTATGTGCGCGAGGCCGGGCTTTGGACCGACACAGGGGTGCTTTACGCAATCGTTAAATACCCGGAGTCGTTCAAGCCGGTGCTGGCGATGTCCGGGTCTGGAAAAGAGTTTTATATCCGCTCGATTTTCGAGACCAGTAACGCGTCGTTGGTGACGTTGTTGATTGATGACACGGTGGTCAAGGCGACACGGGCTTGGGTGACCGGTTATGTGGCTGATGAGTTGGCCAAGCTGGATGCGAAACAGTCTGTGCGCGTGGCGACTACGGCAAATATCACCCTGAGCTCAGCGCAAATTATTGATGGTGTGGCGGTTGTGGCGGGCGATCGGGTTCTTGTTAAAAACCAGACTGCTGCGAAAGATAACGGGCTTTACGTTGTTACAAACAACGCGTGGGTTCGTACTAAAGATGCGGACTCGAGTGCCAAGGTAACATCGGCGATGACGGTATCGGTTGAGCTAGGTGCGACGCTCGCGGATACGATCTGGCAGTTGGTCACGGACGGGGGGATTGTCCTGGGGACTACGCCTTTGGCGTTTCAGAATGTGACGCAGGGATTTGCGCCGCTCAACTCGCCAGCATTTAAGGGCCTGGCAACGGCCGAGTCGGCACCACGATTCGATAGCTCTTCGCTGTTGGCGACAACTGAGTGGGCACGCCGCCTGGGTAAGCAATTTTCGGGCAGTACTGCTTTCAACGGTAACGGTTCGATTCTCGCGTCTTCCGTCGGTCAAGTGACCATGTTGTTTGGTGACGCGGCAAGCACCGTCAATCTTCCCTCTTCGGCAGACTTGCCCAACGGGGTGACTGTTACGGTCATTTGTTACAACACCGTTTCGGCGGCAATAACTCGGGCTGGGACTGATCTAATATACGGTGCGCAATCAGGACAGTCAGTTAGTGTAAAAAGCATACCGATGCTTTACGGGGATATTCTTGAGCTGACGTTGCTGAACAATGCTGCTGGTGCGGGAGCGTGGTACGTCAGCGGCGGTAATATGTTTGCAAGCGCAGTGGTTCCACAGTTTGATAACAGCCAGCGGTCTGCGTCCACTCAGTTCGTGCAACGGTCTTTGGGCAACCTAAGCGGCATTAGAATTTACGTTGAACCGGCCACAATCGAGGCCGAGGATTTTGGCCGCCTTGTGTTGGCGAACCCCGGTACTCCAATAACGTTAACCCTTCCGGTCGTTGGTGCCGGTCCGACGGGCTCAACGATCCATCTCCGAAACGTTGGTGGAGCACCTGTAACGGTAGTGCCTCCAGCTGGTGGCAGTATGTCTACCGTTGCCACGGTGCCGCTCGCGAGTATTGTCGTTAACGTCGGTGCATCCCTTGAAGCAACCGTACAGGGTACGAATTACTTTTGTGCTGGGTCGGCAACTTTAAAACATGTTTCTGACTTCACCGCCTCACTCAGTTATTCCGGCTACAAGAAAGAACCCAGTGGGTTGATCACCCAATGGGGGAGCACGGTTTCTTCCGGAACGCAGTCGGGAAACTGGTCCGTAACGCTGCCAATAACGTTCCCAACCGCCTGTCTAAGTGCATCCATTCTAGGAAACGGAGGGGCAACGACGTTCTCTGTTTTGCCAATGACGACTAACGCACTTATGGCCACCGCGATGAACTCTACGACGGGCGAGAAACTTTCAAATCTTGGTGGTTTTTTCATCGCCGTCGGGTACTGAATAAGGGGAATGGCATGTTTGCTTCAAAAGCTAATCGTGGTTTTTTTGACCCCGAAATTAATGATTTCATACCGGAAGACGCGGTAGAAATTTCCTTGGAAAGGCATGCCGAGCTGCTTGCTGGGCAATATGAGGGCAAGATCATTGCTTGGGGAGATGATGGCTTTCCTTTGCTCGTTGAACCACCACCTCCCAGTGACCAGGAGCTGACTGCCTCTGAGCGCACTTGGCGTGATATTCAATTGGCGGCTACTGACAGCGTGGTAGCTCGTCACCGGGATGAGCTTGAGGACGAGTCTAAAACCACACTCACCGCTGAGCAGTACTCCGCATTGCAAGCCTATCGTCGCGCCTTGCGCAAGTGGCCAGAGGCTGGCGAGTTTCCCTTGAGCGAGCACCGGCCCCCGGCGCCGACCTGGCTCTCAACGCTACTCCAATAAATGCCCCGCTCTGACGGGGCGTCTTCTTTTCTAGCTTTCACTTTTCGTTAACCCAACAAAAACCGCGCTGCGGTTTTTTTTATGCCCGGAGATCCACCTATGGCTAACCGCCAAACCTACACCGTCCTCATCCCATTCCCCATCGGAGGTGGCCACTGGTCCACCGCCGGCGAAGAACTGGAATTGCTCGACGTCGAAGCATCCGCCCTGCGCACCGCCGGCCGCCTGGAACTGACCAGCGTCCTCAACTCCACCCCCAAGAAGGCTGACTAACCATGGCTGAGGTTCTTAACTTCGAGCACAACGGCATCACCGTGAATGCCACCGAATCCCCCGAGGCCATGGGTGGCCCGGGCGATAACGTCATCGGCCTGGTCGGCACTGCGCCGAACGCCCACGCGTCGATCCCGAAAAACGCGCCGTTTCGCATCAACAGCTTCACCACCCAGGCGCTGCTGGACCCCACCGGCGCTGAGTCGGGCACGCTGTTCCAGGCCGTCTACCAGATCCTCAAAGTGGTGAAGGTGCCGGTCTACGTGGTGATCGTGGAGGAGGGCGCAACCCCGGCCGACACCCTCAACAATGTGATCGGCGGCAACGAGCCGACCACTGGCCGCAAACTGGGCCTGGCTGCCCTGAGCAGCGTCCCTGAAGACCTGACCATCATCGGCGCCCCTGGCTTCACCGGCACCAAAGCCGTGGCCGGTGAGTTCGCCGCCTTCGGCAAACGCATCAAGGCCCGTGTGGTACTGGATGGCAAGGATGCTTCGGTTGCTGACCAAGTGACCTACAGCGGCGAGCTGGGCGGGGCCGACCTCGGTTTCGACCGTTGCCTGCTGGTGCACAACATGCCGTCGGTGTACTCCAAGGCGGCGAAAAAGAACGTGTTCCTGTCGCCATCGTCGCTGGCCATCGCTGCACTGGCCAAGGTCAAGCAGTGGGAAAGCCCAGGCAACCAGGTGACGTTCGCCGAGGACGTTTCTCGCGTGGTCGAGTACAACATCCTCGACACCTCCACCGAAGGCGACCTGCTCAACCGCTACGGCGTGAGTTACTACGCACGCACCATCCTTGGCGGTTTTTCGCTGCTGGGTAACCGCTCCATCACCGGCAAGTTCATCAGCTACGTCGGCCTGGAAGATGCGATCAGCCGCAAGCTGGTCAAGGCCGGCCAGAAAGCCATGGCCAAGAACCTCACCAAGTCGTTCATGGACCAGGAGGTCAAGCGCATCAACGACTGGCTGCAAACCCTGGTCGCCGACGAAACTATCCCCGGCGGCAGCGTGTACCTGCACCCGGAGCTCAACAGTGTCGAGAAGTACAAGAACGGCACCTGGTTCATCGTCATCGACTACGGCCGCTATGCGCCGAATGAACACATGATTTACCAACTCAATGCCCGCGATGAAATCATCGAGCAGTTCCTGGAGGACGTTCTCTAATGTTTACCAACCGTGTAAGACAGGCCATTGCGGCCACCCTTCAAGGCCTGCCGTTGTCCGCTACCGTGGAGTCCTTCAGCCCGCCGAAAATCGAGTTCGAAATGGAACCCATGACCGGCGGCCGTTTCATTGCCGAAGAAATGGCCAAGAGCGGCAAGGTGCTGGGAGCGACTCTGGTGCTGCAAGGCGCGGGCCCGGAAATCATGCTGGCCCTGGGCTTGAAGCCGGGTGACGACATCCTGCTCAACGTGCGTGAAGCCGGTCAGGACCAAGACGGCAAGACCTTCTTCACCTACCACACCGTAGGTGGCAAGTTGAAGTCTTTGACCGAGGCGCCGCTGGCGATGAACACCAAGCCCACCACCACTCTGGAGCTGTCCTGCCGCACCTACAACCGTCTGGAAAACGGCATTCCGGTGATCGACATCGACGTGCGTACCCAGAAGTTCATGCTCAACGGTGTCGACATTCTCGGCGATGCGCGCCGCGCTGTGCTGATGCCTTAAGGGCTACCGTGACCTGAAGTGAGCACAGTCAATGTGGGAGCCGGGCTTGCCCGCGATGCAGGCGACTCGGTGTGCCTGGTGTACCGAGCTGATGCCATCGCAGGCAAGCCAGCTCCCACATCGACCGCGCTCAGCTTTAGATTTGCGCTGCTTTCAACAACGCTTAAACAAGGAATTGCCCCATGGCCTGGATGCCACCGCTGCACATTCTGCTGTCTCCGATCACCGCCGACACTGGCGCGACGATCCAGCAGATTCAACTCAAGCCGCTGTTCTACGCCGCGCAAAAGGCTGCGCTGGCCCGGGCCGGTGATGACGAGGACGACCAGTTTTTTGAACTGGCGAAACTCGCCACCGGCCTGTCGGAAAAAGAACTCGATCAGCTCAAGCGCCCGGACTACGTGAGCATTGCTCAGTACGTGCACGAAATGTCGACGCGTCCAGCGTCGTTCTTCCTCGGCGAACGCGATGAACCGTCGCAGCATGAACAGGTGCACCTGCTGCTGCCCCTCGATGCCGCCGGCCGCAGCCTGACCGCACTGAGTCTGGAAATGCCTGCCCTGCGCGCTACCAAGGCCATGAAGAAACTCGCCACCAACAAAGAACGCGCCGAATTCATTACCGCTCATTGCACCGGCCTGATGATTCCGGACCTGGCCGGTCTGACCGTTCCTGACTGGACGGAACTGCAGGAGCGCATCGACGATTTTTTAAACAAACCGGCGGACTTCTTTCGGAGCGCGACATCGAAGTGATCCTCGATGTGGTGCCACTGATTTACTCGGTCAATGAGGCGGAGATCCTCGACTGGGACGCCGGAAAAGCATTGCGCCGCTACGACATCGCGATCACTCGCCTTGGCGTCAAACAGGAGTAGAGCGGTATGGCAGGCAATAACCATGCAAGCCCGTCAGCCATCGCCACGGAAGGCGAGCTGACGCTGGGCTCACGTGACACCGCAGTGGCGCAAGCCAGTATCAAACCCATTGCGTCAACACTCGCCGGGCCCTCGGGCGTGATGCCGGTAGAGGCCGCGAGCCTGGGGTTGGCCCTGGCGACTGCCAGCCTTGAGATCAATCTCCTTACGGCGGGGCAGGATCGGCTGGTGAATACCCTCGAGCTGTTCAACGCCTCACTGCTCAAGATGATGGACGCCCGGCAAGTTGAAGTCAGCGAAGGCGCAGGTACTGCAAAAGCTGCAGCCCCCGCTGAGGCGCGCAAACCCTCGCAGGCACTGGATGCCGCGATGACTGACCTGGATCAGTTGTTGATGTTTGTCGGCCGCCAGCGCAAACAACTGCGCGAAACCAACTTGGCCATGGCGTCGGAACCGATGGTAGCGGCGAGCGGTGCAAGCGCCGTGGACCTGGCACAGGTCGAGTATGTGGCCGCCCGGTCCGGCATCGGCAGCGACCGCAAGGATGCCTCGGGCAATATCGACCGCGCGGCTCGTCAGGACGACCTGACCCAGTTCGCCCGCGACGCAGCCATCATGGCGACGGCCTTCAAGGTCGACGTCAAAAATGCCGGCGACATGATGGGCGGCTGGCGCGAGTCGATGAAAATCGACCGCGAGCAAACCCGGGACCTGGCTGACGCGACCAATGTGTTGGGCACCCACGTTTCGCTCAAGGCAGAAGCGGCGGATATCGGCGCTATTGTGCAGCGCGCAGGGGGGACGGCCACCGCCGCGGGCATGAGCCCCGAGCAGGCAGCGGCGCTTTCGGCGGCATTGCTCAGTGCCGGCAACAGCAAGAGTGCAGCCGGTGTCGGGCTGGAGAAAATCAGCAGCACCCTGGCCAAAGGCGACGGCGCTTCTGAAAGCCAGCGCAACGCGTGGGCGGCGCTCAAGCTTGATCCCACGTTGCTCGCTGGCGGGATGCAGCAGGATGCGCCCCAGACCCTGCTCACGGTGCTTGAAGCGCTCAAGGCGCAACCGGCTGAGAAACAAGCGGCGTTGGCCACTCAATTGTTCGATGGCAACCAGTCGATTCTGAGCCTGGTGCCCGCCATCGATACGGTAAAGCAGGCGTTTACGCTGGTGGCCGACAAGTCGGTGTACGCGACGTCGGCACTTGGCGAACAAGGCTCGGTCCTGCGTTCGGCAGCGGTTCGCGCAGACTCCACACAGGCACGTCGTCAAGCCTTCGAGGCCAGCACCACGCGTCTGGATACCGCCAAGGATGCCGCGCTGGCGCCGATCGTGGACACCTCGTTGACCGCGATGACCGGGCTGGTGACGGGCGTGGGCTGGTTGGCCGAGGCGCTGCCCAAGACCACGGCCGCTGTAACGCTGGCTGGCGCGGCGCTGGGGCCGGTGTTTTCTGGTGTGTTCGATGCGGTGAAGGACAAGGTGTTCGAGAAGGTCGCCGGCAAGATTCTCGGAGGCGGCGATACCACACCAGGCAAGGTGAGCGCGCCAGCCAGCCAGAACACACCCAAAGGCAACGAAACGCCGCGCGGTGATCGCTCCGCAGACAAGCCTTCACGAACTGCGAGAGCCAGTAAGGTCGCGCGAAGAGGCTCCCTTGGCGTGGTGCTGGCGGGTGCTGGCATTGACCTTGTCCAGGGCGCGATGTCGGGGAACCTGGGTAAAGCTGTCGGTACCACGGTAGGGTCAGTCGGCGGCGGTGTTGCCGGTGGCTTTGCTGGCGAATTTGCGGGCATGGCCGTTGGCCGCGCGCTCGGCACGCTCGCCGGGGCGGCGATCGGCTCGGTGGTGCCGGGGGCTGGCACAGTGCTGGGCGGGGTCATGGGCGGTGTCGCTGGCGGTGCCATCGGCAAAGTGGTCGGCGGCGCGCTGGGTACGTTTGCCGGCAGTGATATCGGCGCCTGGCTGAGTGAAAAACTGATGGGCTCCGATGACCGTCTGCCATCACCTGGCGAGACCAGCAAAAACCTCAGTAGCGCTCAAGCCGACAACCGCCAAGTCAACTTCGCGCCGCAAATCACCATCAACGCACCCGAGCAGGCCAACCCACAACAACTGGCCGCGATCGTGGTGCAACAGATCGAGGCGCAATTCTCGCCGCTGTCGATGGACAGCCTGCTGGCGACGCGACGTGACTCGGCCCTGACCGATACAGGAGTGGTGTGATGCGACAACAAATGGCGTTGGGCCCGTTTATTTTCGGGCTGTCCCGTGGGTTCGCCTACGACACCCTGGACCGTTTGAGCAGTGGGGGTTGGGGCAGCCTGGATATCGTTTCCGGCAAGCCCAAATCCACCCAAGTTGGCCAGGCGCTCGAAACGCTGTCATTCGGCGGCAAGGCTGCACGCGCGCTGGGCATGGCGCGGATGGACGAATTGCGTGCGCTGCAAGCCCAGCGTGTGCCGTTGCCGCTGGTCGATGGCGTAGGCCTGAACTGGGGGCTGTGGACCATCAAATCGGTGGACGAAAAACAGTCCAGTGTGATCGATGACGGCACGGCCATGGTGGTCAATTGGGTGTTGGTACTGGAGGAGTTCGTCAATGCGTAAGGTTCGAAGTATTGCCGGTGACTCGGTCAACCTGTTGCTCTATCGCGAGCTCGGTCGCTGTGATGATGCCGCCGAAGAGGTGCTGTGGCGCTTGAACCCGCAGTTGGCCGAACAGGGCTCGGTATTGCCGGCAGGCGTCAATGTGATTGTGCCTGAGCTGGATACCCAGCCCGTGGCCAGGCAGCCGGTTACGGCCTGGGATTAAGGAGCAACCATGACACTTGGATTTACACCCGTGGTGGAGATTTACGGTGCCAATGCCGCGCTCCTCAATGAGCGGCTATTGGAGTGGGAGCATACCGACATGGCCGGGTTTACGTCCGACCAGCTCAAGCTGACACTCGACATCGAGGGCCTTGAAGGGCTGCCCAGCCTGGGCGGGCGTATCGGCCTGCGCATCGGGTATCGGGAGTCGGGCCTGGTGGACAAGGGCCGCTTCAAAATCACCCAGCGCACACCGTCACTGTTCCCGCTGCGTCTGGTGCTGGTGGCGACGGCGGCGCCCTTTGATGAGCCCGAATTCAAGAAGCGGCGCACCGCCAGTCACGGGCCGATCAGCCTGGGTGCGCTGTTTCGCCAATTGACCACGCGCTACGGTTTTTCACCGCGCGTGGCGCCTGATCTGGAAGGCGAGCATATCCCGCACATCGACCAGACCAATGAAAGTGACATGGCGTTTCTCACGCGTCTGGCCAATCGCTTCGATGCCGTGGCCAAGCCTGTCGACGAGCTGTACGTGCTGGGCCGCAAAGGGCAGACAAAATCGCTGTCGGGCAAGGTCTTGCCGGTCGTGCCGTTGTCGATCACCCGCGACAATCGTCCGGGTGATCGCGCGTTTATCACCGCCAGCTTTACCCAAACCAGTCGCGCTACTTACCTGGGCGCACAAACGTCCTGGTGGGACGCGGCAGCCGGTAAACAACGGGTGGTGCAGGTGGGCATCGCGCCGTTCAAGGTGGTGACGCAGCGTTACCAGAACGAGGCTGAAGCCAGAACCGCTGCCGAGGGCGAGATGCGCCGAGTGGGGCGCGAAGGGATGCAGGTCAATGTGATCTGCCCCGGAAACCCCTTGTTCGGCGCTGAAGGCCTGTTGCTGCTGGACGAGTCGTGGCCCGACTTTATGCGCGGCCGTTGGTCGATCAAGACGGTGACCTCCAGTGGCAAGCGCAGCGAGAGTTATCGATGCACGATCATGGCCAACGGTTTATCCGCGGCCGAGTGAGGACCCATGGCTATAACGCTTTCTCAACTGGTTCAAATCCTGCCCGGAGCCCGCCCTGTTGCGGGCCTTTTTTTGTCCGCATTGAACACTGCAATGTCCAGGTTCGAGATCGGCCAAACCAAGCGCATCGCTGCGTTCCTCGCGCAAGTCGGCCACGAATCTGGTGAGCTGCGCTACGTGCGCGAGTTGGGCAGCGACCAATACCTCAGCAAATACGACACCGGCATCTTGGCCGCACGCCTGGGCAACACCCCCGAAGCGGACGGCGATGGCCAGAAGTATCGGGGCCGGGGACTGATCCAGATTACGGGTCGGCGCAATTACCTAGCGTGCAGCCAGGCGCTGTTTGGCGACGATCGCCTGCTGCGCCAGCCCGAGTTGCTGGAGCAGCCGCAGTGGGCGTGTGAATCTGCGGCGTGGTTCTGGCAAAGCAACGGTTTGAATGAGCTGGCCGACAAGGACCAGTTCACCACCATCACCCGACGCATCAACGGTGGGTTGAGCGGGCTGGAGCACCGTCTGCAATTGTGGGCCCGGGCGAAGGCGGTGTTGTGCGCTTCTTAGGCGGGTTACGGCTGATCGGCGTGTGTTTGCTGGTGGTTGCGGTTTGGCAGGTGCAGGCGTGGCGATATGGTACGCAGCTTGAGCAGCAGGCGGATCTAAACGCTCATGCGGCCTCGCTTCGACAGCAGGCAGAGCAGAAAAAACGGCTGGCGCTGGAGCAGCAACTCAGTGCCAGCGACCGACAACATGCCCAGGAATTGATTGATGCCCAGCGTAATCAAGCTGCTCTGCGCGACCGCCTGGCCACTGCTGATGTGCGGTTGTCAGTCCTTCTCGACGCCACCGACCGTACCCTCGGCTGCCCAATGCCAGCCGCCACCACTTCCGGCGGCGTGGTTCATGCAGCCCCGCGAGCCCGACTTGACCCGGCGCATGCTCAACGAATTATCGCCATCACCGACGACGGCGATAACGCCCTGATCGCCTTACGTGCCTGCCAAGCGTACGTGCGCGCCGTCGGGCGTTAGCATCTTGATCCAGTCTGTTGCTTGCGCGTGCGATTTGCTCCTGTAGGGTAGGCAAATCCCCCGCCTACTTCTGGAGTCGACCGTGAAGGAAATCACTCAACTGGCCGCTGAACTGGGTCGCCGTTTGCAGGTGCTCAATGCCCACGTCACCACTGCCGAGTCGTGCACCGGCGGCGGTATTGCCGAAGCGATTACGCGGATTCCGGGCAGTTCGGCCTGGTTTGAGGCGGGATATGTCACCTATTCCAACCGGCAGAAGACCCGGCAGTTGGGCGTACCGGAGAAACTGTTCGGCAAAGTCGGCGCTGTCAGCCAGGAAGTGGTGGAGGCGATGGTCCGCGGTGCACAGGAAAAAAGCCTGTCGCGCTTTGCCGTGGCGGTCAGTGGTGTCGCCGGGCCTGACGGCGGTTCGCCGGACAAGCCGGTCGGCACCGTCTGGCTGGCGTTTGGGGTTGGCGAAGAGGTGACGGCCGAGCTTGCGCACTTCCCCGGCAACCGCGACGAGGTCCGCCGACAAACGGTAAAAGCCGCGCTTGAGGGCTTGTTGCGACGAGCTGCACTAGAAATAGAAAAACAGGGGTAGGCGATCTTCGATCTTTGTGGAACAATACTGTCTACTTATACAGGTGTTGGCCGTCAGGCCTTATTGATTACGTGAGGACTTTAATGGACGACAACAAGAAGAAAGCCTTGGCTGCGGCCCTGGGTCAGATCGAACGTCAATTCGGCAAGGGTGCCGTAATGCGTATGGGCGATCACGACCGTCAGGCGATCCCGGCTATTTCCACTGGCTCTCTGGGTCTGGACATCGCGCTCGGCATTGGCGGCCTGCCAAAAGGCCGTATCGTCGAAATCTACGGTCCTGAATCTTCCGGTAAAACCACTCTGACTCTGTCGGTGATTGCCCAGGCGCAAAAAATGGGCGCCACCTGCGCGTTCGTCGACGCCGAGCACGCCCTCGATCCTGAATACGCCGGCAAACTGGGCGTCAACGTAGACGACCTGCTCGTTTCCCAGCCGGACACCGGTGAGCAAGCCCTGGAAATCACCGACATGCTGGTGCGCTCCAACGCCATCGACGTGATCGTGGTCGACTCCGTGGCAGCCCTGGTACCGAAAGCTGAAATTGAAGGCGAAATGGGCGACATGCACGTGGGCCTGCAAGCCCGCCTGATGTCCCAGGCGCTGCGTAAAATCACCGGTAACATCAAGAACGCCAACTGCCTGGTGATCTTCATCAACCAGATCCGTATGAAGATCGGCGTGATGTTCGGCAGCCCGGAAACCACCACCGGTGGTAACGCGTTGAAGTTCTACGCTTCGGTCCGTCTGGACATCCGTCGTACTGGCGCGGTGAAGGAAGGTGACGAGGTTGTCGGCAGCGAAACCCGCGTTAAAGTCGTGAAGAACAAAGTGGCTCCACCTTTCCGTCAGGCTGAGTTCCAGATTCTCTACGGCAAGGGTATCTACCTGAACGGCGAGATGATCGACCTGGGCGTGTTGCACGGTTTCGTCGAGAAATCCGGCGCCTGGTATGCCTACAACGGCAGCAAGATCGGTCAGGGCAAGGCCAACTCGGCCAAGTTCCTGGCAGACAACCCGGATATCGCCGCCACGCTCGAGAAGCAGATTCGCGACAAGCTGCTGACCGCAGCGCCAGACGTGAAAGCTGCTGCCAATCGTGAGCCGGTTGAGGAAGTCGAAGAAGCTGACACTGACATCTGAAGCAAACGATGACTGTTGTACTGGATACACTCGTCGCCGTTCGGCGCACTGCGATGGACCTGCTCGCTCGACGCGAGCATGGTCGAGTCGAGCTGATGCGTAAACTGCGTCAGCGCGGTGCAGAGCCCGAGATGATCGAAACTGCCCTCGACCGCTTAACGGAAGAAGGGCTTCTGTCGGAAGCGCGTTACCTGGAAAGCTTTGTCTCCTACCGCGCGCGCTCCGGCTATGGCCCGGCGCGAATTCGCGAAGAGCTGAGCCAGCGCGGTCTGCAACGCGCTGATATCGACCTCGCCCTGCGTGAGTGCGGTATCAGTTGGCAGTCGCAGTTGGAAGATACCTGGCGCCGCAAGTTTGCCGGCCATCTTCCGATTGATGCCAGGGAGCGTGCTAAGCAAGGTCGCTTCCTGAGTTATCGCGGGTTTTCGATGGATATGATCAGCCGCCTGTTGAGCGGCCGAGACATGGAAGACTGAGCTTTCAAGCTGCTGAAATTTAGAATCCAGGCGCTGGCTTGACTGCGATGTGGACGCTTCGGTTTCCCAGTAGGATCGCGATGATGCCATCGCAGGCAAGCCAGCTCCCACATCGAATCTGCTGCATCTGATCGAACTCGGTAAATTAAAAAGGCCCACTATGAAAATAGTGGGCCTTTTTTTTTGCCTTCAAAAAATCATGCTGGCTCGGGCGTTACTCGCTGCTGCGCTTTCCCCTGAGCCTGTGCCCAGTTTTCCGGCAGGTTGATGTAATCCACCAACTCTCGCAGTCGACCTTGATCGCGGCCATTGAAGTTGAACACCAAGCGCGTCAAATGGCTGAACCTCGGCTCATCGTGTTCCTCGCCGGTATAGGCAAGCTGCTGGAACTCACCACTCAGCCGCAGGCTGGCAAACTCGCTTTGCAAATGAGCCAGCGCCCGTTCACTGAGTGGATGGTTCATGCGCACCACAAACTCACGCTTCAACCAGCGCGTGGAATGAAAGTTGGCATAGAACTGGTTGATTTCGTCCACGGCTTCTTCAGCACTGTGTACCAGTCGGACCAGCTTGAGGTCGGTGGGCAGGATATAGCGATTGGCTTCCAGCTGGCTGCGGATAAAGTCCAAAGCGCCTTGCCAAAAGCCGCCGCCCGGAGCATCCAGCAGTACCACTGGCACCAGTGGGCTTTTGCCGGTCTGGATCAGGGTGAGCACTTCAAGCGCTTCATCCAGGGTGCCGAACCCGCCCGGGCACAACACCAGCGCATCGGCTTCCTTGACGAAAAACAGCTTGCGGGTAAAGAAGAAGTGGAAGGACAGCAGGTTCTCAGTGCCGTCGATGGTCGGGTTGGCGTGCTGCTCAAACGGCAGGGTAATGTTGAACCCCAGGCTGTGTTCCAGGCCGGCGCCTTCGTGGGCTGCCGCCATGATGCCGCCGCCACCGCCGGTGATCACCATCAGGTCCGATTGCGCCAGCTGGGCGCCGACTTCCCGGGCCAGGGCGTACAACGGGCTTTCAACCGGTGTGCGTGCCGAGCCGAACACGGTCACCTTGCGGCGGTCCTTGAACTGTTCGAGCACGCGGAAGGCATTGTCCAGCTCGCGGATCGCCTGCAAGGTGATTTTGGCGTTCCAACGGTTGCGATCGTCCTGGGCCATGCGCAGAACGGTGAGGATCATGTCGCGATAAAGGGGAATGTTCGGGCTGCTGGGCGCGACCAGCTGGAGTTGCGCGTCGACCTGCTGAGTGAGGTCGGTCCCGTGTTCTTCAAAATGACGGAGCAGACGGTCATTCGATTCGTAAGGCATTCAACTTCTCCTTCTTCACAGAACCTGGGCCCTCGGCGAGGTATTCGTCCGCGGCCACGACACTGCATGTGTCGCTGCACGCCAGGGGCATTGCACGGTATGCACCGAGCGGCGAAGCGGGCTCTGTATGTTCCTTGTGATTTGGAAACCTTTGCACTGCAAGTCGCAGGAGGGCAACCCTCTTTTGCCCTGAAAATGTTACAGAACGGCGTGGAAAATGCGCGGGGCAGGCGGTCGGGATGACTTGATCATGAGCCGAAAAACCCTTGGCTGGCAACCGGTTATTGGCCGCACATCAAGCAGTTTAGTCGTCGGCAAGCATAGGCAGCGAGGGAAGTGCGCGCCACAGGACAGCAGCGCGCGATGGTCGAGCAATCGTTACTTTTTCTTCTTCGCTGCGGCAGGTGCCGGGCAATCGGCTTCGACGAACTTGACCGACGCCACCGGGCGGTTGGTCTTGTTCTCGGAGATGTCATAGCGCATCACGGCACCCTTGGCCATCAACTCGCGGTAACCCTTGTTCAGGCACACGCTTTGACCCAGCTGGAAATACACGGCCTTGGGGTTGGCGCGCATCTGTTCGGCACGGTCAGGCTGCACGCTGAGGTGATCGATCAGCTGCATGCCTTCAACGGTGTAGGCTACTTCCAGGGTTTTTTCATCGATTTCCCGGGGCAGGTCCTTGTTGCTTTCGGCCGCGACGCTTTGCAGCTTCCTGTTCATTTGGGCCTCCAGCAGCGAGGCCGCGTGGGCGCCCATGGGCAATACCAGCGCGAGGGCGACGGATGGGGCAACAAGACGCAGCATGGAACGCAGCATGAAAATCTCCTGATTCGGTTACTGGTGCATAGACCAGCCACTGCGCTGTGCGTTCAGTGGCGCGCAATTATAGGTGAGCGCCTGCCACTACAGCCAGGCGTATCGCTCAGAAGTGCCGGCGGCTCTGGTAAACTGCCGCCACTTAAGCCTGTCTCGAGTTCCCCCAGTGTCGATTTTGCCTTCTACGGGTTGCACCCGATGAGCCATGCCGTTTCCCGCTTGCGTACCCAGCGGCTGGCGCGGGCCGTGCGCCCGTTCCTCAACCGAGGTTCGCGCGCCGAACGTTGCCCCGGCTGCCGGGTGATTCCCGAATATTGCCTGTGTGCCTGGCGGCCGCAGGTAGAGGCGCGTTCGGCGATGTGCCTGCTGATGCACGATGTGGAGCCGATGAAGCCGAGCAACACAGGCTGGCTGATTGCCGATGTGATTGACGACACCACCGCGTTCGCCTGGTCGCGCACCGAGGTCGATCCCGCGTTGCTGACCCTGCTGGCCGACCCGCAGTGGCAACCCTACATCGTGTTTCCCGGCGAATTCGTCGCGCCAGAGCGGGTTGTCAGTGAGGTGAAGGTGGAGGAGGGCAAGCGCCCGTTGTTCATCCTGCTGGATGGTACCTGGAGTGAAGCGCGCAAGATGTTCCGCAAGAGCCCCTACCTTGAGCACTTGCCCGTGTTGAGCCTGGCGCCTGAACAGCTGTCGCGCTACAAGCTGCGCCGCTCCAAGCGGGATGATCATTTTTGCACCGCCGAAGTCGCGGCGCTGTGCCTGGAGCTGGCCAGCGATCAGGCGGCCAGTGAAGTGCTGGATGCTTACCTTGACGTATTCAGCACCCATTACCTGGCGGCCAAGTTCCTGTTGCCGCTGGACCCGTCGGACAGCGTTCATGCGCGCCTCTCGCCCCACGTCCCGGCGGTATGACCAGACGACGTTTGCATGATGGCACTGTAAACCTGCAACTCGCTAAAATGCCCACGGGCGTAGTGCTTGACCCCCCAGGCTACGCTGGGCATGCTGGGCGCCGATTGGAGCGTAACCGTGAATTTTCAGCGTCGTTGCAGGTGTTTTTGACGCTGAGCCTGCCCTTGGCGGTGGCTGCCTGGCCGTTGCCTTGTGTACTGGCGAACCCTGAACCCGTCAGGGCTGCCATAAAAAACAGGATCATTTAATCAATGGCCACATACGAAATCCTGATAGCCGATGACCACCCGCTGTTTCGCAGTGCGCTGCATCAGGCGGTAACCCTGGGCCTTGGCCCGGACGTGCGACTGGTTGAAGTGGCCAGCATTGCCGAGCTGGAAGCACGACTCACCGAAAAATCCGACTGGGACCTGGTGCTGCTCGACCTGAACATGCCCGGCGCCTACGGTTTTTCCGGGCTGGTGCTGTTACGCGGGCAATACCCGCAGATCCCGGTGGTGATGGTTTCGGCCCAGGAAGAAGCTGACGTGGTGGTGCGCTCCAAGGAGTTTGGCGCCAGCGGTTTCATTCCCAAGTCCAGTTCAATGGAAGCGATCCAGAAAGCCGTGCGTACCGTGCTTGACGGCGATGTGTCCTGGCCGCCGCAAGCGTTTGAAGAAATCAACGTGTCCGACGAAGCCAAGGCCGCCCGTGATGGCCTCGCCAGCCTGACGCCCCAGCAATTTCGGGTGTTGACCATGGTCTGCGAAGGCTTG
The DNA here is from genome assembly GCF_022662455.1 of Pseudomonas sp. TREG-RG-20F-10-E-6-01. Lineage (NCBI taxonomy): Bacteria > Pseudomonadati > Pseudomonadota > Gammaproteobacteria > Pseudomonadales > Pseudomonadaceae > Pseudomonas > Pseudomonas sp. TREG-RG-20F-10-E-6-01. Next base: position 753,435 of record NZ_JAKNQP010000001.1, on the reverse strand, counting down.
CTGAACAAGCAGATTGCTTACGAATTGAGCGTGTCGGAAGCGACCATCAAGGCCCATGTGACGGCGATTTTTCGCAAGCTGGGCGTGCGCACGCGTACTCAGGCGGCGCTGCTCTTGCAACAACTTGAGTCAATTTCGCAGCACTAAGACATTGCCGATTCACGCTTTTTTGACTTTGCGTGATCTAGTTTCCCCACTACTTTGGTTCAGTTGCCTACATCTATGTCGCCTTTCAAGGGTCAAACCGGTATCAAACGTATCTTCAACGCAGGGGGCTATTCCCTGGATGGCCTGCGTGCGGCTTTCACTGGCGAGGCGGCATTCCGTCAGTTGGTGCTGCTCAACGTGATCCTGATTCCGCTGAGCTTTTTCCTACACGTCAGCCGGGTCGAGCGAGCCTTGCTCATCGCGGTGTGCCTGCTGGCCCTGATCGTCGAACTGCTCAACTCCGCGGTGGAAGCGGCCATCGACCGGATTTCCCTCGACCTGCACCCGCTGTCGAAAAACGCCAAGGACATGGGCAGCGCCGCGCAATTCGTGGCGCTGACCATGATTACCCTGGTGTGGGCCGTGATTCTGATCTAAAGCATCAGGCGATGCTCGGCAGCACGATCTCGTCGCTGCGCTGAACCCCGGCGGTGAAGGCGCGGCACAGTTCCAGAAACTCGCGCATTGCCGAGGTCTGGTACTTCTGTTTATGCCAGATGAAGTAAAACTGCCGGGCCAGGTCCAGGTCCGGGGTTTCCACCGGCACCAGGCTGCCACGGCGGAACGCATCGCGCAGCGCCAGCCGGGAAATGCAGCCAATCCCCAAGCCCGATTCCACCGCGCGTTTGATCGCCTCGGTGTGTTCCAGCTCCAGACGGATATTCAGCGCGCTGCGATGATGTCGCATCGCCTGGTCAAAGGTCAGCCGCGTGCCGGAGCCTTGTTCGCGCAGGATCCAGGCTTCATGGGTCAACTCTTCCATGGTCGCCACGCCGCGTTTGGCCAAGTGATGCTGCGGCGCGCAAAACACCACCAGCTCATCTTCCACCCAGGTCTGCACTTCGATGTCCGGGTGGCTGCAGTCGCCTTCGATTAGACCCAGGTCAATTTCGTAGTGCGCTACCTGATGCACGATATGCGCAGTGTTCTGCACATGCAGCTTCACCTGGCTCTCGGGGTGCTGCTGCATGAAGCTGCCGATCAACAGCGTGGCCAGGTAATTGCCGATGGTCAGGGTGGCGCCAACCGCCAGGGAGCCAAAGCCCGACTTGCCGTTGAGCAGGTCTTCGATCTCCTTGGCCTGGTCCAGCAGTGCCACCGCCTGCGGCAACAGCTGATGGCCGAGGGCATTGAGGCTCAGGCGTTTGCCCGCGCGGTCGAATAATTGGCAGCTGGATTGACGCTCCAGCTCGGTGATCGAGGTGCTGGCGGCGGATTGAGATAAGGCCAGAAGGCCAGCAGCGCGTGAGACGCTTTCCTGCTGGGCGACGGCGACGAAAACTTGCAGTTGACGGAGAGTAAATCGCATATCGATATAACCGATAACCCTTATCTTAATAATCCAGTTAACAGATATTGTCGCCGCCATTAGAATGCTGTGCAATTGCGCACCTCAATCTTGGCGCAGACCCATTTCCAGGAGTCCCCCGTACATGAGCAACATGAACCACGAGCGTGTCCTCAGTGTTCATCACTGGAACGACACTCTGTTCAGCTTCAAGTGCACCCGCGATCCGGGCCTGCGCTTCGAGAACGGTCAGTTCGTGATGATCGGCCTGCAACAGCCAAATGGCCGCCCGCTCATGCGCGCTTACTCCATTGCCAGCCCGAACTGGGAAGAGCATCTGGAGTTCTTCAGCATCAAGGTGCCCGATGGCCCGCTGACTTCCCAATTGCAGCACTTGAAGGAAGGCGACGAGATCATCATCAGCAAAAAACCGACAGGCACCCTGGTGCTTGACGATTTGAAGCCGGGCAAACACCTGTACCTGCTCAGCACCGGTACTGGCCTCGCGCCGTTCATGAGCGTGATCCAGGACCCGGAAACCTACGAGCGTTTCGAAAAGGTGATCCTGTGCCACGGCGTGCGTTACGTCAACGAAGTCGCCTACCGCGAATTCATCACCGAGCACCTGCCGCAGAACGAATTCTTCGGCGAGGCCCTGCGTGACAAGTTGATCTACTACCCGACCGTGACCCGCGAGCCATTCGAAAACGAAGGCCGCCTGACTGACCTGATGCGCAGTGGCAAGCTGTTCAGCGACATCGGCCTGCCACCGATCAACCCTGAAGACGACCGCGCCATGCTGTGCGGCAGCCCAAGCATGTTGGACGAAACCAGCGAAGTGTTGAACAGCTTCGGCCTGAAAGTTTCGCCACGTATGCGTGAGCCGGGTGATTACTTGATCGAGCGTGCGTTCGTCGAGAAGTAAAACAGTCAGGGCAACAAAGAAGATCTAAATGTGGGAGGGGGCTTGCCCCCGATGGCGCCAAGTCAGTCAACAGAGATGTTGAATGTACCACCGCTATCGGGGGCAAGCCCCCTCCCACATTTTTTCCGGTTTATCCAGCAGCAAGCACTTCCAGTACACAGATGAGGCCCGCCTCTGGATAGTGCCAGCGCACATCCACATCCCAGAACTGCGCGCCATATTCGCGCTCCGGCCCCGGCGTTTGATATGCCGGTCGTGGATCCTGCGCCAAACACTGCTCGATCAACGCCACCAAGGGCTCGTCAAGGCGCTCAGCATGGCCTTGTGCCTGGAACAGGGCAGTCTTCAGCCACTGCACCGGAATTAGCGGCGGTGCGCTGCTGGCGATGCTGTTGGTGGCGCCCTCGATAATGTCGGCATACGGCACATACGGCTTGATATCCAACACGGGCGTGCCATCGAGCAGATCAATCCCGGAAATCCACAGTCGGCCGGGTTCGACCTTGTCCAGCTTCACCACCGACTGGCCAATGCCGTTCGGGCGGTGCGTTGCACGGGTGGCGAACACACCCATGGACGTGTTGCCGCCCAGGCGCGGCGGGCGCACTTTGAGGCGCGGCTTGTCTTCCAGGGCCTGGTGGAACAGAAACAGCAACCAGACATGGCTGACCTGCTCCAGGCCCTGCACGGCCTCACCCCCGTCGAACGGCGCCACCAGTTCCAGCACGCCGCGGGCGGCAGGCGCCAGTTGCGGTTGGCGTGGGATGGCGAACTTCTCCTTGAAGCAGGAGCGCACGAAGCCGACGGGGGAGACGTTGTAGCTCATGGTTTACGCACGAACCCGCAGCGTCAGGCCCTTGAGGAAGTTACGCAGCAACTGGTCGCCACACGTGCGGTAGTTGGTGTGGCCAAACTTGCGGAACAGCGCGCTCAGCTCAGGCTTGGACACCGGGAACTCGGCGGCCTTGAGGATCGCGTGCATGTCGTCTTCCTTCAGTTCGAAGGCCACGCGCAGCTTCTTGAGGATGATGTTGTTGGTCACCGGGGTTTCGATCGGCTGCGGCGGACGGCTTTCGTCCTTGCCGCGCTTGAAAATCACCAGGCCGTCAAGGAAGTGCGCCATGACGTCGTCCGGGCAGAACACAAAACCTTCTTCCTCATCTTTCTTGAGGTAGGTCAGCAGGTCCTCCTTGGTCACGTCCATGCCGCCGAGCTTGATGATCTCGACCATCTTGTTGTCGCTGATGTCGAGCATGTAGCGCACGCTGCGCAGTACGTCGTTGTGAATCATGGTGGGCAATCCTGGTATTCAACTGAGGACACCGCCTACTCAGGCGGCGTCGAGAAAGGGGCAGCGGCTTAGAACTTCTCTTTGCCGGACAGGTAACGCCATTGGCCGACCGGCACTTTGCCGATGGACACGCCGCCAATGCGGATGCGGCGGATGGCGATGACTTTCAAGCCAACGGCTTCGCAGAACAGCGCGATCACGCCCGGCTGCGGGTTTTTCATCGCAAAGCGCAGGCGGTTTTCGTTCTGCCAGCTGGCTTTCACGGCGGGCAGCTCTTTGCCTTTGTAAGTCAGGCCGTGGTTCAGGCGATTGAGGCCGTGGGCGACCATGTCGCCTTCAACCTCCACCACGTATTCCTGCTCGATCTTGGCGGCATCGGCGGTCAACTTGCGCAGAATCTTCCAGTCCTGGGTGAATACCAGCAGGCCGCTGGCCTTGGCTTGCAGGTCGGCACTGGCGGTCAGGCGCAGGAAGTGGCCCTTGAGCGGGCGTTTGCTGAAGCGGTGTTCTTCGGACAGGGTTTCGGCGCTGATCGAGGCCATCGCCGTTTCCGCGTCCACGCCAGCCGGCGCGTGCAGCAGAATGGTCACCGGCTCCGGTGCAGTGGCTTTGGCCTCTGGGTCCAGCTCGACCTTCTGGGTGGTGACCTTGAACTGCGGTTCGTCGATCACTTCGCCGTCCACCGAGACCCAGCCGCCTTCGATAAACAGCTCAGCCTCCCGACGGGAGCAACCGACCAGTTCGATAAGGCGTTTGGAGAGGCGTATGGGGTCAGTCATGACAAGGGCCGTAGCAAAATGGGGCAGCTATTGTACCTGCCTGGCGCGGGTTAATCCCGGCTCCATTTCAGCGCAGGGGCTTTATTGGTCAATACACGGTTCAAAATGTGGGAGCTGGCTTGCTCGCGAAGGCGGTGTATCAGCCAAGGTGTGCTGATGGGGCCACCGCGTTCGCAGGCAAGCCGGCTCCCGCATTTTATTCTGTGTTGCGTCAGCCTCTGCGCAGTTGCTGCTGGCGCAAACGCATGTGCAGCAACGGATACGGCTGGCCCAGCCCGTCATGCTCCGCCCGTCCGATCACCTCAAAGCCCTGCTTGAAGTAAAAGCCCAGGGCCTGCGGGTTCTGTTCGTTGACGTCCAGCGTGTCGGCGTTCATGTGCTCGATCGCATAACGCAGCAGTTGCCGGCCAAGGCCCTGGCCACGGTGCTGCGGGTCGATAAACAGCATTTCGACCTTGCCTGACGCCACGCCGGCGAACCCGGTGATGCGTTGGCGCGCGTCCTTGGTGCAGATCAGCATCACCGAGTCGAGGTAGCGCGTCAGCACCAGCTCCTTGAGCAACACGATGTAGCTGTCCGGCAAAAAGTCGTGGGTCGCCCGCACCGAGTCTTCCCACAGTTGCGCCAGGTGCGCGAAGTCGCTGAGTTTGGGTGTATGAATTGCCGAAAGCTGACGCATGCCCGCTGCCCCTTGCCTGTTTCTACGCCAATGGGCAAACGATAGACCTAAAAAAGCCCCGCATCTTGTCCAGAGGCGGGGCTTTTAAGGTTTTTTTGATCAGTCGCGCTTGACGGCCCACAGGTCGTATTCGTCGGCGTCGGTCACGGTGCACCAGACCTTGTCGCCCGGCTTCAGGCCGCTGGCATCGTCGATAAACACGTTACCGTCGATTTCCGGCGCATCGAAGAAGCAACGGCCTACCGCGCCTTGCTCGTCGACTTCGTCGATCAGCACTTCGATTTCCCGGCCGATGCGCAGTTGCAGACGTGCCGAGCTGATGGCCTGCTGGTGCGCCATGAAGCGCTCCCAACGGTCTTGCTTGACCTCATCCGGTACGATGGCAGCGTCCAGCAAATTGGCGGGGGCGCCTTCGACCGGCGAGTACTGGAAGCAGCCGACGCGGTCCAGCTGCGCTTCGGTCAGCCAGTCCAGCAGGTACTGGAAGTCTTCTTCGGTTTCGCCGGGGAAGCCGACGATGAAGGTCGAGCGGATGATCAGCTCCGGGCAGATCTCGCGCCAGTTCTTGATGCGCGCCAGGGTCTTGTCTTCAAAGGCCGGGCGTTTCATGGCCTTGAGGATTTTCGGGCTGGCGTGCTGGAACGGGATGTCCAGGTACGGCAGGATCTTGCCGGCGGCCATCAACGGGATCAGTTCGTCCACGTGCGGGTACGGGTAAACGTAGTGCAGGCGCACCCATACGCCCAGGCTGCTCAAGGCTTCGCAGAGTTCGGTCATGCGGGTTTTCACCGGCGCGCCGTTCCAGAAACCGGTGCGGTATTTCACGTCAACGCCGTAGGCGCTGGTGTCTTGGGAAATCACCAACAGCTCTTTGACGCCGGATTTGACCAGGCGCTGAGCCTCGTCCAGCACATCACCGACCGGGCGGCTGACCAGCTTGCCGCGCATCGACGGGATGATGCAGAAGCTGCAGCTGTGGTTGCAGCCTTCGGAAATCTTCAGGTAGGCGTAGTGGCGCGGGGTCAGCTTGATGCCTTGCGGCGGCACCAGGTCGATCAGCGGGTTGTGGTCCTGACGCGGCGGCACCACGTCGTGCACGGCGTTGACCACCTGCTCGTACTGCTGCGGGCCGGTCACGGCCAGCACGCTTGGGTGCACGTTGCGGATAGCGCCTTCTTCCACGCCCATGCAGCCGGTGACGATGACCTTGCCGTTTTCCTTGATGGCTTCGCCGATCACTTCCAGCGACTCAGCCTTGGCCGAGTCGATGAAGCCGCAGGTGTTGACCACCACCACGTCGGCGTCCTGATACGTGGACACGACGTCATAGCCTTCCATGCGCAGTTGCGTAAGGATGCGCTCGGAGTCGACCAGAGCCTTCGGGCAACCCAGGGATACAAAGCCGACCTTGGGGTTGGCTTTTGCGATGGTGGTGGACATGTCTAACCTCGGTATTGAATGGCGCCGCCAGTCGGGCACGACACGGCGGTAGACGGGCGCTTGGTGCGCCTCTGATCAAAAAGTGCGCAATTCTAGCGACGGGCAACGCACTTGACCAGCTTTATGCGGGGAAATGCGACGAGTGCTGCAGTGGCGGATTCGCACAATCCTTACCAGGCTCTTAAGCCCGGACGTCTTGCTCTGCGCGGTGCGCTACAACTTTAGACATGCCCACACCTAACGCCTGAAGCACTTTCAAGAGAGTCGAGAGCTTCGGGTCGCCGCCGACGGCGATGGACCGGTAGAGATTCGCCCTATTAAGCCCTGTGTTTTTCGACAAGCTGAGCATTCCGCCACGAGCCTCCGCCACTCGACGGATAGCAACAAGGAAGGCGTCTTCACCACCCGCTTCATCGATTTCTTCAAGCGCGACAGACAGATATTCGAGGGCGAACGCTTCGTCGTCTCGAAGCATTTCAAGAACGCTGTCTTCATGAGAACGAGTACGAATGGTCATTTTTGCTGCACCTTATAAGATTTCCAGAGCGCCTTAGCCTGATCGATATCGTTCTGCTGCCTGGCTTTTGATCCACCACCCAACAGAAAAACAATTTGCCGATCGTGGATTGCGTAATACACGCGAAACCCAGGTCCGAAATCGAGTTTCATCTCAAAGACCCCACCACCCACTGGCTCGGTAGCGCCAAAGTGACCAAGGGACGCGCGGTCCACTCTGGTGGTGATTCTTGCTTTTGAGCGCGTGTCCTGCACGGTGTCCAGCCAGGCCTGGTAGATATCCACGCCATTGACTGACAGTACGTGTTTCACTTCGTACATGAGAAATGTACCTTAAAAGAGACAGGCCGATCATTGAGTTTCTATATCGGCTGCGCGCGCCATGTAGGGGCATGGTTTATTGATCGGGTAAGCCGGTCAGGAATCTTTCGCTTACACCGCGAAGGCGGCACTACTGGGCCGGGCCAAAAATATACGGGTGGCCGTAAATGTGATCAATGCAGGCAAAAAGGCTGCAAATTGCCGCTTCCTCTCTGACTGACTGCATTCCCTGAATCACTTGAGCAGCGAAATGCGACGAGTGCTGCGCTATGCTTCGCGCCGTTGCGCATGGGTAAAACCCTTGGGTCAATAAAACGTCTGTTACGAGAAGTAAAACAGCGCATGCTACGGTCAGCTTAGGCGCGTTGTTTATAAAAGACCTTGGGTCAAAGGGCAGGAGTGGTTGATGGGTCAGGCAAATAGTCAGGCGGCAGGTGCCGAGCATTCCAATGCAAAGCCGATTGGCATGCTGGTGGCGGCAGTCGGGGTGGTTTACGGCGATATCGGTACCAGCCCGCTCTATACCCTTAAAGAAGTGTTTACCGGTGGTTACGGGGTTCAGGTCAACCATGATGGTGTGCTGGGGATCCTGGCGCTGATCTTCTGGTCGCTGATCTGGGTGGTGTCGATCAAATACATGCTGTTCGTGTTGCGCGCCGACAACCAAGGCGAAGGCGGCATCATGGCGCTGACGGCGTTGGCGCGACGAGCGGCAGGGGAGCGCAAGAAGTTGCGCAGTTTCCTGGTGGTGTGTGGCTTGTGCGGCGCGGCACTGTTCTACGGCGACAGCATGATCACCCCGGCGATTTCGGTGTTGTCGGCTATTGAAGGCCTGGAGTTGGCATTCGATGGCCTCGACAAATGGGTCGTACCGATCGCACTGGTGGTGCTGGTGGCGCTGTTCCTGATCCAGAAACACGGCACCGACCGCATCGGCAAGCTGTTCGGGCCAGTGATGGTGACGTGGTTTCTGGTGCTCGGCGGCCTCGGTGTGTATGGCATCACCCTGCACCCTGAAGTGCTCAACGCATTGAATCCGATGTGGGGCGTGCGTTTCTTCGAGGCTCACCCTGGTATTGGTGTGGCAATCCTCGGTGCGGTGGTGCTGGCATTGACGGGCGCCGAGGCGTTGTACGCCGACATGGGCCACTTCGGCCGCAAACCCATCGCTCGCGCCTGGTTCATTCTGGTGCTGCCGGCGCTGGTGCTTAACTATTTCGGCCAGGGCGCCATGCTGTTGGGCGATCCGGAAGCCGCGCGTAACCCGTTCTACCTGCTGGCGCCGAGCTGGGCGCTGATCCCGCTGGTGGTGTTGTCCACCCTGGCCACGGTGATTGCCTCCCAGGCGGTGATTTCGGGTGCGTTCTCGTTGACGCGCCAGGCGATCCAGCTGGGTTATATCCCGCGCATGCACATTCAACACACCTCCAGCGCCGAACAGGGCCAGATCTACATCGGCGCGGTGAATTGGTCGCTGATGGTCGGCGTGATCCTGCTGGTGATCGGCTTCGAGTCCTCCAATGCGCTGGCGTCCGCGTACGGCGTAGCGGTGACCGGCACCATGCTGATGACCACCATCCTGGTGTCGGCGGTGATGCTGCTGTTGTGGAAATGGCCGCCGATACTCGCCGTGCCGGTCTTGGTTTGCTGCCTGTTGGTGGACGGTCTGTACTTTGCGGCCAACGTGCCGAAGATCATCCAGGGCGGCGCCTTTCCGGTGTTGGCGGGGATCGTGCTGTTTGTGCTGATGACCACCTGGAAGCGCGGCAAGCAATTGTTGGTGGACCGTCTCGACGAGGGCGGCCTGCCGTTGCCGATCTTCATCAGCAGTATTCGCGTGCAGCCGCCTCATCGCGTGCAGGGCACGGCGGTGTTCCTCACCGCGCGCCCAGACGCCGTGCCCCACGCGCTGTTGCACAACCTGCTGCACAACCAGGTGCTGCATGAGCAGGTGGTGATGCTGACGGTGGTCTACGAGGACATCCCGCGTGTGCCGGCCTCGCGGCGCTTTGAGGTGGACGCCTATGGGGAAGGGTTCTTCCGGGTGATCCTGCACTTCGGGTTTACCGATGAGCCGGACGTGCCCGAGGCACTCAAGCTGTGCCATCTGGACGACCTGGATTTCAGCCCGATGCGCACCACCTACTTCCTCAGCCGCGAAACGGTGATTGCCTCGCGCATCAAGGGCATGGCCCGTTGGCGTGAAAGCCTGTTTGCCTTCATGTTGAAAAATGCCAACGGCAACCTGCGCTTCTTCAAACTCCCGGTCAACCGGGTGATCGAGCTGGGCACCCAGGTCGAAATGTAAGCCGCTGCTGCACGGGAGCCGGCAATCGGCTCCCGTTTTCCATCTGAACCCTATGCAAGCCACCGTTGTCGACTAGGCTCTAAGCACTGTTTGAATAGTGCCCACAGAACCCAGAAGAGGTGCGCCATGAGTCAGCTGCTCGAACCCTACACCCTCCGTCAATTGACCCTGCTCAACCGGATTGCCGTCTCGCCGATGTGCCAGTACTCATCCGACGATGGCCTGGCCAATGACTGGCACCTGGTGCACCTTGGCAGCCGCGCCGTGGGCGGCGCCGGGCTGATTTTCACCGAAGCCACCGCCGTGACCGCCGATGGCCGCATCACTGCCCAGGACCTGGGCCTGTGGAACGACGCACAAATCGAACCGTTGCAACGCATCACGCGTTTCATTGCTGCCCAAGGCGCAGTGGCGGGCATTCAACTGGCGCACGCTGGGCGCAAGGCCAGCACACACCGGCCGTGGATCGGCAAGCACGGCAGCGTCAAGCCGGAAGAGGGCGGTTGGGTGCCGGTTGGGCCTTCGCCGATTGCCTTTGATCCCAACCACACCCAGCCCAAGCCATTGGATGATGCGCAAATCCAGCAAGTGATCGCCGACTTTGTCGCCGCTGCAAAACGCGCGCTTACGGCTGGCTTTGAAGTGGTGGAAATCCATGCGGCCCACGGTTACCTGCTGCACCAATTCCTGTCGCCCATCAGCAATCAGCGCCAGGACCACTACGGTGGCTCGTTTGAAAACCGCATACGCCTGGTGCTGGAAGTGACCCAGGCCGTGCGTGAGGTCTGGCCTCAGGAGCTGCCGCTGTTTGTGCGCGTGTCGGCCACCGACTGGGTGGAAGACGGCTGGAACCCGGATGAAACCGTGGAGCTGGCGCGCCGCCTCAAAGACTTGGGCGTAGACCTGATCGACGTGTCGTCCGGTGGCACCGCCGCCAACGCCGAGATCCCCACCGGCCCCGGCTACCAGACGCGCTTTGCCGAGCGTGTGCGCAAAGAGTCGGGTATCGCCACCGGCACGGTCGGCATGATCACCGAGCCGGCCCAGGCCGAGCACATTCTGCGCACGTGCCAGGCCGATATCATCTTCCTGGCCCGTGAGCTGTTGCGTGACCCGTACTGGCCGTTGCATGCCGACGATGACTTGGGCGGCCGCCAGGCCACCTGGCCGGCGCAGTACCAACGGGCGACCCATCGTGATCAGCCGATTCATGAGTCTGATCTGCGGGACTGACCAGCGCCTGATTCACCGAAACCCACCCTGACCCGGTGGGTTTTTTCTTGCGCGCGTTTCTGAGGACTTCCAGCGCTGGCGGTTGCCGCGTGCGAAAGGGCTGTAGGTCTTTGTTACCTAAGCGAATTATTTAAGTTAATACTCTAAAAAAATCCCACACGTGCCGAGATTGTTTCTACGCTTAAGGTAAGTCTGATTTCTGGCCCAGGGAGTCAGTCGGTGTGTCCGCGAAGGCATTGCGCCTCAGGGAGGGTGGGTGATGGGCGACAGGAGTCTTAGATCGATATCAGGAGAAACAGTCCATGGCCAAGTCCTATGGTGTTGCGGGTGTGGTGGCGTCTTTTCTAACCCGCAGGATGTTCTTGCGTGGCCGCAGGTTGAGTTCGGATGAGGCCGAATTGCTGGCGCAATATCGCGCCCTGACCGAAAACGATCAGGTCGCGATGCGGTATCTGATAGGGGCGATGAAGAGTGTGTCGCGGTTTTAGACAACGCGTTGACCGTGTGGGCGCTGGCTAGCCAGCCCCCACTTTGTGGGTCAGGTGTACTTGCGCTTGTCCGGTGCAGGCGGGAAGTACTGGTACAGCCAGGTTTCACTCAAGGTGCGGTCCTGGGTGCGGATAAACAGCCGCAATTCCACCGGCTCCACGCTGTCGCTGGTCGGGTACCAATCGAACAGAATGCGGTAGCCCTTGATGTTGTCGAGCACCAGCACGCCGAAGTCTTTCACTTCACCGTGAGAGCAAGTCACCACAGGCTCGATGCCGGTGCCGGCCGGCAGACGGTCCAGGCCGCCGCCCTTGAAGTCCACGGCAAAGCGGCGCGCCCACACTTCGGGATAGTGCTCGCCCGGTGCCCAACCTTCGGTAAAGCCGCCCATGCCTGAACGGGTGGCATCGACTTGCGCCAGCGGTGTGCTCACGGGTGGCAATGCGCTCCAGTACAGCTTGTAGCCATAGTTGAGTGAGTCGCCGGCGGCCACGGGCTTTTTCGGGGTCCAGAAGGCCACGATGTTGTCCAGGGTTTCGCCGGTGGTGGGGATTTCCAACAGGTCGATCGAGCCTTCGCCCCATGCAGTCGTCGGTTCAACCCACAGGCTTGGGCGCTTGCTGTACCAGTCGACGGTGTCCTGGTAGCTGGCGAACTCATGGTCGGTCTGCACCAGGCCAAAGCCTTTCGGGTCGGTGTCGGCGAACGCGTTGAATTGCAGTGTGGCCGGGTTGTTCAGCGGGCGGCAGATCCACTCGCCATTGCCGCGCCACATCGCCAGGCGGTCGGAATCGTGGATCTGCGGGTGGATGGTGTCGCACATGCGGCGCTCAACGGTGCCGCAACTGAACATGCTGGTCATCGCCGCGATACCCAATTGTTCGATGGCGGTGCGCGCATTGATGTTCGCGTCGATGGCCATCACCACCTGAGTGGCCTGGCAATCAATGTCGAAGCGGTAGGCACCGGTAGCGCTCGGCGAGTCGAGCAGGGCATAGACCACAAAACGCGTGGCGTCCTTGGCCGGGGTTTCGAACCAGAACTGCGTAAAGTCGGGGAATTCTTCGCGTTTTTTCGCGTAGGTATCAATCGCCAGGCCGCGTGCGGAAAGGCCGTACTGGCCGGTGGAATCCACCGCACGGAAGTAGCTGGCGCCAAGGAACGACAGCACGTCATGGCGATCCAGCTCCGGCGCCTTGAACAGCTTGAAACCGGAGAAACCCAAGTCGCCGGTCAGTTGCTTGGTGTCTACCGTGGTCTTTTCATAGTTGAACAACGACGGGCGGAAATGCACCTCGCGGGCTTCACGGGTCTTGGGGTCGACGCTGTGCATGCGCACCGGCGTCTTGAAACCCATGCCGACGTGGAAGAACTGCACGTCGAGTTGGCCGTTCAATTCCTTCCACAGCGAATGGTTGCCGTCGTAGCCGATGGCATTGAAATTCTGCGGCGTCATGTTTGCCAGGGTCGGCGGCAGCACCTGCCTGGTGTCTTTATACGCGGTGCCGGCGAGCTGTTTGGCCTGGGCTTTGAGTGTTTCAAAGTCAAACGCCACGGCCTTGCCATCGGCGGCACGGTTACCGGCCCAGGCCTGCGCGGCCAGCAGGCCACTGGCCGATAAACCGGTGTAAGCCGCAATGGCCATGGACGCTTTAAGCAAATTCCTGCGGTGCATAGAGACAACCTGTCGTGAGCAAATCCCGCGCCGTTCCTGGCACGTGCTGGATCAGAAATAACGGTTCGGACATGCCTTCGGCCAAACGCAACGGACTATAAACAGACGCCGGATAGCTTAAGCGGTTCGGCGACGCAGGAAAATTGATTGATGGCGGCGTGATGGCCTTGCATGTGAAACAAGTTATGTATCAGTCAGCTTATCGCTAGCTGGCTCACCGCCATCGGGGGAAAGCGCCTCCCACATTTATTTGCATTCTGTGCACGCTACATCAAATCCCATTGATAAATGAGGCCATCCGCTCAGCTATACTCCCCTCCATTTGAATGGCCCTTCGAGGAATTACTGTGAAGAACTGGACCTTGCGCCAACGGATTTTGGCGAGCTTTGCGGTCATTATCGCGATCATGCTGTCAATGGTTGTGGTCTCTTATTCACGGTTGCTGAAGATTGAGGTCAGCGAGACGGCTGTCCGCGATGACGCGGTGCCGGGGGTTTATCTGAGCTCGATGATCCGCAGTGCCTGGGTCGACAGCTACCTGCAAACCCTGGCATTGCTCGGTCTGCGTGACGACAAGGGCCTGACCGACGCCGACAGGGCTGACTTCAAGTCATTTGAAGGGCGTGTCCGGGAGCAGATGGCCAACTACCAGCACACCATCAACGGTCGCGATGACCAGTCCGAGTTCGACAAGTTCGAAGCCCTGCACCAGGCCTATAACAAGAGCCTGGCCATCGTGCTCGACGCCCTGCAGCGCAATGACCTGGTTGCTGCACGCAAGGAATTCAACGCCAACCTGACGCCCGCCTGGACGGCAGGACGCATGAAGCTCAACGACATCATTACCGAGAACAAAGACGTCGCCGACCGTGCAACCACGGCGATTGATGACGCGGTGTCGGCTGCCAAAGTCAGCATGTTCGTGTCGCTGGCCCTGGCCATTCTCGCCGCCGGCCTGTGTGGCCTGCTGTTGATGCGCGCCATCATGGCGCCGATGCAGCGCATCGTGGCGATCCTCGGCACCATGCGTGACGGCGATTTGAGCAAGCGCCTGAACCTGGAGCGCAAGGACGAATTCGGCGCCGTCGAAACCGGTTTCAACGACATGATGACCGAGCTGACAGCCCTGGTGTCCCAGGCCCAGCGCTCGTCGGTGCAGGTCACCACCTCGGTCACCGAAATTGCCGCCACCTCCAAGCAGCAACAGGCCACCGCCACCGAAACCGCGGCAACGACCACCGAGATCGGCGCAACGTCGCGCGAGATCGCCGCCACGTCCAAGGACCTGGTGCGTACCATGACCGAAGTGTCCACCGCTGCCGACCAGGCCTCGGTCGCTGCCGGTTCTGGCCAACAGGGCCTGGCGCGCATGGAAGAAACCATGCACTCGGTGATGGGCGCCGCCGACCTGGTCAATGCCAAATTGGCGATCCTCAATGAGAAGGCCGGCAACATCAACCAAGTGGTGGTGACCATCGTCAAGGTCGCCGACCAGACCAACCTGTTGTCGCTCAACGCTGCCATCGAGGCCGAAAAGGCCGGTGAATACGGCCGCGGTTTCGCCGTGGTTGCCACCGAAGTGCGGCGCCTGGCCGACCAGACCGCCGTGGCCACCTACGACATCGAGCAGATGGTGCGCGAGATTCAGTCGGCGGTGTCGGCCGGCGTAATGGGCATGGACAAATTCTCCGAGGAAGTGCGCCGCGGCATGTTCGAAGTGCAGCAAGTGGGCGAGCAGCTGTCGCAGATCATTCATCAAGTGCAGGCGTTGGCGCCACGCGTGTTGATGGTCAACGAAGGCATGCAGGCCCAGGCCACCGGTGCCGAGCAGATCAACCACGCACTGGTGCAACTGGGCGATGCCAGCAGCCAGACCGTCGAATCCCTGCGCCAGGCCAGCTTTGCCATTGATGAATTGAGCCAGGTTGCGGTCGGTCTGCGCAGCGGCGTGTCGCGTTTCAAAGTCTGATGAGCGACCTCGCGGCTAAACGCGGCGCCGTCCCGGCAGCGAAAAAGGCGTTGTTTCTGGTGTTTCACATCGGCGGCGAACGTTATGCCCTCAAAGCCACGGAAGTGGCCGAGGTGCTGCCGCGCCTGCCGCTCAAACCCATCGCACATGCGCCGGTCTGGGTGGCGGGGATTTTTGCCCACCGTGGCGCGCTGGTGCCGGTGATCGACCTGTGTGCGCTGACCTTCGGCACGCCGGCCCAAGCCCGCACCAGTACGCGGTTGGTGCTGGTCAACTACCAGCCGCAACCGTGGGTTGAAGCGCGCTGGCTGGGGCTGATCCTGGAACAGGCCACCGACACCCTGCGCTGCGGCCTTGGGGAGTTCAAGCCGTATGGCCTGGACAATCGCGAGGCACCCTACCTGGGGCTGGTGCGTGAGGACGCCTTGGGCTTGATGCAATGGATTGGTGTCAACGAACTGCTCACCGAGCCCGTGCGTACCTCGCTGTTTTCTGCCGAGCTGAGTCTATGAGCAACGACCCGCGCTTCTTTGCCTTCTTGAAGGAACGCATCGGCCTGGACGTCGCGTCTGTGGGCGAGGCGATCATCGAGCGCGCGGTGCGCCAGCGCAGCCAGATTGTGCAGGCGCAGACGCCAGAGGCTTACTGGAGGCATCTGCAGAGCTCGCGTGATGAGCAGCAGGCGCTGATCGAAGCCGTGATCGTGCCCGAGACCTGGTTTTTCCGTTACCCCGAATCCTTTGCCACCCTGGCGCGGCTGGCCAAGGCGCGGCTGGCCGAGATCAAGCAGATGCGCGCGCTGCGTATTCTGAGCTTGCCGTGTTCCACCGGCGAAGAGCCGTATTCGATTGCCATGGCCCTGCTAGATGCGGGCCTGGCGCCGCATCAGTTCAAGGTGCTGGGCCTGGATGTCAGCCCATTGTCGGTGGAGCGCGCCAAGCGTGGCGTGTATGGCAAGAATTCGTTTCGCGGCAGCGACATCGACTTTCGCGAGCGCCATTTCACCGAGGAGGCCGACGGTTTTCGCATCGCCGACCGGGTGCGCGAACAAGTGCGCCTGCAAGTCGGCAACCTGCTCGATCCGGGCCTGCTGGCCAATGAGCCGAGCTACGACTTCGTGTTTTGCCGCAACTTGCTGATCTACTTTGACCAGCCGACCCAAAAGCAAGTCTTTGATGTGCTCAAGGGCCTGACTCATCAGGACGGCGTGCTGTTTATCGGTCCGGCCGAAGGCAGCCTGTTGGGGCGCCATGGCATGCGCTCGATTGGCATACCGCAATCTTTTGCCTTCAGTCGGCACGTCGAGCCGATCAAGCCTGAACCGGTATTCGTGCCCGTGCCTGCGCCGGTTCCGCAGCGCAGTGCCGCACCGATTCCGGTCAAGCCGCGGCCGTTCAGCACGGTCAGCGCGCAGGTGGTGCCGATCAAGGCGCCGCAGACGGATGCCGGCGACTTGCTCGGCCGTATCGCCACGCTGGCCAATGAAGGCAAGAGCGCCGAAGCCCGCGCCGCCTGTGAGCAGTATTTGAGTAACCATCCGCCGGCCGCCCAGGTGTTTTATTGGCTGGGGCTGCTCAGCGATGTGGCCGGCAGCGCCCTGGAAGCCCAGGGCTATTATCGAAAAGCCTTGTACCTGGAACCGCAGCACCCGCAGGCCTTGATGCACCTGGCGGCGTTGCTTGAGTCCCAGGGCGACAGTGCGGGGGCGCGCCGTTTGCAGGCGCGGGCCGCGCGTAGCGAGCGAGCTGACAGTGAGTCCAAACGATGAGTAGCACCGACGCGCTCAACACCGCAAGCCTGGACCTGACCCTGGCCGACACCCATGCCATTGACGACTGCTGGAACCGCATCGGCATCCATGGCGACAAGTCCTGCCCGCTGCTGGCGGAGCATATTCACTGCCGCAACTGCTCGGTGTATTCCGCCGCCGCCACCCGTTTGCTCGACCGTTACGCCTTGCAGCAGGGCGGTGAGCGCGCCTATGCCGTGGCTGAACTCGACGAAGACATCGTTACCCGTTCCTTGTTGATGTTCCGTCTTGGCGAGGAATGGCTGGGCATCGCCACCCGGTGCCTGGTCGAAGTGGCGCCGCTGCAACCGATTCATTCGCTGCCGCACCAGCGTTCCCGGGCGCTGCTTGGCGTGGCCAATGTGCGTGGCGCCTTGGTGGCATGCCTGTCGTTGGTGGAGCTGCTGGGGTTGGACGCGACCAGCAACGGTGCCAGTGGCGGGCGCATCATGCCGCGCATGTTGATCATCGCCGCGCAGGACGGCCCGGTCGTGGTGCCGGTCGATGAAGTCGACGGCATCCACGCCATCGACGAGCGTACCTTGAAGGCCGCATCGGCCTCTGGCACCCAGGCGAGTGCGCGCTTCACCCAGGGCGTGTTGCAGTGGAAAGGCCGCAGCCTGCGTTGGCTGGACGAGGCGCAATTGTTGTCCGCCGTGACCCGGAGCCTCTCATGACCCCCGAGCAGATGCGCGATGCCTCGCTGCTGGAGCTGTTCAGCCTGGAAGCCGATGCGCAAACCCAGGTGCTGAGCGCCGGCCTGCTGGCGCTTGAGCGCAACCCGACCCAGGCCGACCAGTTGGAGGCGTGCATGCGCGCCGCGCATTCGCTCAAGGGCGCGGCGCGGATTGTCGGGGTGGACGCTGGGGTCAGCGTGGCCCACGTCATGGAGGATTGCCTGGTCAGCGCCCAGGAAAGCCGCCTGTACTTGCAACCCGAACATATCGACGCGTTGCTGCAAGGCACCGACCTGCTGATGCGCATCGCCACGCCCGGCAACGACGTTGGCCCGGCGGATATCCAGGCTTATGTGGCGTTGATGGAGCGCTTGCTCGATCCGTCGCAGCCGACCGCCAAAATCGCGCCACCGCCGCCTGCGCAATCTGCACCGGCGCCGATTATCGAAGAGCCGCCGCCGGAACCCGAGCCTGCGCCGCCCGTGACCAGCGAGCCGCCACGCCAGAACAAACGCATGACCGAAGGCGGCGAACGTGTGCTGCGGGTCACCGCCGAGCGCTTGAACAGCCTGCTCGACCTGTCGAGTAAATCCCTGGTGGAAACCCAGCGGCTCAAGCCTTACCTGGCGAGCATGCAGCGCCTCAAACGCATTCAAAGCAACAGCGCCCGCGCCCTGGACACATTGGACGGCCAGCTCAAGGCCCTGGATTTGAACCTCGAAGCCCAGGAAGCGCTGGCCGACACCCGGCGTCTGTTAAGCGAAGCCCAAGCCTTGCTGGCGGAAAAAACCGCCGAGCTGGACGAGTTCGGCTGGCAGGCCGGGCAGCGTGCCCAAGTGCTTTACGACACCGCGCTGGCCTGCCGCATGCGCCCGTTTGCCGATGTACTGGCCGGTCAAGTGCGTATGGTCCGCGACCTGGGCCGCAGCCTTGGCAAGCAAGTGCGCCTGGAAATCGAAGGCGAAAAAACCCAGGTTGACCGCGACGTACTGGAAAAGCTCGAAGCACCGCTCACGCACCTCTTACGCAATGCCGTCGATCACGGTATCGAAATGCCCGAGCAGCGCATGCTGGCCGGTAAGCCGGCCGAGGGCCTGATCCGCCTGCGCGCCTCGCACCAGGCAGGTTTGCTGGTGCTGGAGTTGAGCGACGACGGCAACGGCGTCGATCTTGAGCGCCTGCGCGGCACCATCGTCGACCGGCACCTGTCGCCACTGGAAACCGCTCAGCGCCTGAGTGAAGAAGAACTGCTGACGTTCCTGTTTCTGCCGGGGTTCAGCCTGCGCGACAAGGTCACCGAAGTGTCCGGGCGCGGCGTCGGCCTGGATGCGGTGCAGCATATGGTGCGCCAACTGCGCGGCGCGGTGGTGCTGGAGCAGACGGCGGGGCGCGGCAGCCGCTTCCACCTTGAGGTGCCGCTGACCCTGTCGGTGGTGCGCAGCCTGGTGGTGGAAGTCGGCGAGGAAGCCTATGCGTTCCCGCTGGCGCACATCGAACGCATGTGCGACCTGGCCCCCGATGACATCGTGCAACTGGAAGGCCGCCAGCATTTCTGGCACGAGGGCCGCCACGTCGGCCTGGTCGCCGCCAGCCAGTTGCTGCAGCGCCCGCCGGGGCAGAGCAATGAGGAGACGCTTAAAGTCGTGGTGATTCGCGAGCGCGATGCGGTGTATGGCATCGCGGTGGAGCGCTTTATCGGCGAGCGCACGCTGGTGGTGTTGCCGCTGGATGATCGCCTCGGCAAGGTTCAGGATATTTCTGCCGGCGCCTTGCTGGACGACGGTTCGGTGGTGTTGATCGTCGACGTTGAAGACATGCTGCGTTCGGTGGACAAGCTGCTCAATACCGGCCGCCTGGAACGCATCGCCCGGCGTAGCCAGCAGGCCACCGAGGCACCGCGTAAACGCGTGCTGGTGGTGGACGACTCGCTCACCGTGCGTGAGCTGCAACGCAAATTGTTACTTAATCGCGGTTATGAAGTGGCTGTCGCGGTCGATGGCATGGATGGCTGGAACGCGTTGCGTTCCGAAGACTTCGACCTGCTCATCACTGACATTGATATGCCTCGCATGGACGGTATTGAATTGGTCACACTCTTGCGCCGTGACAGTCGCCTGCAATCGTTGCCGGTGATGGTGGTGTCGTACAAGGATCGCGAAGAAGACCGGCGTCGTGGACTGGATGCCGGCGCCGACTATTATTTAGCTAAAGCCAGTTTCCATGACGATGCCTTGCTGGACGCCGTGATGGAACTGATCGGGGGCGCACGGGCATGAGGATTGCGATCGTCAATGACATGCCCATGGCGGTGGAGGCCTTGCGTCGCGCCTTGAGTTTTGAACCCGCGCACCAGGTGGTGTGGGTGGCCAGCAACGGTCTGGAAGCCGTGCAGCACTGCGCCGAGGTGGTCCCGGACCTGATCCTGATGGACCTGATCATGCCGGTGATGGATGGCGTGGAGGCTACGCGGCGGATCATGGCCGAGACCCCGTGCCCGATCGTGATCGTCACCGTGGACCGCCAGGCCAATGTCAGCCGCGTGTTCGAAGCCATGGGCCATGGCGCCCTGGATGTGGTGGATACGCCGGCGCTGGGCGTTGGCAACGCCAAGGATGCGGCGGCGCCGTTGCTGCGCAAAATCCTCAATATTGGCTGGCTGGTCGGCCAGCGCGGCAGCCGGGTGCGCACCGAAACGGCGCCCCAGCGCGGCACCGGCAAACGTCAAAGCCTGGTGGCGATTGGTTCGTCGGCCGGCGGGCCGGCTGCCCTGGAAATCCTGCTCAAGGGTTTGCCACGGGACTTTTCGGCGGCCATCGTGCTGGTGCAGCATGTGGATCAGGTGTTCGCCGCGGGCATGGCCGAGTGGCTGAGCAGCGCGTCCGGCCTGCCGGTGCGCCTGGCGCGTGAGGGCGAGCCGCCACAAAGCGGTGTGGTCTTGCTGGCCGGCACCAACCACCACATCCGCCTGTTGAAAAACGGCACGCTGGCCTATACCGCAGAGCCGGTTAACGAGATTTACCGGCCTTCCATCGACGTGTTTTTTGAAAGCGTCGCCAGCCATTGGAACGGCGATGCCGTCGGCGTATTGCTGACCGGCATGGGTCGCGACGGCGCCCAGGGGCTCAAATTGCTGCGTGAACAAGGATATTTGACCATCGCCCAGGATCAACACAGCTCGGCGGTGTATGGCATGCCCAAAGCGGCGGCGGCCATTGATGCCGCTGTTGAAATTCGCCCACTGGACAGAATTGCGCCCCGATTGCTGGAGGTCTTTGCAAAATGATCAAACCCTCCGCGGTGCCGGCATGCAGGAAAGTAATTCAGGTGACTGCACATGAATGATTTACAGATCGACGACATCAAGACCGACGAAAATGCCGCCATGGTGTTGCTGGTCGACGACCAGGCCATGATCGGCGAAGCGGTGCGGCGCGGCCTGGCCCATGAGGAAAACATCGACTTCCACTTTTGCGCCGACCCGCATCAGGCGATTGCCCAGGCAATTCGCATCAAGCCCACGGTGATCCTGCAGGATCTGGTCATGCCGGGCCTTGATGGCCTGACGCTGGTGCGTGAATACCGCAACCATCCGGCCACCGCGAATATCCCGATCATCGTGCTGTCGACCAAGGAAGACCCGCTGATCAAGAGCGCGGCGTTCGCGGCCGGCGCCAACGACTATTTGGTCAAGCTGCCGGACAACATCGAGCTGGTGGCGCGCATCCGCTATCACTCGCGTTCGTACATGACGCTGTTGCAGCGGGATGCGGCGTATCGGGCGCTGCGGGTCAGCCAGCAGCAGTTGCTGGACACCAATCTGGTGCTGCAACGGTTGATGAACTCCGACGGTCTTACCGGGCTGTCCAATCGCCGGCACTTCGATGAGTACCTTGAGCTGGAATGGCGTCGTGCCATGCGTGACCAGACTCAGTTGTCGTTGTTGATGATCGATGTGGATTTCTTCAAGACCTACAACGACAGCTTTGGCCATGTCGAAGGTGACGAAGCGTTGCGCAAAGTCGCTGCGACGATCCGCGAAGCCAGCAGTCGTCCTTCCGATCTGCCGGCACGTTATGGCGGTGAAGAGTTTGCGCTGGTGCTGCCGAACACCTCGCCGGGCGGCGCACGCCTGGTGGCAGAAAAACTGCGCATGGCCGTGGCGGCGCTGAAAATCCCGCACATTGCCCCGGCCGAAGGCGCGAGCCTGACCATCAGCATCGGCCTGTCGACCCTGACGCCGGTGCAGGGCACGGATTGCCGGCAGCTGATCATGGCGGCGGATAAAGGCTTGTACACGGCCAAGCACAATGGGCGCAATCAGGTCGGTATCGAGTGACCTGAGGCCGTGCCCCATTCAATGTGGGAGGGGGCTAGCCCCCGATAGCGGTGGGGCAGTCACAACATCATTGACTGACAGGCTGCCAGCGGGGGCAAGCCCCTCCCATATTTGGATCTTCATGGGGCTTGGATTGTGTACAAATCCGGCCTTTTCGCCAAGCGGGCTGCCGTTCCCGCTGGTTTGTCGTTATACTCGTCGGCTTTCAAAAGTTCGCCAACGAGTGCTGCCCGCCATGGAAATCAACCCGATCCTTAACACCATCAAGGACCTGTCCGAGCGCTCCGAAACTATTCGGGGGTATCTTTGACTACGATCAAAAGCATGAGCGTCTGACCGAAGTCAATCGCGAGCTTGAAGATCCGGCTGTCTGGAACAAACCTGAATACGCCCAGGAACTGGGCCGCGAGCGCGCTGCGCTGGCACAGATCGTCGACACGCTCGACGAACTGAACACCGGTCTGGGCGATTGCCGCGACCTGCTGGACATGGCCGTCGAAGAAAACGACGAAGGCGCAGTGGGCGATGTCGTCGCCGAGCTGGCCCGTCTCGAGGAAAACCTCGCCAAGCTTGAATTCCGCCGCATGTTCAGCCACGAAATGGACCCGAACAACGCCTACCTGGACATCCAGGCCGGTTCCGGCGGCACCGAGGCCCAGGACTGGGCCAACATCCTGTTGCGCATGTACCTGCGCTGGGCTGACAAACGCGGTTTCGACGCGACCATCATGGAGCTGTCGGCCGGTGAAGTCGCTGGCATCAAAGGCGCGACCGTGCACATCAAGGGTGAATACGCCTTTGGCTGGCTGCGCACCGAGATCGGCGTGCACCGCCTGGTGCGCAAGAGCCCATTCGACTCCGGCAACCGTCGCCATACCTCGTTCTCGGCGGTGTTCGTCTCGCCAGAGATCGACGACAAGGTCGAAATCGAGATCAACCCGGCCGACCTGCGGATCGACACCTATCGCTCCTCCGGTGCCGGTGGTCAGCACGTAAACACCACCGACTCGGCCGTACGTATTACCCACGTACCGACCAACACCGTGGTCAGCTGCCAGAACGAACGTTCCCAGCACGCGAACAAGGACACCGCCATGAAAATGCTGCGGGCCAAGTTGTACGAGCAGGAAATGCAGAAGCGCAACGCCGCTTCCCAGGCGCTGGAAGACACCAAGTCGGATATCGGCTGGGGTCACCAGATCCGTTCGTATGTGCTTGATGCGTCGCGGATCAAGGATCTGCGCACTAACATCGAACGCAGTGACTGCGACAAGGTGCTCGACGGCGACATTGACGAATACCTGGAAGCCAGCCTGAAATCGGGCTTGTAATACATGCAATGCGGGATTGGCTGACACCCCTCGATCCCTGTGGGAGCGGGCTTGCCCGCGATCCCCAGCCACAGGCTGGGGCAACGAACCTGATGGAAAATTTAAAGACATGAGCGACCAACAACTCGACCCGCAAGCCCTGCAACAGGAAGAAAACTCCCTGATCGCCCTGCGCAAGGAAAAGCTTGCTGCCGAGCGCGCCAAGGGCAATGCCTTCCCCAACGACTTCCGCCGCGAAAACTACTGCGATGCCTTGCAGAAGCAATACGCGGACAAGACCAAGGAAGAGCTGGCAGAGGCTGCAATCCCGGTCAAGGTTGCCGGTCGCATCATGCTCAACCGTGGCTCGTTCATGGTGATCCAGGACATGACCGGTCGCATCCAGGTCTACGTCAACCGTAAAACCCTGCCGGAAGAAACCCTGGCCTCGGTGAAAACCTGGGACATGGGCGACATCATTGCCGCTGAAGGCACCCTGGCCCGTTCCGGCAAGGGCGACCTGTACGTCGAAATGACCAGCGTGCGCCTGCTGACCAAATCCTTGCGCCCGCTGCCGGACAAGCACCACGGCCTGACCGACACCGAACAGCGCTATCGCCAGCGCTACGTTGACCTGATCGTCAACGAAGACGTGCGCCAGACCTTCCGCGTGCGTTCGCAAGTCATCGCCCACATCCGCAGCTTTCTGATGAAGCGTGACTTCCTGGAAGTGGAAACGCCGATGCTGCAAACCATCCCCGGTGGTGCCGCAGCCAAGCCGTTCGAAACCCACCACAACGCGCTGGACATGGAAATGTTCCTGCGCATTGCGCCTGAGCTGTACCTCAAGCGTCTCGTGGTTGGCGGCTTCGAAAAGGTGTTCGAGATCAACCGCAACTTCCGTAACGAAGGCGTCTCGACCCGTCACAACCCAGAATTCACCATGTTGGAGTTCTACCAGGCTTACGCCGACTACGAAGACAACATGGACCTGACCGAAGAGTTGTTCCGCGAGCTGGCGCAGCTGGTGCTGGGCAGCACCGACGTGCCGTACGGCGACAAGGTGTTCCACTTCGGCGAGCCGTTCGTGCGCCTGTCGGTGTTCGATTCGATCCTCAAGTACAACCCTGAGCTGACCGCCGATGACCTGAACGACATCGACAAGGCCCGCGCCATCGCCAAGAAAGCCGGCGCCAAGGTGCTGGGCTTCGAAGGCCTGGGCAAATTGCAGGTGATGATTTTCGAAGAGCTGGTTGAGCACAAGCTGGAGCAGCCGCACTTCATTACCCAGTACCCGTTCGAAGTGTCGCCGTTGGCCCGTCGCAACGATGACAACCCGAACGTCACCGACCGTTTCGAGCTGTTCATCGGCGGGCGCGAAATCGCCAACGCTTATTCCGAGCTTAACGACGCCGAAGACCAGGCCGAGCGCTTCATGGCCCAGGTGGCCGACAAGGACGCTGGCGACGACGAGGCGATGCACTACGACGCCGACTTCGTCCGCGCCCTGGAATACGGCATGCCGCCAACCGCCGGTGAAGGTATCGGCATCGACCGGTTGGTGATGTTGTTGACCAACTCGCCGTCGATCCGCGATGTGATCTTGTTCCCGCACATGCGGCCACAAGCGTAACCGTAGTGAAATCCGAAGCCGCCTTTTATAAGGCGGCTTTTTTATGTGGCGTATTCAGCCGTCAAGAGAACGGCGCCAGGTGATCGTTCCCACACTGTGCGTAGGAACGCAGCCCGTGACGCTCCGCGTCACCCTTTAAAGGAAGATCTGTCGTGAACCGCGTAATGGCTCAAGAAGGTGCCGCCGGCATTGCTGCTGCCGTGGCTGAAAGTGTTCAGTACCAGGGCCGCAAGGCCAGTCGGCGGGGCAGCGAGCAGCGCAGGCAGGATATTCTCGATGCGGCCATGCGCATCGTCGTGCGCGATGGTGTACGTGGCGTTCGCCACCGCGCCGTGGCGGCAGAGGCGGGCGTGCCGTTGTCGGCCACCACCTATTATTTCAAGGACATCGATGACCTGCTCACCGATACCTTCGCCCAATACGTAGAACGCAGCGCCGCCTTCATGGGCAAGCTGTGGGTGCGCAACGAAGGCCTGCTGCGCGAGATGGTCGCCTATGGCGATGGCAGCCCGCAGTCGCGCTCGCAATTGGCCGATGACATTGCGCGGCTCACCGCCGACTACGTGATGCGCCAACTGACCAACCGCCGCGAACACCTGATGGCCGAGCAGGCCTTTCGCCAGGAAGCCTTGCTCAACCCGCGTCTGGCGCAACTGGTGCGGTCCCATCAGCAGATTCTGTTGCAGGGCACCGGGCAGTTTTTCCAGGTCTTGGGTTCTCGCGAGCCGCAACAGGATGCCAAAGTGTTGACGGCGATAATCGGTCGGATGGAATATCAGGGCCTGCTTGGCGGCCCAGAGCCTCTGACCGGTGAAGAGATGCTTGAGATCCTCAAGCGTTATATGCATTTGGTGCTGGCTTCGGTCTAGCACACCCTGTGCGCTATCCGCTTTATGTGGGGGCTGGCTTGCCTGCGATAGCATCGCCTTGGATTACCTGATGCACCGAGGCGCCTGTATCGCAGGCAAGCCAGCTCCGACACTTGATGGAGTACGCAATGAAAGCCTGGCATGTCGCGTTGATCGCCTTGTCGTTCCTGTTGCTCAGCGGTTGCCTGGTGACTTTCAAGGACCCGCTGCCGGCGCGCGACGCTGCGTCGGCCGCCTTGCTTGGCCATTGGTCGAGCAAGAATGCCTGGGGCGAGCCGCTTAACCTGCAGATCACGCGCGTCGGCGAGCACCGCTATAAAGCCGTGAGCTACCCTAAAGCCAAGCCGGCTCAGCGCGATGAGTACCTGTTTACCGTGGTGCGCCATGGCAACCGCTGGTATTTGTCGGCGCCGTTGCCGGACAAGTTGGGTGGGCATTTCATCCTCGCCGGCTTTGACTTTGAAAGCGAGGGCGACAAAAAGCCTGAATTGGTGGTCTACAACCTCGACCTTGAGCAGATCCACCAAGCCATCGGCCAACACGTGCTGCACGGCAGCACCGTCGACACGGTCGAAGGCGCCGGCGTGCTGGTGGACAGCTCCATGGACCAGGTGTTTGCCTACCTGGATGACCCGGCCAATGCCGATGTGTTCGTTGAAGCCGTGCGCTACCAGCGCGCGGGCAAATAACGTTTAAAGAGGAAGCACCGGGTGGACGATTACCAGCAGACGATACGCACCTTGTCTGATCGCATTGTGCTGGCGCAAACACCGATTCGCGTCCTCGACGCCGTGAAGTGGGACGAGAACATTCGTCAGGGTTTCCTCAAGGCCAAGGGCAAGGCGATGCCGGCCGTGGACCGCGACTACTACCTGAACCGGCCACTGTCGTTCGATTCCAGTGCAGTCAAGCTGGAGTTCCAGAACATCGAGCGCGACATCACCCGCCGCCTCGGCCAGTTCAGCCCGGTGGGGCAGATCATGCGGCGCATGTGCCGTGAATACCGCATGGTGGTGCGCATGCTCGAAGCGCGCGGCACCGAGGATTTCGGTCTGATCTCCCAGGAGCTGTATGGCGCCGCTTCCGATGCGTTCCACGCCGGCGACCCGACCCTGGCCGACTTGGGCCTGATGCTGTCTGACTACCTGAACAACATCGACGGCCGTGGCGACCTCAAGGACGAAGCCAAGACCCTCACCGCCAAGGATGCAGTGGCGTTGCTGCAAACCCGCCTGAACAAGGTGTTTGGCGAAGCCGAAGAAACCATCCGCGTATTTGAGTCCGACGGGATTGTCGCGGACGCGGCGGCTGGCGCCGACTACATCAAGATCCGCGCCGATGCGATGTTCAACGACCGCGATGTGCGTGCGCTGGAAGTGCATGAAGGCCTGGTGCACGTCGGCACCACACTCAACGGTCAGAACCAGCCGATCTGCACCTTCCTGTCCAAGGGCCCGCCGTCGTCCACGGTGACCCAGGAAGGCCTGGCGATTCTGATGGAGATCATCACCTTCGCCTCCTACCCGAGCCGCTTGCGCAAATTGACCAACCGCACCCGTGCGATCCATATGGTCGAGGAGGGCGCCGATTTCCTGCAGGTGTTCGAATTCTTCCGTGAGCAAGGCTTTGAGATGGCCGAAAGCTACGGCAATGCCAGCCGGGTTTTCCGCGGCTCGACGCCGACCGGTCTGCCGTTTACCAAGGATTTGTCCTACCTCAAGGGCTTTATCATGGTCTACAACTACATCCAGCTGGCCGTGCGCAAAGGCAAGCTGGAACAAGTGCCGCTGCTGTTCTGCGGCAAGACCACGCTGGAAGACATGCGCACCCTGCGCCAATTGGTCGATGAGGGCCTGGTGGTGCCGCCCAAGTACCTGCCAGAGCAGTTTCGCGACATGAACGCGCTGGCGGCGTGGATGTGCTTCTCCAACTTCCTCAACCACTTGAGCCTGGACCGGATCGAGGCGGATTACTCGAATATCCTGTAGGCGATAGTCCTGAAAAACCGGATCAAAAGGTGGACGCTGGCAAGCCAGCTCCCACCTTTGATCTCTATTGATCTTAAGACTGATTTCAAACCCACTTACGAGGCTTCAACGGATGAGAATCCTCGGCATTCTTTGCCTGCTACTCACATTGAACGGCTGCAGTTCGCTGCTGTTCTACCCTGAACCCGGCCTGCCGTTCACGCCGGAAAAAGCCCACCTGCAGTACCGCGACGTCACCCTGACCACCGCCGACGGCGTAAAACTTCACGCCTGGTGGCTGCCGGCCAAATCCGGCGTGCCAGTCAAAGGCACGGTGCTGCACTTGCACGGCAACGGCGGCAACCTGGCGTGGCACCTGGGGGGCAGTTGGTGGCTGCCGGAGCAGGGCTATCAAGTGCTGCTGCTGGACTACCGCGGGTATGGTTTGTCGGAAGGCAAGCCGTCGTTGCCGGCGATCTACCAGGACATTGATGCGGCGTTCAACTGGATCGACAAGGCGCCCGAAACCCAGGGTCAACCGTTGATTGTGTTGGGTCAAAGCCTGGGTGGCGCGCTCGCTGTGCATTACCTGGCGGCGCACCCGCAGCGCCAGCCGCAGCTCAAGGCGCTGGTATTGGACGGGGTGCCCGCCAGTTATCGTGACGTAGGACAATTCGCTCTGAGTACGTCCTGGATAACATGGCCGTTTCAAGTGCCCCTGTCCTGGCTGGTGCCCGACGCTGACAGTGCGATCAACGCCATGCCGCAACTGACCGGCGTACCCAAGCTGCTGTTTCATAGCCTGGATGATCCGATCGTGCCGCTGGCCAATGGCATTCGCCTGTATCAGGCCGCGCCGCCGCCCAGGGTGTTGCAGTTGACGCGTGGCGGCCATGTGCAGACGTTTGCCGACAAGACCTGGCAAACCGTGATGCTGCGTTATCTGGACGACCCGCAGCACTTCAATGGCCTGCGCCGCCTGGGGGAAATCCCCAACTACCCGAACCCTAACGTTGACACGTCAGAGAGCCCGCAATGAGCGAAGAACGCAACATGATCCCGCTGATCCTCACCGGCGTCGGCACCATCATCGGCACCGTCGGGTGCCTGTGGTATTACGGCTACCTTCACTTCGCCAAGCCGGAAGATGCGTTGCTGCTCAGCGACTTCACCCTGCTCAAGACGGTGCCGGGCGAGGACTACAAAATTTCCCTCACGCCAGCGGCGCAAGTGGCGCAGTGCGTCGACGGTGTGTTGGTGATGTATGATACCGAACAAAAAGGCTTGAGCGGCGTGCTGGTGAACAACAAGAAGCAGGCCGTGCGTTGCATGGGCCAGGAGACGCCGCAACTGCAGGAGTGACCTGCGCTTCATCGCAGCCACATGATCACGGAAATATCTGGAACCGTATCGCGTAAGAAGCCACTGAATGACGTGTCAGTGTTGCTGATAGTTAACTTGCGTATATCAAATTCGGGAGAGTGATCATGGTTGGTGGAATTGGCGCGATCAGTAAGATGTTGGAAATGGCCCAGGGCGCAGCAAAGCTGGGGCAGGGCGGCGAGGACGGCGCTCAAGACGCCCAGAAGCAAGAGAAACAAGACCCGATGAAGATGCTCATGGACATGCTGTCGAAGGCGGCGGGCGGGTCTCAGGGCGGCAGCGCCGAGGACCAGAAGGGCCCGCAGGAACTGGAGAAACTGATGGCGGGCCGACAAGGCATGGAGGCCATGATGCCCGCCGATGACAGCAGCCGTAAAATCGAAGTCTGAGGCATAAAAAAACCCACCAAAAGGTGGGTTTTTTTTACTGCTTCAATCGATCAATTAGCAACGGAAGAACGTGGCTTGACCGGCTGGTTGTCGTTGGAGATGGTCACTTCAACGCGACGGTTCATGGCACGGCCCGAGGCGCTGCCGTTGTCGGCAACCGGGTATTCCTTGCCGTAACCCTGGGTCACGATGCGCGAGATATCCACGCCTTGTTGAGCCAGTGCGCGCTGCACGGAAGCGGCACGACGCTCGGACAGGCTCTGGTTGTACGAGTCGGAGCCGGTGCTGTCGGTGTAGCCTTCGACGATCACTTTACGGTCCGGGTTGTCACGCAGGAACTGCGCCAGCTTGGTGATGTTGACCAGGCCGCTGGATTTCAGATCGGACTTGTTGGTGGCGAACAGCACATCACCGAAAGTCACCAGGGTGCCGCGATCAGTTTGCTTGGCGTTCAAGCTGTCTTGCAGTTGCTTGATCTGGGCGTCACGGGCTTGCAGCAGGGCGCGAGCACGTTCGTCGCCAGCGTTTTTCAGCTTGGCTTCGGATTCACGCAGCACGATGGTGTCTTTGGCCACTTCAACGCGCTGGTTGGTCAGGTAAGCCAGTTGGTCGACCTTCTTCTCGTCTTCCTTGTCGCGGTAGGCCTTGTCAGCCTTGTCCAGCCAGTCGCTGGCGTCCTTGGTTTCCAGCGCCGCAAGCTTGGTGGCTTGTGGGTTGGTCTGCAGGGCCGAGAAGTTGGTCCGTGCGTTTTCCAGGTTCGCGTTCGGCGGGGTGGAGCAGGCCGCCAGGGCAACGCTCATCGCCAGCAGAGCAGGGATCATCAATTGTTTACGCATAGTCGTGTCGTCCTTTCAATTCGATTTCGGGTGCAATGCAATCAGGGGCGTTGGCTTATTGCTGTTGGATAACAGCTGGGCGCATGCCTTCCTGACGCAGCTCCTGAACAGCCTTCTGGGAGTCCTTCACAGCCTGTTGGGCTTTGGCGGCCTGAGCTTTGCGCTCTGCAACGCGAGCGTCCCACTCGGCTTGTTCGGCCAGCTGACGAGCCTTGTCGTAGTTCTTGTCATGCATGGCGATTTCGGCTTCTTTGAGCTTGTCCTGAGCCGACTTCATTTCCACAGCTGCGTACTCGGTGCCGCCGGCGCTTACAGCGCTGTTGACCGCAGATTGGGTCACGGCGTATTGCTCGGTCGGTGGGTTGCCGGCGCAGCCCGCCAGAACGAAGCTGGTGCCGATTGCCAGCGCGGCCAATTTAAGCCCGCGCAGGTGGTTAAACGAGGTTTTGGCAGTGCTGGTCTTCATCGTCTTCAACTCCATTGGGTAACTCCTGAAAAACATCAAAATCCATGGCACCGGTCGGCGGTTCGGGTCTCGGCGGCAAGGCTCGAGACACTCATTCAAACGGCCGTTCCAAGTGATGGCTTACTGGCTGTGACCGGAGGCTTTTTTCAAAAGTTCAGAGAAGATGGCGAATTGCCTAAAAAAATATCTGACTGAATGGTCAGCGTTTAACAGTTGGAACTTTCGACGCGCGCAGAGGTACTCCGGACCCGTGAAAGGCCCGGAATACTTGGGTCAAAAGAGGTTTTGCAGGTGTGTATCAGTGCTGCTGTTCGTCAGCACTGTCTGACAAATCATGCAGATAGCGCCGGGACAACGTGAGAAAGCGTGGCGTCGGGCCCACGTCTTCGTAGAGGGGATCACCCTCTTCATCGGTGGCAATCACGTGCTGGCCCTTGACGTAGGGAAAGCTCGCTTCCAGCTCTTCAAGGGCGGCGCCGATCAGCTCGCCGAGCAGTTCTTCGGTGTGGCGCTTGGGGTACATCTCGGCAATGGCGGCCAGCCGTGCGGCAGACTCCACATCCAGATGAATCGCGTACTCGGTCTTGGTCAGGCGACCCGTGGCGTTCTCTTCCCAATGCTGGGCCAGTTCTCGAATCTTCATGGCAACCTCAATGAGCCCGCAGTAGCAGGCGGTGATGAGTGTCCGGCCGCCGGCGCGGTTAACGCGGCGACTCACTGTTGAGACTAGCTGCAACTCACAAGGTTTAAAGTGTCTTGTCAGAAACCGACGCGGGCGGCACTCTGGAACCCCTGCGCGTCCCGGATTTCTGGCTGGAGATTGGCTGATGAGTGATATCGATGCACGCTTGCGTGAGGATGTTCACCTGCTGGGTGAGCTGTTGGGCAACACCATTCGAGAGCAGTACGGCGACGAGTTTCTCGACAAGATCGAGCAGATCCGCAAAGGCGCCAAGGCCGACCGCCGTGGAGCCGTAGCCGAGCAAGCCGCCGGCGAGGAACTCAGCGCCAGCTTGAACCAATTGCAGGAAAACGAACTGCTGCCCGTGGCGCGAGCCTTCAACCAGTTCCTCAACCTGGCCAATATTGCCGAGCAATACCAATTGATCCACCGGCGCGATGAGTCGCAACCGGCACCGTTCGAATCCCGTGTGTTGCCCGAGTTGCTGGCCCGCCTGCAAAGCGAAGGGCACAGCAACGAGTCGCTGGCCCGCCAGTTGGCGCGACTGGAGATTGAACTGGTCCTCACTGCCCACCCCACCGAAGTGGCGCGGCGCACCCTCATTCAGAAATACGATGCGATTGCCGCGCAACTGGCGCTGCAGGACCACCGCGACCTCACCAGTGCCGAGCGCGAACAGATCCGTGAACGCCTGCAACGGCTGATCGCCGAAGCCTGGCACACCGAAGAAATCCGCCGCGTGCGCCCGACGCCTGTCGACGAGGCAAAATGGGGCTTTGCGGTGATCGAGCATTCGCTGTGGCACGCCATCCCCAACTACTTGCGCAAAGCCGACCATGCCCTGCACGCCGCTACCGGCCTGCACTTGCCGCTGGAGGCAGCGCCGATCCGCTTTGCTTCGTGGATGGGCGGCGACCGTGACGGCAACCCGAATGTCACCGCACCGGTGACCCGTGAAGTGCTGTTGCTCGCACGTTGGATGGCGGCGGATTTGTACCTGCGCGACATCGATCACCTGGCGTCCGAGCTGTCGATGCAACAGGCCAGCCCGGCGTTGCAGGCCAAGGTGGGCGACAGCGTCGAGCCTTATCGCGCCTTGCTCAAGCAACTGCGCGAACGTCTGCGCGCCACGCGCCAATGGGCGCACACCTCGCTGACCGCCAACACCCCGGCGCCGGCCGAAGTGTTGCAGAACAACCGTGACCTGCTGGACCCGCTGGAGTTGTGTTATCAGTCGCTGCACGCGTGCGGCATGGGCGTGATCGCCGATGGCCCGCTGCTCGACTGCCTGCGGCGTGCGGTGACCTTTGGCCTGTTTCTGGTACGCCTGGACGTGCGCCAGGATTCCAGCCGGCATTCGTCGGCGATGACCGAAATCACCGATTACCTGGGCTTGGGTCGTTATGAAGACTGGGACGAAGAGGCGCGCATCAGTTTCCTGACCCAGGAGCTGACCAATCGCCGGCCGCTGCTGCCGGGCTACTTCAAACCGTCGGCGTACACTGCCGAGGTGTTGAACACCTGCAAGGAAATCGCCGCCGCGCCCGCTGCATCGCTCGGCTCGTATGTCATCTCAATGGCAGGCGCCGCCTCCGATGTGCTGGCGGTGCAACTGCTGCTTAAAGAGTCGGGCGTGCAACGGCCGATGCGGGTGGTGCCGTTGTTCGAAACCCTGGCCGACCTGGATAACGCCGGGCCGGTCATGGAAACCCTGCTGCAATTGCCGGGCTATCGCGCGCGGTTGCAAGGCCCGCAGGAAGTCATGATTGGCTACTCGGACTCAGCCAAGGATGCCGGCACCACTGCCGCCGCCTGGGCACAGTACCGGGCACAGGAACGCTTGGTGGATATCTGCCGCGAACAACAGGTGGAATTGCTGTTGTTCCACGGTCGCGGCGGCACCGTCGGCCGTGGCGGCGGCCCGGCGCACGCGGCGATCCTGTCGCAGCCGCCGGGCTCGGTGGCGGGGCGTTTCCGTACCACCGAGCAAGGCGAAATGATCCGCTTCAAATTCGGCTTGCCGGACATCGCTGAGCAGAACCTCAACCTGTACCTGGCCGCCGTCTTGGAAGCCACGCTGTTGCCACCGCCACCACCGGAGCCTGCCTGGCGCCATTTGATGGATGAATTGGCAGCGGACGGTGTCGGCGCCTACCGCGCCGTGGTGCGGGAAAATCCGCAGTTCGTCGAGTACTTTCGCCAGTCCACGCCAGAGCAGGAGCTCGGCCGCTTGCCGCTCGGCAGTCGCCCGGCCAAGCGCCGCGCGGGCGGGATCGAAAGCCTGCGGGCCATTCCATGGATCTTCGGCTGGACCCAAACCCGCTTGATGCTGCCTGCGTGGCTCGGCTGGGAAGCAGCACTCAGCAAGGCCCTGGAGCGGGGTGAAGGCGAGTTGCTGGGGCAGATGCGCGAGCAGTGGCCGTTCTTCCGCACGCGCATCGACATGCTGGAAATGGTGCTGGCCAAGGCCGATGCCGATATTGCCCGCCTGTATGACGAGCGTCTGGTGCAACCGGACCTGCTGCCATTGGGTGCGCACTTACGCGACCTATTGTCGCAGGCGTGCAGCGTGGTGCTTGGCCTGACTGGCCAGTCGCAACTGCTGGCCCATAGCCCGGACACCCTTGAGTTCATCCGTCTGCGCAACACCTACCTCGACCCGTTGCACTTGCTGCAGGCCGAGTTGCTGGCGCGCTCGCGTGAGCAGGAAGCCGCACAGGACAGCCCTCTGGAACAGGCGCTGCTGGTGTCTGTGGCCGGTATTGCCGCCGGTTTGCGCAACACCGGTTAAAGTTTTCTGCGTGTTCTCAACGGCTTGCAGGTAAACCATGACGACCGCCCCGAAAAGGGCGGTCGGCGTTTGCGGGGCAAGGTTGCACTCAGGCACACCCGAGCTGTGACGCATGCCGGGCGTGGGTTCCTGCGACTTTCGGCGGCTTGTATGGATAGAGCCCGCTGTGTATCTTGATCAGCCTTTGGCCGTTTGATCGGCCTGGACCCATATTTTTACGAGATTGGCCCCACGCGGCGAATCCGAGCGTCATCTCTATAAAAAATTGAGGAGCACATCGATGCGCGTCATTCTGCTGGGAGCTCCCGGGGCCGGTAAAGGTACTCAGGCAAAGTTCATCACTGAAAAATTCGGCATTCCACAAATCTCCACCGGCGACATGCTGCGCGCGGCCGTCAAGGCCGGCACCGAGCTGGGCCTGATCGCAAAAAGCGTGATGGACAGCGGCGGCCTGGTTTCCGATGACCTGATCATCAACCTGGTCAAGGAACGCATCAGCCAGGAAGACTGCAAGAACGGCTTCCTGTTCGACGGTTTCCCACGCACCATTCCCCAGGCCGAAGCCTTGGTGAAAGCCGGCGTCGAGCTGGATGCCGTGGTTGAAATCGCAGTTGAAGACGAAGAAATCGTCCAGCGCATCGCCGGTCGTCGTGTTCACGAAGCCTCGGGCCGCGTTTACCACATCGTCTACAATCCGCCTAAAGTGGCCGGCAAGGACGATGTCACCGGCGACGACCTGGTGCAGCGTAAAGACGACACTGAAGAAACCGTGCGTCATCGCCTGTCGGTCTACCATTCGCAGACCAAGCCGCTGGTGGATTTCTACCAGAAGTTGTCTGCTGCCAACGGCAAGCCGAAGTACAGCCACATCCCTGGCGTCGGCTCCGTAGAAGCCATCACCGCCAAGGTGCTGCAAGCGTTGAGCTGATCCATCGATCGGCTTCACTGACAACGGCCCGCTTGCGGGCCGTTGTTGTTTATACTGGCGCACTTTTTTTCGACTTGGACACCGACACCCATGAGCACCCTGCTGGCCCTGGACACCGCGACTGAAGCTTGCTCCGTTGCCTTGCTGCACGATGGCAAGGTAACGAGCCACTACGAGGTGATCCCACGCCTGCATGCGCAGAAGCTGTTGCCGATGATCAAGCAACTGCTTGAGGACGCGGGCACCACGCTCGCGGCCGTCGACGCCATTGCCTTTGGCCGTGGCCCGGGTGCGTTCACCGGTGTGCGGATTGCCATCGGTGTGGTCCAGGGCCTGGCCT
This sequence comes from Pseudomonas sp. TREG-RG-20F-10-E-6-01, assembly GCF_022662455.1. Taxonomy (NCBI): domain Bacteria; kingdom Pseudomonadati; phylum Pseudomonadota; class Gammaproteobacteria; order Pseudomonadales; family Pseudomonadaceae; genus Pseudomonas; species Pseudomonas sp. TREG-RG-20F-10-E-6-01. The sequence continues at coordinate 717,918 of NZ_JAKNQP010000001.1, read as the reverse complement.
TTGCGTTGGAGCGTCCGGTATTGCCGGTCTCCAACCTGGCAGTGCTGGCCCAGCGTGCCTTGCGTGAACACGGCGCTTCGCAAGTCGCCGCGGCCATCGACGCGCGCATGGACGAAGTCTATTGGGGTTGCTACCGCGAGCACGCTGGCGAAATGCGCCTGGTGGGCGTCGAAGCGGTGCAATCGCCGCAGTCCTCTGTGTTGCCGGCGGATGCCAGCGGTGACTGGTTCGGTGCCGGCACTGGCTGGGGTTATGGCGAGCGCATTGGCGTAAAGCTGGTGGGTCAGGACGCTGGGATGTTGCCTCATGCCCAGGACTTGCTGACGCTGGCACGCTTCGCTTTCGAGCGTGGCGAAGCGATTCCGGCCGATCAGGCGGCGCCGGTTTATCTGCGCGATAAAGTCGCGCAGACCAAGGCTGAGCGCGGGATTATTTGACGTCAAAAATGATGGCAATTTGGGGCAAAGTTCGCCAATCGTCAGAATTTGGCCCCGTTTTTAAACCTTTTACAAATTATGTGTTCTAGTTATCACCAGAGCATTTGCGCACCACGGAAAGTGCCGCTAAATTGCCATCATTGATACCGAGTCTGCATGTATGCGTATAGACGGCTTCTCCTCACAGTCCTACCCTCTCAAACGTAAGCCGCGCAAGGCGAACGTGACGGTAGACGATTCCGTCGAGGATTCGCCGGACTTCATCGAGGTCCAATCCGAGTCGCATGCCAGTTCTCATTCCAGCGCCCAAGGTTCAGCCGGCGCGCGTATCAGCGGTCTTCCCGCGCGTCAGCAAGACATGGTCTTCCCCCGCTCCATGAGCAAAAGCGTCGCTACAGCCCTGGCCAGCTACCTGACCACTGCCGGCTTTGTCGAATGGGATATGGAAGTGCTGGGTCTCGACATCCATATTTGATGCGTCTGCCTTACTTTATCGGTTGCCCGTCCTGGAGTGAAAACGCCTGGCGCGAGTACCTGTACCCAGCCGATGCACGCGCCAGCGACTACCTTTCGCTGTATGCCCAAGTCTTCAACGCCGTTGAAGGCAACACCACGTTTTATGCCCGACCCTCGGCCGCCACCGTGCAGCGCTGGGCTGAAATCATGCCCGCCGATTTTCGTTTCACCGCCAAATTCCCCGGCGACATCAGCCACAGTGGCGACCTGCGTGAGCAGTTGCCGGCAGCGGAAAGTTTTGTCGGCTTGATGAGCCCGTTGGGTGAGCGTGTCGCGCCGTTGTGGCTGCAACTGCCGGCGAGCTTTTCGCCCCAACGCCTCGGTGAACTGGCCGGTTTTATTGATGGACTGGAACGCCCGCTGGCGGTGGAAGTGCGCCATCAGGCGTTCTTCGCCAAGGGCGATGACGAGCGCAGCCTCAACCGTTTGCTGCGTGACCGTGGCGTTGAGCGAATCTGCCTCGACCCGCGCGCGCTGTTCAGTTGCACCTCTACCTCAGCCGCCGTGCTGCACGCTCAGTCGAAGAAACCCAAGGTGCCGCCGCGTCCGGCCGCGCTGACGCTGTTTCCCCAAGTGCGTTTCATTGGTCATCCGGAGCTGGAAGCCAACGACCCGTTCCTGGTGCCGTGGGTGGAAAAAGTCGCCGGTTGGATCGAGGAAGACCGCACGCCGTATGTGTTCCTGCACACCTCGGATAACCGCCTTGCCGCGCAACTGGCGCTGCGTTTTCATCAACAACTGATGGCGCGTTTGCCGGGCCTGCCACCGCTGCCGACCTTGCATCGAGAACCCGCAGCGGAGCAACTGGGGTTACTCTAAGGCTCCTTTTTCCGCCAGGAGTCAGACATGGATGCCCAAACCCTTCGCGCCGAAACCTTCAAAGCCTTGCACGAGCGTGATCGCGCGTTCGTGATGCCCAACCCGTGGGACGCCGGCTCGGCCATCATGCTCGCCAGCCTGGGTTTTGAAGCCCTGGCCACCACCAGCGCAGGTTATGCATTCAGCCTGGGGCGGCCGGATGCGGAAGGTGCGTTGTCGCTGGAGGACACGCTGGGCAATGCGTCAGCCATCGTTCGGGCGACCGCGCTACCGGTGGCGGCCGATCTGGAAAACGGTTTCAGCGATACCCCCGAAGGCTGCGCCCAGACCATCCTGCGGGCGGCCGCCACGGGCATCGTCGGTGGCTCCATCGAAGACGCCACAGGCATTGCTGTCGACCCGATCTATCCGTTTGATTTGTCTGTTGAGCGCGTCGAGGCGGCGGTTGCGGCGGCCCGCAGTCTGCCATTTGCGTTCACCCTGACGGCCCGCGCAGAAAACCTCCTGCACGGTCGCCTGGATTTGCCTGACACCATTCGCCGCCTGCAGGCCTACGCCGAGGCGGGAGCCGACGTGCTCTATGCGCCGGCGTTGCGCAGTGCCGAAGACGTGTTGGCGGTGGTCAGGGCGGTCGCGCCCAAACCGGTGAATGTGTTGATGTCCGGTGGCTTGAACCTCAGCGTCGCGCAGTTGAGCGAGATGGGCGTGCGCCGCATCAGTGTCGGCTCGGCCATGGCGCTGGCGGCGTATGGCGAGTTCTACCGCGCTGCGCAGGAGGTCTACCAGTTGGGCACCTTTACCTTCACCGAGCGCAAAATGCCATTCAGCCAGGCCAACCAATTCTTCAAGGGCTGAGCCGTGCGTTTTCTTAACGTGAGCGGTGCGCTGCTGTTGCTGGCGGGTGTGTTTGCAGTGGGCGTGTGGCGTGGCTGGGTGCCGTTGCCTGCCGAGTGGAACCCCTGGGCGCCGCTGGATGTGCGTGCCAAGCCGAACCTGCTCACGCGCTTCAAGCTCGGTCGCCTGCAGGATGATCCAGCGCTGTGCGATGAGGTGCTGAAAACCTCGGGCTTGCGCGTCAGCCATCAGGCTGACAGCCCGGCTGATGCCGCGTGCCCATTGCGCAATGTCTTGCGCGTACAAGGCGCTGACGTAGCCTTGAGCAGCAGCTTTCTCGCCAGTTGCCCGCTGGCCGTCGCCTTTGCCCTGTTCGAACGCCATAGCCTGCAACCTGCGGCGCAGGCGGTGTTTGGCCAGGCGGTGACGCGGGTCGATCACCTGGGCAGCTTCGCCTGTCGCAATATGTATAACCGTGCAGACGGGCGGCTCAGTCAGCACGCCTCGGCCAATGCCCTGGATATCGCCGGCTTCCGCCTGGCGGATGGGCGCAGCATCAGTGTGCTCAAGGATTGGCCGGGGACGGGCGACAGCGCGCGGTTTCTGCGCCAGGTGCGCGATGGCGCCTGCGATGATTTCAACGTGGTGTTGAGCCCGGACTACAACGCTGCTCATCGCAACCACTTTCATCTGGACATGGGGCGTTGGGGAGTGTGTCGCTGAGCCTCAGGCGGCCAGGCGCAGGTTGTTGAGGATCAGTGGGCGCGCCCAGTGGTAGTCGAAGTCGAGCGCTTTCTGTTGCGCCACCAGCTCTTCCTTTGGATAAGGCACGGCGGGCGGCGGCAGCAAGTCCAGTTCGAACTCGGCGATGGGCAGGTGCAGCGGCTGCGGTTCAGGCGCCGGCCCAGGCTCAGGCAGCGGCTGGCCGGCATTCAGCACCAGCGGGCGTACCCAGCCACTTTCAAAGTTCTGCTGGCGCTGTTGGGCAACGATTTCTTGCGCCGGGAACGGCGTAGCGGGTGGCGGCAGCAACTCGGTTTCGAATTCGGCGATCGGCAGGAACAGCGGTTCCGGCGGGGCTATTTCGGTGTCTTTCACGTCGCATTCACGCTGGGTGAGGATCTGCGACAGCAGGTCGGCGCCTTCGCTGGGTTCTACCGCCGGGTCTCTGGGGGCCGGTGCTTTGGCAGCGCGCGCGTCCGGCGTGTCGCCGAGCTGCTCGGCCAGCGCCCGGGCAAAGAAGTCCTGCCACACATGACTCACCCCGGCCAGCGCTTGAGTATTGCGCAGGCCGTAGTGGTTGTGGGTCGGCAGTACACCGATGGTTAGGGGAAGAATGTCTGACATTTTTCTCGGTCGACGCTCAGCTCTGGCAAAATACCTGACTGTTGTTTTTATCGGCCGCTGTTTGCCGATCCTTAATATTTTTGAGCGTAGCGATTGATGAGCGAACAACCAGCGGCCAGCCGCATTCGGGTCGAGGCTTTGGCCGAAGGTTTTCAGGCGCGTGCCGAGCAGTGGGCGTCGCAGCTCGGCCTGCCTGTGCAGCTGGAGGAGGCGGATTTTTCCCTGCAAGTGGGCGAGCACGGCCTGCAACTGCAGCAGCTCGGGCCCGATGCACCGGGGCCGGTGCGCGTGGATTTTGTCGAAGGTGGCGCGGCGCACCGGCGTCTATACGGCGGTGGCAGCGGGCAGATGATCGCCAAGGCGGTGGGCATTGCCCAAGGCGTGCGCCCACGCGTGCTGGACGCCACGGCGGGGCTGGGCAAGGACGCGTTCGTGCTGGCCAGCCTTGGCTGCGAGATGAGCCTGATCGAGCGCCAACCACTGATCGGCGCCTTGCTCGAAGACGGCCTGGCCCGTGGCGCGGACGACTTCGAAGTGGCGCCGATTGTGGCGCGCATGAAGTTGCTCAAGGGCAACTCCATCGACGTGATGCGCAATTGGGAAGGTGAGCCGCCGCAGGTGATCTACCTCGACCCGATGTTCCCTCATCGTGAGAAAACTGCGTTAGTGAAGAAGGAAATGCGCCTGTTCCGGCCACTGGTGGGCGATGACCCGGACGCACCGGCGTTGCTCGCCGCGGCCTTGGCCTTGGCCAGTCACCGCGTGGTGGTCAAGCGTCCACGCAAGGCGCCGTGCATTGAAGGGCCAAAGCCGAGCCATGCGCTGGATGGCAAGTCGAGCCGGTATGACATTTATCCGAAGAAAGCGCTCAAGCCTTGAGGGCCTCATCGCAGGCAAGCCAGCTCCCACAGTTGACCGTGTTCTCATGCTGGAATGCATTCTCCTGTGGGAGCTGGCTTGCCTGCGATAGCGCCGGTCCAGACACCACCCAGCGTCAGGGCTTGTAAGCCCGCATAAACAACCCCACCACCTCCTGCACATGCGCCTCGGCGGCTTCTTCGCTCAGTTGCCCGCCGCAGCCATACAGCAAGCAGAAATTCGCCGTGCCCTTGAGCAGGCAAAAGAAGTGCTCGGCTGCCGTAAACGGTTTGTCGATGCTCAGCGCGCCGCTCTGGTGGATGCGGCTGAGCAGGCGCTCCATACCCTGCAGCATGCGCATCGGCCCGGCTTCAAAGAAGATCTGTGAGAGTTTCACGTCCTGATTGCCGGTGGTCATCATCAGGCGATGCAGGTTCACCGACTCCTCGCTGTTGATCAGCCGATGAAAGCCCCGTGCGATGTTCAGCAGCACGGTTTCCACCGGCATGCCGGCGGGCAGCTCGAAATACATCACCGGCAACTGTTCTTCGCATGTGGCCACGACAGCGGCGGTGAACAGCGTCTCTTTGTCGGTGAAGTGGCTGTAGACGGTCAGTTTCGACACGCCGGCCTCCATTGCCACGGCATCCATGCTGGTGCTGGCGTAGCCATTGCTCAAAAACAGATTTTTCGCGGCTTCGAGGATTGCCTGGCGTTTTGCCATGTCCTTGGGACGCCCGGGGCTATTGGTGTTTACAGGATTGTCGGACATTTTCACCTTTAATACTGGACTGGTGAGTTTGGTATTAATAACATACCGGCCAGTATAATTATTCCTAGCTCCATTTGCGAAAGGTCCTACAGCATGCGCAGCACTTTCCTGCACCTTGCGTTGCCTGTCAGCCTGATCTTCCTGTTGGCCGCCTGCGGCCATGAAGAAGCGGCCCAAACCACCCTCCGTCCAGCCATGGTGGTGCAACCGCAGCCCTCGGCGCAGGCGATGGACAGCTTTCCAGGCGAGGTACGTGCCCGTTATGAGCCGGACCTGGCCTTTCGCATTGGCGGCAAAGTCAGTAAACGCCTGGTGGAGGAGGGCGAGCGGGTCAAGGCCAACCAACCGCTGGCCGAACTTGATCCGCAGGACGTACGCCTGCAACTGGAAGCCACGCGCGCCCAAGTGGCCGCCGCCGAAGCCAACCTGAGCCTGGTGCGCGCCGAGCGTGATCGCTACAAGACCCTGATGGACCGTCAGATGGTCAGCCGTTCTCAGTACGACAATTCCGAAAACCTCTACCGATCCGGTGAAGCACGCCTCAAGCAGATCAAGGCCGAGTTCGACGTGTCCAGCAACCAGGCCGGTTACGCCGTACTGCGCGCGCCCCAGGACGGTGTGGTCGCCAAGCGCGCGGTGGAAGTTGGCCAAGTGGTGTCGGCCGGCCAAACCGTCTTCACCCTGGCCACCGATGGCGAGCGCGAAGTGCTGATCAGCCTGCCGGAGCAAGGTTTCGGCCGGTTCAAGATCGGCCAGCCCGTGTCGGTTGAATTATGGAGCCAGCCCGACCAACGTTTTGCCGGGCGTATCCGTGAACTGTCGCCGGCTGCTGATCCAAAATCGCGCACCTTTGCCGCCCGCGTTGCCTTCACCAGCGGCAAAGTCCCGGCCGAGCTGGGCCAGAGCGCCCGCGTATTCATACAGGCTGACGGCGTGATTGCGCTGGCGGTGCCGCTGTCAGCGCTGAGTGCAGAGAATGGCGCGTCCTACGTCTGGGTGGTGCAGCCAGACAACACGCTCAAGCGCACGCCGGTGCGGATCGGCGCCTTTGGTGAAAAAACCGTGCCGGTACTGGAAGGCCTGGCCCCCACCGATTGGGTGATTGCGGCCGGTGTGCATGTGCTCCATGAGGGCCAGCAGGTGCGCCCGGTGGATCGCTCCAACCGCGTGGTGAATCTGGCGGCCAACAAGGAGTAGTCCCCGATGGGTTTCAATCTTTCCGAATGGGCGTTGCGTAATCGCCAGATCGTACTGTTCCTGATGATCCTGCTGGCGGTCGTCGGTACGCTGTCCTACACCAAGCTGGGGCAAAGCGAGGACCCACCGTTTACCTTCAAGGCCATGGTGATCAAGACCAACTGGCCCGGAGCCACGGCCCAGGAAGTCTCGCGCCAAGTCACCGAGCGTATCGAGAAAAAGCTCATGGAGACCGGCGACTACGAGCGCATTGTTTCCTTCTCGCGCCCCGGTGAATCCCAAGTCACTTTCATAGCGCGCGACGCGATGCACTCGGCGCAGATTCCGGACTTGTGGTACCAGGTGCGCAAAAAGATCAGCGACATTCGCCAGACCTTGCCGCCGGATATCCAGGGGCCGTTTTTCAACGATGAATTCGGCACCACCTTCGGCAATATCTACGCGTTGACCGGTGACGGTTTCGACTACGCGGTGCTCAAGGACTACGCCGACCGCATCCAGATTCAACTGCAACGTGTGCCGGATGTGGGCAAGGTCGAGCTGCTCGGCCTGCAGGACGAAAAAATCTGGATCGAATTATCCAACCTCAAACTCGCCACCCTCGGCCTGCCATTGGCCGCCGTGCAGCAGGCGTTGCAGGAGCAGAACGCCGTCTCTACCGCCGGCTTCTTCGAAACCCCGACCGAGCGTGTGCAGTTGCGTGTGTCCGGCAACTTCAAGACGGTGGAGGAGATCCGCAATTTTCCGATTCGCGTCGGTGACCGCACCTTTCGCATTGGCGACGTGGCCGATATCCACCGGGGTTTCAACGACCCACCGGCACCGCGCATGCGCTATATGGGCGCGGACGCCATCGGGCTGGCCGTGGCCATGCGTGACGGCGGCGACATTCTGGTATTGGGCAAGGCCCTCGAAGGTGAATTCGCACGCCTGCAGAAGAACCTTCCGGCAGGCATGGAGCTGCGCAAGGTGTCGGACCAACCGGCCGCGGTGAAAACCAGCGTCGGCGAATTCGTCCAGGTACTCGCCGAGGCACTGGCGATCGTATTGTTGGTGAGCTTCTTTTCCCTCGGTGTGCGCACCGGCATGGTGGTGGCCCTGGCGATTCCGCTGGTGTTGGCGATGACCTTCGCCACCATGTATTACCTGGGCATCGGCTTGCACAAGATCTCCCTCGGCGCATTGGTCCTGGCCCTGGGCCTGCTGGTCGATGACGCGATCATCGCCGTGGAAATGATGGCGATCAAAATGGAGCAGGGCTACGACCGGCTCAAGGCCGCCAGCTTTGCCTGGACCAGCACTGCGTTCCCGATGCTCACCGGTACGTTGATCACCGCTGCAGGGTTTCTGCCAATTGCCACCGCACAATCGAGCACCGGTGAATACACCCGCTCGATTTTCCAGGTCGTGACCATCGCGCTGCTGGCCTCATGGGTGGCCGCCGTGGTGTTTGTGCCGTACCTGGGGGAAAAACTCCTGCCGGACCTGGCGAAAATTCATGCCGCCAAGCACGGCACCGATGGGCCAGATCCCTACGGCACGCCGTTCTATCAGCGTGTGCGACGTTTGGTTGAATGGTGTGTGCGTCGGCGCAAAACCGTGATCGTGCTGACGTTGCTGTTGTTTATCGGCTCGGTCGCGCTGTTCCGCTTTGTGCCGCAACAGTTCTTCCCGGCCTCCGGCCGCCTGGAGTTGATGGTCGATCTCAAGCTGGCTGAAGGGGCGTCCCTGAGCAACACCGCCGAGCAGGTCAAACGCCTGGAAGCGCTGCTCAAGGAACACGCCGGCATCGACAACTATGTGGCGTATGTCGGCACCGGTTCGCCGCGCTTCTACCTGCCGCTGGACCAGCAATTGCCGGCCGCGAGCTTCGCGCAATTTGTAGTGCTGGCCAAGACCATCGAAGAGCGTGAAAGCCTGCGCACCTGGCTGATCGAAACCCTTGACGAGCAATTCCCCGAACTGCGTTCGCGGGTCACACGCCTGGAGAACGGTCCACCGGTGGGTTACCCGGTGCAGTTTCGCGTGACCGGCGAACACATCGAAGAGGTCCGTGCCCTGGCCCGCAAAGTGGCGGCCAAAGTTCGTGAAAATACCCACGTGGTCAACGTGCACCTGGACTGGGAAGAGCCGAGCAAAATCGTCTACCTCAATATCGATCAGGACCGCGCCCGCGCCCTGGGTGTAAGCACCGCCAACGTGTCGAAGTTCCTGCAGAGTTCGCTGACTGGTGCAAGCGTCAGCCAGTACCGCGAGGACAACGAGTTGATCGAAATCCTCCTGCGCGGCACCGTGCACGAGCGCACCGAGTTGTCGTTGTTGCCAAGCCTGGCCGTGCCGACCGACAACGGCAAAAGCGTGGCGCTGTCGCAGATTGCCACCCTTGAGTACGGCTTCGAAGAGGGCATTATCTGGCACCGCAACCGCCTGCCGACGGTGACTGTGCGCGCCGACATCTATGGCAAGGAACAACCGGCGACCCTGGTCCAGCAGATCCTGCCGACCCTTGAAGGCGTGCGCGCCGAACTGCCGGAAGGTTACTTGCTGGAGGTCGGCGGCACCGTTGAAGACTCTGCGCGTGGCCAGAATTCGGTCAAGGCCGGTGTGCCGCTGTTTATCGTGGTGGTCCTGACCTTGCTGATGCTGCAACTGCGCAGCTTCTCACGCACTGCGATGGTGTTTCTGACGGCTCCGCTGGGCCTTATCGGCGTGACTTTGTTTCTGCTGGTGTTCCGCCAGCCCTTCGGGTTTGTCGCCATGCTCGGGACTATCGCCTTGTCGGGCATGATCATGCGCAACTCGGTGATCCTGGTCGATCAGATCGAGCAAGACATCAAGGCCGGCCTGACACCCTGGCAAGCGATCATTGAAGCGACCGTGCGACGCTTCCGCCCGATTGTGCTGACGGCGCTCGCGGCGGTGTTGGCCATGATTCCACTGTCACGCAGCGTGTTCTTCGGGCCGATGGCCGTGGCGATCATGGGCGGGTTGATTGTGGCGACGGCGTTGACCCTGTTGTTCCTGCCGGCCCTGTATGCTGCGTGGTTCCGAGTGAGGAAGGACGTCGCGTAATCATGCTGGCCACTGTTTCAGCCTTACTGTTGTTGCTGCTTGCCCCTGGCCCGACCAACACCCTGTTGTTTCGTGCCGGGGTGTTGTTCGGCTATCGGGCGTCGTGGACGCTGGCGCTGGTCGAGTGCCTGGCGTACCTGTTGCAGGTCTCGGTGTGGGGCGTGGCGTGGCTGTATCTGGCGGCGCATTCGCCGTGGGCGTTGAAAACCACGCAACTGGCGGCGGGCTGCTACCTGCTGTATGTCTCGTTCAAGCTGTGGCAACGCAAACACAGCGCTATCGATTCGACCCGTGACCGCTTCTCTGGCGTGTATTTTTTCTGGCTCACCGTGATGAATCCCAAGGGCCTGTTGATCGTTTCGTTCATCGCCCCGCTCAGCGCATTTGCATCGTTGCAAGGCTATGCCGGGTTCATGGCCACGCTGGCGTTGGTGGTGGTGCCGGTGGGGTCTGCCTGGATCGTGCTGGGCAGCCGCTTTGAAGGGGTTCAGAAGACGTGGCTCACCCCGCTGAAGATCAACCGCGCGGTATCCGTGGCGATTTGTTGTTTTGCCACGCTCATGCTTGGGCGGTTGGCGCAGGCGGTTATCCAGGGCTGAAACAACAGCGCCAAGGCCCGTGAACAGCGGCCTTGGCGCAGTGATTGAAGGTTTACTGCCAGCGTTTACAGGGCGCCGAACACCTTCTTCGCCAGGCTGGTGGCAGCCGCGGCCGGGTTCTTGCGAATGGTTTTTTCCTGCTGCGCGATCATCTTGAACAGGCCGTCCAGCGCCTGTTCGGTCACGTAGCTTTCGACGTTGGCACTTTTGGCATCAACCGCGCCAAACGCTGCGGCCTTGCCGGCCAGGGCGTTGTATTGCTGGGCGACGCCGACCTTGTCGGTGGCGGCCTTGACGATCGGCAGGAACTTGGCACGAATCTCTTCGCGGCTGCTTTTGTTCAGGTATTGAGTGGCCGAGTCCTGGCCACCGGTGAGGATGCCCTTGGCGTCGGTCACGCTCATGTTCTTCACCGCATTGACCAGGATCGGCTGAGCCTGGGTCACGGCGGTTTCTGCCGCTTTGTTCATGCTGGTTTCGAGCTGCGTGACCTGATCACCCATGCCGAACATTTTCAGCTTGTCGGCGACTTTGCCGAGTTTGCCGGGCAGGCCGATTTTCACTTGCGGGTTGTTGCTGAAGCCACCGGGCGCGCCCAGTTGTTTCACGGCGATTTGTGCGCCTTGGGTCAGTGCATCCTTGAGGCCGCCGCTGGCGTCGCCCTGGGACAGGCTGCCAAGTGACACCGCCATGGCGTTGGCGCCAAGCAGCAGGCCGGCGCACAGGGCAGTGAGGCGAAGAGAATTACGGAGCATGGGCGCTTCCTTTTTCAAGCTGGGAATAATCAGTGTGAGACCGCATCAACCCGCAGACGCATTGGTTGTGGGTCTTGGCCGTTGAGTTGCACGGCGTGCCGCTCGGTGGTGATAAACATTAGCTTGCCATCGAGCTCGATGCGAGCGCTGACCGAGTACGTGTGGCCTGGTTTGATCTGGGCCGGGTCGTAGCTCAGGTGAAATGGCAGCGGCACCTGGCCTTTGACCGGTCCTTTCTGTTCGGCAAGGGTCACGGCCGGAGCGTCCATCAAGGACACGTCCTGCAGGCTGACGCTCAAGGTGGCGGCGGGCGGCAGCGCAATGCGTTGCAGGTAGAACACTTCGCCGTCGAGGCTGGCCTTCGGGGTCATGGATTGGCAGGCTCCGAGCAGGGCGGTCAGGCCCAGGAGGATGATCTTTTTCATGGTACAGCTCCTTTTCAACGGCGCCGGAAACCGCCCGGCGCCTCGTTCAATCTAGCGGCGTTCTTCAGCGTTTACCGGCTCGGTTTCGGTCGGCGTTTCGGCTGCGCCATCGACGCGGTGCAACGCCACCTGGCGAATCGACAAACGAATGTCGGCGGGCAGCACGCGTTTGGCTGCACCTTCGGCCAACTCACCGAGCAGGTCGTGATAACTCAACTTACCGGCCTCATCGCGGCGCAGCACATCTTGCTCCAGCAACGTCTGGATAAAATGTCGGAAAAGGCTCTTGTCGAAGAACTCCGGGGCATTGAGGCCATGCAGGATCGACAGGCGCTGAGCCATGATCGTGCACAGGTCTTCCAGCTCTTCGGCGCTGATGGTGTTCTGGCCGCTGTTGAGCAGCAGCGAGATCGCCATGTAAAAGCGTTGCAGAGTCTGGGCGATGCTCTTGGACAGCAGCGTCAGCAGCACAAAATGCCGCGAACTCGGTGCCGGGCGCAGGTACACCTCATTCTCGAAGCGCAGCAGGCCTTGTTCGACAAACGCCTCCAGCCAGTGGTCGACCACCGCGTCCAGCTCATCCAGCGACCAGCGGATAAACAGCTCCGATTGCAGGTACGGGTACAGCGCACGGGTGTAGCGCAGGATTTGTTCGCGGCTCATGCGCGAGCTGCTCTGGAAGAAACTCGCCAGCAACGCCGGCAGGGCGAAGATGTGCAGCACGTTGTTGCGGTAGTAGGTCATCAGGACGGCATGTTGCTCGTCCAGGTACAAAATCTTACCCAGGGCGTCGCTCTGCTCCGACAGCAGGTGCATGTCCTTGACGTGCTTGATCAGCGCCAGGCCATCGCCTTCCGGCAAGGTGGTGTGCGGTGAGTAGGGTACGCGGCGCAGCAGCGCCAGGTACAGGTCCAATTGGCGCGCCATGGCCTGTTCATCCAGCGCCAGGCGTGTGGTGGACAGCAACGCCAAGGCCACCAGGTTCACCGGGTTGACCGCGGCGGCTTCGTTCAAGTGACGCGCCACCAGCTCGCCAAGGCGGTTGGTGGTTTCGTTGAGCCATGCCGGCTTGTAGTTCGGGCCCAGCTCCTGGGCGCGCCAGTCGGGTTGCTCGGCGTCGAGGAACTCGGCCAGTTTGATCGGCTCGCCAAAGTTGACCGCGACCTGGCCAAAGCGCTGCTTGAGCGCGCCAACCACTTTGAAAATATCGAAGATCGACTCTTTTTTCTTGCTCGCGCCGCGCAGCTCGCCGAGGTAGGTGCGGCCTTCCAGCACGCGCTCATAGCCGATGTACACCGGCACGAAGACGATCGGCATACGTGAGGAGCGCAAAAAGCTGCGCAGGGTAATCGCCAGCATCCCGGTCTTGGGTTGCAGCATGCGCCCGGTGCGCGAGCGTCCGCCTTCGACGAAGTACTCCACCGGAAAGCCCTTGGTGAACAAGGTGTGCAGGTATTCGTTGAACACCGAGGTGTACAGCGGGTTGCCCTTGAAGGTGCGACGCATGAAAAACGCACCGCCCCGGCGCAGCAGGCTGCCGATCACCGGCATGTTCAGGTTGATACCGGCGGCGATGTGCGGCGGGGTCAGGCCGTTTTTGAACAGCAGGTAGGACAGCAGCAAGTAGTCGATATGGCTGCGGTGACACGGTACGTAGATCACCTCGTAACCCTGGGCAACCTTTTGCACGCCTTCGATGTTATTGACCTTGATGCCGTCGTAGATCTTGTTCCAGAACCAGCTGAGCACCACTTCCAGGAAGCGAATCGCGGTGTAGGTGTAGTCCGAAGCGATCTCGTTGCCGTAGCGCAAGGCCTGGGCCTTGGCTTTTTCCGGGGAGATTTTCTCGCGTTCGGCCTCTTCGCTGATGGCTTGGCGCACCAACGGCATGTTCACCAGGCCTTTGACCAGGTTGCGCCGGTGCGACAGGTCGGGGCCGATCACGGCGGTCTTCAGGTTGCGAAAGTGCACCCGCAGGATGCGTTGGGCCATGCGCACGGTGCGTTCGTGACCTTTATTGTGCTCGATCAATTCACGCAGGTTGATAGGCGCGGAGAATTGCACGCGGGTCTTGCGACCCAGGATCAGGATGCTCAGCAAACGGCGCAGGCGCCCGGTGACGGCCCAGCTGTCGGCAAACAGCAGTTTCCACGGGCTGGACTCGCTCTCGGGCGACTGGCCCCAGAACACGCTGACCGGAATGATTTGTGCATTCTCTTCGGCGTGTTCGGTCAGGGTGTTGACCAGCCGGGTCAGGGTCGGCGGCGCGCCGCGCTTGTCCTGACGGCCGAGCCAATCCGGCTCGGGCGTGAGGTAGAAGAACGCGGCGGGTTCGATCTGCGGGCCTACCGAGACCGGCAGCACCGGGCGCGGCAAGCCGGCCTTGGTGCACTCGGTATCGACCACGGCCAGTTCGGTAAGGGAGGGCGATTGCAGGACGTAAAACACCGGCCGGCTGCGGTCGAGGTTAAGGGTTAGGGACGACTGGTTGATCGTCTCCGAGCGAACCCAGAGGTACAACAGTCGGCGCAAGGTGCCAAACACCAGACGGCGGAACGGAGAGCGGGTCATAGGCGTGCTGCTTCAAGTGGAAAAAACCGAGCAGGCGCTCGGGCGGGTAGTGTGCCGTATTCGCCGAAAATCGGCAAAAAAGCAGCGATGTAAACTTGAGTTGATCGTTTTTGAGCCTGTCTTATACTCGGCAGTTCAATGCGACTGACTCAACAATAAAAAGCATGTGGGAGCAAAACAGATGGCAACGCGCGAAACCGGCAATGTGAAGTGGTTCAACGATGCAAAGGGCTATGGCTTTATTCAACGCGAGGACGGCAAGGATGTGTTTGTGCACTACCGCGCCATTCGCGGTGATGGTCACCGCTCACTGGCCGAGGGCCAGCAGGTGGAATACGCCGTGGTGACCGGCGAGAAGGGGTTGCAGGCGGAGGATGTGGTGGGGTTGTAACCTGATTTTGCTACACAGCTGAACCCCTGTGGGAGCGGGCTTGCTCGCTAAGGCGGTGTGTCAGTCACAATAAAGGCGACTGACCCACTGCTTTCGCGAGCAAGCCCGCTCCCACATTTTGATTGGGTTCACACTTCAGGTTCAGGCCGTTTTCCAGGTGATCTGTTCTTCACCGTCCACGCTGATGCGAATCCAGGTGTCGGCGCTTTCCTCACCTTCTTCCTCCACCCAGGTACCCGGCGCACAGCGCACTTCAACGTTGAGTGCGGCGAAGGCTGCGCGGGCGCAGGCGATGTCGTCGTCCCACGGGGTCTGGTCGCTTTCCAGGTACAGGCTGTTCCATTTGCCTACGGCCTTGGGCAGCCAGGTGACGGGCACATTGCCGGCTTTGCACTTGTAGGTCTGGCCCTTCTGGACCCAGTCGGTGCACGGGCCCAGCGCGGCGCCCAGCCAGGCGGCGATGGCTTTGTGGTCGACGTCGGCGTCCTTCAGGTAAATCTCGATATCAGGTTGGCGCATGGATGTTCCTCGTTGCGGGATTCGAAAATCCATTCGCGGATGCTTAAAAGTCGGTTATTGAAGCACGAAATAATCGTAGCGCATCGACACCGTGACCTGCAGCGGCTCGGCGGCCTCGATCACCTCGGCGCGGCGCTCGGCACTCGCGCGCCAGCCGTGTGGTGTCATCGCCAGCAGGTTGGCGCGGTCATTGGGCTCGGCCAGGCTCAAGGTGAATTCCAGGGTTTCGCTGTGTGCCAGGCTCATGCCATCCGGCACCAGGGCCAGATGTTTGTCGTCGGTGTACTCGCGCACTTCGTCGTACAGGCGTTCGCGCAGTTCCATCAGGTGGCCGGCCGTCGGGCCGACTTTCATCAGACCGCCGCCGGGGCTGAGCAGACGCTTGGCCTCTTGCCAATCCAATGGGCTGAAAACGCTGGCGAGAAATTGGCAACTGCCCGAGGCCAGCGGTACGCGCGCCATGCTGGCAATCAACCAGGTCAGCGCCGGGTTGCGCTTGCACGCACGCTTGACCGCTTCCTTGGAGATGTCCAACGCATAGCCGTCGGCGTGGGGCAGGGCCTCGGCGATTTGCGCGGTGTAGTAACCCTCGCCACAACCGATGTCCACCCAACGCTGCGGTGCGCGTTCAGCGGCCAGTTCAGCCAGGCGCTTGGCCACCGGCGCGTAATGCCCGGCGTTAAGGAAGTCGCGGCGTGCCTCGACCATCGCGAGGTTATCGCCCGGGTCGCGGCTGTTTTTGTGCTGCACCGGCAACAGGTTCAGGTAACCCTGGCGCGCGCGGTCGAAACGGTGCCCGACCGGGCACGCCACGCCATTGTCCACCGCGTGGAGCGGTGCGCTGCAAATGGGGCAAGCGAGCATCAGGCGAGCAACTTGATCAGGGTCTGGTAATAGATTTCGGTCAGCACATCGAGGTCGCTGGCCAGAATGCGCTCGTTGACCTGATGGATCGTCGCGTTGACCGGGCCCAGTTCCACGACCTGAGTGCCGAGGGTGGCAATGAAGCGGCCATCGGAGGTGCCGCCGCTGGTGGAGGCTTTGGTTTCGCGCCCGGTGATCGCCTTGATGCTGGCCGACACCGCATCCAGCAACGCGCCGGGCTCGGTGAGGAACGGCAGGCCCGACAGCGCCCACTCCACGTGCCAGTCCAGGCCATGCTTGTCGAGAATCGCCGCAACACGCTGTTGCAGGCCTTCGACGGTGGACTCGGTAGAGAAACGGAAGTTGAACACCGCCGTCAGGTCACCGGGGATCACGTTGGTGGCGCCGGTGCCGGAATTGAGGTTGGAAATCTGGAAGCTGGTCGGCGGGAAGAAGGTGTTGCCGTCGTCCCAGTGCTCGGCGGCCAATTCGGCCAAGGCCGGGGCGGCGAGGTGGATCGGGTTCTTCGCCAGGTGCGGGTACGCCACGTGGCCTTGCACGCCGCGCACGGTCAGGGTGGCGCCGAGGGAGCCACGGCGGCCGTTCTTGACCACATCGCCCACTAGCGTGGTGCTCGACGGTTCGCCGACGATGCACCAGTCCAGGCGTTCCTTGCGGGCTGCCAGGCGTTCGATCACGGCTTTGGTGCCGTGGTGCGCCGGGCCTTCTTCATCGCTGGTGATCAGGAAGGCGACCGAGCCTTTATGGTCCGGGTAGTCGCTGACGAAACGCTCGGAGGCCACCAGCATGGCGGCCAGGCTGCCTTTCATGTCTGCCGCGCCACGGCCGCAGAGCATGCCGTTTTCGTCGATCAGCGCGTCGAACGGGTCGTTCTGCCAGGCGCCCACCGGGCCGGTCGGTACCACGTCGGTGTGGCCGGCAAAGCACAACACCGGGCCGTCGTGCTTGCCGTGGGTGGCCCAGAAGTTGTCCACGTCCTCGATACGCATCGGCTCCAGCGCAAAGCCGGCGTCGCCCAGGCGCTGCATCATCAGCTTCTGGCAATCGGCGTCGATCGGCGTCACCGAGGGGCGACGGATCAGGTCGATAGCGAGTTGAAGGGTCGGCGAAAGGTCGGCATGGGCCGTCATTGGGGAACTCCGGAAGCGTGTTATGGGCGCAGGACGAATGTGGAATACACAACCTGAATGGGCGCAGATTCAATGTGGGAGCTGGCTTGCCTGCGATGCAGACGCCGCGGTCTGGCAGGTACGCCGCGGCGATGCCATCGCAGGCAAGCCGGCTCCCACAGAAAGCAGGGCTAGGCCAAGTCTCACAAAACGGCCGTTATCTTATAGCAAAACGGCGGCCAAGGGCCGCCGTTTAGTGCATTGCGCAAGTTTTTACTCAGCCGTTGCCGGCTCAACCTTCGCCGCAGGTTTTGGCAGCGACGAGAGGAACGCCATGATCAACGCCGCCACGTACGGCAGCGATTGCACCAGCAGCATCACCACCCAGAAGCGCATGTCATTGCTCGGCAGGCCCTGCACCAGGTAGATCCCCAGCGCCGCGCCCCACAACAGCAGCATGATGAACATTTCTTCGCGGGCTTCGGAGATCGCTACCCAAAAGCCGTGGTTATCCGCGTTTTTCGGGGTCCGAAAGAACGGAATACTGGTGGTGAAGAAGCCGTAAAGCACCGCCTTGGCGATGGTGTGCGACAACGCCAGGCCGGCCAGCGCCGCGCAGAACGCATCTTTCAAGTTCACGCCCACCGCGCGGCGGTAGAGGAAAATGATCTTGCCCACTTTGAACACGAACAGCGCCAACGGCGGAATCGCGAAAATCAGCAGCGGCGGGTCAACCCGCGTTGGCACGATGATCATCGCCGCCGACCACAACAGGGCGCCGACGGTGAAGAAGATGTTCATGCCGTCCGCCACCCACGGCAACCAGCCTGCGAGGAAGTGGTAGCGCTGGCCACGGGTCAGCTCAGTGCCCTTGCCGCGCAGCAGGCTGGCGGTGTGGCGCTTGATGATCTGAATCGCGCCGTAGGCCCAGCGGAAACGCTGCTTCTTGAAGTCGATAAAGGTATCGGGCATCAAGCCTTTGCCGTAGCTGTCGTGGTAATACGCCGCCGACAGGCCTTTCTCGAATACGCGCAGGCCCAGTTCGGCGTCTTCGCAGATGCACCAGTCAGCCCAGCCAAGTTCTTCGAGCACCGAGCGACGGGTCATGGTCATGGTGCCGTGCTGGATGATCGCGTCGCGGTCGTTACGGGTGACCATGCCGATATGGAAGAAGCCTTTGTATTCCGCGTAGCAGAGCTTCTTGAAGGTGCTTTCGTTCTGGTCGCGGTAATCCTGCGGCGACTGCACCACGGCGATTTTCGGGTCGGCGAAGTGCGGCACCATGTGCTTGAGCCAGTTGGGCGACACGCAGTAGTCCGAGTCGATCACCGCGATCACTTCGGCGTCCTTGGCGGTGTGCGGGATCAGGTAGTTCAGCGCGCCGCCCTTGAAACCGGCCAGGGGCGAGACGTGGAAGAACTTGAAGCGCGGGCCGAGGGTTTCGCAGTAGTCGCGCACCGGTTCCCATACCGCCGGGTCCTTGGTGTTGTTGTCGATGATCAGGACTTCATAGTCCGGGTAATCGAGGGCGGCGAGGGCGTCGAGGGTCTGTTTGACCATCTCTGGCGGCTCGTTGTAGCACGGCACATGAATCGACACTTTCGGGCGGTAGTCCGAATCGCCTTCCACCGGCAGGAATTCACGCCGGCGCTTGTGGGTCCACACCGCTTCCGCCAGTTCGTGGGCCTCGGTCAGCAACACGATAAACACGCCGAGAGCGCCGAGTGCCAACAAGATCCCCACGGTTACGCTGAACCAGGTGCTGTATTGCTGGCTGTAGTCGTAGCCGATCCACACCAGCACCGAACCGCACAGGAACGCGATAAAGGTCAGGAACGTACGGCCACGCTGGCGCAGGGCCGAGCCGTCGATCATCAGCAAGGTCAGCGACAGCAGCGCAAGCACCACTGAGCCGATGGCCAGCACGCGCCATTGCGGGATTGCGACCACCGGGCCTTCAAAGTTGAATTTCTGCTGGCGCGCGGCGTTGTACACGCCCCAATAGGCGCCGGCCGAGCCTTCGTCACTGACTTTCCACGGCTGGTCGAACGCCTCGATCACGAAGTAGTTGTAGCCCTGGCGGTTGAGCTTATTGACCAGCGTACGCAGGTAAATCGCCTGGTCGGCGGGCGAGGTTTCATTGCCCCCGCGCATACGGCCGTTACTCGGCCAGCCAACCTCCGACAGCAGCAGCGGCTTTTTCGGGAACAGTTTCTTCAGATCCCGGGCGCGGTCGAGTACGTATTGGCCGGCCTTGTCCATCGGAATAAATTCCCAGAACGGCAGGATGTGCGCGGCGATCAGGTCGACGTGCTTGGCCAGTTGCGGGTTCTTTTCCCAAATGTGCCATTGCTCGGACGTCGTCACCGGCACTTTCACGGCGGCGCGCACGCGGTCGAGCAGCGCAATCAGCGCCTCTGGGGTGATTTCTTCACGGAACAACGCTTCGTTACCGACCACCACGCGCACGACGCTGCGTGAGCTGTTGGCCAGTTCGATGGCCCGCTGGATCTCGCGTTCGTTACGCGCAAGGTCCGGGCTGATCCAGATGCCCAGCGTCACGCGCAGGCCGAACTCTTCCGCCAGCTTGGGGATGTCGCCCAGGGTGCCGTCGACCGAGTAGGTACGGATGTTGTCCGTCAGCTTGCTCATGATCTCGAGGTCACGACGCATTTCTTCGTCGCTTGGGTACTGGTCTTTCTGCGGGAACTGGCCTTGCTGGAACGGCGAGTAGGAGAACCCGGAGATCTGTTCAGGCCAGTTGGGTGTGGTGACCGGGCGGTTGATCAGCGCCCAGAAACCGGTGAACAGCGCGGCAATTGCCAGCACCACCACCAGGTTGAGTCCAAATTTACGCGATGACATGGCTATTTCGGGTTCCAAAGGGTGTGGAACGAAAAGAGGTGTCGGCTTACGCCGAACGGCGCGCATCCTACACTGGCCTTTCCCCGAGCGTACAGCAGACAGAGAAAAGCCGGACGTTAGTCCGCGAATGTTCACCTAAGTTCTTTACTTGTAGCTGGAAGCTTCGAACTTGTCGCTGCGTAGTCCATAATGCGCGCCGGTTTTTGGGGTAATAGTCATGAGCACAGAAGATCCGCGGTTTGCAGGCGTCGCCCGCTTGTATGGCATTGAAGGCCTGGAACGCTTGAAAGCGGCCCATGTGGCGATCGTCGGCGTCGGCGGCGTAGGCTCGTGGGCGGCTGAAGCCATGGCCCGTTGCGGGGTGGGCGAGATTTCGCTGTTTGACCTGGACGACGTCTGCGTCAGCAACAGCAACCGCCAGTTGCACGCGCTGGACAGCACCGTGGGCAAGCCCAAGGTAAACGTCATGGCCGAGCGCCTGCGCGCTATCAACCCCGATTGCACCGTGCATGCGGTGGCGGACTTCGTGACCCGCGACACCATGGCCGAGTACATCACGCCGAATATCGATTGCGTGATCGACTGCATCGACGCCGTCAACGCCAAGGCTGCGCTGATTGCCTGGTGCAAGCGCCGCAAGATCCAGATCATCACCACTGGTGGTGCCGGCGGGCAGATCGACCCGACGCTGATCCAGGTGTGCGACCTGAACCGCACCTTTAACGACCCACTGGCCTCGAAGGTGCGCTCCACGTTGCGCCGCGATTACGGTTTCTCCCGCACCGTGACCCGCCATTACAGCGTGCCGTGCGTGTTTTCCACCGAGCAGCTGCGCTATCCCAAGCCGGACGGCAGCATTTGTCTGCAAAAAAGTTTCGTTGGGGATGGGGTGAAGCTGGACTGCGCCGGCGGGTTTGGCGCGGTGATGATGGTGACGGCCACGTTTGGCATGGTGGCGGCGACCAAGGCGGTGGACAAGATTGTGGCTGGGGTGCGCAGGCCGTCGGAGCGGGTCAAAGCCAGCTAAATCTTACAGCCGTACAGAGATCGAAATGTGGGAGCGGGCTTGCTCGCGAATGCGGTGGTTCAGTCAATGATGTATTGACTGACACTCTGCCTTCGCGAGCAAGCCCGCTCCCACATTTAGTTTCGCGTATGGCTTAGTTCGCGCATGCGCTGCAGGACGGCATTCAAGCCATTACTGCGCGAAGGTGACAGCTGCCGTGACAGGCCAAGCTGGGCAAACCAATCGGGCAGGTCAACGGCCTGCAACTGCGCCGCTGACAGCCCATTGACCCGCGCCAGTAGCAGCGCCACCAACCCGCGAATCATCCGCGCATCGCTGCTCGCGGCGAACTGCCAATGGCCGTTCTCAAGACGCCCCACCAACCACACCAGGCTTTCGCAGCCCTGCACCAGGTTGGCGTCGACTTTGTCCTCATCGGTCAAGGCTGGCAGGCGCTCGCCCCATTGCATCAGCATCCGCGCGCGCTGCTCCCAACTGCCGACCGCCTGAAAGGCGTGCAGGGCAGCGGCGGCTTCGGCCGGCAAGCTCATCGCAACATATCCAGCGCCTGGTCGAGGGCTTCAAAGAAGCGCTCCAGGTCATCGGAGTCGTTGTACAGCGCCAGGGACACGCGGATCGCCCCGGACAAGTGCATCGCCTTGAGCAACGGCATCGCGCAATGGTGGCCGGCGCGCACGGCGATGCCCTGTTCGGTCAGCAGGTGGGCGAGGTCGGCGTTGTGTATGCCTTCCACCACAAAGCTGGCCAAGGCTACGTGAGGTGATCCCAACACGCGGATGCCATTGCGTGCCTTGAGGCCGCGCAGCAGATAGTCGTGCAGCGCCGCTTCATGGGCGACCACGGCGGTCGGGTCCAGTGAGCTCAGGTAATCCAGGCTGGCACCCAGGCCGATCACGCTGGCGATTGGTGGCGTACCCGCTTCAAAACCCAGCGGGGCAGGGCGGAAACTGGCGCTGTGGTAGTCCGCCTGTTGCACCATCTCGCCGCCAAACTGCCAGTGGCGCAGGTGATGCAGGGCTTCGTTGCGGCCAAACAGCACGCCGACGCCGTCCGGGCCATACAGTTTGTGGCTGGAAAACACGTAGAAGTCGCACCCCAGCGCCTGTACATCATGGCGGCCATGCACGATGCCCTGGGCACCGTCGACCACGGTCAGCGCGCCGTGTGCCCGCGCCATCGCCAACAAGGCGTCCAAGGGCTGCCAGGTGCCAAGCACATTGGAAAGCTGGCTCACTGCCAGGACGCGCGTGCGCGGGCCGATCAATTCGCCAGCGGCGTGCAGGTCAATCACGCCGTCGTCACCCAGTGGCAACACCACCAGCGTGAGCGCGCGACGTTTGGCCAGTTGCTGCCAGGGCAGCAGGTTGGCGTGGTGTTCCAGGGCGCTGATAACAATTTCATCGCCCGCATTGAATAAGTGCTCAAGGCCATAGGCCAGGAGGTTCAGCGCAGAGGTTGCGCCGTGGGTAAAGATGATTTGCCCGCTGTCACCTGCGTTAAGCCACTGCGCGACCTTGCTGCGACTGTCTTCAAACGCCTGGGTCGCATGGGCGCCCGGCAAATGTTGGGCACGGTGCACATTGGCTGCGCCATTGGCGTAGTAATGGCTGATGGCATCCAACAGGGCCTGGGGTTTTTGCGTGGTGGCGGCGTTGTCCAGGTAGGTCTGGTCTTGCCGTTGCAGGGTGGCGATGGCCGAAAAATCGGCGCGCCAGGGAGAGGGCACAAGCATGGTGTTCAAGACTCGTATAAGCGGGCCGACCCAAAGGCGCGACCCGCTAGTGGCATCGAGTGGCTGCTTAGTTGTGAGCGTGCAGCGCTTCGTTCAGTTCGATGGCCGATTTGTGGGTTTTGCACTCCACGGCACCGGTCTCGGAGTTACGGCGGAACAGCAGGTCCGGTTGGCCGGCCAGCTCGCGCGCCTTGACCACTTTGACCAGTTGGTTCTGCTCGTCCAGCAGCGCGACTTTGGTGCCGGCGGTGACGTACAGGCCCGACTCCACGGTATTACGGTCGCCCAACGGGATACCGATACCGGCGTTGGCGCCGATCAGGCAGCCTTCGCCAACCTTGATCACGATGTTGCCGCCGCCCGACAGGGTGCCCATGGTGGAGCAACCGCCGCCCAGGTCCGAACCCTTGCCGACGAACACGCCAGCGGAGACGCGGCCTTCGATCATGCCCGGGCCTTCGGTGCCGGCGTTGAAGTTGACGAAACCTTCGTGCATCACGGTAGTGCCTTCGCCCACATAGGCACCCAGGCGGATACGCGCGGCATCAGCGATACGCACGCCGGCCGGGACCACGTAGTCGGTCATTTTCGGGAACTTGTCCACCGAGAACACTTCCAGCAGCTCGCCACGCAGGCGCGCTTCCAGCTGGCGTTCGGCCAGCTCGCTGATGTCGATCGCGCCCTGGCTGGTCCATGCCACGTTCGGCAGTTGCGGGAACACGCCGGCCAGGCTCAGGCCGTGCGGCTTGACCAGGCGGTGCGACAGCAGGTGCAGCTTGAGGTAAGCCTCAGGCGTGGAGGTCAGCGCAGCGTCTTCGGCCAGCAGGGTCGCGACCAGCGGGGTGTGGCTTTCCGCCAGACGGCTCAGCAGGGCGGCTTGGGCAGCGTCGACGGCTTTGAGTGCGTCAGCCAGTTGCAGCGCCTGGGAGACGGTGAAGGTGATGGCCTGGTTGCCTTCGGTGTAGCCCAGGATCGGCGCAATGGCTGCGACGATGTCGGCCGACGGGTTGAGCAACGGTTGTGCGTAAAACACTTCCAGCCAAGCACCTTGGCGGTTCTGAGTGCCGACGCCGAAGCCCAGGCTGAACAGGGAATTGGACATGCTGTTACCTCTACAAAAATGGAAGGCTGGCCTACTTGAGGGCCGCCGAATAACTATCTGGCTTGAAGCCAATCAGGGTTCTGTCTCCGAGATCGAGCACCGGGCGCTTGATCATCGAGGGTTGTGCGAGCATCAATTCAATGGCTTTCGACTGATCGAGATCGGCTTTGCGTTCGTCTTCGAGTTTGCGAAAGGTGGTGCCCGCACGGTTCAAAACCACCTGCCAACCGTGCTCGTTGCACCATTGGGTCAAGTGTTCGCGGTCGATACCGGCCGTTTTGTAGTCGTGAAACTCATAGCTCACAGCGTGCTCATCGAGCCAGGTGCGTGCTTTTTTCATGGTGTCGCAGGCTTTGATGCCGAAAAGGTGCAACGTTTTGCTTGAAGCGGTCAAGGAATTGCCCCCCTTTGGACCAAGTAGAAACGAAAGGTCACGGATTATGCCATGACCAGCAGGTTTGGGTGCCGCTCGTCATGCTTGCTGACGGCGCAGTGCGACTTTTGTGCAAACGCCACGGCGCGGCATGGCCGCGTAACATGGCTGGCTAACATAGCCGAGTAATATGGCACTTCAACGGCCAGCTGTTGCCTGATGGGTGTCGTTGCAAGTCGATTGTCCGGGAAACCCGCTTTATGCAAACCGCCTACACCGTTCTTATCCTGCTGATGCTGGTCAGCGTTTCGCGCCTGGTCGGGCGCATCATTCCTCTGCCGTTACCCCTGGTGCAGATCGCCGCCGGCGCTTTGCTGGCCTGGCCCACTCTGGGGCTGCATGTGGCGCTGGACCCTGAGTTGTTTCTGTTTCTGTTCCTGCCGCCGCTGTTGTTCTCCGATGGCTGGCGCATGCCCAAGCGCGAGCTCTGGCGATTGCGCGGCCCGATTCTGACGTTGGCGGTGGGGCTGGTGCTGTTCACCGTGGTGGGTGCTGGCTATTTCATTCATTGGATATTGCCTACGATTCCGTTGCCGGTGGCCTTCGCCCTGGCGGCGGTTTTATCGCCGACGGATGCCGTGGCGGTGTCGGCCATTGCCCAGAATCGTCTGCCCAAGCCGTTGATGCACATGCTTCAGGGCGAAGCGTTGATGAATGATGCCTCGGGCCTGGTGACCTTCAAGTTCGCCCTGGCGGCGGCGCTGACCGGCGTGTTCTCCCTGGCGGATGCCAGCCTGACCTTTGTGCTGGTCGCCGTGGGTGGTTTGGCGGTTGGCGTGGCGCTGAGCTGGCTGGTCGGCCGTTTGCGCGCCTGGATGATCGCGCGCGGTTGGGATGACCCGGCCACGCATGTGGTGTTCATGTTGCTGTTGCCGTTTGCGGCCTATGTATTGGCGGAGCGCCTGGGCGCATCGGGCATTCTCTCGGCGGTGGCGGCGGGCATGATGCAAAGCTGGCTCGACCTGTTGCCGCGCCAGACCAGCACGCGCTTGCTTAACCGCAGTGTCTGGTCGCTGCTGGAGTTTGCCTTCAATGGCCTGATCTTCCTGCTGTTGGGCCTGCAACTGCCGGACATCATCAAGGCTGTGGTCAGCCACGAGACAACGTTGTGGCCCACCCTGCTGTATCGCTGCCTGGATGTGATTGCGATCTTTGTGGTGCTGGTGGTGTTGCGCTTTATCTGGGTGCAGAGCATCTGGCGCCTGTCGGGTTTACTGCGCCGCCTGCGTGGCAAAAGCGAACTGACCCTGGTGCCGACCGCGCGCTCCTGCTGGCTATTGACGGTCGGCGGCGTGCGCGGTGCGGTGACCCTGGCCGGTGTGATGTCGGTGCCCCTGCTGCTGGCGCCGGGCGAGGCCTTCCCTGAGCGGGACCTGCTGATTTTCATCGCTGCCGGGGTGATTCTGCTATCGCTGATCGCCGCTTGCATCGCGCTGCCGTTGCTGTTGCGCGGCATCGAGCAAAGTCCCGACGAAAAGCGTCATAACGAAGTGCGCGAGGCGTGGAAAAAGACCGCCGTGGCGGCGATCCATGCCCTTGAAGCGGAAGAACCCGCCGAAACCGACACCTCGGACGCCGCTCAGGCCGCACTGGCCGCCGAGCTGAAGGCGCGGCTGATGTCGGAATATCGCCATCAGTTGGAAGTGTTCAATGACTCGGCCGACGCCCAGGCGCTGGCGCTGCAGATGGACCAGTTGGAGCGCAAGTTACGCCTCAAGGCCCTGCGAGCGCAGCGGTTGGAGTTGTACAGCTTGAGCCGTCATCACCAGATTGGTGATGACGTTTTGCGTGAAGTGCTGGCGGATCTGGACATGAGCGAGGCGAATCTGGGCCATGTGAAATGACCCATAAGTGTCAGCGGCGGCGCTGAATGAAGTCGCGAATGCGCTGGGCCGCTTCAACACACTCCGCCAACGGTGCAACCAGCGCCATGCGCACGCGCCCGGCGCCTGGGTTGACGCCGTCCACGTCCCGGGACAGGTACGAACCTGGCACCACGGTCACGTGTTCTTCCACGAACAGGTCACGGCAGAACGCGGCGTCGTCGCCATTCACGTTCGGCCACAGGTAAAACCCGCCGTCCGGGCTTTGTACGTCCAGCACCGGCTTTAGAATGGCCAGCACGGCGTCAAACTTCTCGCGGTACAGGTCACGGTTGGCCAGCACGTGGGCTTCATCCTGCCAGGCCGCGATGCTCGCCCGTTGGGTTTGCACCGGCATCGCGCAGCCATGGTAGGTGCGGTACAGCAAAAAGGCCTTGAGGATGTCGGCATCGCCGGCCACAAAGCCCGAGCGCAGGCCCGGCAGGTTGGAGCGCTTGGACAGGCTGTGGAAGACCACGCAGCGTTTGAAGTCCTGACGGCCAAGCTCGACGCAGGCACTGAGCAGGCCGGGCGGCGGGGTTTGTTCGTCGAAATACAACTCGCTGTAGCACTCGTCGGCGGCGATGACGAAGTCATACTCGTCGGCCAGGGCGATGAGCTTTTTCAGGGTATCGACCGGAATCAGTGCGCCGGTGGGGTTGCCCGGCGAGCACAGGAACAGGATCTGGCAGCGTTTCCAGATGTCCGGCGACACGGCGTCAAAATCCGGGTTGAAGCCGTTAGCGTCCAGGCACGGCAGGTAATGCGGCTTAGCGCCGGCCAGGAACGCGGCGCCTTCGTAGATCTGGTAGAACGGGTTCGGGCTCACTACCAATGCGTCGTCAGCGCGGTTGACCACGGTCTGGGTGAAGGCAAACAGCGCTTCACGGGTGCCGTTGACCGGCAGGATATTGCGCGCCGGGTCCAGCCAACCCTTGGGCACGTTGAAGCGGCGTTCGCACCAGGCGCCGATGGCCTCGCGCAATGCCGGGATGCCCAGCGTGGTCGGGTAAACGGCCATCTGGTCGAGGTTGTCAGCCAGCGCCTTGGCAACGAATTCCGGCGATGTGTGCTTGGGCTCACCGATGGACAGCGCAATCGGGCGTTTGTCCGGGTTCGGCGTGACGCTGCCGAGCAGGGCGCGCAGTTTCTCGAACGGGTAGGGCTGCAGCTGGTTCAGGGCGTTGTTCATGTAAGCCTCTATTGCAATGGGCACGAACCCTGTGGGAGCTGGCTTGCCTGCGCTGGCATCGCTGCGTTGCGCCAGACACACCGCGGTGCCCGCATCGCAGGCAAGCCAGCTCCCACATGAATCGCGTTCACACAGTTAAGAAATCAAATCGTCAGCCGCGTCAGCTCGACGCCGGGTTCCTGCGTCACGCTCAGTTGCTGGACGATTGCGTCCTGCAAGCGTCGGCACAGTTCAGGGTCGGACAGCGGCTGGTTGTCGGCGTCGGTAATGAAGAACACGTCCTCTACGCGCTCGCCGAGGGTCGCAATCTTGGCGTTCTGCAGCGACAGGTCGAACTCCAGGAAAATCCCGCCGATGCGCGCCAGCAAGCCGGGGCGGTCCGGCGCGCTGAGCTCCAGCACGGTCACCGGGCGCTGGGCGTCGTTGGAAATGGTCACCTGAGGCGCAAAGGCAAAGTGCTTGAGCTGACGCGGTACCCGACGCTGGATGATCGTCGGGTAATCGTCCGGGTTGCGCAGCGCTTCGGTCAGGCCTTCGCGGATCTTTTTCACGCGCACCGGGTTATCGCCGATGGAGTCGCCGTCGGTATCGAGCACGATGTAGGTGTCGAGGGTGAACTGGCTGCTCGAGGTGATGACCCGCGCGTCATGGATGTTCAGGTTCAGCTGGTCCATGGCCGCCACGGTCACGGCGAAGAAGTCGTGCTGGTCGGGCGCATAGATGAAGATCTGCGTGCCGCCTTCGAATTCGCGCTGGGTGGTTTCCTTGATCAGTACCAGTGGGCCACCATCGGCAGGCTGCTGCAGGATCGCGTCACTGTGCCAGGCCACGTCGCCGGCAGTGTGGCGCAGGAAGTAATCGTCGCCCAGTTGCGACCACAGCTGCTCGACGTCGTCCGGGTCATTGCCGCCGCGCACCAGGATATCCAGGGCCGCGCTTTGGGTGCGGCGGATCTGCTCCTCGCGGTCTACCGGGTTTTCCAGGCCGCGGCGCAGCGCGCGCTTGGTCTCGGTGTAGAGCTGGCGCAGCAGGCTGGCGCGCCAGGAGTTCCACAATGTCGGGTTGGTGGCATTGATGTCGGAGACGGTCAGCACATAGAGATAGTCGAGGCGGGTTTCATCACCGACGATGCCGGCGAAGTCGTGGATCACCTGCGGGTCGGACAAGTCCTTGCGCTGGGCGGTGGTCGACATCACCAGGTGGTTCTGTACCAGCCAGACGATCAGGCGGCTGTCCCACAGCGGCAGTTGATGGCGCTGGCAGAACGCCTCGGCATCGACTGCGCCGATTTCCGAGTGGTCGCCATGCCGGCCCTTGCCGATGTCGTGGTACAGGCCGGCCAGGTAGATCAGTTCCGGCTTGGGCAGCTTGGCCATGAGCTTGCTGGCCAGCGGGAATTTCTCTGACACCTGGGTGTACTGCAACTTACGCAGGTGCTTGATCAGGTTCAGCGTGTGGGCGTCTACGGTGTAGATGTGGAACAGGTCGTGCTGCATCTGCCCGACGATAAAGCCGAACTCCGGCAGGTACCGCCCGAGAATGCCGTATCGGTTCATGCGCCGCAGGTTGCGGTGGATGCCGATTTTGCATTTGAACAGCTCGATAAACAGGCTGGTGTTGCGGATGTCATTGCGAAAATCATCATCGATCAGATGGCGGTTTTCTCGCAGCAGGCGGATGGTGTCGGCACGCACGCCTTTGATTTCCGGCTGCTGGGCCATCAGCACGAAGATTTCCAGCATGGCGAACGGGGTGCGGCGGAACACGTTGTCGTTGCGCGCCTCGATGTAGCCGTCGTGCAGTTGGAAGCGCGAGTTGATCGGCTGCGGCGGTGCTTCGTCTTCGGGGGCCAGGATCACTTCTTCGAAGTGCTGGATGATCAGGTCGCTGAGCTGAGCGATGCTCATGACCACCCGGTAGTACTGCTGCATGAAGCTTTCGATGCTGGTTTTCGCGTCCTCGCCCTCAAACCCCAGGAGGGTGGCGATGGAGCGCTGGTGGTCGAACAGCAGGCGGTCTTCGGAGCGGCCGGCGAGCATGTGCAGCGCATAGCGCACTTTCCACAGGAACTCCTGGGACGAGGCCAGCAGGGCGTTTTCGCTTTCTACCAGAAAGCCTTCGCCGGCCAGGGCGCGCAGGTTCAGGGTGCCGTATTGGCGACGCGCGACCCACAAAATGGTCTGGATATCGCGCAGTCCGCCCGGTGAGCCTTTGACGTTGGGTTCCAGGTTGTATTCGGTGTCGTTGTACTTGTGGTGCCGGGCCTTTTGCTCGGCACGCTTGGCCAGGAAGAACTCCTTGCTCGGCCACATATGCGCGGTGCTGGTGACTTCCAGCATGCGCTTGCGCAGGCGCTCGGGGCCGGCAATGGTGCGGCTTTCCATCAAGTTGGTGATGACGGTGAGGTCGGCGCGCGCCTCTTCGGCGCATTCGTCTACCGAGCGAACGCTCTGGCCGACTTCCAGGCCGATGTCCCACAACAGCGTCAGAAAGCGCTCGATGGAATCGCGAAAGATCTCATGATCGGCGCTGTCCAGCAGGATCAGCAGGTCGATGTCGGAGTAGGGGTGCAGCTCACCGCGACCGTAGCCGCCGACGGCCACCAGGGCGATATCGGCGTCTTCACTCCAGTTGAACTGTTCCCAGGCCTTTTGCAGGATGTTGTCGACGAACCAGGCGCGGTCCTCGATCAGCCGACGAATGTCCCGGCCACTGCGAAAGCGCGCATCGAGCACTTCGCGGGCCTGGCGAATAGCCTTCTTGAAGGCGAAGATGGGGCTTGCCTTCAAGGCCAGTTCAGCCTGGAACTGGCCACGGTCGAAGAGTTCGGGATCCACCTGGGGCATCGATCGGCTTTCCTTTCTATCTATCAGTCAGTCACAACACCGTTGGGGGGGGAAACCCAAGCAACCTTTACGCTGAAACGCGTGGAATCGTGTCGTCTGCGCGCAAGGTGAAGATCTCGTAGCCGGTTTCGGTGACCAGCAGGGTGTGTTCCCACTGTGCCGAGAGCTTGCGGTCCTTGGTGATGGCGGTCCAGCCGTCGCCCAGCACTTTGGTGTCGGCCTTGCCCTGGTTGATCATCGGCTCGATGGTGAAGGTCATGCCCGCCTTGAGTTCCATGCCGGTGCCGGCGCGACCGTAATGCAGGATCTGCGGTTCTTCGTGGAATACTTTGCCGATGCCATGGCCACAGAATTCGCGGACCACCGAGAAGCCGTTCTTTTCTGCGTGCTTCTGGATCACTTCACCGATATCGCCCAGGCGGCAGCCGGGCTTGACGATTTCGATGGCCTTGTACATGCATTCCTGGGTGACCTGCGACAGGCGCTCGGCCCAGACCGGCACGGTGCCGACGTGGAACATGCGGCTGGTGTCGCCGTGGTAGCCGTCTTTGATCACGGTCACGTCGATGTTCAGGGTGTCGCCGTCTTTCAACGGCTTGTCGCCTGGAATCCCGTGGCAGACCACGTGGTTGATCGAGGTGCAGATGGACTTGGGGAAGCCCTTGTAGTTCAGCGGCGCAGGAATGGCTTTTTGCACGTCGACAATATAGTCGTGGCAGATGCGGTCCAGGGCTTCGGTGGTCACGCCTGGCTTGACGTGTTCGGCAATCATTTCCAGCACGTCGGCAGCCAGTTTGCCGGCAACGCGCATGCCTGCGATGTCTTCGGCGGTTTTCAAGGTAACGGTCATACAGGCTCTCTCTAGCGCGACGCGCTGAAATCAATACGGTTTACGGGCGTGCGACAAAAGGTTGCAGAATTCGCACAAGCCCCAAAAAACGCGATTCTACCAGACGCGGGCGGCAAACCATGAGCGTCTGACGATCGCTTCTCTCTATAAGGTAGGGGTATGTTGGCTCTATTCAAAGGCTTACGCAAAAGCCGATCACGGCAAATGTGATTGCGGGTTTCGTTTTTGTCCTTCGTGTGGTATAAAATGCGCCGCTTTCCGGGGATACCCCGCAAAGCTTAAATCTACACACGTGTCGACACGATGACCTGGGTGCCGGAGGCGAATGCCGCTGGTTGGTCATTGGGATACGTGGAGGCCAAACCCGACTTATTAAGGAACTATCATGTCCCAAGTCAACATGCGCGATATGCTGAAGGCCGGTGTGCACTTCGGTCACCAGACCCGTTACTGGAACCCGAAAATGGGTAAATACATTTTCGGCGCGCGTAACAAGATCCACATTATCAACCTTGAAAAAACCCTGCCAATGTTCAACGAAGCGCTGACTTTCGTAGAGCGTCTGGCCCAGGGCAAAAACAAGATTCTGTTCGTCGGCACCAAGCGTTCCGCTGGCAAGATCGTTGCTGAAGAAGCAGCACGTTGCGGTTCGCCGTACGTCGATCACCGCTGGTTGGGCGGCATGCTGACCAACTTCAAAACCATCCGTGCTTCCATCAAGCGTCTGCGTGACCTTGAAGTGCAAGCCGAAGACGGTACTTTCGCCAAGCTGACCAAGAAAGAGGCGCTGATGCGCACTCGCGACCTGGAAAAGCTCGATCGTTCCCTGGGTGGTATCAAGGACATGGGCGGTCTGCCTGACGCACTGTTCGTTATCGACGTTGATCACGAGCGCATCGCGATCACCGAAGCCAACAAGCTGGGCATCCCTGTTATCGGCGTAGTCGATACCAACAGCAGCCCGGAAGGCGTTGACTACATCATCCCAGGCAACGATGACGCAATCCGCGCTATCCAGCTGTACATGGGTTCGATGGCTGACGCTGTAATCCGTGGTCGCAACCACGTTGCTGGCGGTACCGAGCAGTTCGTTGAAGAAGCTCCGGTAGCTGCCGCTGAGTAACTGACGCCCTGGCGTTGACTCAGTAAGCAAAAAGGGGGCTTGGCCCCCTTTTTGCCACCTCGAAAACCATTTGTCGGCAGCGCAGCTACATCTTCTGTAACGTGCAGCGGCCTACAAGGGTGATTCGGGAAGAATTGATCGCCCGTTTGATCGGGTGGAATGGTTGAAAACCTATCCAAGAGGATTTTGAAATGGCAGAGATTACTGCAGCGTT
Organism: Pseudomonas sp. TREG-RG-20F-10-E-6-01; assembly: GCF_022662455.1. Classification (NCBI taxonomy): domain Bacteria; kingdom Pseudomonadati; phylum Pseudomonadota; class Gammaproteobacteria; order Pseudomonadales; family Pseudomonadaceae; genus Pseudomonas; species Pseudomonas sp. TREG-RG-20F-10-E-6-01. The sequence goes on along the minus strand of NZ_JAKNQP010000001.1, from coordinate 685,566 downwards.
GGTTAAAGAACTGCGTGAGCGTACCGGCGAAGGCATGATGGATTGCAAAAAGGCCTTGACCAAGGCCGGCGGCGACATCGAAAAAGCCATTGATGACATGCGTGCTTCCGGCGCCATCAAGGCTGCCAAGAAAGCAGGCAACGTAGCTGCTGAAGGCGCTATCGCTCTGAAAGAAGACGGTAAGTCCGCTGTTCTGCTGGAAGTGAACTCGCAGACCGACTTCCTGGCTCTGCAAGACGACTTCAAGGCATTTGTTGCCGCTAGCGTTGAAAAAGCGTTCGCCGACAAACTGACCACTGTTGAGCCGTTGATCGAAGCTCAAGAAGCTGCTCGCCTGGTACTGGTCGGCAAGGTTGGCGAAAACGTCAACATCCGTCGTCTGGCGCGCATCGAAGGTGATGTGGTTGGCGGTTACCTGCACGGTAACAAAATCGGCGTTGTGGTTGCCCTCAAAGGCGGCGACGTTGAGCTGGCCAAAGACATCGCTATGCACGTAGCGGCCAGCAACCCAGAGTTCCTGCTGCCGTCGGAAGTGTCTGCTGACGCAATCGAGCGCGAAAAAGCTGTGTTCCTGAGCCTGAACGCTGACAAGATCGCCGGCAAGCCAGAAAACATCGTTGAAAACATGATCAAAGGCCGTATCAGCAAGTTCCTGGCTGAAGCGAGCCTGGTTGAGCAGGCGTTCGTGAAGAACCCTGAAATCAAGGTTGGCGAACTGGCCAAGAAAGCCGGTGCTGAAATCGTTTCCTTCACTTACTACAAAGTAGGCGAAGGCATCGAGAAGCCGGTCGACAACTTCGCTGAAGAAGTTGCTGCCCAGCTGGCTGCCGCCAAGCAATAAGACAGTTTTCAACTGTCGCCCGAAAGAGGCTGCCCGCTCACGCGCGCAGCCTCTTTTCAAATGGGAAGACCAATTTTTATTTGGTTTCCTCTCGGAACTGGCTTACAAAGCCGTGTTCCGATGGCGCTGAGACAGCGTCCAGCTAGAGTGAACGCAAGCCGTAAACGGCTCGCCAAGATTTTTTAAAAAATACGCCGCAGGAGAGATTCGCAATGGCTCAGCAGGGCAGTGGTTATCAGGCTCGCTATAAACGCATTCTACTCAAGCTTAGCGGCGAGGCCCTGATGGGCTCGGAAGAGTTCGGGATCGATCCCAAGGTGCTCGACCGCATGGCGCTGGAAGTCGGCCAATTGGTCGGCATCGGTGTTCAGGTCGGCCTGGTGATTGGCGGTGGTAACCTGTTCCGTGGCGCGGCGCTGAGTGCGGCCGGCATGGATCGGGTGACTGGCGACCACATGGGCATGCTGGCCACTGTGATGAACGCCCTGGCAATGCGTGACGCCCTGGAGCGTGCCAATATCTCGGCGATCGTGATGTCGGCTATTTCCATGGTTGGCGTGACCGATCACTATGATCGTCGCAAAGCCATGCGTCACCTGAACGCCAAAGAAGTAGTGATCTTTGCTGCCGGTACCGGCAACCCGTTCTTCACCACGGACTCGGCTGCCTGCCTGCGCGCCATCGAAATCGATGCCGACGTCGTGCTCAAGGCCACCAAGGTGGACGGTGTCTACACCGCAGACCCATTCAAAGACCCGCATGCCGAGAAGTTCGATCATCTGACCTACGATGAAGTACTGGATCGCAAGCTGGGCGTGATGGACCTGACGGCTATTTGCCTGTGCCGTGACCACAAGATGCCACTGCGCGTATTTAACATGAACAAGCCCGGCGCCCTGCTGAACATCGTACACGGCGGCGCGGAAGGGACTCTGATCGAGGAAGGCCAACAATGATCAACGAAATCAAGAAAGACGCTCAAGAGCGTATGCACAAATCCCTGGAGTCTCTGGCCCATGCTTTTGGCCAGATTCGTACCGGTAAGGCTCACCCAAGCATCCTGGGCAGCGTGATGGTGCCGTATTACGGCACTGACACCTCCATTACCCAGGTCGCCAACATCACCGTAAAAGACTCGCGCACCCTGCAAGTCGTGGCCTTCGAGCGCAACATGCTCGCAGCCGTCGACAAAGCCATCCAGAGCGCCGGCCTGAACCTCAACCCGACCAACCTGGGCGAGTTGTTGCTGATCTCCATGCCTGCTCTGACCGAAGAAACCCGCAAGGGCTTCACCAAGCAGGCGCGCAGCGCTGCTGAAGATGCGCGAGTTGCCGTGCGCAACATTCGTCGTGATGCGTTGGGTGACCTCAAAAAACTGGTCAAGGACAAAGAAATCAGCGAAGACGAAGAGCGTCGCGCCGTAGCTGATATCGACAAACTGACCAAAGACGCCGAGGCCCAGATCACCAAGGCCACGGAAGAGAAAGAAAAGGACCTGATGGCCGTATAAGGGGTCAGGACGCCTTCATGGAAAAGACCAAGCAGACTGTGCCCTCCGTGGTGCCGCGCCATGTCGCGATCATCATGGATGGGAATAATCGCTGGGCGAAAAAACGCTTTATGCCGGGTGTCGCCGGGCATAAGGCGGGTGTCGATGCGGTGCGCGCTGTTATTGAGGTGTGTGCCGAGGCCAAGGTTGAGGTGTTGACTCTGTTTGCCTTCTCCAGCGAGAACTGGCAACGGCCCGCCGAAGAAGTCAGCGCCTTGATGGACCTGTTCTTCAAGGCGTTGCGTCGTGAGGCCAAGCGCCTCAACGACAACAACATCAGCCTGCGCATCATTGGTGATCGCTCGCGGTTCCATCCGGAACTGCAAGCGGCCATGCGCGAAGCCGAGGCTATCACCGCCGGCTCCAACCGTTTTGTGCTGCAGATTGCAGCCAACTACGGTGGTCAGTGGGATATCGCTCAGGCTGCACAGCGGCTTGCCCGCGAAGTGCAGGCCGGGCATCTGCGGCCTGACGACATTACGCCCGAATTGTTGCAAACCTGCCTGGTAACCGGTGATCTGCCGTTGCCGGACTTGTGCATCCGTACCGGTGGTGAGCACCGCATCAGCAATTTCCTGCTGTGGCAGCTGGCCTACACCGAGCTGTACTTCTCCGACCTGTTCTGGCCGGACTTCAAACACGATGCCATGCGCAATGCGCTGGCCGATTTCGCTTCCCGTCAGCGTCGCTTCGGTAAAACGAGCGAGCAGATCGAAGCTGGAGCCCGGGTTTAAATGCTTAAACAACGAATCATCACAGCACTGATCCTGCTGCCGATTGCCTTGTGTGGTTTTTTTCTGCTCGACGGTTCCGGCTTTGCGCTGTTTATCGGCCTGGTCGTTACCCTGGGTGCTTGGGAATGGGCACGCCTGGCCGGTTTCAACGAGCAGTTGCCGCGCGTGGTTTACGCCGCTGTGGTGGCCCTGTTGCTGTTTCTCATGCATACGCTTTCGAGCATTGTCGTGCCTTGGGTGTTGGGAGCGGCGGTACTGTGGTGGGCGCTTGCGACCTTCCTGGTGCTGACCTACCCGCGCACCAGCGCCCAATGGTCCAGCGTGGCCAGCAAGTTGGTGATTGGTCTTCTGATTCTGCTGCCGGCCTGGCAAGGGCTGGTGGAAATCAAGAATTCGCCGATGGGCAACTGGCTGATCATGGCGGTGATGGTGCTGGTGTGGGGCGCTGACATCGGTGCCTACTTCTCCGGCCGGGCGTTCGGCAAGCGCAAGTTGGCGCCAGCCGTCAGCCCGGGCAAGAGCTGGGAAGGCGTTTACGGTGGCTTGGCATTGACGTTGTTGATCACGCTGGTGGTCGGTGTAGTGCGCGACTGGTCGGTGAAGGAAATCCTCCTGGCCTTGTTGGGCACCGCCGTTGTGGTGTTTATCTCCGTGGTGGGTGACCTCACCGAAAGCATGTTCAAGCGCCAGGCCGGGATCAAGGACAGCAGCAACCTGCTGCCGGGTCATGGCGGTGTGCTGGATCGAATCGACAGCCTTACCGCTGCCATTCCCATCTTCGCCGTGCTGTTGTGGATGGCGGCTTCGTGAGCCGCCTGCAACAGGTGACCGTGCTGGGCGCAACCGGCTCGGTCGGGCTCAGCACGCTGGATGTGATTGCTCGCCATCCAGATCGCTACCAGGTGTTTGCGCTGACCGGCTTCTCTCGCTTGAACGAGTTGCTGGCCTTGTGCGTGCGTCATACGCCTAGATTCGCTGTTGTGCCAGAGGTGTCGGTAGCGCGCGGCTTGCAGGATCAGTTGAGGTCTGCAGGCCTTGCGACGCACGTGTTGGTGGGCGAGGAGGGCTTGCGCCAGGTCTCGGCAGATCCTGACGTCGACACTGTAGTGGCAGCCATTGTCGGAGCGGCAGGGTTGCGCCCGACGCTGGCCGCCGTCGATGCCGGTAAAAAGATCCTGCTGGCCAATAAAGAGGCGCTGGTGATGTCCGGCACGCTCTTTATGCAGGCTGTGCGCAAGAGTGGCGCCGTGCTGCTGCCTCTGGACAGCGAACACAATGCGATCTTCCAGTGCATGCCCGGTGATTTTGCCCGAGGCTTGAGCCAGGTTGGCGTGCGGCGGATTCTCCTGACGGCTTCCGGTGGCCCTTTCCGGCAAACTCCGCTGGCTGATCTTGAGCATGTCTCGCCTGATCAGGCGTGTGCACACCCAAACTGGTCGATGGGGCGAAAAATCTCCGTGGATTCGGCGAGCATGATGAACAAAGGCCTGGAGTTGATCGAGGCGTGCTGGTTGTTCGATGCGCGGCCTGATCAGGTCGAGGTGGTGATTCACCCGCAAAGTGTGATTCATTCCCTGGTCGACTATGTCGATGGTTCGGTTCTGGCCCAGCTGGGCAACCCCGATATGCGTACGCCGATTGCCAATGCACTGGCCTGGCCGGAGCGGATTGATTCCGGCGTTGCGCCGTTGGACCTGTTTGCCATTGCGCGCCTGGATTTCGAAGCGCCGGACGAGCAGCGCTTCCCGTGCCTGCGTCTGGCCCGGCAAGCGGCAGAGGCGGGCAACAGTGCGCCGGCCGTGCTCAATGCGGCCAACGAGGTGGCGGTGGCGGCGTTTCTTGATGGGCGTATTCGCTTTCCGCAGATCGCGAGTATCATCGAGGACGTTTTGAGCCTTGAGCCCGTTGTGGCAGTGGATGATTTGGGTGCAGTTTTCGAGGCCGATACAAAGGCCCGAGCCCTGGCCCAACAGTGGTTGAACCGCAACGCGCGTTAGTCTGTGGGCAGGTTTGAGTCCTCAGGCACTGGATTGGAATGCGGAGAAATTAGATGAGTGCGCTCTACATGATTGTCGGCACCCTGGTTGCTCTGGGTGTGCTGGTAACCTTTCACGAATTCGGCCACTTTTGGGTCGCGCGTCGTTGCGGCGTCAAGGTGCTGCGCTTTTCCGTCGGTTTCGGCATGCCGCTGCTGCGTTGGCACGACCGTCGGGGCACTGAATTCGTGATTGCGGCCATTCCGCTGGGCGGCTACGTCAAGATGCTCGACGAGCGTGAAGGCGAGGTGCCTGTCGATCAGTTGGGCCAATCCTTCAACCGTAAGACCGTTCGTCAGCGTATCGCTATTGTCGCAGCTGGCCCGATCGCCAATTTCCTCTTGGCAATCGTGTTCTTCTGGGTCTTGGCCATGATGGGCAGCCAACAGGTGCGCCCGGTTATCGGCGCAGTTGAAGCGGACAGCATGGCGGCCAAGGCCGGACTGATCGCCGGTCAGGAAATTGTTTCCATTGATGGCGAGCCCACCACCGGCTGGGGCGCTGTCAATTTGCAGTTGGTTCGCCGCATGGGCGAGAGCGGCACTATTAATGTGGTGGTGCGCGAGCAGGATTCCACCGCTGAGACGCCGCGTGAATTGTCCCTGGACCATTGGCTCAAAGGCGCAGAAGAGCCTGATCCGATCAAGTCCCTGGGCATTCGTCCGTGGCGTCCGGCCCTGCCGCCGGTGCTCGCCGAGCTGGACCCGAAAGGCCCGGCGCAGGCCGCAGGTCTGAAAACGGGTGATCGCCTGTTGGCGCTGGATGGTCAGGCGCTGGGCGACTGGCAGCAAGTGGTGGATCTGGTGCGTGTACGGCCTGATACCAAAATTGTGCTGAAAGTTGAGCGCGATGGTGCTCAAATCGACGTCCCTGTGACCCTGGCTGTTCGCGGGGAAGCCAAGGCGGCCGGGGGTTACCTCGGTGCTGGTGTAAAAGGTGTCGAGTGGCCGCCATCGATGGTGCGTGAGGTCAGCTTCGGGCCTTTGGCGGCAATTGGCGAGGGTGCAAAACGCACTTGGACCATGAGTGTGCTGACGCTCGAATCGCTCAAGAAAATGTTGTTCGGCGAGCTCTCGGTAAAAAACTTGAGTGGACCGATAACCATTGCTAAAGTGGCGGGCGCTTCTGCCCAGTCGGGTGTCGCGGATTTCCTGAATTTCCTGGCTTATCTGAGTATTAGCCTTGGAGTTCTGAATTTGCTGCCCATTCCAGTATTGGACGGGGGGCATCTGTTGTTTTATCTGGTCGAGTGGGTGCGTGGTCGCCCCTTGTCGGATCGGGTGCAGGGTTGGGGGATACAGATCGGTATCAGTTTGGTGGTCGGAGTGATGTTGTTAGCTCTGGTCAACGATCTGGGACGACTGTAACGCTTCGCTGAATTGCGAATCTGCCGCATTTTGCGGCAGTTTGTTTATTGCCAGTTGGAATAAGAAAGGACTTCATGAAACGTCTGCTGCTAACTGCGGTTCTCACCGTATTGATGATCGCCGAAGTTCACGCCGAGTCCTTCACTATCTCCGATATTCGCGTCAACGGCCTCCAGCGGGTTTCCGCGGGTAGCGTCTTTGGTGCCTTGCCGTTGAACGTCGGGGAACAGGCGGATGATCGTCGCCTGGTGGAATCCACTCGTGCGCTGTTCAAAACCGGGTTCTTTCAAGATATCCAACTGGGTCGCGAAGGCAACGTCCTGGTCATCACTGTCGTCGAGCGACCTTCTGTCGCCAGTATCGAGATCGAAGGTAACAAGGCGATCTCCACTGAAGACTTGATGAAGGGTCTCAAGCAATCCGGCCTTGCCGAGGGCGAGATCTTCCAGCGCGCCACCCTTGAAGGTGTGCGTAACGAATTGCAACGTCAGTACGTTGCCCAGGGTCGCTACTCCGCGACCGTGGAAACGGAAGTGATCCCGCAGCCTCGTAACCGTGTTGGCCTCAAGGTCAAGATCAACGAAGGCACCGTGGCGGCCATTCAGCACATCAACGTGGTGGGTAACACCAAGTTTGCTGATGACGACCTGATCGATCTGTTCGAACTCAAGACCACCAACTGGTTGTCGTTCTTCAAGAACGATGACAAGTACGCCCGTGAAAAACTCTCGGGTGACCTGGAACGTCTGCGCTCCTACTACCTGGACCGTGGCTATATCAACATGGATATCGCTTCGACCCAGGTGTCCATCACCCCGGACAAGAAGCACGTCTACATTACCGTCAACGTCAACGAAGGCGAGAAGTACACCGTTCGTGACGTGAAACTCAGCGGCGACCTGAAAGTACCTGAAGACCAGGTCAAGGCGCTGTTGCTGGTACAGAAAAACCAGGTGTTCTCGCGCAAGCTGATGACCACCACGTCCGAGCTGATCACCCGTCGTCTGGGTAACGAAGGCTATACCTTCGCCAACGTCAACGGCGTACCGACTCCGCACGATGATGACCACACTGTGGACATCACCTTTGTCGTTGATCCGGGCAAGCGCGCCTACGTGAACCGCATCAACTTCCGCGGCAACACCAAGTCTGCGGACGAAGTGCTGCGTCGTGAAATGCGTCAAATGGAAGGTGGCTGGGCGTCGACTTACCTGATCGACCAGTCCAAGACCCGTCTTGAGCGCCTGGGCTTCTTCAAAGAAGTCAACGTCGAAACCCCGGCTGTACCGGGCGTGGATGACCAGGTTGATGTGAACTACGCCGTCGAAGAACAAGCGTCGGGTTCGATCACCGCCAGCGTCGGTTTTGCACAGAGCGCCGGTCTGATCCTCGGTGGTTCGATCACCCAGAACAACTTCCTGGGTACCGGTAACAAGGTTTCCATCGGCCTGACCCGAAGCGAATACCAGAGCCGCTATAACTTCGGTTATGTCGACCCCTACTGGACTGCTGACGGTGTGAGCCTGGGCTACAACGCCTTCTACCGCACCACCGACTACAAAGACCTCGACGTTGACGTTGCAAGCTATGCGATCGACAGCCTCGGCGCCGGTGTGAACATCGGTTACCCGATCAGCGAGACTTCGCGTCTGACCTTTGGCCTGACCGCGCAACAAGACAAGATCAAGACCGGTGTGTACACCGTGGACGAAATCTTCGACTTCGTGCGCAAAGAGGGTGACCAGTTCCTGAACTTCAAGGCTTCGGCCGGTTGGTCGGAATCGACCCTGAACAAAGGCGTACTGGCGACCCGTGGTCACTCCCAGAGCCTCACGGCAGAAGTGACTACGCCGGGCAGCGACCTGTCGTTCTTCAAGCTCGACTACCGTGGTCAGTTGTTCCAGCCGTTGAGCGATAACTACACCATGCGCTTGCACACTGAGCTGGGTTATGGCGACGGTTATGGTTCGACCAGTGGCCTGCCGTTCTACGAGAACTACTATGCCGGTGGTTTCAACTCGGTACGTGGCTTCAAGGACAGCACCTTGGGTCCGCGTGGTACGCCGAGCCGTGGCGCCAGCGTGACGGGTAACCAGGGCACTCTGGCTGACTCGGACAACGATCCGCTGCCATTCGGTGGTAACGTTCTGATTCAAGGTGGTGCGGAGATTCTGTTCCCGCTGCCGTTCGTCAAGGATCAGCGTTCCCTGCGTACTTCGGTCTTCTGGGATGTGGGTAACGTGTTCGACTCCAAGTGCGAGCAGGTTAAAAACCCGGCACCTGGTTCCGTTTCCAACACCCAGTGCAACGACGTGAGCCTCAGCAACCTGGCGAGCTCCGTGGGCGTTGGTGTGACTTGGGTGACCGCGCTTGGCCCATTGAGCTTTGCTCTGGCCATGCCGATCAAGAAACCGGATAACGCTGAAACCCAGATTTTCCAATTCTCCCTCGGCCAGACGTTCTAAGCGTCTGACCCAAGATAACGACAACGGATTCTGTAGGAGTACATCGTGCGCAAGTTGACTCAATTGGTTCTGCTGGCCACCGTGCTGGTGACCACCCCGGCCTTCGCCGAAATGAAAATCGCCGTCCTGAACTATCAGATGGCTCTGCTGGAATCCGACGCGGCCAAGCGTTACGCAGTGGATGCCGAGAAAAAATTCGGTCCGCAACTGACCAAGCTGAAAACGCTGGAAAGCAGTGCCAAAGGCATCCAGGATCGTCTGGTAGCCGGTGGCGACAAAATGCAGCAAGGCGAGCGTGAGCGTCTGGAGCTTGAGTTCAAGCAAAAGGCCCGTGACTACCAGTTCCAGTCCAAGGAACTGAACGAAGCCAAAGCTGTTGCCGACCGTGAAATGCTCAAGCAGCTCAAGCCGAAACTCGACAGCGCCGTGGAAGAAGTCATCAAGAAAGGTGCCTTTGACCTGGTGTTCGAGCGCGGCGCCGTGATCGACGTCAAGCCTCAATACGACATCACCCGCCAGGTGATCGAGCGCATGAACCAGCTGAAGTAAGCCATGACCGCGACTATCAAACTCGGCGAGTTGGCCGAGTTCCTTGGAGCCACCTTGCGTGGCTCCAAGGAGAAAGAAATCACTGGGCTAGCCACCTTGCAGGAGGCTGGCCCAGCTCAGTTGAGCTTCCTCGCAAATCCCCAATACCGTAAATACCTGGTCGACAGCCAAGCCGCAGCCGTGTTGCTGAAGGCCGCTGATGCCGAAGGGTTTGCCGGGGATACGCTGGTGGTGGCCGATCCTTACCTGGCTTATGCCCGGGCGTCGCACCTGTTCGATCCAAAGCCAAAGGCTGCTGGCGGTATTCATCCGTCTGCGGTCATTGCTGATGATGCTTGGGTTGACCCTGCGGCAAGCATTGGCGCGTTTGCCGTGATCGAGAGCGGCGCGCGCATTGCCACCGGCGTCACAGTAGGTGCGCATTGCTTTATCGGCGCACGCTGCGAGATCGGTGCCGATGGCTGGCTGGCTCCGCGTGTCACCCTGTACCACGACGTGCGTATCGGTGAACGTGTGGTCATTCAGTCAGGTGCTGTAATTGGTGGCGAAGGTTTTGGCTTTGCCAATTCCAAAGGCATCTGGCACAAGATTGCCCAGGTCGGCGGCGTGCTGATCGGCGATGACGTGGAAATCGGCGTCAATACCGCAGTGGACCGTGGCGCCTTGGCCGATACCGTCATCGGTAACGGTGTGAAGCTCGACAACCAGATCCAGATTGCCCACAACGTACAGATTGGCGATCACACCGCCATGGCCGCGTGCGTGGGGATTTCCGGCAGCACCAAAATCGGCAAGCATTGCATGCTCGCAGGTGGCGTCGGGTTGGTGGGGCATATCGAGATTTGCGACAACGTCTTCATTACCGGCATGACCATGGTGACGCACTCGATTACCGAGCCCGGTGCCTATTCTTCCGGTACCGCCATGCAGCCCGCGGCTGAATGGCGCAAGAGTGCAGCACGTTTGAGGCAGCTCGACGACATGGCTCGACGCCTCAAACAGCTGGAAAAGCGTGTTGGGGACGTGACCCCTGGCGGTAATGCTTCATCAGAAGGCTGATACCATTTCCATATCAAGTGTGCACAGCCGCTAGACTGCCTCCTTGATTTGCTAGCGGGGCGTGCGTTTTGTCCGCCCGCCCCCAATCTTTATTACAGGCTTCCCCCCGAAATGATGGACATCAACGAGATTCGCGAATACCTGCCTCACCGTTACCCGTTCCTGCTGGTGGACCGTGTAGTGGACCTCAACATTGAGGAAAAGCGCATTCGTGCCTACAAGAATGTCAGCATCAACGAACCGTTCTTCAATGGTCACTTTCCGGCGCATCCAATCATGCCGGGCGTGTTGATCATCGAAGCGATGGCCCAGGCTGCCGGTATCCTTGGTTTCAAAATGCTCGACCTCAAGCCTGCCGATGGCACGCTTTACTATTTCGTGGGCTCCGACAAGCTGCGTTTTCGCAACCCGGTCACACCGGGTGACCAGTTGATCCTGGAAGCCAAGTTCATCAGCTGCAAGCGCCAGATCTGGAAGTTCGAATGCCAGGCCTCGGTGGACGGCAAGCCGGTGTGCTCTGCTGAGATCATCTGCGCGGAACGCAAACTATGAGTTTGATTGACCCTCGCGCAATCATCGATCCGTCGGCCGTTCTGGCCGCCGACGTTGAGGTCGGCCCTTGGTCGATCGTCGGCGCAGGTGTTGAAATCGGCGAGGGGACTGTCATCGGGCCACACGTGATCCTTAAAGGTCCGACCCGCATTGGCAAACACAATCGTATCTACCAGTTTTCCTCGGTAGGCGAAGACACCCCGGACATGAAGTACAAGGGTGAGGAAACGCGCCTGGTAATCGGTGATCACAACATCATCCGTGAAGGCGTGACGATTCACCGCGGCACCGTGCAGGATCGTGCCGAGACCACGCTGGGGGATCACAACCTGATCATGGCCTATGCCCACATCGGCCACGACAGCGTCATCGGCAACCATTGCATCCTGGTCAACAACACTGCGTTGGCGGGCCATGTGCATGTTGATGATTGGGCGATCCTGTCTGGCTTTACCCTGGTGCATCAGTATTGCCATATCGGCGCCCACAGCTTTTCCGGCATGGGCACTGCGATCGGCAAGGACGTTCCGGCGTTCGTCACGGTATTCGGCAACCCGGCTGAGGCGCGTAGCATGAACTTCGAAGGCATGCGCCGTCGCGGGTTCAGTGAAGACGCAATTCACGCCCTGCGCCGTGCCTATAAGGTGGTTTACCGCCAGGGTCTGACGGTTGACCAGGCTTTGGCCGAACTGACCGAGCCGGCAGCGTTGTACCCGGAAGTCGCGGTGTTCCGTGACTCTATCCAGGCATCGACTCGCGGCATCACCCGCTGATCATGGCTAATCTGCGTATCGCGTTGGTGGCCGGAGAAGCTTCCGGCGATATTCTCGGCGCAGGCTTGATGCGGGCCCTCAAAGCCCAGCATCCCGCGGTGGAATTTATCGGTGTGGGCGGCCCGCTCATGCAGGCCGAAGGGCTGACGTCCTACTTCCCCATGGAACGTCTTTCCGTCATGGGGCTGGTGGAAGTGCTGGGGCGTCTGCGCGAGCTGCTGGCTCGCCGCAAGCTGCTGATTCAAACCTTGATCGAAGAAAAGCCTGACGTCTTTATCGGAATCGACGCGCCGGACTTCACCCTCAATATCGAACTCAAGTTGCGTCAGGCCGGGATCAAGACCGTGCACTACGTCAGCCCTTCGGTATGGGCGTGGCGGCGGAAGCGCGTGCTCAAGATCCGTGAAGGCTGCGACTTGATGCTGACACTGCTGCCGTTCGAAGCCCGGTTCTACGAAGAGAAGGGCGTGCCGGTGCGGTTTGTCGGGCACACCCTGGCCGATACCATTCCATTGCAAGCTGATCGCGCGGCTGCGCGTGCCGAACTGGGCCTGCCCGACGGCCCGCTGGTAGCCTTGATGCCGGGCAGTCGCGGCGGTGAAGTCGGTCGCCTGGGGGCGCTGTTTTTTGACGCCGCCGAACGTCTGCAGGCGTTGAAGCCAGGCATTCGTTTTGTGTTGCCATGTGCCAGCCCGCAACGTCGTGCACAAATCGAAACGCTGCTGGAAGGGCGCACGCTGCCGGTCACCTTGCTGGACGGTCAGTCGCACCTGGCCCTGGCGGCATGTGATGCGGTACTGATTGCCTCAGGCACTGCCACCCTGGAAGCGTTGTTGTACAAGCGTCCGATGGTCGTGGCCTATCGCCTGGCGCCGCTGACGTTTTGGATTCTCAAGCGCATGGTCAAAAGTCCTTACATCTCGTTGCCCAACCTGTTGGCCCAGCGTCTGCTGGTCCCGGAATTGTTGCAGGACGATGCAACGCCTCAGGCACTGGCGCAAACGCTACTACCCTTGATCGACGGCGGCGAAGAACAGACCCGTGGTTTCGACGACATCCATCGGACCTTGCGCCGTGATGCGTCGAACCAGGCGGCAGACGCCGTGCTGACCTTGATTGGCCACAAACAGGAAGCCCTATGACGACGCAAATGGGCCTGGACTTCAGCCTCGTCGCGCAAGTGCACGAGTTGGTCGCCGGGGTTGACGAAGTAGGGCGCGGCCCGCTGTGTGGCGCCGTCGTCACGGCGGCGGTGATTCTCGATCCGAACCGCCCGATCCTGGGCCTCAACGATTCGAAAAAACTCACCGAAGCCCGTCGCGAAAAGCTTTATGACGAGATCTGCGAAAAAGCCCTGAGCTGGCATATTGCCCGGGCTGAAGTCGAAGAAATCGACGAGCTGAACATCCTTCACGCAACCATGCTGGCCATGCAGCGTGCGGTGGAAGGCCTGCATATCACGCCCAAAATGGCGATGATCGACGGTAACCGTTGCCCAAAACTGGCGATGCCTGCAGAAGCGGTGGTCAAGGGTGACAGCAAGGTTCCGGCTATTGCTGCCGCCTCGATCCTGGCCAAAGTCAGTCGTGACCGTGAAATGGCCGCGTTTGAGTTGATCTACCCCGGCTACGGCATGGGTGGCCATAAAGGCTATCCGACGCCCGTTCATCTGGAAGCCCTCGCTCGCCTCGGCCCCACGCCGATCCATCGCCGCTCGTTCGCCCCGGTCCGCCAGGCTTACGAGCTGCGCGAGCGCCTCATCGAGGTTTAGTCGCGAGGCTGATGTTTTGCTCAAGGCCCGGTACAATCCGGGCCTTGTTGTCTCCACGTATTAGAACAGGATCACTATGCCGGCTTCATTCGTTCACCTGCGCCTGCACACTGAATACTCCCTGGTCGACGGCCTGGTACGGATCAAACCGCTGGTCAAAACCCTGGTGGGCATGAACATGCCTGCGGTAGCGGTGACCGATCAGAACAACATGTGTTCCCTGGTCAAGTTCTACAAAAACGCCATGGGCGCCGGTATCAAGCCGATTTGCGGTGCCGACCTGTGGCTGTCCAACAAAGACCCGGATAACCCTCTGAGCCGCATCAGCCTGTTGGCGATGAACGGCATCGGTTATCGCAACCTCACCGAATTGATTTCCCGTGGCTTTATCGACGGTCAGCGCAACGGTTCGATCATCATCGAGCGCGAGTGGGTGGCCGAGGCGAGCGAGGGCTTGATCATGCTCTCGGCCGCCAAAGAGGGTGAGATCGGTATCGCGCTGCTCGGCGGCAACCCGCAGGAAGCCGAAGTGCTGGCCCGCGAGTGGATGCAGGTCTTCCCTGACCGTTTCTACCTGGAAGTCCAGCGCACCAATCGCCCCAATGATGAAGAGCATCTGCACGCCGCCGTGGCGCTGGCCGACAAGCTGGGCGCGCCGCTGGTTGCAACCAACGATGTGCGCTTTATCAAAAAGGAAGATTTCGAAGCCCACGAAACCCGCGTGTGCATCGGCGAAGGCCGGGCTCTGGACGACCCGCGTCGTTCCAAGAACTACAGCGAAGAGCAGTACCTCAAAAGCGCCGACGAGATGGCGGAGCTGTTCAGCGACCTGCCCGAGGCCCTGGAAAACTCCGTCGAGATCGCCAAGCGCTGCAATATCGAAGTGAAGCTGGGCAAGCACTTCCTGCCCAACTTCCCGATTCCCGATGGCATGACCATCGATGAGTATTTCCGCAAAGTGTCCTTCGATGGTCTAGAAGAGCGCCTCAGCGTGCTGCTGCCCAAGGACACCACCGAGGACTACGAGGCCAAGCGCCAGGTCTACGTTGACCGACTGAATTTCGAGCTGGATATCATCATCCAGATGGGGTTCCCCGGTTACTTCCTGATCGTGATGGACTTTATCCAGTGGGCCAAGAACAACGGCGTACCGGTAGGTCCTGGCCGGGGGTCAGGTGCCGGTTCGCTGGTGGCTTACGTTCAGAAGATTACCGACCTTGACCCGCTGGAATATGACCTGCTGTTCGAGCGGTTCCTGAACCCGGAACGGGTCTCCATGCCCGACTTCGACGTCGACTTCTGCATGGACGGCCGCGACCGCGTGATCGAGTACGTGGCCGAGAAATACGGCCGCAATGCGGTAAGCCAGATCATCACGTTCGGTTCCATGGCGGCCAAGGCTGTAATCCGTGACGTGGCGCGGGTGCAGGGCAAGTCCTACGGCCTGGCGGACCGCCTGTCGAAGATGATCCCGTTCGAAGTCGGCATGACCCTGGAAAAAGCCTACGAGCAGGAAGAAATCCTGCGCGACTTCATCAAGGTCGATGAAGAGGCCGCCGAAATCTGGGACATGGCGCGCAAGCTCGAAGGTGTGGTGCGTAACGTCGGTAAACACGCCGGTGGCGTGGTGATCGCACCGACCAAGCTCACCGACTTTTCGCCGATCTATTGCGATGAAGAAGGCGACGGCCTGGTAACCCAGTTCGACAAGGACGACGTTGAAGCCGCCGGCCTGGTGAAGTTCGACTTCCTGGGTCTGCGGACCTTGACGATCATCGACTGGGCACTGAAGACGATCAACCGCGACCGCGCCAAGGTCAACGAAGCGCCGCTGGATATCGCCTTCATCCCGCTGGACGACAAACCGACTTACACCTTGCTGCAAAAAGCCGAAACCACGGCGGTGTTCCAGCTTGAGTCGCGCGGCATGAAAGAGCTGATCAAAAAGCTCAAGCCCGACTGCCTGGAAGACTTGATCGCACTGGTGGCACTGTTCCGGCCCGGCCCGCTGCAGTCGGGCATGGTGGATGACTTCATCAACCGTAAGCACGGCCGCGCCGAGCTGGCGTACCCGCATTCGGATTATCAGTACGAAGGCCTCAAGCCGGTACTGGCGCCAACCTACGGCATCATCCTGTATCAAGAACAGGTGATGCAGATTGCCCAGGTGATGGCCGGTTACACCCTCGGCGGCGCGGACATGTTGCGTCGCGCCATGGGTAAGAAAAAGCCCGAAGAAATGGCCAAGCAGCGCGGCGGTTTCATTGAGGGTTGTGCCACCAACAACATCGACGCCGACCTCGCCGGTAACATCTTCGACCTGGTAGAAAAGTTCGCCGGTTACGGCTTCAACAAATCCCACTCCGCCGCCTACGGCCTGGTGTCGTACCAGACTGCCTGGCTGAAAGCCCATTACCCGGCGCCGTTCATGGCCGCGGTACTCTCGGCGGATATGCACAACACCGACAAGGTCGTGACCTTGATCGAGGAAGTGCGCACCATGAAGCTGCGCCTCGACGCGCCGGACGTGAACGCCTCCGAGTTCAAGTTCACGGTGAACGACGAAGGCCGCATCATCTATGGCCTGGGCGCGATCAAAGGCGTGGGCGAAGGCCCGGTCGAAGCCATCACCGAAGCGCGCCAGGACGGGCCGTTCAAGGACTTGTTCGACTTCTGCGCGCGGGTTGACCTCAAACGCATCAACAAACGCACCCTCGATGGCTTGATCCGCAGCGGTGCGCTCGATCGCCTTGGCCCGTATTTCCATGATGAGCCCAAGGCTTATCAGGCCAATATCGACCGCAACCGCGCGGTGCTGCTGACCGCCATGGAAGAAGCGATCAAGGCGGCCGAACAGACCGCCCGCACCCACGATAGCGGCCACGCCGACCTGTTTGGCGGTTTGTTCGTTGAAGAAGACGCGGACGTTTACGCTAACCACCGCAAGGCCAAGGAGTTGACCCTCAAGGAACGGCTCAAGGGCGAAAAAGACACCCTGGGCCTGTACCTCACCGGTCACCCGATTGACGAATACGAAGGCGAAATCCGCCGTTTCGCTCGTCAGCGCATCATCGACCTGAAACCGGCGCGCGACACTCAGACGGTCGCCGGCATGATCATCGCCCTGCGCGTGATGAAAAATAAGAAGGGCGACAAGATGGGCTTTATCACCCTCGACGACCGCTCGGGCCGGATCGAAGCGTCATTGTTTGCCGACGCTTTCCACTCTGCCCAGTCGTTGCTGCAGACCGATGCCATGGTGGTCGTCGAAGGGGAGGTCAGCAACGACGACTTCTCCGGCGGCCTGCGCCTGCGGATCAAGCGGGTGATGAGCATGGAAGACGCGCGCACCAACCTCGCCGAAAGCCTGCGCTTGAAGGTCAAGACCGAAGCCCTCAAAGGCGATCAGCTACGCTGGTTGGGTGACCTGCTCAAGCGTCACCGTGGCGCGTGCCCGGTGACCATGGAGTACACCAGCAATGACGCCAAGGCGATGTTGCAGTTTGGTGAGACGTGGCGAATTGATCCCGCCGATGGCTTGATTCAAGCTTTGCGTGACCAGTTCGGGCGAGACAACGTCTTCCTCCAATACCGTTGACGGTCAGATACGTCTGATCTCGACTGAACATTTAATCTCGACCTAAACGCGCCTCTCCCTTAAGGTAGGGCGCGAATAGACAACCGGCTGGCCAGGCACTCCTTGGCCGTCGACCCAAGACGGACGCTTATGAACCCGAATTTTCTTGATTTCGAACAGCCGATCGCTGACCTGCAAGCCAAGATTGAAGAATTGCGCCTGGTCGGCAATGACAATTCGCTGAATATCGGCGATGAGATCGCTCGCCTGCAAGACAAGAGCAGCACGCTCACCGAGGACATCTTCGGCAAGCTGACCAGCTGGCAGATCGCGCGCCTGGCACGCCACCCGCGCCGTCCGTACACCCTGGATTACATTCAGCACATCTTCACCGAGTTCGACGAGCTGCACGGCGACCGCCACTTCTCCGACGACGCGGCCATCGTGGGCGGTATCGCTCGCCTGGACGACCAGCCGGTCATGGTGATCGGTCACCAGAAAGGCCGTGAAGTGCGTGAAAAAGTCCGCCGCAACTTCGGCATGCCGCGCCCCGAAGGCTACCGCAAGGCTTGCCGCCTGATGGAAATGGCCGAGCGCTTCAAGATGCCGATTCTGACCTTCATCGACACGCCGGGTGCTTACCCAGGCATCGACGCCGAAGAGCGCAACCAGAGCGAAGCAATCGCCTGGAACCTGCGTGTCATGGCGCGCCTGAAAACCCCGATCATCGCCACCGTGATTGGTGAAGGTGGTTCCGGCGGGGCACTGGCCATTGGCGTGTGCGACCAGCTGAACATGCTGCAGTATTCGACCTACGCGGTGATCTCGCCGGAAGGTTGCGCTTCGATTTTGTGGAAAACCGCCGAAAAGGCGCCGGACGCGGCTGAAGCCATGGGCATCACCGCTGATCGCCTCAAAGGCCTGGGCATCGTGGACAAAGTGATCGCCGAGCCATTGGGCGGCGCCCACCGTGACCCGGCTGCGGCTGCTGCCACCCTGCGCGCTGAGCTGGGTTCTCAATTGGCGATGCTCAAGAAGTTCGATAACGAGGCGCTGCTGGCCCGTCGTTACGAGCGCCTGATGAGCTACGGTCTCTGATCAAACACTGATCGTGAAGACAATGCAGTACTAATGTGGGAGCAGACTTGTGTGGGCGCTGGCTTGCCTGCGATAGCATCAACTCGGTGTAACAGATAACCCGAGTTGCCTGCATCGCGGGCGAGCCCGGCGCCCACACAGGCCCGCTCCCACATTTGCTTTGTGTATGCTGGGTTATCGCGTTCCAGATCGATGGCGGTACTGTGTTATGAAGCCGGCTCTACCCGCCAACCTCCTGCAAACCTTGGCACCCTGGCGCAATGCCCCGGCCTGGCACATCGCATTCTCGGGTGGTCTGGACTCCACCGTCCTGCTGCACTTGTTGGCCACCCTTGCTACCACCGAAAGCCTTCCACCGCTCAGTGCTGTCCACGTCCACCATGGCCTGCAAGCTGCCGCCGACGCCTGGCCCAGCCATTGCCAGGCGGTGTGTGACGGCTTGGGCGTGCCCTTGCAGGTGATGCGCGTGCAAGTGCAGTCGGGCGCCAGCCTTGAGCGTGCAGCGCGTGACGCGCGTTATCAGGCGTTTACCGAAGCCACCGGGGCAGGGGAGGTGTTGCTCACCGGGCAGCATCGCGACGATCAGGCTGAAACCCTGTTGTTTCGGCTGATGCGCGGGGCAGGGGTGCGCGGGCTGGCGGCAATGCCTGTGCATCGCCAGCTGGCGAATGGTCACGTGGTGCGCCCGTTGCTGGAGGCCTCGCGTGCTGAATTGGAAGCCTACGCCCACGAGCACCAGCTGACGTGGATCGAAGACCCTTCCAACGCCGACCCACGTTTCTCGCGCAATTACTTACGCCATCGTGTGCTTCCCGTGTTGACGCAGCGATGGCCTCAAGCCGTTTCAAGCCTGGCGCGCACCGCCGATCACCTGGGTGAAGCCCAGGGCCTGCTCGACGAGTTGGCGAGGATGGACTTGCAAGCCGCCGATCAGCCTTCGCCATTTCCCTGGTTGCCTCTGCCCTCGTTGGTTCTGGCTCCACTAAGCGAACTTTCCGACGCTCGCCAACGTAATGCCTTGCGCCACTGGCTGGCGCCTCTGACCCGTTTACCCGACAGCGACCACTGGGCCAGTTGGCATTCCCTGCGCGACGCCAAAGCTGACGCACAACCGCTGTGGCGCCTTGCCGACGGCCAGTTGCATCGTTGCGGCGAGCGCATCTGGTGGCTGCCCGCAGCATGGTTGGAGTTTTCCGACGCCGCGGTGAGCTGGCCGCATCCGCAAAACCCACTCGCGTTACCCGGCAATGGCCAACTGAAATTTATCGGCGAGGCTCCCCAAGGTCCGCTTGAGGTGCGTTACCGTCAGGGCGGCGAAATCATCGAAGTGCCCGCTCGAGGCCGGCGCGACTTGAAGCGCTTGCTTAATGAGTGTGGGCTGCCGGGCTTTGTCCGTGGCAGATTGCCGCTGGTCTATCAGGGTGAGCAATTGCTGGCTGTGCCAAGCCTTGCAGGGCTGTGGGCCAGGCTGCCGGGTGACGGACAATTGGATTGGATGCCACAGACTTGCGATCAAGGTTTGAGCTGATAGAGCCTTTCCGGTAGACTACGCTCCCTTCTTGATACAACTTCTGTGGATTCGACTGAATCGCAGCAGTTGCCGATTACCAAGCAGTCTTTGCTGGGCGATTCCAAAAAATGTGTAGCGATCAACGTACCGGTGTTTCATTGCTGGTCTGTCACAACGCGGCGGTTTTTTTGAAAGGTGCACTGTGATTAATGCAGGTGATCGGGGGCTTCGGCCTTCCTTCGCTTTCCCCGGCGGCTCGGACCGCTTTAACGCAGACTTCTAGGGTTTTTCATGACGCGCTACATATTCGTCACGGGCGGTGTTGTTTCTTCATTGGGGAAAGGCATTGCCTCCGCTTCATTGGCGGCCATCCTGGAGGCGCGGGGACTTAAGGTCACCATGCTCAAGCTGGACCCGTACATCAACGTTGACCCGGGCACCATGAGCCCGTTCCAGCACGGTGAAGTGTTCGTCACACACGACGGCGCCGAGACCGACCTGGACCTGGGCCACTACGAGCGGTTCATCCGCACGACCATGACCCAGAACAACAACTTCACCACCGGCCGTGTCTACGAGCACGTGCTGCGCAAAGAGCGCCGTGGTGACTACCTGGGTGCAACCATCCAGGTGATCCCGCACATCACCGACGAAATCAAGCGCCGCATCATCAAGGGTGCAGGCGATGCCGACGTGGCGATGGTCGAGATCGGTGGCACCGTGGGTGACATCGAATCCCAACCGTTCCTCGAAGCCATCCGCCAGCTGCGCTTCGAAGTCGGCGCCAAGCGCGCGATGCTGATGCACCTGACGCTGGTGCCGTACATCGCCACCGCCGGCGAAACCAAAACCAAGCCTACCCAGCACTCGGTCAAGGAACTGCGTTCCATCGGCCTGCAGCCGGACGTGCTGGTATGCCGCTCCGATCACCCGATCGACATTTCCTCGCGTCGCAAGATTGCGCAGTTCACCAACGTTGAAGAGCGTGCGGTGATTGCCCTGGAAGACGCCGACACCATCTACAAGATCCCGGGCATCCTGCATTCCCAAGGCCTGGATGATTTTGTGGTCGAGCGTTTCGGCCTGCAGTGCAACGGCGCGGACCTGTCCGAGTGGGAAGCTGTGGTGGATGCCAAGCTCAACCCTGAGCATGAAGTCACCATCGCCATGGTCGGTAAGTACATGGAACTGCTGGACGCGTACAAGTCGCTGATCGAAGCGATGAGCCACGCCGGTATCAGCAACCGCACCAAGGTCAACCTGCGCTACATCGATTCCGAAGACATCGAGAACCAGGGCACCGCGCTGCTCGAAGGTGTTGACGCGATCCTCGTACCCGGCGGTTTCGGCCTGCGTGGCGTGGAAGGCAAGATCACTGCGGTCCAGTACGCTCGCGAAAACAAAGTACCGTACCTGGGTATCTGCCTGGGCATGCAAGTGGCGGTCATCGAGTTCGCGCGTAACGTGCTGGGCTGGAAAGACGCCAACTCCACCGAGTTCGATCACACCAGCGGCCACCCGGTCGTGGGCCTGATCACCGAGTGGGAAGATGCCACCGGCGCCGTTGAAACCCGTACCGAAAGCTCCGACCTGGGCGGCACCATGCGCCTTGGCGCGCAAGACTGCCTGCTGGAGCCGGGCTCGCTGGTTCACGATTGCTATGGCAAGGACGTGATCGTCGAGCGTCACCGTCATCGCTACGAAGTGAACAACAACCTGCTGCCGCAGATCAAAGAAGCCGGCCTGAAAATCTCCGGTCGCTCCGGCGATGGCAAGTTGGTTGAAGTGGTTGAAGCACCGGATCATCCGTGGTTCGTGGCTTGCCAGTTCCACCCGGAGTTCACCTCGACCCCGCGCGACGGCCACCCGTTGTTCAGCGGTTTCGTTAAAGCAGCACTGACGCAACATCAGAAGAAGGCGTAACCCTGATGGCCCAGAAGATCATTCGCGTTGGCGACATCGAGATTGCCAACGACAAGCCCATGGTGCTGTTCGGCGGCATGAACGTGCTGGAAAGCCGCGACATGGCGATGCAGGTCTGTGAAGAATACGTGAAGGTCACCGAGAAACTCGGTATCCCTTACGTGTTCAAGGCCAGCTTCGACAAGGCCAACCGTTCGTCCGTGACTTCCTATCGCGGCCCGGGCCTTGAAGAAGGCATGCGGATCTTCCAGGACATCAAGCAAGCCTTCGGCGTGCCGATCATCACCGACGTCCACGAGCCGGAACAAGCGGCCGTGGTCGCCGAGGTGTGCGACATCATCCAGTTGCCGGCCTTCCTGTCGCGCCAGACCGATCTGGTGGTCGCGATGGCCAAGACCGGCGCTGTGATCAATATCAAGAAGGCCCAGTTCCTCGCGCCCCAGGAAATGAAACACATCCTGAACAAGTGCGTGGAAGCGGGTAACGACCAGTTGATTCTCTGCGAGCGTGGTTCGAGCTTTGGCTACAACAACCTCGTGGTGGACATGCTCGGTTTCGGCATCATGAAACAGTTCGAATACCCGGTGTTCTTCGACGTAACCCACGCGCTGCAAATGCCCGGTGGTCGTGCCGATTCCGCCGGTGGGCGCCGTGCCCAGGTGCTGGACCTGGCCAAGGCGGGCATCAGCCAGTCGCTGGCGGGCCTGTTCCTGGAAGCCCACCCGGACCCGGACAACGCCAAATGCGACGGCCCATGCGCCCTGCGCCTGGACAAGCTGGAGCCATTCCTGGCCCAGCTCAAGCAGTTGGACGAACTGGTCAAGAGTTTTCCGACGGTAGAGACCGCGTAAGCGCCATTTCTCCGGTAGACTTTCCCTCGCTTTACGCTCAGGCCTGCGG
Organism: Pseudomonas sp. TREG-RG-20F-10-E-6-01; assembly: GCF_022662455.1. Classification (NCBI taxonomy): domain Bacteria; kingdom Pseudomonadati; phylum Pseudomonadota; class Gammaproteobacteria; order Pseudomonadales; family Pseudomonadaceae; genus Pseudomonas; species Pseudomonas sp. TREG-RG-20F-10-E-6-01. The sequence continues at coordinate 662,862 of NZ_JAKNQP010000001.1, read as the reverse complement.
GCCTGAGCCTTGTCGCCTGCAAGCCTGCCCCGTTGTTCCACCCTTGCGGTCGGTCAAAAGATTTCCTTCAGCTGCGTCGTTTTCGTCAACTTTGGAGTGTTTACAACAATGGCAAAAATCGTCGACATCAAAGGTCGTGAAGTTCTCGACTCCCGTGGCAACCCTACCGTCGAAGCCGACGTGCTCCTCGATAATGGCATCATCGGCAGCGCCTGCGCGCCGTCCGGTGCTTCCACAGGTTCCCGCGAAGCACTGGAACTGCGTGATGGCGACAAGAGCCGTTACCTGGGCAAGGGTGTACTCAAGGCTGTAGCCAACATCAACGGCCCGATCCGTGACCTGTTGCTGGGCAAGGACCCGCTGGACCAGAAAGCCCTGGACCACGCGATGATCAAGCTCGACGGCACCGAAAACAAAGGCAGCCTGGGCGCCAACGCGATCCTCGCCGTGTCCCTGGCCGCTGCCAAGGCTGCTGCACAGGACCAGGACCTGCCGCTGTACGCACACATCGCCAACCTGAACGGCACCCCGGGTGTTTACTCGATGCCGGTGCCGATGATGAACATCATCAACGGTGGCGAGCACGCTGATAACAACGTCGATATCCAGGAATTCATGGTGCAGCCGGTTGGCGCCAAGACCTTCTCCGAAGGCCTGCGCATGGGCACCGAGATTTTCCACCACCTCAAAGCTGTCCTGAAGGCCCGTGGCCTGAGCACTGCCGTGGGTGACGAAGGTGGTTTCGCGCCGAACCTGGCGTCCAACGAAGATGCACTCAAAGTGATCTCCGAAGCCGTGGCCAACGCTGGCTACAAGCTGGGCACCGACGTGACCCTGGCCTTGGACTGCGCCGCCAGCGAGTTCTACGAGGACGGTAAATACAACCTGTCCGGCGAAGGCCACGTGTTCACCTCCGAAGGTTTTGCCGACTACCTCAAAGGCCTGACCGAACGCTACCCGATCATCTCCATCGAAGACGGCCTGGACGAGTCCGACTGGGCTGGCTGGAAAGTCCTCACCGACAAGATCGGCGAAAAAATCCAACTGGTCGGCGACGACCTGTTCGTGACCAACACCAAGATCCTGAAAGAAGGCATCGACAAAAAGATCGCCAACTCGATCCTGATCAAGTTCAACCAGATCGGCACCCTGACCGAAACCCTGGAAGCCATCCAGATGGCCAAGGCTGCGGGCTACACCGCCGTGATCTCCCACCGCTCCGGCGAAACCGAAGACTCGACCATTGCCGACCTGGCCGTGGGCACCTCGGCTGGGCAGATCAAGACCGGTTCCCTGTGCCGTTCCGACCGCGTTTCCAAGTACAACCAATTGCTGCGTATCGAAGAGCAATTAGCAGGTAAAGCCAAGTACAACGGTCGCAGCGAGTTTCGCGGCTGATTGTTAAATGGTAAAAGGTCAGCGGATTACGTCGGAAAAATCACGGCAGCGTGAATTTCGACGCTAATCTCATGGCTAACAAGCACAAGCCTGGTTCATCCAGGCTTCGTGCTATCAGTTGCTTTAAAAGTTTTGCATGGCTGTCTTTTTTTACTGGATACCCGGATTTCGATGCGCAGTCCCAATTGGTTGTTCCTCGTCTTGCTCTTGTTGCTGGCTGGCCTGCAGTACCGCCTATGGGTGGGTAATGGCAGCTTTGCGCAGGTGAAAGAGTTGACCCAGCAAATTGCCGACCAGCACGCCGAGAACGAACGTCTGCTGGAGCGCAACCGCGTCCTCGATGCCGAAGTGCTTGAGTTGAAAAAAGGCACGGAGACCGTTGAAGAACGGGCGCGTCATGAGCTGGGCATGGTGAAAGAGGGCGAAACCCTCTACCAGTTGGCCCAATGAGTAGCGTGTTACCGGCCTTCTGGGCCGTGATTCCTGCCGCGGGCGTTGGTGCCCGTATGGCTGCGGACCGTCCCAAGCAATATCTGCAACTGGGCGGGCGCACCATCCTCGAACACAGCCTCGGCTGTTTTCTCGACCATCCAGGCCTCAAAGGGCTGGTAGTCAGTTTGGCTGTCGATGACCCTTATTGGCCGAACCTGCCTTGCGCCAACGACCCACGCATCGTGCGTGCGGACGGCGGTGACGAGCGCTCGGGCTCGGTACTCAATGCGCTGTTGCAACTCAATGCGCTGGGTGCCAGCGATGATGATTGGGTGCTGGTGCATGACGCCGCGCGGCCTAACCTCAGCCGTGATGACCTCGATAACCTGTTATCAGAACTGTCGGATGATCCCGTCGGCGGGCTGCTGGCCGTGCCCGCTCGCGACACGCTCAAGCGCGTCGACAAGCACGCACGTGTGGTCGAAACCGTTGACCGCAGCCTGATCTGGCAAGCCTATACGCCGCAGATGTTTCGCCTCGGCGCTTTGCATCGAGCGTTGGCTGATAGCTTGGTGGCGGACGCAGTCATCACCGACGAAGCCTCGGCAATGGAATGGTCCGGCCAGGCGCCGCGCCTGATTGAAGGGCGTTCGGACAATATCAAGGTGACCCGGCCCGAAGACCTGGAGTGGTTGCGGTTGCGGTGGGCGAACCGCAGGTAGTCAGTTAAACCGCGTCGACTTCATCGCAGGCACGCCAACGTCCACAGTCGAAACGCGATTAGCTGTGGGAGCCGGGCTTGCCTGCGATGAGGCCCAGGCAGGCGCTCCAAATTATTCGCTGTACTCCGGCCGCTCGGCCAACCCCTCCTTCAAGAAATCCACCAGCTTTCTGACCTTCGGCGATAAATGCCGCTGCTGTGGATACAGCGCCCACACCGCCGTGTTCGGCGGCTGATGCGCCTCCAGCAACGACACCAGCGCGCCAGTGTGCAAATGCTCAAGCACGTAATAGTCCGGCAACTGGCACAGCCCAACCCCTTGCAACGCCGCATCCAGCACTGCCTGCCCACTGTTGCAGCGCCAGTTTCCCTGCACCCGCTGGGAAAATTCGCGCCCGTCCTGGGCCAGTTGCCAGATATCCGAGCTGCCGATCAGGCAGTTATGCCGAGTTAATTCCGACAGACTGTGTGGCCGACCATACCGCGCCAGGTAGGAAGGCGACGCGCACAGGTACATGCGCCGCGGGGCCAGGCGACTGGCGACCATGCGCGAGTCTTGCAGGCGGCCCAGGCGGATCGCCAGGTCGAGGCCTTCATGCACCAGATCCAGCTGGCGATTGCTCAACTCGATATCCACGCGCAATTGCGGGTAGAGGCCCATGAATCGTGTGACCAGCGGCACGATAAAGCGCTCGCCGTAAGCCACCGCGCAGGTCATGCGCAACATGCCCTTGGGTTCACTGGCGAGGTCGCCGACGGCGCGCAATGCTTCTTCGCGACCGTCCTGCAAGCGTTGGCAGTGTTGCAGGAAGGTCTGGCCGGCTTCGGTCAGCGTCACCTTGCGCGTGCTGCGATAGAGCAACCGGGTTTGCAGCCGTTCTTCCAGGCGCGCCACCTGCCGGCTAATGTGCGACGAAGACACGCCAAGTCGCTCGGCCGCCGCGGTGAATTGGCTGCACTCGGCCACCGCAACAAACTCGTCGATGCCTTCCCAGCGGTTCTCCAGCATGTTGATTATCCCTGTGCAGCAATAAAGTTTTGCTTTCACTCGGATTATTAATCAATGGGCCATGTTTTACACTCAACGCTTCAGTTTTTAATTTCCTGGAGAAACCCGGATGATCAAGTCCCGCGCCGCTGTAGCCTTCGAAGCGAAAAAGCCCCTTGAGATCGTCGAAGTCGATGTCGCCATGCCCAAGGCCGGCGAGGTGCTGCTGCGGGTGGTCGCGTCCGGCGTGTGCCATACCGACGCGTACACGTTGTCGGGCGCCGACCCGGAAGGCATCTTTCCGTCGATCCTCGGCCATGAAGGTGGCGCGGTGGTTGAAGCAATCGGCGAGGGCGTGACTTCGGTAGCCGTCGGCGACCACGTGATCCCGCTGTACACGCCGGAATGCGGCAAGTGCAAATTCTGCCTGTCGGGCAAGACCAACCTGTGCCAGGCCATTCGGTCCACTCAGGGCAAAGGCCTGATGCCGGATGGCACCACACGGTTCTCCTACAAGGGCCAGCCGATTTTCCACTACATGGGTACCTCGACCTTCTCCGAGTACACCGTGCTGCCGGAAATCTCCGTGGCAAAAATCCCTAAAGAAGCGCCGTTGGAAAAGGTCTGCCTGCTCGGTTGCGGTGTCACCACCGGCATCGGTGCGGTGATCAACACGGCCAAGGTCAAGCCAGGCGATACCGTGGCGATCTTCGGCCTCGGCGGTATCGGCCTGTCGGCCGTGATCGGCGCAGTGAAGGCCAAGGCGGGTCGCATCATTGCCATCGACATCAACCCGGCCAAGTTCGAAATCGCCAAGCAACTGGGCGCCACCGACTGCATCAACCCGAAAGACTACGACCGCCCCATCCAGGACGTGATCGTCGACTTGACCGACGGTGGCGTGGACTTTTCCTTCGAGTGCATCGGCAATGTGCAACTGATGCGCGCGGCCCTCGAGTGCTGCCACAAGGGTTGGGGCGAGTCGGTGATCATTGGTGTGGCCGGCGCTGGCCAGGAAATCGCCACCCGCCCATTCCAGTTGGTGACCGGGCGCGTCTGGCGCGGTTCGGCGTTCGGCGGCGTGCGTGGCCGTACCGAATTGCCAAGCTACGTGGAAATGGCCCAGACCGGCGAGATCCCGCTCGACACGTTTATCACCCACACCATGGGCCTGGAAGACATCAACAAAGCGTTTGACCTGATGCATGAAGGCAAGAGCATTCGTACCGTCATTCACTTTTGAAGCAGCTGCAAGTTGCACGCTATAGGCTGCAAAAAGGTGAACGCCCGCCTGCAGCCTGAAGTTTGCCGCTTGCCGCTGGGAGCATTCCCATGACCCTGGAAAATATCTCCTGCCAAAAGAGTTTTGGCGGCTGGCATAAACGCTACAAACACAGCTCCAACGTGCTCGGTTGCGACATGACCTTTGCTGTCTACCTGCCGCCGCAAGCGGAGCAGGGCGGCAAGCTGCCGGTGGTGTACTGGCTGTCCGGCTTGACCTGCACCGACGAAAACTTCATGCAAAAAGCCGGTGCCCAGCGTGTGGCCGCCGAGCTGGGGTTGATCATCGTTGCTCCGGACACCAGCCCGCGTGGGCCCGGTGTGCCGGGCGACCCTGACAATGCCTGGGATTTTGGCCTGGGGGCCGGCTTCTACCTGAATGCCACGCAGGAACCTTGGGCCAAGCACTATCGGATGCATGACTACGTGGTGCAGGAATTGCCTGCGTTGGTTGAAGCGCATTTCCCTGCATCGGCAAAGCGCGGCATCAGCGGCCACTCCATGGGCGGCCACGGTGCGTTGGTGTGTGCCTTGCGCAACCCCGGGCGCTATCTATCAGTGTCGGCGTTTTCGCCGATCAACAACCCGATGGATTGCCCGTGGGGCCAGAAGGCCTTCTCGCGTTATTTGGGCGAAGAACGCTCGAAATGGCGTGAATGGGACGCCTGCGCGCTGATCAGCGAGGCCTCGCAAAAGTTGCCATTGCTGGTGGATCAGGGCGACCGCGACGATTTCCTCGCCGTGCAGCTCAAGCCCGAGGCCCTGCAGCAAGCGGCCAAGGCGGCCAACCATCCGCTCGAACTGCGCCTGCAACCCGGCTATGACCACAGCTACTTCTTTATCGCCAGCTTCATCGAAGATCATTTGCGACATCATGGGCGTGCTTTGCTCGGTTAATGTGAGGCAAAAGTAGGTAGAATCACGCCCTGAATTAAATCGGGGCGTTTTTTTATGCGTATTGGCCACGGCTACGATGTGCACCGTTTCGCTGAAGGCGATTTCATCACCTTGGGCGGCGTGCGCATTGCACACCACCATGGGTTGCTCGCTCATTCCGACGGCGACGTTGTATTGCACGCCTTGAGCGATGCCTTGCTCGGCGCAGCGGCGCTGGGCGATATCGGCAAGCACTTTCCAGACACCGACCCTACCTTCAAGGGGGCGGACAGCCGCGTCCTGCTGCGCCATGTGGTCGGCCTGATCCACGCCAAGGGCTGGAAGGTCGGGAATGTCGACAACACCATCGTGGCCCAGGCACCGAAAATGGCCCCGCATATCGAATCGATGCGCGCACTGATTGCCGCGGATCTGCAAATTGAATTGGATCAAGTCAACGTGAAAGCCACCACCACCGAAAAACTCGGGTTTACCGGACGGGAAGAGGGCATCGCGGTGCACTCCGTTGCCTTGTTGCTGCGCGCATGAATGACTTGCAACTGTTGGGCCCGCGGGCCTACGGCGAGGCTTTGGGCAGCGCGGTATTAAAAGCGACGGCTGAAGATTTCCAGGTAGACGAAGTGCTGGATATTCCGCTGACCGGCGACGGCGAGCACTTGTGGCTGTGGGTTGAAAAGCGCGGCTTGAATACCGAAGAAGCCGCGCGGCGCATCGCCAAGGCCGCCGGCGTGCCGCTGCGCACCGTCAGCTATGCCGGGCTCAAGGATCGCCAGGCGTTGACGCGCCAGTGGTTCAGCGTGCAACTGCCGGGCAAGGCCGACCCGGACATGAGCGGTGCGCAGAACGACACCCTCAAAATCCTCAAGATGGCCCGTCACAAACGCAAGCTGCAGCGTGGCGCGCATTCGGCCAACGGCTTTACCCTGCGCCTGACCCAATTGGCTGGCGACACCGCCGCCATCGACGCGCGTTTGCAGCAGATTGCCCAGCACGGCATCCCCAACTACTTCGGCGCCCAACGCTTCGGCCACAACGGCGGCAACGTGGCGGACGCGCGTGAATGGGCGGCCCGCAAGGCCTTGCCGGAGCAGCGCAATGTGCGCTCGCGGCTGCTGTCTACCGCGCGTAGTTTTCTCTTCAATAAAGTCCTGGCGGCACGTGTTGCAGACGGGTCCTGGCAGCGCGCCCAGGTCGGCGACTTGCTGGCGTTTACTGACAGCCGCAGTTTTTTCCCGGCGGGGGAGGCTGAATGCAGCGACCCGCGCCTGGCGATTCTGGACCTGCACCCGACAGGGCCGCAGTGGGGCGAGGGCGATTCGCCGGCGTCGGGGGCAACCTTCGCGCTGGAACAGGCAATCGCCGAGGGTGAAGCCGACCTGCGCGATTGGCTGGTGAATGCCGGCATGAGCCAGGAACGTCGCATTCTGCGACTGCCCATTGGCGGGTTGACGTGGCATTATCCCTCGCTGGACATTCTGCAACTGGAATTCGTCCTGCCGGCCGGATGCTTCGCCACTGTCTTGGTGCGCGAGCTTGTTGATCTGGTGCCGGTGGGGCAGACGGACAGCCCATGCGTATTCTGATATCAAACGATGACGGTGCCACCGCACCCGGCCTTGCCGCGCTTTATGCTGCGCTGGAAGATTACGCCGAGTGTGTGGTGGTTGCCCCGGACCAGGACAAGAGCGGCGCCAGCAGTTCGCTGACGCTCGACCGTCCGTTGCACCCGCAGGTTCTGGCCAATGGCTTTATCAGCGTGAACGGTACGCCCACCGATTGCGTGCACCTGGCGATCAACAGCTTGTTGGCGCAGGAACCGGACCTGGTGGTGTCGGGCATCAACCTCGGCGCCAACCTGGGCGATGACGTGCTGTATTCCGGTACGGTGGCGGCGGCGCTTGAAGGGCGTTTCCTGGGCCGCACCTCGTTCGCCTTTTCCTTTGCCTCGCGGCAGTTGGACAACCTGGCGACGGCGGCGTATTTCGCCCGCAAGCTGGTGGAGGCCCACGGGTCCCTGGACCTGCCGCCGCGCACAGTGCTCAACGTCAACATCCCTAACTTGCCCCTCGACCATATTCGCGGCATCCAACTGACGCGCCTGGGTCATCGCGCCCGTGCGGCCGCGCCCCTGAAAGTGGTCGATCCGCGCGGCAAGGAAGGTTATTGGATTGCGGCAGCCGGCGACGCCGAGGACGGTGGCCCGGGCACAGACTTTCATGCGGTGATGCAAGGTTATGTATCGATTACCCCGTTGCAGCTTGATCGCACTTTCAGTGATGCCTTCAGTAGTCTCGATGGCTGGCTCGAGGGGCTGCGTTGATGGCGCGTGAACAAGACGACCTGCTGCGCCGTGGCATCGGGATGACCTCGCAGCGTACCCGCGAGCGTTTGATCCAGCGCCTGTACGAAGAAGGGCTGTCGAACGCCCAGGTGCTGGAAGTCATCCGGCGCACACCACGCCACCTGTTTGTCGACGAAGCCCTGGCGCATCGGGCCTATGAAGACACCGCATTGCCCATCGGCCACAACCAGACCATTTCGCAGCCTTATATGGTCGCGCGCATGAGTGAGCTGTTGCTGGCGGCGGGGCCGTTGGACAAGGTGCTGGAGATCGGCACCGGTTCGGGCTACCAGACTGCCGTGCTGTCGCAACTGGTGGAGCGGGTGTTCTCGGTGGAGCGCATCAAGGTCCTGCAGGACCGCGCCAAGGAGCGTCTGGTGGAGCTCAACCTGCGTAACGTGGTGTTTCGCTGGGGCGATGGCTGGGAAGGCTGGCCGGCGCTGGCGCCGTATAACGGCATCATCGTTACCGCCGTTGCTACCGATGTACCGCAGGCGTTGCTGGATCAACTGGCACCTGGCGGGCGGTTGGTTATCCCGGTGGGCTCCGGCGAAGTGCAACAATTGATGCTCATTATCCGGGAAGACGAAGGCTTTTCCCGGCACGTACTGGGCGCCGTGCGCTTTGTACCGTTGCTCAATGGCCCGCTGGCCTGATCATTTATTCGCAAACAGTGAATTCTGTGGGTGGGGATGTGTCTTACAGCGGGGCTTATAGAGTCAACATGATGGGAAACGGGGTTTAAACATGATGAATTTTTCGTTTCAGTCGTGTGCCGGTAAAAATCCAATGCCCAGTTATACTTGCGTCATATTTCAAGCCTGATACAGGCGTTCATGTTCAGCCACCACAAAGGGAGCGGCGGGTGAGTCTCACAGGTCCTGCGCAGCGTATGAGTAAAACAAGCTTTCAGCGACTGGTGCTTGGCCTTGTCTTGAGTTCCTTATTGGCGGCCTGTTCGAGCACGCCATCGAGCGGTGCGCGGGTGGTTGACCGCAATAAAGCAGCGCCGCAAAAACCGACGGTCACCACCGGGCAGTATGTAGTGCGAAAGGGGGACACGATGTTCTCGATCGCCTTCCGTTACGGCTGGGATTACAAGGCGCTCGCAGCTCGTAACAATATTCCTGTGCCCTATACGATACATCCAGGTCAGACCATTCGTTTCGATGGGCGCACCGGTTCAACGCCTACGACAGTTGTGACAAATTCCGGATCTTCGCCGTCGTCTTCGAGCAAAACCACGATCATTACCCGGCCTGCAGGCACCGCCGCGCCTAGCGTTGCGAGCAAACCGGCGCCTGCGCCGTTGCCGCCTGCAGGGCCTGCCCCGACCGGTTGGGGATGGCCTTCAAACGGGGTGTTAATTGGAAAATTCTCTTCAAACGGTAGTTTGAATAAAGGCATTGATATCGCCGGGGATTTGGGACAGCCTGTTTTAGCTGCGTCTGACGGGACAGTGGTGTACGCCGGGAGTGGTTTGCGGGGCTACGGCGAACTGGTCATCATCAAACACAGCGATACCTACGTCAGTGCTTACGGTCATAACCGCAGGCTGTTGGTTCGGGAGGGGCAGCAAGTCAAAGTCGGACAGACAATTGCCGAAATGGGGTCAACTGGTACAGACCGGGTGAAACTGCACTTTGAGATTCGCCGCCAAGGGAAACCTGTAGATCCGCTGCAATTCCTTCCCCGTCGTTGATGTGTTGCACAGCCTGTTCCCTCACGTAGAAGGAACAGGCTCCAGCGTTGCCAAGGATAGAGGCGTCGCTTGAGCTTGAGGTCGAACTCACCAAAGGACTATAACAATGGCTCTCAGTAAAGAAGCGCCGGAGTTTGACATCGACGATGAGGTTCTCCTTGAAATGGAGATACTCACCGAAAAGGAATCGATGTCGAATGATGAAGGGTCTGCTACACCTTCAGTTCGCACCAAATCCAAGAACTCCACCGCGTTAAAGCAACACAAGTACATTGACTACACGCGGGCGCTCGACGCAACGCAGCTGTACCTCAATGAAATCGGCTTTTCCCCTCTGCTCACTCCCGAAGAAGAAGTCCATTTTGCGCGCTTGTCGCAAAAAGGCGATCCGGCTGGGCGCAAACGCATGATTGAAAGTAACTTGCGCCTGGTGGTGAAAATCGCCCGACGCTACGTCAATCGTGGGCTGTCGCTGTTGGACCTGATCGAGGAGGGCAACCTGGGCTTGATCCGGGCGGTGGAGAAGTTCGACCCTGAGCGGGGCTTCCGCTTTTCGACCTATGCCACTTGGTGGATTCGTCAGACCATCGAACGGGCGATCATGAATCAGACCCGCACGATCCGGTTGCCGATCCATGTGGTCAAGGAGCTCAACGTCTACCTGCGGGCGGCGCGTGAGCTGACACAAAAACTCGATCATGAACCTTCGCCTGAAGAGATCGCCAACCTGCTGGAAAAGCCGGTAGGCGAGGTTAAGCGCATGCTCGGCCTGAACGAGCGCGTGTCTTCGGTCGATGTCTCGCTGGGTCCGGATTCGGATAAAACCCTGCTGGACACCCTGACGGATGATCGTCCGACGGATCCTTGCGAACTGTTGCAGGACGATGATCTTTCCCAAAGCATTGACCAGTGGCTGTCTGAGCTCACGGACAAGCAGCGTGAAGTGGTGATTCGCCGCTTCGGCCTGCGCGGCCATGAGAGCAGTACCCTGGAGGACGTAGGCCTGGAGATCGGTCTGACCCGTGAGCGGGTGCGGCAGATCCAGGTAGAGGGCCTCAAGCGCTTGCGTGAGATCCTGGAGAAGAATGGCTTGTCGAGTGAGTCGTTGTTCCAATAAGCGACGCGGGACTAAGTGTGGGAGCGGGCTTGCTCGCGAATGCGGAGTGTCAGTCGACAGATGTGCCGACTTATCCATCGCATTCGCGAGCAAGCCCGCTCCCACATTTTTTTGTGCCCGGCATTACGTCTGCGTGAGGGTCAAATCCCGGGCATAAAAAAACCCCGCTTTTGAGGGCGGGGTTTTTTCGACTAAGTCAGTACAAGTTAGATAACTTGAACTTCTTCAGCTTGCATGCCTTTCTGACCGCGGGTAGCGATGAAAGAAACCTGTTGGCCTTCTTTCAGGCTTTTGAAGCCGTCGGATTGGATAGCTTTGAAGTGAACGAACAGGTCGTCACCGGATTGTGGAGTGATGAAGCCGAAGCCTTTTTCATCGTTGAACCACTTAACGGTACCAGTTTGGCGATTAGACATGGTGTATCTCCTTGGACAAAGTTAACTGCGACTCAGGAAAAGCCCTGGCCGAGACTGAGTGCAAAGAGCAGGAAAAATTCTTGGAGATGGTTGGATCGAAATTCAACATATCGTGTAGAGATTCTCAGTGACACAAGCAGCACAGTGGCGCCACCTTAACCCTTTTTCCGGAACGTGCCAATGGTATTTCCGAAGGTTTCTCTATTTTCGTGACTGGCGGTGGTATTTACAGTCACAGGGGACCGCACTATAAGCCCCGGCCCTGTTGGCTGCGACTTGCAGCAGCCGGTGCATTCATCAAGAAAAGCCCCGCGCCCTTTGAACCCCGCAGCCGGCCCCGGTAAGATGCCCAACAGAATTTTTCCACCTCGCTATTCAGGACACCCGCCATGAGCATCAAATCGGACAAGTGGATTCGCCGCATGGCGCAAGAGCACGGCATGATCGAACCGTTCGTTGAACGCCAGATCCGTGGCGCCGGCGACGCTCCGGTGATTTCGTACGGTGTTTCCAGCTATGGCTACGACGTGCGTTGCGCCGATGAATTCAAGGTGTTCACCAATATCAACTCGGCGATCGTCGACCCGAAGAACTTCGACGAGAAGAGCTTCGTCGACGTCAAGAGCGACGTGTGCATCATCCCGCCAAACTCCTTCGCCCTGGCGCGCACCGTGGAGTTCTTCCGCATCCCGCGTGACGTGCTGACCATCTGCTTGGGTAAAAGCACCTACGCGCGTTGCGGTATTATCGTCAACGTGACGCCGCTCGAGCCCGAGTGGGAAGGTCACGTCACCCTGGAGTTCTCCAACACCACCACGTTGCCGGCCAAGATCTACGCCAATGAAGGCGTGGCACAGATGCTGTTCCTGCAGTCCGACGAGGCTTGTGAAGTCTCCTACAAGGACCGTGCAGGCAAGTATCAGGGCCAGCGTGGCGTCACACTCCCACGCGCTTGATCGAAAGGTCTTACACGTTAAGGGAATTAGTCTGCGGGAAGTGACTCTATTGGGTGTACTGCCTCGGTGCGTGCAAAACGCGCCGAGCCACGCTTGAGGAGTACTTTATGAAGATCGACCCGCGAATCAGCGCCGAACTCGCCCGGCTTGAACCCAACCAGATTGGTGTTCTGGCCTGGTCCCTGATGGCCGACCCTGCGTATGCAGGCGGCATCCCTGGTCAACCTGATCAAGATTGGCCGCAACCGCCCACCGAGCCTGGTGAACCGACGCTCCCCGATGAGCCGCCACCCGCGCCTGTCGCCTGATCGTTCAGGGCAGGAGACATGGCCGGTTCTTCAGCACACCGGCCATACGTCCTCATCGCCGATCACAAAGATCTGCCGATCATCGCGCTGTTCCACTGAATAACCCCCGGTAAAGGCGCCGAACGCCGGCAGCAGGCTGATCTGCGACCCGAGCTGAAAGCACGGCAGGCGCAAGCTCTGACGGCCCCTGCCGCGCAATCGATAAACTGGGTGCACATGCCCCGCCAGTACATGGTGGCTGGCATGCGCGTCCGGTTCGTGTTGCAGGGCGAACGGCCCCATCAGCAAAGGCTCCGGCACCACCTCGATGCCCAAGTCGGCCGGTGGGTCACCTGCGCGTTTATCGTGATTGCCGCGAATCAGCGTCAGGCCCAGGTCGCGATTGCACTCACGCCAGGCTCTCAAGGCGCTCAGCGTGCCGCTGGCGTGAGAGCCGGGGCCGTGCAGGAAGTCACCGAGAAAGATAACTTGCTCGCACGGCAAGGCCGATAACAGCCGGTTCAGGCGTTGCAGGTTTTCAGTCGTGGTGCCTTGGGGCACGGGTTGCCCAAGGCTGCGGTAGGCGGAGGCCTTGCCAAAATGCACGTCGGCAATCAGCAGGCACCGACGTGATGGCCAGTACACGGCCTTTTCCGGCAGCAGCCACAGCTCTTCTCCCTCAAGCATTACCGAACAGTGCATCAGCGTTTCCCGTTATCCGCGACTTTTTCCAGGTCCTTGACCATCCGTGCAATGCGCTCCGAAAGTTTCTCCGAACTCATGCTCTCGCGCATCCGCTCAACCAGCAGTGGGAAGGCCAGCGGTGTAGGCCGTTCGATCAGGTACAGGTCCAGTTTCAGCGCGGCCAGATGGCGCAATGTCTGTTCCAGCCGACGAATATCCAACTCGTCACGCAGGACTTCTTCCCCGGCCTGGGTCAGCAGCAGGTTCTGCGGGTCATATTGCTTGAACACTTCAAAAAACAACCCGCTGGAGGCCTGAACCTGTCGCGTGCTTTTTGGCGCACCGGGGTAACCCGCGAACACCAGCCCGGCGATGCGCGCGATCTCGCGAAAGCGCCTGAGGGCCAGTTCCCCGGCATTCAGGCTGGCTATAACGTCGGTCAGCAAATTTTGCGGACTCAACAACGCTTCGTTCAGCAGCAATGGCCAATCCACCGGCGTGGCGCTCAACAGCTCCAGCCCGTAATCATTCACCGCAATCGAAAAGGTCACCGGCTGCTGTTGGCTGACCCGCCACGCCAGCAGGCTGGCCAGGCCCAGATGCACTTGGCGTCCGGCGAAGGGGTAAAGAAACACGTGCCATCCCTCCCGCGACTTCAGGGCTTCGGCCAGCAAATGCGTGCGCGTCGGCAGGCCCGACCAGCGCAACTGGGTTTGCAGCAAAGGCTGCACCGCCTGCATTTCCGGGCCGTCAAAATGCCCGTGCGCCGCCGCATCAAAACGCTCGACCACCGCCTGCGCCAGCTCGTTGGAAAGCGGCATGCGCCCGCCATTCCAACGCGGCACGGCGGCTCTTTTCGCGGTGCTGCGACGCACGTAAGCAGTCATGTTTTCCACGCGCACCAGCTCCAGCAAACGCCCGGCAAACAGGAAACCATCACCGGGTTTGAGCCGTGCGATAAAGCCTTCCTCGACACTGCCCAGGTTCTTGCCGCCGCCGCCCTTGCTCCAGAATTTCAGCTGGATACTCGCATCACTGACGATGGTGCCTACGCTCATGCGATGGCGCCGCGCCAGGCGTGCATCCGGCACGCGCCACACGCCGTGCTCATCGGGCTCCACGCGGCGGTAATCCGGGTAAGCCGTCAGCGACAATCCGCCATGGCGCACAAAACCCAACGCCCAGGCCCAGTCGGCTTGCGTGAGGTCACGGTAGGCCCAGGCCCCGCGCACTTCCGCCAGCAGCGCGTCCGGCGTAAAGCCTCCGCCCAGCGCCATGCTCACCAAATGCTGTACGAGCACGTCCAGCGGCTTGTAAGGCGATTCACGCGCTTCGATGCGCCGCTGGGCGATTGCGTCCTGGGCGGCGGCTGCTTCCACCAGCTCCAGGCTGTGGGTCGGCACCAGCGTCACCCGGGACGGCCGCCCTGGCGCGTGGCCGGAACGTCCGGCACGCTGCATCAAGCGCGCCACGCCTTTGGCCGAGCCGATTTGCAGCACGCGCTCTACCGGCAGAAAATCCACGCCCAAGTCCAGGCTGGAGGTGCACACCACCGCTTTGAGCTGGCCGTCTTTCAAGGCTCGCTCCACCCAGTCGCGCGTTTCGCGCGAGAGTGAGCCGTGGTGCAGCGCGATCACGCCCGCCCAATCCGGGCGCGCCTCGAGCAATGCCTGATACCAGATCTCCGACTGCGCCCGCGTGTTGGTAAACACCAGGCAACTGCTGCTGGAGTCAACTTCGGCGACGACTTGCGGCAACATCTTCAAACCAATATGCCCGGCCCAGGGAAAACGCTCGGTGGTAGGCGGTAACAAGGTATCGACCTGCAGCGTTTTGGCCGTTTGCCCCTGCACGTTGATACCGCCACCTTGTGGGACCAAAACCTCCAACGCGTGATCCTGATTACCCAGCGTCGCCGAAATTCCCCACACCATCAGTTCCGGATGCCAACGCCGCAAGCGCGCCAGCGCCAGTTGCAGCTGCACGCCACGCTTGTTGCCGATCAGTTCATGCCATTCATCCACGATGACCATGCGCAACTGCGCCAGGCTCGATTCACTGTCGGCACGCGCCAGCATCAACGTCAGACTTTCCGGCGTGGTAACCAGCGCGGTGGGCTGGCGGCGGGTTTGGCGTGCGCGTTCGCTGCTGCTGGTATCGCCGGTGCGCAGGCCGACGCTCCAGGGAATCTGCAGGGCCGCCAGCGGCGCTTCAAGGGCGCGTGCAGTGTCGGCGGCCAGCGCGCGCATGGGTGTAATCCACAGCACGGTCAGCGGCTCAGCCGGCGGTTTGCGTTTGCCGGTGGCGGGCGGTCGAGTGATGGCGAAACGATTGAGGGCGGCAAACCACAGTGCATAGGTTTTACCCGCGCCGGTGCTGGCATGCAGCAAGCCTGACTGACCCTGCTTGACCGCCGCCCATACCGCTTTCTGAAAGGCGAACGGTTTCCAGCCCTTGGCGGCAAACCAGTGTTTTGCGAAGTCGAGGGGTTTTGCCATGGATGGGCTGACGCTCTGGAGGCTCTCATTCAGAGACCCTCCAGGCGCCGCAAAGGTTTACTTCAAATTGCCGCTCAAAAACTGCTGCAGGCGCTCGCTCTTCGGATTGCCCAGCACATCCGCAGGCGCACCTTGCTCTTCCACCAGGCCCTTGTGCAGGAACAGCACCTGGCTCGACACCTTGCGCGCAAAGCTCATTTCGTGGGTGACCATGATCATGGTGCGGCCTTCCTCGGCCAGCCCCTGGATCACCTTCAAAACTTCACCGACCAGCTCCGGGTCGAGGGCCGAGGTCGGCTCGTCGAACAGCATCACCTCCGGCTCCATGGCCAGGGCGCGGGCGATGGCCACCCGTTGCTGTTGGCCACCAGACAAAAACGCCGGGTATTGATCGGCCACGCGCGCCGGCAAGCCGACTTTGTCGAGGTAGCGACGGGCGCGGTCTTCGGCGTCCTTCTTGCTGCAACCCAGCACCCGGCGCGGCGCCATGGTGATGTTCTCCAGCACGCTCATGTGGCTCCACAGGTTGAAATGCTGGAACACCATCGCCAGCCGTGTGCGCAGGCGTTGCAGCTCGGCGTCGTCGGCCACGCGCATGCCGTGGCGGTCGCTGACCATGCGGATTTGCTGGCCGTCGAGGGTCATCGCGCCGTCGTTGGGGGTTTCCAGAAAGTTGATGCAGCGCAAAAAGGTGCTTTTGCCCGAACCGCTGGCGCCGATCAAACTGATCACATCACCGGTCTTGGCCTTGAGCGAGACACCTTTGAGCACTTCATTGTCGCCATAGCTTTTATGCAGGCCTTCAACGGTCAATTTGTACATGGGGCGTGCATCCTCAAGGCGAAAGTAGGTAGCCGCTGCGGTAGGCTTCATGGCCTGCGACATGGCTGATCACCATGCCGGCCGTGGCCATGCGCCGCAGCGAACGGGCGTAAAGCAAGCCGGCGCTTTTACAGTGCACGGGCGTTACGCGGTCAGTAAGGGGGTCGATGATTTCGGCGATCAATTGCCCGGCCTCCAGGTATTCACCGGGCAGGGCGCTGAAGACCAGCAAACCGCCAACGGGCGTGGTCACAGGCTCGACGCCCGCCAGTGGGGTGGCCGGGTAGGGCAATGGGGGCAGTGGCGCCGCGGTGCCTTCAATTGCGCCGAAGTGGATCAGGTAGTCGATGATCGCCTGGCAGTCGAGACGGGCCAGGCCATGGTTGACGTCGCCCTGGCCGCGCAGTTCGACGGTCACCGAAAAGCTGCCCATGGGAATCGGGAAGCGCTCGCCAAAGCGTTGCTGCAACTGCCACCACACCAGGGTGAAACATTCATCGAAGGACTGCCCGCCGGAATCGGTGGCAAGCAAGTTGGCTTCCGAGCCGATGTAGCGTGCCAGCGGCTCCACCTGCGGCCAGGCTTCGGGCGTGGTGTACAAGTGCGCCACGGCTTCGAAGTCGCAATGCAGGTCAAGCACCATGTCGGCATCGCAGGCCAGGCGTTGCAGCACCAGGCGTTGGGATTGCAACTGGGTGTCGGCCACTTGCCGGGCGAGGGCATTGGACAGCGCGGCACGGATCAAACGGGCGTTGTGCTGCGCGTCATCCCCCAGCAAATACTCGACCTGGTTACCCACCTCTTCACTGAGGTCGACAAATCGGCGGTTGAAATTCTGTCCGCTTTCCAGCTCGTAGCGGCCCAGCGGAATATCCATCAACACTTGCTCCAGGCCCACCGGGTTGGCAATTGGCACCAACACGATTTCGCTGCGCAGCCTGCCGGCCGCCGCCAACTCGGCGAGGCGGGCCTTGAGGTGCCAGGCCACCAGCATGCCCGGCAGTTCGTCGGCATGCAGCGATGACTGGATGTAGACCTTGCCTTCAGCCTGTTCCGGACCGAAGTGGAAACTGTGAATCTGCCGCGCCGTGCCTGGCACCGGCGCGATCAGATCATGTACCTGATGACGCATGACGACTCCTTAATGGCTCGGCCCGAGAAAGGCCAGCCAACGGCGCTCCGCCAGACGAAACAGCCCGACCAGCGCAAAGGTCACGGTCAGGTAGATCAGCGCAGCGATGCCGAATGATTGAAAGGTCATGTACGTGGCCGAGTTGGCGTCCCGGGCCACCTTGAGAATGTCCGGCACCGTCGCGGTGAATGCCACGGTGGTCGAGTGCAGCATCAGGATCACTTCATTGCTGTAGTACGGCAACGAGCGGCGCAGCGCCGACGGCATGATCACATAGGCATAGAGCTTCCAGCCGCTCAGGCCGTAAGCCTTGGCTGCCTCGACTTCGCCATGCGCCATGCTGCGGATCGCCCCGGCGAAAATCTCGGTGGTGTAGGCGCAGGTGTTCAGGGCGAAGGCGAGGATGGTGCAGTTCATCGCATCTCGAAAGAACGCGTCCAGCACCGGTTGCGCCCGCACGGCCGCAATGCTGTAGATCCCGGTGTAGCAGATCAGCAGCTGGATATAGAGCGGCGTGCCACGAAACAGGTAGGTGTAAAACTGCACCGGCCAACGGATGTAGCGTTTGCGCGACACGCGGGCGATGGACAGCGGGATTGACACCACAAAGCCAATCACCAGCGCCGCGCTGAGCAGCCACAGGGTCATTGCCAGCCCGGTGATGTGCTGGCCGTCGCTATAAAGGAAGGGCCGCCAGTATTGCTGCAGAAGTTCGATCATCGCACGGCCTCCCGGGACCCAGCGGAGTAACGGCGCTCAAGCCAGCGCAGGACGACATTGGACGCGCTGGTGATCAGCAGGTAGATCAACGCGGCGATGACCAGGAAGTAAAACAGTTGGTAGGTGCTCTTGCCGGCGTCTTGAGCGGCCTTGACCAGGTCCGCCAGGCCGATGATCGACACCAGCGCCGTGGCCTTGAGCATCACCATCCAGTTGTTGCCGATGCCCGGCAGGGCAAAGCGCATCATCTGCGGGAAGGTCACGAAGCGAAACCGCTGCCCGCGCGTGAGCCCGTAGGCGGTCGCCGCTTCCAGCTGGCCCCGCGGCACGGCGAGGATCGCACCGCGAAAGGTCTCGGTGAAGTAGGCACCGTAGATGAAGCCCAGGGTGATAACCCCAGCGCTGAATGGGTCGATCTCGATGTAGTCCCATTCCATGAAGTCGGTAAAACCGGTCAGCCAGATTTGCAGGCTGTAGAAAATCAGCAACATCAGCACCAGGTCGGGCACGCCGCGAATCAAGGTGGTGTAGAGCTGGGCGGGGACGCGGATCAGGCTGACGCTGGACAGTTTCGCGCTGGCGCCGAGCAAGCCGAGCAGGACGCTGACGGCCAGGGAGGCGACCGACAGTTTCACGGTCATCCACGTACCTTGCAGCAACAGCGGGCCGAACCCCTTCAAACTGAAGGCGCTCAGCCCCAGGGTTTGCAAAAGATCTTCAAACATGAATTCAGGACCTATGGCGATAAAAAGCGCCCACCTCAAACAGGTGGGCGCCAGGGTGTTATTTACCGCTGTACAGGTTCAGATCGCCGAAGTGTTTCTTCTGGATGGTGGCGTAGGTGCCATCATCGTGTAACGCTTTGATACCTTTATCGAGCAAGGCCTTGAGGTCTTTGTTACCTTTTTTGATACCGACCGCCGTTTTGGATGGCAGCAATGGGTCGTCGATGGCCTTGCTGACTTCGTAGTCAGCGCCTGCCGGCGACTTCAAAAAGCCCAGTTCGGCTTGCAGCATGTCTTGCACCGAAGCGTCGAGACGACCGGACGTCAGGTCGGCATACACCTGGTCCTGGTTGGCATAGGCCTTGGTGGTCACACCGGCTTTGTCCAGCACCGCCTTGGCGTAGGCTTCCTGGATGGTGCCTTGCTCGTAGCCCACGGTTTTGCCCTTGAGGGACTCAGGCGTGGAGAAGTTCGCGCCTTTTTTGAACACCAGGGACGTCGGGCCGGAGAACAGCTCGTTGGAGAAGTCGATCGCCTTTTCACGGGCTTCGGTCACGGTCATCGAGGAAATCACGCCGTCGAACTTGTTGGCGTTCAGGCCTGGAATCATGCCGTCGAAGTCACTTTCAACCCACTTGCACTTGACCTTCAGCTCGGCGCAGATCGCATTGCCCAGGTCGATATCGAAGCCTACCAGGCTGCCGTCAGCGGCCTTGGATTCGAACGGCGCGTAGGAAGGATCGACACCAAAACGCAATTCCTTGTATTCCTTGGCTGTGGCAACACCAGCAGCCATGCACAGAGCCAGTGCAGAAAGGGTCAGCAATGCTTTTTTCATTATGTAATCCCTGGAAACCAAGATAAGCGCTTGTGGCGCGTTTAGGACTGTTACTGAACGGTGTCAGACGGATCACGAGTAGCAATTTCTGCACCATAGTTCCGAATGACTGTTTTAAAAGGTGGGATAAGGGAGATGAGAGTGTAGGAGATGCCCGAAAATGGGCATTGATTTTTCAGTGCACCATTTTGGATCTTGGCGCGAATCAGACATGGGAGCGGGCGTGCTCGCGAATGCGGCGGGTCAGTCAATTCATCTGTCACTGGCCCACCGTATTCGCGAGCAAGCCCGCTCCCACATGAGGATGTATTTCAGGTCAGGAGGTCCTGCAGCGTGGCCAAATTGTCCGCCTCGTCCACCGCCTTATCCTGGCGCCACCGCAGCATTCTGGGAAACCGCACCGCAATCCCGCTCTTGTGGCGCTTGGACAGGGCAATGCCCTCAAAGCCCAGCTCAAACACCATGCTCGGCGTCACACTGCTCACCGGCCCGAATTTCTCCACGGTGGTTTTGCGCACAATCGCGTCGACCTTGCGCATTTCCTCGTCGGTCAGGCCTGAATAGGCCTTCGCGAACGGCACCAGCGTGCGTTCGGTGCCGGGCGGGCCATCCCACACCGCAAAGGTGTAGTCGCTATACAGGCTGGCGCGGCGCCCATGGCCACGTTGGGCGTAAATCAACACCGCGTCGACGCTGAACGGGTCGACTTTCCATTTCCACCACACGCCCATGTCCTTGGTGCGGCCCACGCCGTACAGGCCGTCCTTGGCCTTGAGCATCATGCCTTCCACGCCCAACTGGCGAGACGCCTCGCGTTGCTGCGCAAGGTTTGCCCAAGAGGTGCCCGTCAGCGAAGGAGACGGCAGCAGCACAGGCTGGTTGCACTGGGCAATCACCTGCTCGAGTTGGGTGCGGCGTTCGGCCTGGGTGTGATTGCGCCAATCGTCGCCCTCGAACTCCAGCAGGTCGTAGGCGAGGACGGCGACCGGTGCATCTTCAAGCACCTTTTTGCTCAAGGTCTTGCGGCCGATACGCTGTTGCAGCAGCGCAAAGGGTTGCACTGCGTCCTTCCACACCACGATTTCGCCGTCGATCACCGTGCCATCCGGCAGGCCGCTGACCAGGCTGTGCAGTTCGGGAAAACGCTCGGTGACCAGCTCCTCGCCCCGCGACCAGACCCACAGCCGGCCTTCACGCTTGACCAACTGCGCGCGAATGCCGTCCCACTTCCATTCCACCTGCCAGTCGGCGGGGGAGCCGAGCAGGGCGTCGAATTGCTCCACCGGCTGCGACAACCCATGGGCCAGAAAAAACGGATAAGGCTGCCCGCCGCGTTGCGCATGTTCGTCGGACGATTCGGCAGCGATCAGCTTGAGGTAGCCTTCAGGCGTAGGGCGATTGGACAGGTCGGTGTAGCCCACCAGGCGTTGCGCCACGCGCTTGCTGTCGAGGTCGGCCATCGCGGCGAGGGCGCGGGTGACCAGCAGTTTGGACACGCCGACGCGAAAGCTGCCGGTGATCAATTTGATACAGACCATCAGGCTCGGCTGATCCAGCTGGGCCCACAGTGCGGGCAGGCGTTCGGCGAGTTCCAGAGGCGGCAAACCCCGCAGGGGCAGCAGCTTTTCTTCGAGCCACACCGCCAGGCCATCCTCCGAGGTGTAGGTGGATTCGGGTAACAGCAGGGAAATGGTCTCGGCCAAATCGCCGACCGACTGGTAGCTCTCTTCAAATAACCACGGTTCGATGCCCGAGGCTTCGGTGGCCATGTCGCGCAGTAAACGGGTGGGCACCAGTTGCCGAGGCCGCCCGCCGGACAGGAAATACACCGCCCACGCTGCATCGTCGGGCGGGGCTTGGCGAAAGTACGCCTGCAACGCGGCGAGCTTGGCATTGCTGGACGTGGTGGCGTCGAGGTTGGCGTACAACTCGGCGAAGGCTTTCATGCGCTGGCCTCCTCTTCGTCATCGCCGTATTCGGTGGTGAAACCCTGGGCATCCAGGCCTTTTTCCCGCAGGTGACGCACCAGAACGCCGACAGAACCGTGGGTGACCATCACCCGCTCGGCGCCGGTCTGCTCGATGGCCCACAACAGCCCCGGCCAATCGGCGTGGTCCGAGAGCACAAAGCCACGGTCCACACCGCGGCGCCGCCGCGTACCGCGCAAGCGCATCCAGCCGCTGGCGAACGCGTCGCTGTAGTCGCCGAAACGCTTGATCCAACTGCTTCCGCCTGCGGACGGCGGGGCGATGATCAGCGCCTGGCGCAGCAACGGGTCGGTCTTTTTGAAGTCGCCGGCGTAAAGAGTTTCGGGGATGTAGATCCCAGCCTCGCGGTACACGCGGTTCAAGGGTTCGACCGCGCCATGGCTGAGGATCGGGCCAATGCTGGCGTCGATGCCATGCAGGATGCGCTGGGCCTTGCCGAACGAATAACAGAACAACACGCTGGCCTTGCCGGCGGCGATGTTGGCCTGCCACCAGTCATTGATCCCGGCGAAAATCTGCGCCTGGGGCTGCCAGCGGTAGATCGGCAGGCCGAACGTGGATTCGGTAATAAAGGTGTGGCAGCGCACCGGTTCGAAGGGCGCGCAGGTGCCGTCGGGCTCGACTTTGTAGTCGCCGGAGGCGACCCAGACTTCGCCCTGGTATTCCAGCCGCACCTGGGCTGAACCCAGCACGTGCCCGGCAGGGTGAAAACTCAGGGTCACGCCGTGGTGCACGAGTTTTTCGCCATAGGCCAGGGTTTGCAGATTGATGTCCTGGCCCAGGCGCGAGCGCAAAATGCCTTCACCGGGCGCAGCGGCCAGGTAGTGCTCGTTGCCGGTGCGGGCGTGGTCGCCGTGGGCGTGGGTGATGACCGAGCGTTCCACCGGCCGCCATGGGTCGATGTAAAAATCTCCGGCGGGGCAGTAGAGGCCTTCGGGCCGGGCGATGACAAGGTCCATGGGCGTGCCGGGGGCGATGGGCTTATCAGGTATGAGGGGACGGTGGGGCGAGAAGTTCTATCGGAATGCATAAGGTCAATGTGGGAGCGGGCTTGCTCGCGAAGGCGGTGGTTCAGCCAACTATTCAGTGACTGATCGACCGCCTTCGCGAGCAAGCCCGCTCCCACATTTTTGATCCGGTTTCTTCAGTGAAAAAACGGGTTACTTGCCGGGTGTGAGGGTCAAGCGGGTTTTCCCATACACCTTGTCAAAGTTCTGCGGCTGCATCGGGAAGCTCAGGTATTGCGCCTTGAGCGACGGGTCGATGCCGTTCGCATAATTCGGGCTGGCCGGGTTGCCGGACTGACCAATGCCGCCCTGGCCCATCATCGGTTCAATCTGGCCGAAGTCGACAATCATGCGCAGCGCCGGCACCTGGGTGGTGGTGAAGTCCTGGCCCCAGCGGTAGGGCGCCGGGTTCAGGGTGTTGTGGTCGCCGCCGCTGGCGAACGGGCCGCGAATCACCTGGCCGTTGGTGTTTTTCCAGGTGATGGTGTGCAGCTTGCCCCACTGCCAGGCCTTGTGGTCGGCGCCCAATTGGCTGTCGCCGGCCGTGATCGCGGCGGCCAGGCTGCGGGCCAGGATCGCCGGTTTGTCTTCTTTTTGCGCCGTGCGCACGTCGTCCCAGAACGGGCTGTCTTCGCGGCCCAGCAGGTGGTCGGCGTTGGCGGAGTAGGACAGGTTGGCGTTGCTGATAAAGGCTTTCCAGCTGGCGCTGTTTTCCGGGCCGAGTTCGTCGAGGAAGATCTGCTTGGTGCTTTCCTGCAGGAACAGCTCGTAGATCGCCGCGTCGGCGGACGTTGGCGCCAGTCGGCCATCAAACGCCATCAGGCGATTCAGCGCCTCGCGGGCCTTGGTCGCATCAGCCGCCGGCAGCGCATCAATCGCCTGTTTCAACGGCTGGGCCATGCCCGGTGCCTGGAACATGGTCTTGAGCTTGGCGGCGAAGGGGGTGGTCTGGTCGTACTGCATGGCGATCATGCTGCGGCTGTCATGCTTGCCGGCATTGGCCAATTGCGCCAGGCGTTCGCTGCGCTCCGGTGCATCCCAGGAATTGGACAGCTGCATGCCATAACCGCGTGGCGCGGTGCGCTGGTTGGCGGTGCCGATCCAGCCTTGGGCCGGGTCCTGATCGTACGGGTGCAGCATCGCGTCGGCGTAGCCGTCCCAGTCAAAGCGCGCGTCCCAGCCCGGCGACGGCAGCAGGCCTTCGCCTTCGCGGCGGTTGGGGAAGCGGCCGGTGACTTGCCAGCCGATGTTGCTGGCGTCGGCGAAGATCATGTTCAGGGCGATGGCGCGGATTTCCCGGGTCGCGTCCGACGCCTTGCCGGCGTTTTGCGCACGGGACAGGTCGAAAAACGCGTCCAGGCTCTTGTCGTCCTTGAAGTCGGCGGTTTGCAGGGCCAGGCCGAAACCGCTGGTCAGCGCCTGGCTGCTGTTGAGCAGGGCGCCGTGGCGAGTTTCGTAGACCACTTCACGCAGTGGCCGCTGGCCTTTGGCGAAGTAGGTTTCGTTGCGCACGGTGGCCGGCAGCCATTTGCCGTTGTTCTCGTAGTACAACGCGTTGCCTTGGCGTTTGACCTTTTCCAGGAACAGGTCCTGGGTGTCGCCCTTGACCGCGCTCATGCTCCACGCGACTTTGCCGTTGAAGCCGGACAACAGGGTCGGCAGACCGGCAATCGAGGCGCCGACTGCCTGGTATTTGGGCGCACGGATCTGCACGTAATTCCACGGCGACGGCGCTTGCGGCTGGGCGGCAAGGTCGCTGGCCAGCAGGCTTTTGCCGCTGCGGCTGCGTTGCGGGCCGATGGCCCAGTTGTTGGAGGTGGTGACCGCCAGGGCGTTGAGGCTGTTCAACTGCTGGCCGACGCTTTCCAGGCCCGCAAGGCCGGTGATCTGGCCCAGGTTCACGCCCTTGAGCTTGTCGGCCTCGTCCGCCGGGATTGGCTCATCCGGCGCGCTTGGCGTGAGCCAGGCGAGCTTGTCGACGCCGATTTTCTGCGCCAGCACCAACGAGGAGAGTTCTTCTTGCAGGTTGCTCGATTCGCTGAAATTCAACAGGCAGAACAACAGCGCCGAATCTTCCGGTTTCCAGTACTCGGGCTTGTAGCCGGTCTGGGCCAGGTCCGGCGGCAGCTTGTCGCGGTAGCGGAACAGGTAGGCGTTGACGCCGCGGGCATACACTTCAAAGAAGCGCTTGAGGCGCGGCGACGACGCGTTGTACAGCTCGCCGGCGCTTTTTTTCAGGTTGACCGCGCGCATGAAGCGGTCGACATCCAGCACCTCCGGCCCGGACATTTCCGCCAGACGGCCCTGGGCCAGCAGGCGCAAGGTGACCATCTGCGTGATGCGGTCGCTGGCGTGCACGTAACCGAGGCTGAACAGCGCGTCATGGAAGGTGTTGCTTTCGATCAGCGGCATGCCTTGGGCATTGCGGCGTACCGACACATTCTGTGCCAGACCTTTGATCGGCTGCACGCCGGCAACGGGTGGCAGGGTGTCCTGGGTGCTCTGGAGCTGGCAACCGGCCAGGCTTAAAGCACTGGCCACTGCCGCGGCAACGCCGAACCGGGGAAGAAAATGTGAGAGGGCTGGCGAGGCCATGGCAAAGCTCCTGCGGGGGGTAGCGTCATTAAAGGCGCTACGTTAGTGAGCGCGGCGAAACGACGCAAGCAGGAGTTTGAGTCTTGCGCAAATCAACTGTGGGAGCGGGCTTGCTCGCGAATGCGGAGTGTCAGTCAACGAAGGTCTGACTGAACCACCGCATTCGCGAGCAAGCCCGCTCCCACAGTTTGACCGAGTAAGACTTCAGATCAGGCTTTGGGCGGATTCACTTTCTGCACCAGCTCATACGCCCGAACGGTCGCCGGGCGTTCCTTGATGCTGTTGAACCAACGCTGCACGTGGGGGAAGTCCTCCAGGCGCTGGCTCTGCCACTTGTGGGAAACAATCCACGGGTAGATCGCCATGTCGGCAATGCTGTAGTCCTCGCCCGCCACGAAGGCGCGGTCCGCCAGGCGCCGGTCCAGCACGCCATACAGGCGCGCGGTTTCATCGACGTAGCGCTTGATCGCGTAGGGGATTTTTTCCGGTGCGAACTGGCTGAAATGATGGTTCTGCCCGGCCATTGGCCCTAGCCCGCCCATTTGCCAGAACAGCCACTGCAATGCCTCCTGGCGACCGCGCAGGTATTTGGGGAGGAACTGGCCGGTTTTTTCCGCGAGGTACAGCAAGATGGCGCCGGATTCAAACAGTGAAATCGGCGCGCCGCCGTCGCTCGGGCTTTGGTCGACGATGGCCGGGATACGGTTGTTGGGAGCAATCTTCAGGAAGTCTGGTTTGAACTGGTCGCCCTGGCCGATGTTGATCGGGTGCACCTTGTAGGGCAGACCGGCTTCTTCCAGGAACAGTGAAACTTTGTGACCGTTGGGGGTAGTCCAGTAATACAGGTCGATCATGAAGCTCTCCAAATGAGCGAATGCCTGCAGGTATAGGTGATGATCCAAGGGCAATAATTCAATCAAACATTTGCGTCTAACCTTAGAAGCGTTTCACACAGCCCCATCGACCAGCACCTGCAACGACTGCTGCGAGCACCGTTCAATGCGCACCCGCACACCGTAAACGTCGGCAAACAGCGCCGGGTCAAGCACCTCATCCGCTACGCCACTGGCGTACAAGCGGCCCTGGCGCAGCACGGCAATGTGGTCGGCAAACCGCGCGGCGAGGTTGATGTCGTGCAGCACCACCACGGCGATCAGGTTGTGTTCGCGCACCAGCCCACGCACGCAGTCCATGACCTTCAACTGGTAATTGAGGTCGAGGGCGCTGGTGGGCTCGTCGAGCAACATCACCTGTGGGCGGCGCGCGATGAGTTGGGCGAGGCTGACCAGCTGGCGTTGGCCACCGGACAAAGTGCTTAACAGTTGATCGGCCAGGTGTGCGATGCCGATGCGTTGCAACGCCTCAAACGCTTCACGCAGACAGGCCTCACTGGACAAGGGAATGCCTTCGACATGGGCCACGCGCAATGCGGCGATCACGCTTTCCATCACGCTGAGGCTCAGGCCCGGCGGCAGGTTTTGCGGCATGTACGTGACGCGGCGTGCCCGCTCGGCCACGGACATGGACGACAGGTCCAGTGCACCCAGCCTTACCACGCCTTGCATCTTTTCCAGCCCGGCCACGGCACGCAGCAAGGTCGACTTACCGGCGCCATTGGGGCCGATCAGCGCGGTCAGGCTGCCGTGGGGCAGGGTAGGCAAGCTCAGGTCATGCACGATTTGCCGCCGGCCATAACTGACGTTGGCGTTGTGCACCGATAAGCCCTGGTTCATAGCTGCCTCCCGCGCTTGAACACCAGCACCACGAAAATCGGCACGCCCACCAACGCGGTGACGATGCCGACCGGCACGATCACGCCCGGCATGATCAGCTTGCTGGCAATCGACGACAGCGCCAGCAGCAACGCGCCGGTCAAGGCGCTGGCGGGCAGCAGGAAGCGTTGGTCTTCACCCACCAGAATCCGCGCGATATGCGGACCGACCAGACCGATAAAACCGATGGTGCCTACAAACGCCACGGCGGTGGCCGACAGCAGGCTGATACGCAGCAACGAGAAAAACCGCAGGCGCTTCACGTCCACGCCAAAGCTTTGCGCGCGGTCTTCGCCCATGCGCAGCAGGGTCAGGCGCGGTGCGGCGGCGAAAGAAAACGGCATCACCACCGCCACGACCAGGGCGAGGATGCCGAGTTTGTCCCAGTTGGCCCGGGTCACGCTGCCCAAGGTCCAGAACACCAGTTGCTGCAAGACATCTTCAGTGGCGACCAGTTGCAGCAGGGCCACGACCGCATTGCAACTGAACACCAGCGCGATGCCGAACAACACCAGGCTTTCCACGCCCGCGCCGCGCAGGCGCGACATGGCTTGCAGCAAAAATACCGAGGCCGCCGCGAAGATAAAGGCCGAGATGGAAATCGCCGTGTTGGCCGACACCCACAACGTGGTCACCGGAAACACGATGACCAGCGATGCGCCCAATGCGGCGGCCGACGACACGCCGAGGGTAAACGGGCTGGCCAGTGGGTTATTCAGGATCGCCTGCATCTCAGCCCCGGCCAGCGACAACGCGCAGCCCACCAGCACGGCCATCAGCGCGTAGGGCAAGCGCACGTTCCAGATGATGACGTGGTCGGTGGCGCCGAGGTGCGAGGGGTGCAGGATGCCGTCGAGCAAAGCCGGCAGGCCCATGCCCGATGGGCCACTGGCCAGGTCCACCAGCATCGCGCAGACCAGCGCCGTGCCCAGTAGCGCCAGCAGCCAGGCGCGGCGTGCCAGCAAGCGGCGGTAGCCGTGAGTGGCAGTTGCGAGGTCGAGGGTTTGAGTGGTCATTTGGCTCACACACATTTAACAAACGATGAACATCCAGATGTGGGAGCTGGCTTGCCGGCGATAGCGGTGTATCAGTCGACTGATTCAGTGGCTGACACTCTGCTATCGCAGGCAAGCCAGCTCCCACACTGACTGCGTTCCAACAGGGCGATAAGTGTTACTGGGTTTTTGCGTCAATCCAGTAAGCACCCTGCAACGGCATGCCCAGGAACTGTTGGTTGATTTGCTCCATGGTCGCCTGCGGGTCAAGCGTGGCGAACAGCTGCGGGTGCACCCACTTGGCCAGCGCTTCGATCGCCAGCAGGTTGTACGGCGAGTTGTAGAAGTCATGCCACAGGCCGTGGGCATTGCCCTCGCGGATGGCCCGAAGATTGGCGAACTCCGGCCGCGCTAACACCCGATCAAATGCCTCACGTGCTTCATCAGGGCTTACGCCAGCGCCCAGGATCAGCCCAGGCTTGTGGTTGCCGGTGGCCACGTACACGTCCGGATCGGCTTTCAGCGCGTACTCGACGCTGATATCGCCCAGCGCACCCGGCACCACGTCGGCGGCGATATTGCGCCCGCCGACCAGCTTGATCACTTCACCCATGCCGCTTTTGCCGGTGGTGTGCCCCGGTGCCTGCCAGGCACCGGCCAGCAGTTCCAGAAACACGCTCGGGCGCGGCCCCGCCGGCAGCGTGGCGACGGCGTCGGTGATGACTTTGATGTGCTGGTCATAGAAGGCCAGGAAGGCGTTGGCCTGGGCTTCACGCCCCAGCGCCTGGCCCAGCGCGATCATGCTGGTGTGGGTGCCTTGCACCGGGTTGATACGGAAATCGACGAACAACACCGGGATGCCCGCCTTGGCCAGCACGTCAGCCACTGCGCTGTGTTCGGTCGGCCCGTGGCCGGAAATGCTGAACACCGCCAGGTCAGGTTTGAGCGAGAGAATTTCCTCGGCGCTGACGCTTTGCTCGGAGGCTTGCCCGATCAACGGGATGTCTTTGACTGTCGCAAACTTCGCCACATAGGCGTTGTAGGTGTGCGGGTCCAGCAGCTTCAAGTCGTTTTGCCAGCCAACGATGCGCTGGAACGGCGCGTCCTTGTCGAGCAAGGCAAATGCCGAAATCAAACGACCTTCGCCGAGCACCACGCGTTCGACGTCATCCTTTACCTCGACCTTGCGGCCCAGCACGTCGGTGACTTCATGGGCGGCGGCGGTTTCGGCATGGCCGAGCACCAGCGCGGCGAACAGCACGCCGAGCTTGAGCACGTTACGGGGTTTGAACATGGCGGAGGCTCCTGATGCGGGAAAGTTAGAACTCATAATCGACACTGGCGGTGAGGGTGCGGCCTGCGCCCGGGATGCCGTAGAGCTGGAAGCCGTCGAGGGATGCGCCGACCTGGCTGTACGGTCAGGCTTTGCTCGGACGAAAAGCCGCGAATCGAAAACAGGTCGCCCCAGCCCAGGTTGCCTTCACCGGACATGAAGGTGATGCCCGGCACGTTGCGCAACACTTCCTGCAGGGTTTGCGCGTTCTGCTCTTTAAGCACTTGCTGCGGCACGATGGTCACGCTTTGCGGCGCGTCGAGCAGCGGCTGACTGGTTTTCGCCGAGGTCACCCGGTCGACTTTGAAGGCGGAGGTGGTTTCTTCGCCGTCGACCTTGATTTGCGGCAGGCTCACCACCGAATCGTCAGGCGTCGCGGTGCGCGCATCGGCCCAGGCAGTCGGTGCGACACTGCCGGCAGCGAGAAAGCCGAACATCGGTGCCAGGGTGGTGTGCAGCGTGTGACGGTGCGGAGTGGACAGTGACATGGCGGTGACCCGAGCCTAAATTACAATTACTCTCATTTAGGTTCGGTAGTCTAAAGAGCGATTCGGCCCGCCATACCCCGGGTTTGTATCGCTGATGCGTGATTATGGTTTCCCACAACATTCCATTACATTTGCGCTTACCACTGGCTGAGCTTTCGGCTATCTCCTGCGTTTTGAGTTTTCGGATTGACTGCCCATGGCAAAGCTTGACCACCTGTTGATCGTTGATGACGACCCGCAAATCCGCCAACTGCTCTGCGACTATTTGAGTGACGCGGGCTTTCAGGTGTCCACCGCCGCCGACGGCAAGGAAATGCGCCGCCGCCTGGCGCTGAATGTGATCGACCTGATCGTGCTCGACCTGATGCTGCCCGGCGAAGACGGCCTGAGCCTGTGCCGGGAGCTGCGGGTCAGCTCGAACACGCCGGTGGTGATGCTCACGGCCAAGGGCTCGTTGATCGACCGCATCGTCGGTCTGGAAATCGGCGCCGACGACTACCTGCCCAAACCCTTCGACCCGCGTGAATTGCTGGTGCGCATCAAGGTGGTGTTGCGCCGGGTACAGAGTTTTCCGGACCGTGCGCGCCTGGATGAGGCGCCGAGCATTCGGTTCGCGGGCTGGCAACTCGACACCCGGGCGCGGCAACTGCTCAGCCCCGAAGGCGTGGTGGTCAGCCTGGGCAATTCGGATTACCGCGTGTTGCGCCTGTTGTTGCAGCACCCGAACCGCCCATTGAGCCGCGACTTTCTGCTCAACCATGTGTTCGACAA
This sequence comes from Pseudomonas sp. TREG-RG-20F-10-E-6-01, assembly GCF_022662455.1. Lineage (NCBI taxonomy): Bacteria > Pseudomonadati > Pseudomonadota > Gammaproteobacteria > Pseudomonadales > Pseudomonadaceae > Pseudomonas > Pseudomonas sp. TREG-RG-20F-10-E-6-01. Next base: position 631,958 of record NZ_JAKNQP010000001.1, on the reverse strand, counting down.
GGACAGCACGCCGTTCGACCGCTCCATCGACGTGTGCGTCAGCCGCCTGCGCTCGCAGCTGCCGGCGGGGCTGATCAAGACCGTGCGCAACGAGGGGTACATGCTCACCGCCGATGACGTGGTGCTGGGCGCGTGAGGCTGCTGCCGCGTTCGCTGTTCGGGCGCCTGGTGCTGATTCTGGTCAGCGGCATGCTCGCGGCCCAGGCGCTGACCAGCAGCATCTGGTACGACCGGCGTCATGGCCAGGTGCTGGAAATCCCCGCACGGCTGATCGCTACGCGTTTGGCGGACGTGGTGCGCGTGATGCACAGCGACCCGCAGCAGGCCGAGCAATTGATCCAGCTGCTTGATGCGCCGCACTTTCGGCTGACCTTGAGCGACCAGGCCAGCAACACGCCCAGCACGCTCACCGACAGCGACCGGCCCACCGAACGCCTGATCAAGCAGGTGTTGGCGCAGAAAACCGGCTACGCGCAAACCTTGAGCCTTTTACGCCTGTCGCTGGTCGATGGCCAAGGGCAGACCGCCGGGCTCTCGACCTTACTCAGCTCCAAGCCGGTGGTCGGGCAGTTTCTGATCGACCTGCGCCTGCCCGATGGGCGCTGGTTGCACGTGGACGCCAGTGAAGAGCAGGGCTGGACCAGTACCTCACCGCTGGACCTGTGGTTCGATTACGTGATGCGCATCTATTTGCTGCGGGTGCTGGTGCTGGTGGTCATCGCCCTGGTGGCGGTGCGCCTGGCCATCCGCCCGCTGAATGCCCTGGCCAAGGCCGCCGAGGCTCTGGGTCGGGACATCCAGCGCCCACCGTTACCGGTGGATGGCCCGACTGAAGTGCGCCGCGCCGCCCAGGCGTTTAATGCGATGCAGCAACGGCTGATCGCCAATATCGCCGAGCGCACGCGCTTTCTTGCGGCCATTTCCCACGACCTGCGCTCGCCGATCACACGCTTGCGCCTGCGCACGGAAATGCTCGAAGACACGCGCACCCAGGAGCGTTTTCGCAGCGACCTGGAAGAAATGGAGCACATGGTGGCCAGCACCCTGGACTTTGTCAGCAGCGGCGAAATCAACGAGACGCGACAGAACATCGACATCAATGCCTTGCTGCAAAGCCTGCAGGCGGACCTGGAAGACGTGGGCGAAAGCGTGACCATCATTGGCCGGGCGAAGCAGCCGCTGCCGGGGTATGCGCGCAGTCTCAAACGCTGTGTGCAGAACTTGCTGGAAAACGCGGTGCGTTACGGCTGCGAGGTGGTGGTGCAGGTTGAGGATCAGGCGGACAGTTTGAGGATCGTCATCAGTGACCGTGGCCCGGGGATTCCCCAGGAGCAGTTGGAGCAGGTGATGGAACCGTTTTACCGGGTGGAAGGTTCACGCAATGCCGAAACTGGCGGGTATGGGTTGGGGTTGAGCATTGCGCATACGATTGCGCGGGCGCATGAGGGGCGGTTGAGTTTGAGTAATCGGGAAGGCGGCGGCTTGGAGGTGGTGCTGCTGTTGTGGCGAGCGGGCTTGCCCCGCGTTGGGGTGCGAAGCAGCCCCAAAACCTGAGATTGCGTTCTGTTTGAGGAAACGCGTTGATCTTATTGGGGCTGCTGCGCAGCCCAACGCGGGGCGAGCCCGCTCGCCACAATAAGCCCGCTCGCCATAGCAAGCCGGCTTCTGCGGGGTCAGGGCATCAGGCCCCGTGGCACTTCTTGAATTTCTTCTCGCTGCCGCATGGGCAAGGATCGTTGCGGCCGACGTCTTTCAGGGCGTTGCGCACCGGCTCCTGGTGAGCGTGGCCGCAGTTCGGGCCGTGGACATGGCCGTGGTCATGATCATGGTGGTCGTGATCGTGGTTGCAGTCAGGACCATGGACATGGGGTTGCTGAGTCATCGATGTCGCTCCGGAATAAAATCGCCGGGGATTATCTCGCCATTGTGGTTCACCTGCACGTCATTACCGATGAATAATCCGGTTTTCAGCTCGCCTTCCAGGCGATAGGGCACGGGTTTGCTCGGGTTTTTAAGCATCTGTACCACATCGCGTATCTGCGGCCAGAGGTTGGTTCGCACCTTCACCCGGAAAAAAGCATGGCCGCGCGGTGGTACGGTCAGCCATTCGTTGGACTCGCCTTCGGTCAGCACGAAATCGCCCAGGCTGACTTTGTAGATCAGGCCGCGCACCGTGAGGTCGGCGTCGTCGCGGTTATCCACGCGAAAGTAGAGCTTGAAGCGCTGCTCGAGCAATTTGGCGCGCACCACTTCAACCTTCACCAGGGAGACATGAGGCGGGGGCGAGCTGTCCTCGAACCAGGACGCGCACCCGGTGAGGCCCAGGGTCAACGCCAGCATCAAGCTGTACATCCGGAGCATGGCGTTTTCCCTGTCAGTTGATTAGAGGTAGCTGGAGCAGCACTTCTTGAATTTCTGCCCACTGCCGCACAAACATACATCATTGCGCCCGGCCTTCACCTCCACTGTCGGGTCGATGAAGTACCAGCGCCCCTCATTCTGTACGAAAGAGGACTGCTCGCGGTGGCTGTGTTCCCCGGTGCTGTCATGCCAGCGAGCGGTGAACGTCACGAACGCATGCTCCGGCTGGCCGCCAAACACTTCGGAGCTTTCCACTTCAAGGCCGAGCCAGGTGCTCTGCGCACTCCAGGCGCCGATGGCGGCGCGGTCCAGTCCGGCTTGTTGCGCGGGCAAAGTAGTGGCTACCAGGTAGTCCACCAACCCCAGCACGTAGGCGCTATAGCGCGAACGCATCAACGCGGTGGCGCAGGGCGCCGGGTGGCCGGCGTGATAATGGCCGCAGCACGCATCCAGCAGATTGCCGCTGCCACACGGGCAAATGGGTGTACTCATGGTTACCACCAATACTTTCCGAAGTTTTCCGGGTTGGCCCAGAAGCGGGCGTTGAGCCAGTCCGGCACTTGTTTATAGTCAAGCAGATCATAGGTAAACAGCGTCAGAACCTGATCATCACGCTGGAAGCGCTCACCGGCTTGCAGCGCCAGAGAGAAAAAATCGGTCTCCTTCCAGCCGCAGGCGTTCAGGTCTGCCAGCACCGCAATGCGACTGGCATTGAGGTTGCGAATGCCGCCAAGCAGCGTCAGGCCTTGCGGTTTTGACAGGTGCTCCAGGCAATCGACCACCAGCGCCAGGTCAAAACGCTGCGCCGCAAGTTCTGCCGGTAACGGCCCAGGCGCGGCAATCGCTACCTGGGTGTCCGGGTGCTCGGCCTCAAAGGCCTCCAGCGCCGGGAACTGGCTGGCACCCAACAACAACAGGCGTTTGGGCTGGTGCAAATCCAGCAAGGCGGCCAGCGCTTGCTGTGGCGTACGGGAAGAAATACCAGCGGTCATCAGAGATCCTCACATCAGGACCCTAGAGACTAGCGCGGCTGAGCGTGCGGGCCTAGAGCGGGCGGCGTGCAAAAGTCCTGCACACAGGGCGATCACCAATAAACACGGGGGTGCGGCGCAGTGGCGCAGATGAAAAGAGCGGTCTTTACTCCACCCGTCGGCCCCCGCCGATCCCCTCAGGAGAAATCAGATGAGCATCATGCGGACAGCTCTACCCTTGGTTCTGCTAACCGGAGTATTGACAGGTTGCGCAGGTTTGCAAAAAACCGATTGGCCCACCTGTGCAGCCGTCGGTGGTGTGACCGGCGCAGCGATTGGCGCCACTCAAAGTTCGGCATACGCGGGTTATGGCGCGCTGCTGGTCGGCGGCATGGCGGGCGCCTATTGCTGGGTGCACGGTGATGGCGACGAAGATGGCGATGGCGTGCCGGACAGCCGCGACAAGTGCCCGGGCACGCCTAAGGGCGTGCAGGTTGATGTCAATGGCTGCCCACCTGTGCCAGTGGCGGCCGTGGTGGAAGAGGTGGTCGTGGTCAAGGAAGAAACCATCGTGATCCGCGATGTGCACTTTGAGTTCGACTCGGCCAAGCTGACGGCGGCGGACAAAACCAAGCTCGACACCATCGCCACGCGCCTCAAACGTGAAGCCCCGAGCGCACAGCTGCGGGTCAGCGGGCATACCGACAGCGTCGGCAAAGACGCCTACAACCAGAAACTCTCGGAAAAACGCGCGCACTCGGTAACCGATTACCTGGTGAGTGCGGGCGTGCCGCGCAGCAACTTTGTATCGGTGGTGGGCGCGGGCGAAAGTCAGCCGGTGGCCGATAACAAAACCGCTGACGGTCGAGCCTTGAACCGTCGTGTGGAAATCAAAATCAACCGCTGACGGCCTTTGCCCCTGTGGGAGCCACAGGGGCATTGCTGGCGATCCTCGCCGAAACCGCAAGCAAACCGTGCCTTTATCAAGTTTTTTCATCCTTCACTGGCAAATCGCCTGCAGAAGTCGGTACTGTGCGCCCAAAGAATAATAGGCAGGGGCATGCAGGATGAAGGTGTTTTGGGGGCTGGGAAAGTTTTTGACGTTGCTGTTCTGGGTTGTGGTGGTGGTCAATTTATTCCGGCCGCTCGCCAATCCGTTTCACCTGTTGGTCAGTCTGGCCGGCAGTCTGCTGTTGCTTACTCATCTGTTGGAATTGCTGTTGTTCAACAGCAGCCTGAAACACCGTGCCCACCCCTGGCGTGACCGCCTGCAGATTCTGCTGGTGGGGATGTTCCATGTGCGGGGCCTGTCGGCGCCTGCCGTTATTGATGAAGCAAACAAGGAGGCCAATCATGCGTAAGGTTTTTCTGTTGGCCCTGTTGGTCAGCCCCATTGCCCTGGCGCAGAGCGTCAGTGTCGAAACCAACTCGCTGATGCGCCTGCCCAGCAGCACCAACGTTTTGCAGCTCGAACGCCTGGATGTGGCGGATTACGGCACGTTGCTGGTTCCGGCGACCATCAGCCAAGTGACGGTGGATGAGCTGCATTTGGGCCGTGAAGCGCGGATCGCCATCGCCCCCGGCAATACCGCGCTGCAATTGCAGGTGCGTAATGCGCAACTGGAACATGGCAGCCAGATCACTTCGCGCGGTGCTCCCGGCACCCACGAAAGACCCGCCAAGGCGGGGCGTGACTTGGTCCTGCGCATCAACGTGCTGACCGCTGATGAACTGTCGGTGGACGCCCGTGGCGGCGCCGGGGCCCAAGGCTATGCCGGCCTGGATGGCGCCAATGGCGTGGACCCGGGCTGCACCTGGGGTTCAGCCGGGCGCGGCGCCAATGGCGACAATGGCGGTGATGGCCTGCCAGGCGCAGCGGGCGCGACCGTACGCGTCGAGCTGCCGCAGAGCTTCCCGGCCGAGCAGATCAAGGTCTGGGTGGATGGCGGTGCGGGCGGTTTGGCCGGCACGGCCGGTAAACCGGGCAAAGGTGGGCAATCCAAGGGCTGCCTGGTGTACCGCGCCGATGGTGGCCAGAAGGGCCGGCCAGGGCTGGAAGGGCAACCGGGGCCGGCTGGGCCTGCGGGTGCTGTGACGATCCAAAGGCTCTAACGCATCACTGTGGCGAGCGGGCTTGCCCCGCGTTGGGCTGCGAAGCAGCCCCAATAAGGCCACCGCGTTTTTACAGATGCGCGCGCCGTCTGGTTTCAGGGCTGCTTCGCAGCCCAACGCGGGCAAGCCCGCTCGCCACTGTAGTCGGCAGCTTCAGAACATCGGCCGAGCTGAAGCAATCGCCACCACCACCAGGCCGATAATCAGGTTAATCCCCACCAGCTTGCGAATCTGCCCCAGCGCAGCCGCACCCGCCGGCCAGTCCTCGGCCGCTACCGCTGTGCGCAGTTCCGGGAATTTCAACGCCTGGATACGGATAAACAGCGCAGTCATCACCAGATACAAGCCCATCATCACCTGCACATAGCGCGGTGCGGTCTCAAAACCACTGAAGCGCAGTTGCAGCAGGCCGATGCCGCTGATCGGCAAAACCAGCACCGCCACCCAGACCCACACGAAAAAACGTTGAAACACATTCGCCCACAGCTTGAGCCGGGCAGGGCCCTCAAGTGCCGCCATGGCGGCGGGGCGCAGGATCATCCAGGCGAAAAACATACCGCCGACCCACACCAGGGCGGCCAATACATGCAGGGTGTAAGCGAGGCTAAACGCGGTCATTGTGGTACTCCGTTCTGCGCGGGATTAATTAGCGGGGTATGATAGCGGCCGATCCGAACCACTGAAAATTTATCCAGCGTTTTTTGCGCCCGACTATCCATGATCAGCACTGAACTCAAAACCACGATCCAGGGCGCCTATTCGCGTTTTCTCGAAGCCAAGAGCTTGAAACCGCGCTACGGCCAACGCCTGATGATCGCCGAAGTGGCCAAAGTCCTCGGGGATATCGACACCGACGACGAAGGTCGGCGCAGTGGCGACCCCGCGGTCGTGGCCGTCGAGGCCGGCACCGGTACCGGCAAAACCGTGGCCTACAGCCTGGCCGCGATTCCTACCGCCAAGGCCGCCGGCAAGCGCCTGGTGATTGCCACCGCCACCGTCGCCCTGCAGGAGCAGATCGTCTACAAAGACCTGCCCGACCTGATGCGCAACAGCGGCCTGAACTTCACCTTCGCCCTGGCCAAGGGCCGTGGGCGCTACATGTGCCTGTCCAAGCTCGACGTATTGCTGCAGGAAGGTCACGCCCAGACCGCCACGGCATCGCTGTTCGAAGAGGAAGGCTTCAAGATCGAGGTTGATGAAGTCAGCCAGAAGCTGTTTACCAGCATGATCGAGAAACTTGCCGGCAACAAATGGGATGGCGACCGCGACAGCTGGCCCACCGCCCTGGAAGACGCCGACTGGGCGCGCCTGACCACCGACCACAGCCAGTGCACCAACCGGCATTGCCCCAACTTCGGCCAGTGCGCCTTCTACAAGGCCCGCGAGGGCATGGGCAAGGTCGATGTGATTGTCACCAACCACGACATGGTCCTGGCTGACCTGGCCCTGGGCGGCGGCGCTGTGTTGCCGGACCCGCGCGACACCCTTTACGTATTCGACGAAGGGCACCACTTGCCCGATAAGGCCATCGGCCATTTCGCCCACTACACCCGTTTGCGTTCCACCGCCGACTGGCTTGAAACCACCGCCAAGAACCTGACCAAATTGCTCGCCCAGCACCCGTTGCCCGGCGATCTGGGCAAGCTGATCGAGCAGGTGCCGGAGCTGGCGCGCGAGATCAAGACCCAGCAGCAATTCATGTTCAGCGCCTGCGAGCAGGTCGCCGACTTCAAGCCCGGCGAAGACGTCGAAGGCCGCGAACGGCCGCGTCATCGCTTCGTCGGCGGCTTGATCCCCGAGCACATGCGTGAAATGGGTATCGAGCTGAAGAAAGGCTTCTCACGGCTGACCGACCTGTTCACCCGCCTGACCGACCTGCTCAAGGAAGGCATGGACGGCGAGGTCAACATCGGTATCGCCAGCAACCAGGCCGAGGAATGGTACCCCCTGTTCGGCAGCCTGCTGTCGCGCGCCCAGGGCAATTGGGAGCTGTGGACCGCCTTTACCGTCGAAGACCCCGAAGACAACCCGCCCATGGCGCGCTGGCTGACCTTGTCCGAAAGCGGTGCGCTGTTTGATATCGAGGTCAACGCCAGCCCGATCCTCGCCGCCGAAATGCTGCGCCGCAACCTGTGGAACGTGGCCTACGGCTGCCTGGTGACCTCGGCCACGCTGACCGCGCTGGGCACTTTCGACCGCTTCCGCATGCGTGCCGGCCTGCCGAAGAAGGCCGTCACCGCCGTGGTGCCGAGCCCGTTTCACCATGCCGATGCCGGTGTGCTGCGAGTGCCGGACCTCAAGGCCGACCCTCGCGACGCGGCCGCGCACACCGCCGCGATCATCCGCGACTTGCCGGACCTGGTGGAAGGTTCACGCGGCACCCTGGTGCTGTTCTCCTCGCGTAAACAGATGCAGGACGTGTTCGACGGCCTTGACCGTGACTGGCGCAAGCAGGTGTTCATCCAGGGCAACCTGTCCAAACAGGAAACCTTGAACAAGCACAAAGCGCGTGTTGATGGCGGTGATTCCAGCGTGTTGTTCGGCCTGGCCAGTTTCGCCGAAGGCGTGGACTTGCCCGGTGCCTACTGTGAACACGTGGTGATCGCCAAGATCCCGTTCTCGGTACCGGATGACCCGGTCGAGGCGGCCTTGGCCGAATGGATCGAAGCCCGTGGCGGTAACCCGTTCATGGAAATCTCGGTGCCGGATGCTTCCTTGAAGCTGGTCCAGGCCTGCGGGCGCCTGCTGCGTACCGAGGAAGACCGAGGCACCATCACCTTGCTCGACCGCCGTTTGGTCACGCAACGCTATGGCAAGGCTATCCTCAATGCTTTGCCGCCCTTCAGGCGCGAAATTTCTTAAACCACTGTGGGCGAATTCGCCCACTTCGTGGTCTATCTCACTGCCAACGCTTTACGTCATCAGGCCATTCACCGGCCGTTTGGGAGAACCTTGTTCGTATGATTCGCACGCTGCCCGCTCTGTTTGCCTTGTTGTTCGCCGCGCCCTTGATGGCCGCGCCTGCCGGGCAACAAACGCTGTTCAATTTCGTCCGGCCTGCCGATGTGGTCAAGGTCGCGACCCAGGACGCGAGCCTGCCGCAATACAACGCCGAACAAACCGCTGAGGGCGAGGTGCTGCGCCGCATCACCTTCAACCCGGCGGCCGAACCGAGCCTGGTGCTCAGCCCGCAGACCGGCGTGTGGGACTGGTCGCAGTCCGGCGCCATGAGCCTGCGTATCCAAAGCGCCATGGACTGGGCGCTGACCCTCTACGTCAAGGTGCAAAGCACCGACGGCCAGACGCTGGTCAGCCGCATCGACCTGCCGGCCGGCCCCGCCCAAACCCTGCTGATTCCGCTGCAGGCCAACTCGCCGCTGAGCCAGGGCATGAAGGCCGGGCCGCCGATGCCGATTACCGTGGAGGGCCAGCGTGTGCTGTTGGCCAGCAGCGCCGGGGCAATCGATCGTAGCCAAGTGGCGTCGGTCACCCTGTCGATGATCAAGCCCAATGCTGCCCAAAGCATCCTGCTGGAACGCTTTGGCGTGCAGGACAGCGAGCCGGTGCTGAAGGCTGCCTACAGCGCGCTGGTGGATGCGTATGGTCAGTCCACGCGCGCGCGTTGGCCGGAAAAAGTCAGCAGCGACGAACAACTCAAAGCCGCAGCGGCCAAGGAGCAGCAACAGCTCAAGGGCTGGCTGGCTGAGCGCGACAAGTCTGCCCTGGACCAATATGGCGGCTGGAACAAAGGCCCGGCGTTCGAAGCAAGCGGCTTTTTCCGCACCGAGAAGCGCGACGGGCGCTGGTACCTGGTGACGCCGGAAGGCCATCCGTTCTACTCCCTGGGCGTCAATACGGTTGCTCCGGACGATAACCAAACCTACGTGGCCGGCCGCGAATGGATGTTTGCCGCGCTGCCCAAGTCCGGCGAGCCGTTCGACAAGTATTACGGCAGTGCGGATAACCGTGGCGGCAACGGCGCTGACCAGGGCCGGGGCTTTAATGTGGGGCGTTGGTACGACTTCTATGGCGCCAACCTGCAGCGCACCTATGACACGCAGGGTTTTGATCACAAGCGCTGGGTCACGCACACGCTGGACCGCCTGCAAGCCTGGGGTTTCAACACCGTGGGCAACTGGAGCGACGAGGATTTGGCCAGCGCCGACCGCGTGCCGTACACCTTGCCGCTGTCGATTGTCGGTGACTACGCCAGCATCAGCACCGGCACTGACTGGTGGGGCGGCATGCCCGACCCGTTCGACCCGCGTTTCGCCATGGCCACCGAGCGCGCGGTGGCGATCGCGGCCCGCGATCACCGCGATGACCCGTGGCTGATCGGCTTTTTTGCCGACAACGAGCTGGCCTGGGCCGGCCCTGGCGACGATCCAAAATCGCGTTACGCCCTGGCCTACGGGACCTTGCGCATGACCACCGACGTGCCGGCCAAACGTGCGTTCCTCAAACAACTGCGTGACAAATACCGCAATGAAGAAGGCCTCTCCAAAGCCTGGGGCATTCACCTGTCGGGCTGGGAGCTGATGGAAGACCCCGGCTTCGAGCCACCGATGCCGAGCCCCGAGCACCCGGAAATCGAAGCGGACTTCAAGTACTTCCAGAAGACCTTCGCCGATGCCTATTTCAAGACCATCTCCGATTCGTTGAAGTGGCACGCGCCCAACCAGCTCCTGCTGGGTGGCCGCTACGCCGTCAGCACCCCGGAAGCCGTGGCGTCGTGCGCCCAGTATTGCGATGTGCTGAGCTTCAACATGTACACCCTCAAGCCTCAGGACGGTTACGACTTCACCGCCCTGCGCGCGTTGGATAAGCCGGTACTGATCACCGAATTCAACTTCGGCTCGGCGGATCGCGGTCCGTTCTGGGGCGGCGTGACTCAGTTGGCCAAGGAAGAAGACCGTGGCGTGGCGTACAGCAACTTCCTCAAGCAAGCCATGGCTGAGTCGTCGATCGTCGGCGTGCATTGGTTCCAATACCTGGACCAACCTGTGACGGGGCGTCTGCTGGACGGTGAAAACGGCCACTTTGGCCTTGTAGGCATCACGGATGTGCCGTTCCAGGGCTTTGTCGACAGCGTGCGCAAGAGCAACCTGGCGGCCGTCGACCAACTGGGCAAGGAAGCCGAAAAAGCCAAGGCCGCCAGCGGGGTGCGTGAGAGCGAAGCCGGCAAGTCGGGGCACGACGGCAGAGGCGCGGGGCAGGGCGCCGGGCATGCTGGCGGTCACTCTGGAAATGGCCATTGATTCATATTTGACGGGTTCACAAAACCGCCAATGACTGGAACAATGTCGGCCACTTATTACGGTGTTTTCCGAGGCGGCTTAGGTGCAGATTCAGGGTCATTACGAGCTCCAGTTCGAAGCGGTACGTGAGGCATTCGCCGCGTTGTTCGATGACCCGCAGGAGCGTGGTGCCGGGCTGTGTATCCAGATCGGCGGCGAAACCGTCGTCGACCTGTGGGCCGGCACCGCCGACAAGGACGGTGCCGAGGCCTGGCACAGCGACACCATCGTCAACCTGTTTTCCTGCACCAAGACCTTCACCGCCGTGACGGCCCTGCAATTGGTGGCCGAGGGCAAGTTGCAACTCGACGCCCCTGTCGCCAATTACTGGCCCGAGTTTGCCGCAGCCGGTAAAGAAGCCATCACCCTGCGCCAGCTGCTCTGCCACCAGGCCGGGTTGCCGGCGATTCGCGAAATGCTCCCCGCCGAAGCCCTCTACGACTGGCAACTGATGGTCGACACCCTGGCGGCCGAAGCCCCATGGTGGACGCCCGGCCAAGGCCACGGCTACGAGGCCATCACGTATGGGTGGCTGGTCGGTGAATTGTTGCGTCGCGCCGACGGGCGTGGGCCCGGTGAATCAATTGTTGCGCGGGTTGCGCGGCCATTGGGGCTGGACTTTCATGTTGGCCTGGCGGACGAAGAGTTTTATCGCGTTGCGCATATAGCGCGCAGCAAAGGCAATATGGGCGATGAAGCCGCTCAACGATTATTGCAAGTTATGATGCGCGAACCTGCGGCCATGACAACGCGTGCATTTGCCAACCCACCGTCTATTCTGACAAGCACTAATAAGCCCGAATGGCGGCGCATGCAGCAGCCGGCGGCAAATGGTCACGGTAATGCGCGTAGCCTGGCGGGGTTTTATAGCGGACTGTTGGACGGTAGTTTGCTCGAAGCGGACATGCTCGAACAATTGACCCGCGAACACAGTATCGGACCGGATAAAACTTTATTGACACAAACCCGTTTCGGCTTGGGCTGCATGTTGGATCAACCGCACTTGCCCAATGCGACGTTCGGCCTTGGCCCACGTGCGTTTGGGCATCCGGGCGCGGGTGGTTCGGTCGGTTTTGCCGATCCGGAACATGATGTAGCATTTGGTTTCGTGACTAATACACTGGGGCCTTATGTACTTATGGACCCGCGTGCACAGAAGTTGGTCGGAATATTGGCCGGTTGTCTGTAAAGAGCTTGCTGTTTCACGTTTTTTTGTTACAAAGGCAACTATAAGAAGGCGCTGAACGAAATTTTGTAACTTTAATGTTCTGTAAGCGTCTGTTTAACGGGTCAACCAGACCCTCCGGTTTTTTCTCATTTTGTGGATATCTCATGTTATCGAACAAGTCCTTGGCACTGGCGCTGTGCCTCACAATTACGGGTTGCGCACAAACTCCACAAAATGATGCCGAAGGTGGGCATTGGTGGTCATTTGGATCAGACAAGGCTGCTACCAAGGACGCAGTAACCAAAACCGACGCCATGCCGGATGCAAAACCAGCCGCTGGCGCCAAGCCTGCAGCCCCGGTTGCCGCCGCCGCTGCTCCAGCGCCTGCCGCTGCTGCCGCCCCTGCGCCCGTAGCCAAGGCCGAGACCGGCTCCAGCTGGTGGCCGTTCGCCTCTAAAAGCGCCGATGAAAAAGCGGCTGATGCCAAGGCCGATCTGAAAGCCGACCTCAAGGCTGCAGACCCGACGACCCCGGCAGTCGCCAAGACCGACACCGACACCAAATGGTGGTGGCCTTTCGAAAGCAAGCCAAAACCATTGGCCAAGGTCGACGTGACCAACGTGCCGATGCCTGACCCGAAAATCACTCAAGCCTGGCTGGACGACTATGAGCCGCGCCTGCGTGCGGCCATCAAGGACAGCAACCTGCAATTGGAGCGTCGCGAGAACGTATTGGTCGTGATCGCCCCGGTTGATGGCTCTTACAACCCGAAACGCCCGGCGATGCTGCTGCCGGTTACGTTGGGCCCGTTCACTCGCGTGGCCAAGGCGGTTGAAGGCGATCCGAAGACCGCTGTGTTGGTCTTAGGCCACGTCGACACCAATGGTGCCGAGCCCGCGAGCCAGGCGTTGACCCGCGAGCGCGCGCAGTCCATCGCTTCGATTTTCAGCCTCAGCGGCTTGAAGCAGGATCGCCTGATGATGCGTGGCATGGGCGACCTTATGCCGCGGGCTGCCAACGATAGCAATCAGGGGCGTGCGCTGAACCGTCGCATGGAAATCATGTTCACTCAGCGTACAACGATGTTGGCGTTGTTGAGCAAGTACAACTCGGGCAAGCCACCGGTTGCGGAAATGGTTGCCGTGCAGACCGCACCCGCTCCCGTACCGGCGCCTGCTGCGAAAAAAGCCGCCCCGGCGAAAAAGGCTCCGGTCAAGAAAGCCGCTGCCAAGCCCGTTGCGAAAAAAGCTGCCGCCAAGCCGGCCGCGAAAAAAGCCGCACCCAAGGCCGACGCTCCAGCGACAAACGACCAGGCGAAAAACTGATCTGCTGAACCAGAAGGATAAAGCCGCATGACCCAGGCACTGGCCGATATGCGCCGTGACTACACACGGGACGGTTTGAGCGAGGCCCAGGCCCCGGGCGAGCCGTTTGCATTGTTCCACCAGTGGTTTGCCGATGCGGTGAAAACCGAGCAGCCACCGGTGGAAGCCAATGCCATGACTCTGGCCACGGTCGACCAGGACGGTCGTCCGCACTGTCGTATCCTGCTGCTCAAGGGCCTGGATACACAGGGTTTTACCTTCTTCACCAATTATCAGAGTGCCAAAGGCGAACAGCTTGCGGCACAGCCGTTTGCAGCCATGACCTTCTTCTGGCCCACCCTGGAGCGCCAGGTGCGCATCGAAGGGCGGGTGGTCAAGGTCACGCCCGAAGAGTCGGATGCTTATTTTCAGGTCCGCCCGTTGGGCAGCCGTCTTGGGGCTTGGGCGTCACCGCAGAGCCGGGTCATCCGTGATCGCGAAGAGCTGCAAGACTTGCTAAAGGCCACCGAGCAGCGTTTCAGCGACATCCAACCCGATTGCCCTGAGCATTGGGGCGGGTATCGCCTGCTGCCCGAGCGCATCGAGTTCTGGCAGGGTCGCGCCAGTCGCCTGCATGATCGCCTCAACTACCGCCTGCAAGCCGGCGAGTGGACTCGTGAGCGCCTCGCGCCCTGAGTTTCACCTTTCGTCACCTCGTTCGAATGTTGCCCGCCACGGCGAAGTCTTTATCCATAAGTCTTCGGCGTGTGCTGCTGCGCGACTACAATAATGATGAACGCGTCCATGACATTCTTCGGAACAGTTGAGTGCAACCGTTCGTCTATTTTTCTGGTGCTGGCAGTCTGTACTAAGGCTGAATGAAAGCAATTTTCTGCGGTACTCGCCGTGACAGGCGCCAAGCCGCAGCGTCTAATGAATACCTGTCCTTTGGAGTTGATGCTATGCGTAAGTCCGTTTTACTAGTTGCCTGCTTTACCACCCTGTCGTTGCTGTTGGGTGGCTGCGCCTCGAGTCTGACCGGCGACTCGTACTCCCGTGACGAGGCGCGTCGTGTACAGACCGTTCGCATGGGCACCATTGAATCCCTGCGTCCAGTGAAAATCGAAGGCACCAAGACCCCAATCGGCGGCGCTGCTGGCGCAGTCATCGGCGGCGTTGGCGGCAGCGCCATCGGCGGCGGCCGTGGCAGCATTGTTACCGCCGTGATCGGCGCCGTAGCCGGCGGCCTGCTGGGCTCGGCCACCGAAGAAGGCCTGACCCGCACCCAAGGTGTGGAAATCACCGTTCGCGAAGACGACGGCAGCATGCGTGCCTACGTCCAAGCCGTGCAGGAAAATGAAATCTTCCGCATCGGCGACCGTGTACGCATCATGACTGTTGACGGTACCAGCCGCGTTACTCGCTAAGCGCCGGCCCTGAAATACAAAACCCCAACCGAGTGATCGGTTGGGGTTTTTTATTGCAAGCGCGGTGTGCCGCGCACGCTGCGTGATGTCAAACCTGGAAGTGCTTGACCATCGTGTTCAACTCATGCGCCAGGCTGGCGAGGGATTGCGAGGCTGCGGTCGTTTGAGTCGAGCCCTCTGCCGACTGAATCGACAGCTGCTGAATGTTCAGCAAGTTGCGATCGACTGCTCGAGCAACGTCGGCTTGTTCCGCCGCCGCCGTGGTAATCACCAGGTTGCGGTCATTGATCTCATCGTTGGCAGCCAGGATGTCTGCCAGCGCTTGTTGCGCCAGCTCGGCCAGCCCCAAGGTTTGCTGAGTCATGGCGCTGCTGTCGAGCATGGTGTTGACGGTGCTGGCCGTGTTGGCCTGAATGCTGCCGATCATCTGCTCGATTTCCTGGGTCGATTGGGCGGTGCGATGGGCCAGTGCACGAACCTCGTCGGCGACCACGGCGAAACCACGTCCGGCCTCACCGGCACGCGCAGCTTCGATGGCGGCGTTAAGCGCCAGCAGGTTGGTTTGCTCGGCAATGGTGCGGATCACATCGAGTACTTTGCCGATGCCTTTAGCCTGTTCGGCGAGGCCGCCAACTTGCCCTGAGCTGACCTCGACCCCACGGGTCAGCGCTTGAATCGAATTCAATGCCTCGCCCATGCGCTGTTGGCCCTTCAACGCAATGCTGCGCGATTCCTGGGACAGGTCGGAGGTCGATGCTGCGTTTCGCGCAACCTCCTCAATCGCAGTGGTCATCTGAGTGACGGCCGTGGCTGCCTGCTCGATTTCGCCATGTTGCTGTTGCAGGTCGCGGCTACCCTCGGCGGTGACGGCATTCAACTCTTCGGCAGCAGCGGCCAGTTGGCTGGATGAGCCGGTGATTTGCCGCAAGGTCTGCACCAGGTTGTTTCGCATGGTTTCTTGCGCCCGCAGCAAGCGGGTGGCTTCGTCATTGCCCGTAGGGTTTATGGGATGGGTGAGGTCGCCCTTGGCGATGGTTTCGGCCACCTGCACCGCTTCAATGATGGGGCCGGTAATGCTGCGGGTCAGTAACCAGGCCACCAGCACTGTGCCGGCACTGACCAGCAAAATGACGATGGTGATGCCGCTCACCGCATGTTGGTAAGCGCCTACGGAGGTTTGGCCGGCCTGTTCGGCGCCTTTGTTGGCGAGGTCGATCAACTGGTCGAAGTTCTTGGTCATCTGCTCGTAGCTTTCTCGAATGCTGTTGAGAAAGTCGCGGGCGCCGGCTTTGTCGCCCGAGCGCGAGCGCTTGAGCATTTCGGTATGGTTCTTCGCGTAGGCATCCAGGCTTTGGTTGAACACATCCAGACGCGATTTTTCCTCGGATGTGCGTAGCAGCGCGGCATATTGGGTCAGCTGTTCCTTGACGCTTTTCAGGCGGCCAGCGGATTTGTCTTCATAGGTCTGCATCTCCGCATCGCTTGCCGACAGGATGTGCGCCATTTCGCCCAAGCGAAAACGGTCGAGCGACGCGTTGGCCAGGGCCAGAATCCTGACACGCTGCATCCAGTTGTTCTGAATGTCGGCAGCCTGGGACTGGACTTCGCCAATCTGCTTGAGGGCGAACAGACCGAGAAACACACTCAGCGACGCAATAGCTGCGAAGCCAATGAAGGCTCTGGCAGCGATTCTTATATTTCTCAGGAACATGGGATTTTCGCTCGGCTGGATACGCGTTGGAGAGCTGTGTCGGGCGGGTGTCCCTGGCAGGAACAGTGCTAGCGACACAATCACTAATCGGCGGCGCGCGCAAAGTCTTTAGGCGTTTGAGGCAAGTGTCCTCTTCAGAAAGAGAAAAACCCCAATCGGGCTCACCGATTGGGGTTTTTGGGTGCCTTCAGAACCCTCAGGCTTTCTTGCGACTCGCCATCGCGGTCACGGCATAACCCATACACGCGGCCAGGATCGACCCGGTCAGAATGCCCATTCGATCCTCCCCGGCGAATTCGCTGGCACCCGGCACGAACGCCAGTGAGCCGACAAACAGGCTCATGGTAAAGCCGATACCGCACAGGATCGCCACCCCGAACACCTGGCCCCAGTTCGCGCCGCTGGGCAGCGCGGCAAGGCCGGTCTTGATGGCGAGCCAGGTGAGGCCGAACACGCCGATGGTCTTGCCGATCAACAGGCCGGCGGCGATGCCCATTGGCACATGGTGAGTGAAGCTTTCCAGGCTCACGCCGGCCAGGGAAACGCCCGCGTTGGCGAAGGCAAACAGCGGCAGGATGGCGTAGGCCACCCACGGGTGCAGGGCGTGTTCCAGTGTCTGCAGGGGCGAGGCCTCGGCATTTTTGGTGCGCAGCGGGATGCAGAAGGCCAGGGTCACGCCGGCCAGCGTGGCGTGCACGCCACTTTTGAGCACACACACCCACAGGATCAGACCAATGATCAGGTAGGGCCCGAGTTTGATCACGCCCAGGCGGTTCATCGCGATCAAGGCAATCAGGCATGCGCCTGCACCCGCCAGAGCAGCGCCGGACAGGTCCGCGGAGTAGAACACGGCGATGACGATGATTGCGCCAAGGTCATCAATGATGGCCAGGGTCATCAGGAACAGTTTCAGCGACACCGGCACGCGCTTGCCCAGCAGGGCGAGCACGCCCAGTGCAAAAGCGATGTCGGTGGCCATGGGGATCGCCCAGCCGGAGAGTGCGGCGGGGTAGTTCTTGTTGATCGCCCAGTAGATCAGCGCCGGCACCACCATGCCGCCAATGGCTGCGGCGCCCGGCAGTACCACTTGCGAGGGTTTGGACAGGTGGCCATCGAGCAGCTCGCGCTTTACCTCCAGGCCGATCAGCAGGAAGAACAAGGCCATCAGGCCGTCGTTGATCCACAGCAGGGCAGGCTTGGCGATTTTCAGCGCGCCAATCTGTGCCACCACTGGTACGTCGAGAAAGGCGTTGTAGAGGTGCGACAACGGTGAATTGTTGATGATCAGCGCCAAGGCCGCAGCGGCGATCAACAACAGACCGCTGGCGGCTTCCAGCTGGAAGAAACGGGTGAAAGTGCTACGCAGAGGCAAGGGATGCTCTCCAATCCAGGTTCAATAGGTGGGTACCCTAACCCGTACCGTTAGTTGTTAAAACAAAAGTTATATTCTTATTTGTTATAAGGAGCGGGCAGGGTCGGCGTTGCGCCAGAGCCTAGCAATTGTGTGTCTATTTGAGTCGCCACTGTATCTGTGTGCAGTGTAGGAAACTCCCTAAAATTGGCGCTGAAATCTTTAGAGACGCACCTTATGAGCGACCACCGTACCTGGGCCCGCGAAGCCATTCGCATCATTGAAGCGGACTTCCAGCGCAGCGCCGACACGCACCTGATCCCTTTGCCGTTGCCGGGGTTGCCGGGTATCGAGTTGTACTTCAAGGACGAGTCCAGCCACCCCACCGGCAGCTTGAAGCATCGGCTGGCCCGTTCACTGTTTCTGTACGCGCTGTGTAATGGCTGGCTCAAGCCTGGCGCGCCGGTGATTGAGGCCTCCAGTGGGTCGACGGCCATTTCGGAAGCGTATTTCGCGCGCCTGCTTGGCCTGCCGTTCATTGCGGTGATGCCGGCCACCACGTCTCAGGAGAAGATTGCCCAGATCGCCTTCTATGGCGGCAAGAGCCATCTGGTGAAGGATCCGACGCAGATCTACGCCGAGTCCGAGCGGTTGGCGCAGGAAAGTGGCGGTCACTTCATGGATCAATTCACCTATGCCGAGCGCGCGACGGACTGGCGGGCGAACAACAATATCGCCGAGTCGATCTTTCAACAGATGCGCTTTGAGCATTACCCCGAGCCGAGCTGGTTGATTTCCAGTCCTGGTACCGGCGGCACCACCGCGACCCTGGGGCGTTACGTGCGCTATCGCCAGCATTGCACCCGCGTGCTGTGTGCCGACGCCGAACGCTCGGTGTTCTTTGACTATTACCAGACGGGCGATGCCAGCTTGCGCCTGGATTGCGGTTCGCGGATCGAAGGGATCGGCCGGCCACGCGTAGAGGCGTCGTTTTTGCCCAAGGTGATTGATGCGATGGTCAAGGTGCCGGATGCGCTGTCACTGGCAGCCATGCATTACCTGGCCGAGCGTCTGGGGCGGCGGGTCGGTGGTTCCAGCGGGACTAACCTGATCGGTGCCTTGGTGGCGGCCCAGCAGATGCAAGCGGCAGGGGAGTCTGGGTCGATCGTGGCGATTTTGTGTGACGGGGGAGAGCGGTACGCCACTACTTACTACGATCAGGCGTGGCTCGCCGGGCAAGGTTATGCGTTGAGCGGGCTGATTGCGGCTGTTGCGGCCAGTGTTGAACGCGGTGAGCCGTTGCCGGAGACAATCCTGCGCGCAAACATCTGAACACCGGCAAAAACCAATGTGGGAGATGGCTTGCCTGCGATGGCAGAGTCTCAGTCGCCGAACTTATCGACTGAACCACCGCCATCGCAGGCAAGCCAGCTCCCACCTTTGATCGGGGTTGGCTGTAACAGAGTGCTTAGGCCTCGATGCCCAACATATCCCGCGCCAGCGCCTCGGCAATCCGAATTCCGTCAACGCCCGCTGACAGAATCCCACCGGCATAACCCGCACCTTCACCGGCCGGGAACAAACCTTTCACGTTCAAGCTCTGCATCGACTCGTTACGGGTAATCCGCAGCGGCGAGGACGTGCGCGTCTCGATCCCGGTCAGCACCGCATCGTGCAACGAGTAGCCTTTGATCTGCTTCTCGAACGCCGGCAACGCTTCACGAATTGCTTCGATGGCAAAGTCCGGCAAGGCCAGGGCCAAGTCACCCAGCGACACACCGGGCTTGTAGGACGGTTCCACGCTGCCGATGGCCGTGGACGGCTTGCCCGCGATGAAATCCCCCACCAGTTGCGCCGGGGCCTCGTAGTTGCTGCCGCCGAGGATGTAGGCGTGGGACTCCAGGCGCTCCTGCAACTCGATACCCGCCAGCGGGCCACCCGGGTAATCCACCTCCGGCGTGATGCCGACGACGATGCCGGAGTTGGCATTGCGTTCGTTACGCGAGTACTGGCTCATGCCGTTGGTTACCACGCGGTTCGGCTCGGACGTGGCCGCCACCACCGTGCCGCCCGGGCACATGCAGAAGCTGTAGACCGAGCGGCCGTTCTTGGCGTGGTGCACCAGCTTGTAGTCGGCCGCGCCGAGTTTCGGATGCCCGGCGTATTTGCCCAGGCGCGCCGCGTCGATCAGCGATTGCGGGTGTTCAATCCTGAAGCCCACCGAGAACGGCTTGGCCTCCATGTACACACCACGCCCGTGCAGCATTCGGAAGGTGTCGCGGGCGCTGTGGCCCAGGGCCAGGATCACGTGCTTGGAGAGCAGTTGCTCGCCACCGTCGATAACCACGCCGTTCAGCTGGCCGTCTTCGATCAGCACATCGGTAACGCGCTGTTCGAAACGCACTTCACCGCCCAGGGCGATGATCTGCTGGCGCATGTTTTCGACCACGCCGGTCAGGCGGAACGTGCCGATGTGCGGCTTGCTGACGTAGAGGATCTCTTCCGGCGCACCGGCCTTGACGAACTCGTGCAGGACCTTGCGACCGTGGAATTTCGGGTCCTTGATCTGGCTGTAGAGTTTGCCGTCGGAGAAGGTCCCGGCGCCGCCTTCACCAAACTGCACGTTGGACTCGGGGTTGAGCACGTTTTTGCGCCACAGGCCCCAGGTGTCTTTGGTGCGCTGGCGCACTTCCTTGCCGCGCTCGAGGATGATCGGCTTGAAGCCCATCTGCGCGAGCAGCAGCCCGGCGAAGATCCCGCACGGACCAAACCCCACCACGATTGGCCGTTCGACCAGGCCTTCCGGCGCCTGACCCACCACCTTGTAGCTGACATCCGGCGCCGGGTTGACGTTGCGGTCATCGGCGAACTTGAGCAACAGGGCGGCTTCGCCTTTCACGTTCAGGTCGATGGTGTAGATGAAGCACAGCTCCGACGACTTTTTGCGGGCGTCATAGCTGCGTTTGAACAGGGTGAAATCGAGCAGGTCATCACTGGCGATGCCCAGGCGCTGCACGATGGCAGGCCGCAGGTCTTCTTCGGGATGGTCGATGGGCAGCTTGAGTTCGGTGATTCGTAACATGACGGGATCCGGTAGGCGGCAGACAAAAAGGCCGGCTGTTTTGCAAACCGGCGATTATAAGCCCCAAAGGCGGTTTTCCGACACGTTAAAACAGCGTTGGGCCGAATCAGTCGTCGCGAGAACCGCCGAATGCCGCGCAACCACGCTGCACTTGGCCGTTGACGCGCAATTCGGCGGTCATGTGTTGCAGGCTGCCGCTGACGCTGTCGATGCAACGCTGCGGCGCGACCCAGAGTTCGATGTGCTGGTTATTGGCTTCGGTCATCAGGTTGAAACGGCCGTCGCCCAGTTGCTCTTCCACAAAAGGCACCGCCAAGGGTGGCTGACCTTCGCGCTCCAGCACCATGCCCTTGGCGGTCACATTCATCGCCCAGGCGGGTTTATGACCATTGGCGCGCAGCACCATGCGCTTGAAGTCCGGGTCGTTGCAGGCCGAGGTCGAACGCTCCATGCGATAAAGCTGTTGCAGCTCTACCGACCCCTGGGTGCCAGTGGCAACCCCGGAGAACTTGCCGCGCAAGTCGGCAAACAATGCGCCCTGTTGGCCAGCCAGTGAGGCGGCTTCCTGCAGGATGCTGGTGCCGCCGGCGTCGTTGACCACGTAGTTGCGTTTGTCACCGCAAGGCTGGAACAACAGCTTGCCGTCAACGGCCGTCAATTCACCCTGCATGCGGGTCAACCCGGCGGTAGACGGCTTTGCCGGCTCGCTCTCGAACATCTGGCAAGCGGTGAACAGAGGCAGCAGGGCAAACAGAACTAGGGTACGGGCGGCGCGCATTTATCGGGTCTCCAAACAAGTGCCGCCACGTTACGCAGGCTGAGGCCGCACCACAACCCCAGCGCCCTGCTTCAGGCAAATCTGACAGACGCCGGATTCAGCCGACGATAAACGTCTGGCCGGTCTGCAAGCCTTCTACGCTTTTGGCGTAGGCCAGTGCCACGTCGGCACCCGGAGCCGGTTTGTAACCGCGGAAATACGGGGCATAGCTGCCCATGGCTTCCAGCAGGACCGTCGGGCTCACGGCGTTGACGCGCAGGCCGCGTGGCAATTCGATCGCCGCGGCTTTGACGAAGGCGTCAATTGCGCCATTGACCAATGCGGCCGAGGCGCCGGTACGGATCGGGTCACGGTTGAGGATGCCGCTGGTGAAAGTGAACGAGGCGCCGTCGTTGGCATATTCGCGGCCGATCAGCAGCAGGTTGACCTGGCCCATCAGCTTGTCGCGCAGGCCCAGTTCAAAATCGCTTTCGCTCATTTCACCCAGCGCCACGAAATTCACGCTACCGGCCGCGCAGATCAGGGCATCGAACTTGCCGGTCTGCTCAAACAGCTTGCGGATCGACGCGCTGTCACTGATATCCACTTGGAAATCGCCGCGTGTGCGACCGATGCTGATCACTTCGTGACGCTGAACCAGTTCTGCCTTGACTGCCGAGCCGACCGTGCCGCTGGCGCCAATCAATAGAATTTTCATCGTGCTGTTCCTCCACGGGTAAGTGAAGGTTCAGTCTAGTGTGGCTTTTCAGGTGGATAAACGTGCTAATAGGCAACCTTTGGTTTTCAAATGGAAACAATCCATGAGCGAGATGGATGACCTGGCGGCCTTTGCCGTTCTGATCGAAGCCGGCAGTTTCACCCTGGCGGCCGAGCAACTGGGGTGCAGCAAGGGCCAGTTGTCCAAGCGTATCAGCCAGTTGGAGGCGCAGTTTTGCGTGGTGTTGCTGCACCGCACCACCCGCAAGCTCAGCCTGACCGCAGCCGGTGCAGCGCTGTTGCCCCAGGCTCAGGCGCTGGTGGTCCAAGTGGAACGCGCCCGTCAGGCATTGGCGCGGCTCAAGGACGATTTGGCCGGGCCAGTGCGTATGACGGTTCCGGTGTCGTTGGGAGAAACCTTCTTCGATGGCTTGCTGCTGGAGTTCTCCAAGCAGTACCCCCAAGTGCAGATCGAACTGGAATTGAACAATAACTACCGAGACCTGGCGCGGGATGGGTTTGACTTGGGCGTGCGTTCCGGCGCCACCGAACATGAGCGCCTGGTGGCCAAACCGCTGCTGGCCTGGCATGAAATGACCTGCGCCAGCCCGGCCTACCTGGAGCAACACGGCGAGCCGCTGACCCCGGCAGACCTGGCGACGCACACCTGCCTGCTCAACAGCCACTACAGCGGGCGTGAAGAATGGCTGTATCACCAGCAGCACGAACTGCTGCGAGTACGGGTCAGTGGCACCTTTGCCTCCAACCATTACAACCTGTTGAAGAAGGCCGCACTGGTTGGCGCCGGGATCGCCCGCCTGCCGTCCTACGTGTTACCCGCGGAACTGGCTGACGGGAGATTGCGCTGGCTCCTGCGCGATTATCAGACGCGGAGCATGCCGATGTACCTGGTTCACCCTTATCAGGGTGGTTTGCCGCGTCGCACCCAGGTGCTGGCTGATTACCTGGTGGATTGGTTTAAGCGCGGCGGCGAGGCCCTGGACCGTCTTCAGCGGTAGCGGCGTGCAATCAAATGGTCGATGGACAGGCAGCCCGGGCCCTTGGCGACCAACAGCAGCAGCACGGTGATCCAGGTGCCGTGGGTCGGGTAGGCGTCCGGATAAACGAAGAGTTGAATGGTCAAGGTCATGCCGATCAGGGCCAGGGCCGAGAACCGCGTGGCAAAGCCCACCAGGATCAGCACCGGGAAGAAATGCTCGGCAAACGCCGCCATGTGCGCGGCGACTTCCGGTGACAGCAAGGGCACGTGGTATTCACTGCGAAACAGCGGCAGTGTGGACGCCGCAAGACGCGGCTCGCCGAATTGGAACGTGCCGCTGATCAAGTCGATGGCAAAGCCCTCGACCTTGGTCTGCCCTGATTTCCAGAACACCGCGGCAATGGAAAATCGTGCGAGAAAGGCGATCAGGCTGTAGGGGATTTTCTCGAACAGTGCGATGACCCGATTGACCAGACTCGAAGGGAATGTGTTCATGGCAAGACCTTTTGTTCCAGGTGCAAATGAGTGATGGCGTCGTGGCTGATCAACAGGGCCAGGCATTGGTTCAGGTCGAACTGCGCCGACGCTTCAAGCGCGTGCTGCACCGCCGTCTCCAGTGCCGCGCCGTGATTCAGGCTGTCGATGAACGCGACCGAGCCGCTGTCGATGGCGAATACCTTGACCGCCAAGCCTTGGCGTAACACCAGCGCGCTTTGGGCGTGCCAGGGATTCAGAGTGGCCAGGCCACCTTCGGTCTGGTGCGCAGCCCAAACGGCCACCACCGCATAAGCGCTATTCAGGGTGGCCAGGGATGGATGCAGGTGCAGGCGCAGGTTGCCCAGGACTGTCTGGCCTTGCAGCGTTTGGAGAATGGCTTGCTGGTCCAGCGGCTGGGTATCTGCCGCGTGGTAGGCGCAAACCCGCAAGCGCTCGAGCCTTGTGACGTCAGCCAGGTAGGGCACGCT
Source organism: Pseudomonas sp. TREG-RG-20F-10-E-6-01 (assembly GCF_022662455.1). Lineage (NCBI taxonomy): Bacteria > Pseudomonadati > Pseudomonadota > Gammaproteobacteria > Pseudomonadales > Pseudomonadaceae > Pseudomonas > Pseudomonas sp. TREG-RG-20F-10-E-6-01. The sequence continues at coordinate 607,735 of NZ_JAKNQP010000001.1, read as the reverse complement.
GGCCGCCGGCTCAAAGGCCTGAATAAACCCTGCGAACGCGCTGCCGTACTCGCTCATCAGCGGGCTGGTGGGCGGGCATGCCTGTACAAACAGGCCGGCCATGGCGCGAAAAAACTCATCGCCGACCAACTGCAAGGTCACCGGGTAAGCGGTCGCCAACGCGTTGATCAACGCGCTGTGGACATTGTTGCGATACACCGCAAAACGGCTGGCCGGGTCGGCGCCATTGCGGCTGAACAAGCCGTCGGGGCACGCCAGGTCGGGATCGATCAAGGCGTCGGCAAACGCAGCGTGATGGCTCATACGTTCACCTGCGACAGATGCCAGTCGGCGTGTTGAGCTTCGGCATGCAGCACACTGAACGCAGGCACCTGGTTATCCCGCTCGATCAGCGTGGCCATTGGGCCCGTGCGCGTGAGTACCTGTTCGTATAACTGCCATACCGCGTTATCGATGGGCGCGCCATGGTCGTCGATCAACAGGCGATCGCCCAGGCTGTCAGTGTCTTCGGCAAAACCCGCCAGATGTATCTCCCCAACGGCGTGTAATGGCAGCGCGTCGATGTAGGAAAGCGGCTCGCGCTGGTGATTGATGCACGACACATAAACGTTGTTGACGTCCAGCAGCAGGCCGCAGCCCGTGCGGCGGATAACCTCGCTGATGAAGTCCGTTTCGTCCAGGGTGGAGCGCTCGAATTGCAGATAGGTCGATGGATTTTCCAGCAGCATCGGCCGCTTGAGCGTGCTTTGCACCTGATCGATGTGCTCGCACACCCGGTTCAGTGTGGCGGCGTCGTAGGCCAGGGGCAGCAAGTCATTGAGAAACACCGGGCCGTGGCTCGACCAGGCCAGGTGTTCGGAAAACGAGTGGGGTTGATAGCGTTCGATCAGCAAGGCCAACCGTGCCAGGTGCTCACGGTTGAGCGGGCCTTCGCCGCCGATGGACAGGCCCACGCCGTGCAGTGACAGCGGGTACTGCTCGCGGATCAACCCCAGGTAATGATGGAACGGCCCGCCGGCCACCATGTAGTTTTCGGCGTGCACTTCAAAAAAACCGATATCGGGCGAGGTATCGAGCACTTCAATAAAGTGCTCGTTCTTCAGCCCCAGCCCGGCCCGATAGGGGAGGCCGGGCACCTGAGCCGGTGAGACCGTGTGTTGGGGTAAAAGCGTCATCATCAGTACTCAGGCTGCGGGCTGTTTCAGGACTTGGCGGTGAAGGCGGCTGCCTGGCCGAAACCGGTCGGCGAGGTGGAGCTTGGGGTTTTAGCGCAAGTGCCGGCCGGGACCAGTTTCCAGGCATTGGCCTGGTCTTTGACTTTCGAGGTGCCGGCGCAGGAAGTGCCGGCGCCCGCAGCGCAATCGTTCTTGCCGGCTTCAGCGACGCCGAAGCATTTGTCCATCTTGGCGTCGTCGGCGTGGGCCATGTTGGACATTGCGGACAGGCTCAGAGCAGAGCCGAGGGCCAGGATCAGGGTAGCGGCGGACAGTTTAGTGGTCATGGTGTAACTCCTGCGGTGGGTTGAGGTAGCGAGCTTGATTGCCTGCTTACTCCACTAGAGGCGGCAGGGCGAATTTCGTTACAAGTCCGACGACAATAATTTCAAGAAACGCAAAATTTAAGCGTCACACAAAGCAAATGTGGGAGCGGGCTTGCTCGCGAATGCAGGGCGTCAGTCGATAGAAACTTAACTGAGACACCGCATTCGCGAGCAAGCCCGCTCCCACATTTAGATCCAGTTCATACAGCAACCGGATGGTATTAGCCCCCGAGGTAAGCCTCCCGTACCTTCGGATCCGTGAGCAACTGCTCACCTGTGCCCTGCATCACCACCCGGCCGTTTTCCAGCACGTAGGCGCGGTCGGCGATTTTCAGCGCCTGGTTGGCGTTTTGCTCGACCAGGAACACCGTTACACCGTCCTTGCGCAGCTGTTCGATGATGTCGAAGATCTGCTGGATGATGATCGGGGCCAGGCCCAGGGACGGTTCGTCCAACAGCAACAGCTTGGGCTTGCTCATCAGCGCACGGCCAATGGCGAGCATTTGCTGCTCGCCGCCGGACATGGTGCCGCCGCGCTGGCTGAAGCGTTCCTTGAGCCTGGGGAACAGGTGCAACACCTTGTCCATCTGCTCCTGGTAGTCGCCCTTGTCGGTGAAGAACCCGCCCATGGCCAGGTTCTCCTCGACGGTCAGGCGCGAGAACACGCGGCGGCCTTCGGGCACCACTGCAATGCTCTTGCGCATGATCTGCGAGGACTGTTGCCCCACCAGCTCTTCACCCATGTAGCGGATGCTGCCGCTGTGGGCCTGCGGCGAACCGCACAAAGTCATCAGCAAGGTGGATTTGCCGGCGCCGTTGGCACCGATCAGCGTGACGATTTCACCTTGGCGCACTTCCACGTTGACGCTGTGCAGGGCCTGGATCTTGCCGTAAAAAGTGGAAACGTTTTCGAATTGCAGCATTTTACGCTTCCCCCAAATAGGCTTTGATCACTTCAGGATTGTCGCGGATCTGTTCCGGTGTCCCGTCGGCCAGCGGCGTGCCCTGGTTGATCACCACGATGTGGTCGGAAATGCTCATGACCAGTTTCATGTCGTGTTCGATCAACAGCACAGTGGCGTTGTTTTCCTCACGCAACACGCTGATCAGCGCCTTGAGGTCCTCGGTTTCCTTGGGGTTCAGGCCGGCAGCCGGTTCGTCGAGCATGAGGATCCGCGGGCGGGTCATCATGCAGCGGGCGATTTCCAGGCGACGTTGCTGACCGTAGGCCAGGGTGCCGGCAGGGCGGTTGGCGAACTCGGTGAGGTTGACCTTGTCCAGCCAGTACTCGGCGTATTCCATGGCCTCGCGCTCGCTCTTGCGAAACGCCGGGGTCTTGAACAGGCCAGCAAAGAAGTTGGTGTTCAAGTGACGGTGCTGGGCAATCAACAGGTTCTCGACCGCCGTCATGTCCTTGAACAACCGCACGTTCTGGAAGGTGCGCACCACGCCCTTGCGGGCGATCTCGTGGCCGGCCAGGCCCTGGATCGGCTGGCCGTCCAGCAGGATGCTGCCACCGCTCGGTTTGTAGAAGCCGGTGAGGCAGTTGAACACCGTGGTTTTGCCGGCGCCGTTGGGGCCGATCAGCGCCACCACCTGTTTCTCTTTCACGGTCAGGGCCACGCCGTTGACCGCCAGCAAACCGCCGAAGCGCATGCTCAAGTTGTCGACTTTCAGGATCTCGCGGCTCATTTGCGCAGCTCCATGTGTGGGCGTTGCATCGGCAGCAGACCTTGGGGACGCCAAATCATCATCAGCACCATCATGGCGCCGAACATCAACATGCGGTATTCGCTGAACTCTCGCATCATCTCCGGCAGCAGGATCATTACGATAGCCGCCAGGATCACGCCCAGCTGCGAGCCCATGCCACCCAGTACGACGATGGCGAGGATGATCGCCGACTCGATAAAGGTGAACGACTCCGGGGTCACCAGGCCTTGGCGCGCCGCGAAGAAGCTGCCGGCGAAACCGGCGAATGTTGCCCCGAGGGTGAAGGCCGAAAGTTTGATGACGGTCGGGTTCATGCCCAGTGCACGGCAGGCGATCTCATCTTCGCGCAACGCTTCCCACGCCCGCCCGATCGGCATGCGCAGCAGACGGTTGATCACGAACAGTGCCGCCAGTGCCAGCAACAACGCCACCAGGTACAGGAACACCACTTTGCTCACCGGGTTGTAGTCGATCCCGAAGTACTCGTGGAAAGTCTGCATGCCCTCGGCGGCGGTGCGGTCGAACGACAGCCCGAAGAACGTCGGCTTGGGGATGCTGCTGATGCCGTTGGGGCCGCCGGTGATATCGGTGAGGTTACGCAGGAACAGTCGGATGATTTCACCGAAGCCCAGGGTCACGATTGCCAGGTAGTCACCACGCAGGCGCAGCACCGGGAAGCCCAGCAGGAAGCCGAACGTGGCCGCCGCCATACCCGCCAGCGGCAGGCAGATCCAGAAGCCCCAGCCCAGGTAATGCGAGAGCAACGCGTAGGTGTAGGCACCCACGGCGTAGAAGCCCACATACCCCAGGTCGAGCAAACCGGCCAGGCCTACCACGATGTTCAGGCCCAGGCCCAGCAACACGTAGATCAGGATCAGCGTCGCGATATCCACCGCGCCGCGTGAGCCGAAGAACGGCCAGATCAACGCGGCCACGATCAGGCCGATGATGATGTAGCGCTGGGTGCGCGGCAGGGTCAGGAACTGGCTGACCTTGGGTGATACCAATGGCCCACGGTTGCCCTTGAACAACGCACCGACCTGCTGGGTGAACAGCACGCGCAGGAACATCAGCACCGAGCACAGGGCGATGATGGTCAGGGTGACGGGACCGGTGCCATGCACTTCCAGGTTGATGCCGACAATGCTCAGCTTGAGGCCGAGTACCGGAAAGGCCACGGCCCATACCAGCAAGGCGCTGAAAAACGCCGATTTAAGATATCTGCTCATACTTTCTCAACCTCCGGACGGCCCAGAATGCCGGTCGGACGGAACAACAGCACCAGAACCAACAGGCCGAACGCCACCACATCCTTGTATTGGTCGCCGAAAATATCGGCACCAAAGGCTTCAGCCACGCCCAGCACCAGACCGCCGAGCATGGCGCCCGGAATACTGCCGATGCCGCCCAGAACCGCCGCGGTAAAGGCCTTGAGGCCTACCAGGAAACCGGCGTTGGGGTTGATCACGCCGTACTGCATGCTCAGCAGCACCGCCGCGACGGCCGCCAGCGCAGCACCGATGACGAAGGTCAAGGCAATGATGTTGTTGGTGTTGATGCCCAGCAGGTTGGCCATCTTGATGTCTTCGGCGCAGGCCCGGCAGGCGCGCCCCAGACGGGAGCGGGAAATGAACAGCGTCAGGCCCAGCATCGCCACCAGCGTGACGACGAACACCAGGATCTGCATGTAGGAAATCAGCACTTCTTGTGCGCCACCTGGGCCGAAGGAGATGCTCCCCGGAATCAGGTTGGGAATGGACTTGTCCTTGGAGTCCTGGGACAGCAATACAGTGTTCTGCAGGAATATCGACATGCCGATGGCGGAAATCAGCGGGATCAAACGGTTGCTGCCACGCAAGGGACGATAGGCAACCCGCTCGATGCTGTAGCCGTAGGCACTGGTTACAACAATCGACGCGATAAACGCGGCGGTCATCAACAGCGGCAGGGAGTGGATACCCATCATGGCCAGCCCGGCAAGGGCGATGAAGGCCACGTAGGAACCAATCATGTACACCTCGCCATGGGCGAAGTTGATCATTCCAATGATGCCGTAAACCATTGTGTAGCCAATGGCTATCAAGGCATAGGTGCTGCCAATGGTCAGGCCATTAACCAGCTGTTGGAAAAAATGATAGATCTCAGGCATTACAGCGCTCCTAAAAACCCGATACGCATTTCACTGGTGGAGTCATGTTCCGGCCCTGCGCTGTGTTCTATGAGCACATTTGCACAAAGCGTTTGCCAGCGAACCGCTGGTGACGGTTTTAAGATTTTCAGGTGAGCCAGCGCCCGGATCGCGGGTGACAGGCCCATAAACCTCGTAAAACAAAGCCCACTGCTCTCACAGTGGGCTTGTTGACCAGTACGCCTGGCTTACTGAGGGGAAACTTCGGTTTTTGGTTTACCGAAGTGCCATTGGTAGACCACGAACTTGAAGTCCTTCAGGTCGCCCTTGGCGTCAAAGCTCAGATCGCCGGTAGGGGTCTTGAAAGTGCCTGCGTGGATGGCAGCTGCCACCTTGGCGGTGTCTTCGCTCTTCGCGGCAGCGATACCGCCGGCGATGACTTCAACCGCAGAGTAAGCCGGGAACACGAACGGACCGGTTGGGTCCTGTTTGTTCTTGGCGAACTCTTCAACAATGGCTTTGTTGGCAGGGTCGGTGTCGAAGGATTTAGGCAGGGTTACCAGCAGGCCTTCGGAAGCGTCCTGGGCAATTTGCGAGATGGAGTCGTTGCCGACGCCTTCCGGGCCCATGAACTTGGCGTTCAGGCCTTTTTCCTTGGCTTGGCGCAGGATCAGGCCCAGCTCTGGGTGGTAGCCGCCGTAGTAGACGAAGTCGACGTTGGCTTGCTTGAGCTTCTGGATGATCGAGGAGAAGTCTTTATCGCCGGCGTTCAGGCCTTCGAAGACAGCGACTTTCACGCCTTTCTTCTCAAGGGTCTGTTTAACAGCAGTCGCGATGCCTTCACCGTATTGCTGTTTGTCGTGCAGTACGGCAACCACCTTTGGCTTCACGAAGTCGGCGATGTAGTTGCCGGCTGCCGGGCCCTGGGCGCTGTCCAGGCCGATGGTACGGAATACCAGTTTATAACCACGGGCGGTGATTTCCGGGCTGGTAGCCGCCGGAGTGATCATGATCACGCCTTCGTCTTCGTAGATGTCGGTTGCTGGCTGAGTGGAGCTGGAGCAAAGGTGACCGACCACGAACTTGACGCCGTCGTTGACCACTTTGTTGGCTACGGCAACGGCTTGTTTCGGATCGCAAGCGTCGTCGTATTCTTTGGCTTCAAGCATTTTGCCGTCGACGCCGCCCTTGGCGTTGATGTCGGCGATTGCCTGCTTGGCACCCATGAATTGCATGTCGCCGTATTGCGTCACAGGGCCGGTTTTTGGACCTGCGATACCGATCTTGATGGTGTCGGCTGCGAACGAATGGCCGGCAACCCCAGCCAGGACCATAGCGGCAAACAGTTTGGAAATCTGCTTAGTAGCCTTATTCATAGTGCTCCACTCTTACTGTTGTATTTTTTATAGTTCTAGCGGCCTTGTGAGCTGCAGAACCGGATCAGATATCTCGGATATCCCCCCGGCATTGCCCTGGCAACTGTACCGGTACAGTGTAGAGCGCCGGTTGATCGCTTGAAAAGCTGGCTGCTGGGGGCAAACGCCGGGGGTGTCGCTTTAACGAAAGAAAAAGACAGAATTGCGGCGGGGTGCTGCCAGAGTTTCGGGCAATCCTTGGCTTTCCTGACACTTTCGTTCGGTGCCTCATTTGCAACTGGGTTTTTCTGCCTGACGCCTGACGCTATGATTGCGCCGATTTTTTATTCAGGTGAATTCCCATGACGCAAGAACCTAGCACCCTCTATGCCAAGCTGCTCGGTGAAACCGCCGAAATTTCCTGGAAGGAGCTCGAGCCGTTCTTTGCCAAGGGTGCCCTATTGTGGGTCGACGCCGGCCTGGATTTGATCGAAGCCGCCGAGGGGATGGCCGAGGATAACCGCGACAAAGTCGCCGCGTGGCTGGCTGCAGGGAGCCTTGGCGAGGTGTCTGCGACGCGGGCATTGGACCTGGTCGAGAGAGATCCAAGCCTGTGGGCGGTGGTGGTTTCGCCGTGGATTCTGATCCAGGAAAGGGCGGCGTAAGAAACGGATGCGCTAAAAAGGTGCACTGCTCGGTCCCCTGCAAGTGTGTAGCGGAGTAACCGCCGGCGCCGTGATGGCATCTTGCCGTAGAGAAAGGTCACAGGTGAGGGTGACGTGCGCGTCACGGGAACAGTTGTGCGCGGGGCCGAAGGCTCAAGGAATTGTTTCTGGGTGTGGCAAAGATGACGGTCTGACGTGACTGGCAGACCGCTATCGCAGGCAAGCCAGCTCCCACATTTGACATGCGTTCCAAGTGTGGGAGCTGGCTTGCCTGCGATAGCCGCAACTCGGTCTAAGCCGTCTTGCCAGTATGGTTATTCAACGAAATAACCTTGGTATTCCCCATCCGATGAGCAACACCACGTGGACGCTGATGAACCGCTCGTTCGTCGGCCTTCTTCAGGCAAATGATGGCTAAATGCCGAAATATTCGGCGTTAACGAATTGGCCTGACAATCGAAGGTGGGCCGATACGGCCTGTGACAAGGTCTTTGGGCGGCGTGGTGTCTTTGCTGCCTTCCACGCTGAAAGGGTAGAGCGGGTTACGCATCTGGATGCCCTGGATCACGCCGACCACATCGCTCAAAGGCACCGCTGGGCTCAGCAGGTAGCCCTGAATGAAGTCACATCCATGGTTGAGCAGCAGTTCGAATTGCGCCTGGGTTTCCACGCCTTCGGTGACAACGTGCAGGTGCAGCGTGTGAGCCATGCCGATAATCGCCTGGACGATCTCGATATCGGCAGTCGATTTGGGAATGTCCTGGATAAAGGAACGGTCGATCTTCAGCGTGTTGAGCGGCAGGCGCTTGAGATAAGCCAGTGACGAGTAGCCAGTGCCGAAGTCATCAATTGCCAGCGACACGCCCAGTGCTCGGATTTGCCGCAACAGCGCGAGCGTGCTGCTGATGTTGCCCATCAGGGCGTTTTCGGTGACTTCCAACTCCAGGCGTCCGGCGGCGATGCCGGCGAAGCGCAGGGCGTCTTCGATTTCATCCGCCAGTTCGTCACGCGCCAGGTTGAGGGCCGAGCAGTTCACGGCCATGGTCAGTTCGGTATAGCCGCGGTCAGACAGCAGGCTCAAATCGTGGCACGCCTGGCGTAATACCCAGTGGTCCAGTTCGGCAATCAGCCCGTTGCTTTCGGCAATGGCGATAAACCGGTCCGGCGCCAGCAGCCCGTGTTGCGGGTGTTGCCAGCGCACCAGGGCTTCCAGGCGGGTAACCTTGCCGAGTTTCATGTCGAAGATCGGCTGGTAAAACAGGACCAGCTGGTTGCGCGTGCGCAGGGCGGCGCGCAGCTCTTCTTCCAGTTGCAGTTCGAGGAACGCGCGGGTTTTGAGGTTAGAACTGAAAAAGTTCAGGCTGTTGCGCCCGGTGTCTTTGGACTGGTAAAGCGCCAGGTCGGCGGTTTTCAGCAGCTCCTCACAGGTCAGGCCGTCATCGGGGAACAGGCTGATGCCGATGCTGGTGGTCATCACCATGCGCCGGCCGGCCAGCTCGATCGGCTCTTTCATCTTCTGCATGATGCGCTGCGCCATATGCCGCGCTTCGTCGCGATGGTGAATGCTGATGAGAATGCAGAACTCATCGCCGCCAAAGCGCGCGACCACATCGTCATGGCTGCGCACCGACCCTTTGATATGCCCGGCCAACACGGTGAGTAACTGGTCGCCGGCATCATGCCCAAGGCTGTCGTTGATGCGCTTGAAGTGGTCGATATCGAGGAAAATCACCGCCATCATGCCGTGGCTTGCAGTTTTTTCGGCGACTTTCTCCGCGAAAATCTGATTGAAACCGCGACGGTTGAGCAGGGTGGTCAGCGCATCAAAATGCGCGACCTGTTGCAGCGAGGCGCGGGCCTGGTCCAGTTCGCTGAGCAGCGCGTTGACCCGGCGCAGGTCGCGTTCCTTGTGCTGCAGTTTTTTGTCGGCCAGTGCTGCACTGACGCTGCTGCCGATCACCAACAGGGTGATCACGGCCACGGACAGGCCAAGCTGGATGGGGTTGTTGTCCAGTGGCAACGCGAGGTCCGCACCGTTGGGCACCATCATTTGCATGGCAGCCATGCCGGTGAAGTGCATGCTCAGGATGCCGGCGCCCAGCACCAGGCTGGCGGCGTATTTGAGCAATTGATGGAACACCCCGGTGCCGTTGCGCAGGTAGCACGACAGCAGCAACGCGGCCAGGCTGGCGCCAATGGCGATGCCCACCGACGCCAAAAACAGCCCCGAGTCGAAGTACACCTGGGCCTGGGAGCGCATGGCCGACATGCCGACGTAGTGCATCAAGGCAATGCCCAGTCCCATCCATACCGATGCCAGCAGGTATTGGTGAAAGCGCAAATGAGCGTGACTGAGGGTTTGCATGGCAAACAACGAGGCAATCAGGGCGATCACCAGCGAGGCGAACGTCATGAGCAGTTCGTAATGAATGGCAATAGGTGCCTGAAAGGCCAGCATGCTGATGAAGTGAGTCGACCAGATGCCGCCTGCCAGGCATCCCGCCCCCAGCCAGCGCCAGTGGCGGCGGGCAGTAGGGTCTTCCACGTGGCCGACGCGCTCGGCCATGTCCAAGGTTCCGAACCCTGCTGCACAAGCGACCAAGTACGCCAGCAGCACCAGAAAGGGGTTATGACTGCAATTGAGTAATAAATGCCCGTTATCTGGAAGCTCGGTAAAAAAATACATACCTCGCCATTCCATAGCATGTCCCGTCAAAGTCAGTACGTCATTGCCTACAGCAATGGCTTATGACCTCGAGTATAGAAGCCTTGCGGGATTTGCCAGGAATAATGGCACTTTGCTCTGAATGATTTTGGCATGCTCGCCATAGCGTTTGCTGCTAAGCGCTGATCGGCAGGTCGAACTCGAAAGGCGCCTCGAGGGGCGGCAAGCCAAAGGCGGCGCGTGCCGTGTCGCAATCGACGTTCTGTTCGCCCTGGCTCCACGACGCGTCGAACTCGCGACACGGGCTCGAACGCTGCTCATAGATCGTGCAACGGGTGCCTTTGCCGACTTCACCCTCAAGGCTGCAGCAACGCGCGGGTTTCTGGTCGGTGCCGATCATCGCCACGCGCGTGGGGTTGATCTGCACCACCAGGTCATCGGGCACGGTGCCCCCCGATGAGGCGCACTCACCCCAGAAGAAAGACACACGAAAGTGTGAACAGCAGGCACCGCAACTCAGACACGGACTGGCTTCGGACATGGGCGTCATCGATAAGAAAAGTAGGATGTGGGTGTTACGGAAGGCTCGCCATTCTATCCTTGGCGTTGCCGTTGGGAAGGGGGGCGTGAACTTATATTTTTGTAGGCGAAGTCCCGTGATACCGGGCGAAATCATGCCCTATCAGCTTTACGAATCATTACAGACAACCGGCACCTGCCTGACTATGTTGCAGGTACCGGGCAGGATGCATCGGGCATCGCAGCTCTCATAACAATAAAAGAGACGGACCCATGCAGAACTCGACCCAAGCGGCGAATGCCTGGCGCATTCTGTTCCTGCTGTTCCTGGCCAACCTGTTCAATTTCTTCGACCGCACCATCCCCGCGATCATCATCGAACCCATTCGTATGGAATGGCACCTGAGCGACTTTCAGCTCGGCATCATCGGCACCGCCTTCACCATCGTCTACGCCATTGCCGGTTTGCCGCTGGGGCGCATGGCCGACACCGGTTCGCGCAGCAAACTGATGGGCTGGGGCTTGTTTGCCTGGAGCGGGCTGACCGCACTCAACGGCCTGGTCGGCAGTTTTTGGACCTTCCTGCTGGTGCGCATGGGCATTGGCATCGGCGAAGCCAGCTATGCGCCGGCGGCCAACTCGCTGATCGGCGACCTGTTTCCCGCTCACCGTCGCGCCCGCGCCATGGGTATTTTCATGCTGGGCCTGCCGTTGGGCCTGCTGCTGGCGTTCTTCACCATCGGCGCGATGGTCAAGGCGTTCGACAGTTGGCGCGCACCGTTCTTTATCGCCGCCGTGCCGGGGCTGATCCTCGCGGTGTTCATGTTCTATATCAAGGAACCCAAGCGCGGCGCGGCCGAAACCGTGCAGGTCTCGCAGGAGCGCGTCGATCGCCCGATCCGCCGCGTGCTGGCGGTGCCGACCTTCCTGTGGCTGGTGCTGGCCGGGCTGTGCTTCAACTTCGCCACCTATGCGTGCAACTCGTTTTTGGTGCCGATGTTGCAGCGCTATTTCCTGATGCCGTTGCAGGAGGCGGCGGTTGCCACTGGCGTAATCGTGGGCATCACCGGCCTGGTGGGCCTGACATTGGGCGGCTGGATTGCCGACAAGATCCATCAGCGAATCGCCAATGGCCGACTGTTGTTCGCCGCCTGCAGCTTGATCATTTCCACCGTCACCACCGCGTGGGCGTTGCACGCCGGACGCATCGAGATTGGTGTGTTTGTGGCGCTGTTCAGTGTGGGCTGGTTGTTCGCCTACAACTTCTATACCTGCGTGTACACCGCCATTCAGGACGTGGTTGAGCCGCGCCTGCGGGCCACGGCGATGGCGCTGTTCTTCGCCGGGTTGTACCTGTTGGGCGGCGGCATGGGGCCGATTGTGGTGGGCGGGCTGTCTGATCACTTTGCCCATTCGGCGATGTATGCCGATGGGGCGGCGCAGATGACCGAGGCTTATAAAGCGGTGGGGCTGCATGACGCCATGTACCTGATTCCGGTGGCGCTGTTTTTGACCCTGCTGTTTCTGTTTCAGGCGTCGCGCAGTTTTGTGCGCGATGCCAAGCGCATGAAGGATGGGTTGGGGGCGGCTGAGGTGCCGGCTGCGGCGGCTACCGATTGATACCGAGGTGACGCCATCGCGGGCAAGCCCGCTCCCACAGGGGAATGCATTCCAACTGTGGGAGTGGGCTTGCCCGCGATGAGGCCCTCAAGCCAAACAAAAAAAGGCCCGCATTACGCGGGCCTTCTTCTTAACAGGGCAGGGCGGTGATCAACCCGCCACCAGCACCCGAATCGCTTCCAGTCGCAGCGCCGCTTTGTCGAGCATGGCCAAACCTTGCTCGCGTTGCTGACGCAGGGCCACCAGCTCGCTGTCACGCACGGTCGGGTTGACCGCTTGCAACGCGGTCAGGCGCGCCAGCTCTTCGTCGGTGTCCGCCGCCAGGCGGCGCTTGGCCTCGGCCACTCGCTCGGCGTGGCGCGGGGTGATCTTCTCTTCACCGGCATTGATGCGCGGCGTGAGTTGGTCACGCTGAGCCTGCACGAACTTGTTGGCGCTGGCGCGTGGCACGCTTTCGAGCTGGTCGTTCAGGGTTTCAAACGACACGCGGCCGGACAGGTCATTGCCATTGGCGTCCAGCAGGCAGCGCAAGGCCGCCGGTGGCAAGTAGCGGCCCAGTTGCAAGGAGCGCGGCGCAACCACTTCACTCACGTACAGCAATTCGAGCAACACGGTGCCTGGCTTGAGCGCCTTGTTCTTGATCAGCGCCACGGCGGTGTTGCCCATCGAGCCGGACAGCACCAGGTCCATGCCGCCCTGCACCATCGGGTGTTCCCAGGTGATGAACTGCATGTCTTCGCGCGACAGCGCCTGGTTACGGTCGTAGGTGATGGTCACACCTTCGTCGTCGCCCAGCGGGAAGCTGGCGTCGAGCATTTTTTCGCTGGGCTTGAGGATCAGCGCGTTTTCCGAATGGTCTTCGCTGTCGATGCCAAAGGCGTCGAACAGGGTTTCCATGTAGATCGGCAGGGCGAACTGATCGTCTTGCTCAAGAATGTCTTCCACCAGTGCATCGCCTTCACCCGCGCCGCCGGAGTTGAGTTCCAGCAGGCGGTCACGACCGGTGTGCAGCTCTTGTTCCAGACGCTCGCGCTCGGCACGGGCCTCGTCGATCAGGGCTTGCCACTCGCCATCGTCGGCGTTTTCCAGCAACGGCAGCAGACGCGGGCCGAACTGATGTTGCAGGGCGTTGCCGGTCGGGCAGGTGTTGAGGAACGCGTTCAGCGCCTCGTGGTACCACTGGAACAGGCGCTCCTGCGGGCTGGTTTCCAGGTACGGCACGTGCAATTCGATCACGTGCTTCTGACCGATCCGGTCCAGACGCCCGATCCGCTGTTCCAGCAGGTCAGGGTGGGACGGCAGGTCGAACAGCACCAAGTGGTGGGAGAACTGGAAGTTGCGGCCTTCACTGCCGATTTCCGAGCAGATCAGCACCTGCGCGCCGAACTCTTCGTCGGCGAAGTAAGCGGCGGCGCGGTCACGCTCGAGGATGTTCATGCCCTCGTGGAACACCGTGGCCGGAATGCCGGAACGCACGCGCAGGGCGTCTTCCAGGTCCATGGCGGTTTCGGCATGGGCGCAGATCACCAGCACTTTGGTGCGCTTGAGCATTTTCAGCTGGTCGATCAGCCACTCCACGCGTGGGTCGAAGCGCCACCAGCGGTTTTCTTCATCCACGTCCGGCTGCGACTGGAAGCTGACTTCCGGGTACAGCTCGGCGTGTTCGCCCAGCGGCAACTCGAGGTATTCGTCCGGGTTCGGCAGCGGGTAGGCGTGCAGTTTGCGCTCCGGGAAACCTTGCACGGCAGCCCGGGTGTTACGGAACAGCACGCGGCCGGTGCCGTGGCGGTCAAGCAGCTCACGCACCAGGCGCGCACTGGCTTCGGTGTCGCCATCGTTGACGGCGGTGAGCAGCGCTTCACCTTCGTCGCCGAGGAAACCCTGGATGGTCTTGTGTGCGGTCGGCGACAGGCGGCCCTTGTCCAGCAGCTCCTGCACGGCTTCGGCCACCGGGCGATAGTTTTCGCTTTCGGCGCGGAAGGCGTGCAGGTCGTGGAAGCGGTTCGGGTCCAGCAGGCGCAGGCGCGCAAAGTGGCTGTCCTGGCCCAGTTGTTCCGGGGTGGCGGTCAGCAGCAGCACGCCAGGAATCACCTCGGCAAGTTGCTCGACCAGCGAATACTCCGGGCTGGCCTTGTCTTCATGCCAGACCAGGTGGTGGGCTTCGTCGACCACCAGCAAGTCCCAGCCGGCCGCGAACAGTGCGTCCTGGGCCTTCTCGTCGTCCACCAGCCATTCCAGGGCCACGAGGGCCAACTGGGTGTCTTCGAACGGGTTGGTGGCATCGCTTTCGATGAAGCGTTCTTCGTCGAACAGCGCAACCTGCAGGTTGAAGCGGCGGCGCATTTCCACCAGCCACTGGTGCTGCAGGTTTTCCGGTACCAGGATCAGCACCCGGCTGGCGCGGCCGGAAAGCAGCTGGCGATGGATCACCAGGCCGGCTTCGATGGTCTTGCCCAGGCCCACTTCGTCAGCCAGCAATACCCGCGGCGCGATACGGTCAGCGACTTCACGGGCGATGTGCAGTTGGTGAGCAATAGGTTGCGCACGCACGCCACCCAAGCCCCACAGCGAGGACTGCAGTTGGCGGCTGGTGTGTTCCAGGGTGTGGTAACGCAGCGAGAACCAGGCCAGCGGATCGATCTGGCCGGCGAACAGACGGTCGCTGGCCAGGCGGAACTGGATGAAGTTGGACAGTTGGGTTTCCGGCAGGGTGACCTGCTCGTTCTGCCCATTGAGGCCGTGGTAAACCAGCAGGCCATCGACGTCGTCGACTTCCTGTACGGTCATTTTCCAGCCTTCGAAATGGGTGATGGAATCACCCGGCGAAAACCTCACGCGAGTGAGGGGCGCATTCCGTAGCGCATACTGACGAGTGTCGCCAGTGGCCGGATAGAGCACGGTCAACAAGCGGCCGTCCTGTGCCAGAACGGTGCCTAACCCCAGCTCTGCTTCGCTGTCACTAATCCAGCGTTGCCCCGGTTGATACTGCTGCGCCATGCTGCCTGACTCCCGCCGTGAAAAAGCCGACTATCTTAACGGAACAAGGCCCTCAGCCAAAGGACTCTGACAAAAACTACTCCGTTAACGCGCGGGTTCGAAAGCTGGATCGACGGGTGGCGGGCACTTGCGAGTGTCGACTGGGTCACAGCTTGGCGAGCTTGAGCTCAAGTCGCCCTGCAACCCGCCGACAGCCTGTTGATCAGGAGAATAATTATTATGCTGCCACCCATGCTGCCCGTCAGCGTTGTGCCGGTCACGTCACAACTTGACCCGGTGCGTCAGAAGCCGGATATCCCGCCCGTGGTGCCAGTGCAAGCGGGCTCCAACGAAAGCACGATCGACCTGAAAAAGGGCGATGCCGAGCAGTCAACCTTGCTGCTGCGCGAGGAACAACGCCGCCAGCAGGAACAGCAGAAGCGCCGGCGTGAAGCCGACGAAGACCCCGAAGCACACCTGGCGATCCCCGGCGATGTGCTCAACGCCGACAACACCGTGCCAGTGGTGCCGCTGATCGAAGATGCGCCGCGCCAGGGTCTGTGGGTGGACGTCGAGGTTTAGTCACGCAATTCGCGTAGCGCGGTGATCAGCCGTTCAATGTCATGTTCGGTGTTGAGCGGGCTGACCGACACCCGCGCAACGCTCGTCAGCCCTCGCGCCTGCATGTCCAGCGGTGTGTAGGCCACACCATTTGCGCCGATGTTGATTCGTTTCAACCCCAGGCGGCGTTTGAGTTCGAAGGCGTCCCAGCCTGCGAGGTTGAAAGCGATCAGTCCTGAGTGCGCCGTGCCCAGGTCGTGCAGGGAAACCCCCGGCAGCTGACGCAATGCTTCACGGATTCGCTCACTGAGTTGTAAGACCCTTTCCCACGTGTGCTCCACTCCCCGTCGATTCACCTCCTGCAACGCATTGCCCAAGCCAGCCAACAAGGCAAAAGACACCTCGCTGGTTTCAAAACGCCGGGCGTCATCGCGCAGGTCGAAGCCTTCGGCGGTCCAGGGTGCGGAAAACACATCGCGCTGGGCGGGGTTGAGCTGCGAGAGAAAATCCGGTCGCACATACAGTAACGCCGTGCCGCGGGGCCCACGCAGGTGTTTGCGGCCGGCCGACTTGAGCACATCGCAGTGCAGCGCCTGCACATCCACCGGCAGTTGGCCGACCGCTTGGCCGGCGTCGATGAAATAGGGAATGGCGTGGCGCCTGGCCACTGCGCCGATCGCCTGGGCAGGGTTGATCAGGCCGCCGTTGGCCGGCAACCAGGTCAAGTCGATCAGCTTGACCCTGGCATCAATCATCGACTCCAGCGCCACTGGGCAGACTGCGCCGGTTTCATCGCAGGGAATGACTTCTATCCGTGCGCCGGCTTGCACCGCCTGTTGCATGCTCGCCAGGTTGCCGCCCCATTCGTGGCGACCGACCAGAATGCGCTCGCCAGGTTGCCATGGGCCCAAGGCCTGGAAGGCCATGCTCCAGGCGCTTGAGCCGCTGCTGGCAAACGCGATCGACGAGGTCGGCGCATTGAGCAATTGCGCGGCTGCGCGCCGGGCTTTTTCTACCAGCACTTCACCCTGCTCGCCGGCCTCCATCGGGCCGTCGCGGGCTTCGCGTTGCAACTGGTCGATGATTGCGTCCAGCGTGGCCTGGCTGGGCAGCGAGGCACCCGCGTGGTTAAAGTGCACGATGCCCGACTGGCAGCCGGGTGTTGCGTCGCGCAGCTGCTGAACTTCGAGCGGGCTCACGGCTGCAACTCGAAAATCGCATCAACCTCCACCGCCACGCCGGCCGGCAGGCTGGACACCCCGACGGCAGTCCGCACATGCCGGCCTTTGTCACCCAGGGCGTTGACCACCAGGTTCGATGCGCCGTTGGCGACCACGCTTTGGCGCTGGAAGTCGCCGCTGCTGGCAATGAACACACCCAGGCGCAGAATGCGCACCACGCGCGACAGGTCATCACCGACGGCATCGCTCAATTGCCCCAACAGGCCCAGCGCCGCCAACTCTGCCGCCTGGGCGCCTTCTTCATCGCTGAGGGTTTCGCCTAACCGGCCGATGTAGGCGGGTTTGCCATCGATCATGGGAATTTGCCCAGAGATAAACAGCTGGTTCTGGCTGATCACATGGCTGATGTAGTTGGCCGCCGGCTGGCTGGGCGTTGGCAGCGTCAGGCCAAGGGCTTGCACGCGTTGGTGAAGGGAGTCGCGCATGTTGAATCCTCTAGGGGCAAGAAGGTTTCAGCATGTTGGCTGAGCTGTCGGGCGACAAACGGATAGATCTCACCTGACGTATCGAAAAAACTCACGCGTCGCGGCAGGCGTCCTTCAACCATTGGCTGAAACATTCGGCCGCGTCGCTGGCGGGGCCTTGGGGCGCGATCAGCCAGTAGCCGATTTCGCTGTGATAGGGCGGCCAGTCGAAGGCTTCCACCAGGCTGCCGTCCTGCAGCTTGCGCTCGATCAAACGGTGCCGGCCCATGGCGATGCCTTGGCCGGCCACAGCCGCTTCGACCACGATGTTGTAGTCGTGCAGCATCACGCGGGGGTGGTGCTCGAGGTCGACGTGATAATGCGCGGACCAATCCGTCCATTCGAAGGGCCGGTGCGAGGTGGCCATCAATAACGCGCCGTTGTGCAGTGGGCCGGCCTTGAAGGCCGGGCTGCACACTGGTGAGATCACTTCGGGCATCAGGCGGGTGGCTTGTACGTCCGGCCAATCGCCTTTGCCATAGCGGATGGCCAGATCCACTTCGGCCGCAGCGACGTTGGCCAATTGAATCGCCGGCAGCAACTCGACCTGGATATGCGGGTAACGGTTGAGAAAACCAGCCAGGCGTGGGGCCAGCCACAGGGTGGCGAAGGATGCCAGCAGGCCGACGCGTAGCACCGTGGCAGTGGGCGCTGTTTTTTGGCTGCGCGTGGCGGCGGCGATGGCGTCGAGGGCGGGGCGGATTTCGGCGTAGTAACGTTGGCCGTCGGCGGTCAGGTCAATCGCGCGGGTGCGTCGGATAAACAGCGGTTTGCCCAAATGCTGTTCGAGTTTGTGCACCTGGTGGCTCAAGGCACTTTGGGTGACCGACAGCTCGTTCGCCGCCTTGATGAAACTCAAGTGCCGCGCGACGGCTTCGAAGGCGCGCAGGGCCAGCAGCGGCGGAAGGTCCTTGTGCAGTGCCACCTGAGTGCGCCTCCGGGGTCGAGTGGAAAGGGCCGATTTTGGGCGAAGCCCTGTATTTTGTCGCCCGCTGATTTGCCGTTGGGCGGGGGAGGCCGCATTATTGAGCCATTCCCGCCACGACGTAAGCCAAGCCATGAGTGATGACGACAAGCTGATTGACCTGAATGCCGAACGCGCCAAACGCGTGCATGACCTTAATGACAAGCGCCTGAATGAAGTGCGCCAGGCGTTTGAGCAAGCGATGCCACTTGGCAAAGTTAAGAAAAAGTCGAAGAACAAGCCGAAAAAACGTTGAAACAACCTGCATCTGTTGATGCAGGTCAGTTATTGCCCTTCTTTACGCCCCGTTGCGGGCGACATTGATCCCCGTCAATTTTCCAATCCGCCTTCTCCATTAACTTAGCCCTATCGCAACAGGGCACGTGCAGGAGGCCGGTCATGTTTTTCGATAATGTGGTGTTTGCCGGAGTGTTGACTGTCAGCCTCATGGTGTTGTTTTTTGTAGGGTTTGGAATTTTTATCTGGAAGGACGCTAATAAGCGTAAAGAACCGTAAGTTCTTCTGGGTTATATGAGCACGCAAGGCATTTTGGGCGACTTCGGTCGCCCTTTTTTTTGGCTGCGGTTTTAGGGTGTATATCCGTTGCTGCGGTCAACCCTGCGTTCTGCCGGCGTGGTTAACGGGGCCTGTCAGATCAAGATCAAAAGCAGAGCGCGGCGGCCTAGTAGCCGACCTGAGTGGTATAAGCAAAAGCGGATCAAAGCATAGCAACACACCTCTATCTGATGCACTGAGCTCCAAATGTGGGAGCGGGCTTGCTCGCGAATGCGGTGTGTCAGTCAGCTCATATGTCACTGGCACACCGCCTTCGCGAGCAAGCCCGCTCCCACAAGTTGACCGAGTTCAGCTGCCAGCATCGCACTGCTTTTGCTTTTCTGTGGGAGCTGGCTTGCCTGCGATGCAGACAACTCGGTGCATCAGTGACACCCAGTAGATGCCATCGCAGGCAAGCCAGCTCCCACATTTGATTGAGTTCAGGTTCCAGAATCAGGTCGGCTGTCAGGCCGCCTCGCTTTCGCTTTTGATCTAACCACTCAGGTCGGCTACTAGGCCGCCGTGCTGTAGATCTTGATCTTGATCTTAGGCGCCCCGTTAAACCACGCTGGCCTCACGCAGGTTTTGGAGCGTGGGTAAACCGGCAGGACGCCGGTTTAGCCGTGTTGGGCCATGGATGGCCCATCGCGGCGGCCCACGCTCCAAAGCCTGCGTGAGGGCACACCGAGCCTAAGCGAGGTGCCGAGTGGTGGGGCAAGAGCCTTTTGGTTACTTTTGGGCTCTTTTCAAAAGTGACCCGCCGTAACGGCGGAACCCATTGCAGCCCTCACCGCAGCAACGGATATACACACTAAACCCCAGCCCAAAAAAAAGGCGCGACCCCCATCAGAGATCGCGCCTTCTTTATATCAGCCGCAGCCTAGCAGCCTATCAACTACCCAACGCCTTGGACGCCAACCAGAACAACCCGGCCGACAAGCCCACCGTCGCTGGCAAGGTCAACACCCAAGCCATCAGAATGGTCTTCACCGTACCACCCTGCAGGCCGCTTTTATTGGCGACCATGGTCCCGGCAACACCGGACGACAACACGTGGGTAGTCGAAACCGGCAGGCTAAAGATGTTGGCCAGGCCAATCATGCTCGCCGTGGTGATCTGCGCCGACATGCCCTGGGCATACGTCATGCCCTGCTTGCCGATCTTCTCGCCGATGGTCAGCACCACACGCTTCCAACCCACCATAGTGCCCAGGCCCAAAGCCAGTGCCACTGCCAGGATCACCCAGAACGGCGCGTACTCGGTCGTGGCCGTCAGGTCTTTACGAAGCTTGTCCAGATCGGACTTCTCACGCGCATCCAGGCCCGGCAGCTTGCCGACTTTCTTCGCGGTGTCGTCCAGGCACAGCAGGTAGCGGCGCACTTCGATACGGTGCTCGGAGGTCAGCGAGTGGTAGTCCGAGACACCCTTCAAGGTGTCCATCAGCGCGCTGATGGTGGGCTCGGTCTGCTGCGGGTTGCACTGGAACTTGCCCGGCAGGTCATCCTTCACGCTTTTGCCCAGCGCCAGAAACTCGCCGAGGGTGGCGTTGTTACGCTGGTAGAACTGGCTCAAGTGCACGGTGGCGTCACGGGTGCGCTCGATCTGGTAAGTGGTGCTGCCCAAGTCGAGTACGAACTGCGCCGGCACGATACCGATCAGCACCAGCATGATCAGGCCGATACCTTTCTGACCATCGTTGGAGCCGTGCACAAAGCTCACGGCCATCGCGGAAATCACCAGCACCAGGCGGTTCCAGAACGGCGGGTGTTTCTTGTCGTCAAGCTTGCGGCGCTGGTCCGGGGTCTTGTGCATCTTCGACAGCGGGCGCCACCATTTCAGGCCGAGCAGCACCAGGGCTGCGACCAGGAAACCGGCCATCGGCGAGAACACCAGAGACGCGCCGATATCGATCGCTTTCTGCCAGTTCACACCATCAGCCAACGGGATATCGTTGATCAGGGCATTGGCCAGGCCGACACCCAGGATCGAGCCGATCAGGGTGTGGGAACTGGAGGCCGGGATACCGAAGTACCAGGTGCCCAGGTTCCAGGTAATCGCCGCTGCCAGCAAGGAGAAGACCATAGCCAGACCATGGCCGGTGTTCACATTGATCAGCAACTCCACCGGCAGCAAGTGCACGATGGCGTACGCGACACCGACACCACCGAGCAACACGCCGAGGAAGTTGAACACCCCGGAGAAGAACACGGCCAGGTGCGGCGGCATGGCTTTGGTATAGATGACTGTGGCCACCGCGTTAGCAGTGTCATGAAAGCCATTGATGAACTCGAAGGCGAGGACAAAGGCCAGGGCGAGCAATAGGCTCACTAGAACCCACGCATCCAGTCCGCTGAATAAATCGATCATGAAGGTTTTCTGACCCGGTCGTAAGGGGGCGCGATTATGCCAGAAAACCTCAGTAATCGATGCACTAGCTGCTCATCGGTAACAATCTTCATTGAAAAAAAACCGGGCAGAGGTGCGCATCCCAGGGTTTTCGGGGCTTTGGCAAGTCTTTGATTTATAAAGCTGGAGGTCGAAAAGGAAGGTTTTTTTGACCGAATTGTCACATTTGAAACATTTGTACGAAATTTCGTTCAAGGCTGTAGGAGCCTGATTAAATCAGGTTGCCCGCCGCTGGCAATGCGCCAGCGGCGGTGGCAAAATCTTGAAGCTCAAATCCAAGTGCTTATGGCTCTTCGGTTTTGAGTTCCTGTTCAATCTTTTGGATTTCCTGGGCAAATGCCTGATCGAGCAAACTGGCTCGTTTGCGCCAGG
The DNA here is from genome assembly GCF_022662455.1 of Pseudomonas sp. TREG-RG-20F-10-E-6-01. Taxonomy (NCBI): domain Bacteria; kingdom Pseudomonadati; phylum Pseudomonadota; class Gammaproteobacteria; order Pseudomonadales; family Pseudomonadaceae; genus Pseudomonas; species Pseudomonas sp. TREG-RG-20F-10-E-6-01. The sequence goes on along the minus strand of NZ_JAKNQP010000001.1, from coordinate 585,991 downwards.
GCTTGCGCTCGGGCTCAGGCTGGGCGGCGTAAGTGGTGATTTCCCCGCCGTAAACGTCCTTGTAACGTTGCTCCTGGCGCTCAAGTTCCGCGCGCAGTTCGTCTTTCGTCACAGTGTTACCTAAATGAGTTGAGTGTATTGAATGTGCAGCGCCGCGCTTGAAAGTCGTCCTCGGGCTGTTTCAAGTTGAACAGGCGAACTGTTCAAGTTTGAAAGAAGCACAAGGGGCAAACGTTTAAGCGGATACGTGTGACCGGCGATGCTCGAACGCTGCAAAGCCTGGCGAGCTCCAATCCCGATTATTGTTACCGGGCCGACCTCTGCACAGGTTGCATTATAGCGACGTATTTGAATAACACTATCGTCGTGAAGTTAAAAAGCGTCAACGTTGCGTGAGGGTTTTGTTACATACAGGTGTCAGTCTTTTCGAAAAAACCGTGTCGACGTTCTGCACTTTTATAAATGGCGGATGATTGCTCAAACTTAAGCGATCCCTTCGGCACATCCGTGAAGTGTGCTGGTTCGTTGAGCGCCATTGCACGGCCGAAAAATTGCGATAATCGCATGATCGTCCGATAATCGCCCAAAGTTACTGACCCCGCCTTGTGCATTCTGGCCAGCGCGGCTTGTAATAGCGGCCAACCCTCCCAGCGGTTGAAAATAAGAGAAAGGACCCTGAAATGAACGATCAATTGCGCAACTCCTTCGCGTCAGTGGCGCCGCCGATCGTGGCGTCCCCGGCCAAGCGCATCCAGGCGTTTACCGGTGATCCGGACTTCATGACTTCCCTGGCCCGTGGCCTGGCCGTGGTGCAGGCCTTCCAGGAGCGCAAGCGCCACCTGACCATCGCCCAGATCAGCCACCGCACCGAAATTCCCCGCGCCGCCGTGCGCCGTTGCCTGCACACGTTGATCAAGCTCGGCTACGCCACCACCGACGGGCGTACCTATTCACTGTTGCCCAAAGTCCTGACCCTAGGGCACGCCTATTTATCCTCTACGCCACTGGCGGTGTCGGCTCAGCCTTACCTCGATCGCATGAGCGAGCAACTGCATGAAGCCTGCAACATGGCGACGCTGGAGGGCGACGACATCCTTTATATCGCCCGTTCCGCCACCACCCAGCGCCTGATTTCCGTGGACTTGTCGGTGGGCGGGCGCTTGCCGGCGTACTGCACGTCCATGGGCCGCATCCTGCTCGCGGCACTCGACGATGCTTCGCTGCAGGACTACCTCGACCACGCCGACCTGCAAACCAAGACCAGCCGCACCCTGACCACGCCCGACGCCTTGTTCGAGTGCTTGCAGCAAGTACGCCAGCAGGGCTGGTGCATTGTCGACCAGGAGTTGGAGCAGGGCCTGCGTTCCATCGCCGTGCCGGTGTACGACGCGTCCGGCCAAGTGCTGGCCGCGCTCAACGTGAGTACCCACGCCGGTCGGGTCAGCCGCAGCGAGCTGGAGCAGCGTTTCCTGCCCAGCATGCTCAGCGCCAGCCGTGAGCTGAGTGCGCAACTGTTTGCCTAAGTGTTCGATGACCGCACAGATCCCGGCTTGATCAATTGACGGTGTTTCCCCTGGCTTATTAATGTGCGGCAGCGCTGTCAGCGCCGCCCAATAATAATGACGACCTCAGGTCGTTCGCCCGCCCATCGGTGTGGAAATAACAATAATGAATCAGCCCTCTGTCGGTACTAACCTGGACGTGCAGTCCTTTATCAATGCCCAGCCGTTGTCACGCTATCAATGGCGCGTGGTGATCCTGTGCTTCCTGATTGTCTTCCTCGACGGGCTCGACACCGCCGCCATGGGCTTTATCGCGCCCGCACTCTCGCAGGACTGGGGCATCGACCGCGCCAGCCTCGGCCCGGTGATGAGCGCCGCGCTGATCGGCATGGTCTTCGGCGCGCTGGGCTCCGGCCCGTTGGCCGACCGCTTCGGGCGCAAAGTGGTGTTGGTGAGTGCGGTGCTGGTGTTTGGCGCATTCAGCCTGGCCTCGGCCTACAGCACTAACGTTGACCAGTTGCTGGTGTTGCGTTTCCTCACCGGGCTGGGCCTGGGCGCGGGGATGCCGAATGCCACCACGCTGCTCTCCGAGTACACGCCCGAGCGTCACAAGTCGCTGCTGGTCACCAGCATGTTCTGTGGGTTCAACCTGGGCATGGCCGGTGGCGGATTTATCTCGGCCAAGCTGATTCCAGCGTTCGGCTGGCACAGCTTGCTGATGATTGGCGGCATTCTGCCGTTGATCCTGGCGGTGGTGCTGTTGGTGTGGCTGCCGGAATCGGCGCGCTATCTCGTGGTGCGCAATCGCGGCACCGACAAGGTGCGCAAGACCTTGTCACCCATCGAGCCCAACCTCGTCGCCCACGCCACCAGCTTCAGCGTGCCCGAACAAAAAACCGTCAAGGCGCGCAACGTGTTCGCGGTGATCTTCTCCGGCACTTACAGCGCCGGCACCTTGTTGCTGTGGCTCACCTACTTCATGGGCCTGGTGATCGTGTACCTGCTGACCAGTTGGCTGCCGACCCTGATGCGCGACAGCGGCGCCAGCATGGAACAGGCGGCGTTTATCGGCGCGCTCTTCCAGTTTGGTGGCGTGTTGAGTGCGGTCGGCGTGGGCTGGGCGATGGACCGGTTCAATCCGCACAAGGTCATCGGCACTTTCTACCTGCTCGCCGGGGTGTTCGCCTACGCGGTGGGGCAGAGCCTGGGCAATATCACGTTGCTGGCCACCTTGGTGCTGGTTGCCGGGATGTGCGTCAACGGTGCGCAATCGGCGATGCCGTCACTGGCCGCACGCTTCTACCCGACCCAAGGCCGCGCTACCGGCGTGTCGTGGATGCTCGGCATCGGCCGCTTCGGCGCGATCCTCGGTGCGTGGATGGGCGCAACCTTGCTGGGGTTGGGCTGGAACTTCGAGCAGGTGCTGACGGCGCTGGTGATTCCGGCGGCATTGGCCACGGCCGCTGTGGTCATCAAGGGCATGGTCAGCCATGCGGACGCGACCTGAGGTCTGACACGATTTTGTAGCAGCCACGAGGCGATGTGGGAGCTGGCTTGCCTGCGATTGCATCAACCCAATTTGCCTGCTGGACCGAGTCGTCTGCATCGCAGGCAAGCCAGCTCCCACATTGACGGTTGGCAGCTGAACTGGCTGCTTTGCACGAAAGATTAGCTAGACAACAATCCGTTCGATAATCGAACGCTGAGTCGATTATCGGATTGTTCGACCCCTTTGCCCGGCTTAATCTTCAGGCACTTGGGCGCCACCTCAGCGCCTTTTTCGATCAACACCGGGAGCCCGAACCCCATGGCTGAAATCCTTGCGCTGCGCGACGCGGTGAAGCAATTCGTGAATGACGGCGATACCGTCGCACTGGAAGGCTTCACCCACCTGATCCCTACGGCAGCAGGTCATGAAATCATTCGTCAGGGCAAGAAAGACCTGACGCTGGTGCGTATGACGCCTGACCTGATCTACGACCAGTTGATCGGTGCCGGCTGCGTCCGCAAGTTGATTTTCTCCTGGGGCGGCAACCCCGGCGTAGGCTCCCTGCATCGCCTGCGCGACGCGGTCGAGAAGCAATGGCCGCAACCGCTGGAGATCGAAGAACACAGTCACGCCGACCTGGCCAATGCCTACGTCGCCGGTGCATCCGGCCTGCCGTTTGCGGTGCTGCGCGCCTACGCCGGTTCTGACTTGCCCAAGGTCAACCCGCTGATCAAAACCGTGACCTGCCCGTTCACCGGCGAAGTGCTGGCGGCGGTGCCGTCGGTTCGCCCGGACGTCACCGTGATCCATGCACAGAAGGCTGACCGCAAGGGCAACGTGTTGCTCTGGGGCATTCTCGGTGTGCAGAAAGAAGCGGCCCTGGCGGCCAAGCGCTGCATCGTCACCGTCGAAGAGATCGTGGACGACCTGAACGCACCGATGAACAGCTGCGTGTTGCCGACCTGGGCGCTGACAGCGGTGTGTCACGTACCGGGTGGCGCGCATCCGTCCTACGCCCACGGCTACAACGAGCGTGATAACCGCTTCTATCAGGCGTGGGACCCGATCGCTCGCGATCGTGGGACCTTTACCGCCTGGATCGACGAATACATCCACGGCACTGCCGACTTCCGTGAATTCCAGGCCAAGCTGGCCACCGCGCAGGAGGCCAAGTGATGGCTTACTCGACCAACGAAATGATGACCGTCGCCGCCGCGCGTCGCCTCAAGAACGGTTCGGTGTGCTTCGTCGGCATCGGCTTGCCTTCCAAGGCTGCCAACCTGGCGCGCCTGACCTCGTCGCCCGACGTGGTGCTGATCTACGAGTCGGGCCCGATTGGCGCCAAGCCCAGCGTCTTGCCGCTGTCCATCGGCGACGGTGAACTGGCTGAAACCGCTGACACCGTGGTGCCGACCGGCGAGATTTTCCGCTACTGGCTGCAAGGCGGGCGCATCGACGTCGGTTTTCTCGGCGCGGCCCAGGTCGACCGATTCGGCAATATCAACACCACCGTGGTCGGCGATTACCACCAGCCCAAAGTGCGCCTGCCGGGTGCCGGTGGCGCGCCGGAGATTGCCGGCTCGGCCAAGAGCGTGCTGATCATCCTCAAGCAGTCGGCGCGGTCGTTTGTCGACAAGCTGGACTTCATCACCTCCGTCGGCCACGGCGAAGGCGGCGACTCACGTAAACGCCTGGGTCTGCCAGGCGCCGGCCCTGTAGGGATTATTACCGACCTGTGCATCATGGAGCCGGAAGAGGGCAGCCATGAATTTGTGGTCACCGCGCTGCACCCCGGCGTCACCCGCGAGCAAGTGGTCGCGGCCACCGGTTGGGCGATTCGGTTTGCCGATCAGGTGAGCACCACCGACGCACCGACTGACATCGAACTGAAGGCCCTGCGTGATCTCGAAGCCCGCACTGCCGCCGCCCATGGCCAAGCGCCAGGAGAAGCCTGATGCGTGACGTGTTTATCTGTGATGCCATTCGCACGCCCATCGGCCGCTTTGGCGGTGGTTTGTCCACGGTGCGTGCCGATGACTTGGCGGCCTTGCCGATCAAGGCCCTGATCGAGCGCAACCCTCAGGTTGAGTGGGCGGCGGTGGATGAAGTGTTCCTCGGTTGTGCCAACCAGGCCGGCGAGGACAACCGCAACGTCGCGCGCATGGCCCTGCTGTTGGCGGGCCTGCCGGAGAGCATTCCCGGCGTGACCCTCAACCGTTTGTGCGCCTCGGGCATGGACGCGATTGGCACGGCATTCCGTGCCATCGCCAGCGGCGAAATGGAGCTGGCGATTGCCGGCGGCGTTGAGTCGATGTCCCGTGCACCCTTCGTGATGGGCAAGGCTGATGCGGCCTTTTCACGCAACATGAAGCTTGAAGACACCACCATCGGCTGGCGTTTTATCAACCCGTTGATGAAGGCCCAGTACGGTGTGGACGCGATGCCGCAGACCGCCGATAACGTCGCCGATGACTACAACGTGTCCCGCGCCGATCAGGACGCTTTTGCCCTGCGCAGCCAGCAACGTACCGCCGCCGCGCAAGCTGCCGGGTTTTTTGCTGAAGAAATCGTGCCGGTGCGCGTCGCGCATAAAAAGGGCGAGACCGTGGTCGAGCAGGATGAGCATCCACGGGACACAACCCTGGAAGCCCTGGCCAAACTCAAGCCAGTCAATGGCCCAGACAAGACCGTCACCGCCGGCAACGCCTCGGGCGTGAATGACGGCGCAGCGGCGCTGATTCTGGCCTCGGCCGAGGCCGTGAAAAAACATGGCCTCACCGCCCGCGCCCGTGTGTTGGGCATGGCCAGTGCCGGTGTCGCACCGCGTGTAATGGGCATCGGCCCGGTGCCGGCGGTGCGCAAACTGGTGGAGCGCCTGGGCCTTGCGGTCACCGACTTTGACGTCATCGAACTCAACGAAGCCTTCGCCAGCCAAGGCCTGGCGGTGCTGCGTGAGTTGGGCATCGCCGACGACGCCCCGCAGGTGAACCCGAACGGCGGCGCCATTGCCCTCGGCCACCCGCTGGGCATGAGCGGCGCGCGGTTGGTGTTGACGGCGTTGCACCAGTTGGAAAAAACCGGCGGCCGCAAAGGCCTGGCCACTATGTGTGTGGGCGTCGGCCAGGGTTTGGCCCTGGCGATTGAACGCGTTTAATAAGAGAGGATGGCTCCATGAGTGACAAGCCCGGATACCGGCGCCCGCAAGCGGGCACTCAACCCGATTACCTGCACCCGGCCTACCAGTCGACGAACTTGCGTTCGCCGTCTCAGCCGTTGGTGTTTCTGCCGCATTCCTTGTCAGAGATCACCGGCCCCAGCATCGGTGCCGAACGCGTCAATGAGAAGGACAACGACCTGACTGCCCAGCACGAGGGCGAGCCTCAGGGCGAGCGCATCATCATTCATGGCCGCGTGCTGGATGAAAACGGCCTGCCGGTGCCGGGCATTCTGGTGGAGATCTGGCAAGCCAACGCCGCCGGTCGCTACAACCACAAGCGCGACCTGCATGACGCGCCACTGGACCCGAACTTCACCGGCACCGGCCGCACCGTCACCGACGCGGATGGCTGGTACCAGTTCCAGACCATCAAGCCCGGCGCCTACCCGTGGGGCAACCACCACAACGCGTGGCGCCCGGCGCATATCCACTTTTCGCTGTTTGGCCCCAGCGTGCTGACGCGGCTGGTCACGCAGATGTACTTCCCCGGCGACCCATTGCTGGAGTACGACCCGATCTACAACTGCGTGCCGGACACCTCGGCCAAGCAGCGCTTGATCGCCAGCTTCGACCTGGAAAAAACCATTCCTTCCTATGCCCTCGGCTACCGCTGGGACATCGTCCTGCGCGGCCGCGACGCCACGCCGATGGAGAAATGAGATGAGCCTTTACGCAACCACGTCCCACACCGTCGGGCCGTATTACCACATTGGCCTGACCTGGCTGAACCGCGAAGACCTGACCGTGCCGGCCACCCTTGGCGAACGCGTGGCGATCAGCGGGCAAGTGGTGGACGGCAACGGTGATGTCGTCAACGACGCCATGCTTGAAGTCTGGCAAGCCAATGCTGCGGGCAAATACGATCATCCGGAAGATGACCAGGCCAAAGCCGTCGATCCCAACTTCGAAGGCTTTGGGCGAGTGCCGGTAGATGCCGAAGGGCGCTTTCGCTTTACCACGATCAAGCCGGGCAGCGTGCCAGGGCTTGCGGGTACGACCCAGGCGCCGCACCTGGTGGTGCTGGTGTTTGCGCGTGGGCTGGTGAAGCACTTGCTGACCCGGATTTATTTTGACGGTGAAGCGTTGAATGGCGATGACCCGTTGCTGGCGTGTGTGCCGGCTGAGCGTCGCGGCACCTTGATTGCCAAAGCGGATGCGGGCGGCGTGCATCAGTGGAATGTGATTTTGCAGGGCACAGATAAGGAAACGGTGTTCTTCGATTACTGAGGTGGCTTAAAACCTGTCGCAGGCAAGCCTGCTCCCACATTTAAAGGTGTCCCAATCAAAATGTGCGAACGGGCTTGCCCGCGATGAGACCCTTCGAGGCGACAAGTATCCAAAAGTCTGCTTGCGGAACATGGTTGTTGCAAAGTATGTCTAGGCTATAACCGTTCCCACTGAGTGAAAAACACATGACAACAAAAACGATTCACTACACCGGAGAAGAACGCAGCAAGCGGATTTTTGCAATTGTCGGGGCCTCGTCCGGCAACCTTGTCGAATGGTTCGACTTCTACGTTTATGCCTTCTGCGCCATCTATTTTGCCCCGGCGTTTTTTCCGTCGGAGAGCCCCACCGTACAACTGCTCAGCACCGCCGGCGTGTTCGCTGCCGGCTTCTTGATGCGCCCTATTGGCAGCTGGGTGTTCGGCAGTCTGGCCGACAAGCACGGCCGCAAGAATTCGATGATGATCGCGGTGCTGATGATGTGCGCCGGCTCGCTGGTTATTGCGTTTTTGCCGACCTACAAGGACATCGGCATCTGGGCGCCAATCCTGTTGTTGGTGGCGCGCCTGTTTCAAGGCTTATCGGTGGGCGGCGAGTACGGCACCACCGCCACCTACATGAGTGAGGTCGCCCTCAAGGGCCAGCGCGGGTTCTTTGCCTCGTTCCAGTACGTGACCTTGATCGGCGGGCAATTGCTCGCGGTACTGGTGGTGGTGATCCTGCAGCAATTTCTCAGCGAAGATGAACTGCGCGCCTGGGGCTGGCGGATTCCATTTGTGGTCGGTGCCGTCGCGGCGGTCATCTCCTTACTGCTGCGCCGCACCTTGAAAGAGACCACCACCAAGGAAATGCGCGAACACAAGGACGCCGGCAGCATCACCGCGCTGCTGCGCAATCACACCGCGGCCTTTATCACGGTGCTGGGTTACACCGCCGGCGGCTCGCTGATTTTCTACACGTTCACCACGTACATGCAGAAGTACCTGGTGAACACGGCCGGGATGCATGCCAAGACCGCCAGTTACATCATGACCGGCGCGCTGTTCCTCTACATGTGCATGCAGCCGCTGTTCGGGATGCTGGCGGACAAGATCGGCCGCCGCAATTCCATGCTGTGGTTCGGCGCCCTGGGCACGCTGTGCACCGTGCCGATCCTGCTGACCCTGAAAACCGTCAGCAGTCCGTTCCTGGCCTTTGTGCTGATCACCCTGGCCCTGGCGATTGTCAGCTTCTATACCTCCATCAGCGGCCTGGTCAAAGCCGAAATGTTCCCGCCCCAGGTACGTGCATTGGGCGTGGGCCTGGCGTACGCGGTGGCCAACGCGATTTTCGGCGGCTCGGCTGAAGTGGTTGCGCTGGGTCTGAAATCCATGGGCATGGAGAACGGCTTCTATTGGTACGTCACCGTGATGATGGCGATTGCTTTCCTGTTCAGCCTGCGCCTGCCCAAGCAGGCGGCGTATCTGCACCACGATCTGTAAGGAAGAGTTATGACACTGCGCACGAGCAATCAACTGTTCGACGCCTACTTCAGCGCTGACAGCATGGCCGATGTGTTCTGCGACCAGGGGCGTCTGCAGGGCATGCTGGACTTTGAAGCCGCGCTGGCCCGCGCCGAGGCCCAGGTCGGCTTGATTCCCCAGGCCGCCGTCGCGCCGATTGCCCAGGCATGCCTGGCGTCTTTGTACGACGTGGATGCGCTCGGCGTGGCGATTGCCACGGCGGGCAATTCGGCGATTCCGTTGGTGAAAGCGCTGGGAAAATTGATCGCCAGTGAAGACGCCGGCGCCGAACGTTATGTGCATCTGGGCGCGACCAGCCAGGATGTGATGGACACCGGCCTGGTCCTGCAACTGCGGCGCGCGCTGGCGTTGATCGACGTTGACCTGGCGCAATTGGGTGAGACGCTTGCCGTGCAGGCCCAGCGTTATGCGCGCGTGCCATTGGCCGGGCGCACCTGGTTGCAGCATGCGACACCGGTGACCCTGGGCATGAAAATCGCCGGTTGGCTGGGGGCGGTGACGCGCAGTCGTCAGCGTCTTGCCGAGCTCAAACCGCGCCTGCTGGTGCTGCAGTTTGGCGGCGCGTCCGGAACGCTGGCGGCGCTGGGTGAGCAGGCAATGCCGGTGGCCGAAGCCCTGGCTGCGCAGTTGCAATTGAATTTACCCGAGCAACCCTGGCACACCCACCGTGACCGGCTGGTGGAGTTCGCCAGTGTGCTCGGCCTGATCGCCGGCAGCCTGGGCAAAATGGGGCGTGATATCAGCTTGTTGATGCAGACCGAAGCGGCGGAAGTGTTCGAGCCCTCGGCGCCCGGCAAAGGTGGTTCATCGACCATGCCGCACAAGCGCAACCCGGTGGGCGCCGCCGTACTGATCAGCACGGCGACCCGCGTGCCGGGCCTGGTGGCGACGATGTTGAGCGCCATGCCTCAGGAACATGAGCGCAGCCTTGGCCTGTGGCATGCCGAATGGGAAACCCTGCCGGACATTTGCCGGTTGGTGTCCGGCGCATTGCAGCAGGCGCTGCTGGTGGCCGACGGGCTGGAGGTCGACCCTGAACGCATGGCGCGCAACCTTGAGTTGACCCAGGGCCTGGTGCTGGCCGAAGCCGTCAGCAGCGTGCTTGCCCAGCGCCTGGGCCGGGAAACCGCGCACCATCTGTTGGAGCAATGCTGCAAACGCGCCGTTGCCGACGGGCGCCATCTGCGTGCAGTGCTGGCCGACGAACCGCAGGTCACCGCCGAGTTGTCAGCCGCTGAACTGGACCGCCTGCTCGACCCGGCCCACTACCTCGGCCAGGCGCACACGTGGGTCACCCGCGCGGTGGCCGATCATTTTGCCTTGACCGCGTAAGGAGACCGCTGTGCCATTTGTACAACTCGCCGAGGGCGAACTGCATTACCAACTGGACGGCCCGCTCGACGCGCCGGTGCTGGTGCTGTCCAACTCCCTGGGCACCGACCTGCATATGTGGGACATCCAGATTCCGGCCTTCACCGAGCATTTTCGCGTGGTGCGTTTCGACACCCGTGGCCACGGCAAGTCCTTGGTCACCGAGGGGCCGTACAGCATTGAGCAACTGGGCCACGACGTGATCGCGCTGTTGGATGCGCTGCAGATCCAGCGTGCGCATTTTTGTGGGCTGTCCATGGGCGGCCTGATCGGTCAGTGGCTGGGCATCCATGCCGGTGACCGTCTGCAGCGGCTGGTGGTGTGTAACACCGCGGCCAGGATCGGCACGCCGGATATATGGAACCCGCGTATAGAGATGGTCTTGCGCGATGGCCCGGCCGCCATGGTGGCGCTGCGTGATGCGTCTATCGCCCGCTGGTTCACCGCCGATTTCGCCGCCGCCAACCCGCACCAGGCCAGGCAGATTACCGACATGCTCGCCGCCACGTCGCCCGAGGGTTACGCCGCCAATTGCGCCGCCGTGCGCGATGCGGATTTTCGCGAGCAGCTGGCATCGATCAAGGTGCCGACCCTGGTGATTGCCGGGACCGAGGACGCAGTGACACCGCCGGCCGGCAGCCACTTTATCCAGAACCACGTGAAGGGCGCCGAGTACGCCGAGTTCTATGCGGCCCACCTGTCCAACGTCCAGGCCGGGGCTGATTTCAGTCACCGGGTGCTGAGGTTCTTGCTGGCTGAATAAACCGTGTGACGAGCGCGCTTGCCACCACCACCGGTGATCGAGCCGAGACCCAATTGAACCAGGAGCTTTTTTGTGGACGAGAAACACCGTTACGCCGCCGGCCTGCAAGTGCGCCGCGAAGTACTGGGCGACGCACATGTCGACCGCAGCCTGAATGCCCTGACCGAATTCAACAGCGAGTTCCAGGAAATGATCACCCGCCACGCCTGGGGTGACATCTGGACCCGCCCCGGCCTGCCGCGGCACACCCGCAGCCTGATCACCATCGCCATGTTGATCGGCATGAACCGCAGTGAAGAATTGAAACTGCACCTGCGCGCCGCTGCCAGCAACGGCGTGACCCGCGCCGAGATCAAGGAAGTGCTGATGCAAAGCGCGATCTATTGTGGGATTCCGGCGGCGAATGCGACCTTCCACCTCGCCGAGTCGGTATGGGATGAGCTCGGCGTGGAGTCGCGCCAGGACTGAACTGAAACACGGTCAAAAAGGTGGGAGCGGGCTTGCCCGCGAATGCGGTGCATCAGTTAAAGATAAATTGACTGACCCACCGCATTCGCGAGCAAGCCCGCTCCCACATTGGTTTCAGTGGGAATCCGCATCCCATACCCAGTTCCACACCCCCGGCAGGTGCACCACTTCATTCACATCCTTGACCGTGCGCGCCAGCGCCGCGCGTTCCAGCACGGCGCGGTCGGTGTAGAACGGCTCGGCCGCAGTCTTCATGCCGTTGATCCGAGCGCTGTCCATCAGGATCTGCAAGTACTCCTGCAGGTGCCGCGCGGTGTAGCGGTTGATGTCATGGAAGGTCACCACCACCGGTATCACGCCGTCCACTGTCGGTAACTCGCCCAGCGCGATGCGCTCGCGCACCACCGACAGCTGCCGATACAAATTCGCCCGGCGCCGTGGGCTGCCGTTGAAGCCCCAGATCTTGCCGTCATTGGCACTCAGGTCGGTCAGCAACACATGCATGCCGTGGCGCTGGTAGGCAGCGAAAGTGCGCTTGTCGTAGTTCCAGAAGGGCGGGCGTACCAGCGCCGGTGAGGCGCCGGTGATGGCGGCGATATCGGCCGCGCCCTGGCTGAGGGTGCTTTCAAGCTCGGCGTCGCTCAACCAGCGGTGGTTGGTGTGAAACCCGGTGGCGGTGTGGAAGGCCAGCACGTGACCCGCCGCGTATTCACGCAGCATGGTCTTGCGGCCCCGCGGGCTGCCGCCTGAGCGGGAGGCTTCGGTCTGCAGGAAGAACACCGCCTTGATGCCTGGCAATACCGGGTTATTCGCCAGGTCAGCCACCACCGAGCGGCTCGGGTTGTTGTAGCCCGAGGCGCTTGGGCCGTCATCAAAGGTCAGCAGGAAACGGATCGGCGCCTGGGCTTGCAGGCGTTGTTCGGTCTGCGGCGTCAGCGCGATAGGCGCGCCGATGCAGCCGGTGAGCAGAATCGACAGAATGACAATCAGGTATTTCATGGCGGCCTGGGTTCAGAGCTGGTCATCCGTGTCGTTGAGTCCCTGTGCCGGGTGATGGGCGCGTGCACGATACAGCATGAGCGCGGCTGTCATCAGCGGTAAATCGTGCCGCCTGTCTTGAAGGGGCGGGCTGGCTTCACGCGTAAGGGGTTCGGGTCGTCGTCGCCATTGCCTTGTGCATGACCCACGCGGCTGCCAATACGGCATGGTCATTGCCGCGCGCGCGTGAGTTTTGAGGTATTGGCGGGGAACGTTCCCGCTCCCATTCAGGCAACTTGCCAAAAAAACAGCCGCGACCAATCAAGTCGCGGCTGCCATTCGCACTGACGGACGCCTACAGCAGGCTGATCGGGTAACTGACGATCAAGCGGTTCTCGTCGAACTCATTGTTGCTGTAGTCGCGGCGCATGCTGGAGTTGCGCCAACGCACGTTCAAATCCTTGAGGGCGCCGCTTTGCACGGTGTAGCCCAGTTCGCTCTCACGGCCCCACTCCTTGCCGTCGGTGATGGCCCCGGTGTGCACGTTGCTGCCGCTGATATAGCGGTTCATCAGGGTCAGGCCCGGGAGGCCGAGGACGACAAAGTTGAAATCGTGGCGCACCTGCCAGGATTTTTCCTGGGCGTTGTCGTAGCTGGCGTTGTAGCTGTCGTTGGCCAGGGTGCCGCCGCTGGTACCGTTGACGCGCATCCACGCGCTGTTGCCGGTGAGTTTTTGCAGGCCGACGTAGAAGGTGTTGCCACCGTAACGCGCAGAAAACAGGCCGGACCAGGTCTTGTTGTCCAGCTCACCCGCGCGGGCGCTGCCGTCATCCTTGCCGTAGAAGAACCCGAGGTTGGCGCCCAGGGTCCAGTCACCCACGGGCTGGCTGTGGATCAGGTTGACGTACTGCTGGCGGTAGATGTCCTTGAGCTGGGCATTCCATATGCCGATCTGGGTGCGTTTATCGTTGAACGCATATTCGCCGCCCTGGAAGTTGAAACGGTCGGAGGTGAAGGCGGTTTTACCGGACATCGACATGTCCGTCATGCTGCTGTCATCGCGCGGGCTGTTGGCGCGGAACTGACCGCCGTAGAGCGTGAGGCCGTCGATTTCCTTGGAGGTGATCTGCCCGCCGCGCAGGGTTTGCGGCAGGGAGCGGCCGTCGTCGGCGCGCAGGATCGGCAGCACCGGCATCCACTCGCCGACCTTCAGCTCGGTCTTGGAAAGCCGCGCCTTGAACGCCACTCCCAGGCGCCCGAAGTTATCGGCCGGGCGGCCGTCGTGGTCCAGCGGCAACAGCTGAGTGCCACCGGTGCCGCGCCCGCCATCAAGCTTTTGTGAGTACAACCCCAGCACATCCATACCCAAACCCAGCGTGCCCTGGGTGAAGCCGGAACGGGCGTCGAGAATGAAACTTTGCGTCCATTCCTGCGCGCCGCCCTGGGCTTTGGTCGGGTTGGTGTAATTGCGGTTGAAGAAGAAATTGCGCAGGTTGAGGTTGGCGCTGGCGTCTTCGAGAAAGCCGTGTTCTTCGGCGACGACAGGGAGTGCAAGACTGGCGACAGCGGTCGCCAGCCACAGCTGGCGCGGTTGGAAAATGCTCATGGTGTTGGACCTGTTGTTATTGGGGTTATGCAGGTGCCGGCCATGGTGCTTGGCGGTGTGGACGTGATGAAAGTGGGGCAGGGCGGTTTGTGGGCGATGATCGAACGCAAGTTGGCGGGCATGCCTGCATCGGCTGCCCGCCCTTGGGAAAGTTACAGTCGAGATTCAACCAGGCGGGTCAACGGAAAGGCAGGCAGGTACAGCTGGAACGCGAGCGTCAGTACCACCATGACCACCAGAAACACCAGTTGCCAGGGGCTCCAGTAACTCCAATGCAGGCCGCTGATCCACGGCCATCTGGCATTGAAGGATTCGTCGACCGTGCCCATGCGCCGGTGGCTGAACAAGTGGATCAGGATCATGCCCAGGTACGTCACTATGCCCATCACGCCGAGCAAAAAGCCGAACATCACCAGCATCCCCACTTGCGGAATACCGTGGCGCAGGACCAACCAGTATTGGCGTGGGTTGAAGCGTTGGGGCAACAGCCTCTCGCTCAGCCATAGGTCGGCAACGAGGAATCGCGAGGTGATGGCGGCCCAGCCCTGAGTGAGGCGTATAGCGACGACGGTCGGCAGGAAGGTCATCAACATGAAGATGAAGAGTTCGAGCGGCACCGGGCCTTTTTTCAGGTGAATGGAGGCCACGCACGTGGCAATGGCCAGCCCGCCCCACACCCTGCCCCAGGTTTGTCCGGAGACCGGGCGCGGCAAAAATTTTCGCCAAAAAAATACATCGGGTTGCGGCAGGCGCTCCAGTAACGACGGATAGCGCCAGGCAAACTTTTGCGACAGTTGCTGGCACGCGTTCCACTGATCATCACCAAACTGGGACACCAAACGGAGCTGTTCGGCAGTCGGCATCCGCGTCAGCAGCAAGCGTGCGGGCAAGGTGTCGGGTGCGTTGCGCGGGCCGTTGTGGGCTTTTTCCAACAGGGTGTCGTAGAAACTCTCCTGTTCGCAGCGTTCAACCAGGCCCCGCCACATCCACTCGGGCTCGGGGTGCAAGCCTTTCTGGTCATCCCAGCCAAAGACCTGGCAGACGCGCTCAAACAACGGCACGCTCCACGTGGTGTCGTGGAGCAATTGCAGGACGATGCGCTGCCATTGTTGTTGCAGGTCGAACACGCGCAGCCAGGGTTGCTGGTTGTAGGCTTTAAGCAGGTTGACGAACTCGCGCTCGGCCTTTTGCTCCAGCTGTTCCTGCAGCGCCTGGCGATACGCCTGCAGCAGCTCGCCGCTTAGCGCCTCATGTTGCCAGGGGCTCATCGCCACACGTTGCCAAGGCGTCAGCCATTCCAAGTGCTGCACCGCCCAGGCGGCAATTGCCGCACGCTCACCGGGGGCATCGAAACAGTGGCGCAGCAGAGCTGCCTGGAACGCATCGGCGCAGAGTTGATGCTGGGCCTGTTCCCAGCGCTCGTCGAGGGTGTGAGCGCCCAGCCCGTTGATCAGCGCTTGCGCGCGCGTCTGCTCGGGCGGCAGGTCGAACAGGGCAGGGCTGACGAGGCGAGTATCGTCAAATTGCGCGTATTCATGCGGGTTGCCGTCGGCCAGTTCGGCCACTGGCGCGTCGATGACTTCGACCTCTTCGTCCTCATGCTCGGCCCGCCAGCGCGCGATATGCAGCGCTTGTTCGTAAGCCTCACGCAGGCGCTGGAAACCCTGGGCGTCGTCGTCCGGGCGGCAGCTTTTCAGCAGCCGCGCGTAAGCACGCTTGATGGTGCGCTCGTCGGCATCGTCCGCCAGTTGCAACACTGTCCAACAGTCCATGTCGTTCTCTCTCAGCGCCAGAACCCGTTGTCGAGTTGCTCAAGTTGGCGGGTAAGTTCGCTGCGGGCCTCACGGATGCGGCGTTCGTCCTGGGTGTCGAGCACTTGCTGGAACTGCGCGGCCCAGTGCCCGAGTTGCTCGCGCAACTCGCCGAGGTTTTCCTGGTAGAGCCGTTCGAGGCGGGCGGTCAGCACGGTGTTGACCTGCTGGTCGCGCGGGTGAATCTTCAACAGCGCCAGGGCTTGCAGGCGTTGCTGGATCTCCTGCGGGCTGAGCACGCCGGGGTTGTTCTCGATCACCAGTGAATGCTGCTCGCCGGTCAGCGGAATGTTCACCTGGGCCTCGAGCAAGCCGTTGTTGTCGTAGGTGAAGCGCACGTCCAGCGAGACCTCGCCGGCCTTGCGCTTGGGCACGGGAATTTCCAGCTGGCCGAGTTCGATGTTGTCTTTCACCAGACGGCTTTCGCCCTGGTAGATTTTCAACAGCACGCGGGTCTGGTCGTCGTGGAGGGTGACCACACTCTTGACCCGGCTGACCGGCACGCTGCTGTTGCGCTCGATCAGCGGCAGGTAATGCCCGCTTTCGATATGGCCGCCATATTGGTTCGAGGTTTCGATGCCCAGGGTGTACGGGCAGACGTCGGTCAGCACGATCTCTTCCAGCGCTGCCGAACGGGCCTTGAGCGCAGCCTGAATTGCCGCGCCGTGGGCGACCACCTGGTCCGGATCGAGGCTGATGGACGGGAAGCGCCCGAACAAGCCAGCGGCCAGTTTGCGCACCAGCGGCATGCGCGTGGTGCCGCCGACCAGCAGGATTTCATCCAGATCGCCGACCCGAATCCGCGCATCGCGCAGGGCGCGCTCAATCGGCGCGCGCAGGCGCTCCAGCAAGGGCGTGTAAAGCTTGGCGAGTTCAGCCTGGGTGAGGGTTGTGGCCCATTGCTGGCCGTCAACGCGCAGGGCGAACTCGGCGCTGTCGTCCTGGCCCAAGGCTTTGCGCACGCGCTCGGCTTCGCGGCGCAGGGCTTGCAGCACGGTGCTGGTGGGCGGGAAGCCCTGGGCATTGCGCTGGCTGTCGACGAAGTGTTCGAGCAATAAGGTGTCGAAATCTTCGCCGCCCAGGAAGTTGTCGCCGGCGCTGGCGCGCACTTCCATCACGCCGTCGAACAGCTCGATGATCGACACGTCGAAGGTGCCGCCGCCGAGGTCGAACACCAGGAACGAGGTTTCCTTGTCACGCTGGTGCAGGCCGTAAGCCAGCGCAGCGGCGGTGGGTTCGTTGATGAGTTTTTCAACGTTGAGCCCGGCCAGTTCACCGGCGATGCGCGTGGCCTTGCGTTGGCCGTCGCTGAAGTAGGCGGGCACGCTGATCACGGCTTCGGTGACGGTTTGGCCGTAGGTGCGCTCGATGTCTTCTTTCAGGCTTTTGAGCACCAGCGCCGAGAGTTCTTCGGGGCGGAACGAGCGGTCGCCCAGGCGCACTTCGGTGGCACTGCCCATGTAGCGCTTGAACAGCGAGGTGGTCAGGTGCGGGTGGGTGTGCAGGCGTTCCTTGGCGGCTTGGCCCACCAGGATGCGGCCTTGGTCATCCAGGCCGACCACACTCGGGGTCAGCAACTGGCCAAGGGCATTGGGCACCATTTCGGTAGCATCGCCGCGCCAGACGGCGGCCAGGCTGTTGGTTGTGCCCAGGTCGATTCCTACGATCATTACGACAAGCTCCCTTTGTGGTCTGTAAGAATCTGTAACCAATTTTACCCTGAAAGGTTCCGCAGAAAGCAAGGCAAGCCCGTTTCCTGTAGTGAGCGGGCAGGTTGTGGCGAGCGGGCTTGCCCCGCGTTGGGTGGCGAAGCCGCCCCAATTCAGGCGCCGCGTAGTGCCAGGTGGAAATTGGGCGCCTGGTTCGGGGCCGCTTCGCGTCCCAACGCGGGGCAAGCCCGCTCGCCACGAGGATAGGAGGCTGATCACCAGGCATAAAAAAACCGCTTCCGGTGAGGGAAGCGGTTTTCTCTACAACAGCACGATTAGAACAACTTCAGTGCCGGTGCTTCTTCTTTCACAGGCTCATTCTTCGCGGTCTGCTCGTTCCAGCCACCACCGAGGGCCTTGTACAGGTTGACCTCGCTGTTGAGCTGCGCCAGACGGTCGGTGATCAGCGATTGCTGGGCACTGAACAGCTGGCGCTGGGCGTCGAGGAACGTCAGGTTGCTGTCGACACCAATGCGGTAGCGACGCTCGGCCAGGCGGTAGTAATCCTGGTTGGCCGCGACGAAGCCACGCTGGGCGTCCAGTTGCTGCTTGTAGGTCGCACGCGCGGCGAGGCCGTCGGAGACTTCCTGGAAGCCGGTCTGGATGGCCTTCTCGTAGTTGGCCACGTTGATCTCTTTCTGGATCTTCGAGTAGTCCAGGCTTGCGCGCAGGCTACCGGCGTTGAAGATCGGGATGTTGATCTGCGGCGCAAACGACCAGGTGCCCGAACCGCCCTTGAACAGGCCGCCCAGGGTTGGGCTGGCAGTACCGGCACTGGCGGTGAGGCTGATGCTCGGGAAGAACGCTGCACGCGCCGCGCCGATGTTGGCGTTGGCGGCCTTGAGGTTGTACTCGGCCTGCACAATGTCGGGACGACGTTGCAGCAGGTCCGATGGCAACCCGGCTGGCACTTCGCTGAGCAGGTCATCCGACAGCGGCTTGCTGGCGATATTGGCCGGCAAACCGGTGCCGAGCAGCAGGGTCAGGCTGTTTTCGTCCTGGGCCACCTGGCGTGTATAGCGCGCCAGTTGCACACGCGCGTTTTCCACCGAGGTGCGCGCCTGGCTGAGGTCGAGGGCCGAGGCCACGCCGACTTCGTTGCTGCGCGAGGTCAGTTTGTAGCTCTGCTCGAACGCACCGAGGGTGTCCTGGGTCAGCTTGAGCAGTTCCTTGTCGGCCTGCCAGGTCAGGTAGGCGTTGGCCACACTGGCCACCAGGCTGATCTGGGTGCTGCGCCGCGCTTCTTCAGTGGCGAAGTACTTTTGCAGTGCTTCTTCGCTGAGGCTGCGCACGCGGCCGAACAGGTCCAGCTCATAGGAACTGATCCCCAGGCCCGCCGAGTACTGGCTGGTGATGCCCGCTTCGCCGGTCTGCGACAGCTTGGCCGGCGTACGCGTGCGGCTGCCGCTGCCAGTGGCCGAGATGGCCGGGAACAGGTCGGCACGCTGGATCTGGTACTGCGCCGCATAGGCGTCGATGTTCAGGGCCGCGACACGCAGGTCACGGTTGTTGACCAGCGCGGTCTGGATCAGCTGTTGCAGGGCAGGGTCATGGAAAAACTGCTTCCAGCCCTGCTCGGCAGCGGCCTGGCCCGGCGCCTGGGCCGACGAATACGCCGGCCCCTGCGGGTACTGCGCTGCCACCGGCGCTTCGGGGCGCTGGTAGTCAGGTATCAGCGAGCAGCCACTGAGCACGAATGCCGTGACGGCTAGGGAAAGTAGCGACTTGCTCATTGGCCAGCCTCTTTAGGAGTTTCAGTAGTGTCCGTCTTTTTGTTGCGCTCGCCAGCAGACGACACGGTTGCAAAGAACAGTGGCACCCAGAAGATCGCCAGGACGGTGGCGGTGATCATACCGCCAATTACGCCGGTACCGATCGCGTGCTGGCTGCCTGAGCCTGCGCCCGAGGAGATGGCCAGCGGCAATACGCCGAGCATGAACGCCATGGACGTCATGATGATCGGGCGCAGACGCATGCGAGAGGCTTCGATGGCCGACTCGACGATGCCTTTGCCTTGTTCGTGAAGCTCTTTGGCGAACTCCACGATCAAGATGGCGTTTTTCGCCGCCAGGCCCACCGTCACCAACAGGCCTACCTGGAAAAACACGTCGTTGGACAGCCCGCGCATGCTGGTGGCGATCAACGCACCGATCACACCCAGCGGCACCACCAGAATCACCGCAATCGGGATCGACCAGCTTTCGTACAGCGCTGCCAGACAGAGGAACACCACCAGCAGCGACAGGGCGTACAGCGCAGGTGCCTGGGAGCCGGACAGGCGTTCTTCATACGACAGGCCGGTCCACGCATAACCGACACCCGCCGGCAGGTCCTTGGCAATGCGCTCGACTTCTGTCATCGCATCGCCGGTACTGTAGCCAGGCGCCGGAGTACCGAGGATTTCCATCGCGGCTAC
The DNA here is from genome assembly GCF_022662455.1 of Pseudomonas sp. TREG-RG-20F-10-E-6-01. Lineage (NCBI taxonomy): Bacteria > Pseudomonadati > Pseudomonadota > Gammaproteobacteria > Pseudomonadales > Pseudomonadaceae > Pseudomonas > Pseudomonas sp. TREG-RG-20F-10-E-6-01. The sequence goes on along the minus strand of NZ_JAKNQP010000001.1, from coordinate 565,911 downwards.
ACCGTTGTAGCGCGAGAGCTTCGGCGAACCGTAGATCCACTTGCCCGACGAGATGGCCGACATTGGCACCATCTTCCCGGAGGTGCTGCGCACGAACCATTTATCCAGGTCTTCCGGGGACATCCGGCTGAAAGCATCGCCCTGCACATACACTTTCTTCACGCGACCACGGTCGATGAAGTCGTTGACGTAGCTGCCACCCAGGGCGATGGCCAAGGTCTGCTGAATGTCTGACAGGCTGATGCCCAGGGCGCTGGCCTTCTCGTCGTCGACGCTGAGCTCGTACTGCGGTTCATCGTTCACGCCGTTGGGACGCACACCTGCCAGGATCTTGCTTTGTGCCGCTGCACCCAGGAACTGGTTGCGCGCAGCCATCAGCTTGTCGTGACCGACGCCGCCCTGGTCTTGCAGGAATACGTCGAAACCGGTGGCGTTACCCAACTCCAGAACCGAAGGCGGCACGATGGCATACACCATGGCGTCCTTGAACGTCTGAGAGAAGTAAGTCTGGGCGCGCTTGGCAATTTCGAATACCGAGTTGGATGCGTCGCGCTCCTCCCATGACTTGAGCATCACGAAGGCCAGGCCAGAGCTTTGGCCACGGCCCGCAAAGTTGAAGCCGTTTACGGTAAACACCGATTTTACGCCTTTGCCTTCGCCTGGCTCGCCTTCCTTGTCGTTCAGCAGGTAGGCACGCATGTCGTCAATGACGGTTTGCGTGCGCTCCGCCGAAGAACCGACCGGCGTCTGTACCTGAGCGAAGATCACGCCCTGGTCTTCATCGGGCAGGAACGCGGCGGGGATGCGCATGAACAGCCAGATCATGCCGGCCAGGATCAGCGCATAGACCAGGAACGCCGGAATCTTGTGCTTGATCATGTTGCCGACGCCGCGTTCGTAGCTCAGTACGCCACGGTCGAACGTGCGGTTGAACCAGCCGAAGAAACCGCGCTTGGGTTGGCCGTGCTTTTCCGGGTCGATCGGCTTGAGCATGGTTGCGCACAAGGCCGGGGTGAAGATCAGGGCAACCAGTACCGACAACGCCATCGCCGAAACAATGGTGATGGAGAACTGTTTGTAGATCACACCGGTGGAACCACCGAAGAACGCCATCGGCAGCAGTACTGCGGACAACACCAGGGCAATACCCACCAGGGCGCCCTGGATCTGGCCCATGGACTTGACCGTCGCCTCTTTAGGCGACAAGTGCTCCTCGGCCATCACTCGTTCGACGTTTTCCACCACCACGATGGCATCGTCCACCAGCAAGCCGATGGCCAGGATCATGCCGAACATGGTCAGGGTGTTGATGGTGAAACCGAACGCAGCGAGGATCCCGAAGGTACCCAGCAATACCACCGGTACGGTCATGGTGGTGATGATGGTGGCGCGGAAGTTCTGCAGGAACAGGAACATCACCAGGAACACCAGCACGATCGCTTCGACCAGGGTGTCAACCACACCGGAGATCGATTCGGTCACCACCGGGGTAGTGTCATACGGCACCACCGCCTTCATGCCTGGCGGGAAGAACGGTTCCAGGGACGCCACGGTGGCGCGGATGGCCTTGCCGGTGTCCAGAGCGTTAGCACCGGCCGCCAGCTTGATCGCCATGCCGGATGCCGGTTTGCCGTTGAACTGTGCCGCGATGCTGTAGTTCTGACCGCCCAGCTCGATACGGGCGACATCCTTCAGGCGTACCTGTGAGCCGTCGGTATTGACCTTCATCAGGATATTGCCGAACTGCTCTGCAGACTGCAGGCGGGTCTTGCCGATGATGGTTGCGTTCAACTGGGTGCCGGGCACGGCAGGCAAGCCGCCGAGTTGGCCGGTAGCCACCTGCACGTTCTGTGCGGAGATCGCGGTGCTGACATCCACTGGCGTGAGCTGATAGTTGTTCAGCTTGGCCGGGTCGAGCCAGATGCGCATGGCGTACTGCGAGCCGAACACCTGGAAGTCACCTACACCGGCGGTCCGCGAAATCGGGTCCTGGATGTTGGACACGATGTAGTTGGACAGGTCGTCCTTGGTCATGCTGCCGTCTTCCGACACCAGACCGATTACCATCAGGAAGTTCTTCACCGACTTGGTCACGCGGATACCCTGCTGCTGCACTTCTTGCGGCAGCAGTGGGGTCGCCAGGTTCAACTTGTTCTGCACCTGAACCTGGGCGATATCCGGGTTGGTACCCTGGTTGAACGTCACGGTGATGGTCATGCTGCCGTCGGAGTTACTGTCCGAGGAAACATAACGCAGGTTGTCGATACCGTTGAGCTGTTGCTCGATCACCTGCACCACGGTGTCCTGCACGGTTTGTGCAGACGCGCCTGGGTAGGTCACCTGGATGTCGATGGCGGTCGGCGCAATGGCCGGGTATTGGTTGATGGGCAACTTCAGGATCGACAGTGCCCCGACCAGCATGATCACCAGGGCAATTACCCAGGCGAAAATGGGACGGTCGATAAAAAATTTCGACATGGATTACTCCCCTTTACCAGCATCGGCAGCAGGCGCTGCGGCAGTGCCGGCGGGTTTGGCGTTGTCTGCGTCCTTGACCTTGACTTCGATGCCCGGCTTGATGAATTGCAGGCCTTCGGTGATCACGCGGTCACCGGCGTCCAGGCCTTTTTCCACCAGCCAGTAGGCGCCGGCAGTACGGTTGGCGACCAGCTGACGTTGCTCGACCTTGTTGTCCTTGTTCACGATCAGCGCAGTCGGGATGCCCTTGAGGTCACGGGTCACGCCTTGCTGCGGGGCCAGAATGGCCTTGCTGTTCACACCGGCTTGCAGCTGGGCGTGGACGAACATGCCTGGCAGCAGGGTGTGATCAGGGTTCGGGAACACGGCGCGCAGGGTCACGGAACCGGTGGTCTGGTCGACCGAAACTTCGGAGAATTCCAGCTTGCCGTCGTGGCCATAGGCGCTGCCATCTTCCAGGGTCAGCTTGACCTTGGCGGCATTTTCGCCGGCTTTTTCCAGCTGGCCGCTTTCCAGGTCACGGCGCAGTTTCAGCATTTCAGCCGAAGACTGCGTGACGTCGACATAGATCGGGTCCAATTGCTGGATGACGGCCATGGCATCGGCCTGGCCATTGCTGACCAGTGCGCCTTCGGTGACCGAAGAACGGCCAATACGCCCGGAGATCGGCGCGAACACTTTGGTGTAGCGCACGTTGATCTGGGCGGTTTGAACGTTTGCTTCGGCAGTCATGCGGTTAGCGACGGCAGTGTCGTATTCCTGGCGGCTGACGGCTTGCTCATCGACCAACTGCTTGTAGCGGTCGGTGATGGACTTGGTCTGGGTCAGGCTGGCTTGTGCGCTTTTCAGGGTCGCGTCATACACCGATGGGTCGATCTGGTAGAGCTGTTGCCCTTCCTTCACGTCGGCGCCTTCCTTGAACAGACGCTTGAGAATGATGCCGTTGACCTGAGGCCGAACTTCCGCAATGCGGAAGGCGGTGGTACGCCCCGGCAATTCGGAGGTCAGGGTAAAGGCTTGCGGTTGAATGGTGACCACGCCGACCTGAGGGGGTTGAGCGGGCGGAGCCGCTTCTTCCTTTTTACATCCGCTGAGCAGCGATGCCAGGGCGACGGCAGTGACCAGAGCGGTAACAGCTGGCTTAAGTTGCATGAAGATCCTCGGGTCAGGCGCGCAGAATGCGCACAAGAAGTGTGGAAGGGTAAAAAACAAGCTGTGAGTAGATAAGTAGCTTGCTACGCAATATACTTACGTTCATGGTTGTTTGTAAACTCTTGACAGGCTTCGCGGAATGCTGACAAAGCAGGTCCAAAAGCCTCGATTTTAGTACGTTCGGCGCCCATGACGGTGTCGTCCCACAATTATTTAGATGATCGTTACCGCCTATTAAAGCTGCGTTACCGATAGTCCCAAGTGTTCTGATTGAGGTTTTACTGCCATGGTTCGTCGCACCAAAGAGGAAGCTCAGGAAACGCGCAGCCAGATTCTCGAAGCCGCCGAACAGGCCTTTTATGAGCGCGGCGTTGCGCGCACTACGCTGGCGGATATCGCGGCGCTGGCCGGTGTGACGCGCGGTGCTATCTACTGGCATTTCAGCAACAAGTCCGATTTGCTCCAGGCACTGCTGGACACGCTGCACGAACCCCTGGACGAACTGGCCAGGGCGAGTGAAAGCGAGGATGAAGTCGATCCGCTTGGCTGTATGCGCAAGCTGTTGATTCATTTGTTTCATCAGGTGGCCCTGGACCCGAAAACCCGGCGCATTAATGAGATTTTGTTTCATAAGTGCGAGTTCACCGATGAAATGTGTGACATGCGCCGCCAGCGCCAGACCCATAGCCTGGAATGCAACCTGCGTATCGGCCTGACATTGCGTAACGCGGTCCATCGCGGGCAGCTTCCGGAAAATCTCGACACCACCCGTGGTGCGGTGTGCATTCATGCCTACATCAATGGGCTGATTGGCCAATGGCTTCTGGTGCCCGACAGCTTTCAGTTGCATCAAGAGGCCGAGCGCTGGGTTGATGCAGGGCTGGACATGCTGCGCCTGAGCCCCAGCCTGCGCAATTAAGACAAAATGCGTAATTGCGTCAAGTTGTGTCAACAGCAAAGACAAGCGACTGTCGATCGTCCTTGCGCCTGAAAGGTGGGGTGACTTTATATACGGGCTGGCGGCCGGTTGATAGGTAGCCGCCTAAGTATTTTGTAGCAATATTGTTGCAAGCCTGTGAAGGAATGTTTCTAAAGCTGGCGCAAATCAACATGTTGGGGCGGCTTGGGGGGGAGCCGGGCTTGCCCGCGATGCAGGCACCTCGGTACGCCAGAGGCACCGCAGCGATGCTATCGCAGGCAAGCCAGCTCCCATACAAGCCAGCTGCCACATTCAATCTCCGGTATTCCTGCGCGCAGTAAAAAGCCCCGGTTCTTGCGAACCGGGGCTTTTGCGTTTCAGACGATCAAAGCGCCAGGGTTGGGTAGTCGATGTAGCCGACCGGGCCCTTGGCGTAGAAAGTTTCCGGGTGCGCTTCGTTCAGCGGCGCGTCGGCCTTCAGGCGGGCCGGCAGGTCCGGGTTGGCAATAAACGGTACGCCAAAGGCCACCGCGTCTGCCTTGCCCGAGGCCAGCCAGGCATTGGCGCTGTCCTTGGTGAAGCGTTCGTTGGCAATGTACGGGCCACCGAAGGCTTTTTTCAGCTGTGGACCGAGGCTGTCGCCGGCTTCTTTTTCACGCGAGCAGATGAACGCGATGCCACGCTTGCCCAGTTCGCTGGCGACGTAGGTGAAGGTTTCGGCCAGGTTGTCGTCGCCCATGTCATGGGCGTCGGCACGCGGCGCCAGATGCACACCCACGCGGCCGGCGCCCCAGACGTCGATGGCGGCGTCGGTCACTTCCAGCAGCAGGCGCGCACGGTTTTCCAGGGAGCCGCCGTAGTTGTCGGTGCGCTTGTTGGTGCTGCTTTGCAGGAACTGGTCGAGCAGGTAACCGTTGGCGCCGTGGATTTCCACGCCGTCAAAGCCTGCGGCCTTGGCGTTTTCGGCGCCGACGCGGTAAGCGTCAACGATATCGGCGATTTCAGCGGTTTCCAGCGCACGAGGCGTCGGGTAGTCGGCCAGCGGACGCACCAGGCTCACGTGGCCCTTAGGCTGGATCGCGCTGGGTGCCACCGGGGTTTCGCCGTTCAGGTACGACTCGTGGGAGATGCGGCCGACGTGCCACAGTTGCAGGAAGATCTTGCCGCCCGCGCCGTGCACGGCCTTGGTCACATTGGCCCAGCCGCGTACCTGGTCGTTGGACCAGATGCCCGGGGTGTCCGGGTAGCCCACGCCCAGCGGCGTCACGGAAGTGGCTTCGCTGAGGATCAGCCCGGCAGACGCGCGTTGCACGTAGTACTCGGCCATCAGCGCGTTGGGTACGCGGCCTTCATCGGCACGGCAGCGGGTCAGCGGCGCCATAATGATGCGGTTGGACAATTGCAGGTCGCCCAGTTTGATCGGATCGAAAATAGTCGTCATGGGATAACACCCTTCTGTTTAAGTGGATTGATCAGTTGGTCGCAGGGGCCAGGTCGGCATCGCCGCTCTGACGGAAAGTAATCAGGGTCACCAGCAGGGCCAGAATCGCCAGGGCCGCAGCCGCCAATGGCACGCTGGTCAGGCCGAATCCATGGGCAATCACACTGCCGCCGACCCAGGCGCCGAGGGCATTGCCGATGTTGAAGGCGCCGATATTCAGAGTGGACACTAAATTCGGTGCGGCCTTGCCGAAGGTCACCACGTTGATCTGCAGCGCCGGTACGGCGGCGAACGAGGCGGTGGCCCACAGGAACAGGGTGATTTCAGTCGGGATCACCGCGACGCTGGTCCAGGTCAGCACCGTGGACACCACCGCCATGCTGATGAACACACCGATCAAGGTCGCCGCCAGGCGTTTGTCCGCCAGCTTGCCGCCGATGATGTTGCCCACGGTGAGGCCCAGGCCGATCAGCAGCAGGGTCCAGGTCACGCCTTTGGGCGACACGCCGGTGACGTCGCCCAGCAGCGGCGCGACGTAGGTGAAGAGGGTGAACATGGAGGCGGCGAACAGCGCGGTCATGGTCAGCGACAACCAGATGCCGGCACCTTTGAGGGCGGCCAGTTCAGCGCGCATGTCGAGTTTTTCTTCGTCACGCTTGGCCGGCAGAAAGCGGATCAGGCCGATCAGCGCCACAACGCCGATTACCGTCACGGCCCAGAAGGTCGAGCGCCAGCCGGCTTCCTGGCCCAGTGCGGTACCCAGCGGCACGCCGAGTACGTTGGCCAGGGTCAAGCCGGTGAACATCAAGGCGACCGCGGATGCTCGTTTGTTGGCCGGCACCAGGTTGGCGGCGACCACCGAGCCGATACCAAAGAACGCACCGTGGCACAGCGCGGTGACCACACGGGCAAACATCAGCACGTTGTAGTCACTGGCCAGGGCGCAGAGTAGGTTGCCGACAATAAAGATGCCCATCAACGCTACGAGGGCGGCCTTGCGTGGCAGCTTGGCGGTGGCCAGTGCCATGAAGGGGGCGCCGATGGCCACGCCCAAGGCGTAGCCGGTGACCAGCCAGCCGGCGCCGGGAATCGACACGCCCAGGTCCGCCGCCACATCGGGCAGCAAGCCCATGATGACGAACTCGGTGGTGCCGATGGCGAAGGCGCTCAGGGCCAGTATGAGTAGCGAGAGGGGCATTTGCGTTTCCTTGGTTACAGCGGTTCGATGATTTCAGCGCTAAGTTCAGTCGTAAGCGCCGTGAGAAAGGCTTGGATCACTTCCTCATTGCGTCTGAAAAAGTGCCACTGCCCGGCCTTCTGGCTGCTGATCAAACCCGCCCGTTGCAAGGTCGCCAAGTGGGCCGACACGGTCGACTGGGACAAGCCGCAGCGCTGGTCGATCTGCCCGGCGCAGATGCCGTATTCGTGGTTGTGCACTTGCTCGGGGAACTGCACTTTCGGGTCTTTCAGCCAGGTGAGGATGTCTCGTCGTACTGGGTGCGCCAGGGCTTTTATTATTTCGTCGAGGTCGATGGACATGGCAGGTGCTCGTTTTCGTAAAACGTTATATCGCGATGAGGCGAACTTTAAATCGTTGCATCCCGATACACCAATATGCTTTTGGTCTTAAGACCGGCTATTTCGGTATATCGGGTTATAACGATACATGGATGGCAGTGGTAGACTGCGCGCCATGAATTATCTCGCACATCTGCACCTGGGCGGCCAACTTCCTGCGCAATTGCTGGGCAGCCTCTATGGTGACTTCGTCAAAGGCCGCCTGCAGGGCCAGTTCAGCCCGCAAATCGAAGCGGCGATCCAGTTGCATCGCTCCATTGATCGCTTCACCGACAGCCACCCATTGGTAGGCGAGGCGTTGTCACGCTTCAGCCTGACCCGCAAGCGCTACGCCGGGATTGTCCTGGATGTGTTTTTCGATCACTGCCTGGCGCGGGACTGGGCGCTGTATGCCGACCAGCCGCTGGAGCGCTTCACGGCGCAGGTGTACCGCGTGCTGGCGGCCGAGCCGCAGTTGCCCGGACGGCTGGCGCAGATCGCACCCTATATGGCGGCGGATGATTGGTTGGGTTCGTACCGCGAGTTCGCGGTGATGGAACAGGTGTTGCGCGGGATCTCACGGCGTTTGACCCAGCCCGAGGAATTGAGGCATGCCATGCAGGAGTTGCGGGTGTTGTATGAGCCGTTGAGTGAAGACTTTCGGCTGTTCTACCCCGAGTTGCAGGCGTTTGCACAAGCTTCTCTGACTACTGATATCTAAATGTGGGAGCGGGCTTGCTCGCGAATGCGGTGTATCAGTCAGTACATTTGTTGCTGACAGACCGCATTCGCGAGCAAGCCCGCTCCCACATTTTTTTGAGCGTGCCCGCTTTAGGCAGCAAATGCCGGTCGAGCATCCACTTGCTCAGCCTCCGGCAACGGCCCAAACAACGCCTTCTGCACCGCCTGCTGCGCCTGGAACGCCAGCGCCGCGCGTTCCTGCCCAGCACACGCAATCGGCTGCAGCACATGAATCTCCACATCGCCCTGGTCGTTGGCAAACAGGCGCATCAGGTGCGAGAGCAAATCGTCGTCACCAATAAACGGTGCCAGCGGGTCCACTTGCCCATCACGCAAATAACGAATCGCCACCGGTTGCAGCGACACATCGGCATCAATCGCACTGGCCAGCAAACGCCCGTGGAAGGTGCGCAGGCTGCGCCCGTCCGTGGTGGTGCCTTCGGGGAACATCAGCAGCGGGTGCTGTTGCTCCAGGTGACGGGTCATCTGCTTGCGGATCAACTGGCTGTCGCCCGAACCCCGGCGGATAAACAAGCTGCCGGCTTTGGCCGCCAACCAGCCGGCCACCGGCCAGGTGCGCACTTCGGCCTTGGACAGAAAGGACATCGGCGCCACAGCGCCCAGCAGTGGGATATCGGTCCAGGACACGTGATTGCTCACCCACAGCATCGGCGTTTTCGGCAACTCACCGTGTACCGTCACGCGAAAGGGCAGGGCGTGGGTCAGCCGCGCCATAAAGAATCGCGACCAGCGCTGGCGGCGCACCATCGAGTTGGCCACGCCCAAACGCTCGAACACGCCAAACACGCTGGCCATGCTCAGCCCCAGCGCGACCACCAGCAGCACCCGGGCGATGCGCCCGTACACGCGCAGGCGGGCCATCACATGGCCGCCTTGAAGTGGCGGGCATAACGTGGGCACAGCTCGTCACGCTTGAGCAGAATGAACACGTCGGCCACCTGGAAGTCTTCATCCCAGCACGGCTCGCCGCAGATCTTCGCACCCAGGCGCATGTAGGCCTTGAGCAATGGCGGCATTTCGGCGATCACGTTGGACGGCAAGTCCAGTGCCGGCAGTGGCTTTTTCGGCTCGGCGCGCAGGTGCTCGTTGCACAGGTAGCGTTCGCGCAGGCGCTGCATGATCGCGTGGGCCTGGATGCCGCCGTCGTGCATCGGGATGCTCGCGCAGCCCATCAAGTAGCTGTAGCCGCCCTGGTTTAAGACTTCCGCCAACTCGCCCCACAACACGGCAATGGTGCCGCCGTTGCGGTAGGCCGGGTCGACGCAGGTGCGACCGATTTCCAGGATCGGGCCTTGCAGGTGCAGCAAGCCGTGCAGGCTGAATTCTTCTTCGCTGTAGAACCGGCCCAGGGTGCTGGCGGCCTGGTGGTCGAGCAAACGGGTGGTGGCGACCAATCGACCGCTGTTCAAGTCCCGCACGCCGATGTGGCTGCAGTGAACATCATAGTCATCCATGTCCAGACCCAGTTCCGCGCCTTTCAGCTTGGCGTTGAACTCGCCGCTGAACACGTTGAACCGCAGGGCCTGGGCTTCCTGCAAAGCCTTGGCGCCAATCAGGCGTTCGGCTTGCAGGCGGCGTTCATTGCCGGTGTCGCTGATGCGGGCGATCTGAGTCATGGCGAATCTCCGAGTGCCAGCCACATTTCGGCCGGTCGACTTGTTTGTCCAAACTCAGGCTATGTAGGCTCGGTGTCAGCGCCATGAAGTTATGGTGACGCTTAGATGACAGCCGTTGATGTCGCCAATCTGTCATGCGCCTCGGCTAGGCTCGCGGGCTTGAATGCCCCCCTTGAGTTCGCGTCCATGGTCCGAGGCTTGTTGTGCGTTGCCCTGCTGTTTGTCACCGTTGCCGCCCGCGCCGACACCTGGCCTGACAAGGACTGGGCACATGGCACAGCACTCGCCGGCCCCGCTGTCGATACTCTGACTGCCTATGCGTTCCCAACCCGTGACGACGCCACCCGCCAAGGCATTCGCACCGACGCGCTGCTGGTGATCCGCGACGGCGAGATCATCTATGAGCGCTACGCTGCACCCACTACCGCGAGCACGCCGCACCTGACCTGGTCGATCAGCAAAAGCCTGATGGCCACCGTGCTGGGCGTGGCCTATGGCGAAAATCGCTTCAAACTCACCGACCCCGCCGCACGCTTCTACCCGCCGATGAAGCAGCACCCCAAAGTGACGATGGCCGACCTGCTGCACTGGGCCTCGGGCCTGGACTGGCAGGAAGATTACGAATACGCCCCGCTGAAATCCTCGGTGGTGGCGATGCTCTACACCCGTGGCCGCGCCGACATGGCCGAGTTCGCCGCTGACACCGAGGCCGCAGCGGCACCGGGCCAAGCCTTCCGTTACTCCAGCGGCGACAGCAACATCCTCTCCGCCACCCTCAAAGGCATGCTCGGCCACAAGGCCTATATGAGTTACCCGTGGGACGCGCTGTTCAAGCCGCTGGGCATTCGCAACGCCACTTGGGAAACCGACGCCGACGAAACCTTCGTCGCCTCCTCTTACGCCTACCTCACCGCCCGCGACCTGGCGCGCGTCGGCCTGCTGATGGCACGCGATGGGCGTTGGGGCGAGCAGCAATTGCTGCCTAAAGAGTGGGTCGCCTTCAACCGCAAACCCTTCGACAAATACAAAACCGGCCAGGACGAAGCCGTGCCTGGCGGCCAGTGGTGGCTGAACCAGGGCGCGCCAAGACCATGGCCCGATGCGCCCGCCGACACCTTCGCCGCCCTCGGCCATTGGGGCCAGGCGCTGTTTGTGATGCCCGATGAACACCTGGTGATCGTGCGTTACGGCGATGACCGCGACGGCAGCTACCGCCACAACGAACTGCTCAAACGCGTGCTCGCGGCGGTGCAACCATGATTCGTCGACACCCGTTCATCAGCCTGTTCCTACTGCTGTTGCTCGCGTTGCTGGGCTGGGTCTGGCATGAGCGCGTCAACCTGCAAGCCTTCCCCGACATCATCGCGGCGTACACCGCCAAGGAATATTGCTCGTGCCGGTATGTGCAGAACCATCCGGCCGAGTATTGCCTGGGCTATGTGAAGCAATACGTGCCGACCAGCGCCTTCAGCGACAACCCGGAGCGCAGTGAAATGACGGCGAGTGGGTTGGGGCGCACGCATACGGCGCGCTGGATGGGTGATCGGCAAGGCTGTCGCCTCAACCCCTGACACACCCAGGATTCCCTGTGGGAGCTGGCTTGCCTGCGATGCAGACACCTCGGCACATCAGGCATAACCAGTTGATGCCTTCGCAGGCAAGCCAGCTCCCACATTTGACCGAGTACACGCGTCTACCTGATGTACTGAGCTCAAAATGTGGGAGCGGGCTTGCTCGCGAATACGGTGGGCCAGTTATATATAAGCCGACTGACACACCGCCATCGGGAGCTAGCCCCCTCCCACATTGGATTTGCATTAATCATTGGAAATGAGAGAGGTCCAGGCAGGCGCCCGATGCACTGCACCGGGCGCGAACGACTTACTGCGGGGTTGGGCTGCCAGGCTGCATAGCCAGCAGCAGGTCATCAATGATGGCCTTGCCCATTTCTCCCAGGTAATGCGAGGCGAATGCAAACTTCTCCGCCTTGGGGTCCATGGCAGCTTCAAGGGAGAGCATTTTTGCGTAATAGAGCACGTGGGATGCGTGTTCCAGGGCTTCCACAAGCGGAACCCCGGCGTTGACGCGGAACACTTTCAGATGGCTTTTGTTCTCTCCGCAGTCTGCGAAGGTGGCGGCGCCGATGGTTTCGGCTGATGTTGCGTTAGTCATAACTGATTCCTTTTGCATGAACAAAAAGAGCTGCCACTAACGTTTCCAGGCGAAGGGTGGCAACTGTACGCGGGCTGGAAACCGAGGCAAAAGGAACCCGGCAGACCCGAAGGTCTCCCACGTACAGCCGCCAAAAAGCACAAACTGCAGGCATAAAAAAAGCGCCTGCTGATTGTTTGACGACGCTGTAGCGTCCTTAAGCATCGGGTTTCCAGGCCCGGTCACTGATGAGCAGCGACGGAGGCGAGGTTAACTCTATGCACGCGCCGTCGCAACCGGTGGCCAATAGCTGTCCGCAATCTGCGTTGCGTGGCGAGGGAGATTGGCCCCGTTTGACTGCGCAGCAGTCACCAGCTTTTAGGGGCGCTTCGCACCCCAGCGCAAGCAAGCTTGCTCGCCACAGGGTTATTAGGTGTCCGCCTCAGGTTCCACCCAGTGGAACCACCTTTGATTGTCCTCCCGCCCACATCGCGGTTAGCTGACGATGTGTCGCAAACAAGAACGGGAACACCCGCCTGTGAGGAGAATCACCATGCGCCCACACCAGCACATTCTGGATTGGCTCAGCGACGTCGCCAGCGACTTGCACGCCGTGCGTCAAGACATCCACGCCCATCCCGAACTCGGTTTTGAAGAAAACCGCACCTCAGCGCTCGTCGCGCAATCCTTGAGAAATTGGGGTTATGACGTGCACACCGGCATCGGCAAAACCGGTGTGGTCGGCGTGCTGCGCAATGGCAGCAGCCCGCGTACGTTGGGCATTCGCGCCGACATGGACGCCTTGCCCATCATCGAAAACACTGGCGCGGCCTACACCAGCCAGCACGCCGGGTGCATGCACGCCTGTGGGCATGACGGCCACACCACCATGCTGCTCGGCGCCGCACGTTATCTGGCGGCGACGCGGCAATTCGACGGTACGTTGAACCTGATTTTCCAACCCGCTGAAGAAGGCCAGGGCGGCGCCGAGGCGATGCTGGCCGATGGTTTGCTCGAGCGTTTCCCCTGTGACGGCTTGTTCGGGATGCACAATATGCCGGGCTTGCCGGCTGGGCATTTGGGCTTGCGGGTCGGCCCGATGATGGCTTCGCAGGACTTGCTCACCGTGACCCTCGAAGGCGTCGGCGGCCACGGGTCCATGCCGCATTTGACGGTGGACCCGTTGGTTGCGGCGGCGAGTATGGTCATGGCCTTGCAGACTGTGGTGTCGCGCAACATCGACACCCAGGAAGCCGCCGTGGTCACGGTCGGCGCGCTGCAAGCAGGGCAGGCCGCCAACGTGATTCCTCAACAAGCTCTGTTGCGCCTGAGCCTGCGCGCGTTGAACCCCAAGGTGCGCGAGCAGATGCTGGAACGCGTCAACGCAATCATCCAAACCCAGGCCGCCAGCTTCGGCTGCACAGTGCAGATCGAACACCGCCCGGCCTACCCGGTGCTGGTCAACCATGCCGAAGAAACCGAGTTCGCCCGCCAGGTCGGCGTCGCCTTGCTCGGCGCCGATGCGGTGGACGGCAACACGCGCACGCTGATGGGCAGCGAGGACTTCGCCTGGATGCTGCAGCGCTGCCCCGGCAGTTACCTGTTTATCGGCAACGGCGTGTCGCGGCCGATGGTGCATAACCCCGCCTATGATTTCAACGACGACATCCTGCTGACCGGCGCTGCCTACTGGGGCGCGCTGGCCGAGAGCTGGCTCAAGCCTGCCTGACGACCGCCTTTTTCTGCCGCTGGCCCCTTTCCCTTATCGGTTGAATGGAGTGTTCCTCATGCAGATTTCAAAACCCGGTGTTTCGCGCACCCGCCAGGTGGTGGCGGCCGTGATCGGCAATGCGCTGGAATGGTATGACTTCATCGTTTACGGCTTTCTGGCCAGCATCATCGCCCGGCAGTTTTTCCCCTCGGAGGACGAGTACGCCTCGCTGTTGATGGCCTTGGCCACCTTCGGCGTGGGCTTTTTCATGCGCCCGGTGGGCGGCATCCTGCTGGGCATCTACTCCGACCGCAAAGGTCGCAAGGCGGCGATGCAGTTGATTATCCGGCTGATGACGGTGTCCATCGCGCTGATCGCCTTTGCGCCCAATTACGCCGCCATCGGCATGGGCGCGCCGTTGCTGATCGTGGTGGCGCGCATGCTTCAAGGCTTTGCCACCGGCGGTGAGTACGCGAGTGCCACGGCGTTTCTGGTGGAGAGTGCACCGGCCCATCGCAAGGGTTTGTATGGCTCCTGGCAGTTGGTGGGGCAATGCCTGGCGGTGTTTGGTGGTGCGGCGATGGTCGCGCTGGCCACGCATTTCTTTGCGCCGCAAACCCTCGACCTGTGGGGCTGGCGTGTGCCGTTCGTATTGGGTTTGCTGATCGGTCCGGTAGGGCTGTGGATTCGCCGGCACATGGAAGACCCGGAAGAGTTTATCCAGGCACGCAAGCAGGCCACGGGTCCGGCGCCGAGCCTGATGGACGTGCTTCGCGAGCATCGGCGCAGCATCCTGGTGTCGATGGGCTTGGCTTGCGGCGCGACGGTGTCGTTTTACGTGGTGCTGGTGAATATGCCGACCTTCGCCCACAAAAGCCTCGGCCTGCCGCTGGACCAAGTACTGATGGTGCAGATGTTTGCGGTGGCGCTGATGACCGTGGTGATTCCGCTGTCCGGCCTGCTCTCGGATCGCCTCGGGCGGCGGCCGGTGTTGATGGCTTTTACCCTGGCCTTCTTCGTGATGGTCTACCCGTTGTATGTGTGGGTGGCCGCCGCGCCATCGATTGAGCGTTTGCTGGTGATGCAAGTGCTGCTCTGCACGGCCATCGGCGGTTTCTTTGGCCCGGCGCCGACGGCCTTGGCCGAGCAGTTCCCTATCGAGGTGCGCTCGACCGGCGTGTCGGTGGCCTATAACGTGGCGGTGATGGTGTTCGGCGGCTTTGCGCCGTTGATCGTCACCTGGCTGACCAAAGTGTTGGGCACGCCAGTGGCGCCATCGTTTTACGTGTTGTTCGCTTGCGTGCTGACGCTGCTGGGCACTTACTGCATGCAGGAGGCACCGCGGGCAAACAAAGCGCTGCCGTTTTCAAGTGAGGTGAAGCCTTGAGCATTGTTGAGTGGGACGCGACTGAGCTGTCGCGGGCGATTCATGCGCGGCAAGTGTCGTGTGAAGACGTGATGTACGCGTACCTGGCGCAGATCCAGCGCTTTAATCCGCGCGTGAATGCGCTGGTGTCGTTGCGCGACGCCGACGCCGTACTGGCCGAGGCCCGGGCCTGTGATCGCGAACTGGCACAGGGCCAATCGCGCGGCTGGATGCATGGCATGCCCCAGGCGATCAAGGACCTGGCCGCCACCAAGGGCTTGCGCACCACCTTGGGCTCGCCGTTGTTTGCCGAGCATGTGCCCAGCGAAGATGCCATCAGCGTGGCGCGGGTGCGGGCCAGCGGCGCGATCATTATCGGCAAGACCAACGTGCCCGAGTTCGGCCTCGGCTCGCAGACCTACAACACCCTGTTCGGCACCACCGGCAATGCGTATGACCCACGCCTGGTGGCGGGCGGCAGCAGTGGCGGGGCGGCGGTGGCCCTGGCGCTGCGCATGCTGCCGGTGGCCGATGGCAGCGACATGATGGGCTCACTGCGCAACCCGGCCGCGTTCAACAATGTGTTTGGCCTGCGCCCGTCGCAAGGGCGCGTGCCGCACGGGCCGATGCCGGAAGTGTTCGTGCAGCAACTGGGTACCGAAGGCCCGATGGGCCGCAGTGTGACCGATGTGGCGCGGTTGCTGAGCATCCAGGCCGGTTACGACCCGCGGGTGCCGTTGTCATCCAAAGAAGACCCGACAGTGTTCGGCGAACCCTTGCCGCGCGACTTCAAAGGCGCGCGTCTGGGTTGGCTGGGGGATTACAACGGCTACCTGCCAATGGACGACGGCGTGTTGAGCCTGTGCGAATCGGCCCTTGGTGATTTCGTCACGCTGGGGTGTGAAGTAGAGCGCTGCCAGCCGGAGTTTTCCCTGGCGCGGCTATGGCGCAGTTGGTTGGTGCACCGCCATTGGCTGGTGCACGGCAATCTCGGCGCGGCCTACGCCAACCCGCAAAAACGTGCGTTGCTCAAACCTGAGGCGCAATGGGAAGTGGAGGGTGGCCTGGGCTTGAGTGCCCAGCAGGTGTACCAGGCGTCGGTGGATCGCAGCGAGTGGTATCGCGCCTTGGTCAAGTTGTTCGAACGTTACGATTTCCTGTTGCTGCCCACCGCTCAGGTGTTCCCTTTCGATGCACAACAGGCGTGGCCGCGCCTCGTTGGCGGGCGCGAAATGGACACGTACCACCGCTGGATGGAGGTGGTGATCGGACCGACACTCGCCGGTCTGCCGAGCATGAGCATCCCGGTGGGTTTCAACCCTGGCGGCTTGCCCATGGGCCTGCAGATCATCGGCCCGGCCCAGGCCGACCGCGCGGTGCTGCAACTGGCATACGCCCATGAGCAGTTGACGCAATGGGTGCAGCGCCGGCCACCGGCGTGCCTCGAATCAGGTGATTGACGCGCAACCGGGCCTGTATCTTGCTGTGAACAATGATCATCCACCGGCAACAAGGAGATCGAACATGGGCAGCCACGCCGAGACAGGCACCGTACGGTCGGTTGAGCGCGCACTGGCAATTGTCGAATTGCTCGGTGAACACCAGGCGTTGGGGTTGGAGGAGCTGCATTATCTGACGCGTTTGCCCAAGGCCACTGTGTCGCGCATGTTGCTGACCCTGCAAGAGCAGGGTTGGGTCTATCGCGGCCTGAGCGATCGCCGTTATCGCCTGCGCGCCCAGCGCTTGTTCGGCGACACCCAGCAACGCTTCAAGCGCCAGGTGGTGGAAAGCGCCGCGCCGTGGCTGCTGGAATTGAGCGAACGCACTGGGCTGGTGGTGGATTTATCCTGTTTTGATGGCGAGCGCCTGGAGGTCATGGAAAGCGCGATCCCCAGCGTGCTGCGCAAGTTGTATCCGAACAATTGCCAGATCGTCGGCCAGCACGCCAGCCTGTTTCACTCGGCGATGGGCAAGGCCTGCCTGACGCAACTGCCCGCCGAAGAGGTGCAACGCCTGGCGGGCCGCGATCACGTGGCGGCCGATGAGCAGTTGCACACCTGCGAGCAAACCCAGCACCGGGGGTTTGGCCAGCGCACCGAAGGCTACTGGGAATACCCGGTACGCCTGCCATTTCTGATTCGCGCAGTAGCCTTGCCGGTGCAGGCCAATGGGCGCCTGGTCGGCAGCATGGCGTTGCACTGGCCAATGCATCAGGCGCCGGTGGAGCGCGTACTGAACCTGCACATGGCCAGCCTGGAAGCGACAGTGCGCGATGTGCAGCGGGCGCTGGCCTGACAGTCACCGCTGAACAAATGTGGGAGCTGGCTTGCCTGCGAAAGCGGTGTGTCAGTCAGCGGATTCATTCACTGATTCACCGCAATCGCAGGCAAGCCAGCTCCCACATTAGATTTGCGCCGCTTGTGATATTGCGCTTAAGGTTCGCCCAGGTTTTTTGCCTCATGAGTCTTTATGTTCAACGTCAAACCCCTGGCCTTCGCGCTGCTGACCTGTGCCGCCATGCCCGCCCACGCCGACTGGTACCTGGATAACGAATCCTCACGCCTGTCGTTCGTCACCACCAAGAACACCGAAATTGCAGAAGTGCATCGCTTTCTGGTGCTGCACGGCAAGGTCGACAGCCAGGGCGCGGCCCAGTTGGAAGTGGAGGTGGAGTCGATCAACAGTGGCATCCCGCTGCGCGATGAGCGCATGCGCAATGACCTGTTCGACATCAAGACCTTCCCCGAAGCGCTGATCAGTGCGCAGATCAACCTGCAACCCATCAACGACCTGGCCCCCGGCGCGCAGCTGGAGTTGCGCCTGCCGTTGAGTGTGACGTTGCACGGCAAGACCCAAACCTACAGCGCCGAACTGCTGGCCACGCGCCTGGATGACCGACGCTTTCAAGTGGTGACCCTGGAGCCGGTGGTGCTGCATGCCGAAGACTTTGACCTGGCGCCGGGCGTGGCGACCTTGCGCAAAGCGGCAGGGCTCAAGTCGATCAGTTTGTCGGTGCCGGTGGGTGCGGTGCTGATTTTTACGGCGCGCTGACGTGAGCGGCGCAGTCTTCCCGTGGCGCAGCGCCAACCGTTTCGAGTTGCTGATCGACGGCCCGCGTTTCTTCCCGCAGATGCTGGCGGGCATTGCCCGCGCTGAGCGGCAAGTCGAGTTGGAGTTGTACCTGGTGGAAGCCGGCGCCTGCGCCGACGCTTTGGTGCAGGCGCTGGTACTCGCCGCCGAGCGCGGCGTGCGGGTGCGCTGCCTGTTTGATGATTACGGCAGCCTGGCGTTTACCCTGGGTTTGCGTAAGCGCCTGACCGACGCGGGCGTGGAGCTGCGGTTCTACAATCGCCTGAGCTGGCGGCGCTGGATGCGCAATCTGTACCGCGACCACCGCAAGTTGTTGCTGATTGACCAGAGCATCGCCGTGATCGGCGGCACCGGCGTGACCGATGAATTCTGGACGCCAGGGCAAGACACGGCCGAATGGCATGAAGTGATGGTGCAAATCAGCGGCCCGCTGGTGCTGGACTGGCAAGCGCTGTTCGAGCGGCAATGGCATGCCAATGCCGCTCGCCGTGAATGGAAGCCCGCTACCCATTTTGGTTTGCCGCGCCTGCCCAAGGTGCCGGCCACCGGGCCAGGCCTGGGGCGCGTTGCCTATGCCGACGCGCGTCAGCACCGCGATATCCTGCAGTCGCTGATCCGCGCCTTGAACAGCGGCCAGCAAAGAATCTGGCTGGCCACGCCGTATTTTCTGCCGACCTGGAGCGTGCGCCGTGCCTTGCGCCGCGCGGCGGGGCGTGGGGTGGATGTGCGTTTGCTGCTCACCGGCCCGCGCACCGATCACCCGTCCGTGCGCTACGCCGGGCACCGTTATTACCCGCGGTTGTTGCGCGCCGGTGTGCAGATTTTCGAATACCAGCCGTGCTTTCTGCACCTGAAAATGGTGCTGGTGGACGATTGGGTGAGCATTGGCTCGTGCAATTTCGACCACTGGAATTTGCGCTTCAACCTGGAAGCCAACCTGGAAGCGCTGGACCCGCAATTGACGCTGGCCGTGGCCGGCAGTTTCGAACGCGATTTTGCCAAGAGCCAGGCCGTGAGCCTGGAGGCGTGGAAGTCGCGGCCGTTGTGGCGGCGGGTCAAGCAGCGGGTGTGGGGCTGGATTGATCGGTTGGTGGTGAATCTGTTGGATCGGCGGGGGTAGGGCGCCCCCGCCCTTTGCTGACTAAAACTGCAACCTGTACTGCGCCGTAAGGCTTTGGTCGCGCGTGCGCTCACCGCGCTGTTGGCTGAAGCCCAAGTCCAACGTGCTGTCGCGGCTCAGGCGCGCGGTGGCGCCCAGTTCCAGGCGGGTGCTGAGGCGATCCAACGGCGCGCCGCTGACGCTCATCATGCGGCCGCCGTCCCAGGCGGCCTGAGTGGTCGGTTGCAGGTCGCCGCTTGCATGGGTATAAGCCAGGCCGCCACGCAGGCTCAACCATGACGGGCCGATCTGCGCCTTGCCCAGGTCGAGGTTGACCCGCACACCGCCGGTGGTCAGGTTGACGTTTTCCTTCGAGCGTTTGCCCTTCAGTGCAGCCATGCCGCCGCGCTCTTTGAAGCCTTCACTGCGCTGTTGCACATTGGCCAGTTGCAGGTACGGCTGCCAGTCCCAGAAGGCATGGCTGAACCTATAGTTGGCCTCGGCAAACGCCTGCACGGTGCGGCTGGCGTATGTGGCGGTCAGGCGGTTCTCGACGCCGGGGAAGCTGACGCGGCGTTTTGTCTCGATCTCATGTTGCGCATAGGCGATGCCGCCATACACGCCGAACGCGTCCCACGTGTGGCCGGCATGCAGGGCCAATTGGTAGGTGTCGACGCTGGCTTTGCCACGCGAACCGGCCCTCACCTCCGTGCGGCCGCTGCCGGCTACCACGCCCACGCGAGTGCCTTGCTCCAGCGTGTGATCGAACCCCAACAGCAGGCCCGTGCCGTTGTGGTGAGTGCGCGTGGTGTTGCTGTTGCCTGCGAGTTGGCCGGATTGACGCGGCAGTTGCACCCAGATGCCTTGGTTCTTGGCGTGGAGTGCGGCGTCGCGGCTGTCTTGCGCCAGGCGCTGACGGTCGAGTGCGGCCTGGCGCACGACACGGCTGTTTTCAATCAGCACCGCTTGGGTGCTGGCATGCAGTTCGCCGCTCAACGAGTCCAGGGCTGCAGGTGCCTGCTCGGGAAACAGCGCGGTCAGGCGTTGCAGCAGCGGCGAGGGTTGGGTTTCAGCATCCGCAGCATTGGCGACGGCGCGTTGGTTGGCAGTCTGCGCCGCTGATGCCAGTGACTGACCGCGGCCAAACTCCACCAGCAAGTGATTGCCTTGCTTGACCTGGGAAACGCTGAGGAAAGGCGAGAACTCGCGGCGGTCTACCGAGGTAAATTCGCCATTCAACTCACCTTGGGCTTGAAGGATGCTGTAACGCTGGCCCAGGTAATAGTGGTTGGGTTGCGCACTCAGGTACAACGAGCCGCCGTTGATGGACGCCTGATTTTGGACCTGCAATCTGGCCGGGGCTGTCTGGCTGGTCAGCCCGGTCATCAGGGTTGAACCGGCGGCCTGTTGGTAGTTGCCCTCGACGGCCAGCAAACCATTCAGGCGCAGCAGACCGCCTTCGAGGTTAACGTCACCCTTGAGGTTATTGGTGGCGTCCAGCTCCAGAACACCCGCTTTGAGCGTGACGCCGGCAAAGCTGTTGTTGCCGCTCAGGCGCAGCCAGCCGATGCCGGTTTTTTCCAGGTGCCCCGGGCCGCTGATGTCGTTACGCCAGTCGTCCCAGGCGCCGCCTTGCCAGACCCTGGCGCCGCCGGCGGGGCGGTCCATATTGACCACGGTGTCGACCCGCAGTTGGCCGGGGCCATCGATGGCTTTTTTCAGGTTCATCAGGCCCCAGCCATAGACGTCGTCTACGCCAGGCTCGCCCAGGTCGGTGGCGGTGGTCAGCAACACGTCGCGGATTTGCGGGTTGTCGAGGTAGGGGAAGCGTTCCATCAGCAGAGCCAGCCCGCCGGTCACGTGCGGTGCGGCGATGGAGGTGCCGGAGGCGGTGAGGTAGTTGAACGCGGGATTGTCGCCGGTCACCTTGAAACCATCGACTTCGCCGTCGGCGTCATGGTGGTTTTCGGTGGTGATCGAACCCGCCACCCAGGCTGAGGTGATATTCGTTCCGGGTGCGGCCAGGCACCAGTCTTTGCTGAAGCCGCAACGGTAGGAGCGATCGCTCAATGTCAGGCTTTGATCGAGGTTGACCACGGTCAGCCAATAGGGCTCCAGCGCCTTGATTGCGCGGGGCAGGCTCGAATGGACGCCGGTAAACGGTGCTGTTTGGGGCGAGGCGTTGGCCGTGTCGGTATTGCCCGCTGCCCATACCTGCAACATGCCGTATTTGATTGCACCCTCGGCTGTGGCCTTGAGCTCTTGATATTGATTTATCTCGGCCAGGAAGGCGTCGAGTTCTGCCTCACCCGCCAGGGGCATAGGTGTGCCCCAACTGTGATTGACCACGCGTACCTGCTGTTCGTGCAGTTGCGCATAGGCCATGCTCACGGCCGCAGGCGTCACGTTGGTGACGCTGAAAGGGCTTAAACCCGGCCCGCCAAGGTAACTGTTACTGAATTTGCGCACGGCACTCATCTGGGCGCCGTAGGCCACGCCCTGGATGCCAGAGCCATCACGGTTGGCGACTATCCTGCCGGCAACGTGAGTGCCGTGAGCGTTGTACTGAGTGCTCACATTTTTCAGATAGTTATCAAGCTCTTCGCGGGTGATGTCGCCATTGGCAATGGCCTCCTCCAGGCCAAGCAAGGCTTCGGGAGGCAGTGAGTCGATGACGTTCACCGCGGAACGGTCACCCTCGCTGAAAAAACAGCCATCGGCCAGCACCGTCTCACTCATGCAGCCAGGGTCGGCCAGGCGCACGCCGGAATGGGGCTTGCCGGCAAATTCAGGGTGGCGCACATCGGTTCCAGAATCGTAAACCCCCACCCGCACCCCTGTGCCGCTCAACCCCCTGGCGTAGGCGTGGTCGGCACCGATTGCACCCAGCCCCCAGTCTTTGTTGAACTCTGGACTGTGCCAGCTGGCTGCATCGTGCAAGCGGCCTTGTTCGACGTAGCTGGTTGCTTGAACCGACAGGCTCGACAGGCATCCGAGCACACAGAGGGCCACAGCCGTTGGCTTGAATGGTGATTGAGCGGGCGCCTGTGTTGCGGGCGCACGAGCGATTTTCGGGGGCGACATGGTCCACACACCTGCACAGTTATTTCGGGTCAATAGCGTGCGTGAGTAGGCCGGGAGCGTGATGTAGGACTTGGCTTGAAGCGGGGAGGGAACGCTGACTTTTTACTGACTGAGGCGGGGACGGGCGCAAGCCCCCTCTCCCACGAAGAGGGGGCTGCACGTATTACAGCAACTCGAACGTCTGCTGCTGCACATCCTGGGAGTCCAGCCCGATCTGCACATTGAACTGGCCCGGTTCCGCGGCGAATTTGAGCTGGGTGTTGTAGAACTTCAGGTCCTCTTCGGTGATGGTGAAGTGCAGCGTGCGCTCTTCACCGGCCTTGAGCATGACCTTCTGGAAGTTCTTCAGCTCCTTCACCGGGCGGATCATCGAGCCTGCCACGTCCTGGATATACAGCTGCACCACGGTTTCGCCGTCGACCTTGCCGGTGTTTTTCAGCGTGACGCTGGCGTCGAGCTTGCCGGTCTTGTTCAGGGTCGTGGACGACAGCGCCATGTCCGACAGGCTGAACGTGGTGTAGCTCAGGCCATAACCAAACGGGAACAGCGGCCCGGTGACGTCATCGAAGTATTGCGAGGTGTAGTTGCCCGGCTTGCCCGGCGTGAAGGGCCGGCCAATGCTCAGGTGGTTGTAGTAGGTCGGAATCTGCCCCACCGAACGTGGGAAGGTGATCGGCAGCTTGCCCGACGGGTTGTAGTCACCGAACAGCACGTCGGCAATCGCGTTGCCGCCTTCGGTGCCGGCGAACCAGGTTTCGAGGATCGCGTCGGCTTGTTGGTTCTCGTCGAGAATAGACAGTGGGCGGCCGTTCAACAGCACCAGCACCAACGGTTTGCCGGTGGCTTTGAGGGCCTTGATCAGGTCGCGCTGGCTTTGCGGGATGTTCAAATCGGTGCGGCTCGAGGATTCGTGGGACATGCCACGCGACTCACCTACGGCCGCCACCACCACGTCAGCGTCCTTCGCCGCTTTCACCGCTTCGTCGATCAGCACTTGGGCTGGGCGGGTGTCATCCACCACTTCCGGCGCATCGAAGTTGAGGAAGTTGAGGTAGTCGACCACGGCCTTGTCGTTGGTGATGTTGGCGCCGCGCGCGTAGATCACTTTGCCTTTTTCGCCGATCACGGCATTGATGCCGTCGAGCAGGGTTACCGATTGTTCAGGCTTACCGGCGGCAGCCCAACTGCCCATCATGTCGATAGGAGCCTTGGCCAGCGGGCCGACCAGCGCGATGGTCGCGGATTTTTTCAGCGGCAGGGTGTCGTTCTGGTTTTTCAGCAGCACCAGGCTGCGCCGTGCGATATCACGGGCGTCGGCGCGGTGCAGGCGGCTCTCGGCATAGGTGTCGGCCGGGTCGTCTTCGGCCTTGCCGATGCGCAGGTAAGGGTCTTTGAACAGGCCCATGTCGTACTTGGCACCGAGCACTTCGCGCACGGCGTTGTCGATGTCGCTCTGTTCGATTTCGCCGGACTTGAGCAGCCCGGGCAATTCCTTGCCATACAGCGAGTCGTTCATGCTCATGTCGATGCCGGCCTTGATCGCCAGCTTGGCGGCTTCACGCCCGTCCTTGGCCACGCCGTGCTTGATCAGCTCGAAGATCGCGCCGTGGTCACTGACGGCCAGGCCTTTGAAGCCCCAGTCTTTGCGCAGCAAGTCGTTCATCAGCCAGGTGTTGGCGGTGGCGGGCACGCCGTTGATCGAGTTCAACGCCACCATCACGCTGCCGGAGCCGGCCTTGATTGCCGCGTGGTACGGCGGCAGGTAGTCCTGGTACATCTTGACCGGGCTCATGTCGACCACGTTGTAGTCGCGACCGCCTTCCACCGCGCCGTACAGGGCGAAGTGCTTGACGCTGGCCATGATGCTGTCGGCATTGGCGGGGCTGGCGCCCTGGAAGGCCTTGACCATGACCTCGGCAATGCGCGAGACCAGGTAGGTGTCTTCGCCAAAGCCTTCGGACGTACGGCCCCAGCGTGGGTCGCGGGAGATGTCGACCATCGGCGCAAAGGTGATGTCGAGGCTGTCGGCGGCGGCTTCCTGGGCGGCGATGCGCCCGGAGCGGCCGATGGCGTCCATGTCCCAGCTGGAGGCCAGGGCCAGGCTGATCGGGAAGATCGTGCGGTGGCCGTGGATCACGTCATAGGCGAAGAACATCGGGATCTTCAACCGGCTGCGCATGGCCGCGTCCTGCATCGGACGGTTTTCCGGGCGGGTGATCGAGTTGAAGGTGCCGCCGATGCGGCCGGCGGCGATTTCCTTGCGGATCAGCTCGCGGGGCATTTCGGGGCCGATGCTGATCAGGCGCAATTGGCCGATCTTTTCATCCAGGGTCATCTGCTTGAGCAGGTCGCTGACAAAGGCGTCCTTGTCTTTAAGCGCAGCAGGCTTTGTTTCTGCCCAGACGGGGTGAGTGGCCAGAGTGGCAACAAGGCCGAGCAAACACAGCTTCTTCATGAATATCCTTTTTCGGCTACTGCACAGCGAAAATGCGCCGCTCTGCCAAAATGTGGGGAACATATGTTGTTGTTCGAGTGTTATTGCACTAAATGCACGACACTTATGAACTCTTATTCGCGCTGGGCATCTTTTTAGCTGATTGGCTCAATGCAATCCAGTGGTGGCGGCGGATTATGCCCCAAGCGCGTGGTTTAAAGGGTTAGTCGTCATCTTCCATCAAGTTTGGGCAGGAGAAACACCATGCAAGCAGCACAAGGTTACCGCTGGGGCTTGAAAGCCGCCGCTTTGCTATTGATCAGCACAGTGCTGAGCGGTTGCGGCATCAACACCATTCCGACTCTGGATGAACAGGCCAAGGCGGCCTGGGGCCAGGTGCAGAACCAGTACCAGCGCCGCGCCGACCTGATCCCCAACCTGGTGGAAGTGGTCAAGGGCTACGCAGCCCATGAGCAAGATACCCTCACCGCCGTGATCGAAGCGCGGGCCAAGGCCACCTCGATTCAGGTGGATGCCAGCACCCTCGACAATCCGGAAAAACTCAAGCAGTTCCAGCAAGCCCAGGATGGTTTGAGCGGCGCCCTCAGCCGTTTGATGGTGGTGTCCGAGCGCTACCCGGACCTGAAAGCCAACCAGAACTTCCTGGCCCTGCAATCGCAACTTGAAGGCACAGAAAACCGCATTGCCGTGGCTCGCCGTGACTTTATCCAGGCCGTGCAGGCTTACAACACCGAAATCCGTACCTTCCCTGGCCGCCTGTGGCACAGCGTGATGTACAGCGACTTGCCGATCCGCGCCACGTTTGAAGCCACCAGCGCCGATGCCGATAAAGCGCCGCAAGTGAAGTTCAAATAAGGCTTCTCTGAGGTGTCGATGCGTTTATTACGGATAGGCTTGGCGCTGTGGTTGCTGGCCTGCGTGGGTGCCGCCCAGGCGGCATTGACGTTCCCTGCCTTGACCGGACGGGTGGTGGACAGCGCCCAGATGATCGACCCGGCAACCCGCGAGCAGATCACCCAGCAGTTGCAGACGCTGGAGCAAACCTCGGGCGACCAGATCGTGGTGGTCACCGTGCCCGACCTGCAAGGCGTGCCCATTGAAGACTACGGCTACCAATTGGGTCGCCAGTGGGGCATCGGGCAGAAGGGCAAGGACAATGGCGCGCTGTTGATCGTCGCCCGTGATGAGCACAAGTTGCGCATCGAAGTCGGCTATGGCCTCGAAGGTGTGCTGACCGATGCGCAGTCGTGGGTGATCATCAACCAGGTGATCGCGCCCAAGTTCAAGGCCGGCAATTACAGCCAGGGCATCAGCGACGGTGTTGCGGCGATGGTGCAGGTGGTGGGCGGCGAGCCGCTGGCCGTGCCGGCGCATGTGGCGGATGCAAATTTCGCCAAGGATAATCCGGGGTTTTCCATCGGCTTGTTCATCCTGTTGATCGGTGTGTTGTGGCTGTGTAATCGGCTGGGCCTGCCCGTTGGCGCTATCCTGCTGGCGATTCTCAGCAGCAGTGGGCGTGGCGGCGGTGGCGGGGGCGGCGGCGGTGGTGGCTTCAGAGGCGGCGGCGGTGGTTTTGGCGGTGGCGGGGCCTCGGGTGGCTGGTAATGACAATAACTAGAAAGGGGCATCTACAACCATGGCACTACTGAGTGAACACGAGCAACGCCAGGTCGCTGAGGCGATCGCTCGGGTCGAAAAAACCACCGATGCCGAACTGGTTACCGTGCTGGCGGCGCGTGCCGATGATTACGCCTACATCCCGCTGCTCTGGGCCAGCCTGATCGCCCTGGTGGTGCCTGGCATCGTGCACTACCTATCGGGCTACCTGACCATGTACACCTTGCTGCTGGCACAGTGGGCGACGTTTATCGTGTTGTGCCTGGTGTTTCGCCTGCCGAAAGTCACCACGCGTCTGATCCCGCGTTCAGTGCGGCATTGGCGCGCGTCGAACCTGGCGCGCCGCCAGTTCCTGGAGCAGAACCTGCACCACACGCTGGGCGGCACTGGGGTGCTGATTTTTGTCAGCGAGGCGGAGCGCTATGTGGAAATCCTGGTGGACGAGGGCATTTCCAAGCGGATGGATGACAGCAGTTGGGACACCATCGTCAAGGCGTTCACCCAGCAAGTGAAACAGGGGCAGACGTTGACCGGGTTTATTGCGTGCATCGAGGCCTGCGGCGAGTTGCTCAAGGTGCATGTGCCGGTGACGCAAACCCGTAATGAACTGCCCAACCGCCTGGTCGTACTCGAATAACCCAAACACCACGGGAGCAAAAATGTGGGAGGGGGGCTTGCCCCCGATGGCAGTGTGTCAATCAACTGATGTGGAGCTGATACACCGCGATCGGGGGCAAGCCCCCTCCCACATTTGCAGCTGTGCAGGCTGGACGAGTCGACCGTTGATCAAATAACCCCGTGCCCTAAACCTTCATCCCCCCTAAAATGCCCGGCATTCCCAGCCCGAGGCGTTTTTGTTCATGTCCGTCACCGCTCAACCTGCCCGCCCTGCGCCGGATCATCACGCCCAGTTCATCGAACTGCTGAGCGCAAGCCTGGCGCAGAATGCGTTTATCAAGCTGGTGCTGGCCAAATACGTGGGTGAAGAAGCCGAGTTGCAACGGCTGATCATCAAGCCGGTCGAGGTCAAGGAGCAGGCCTGCCTGTCCTTCGTCTACCGCTACAAGACCCGCGATATCACCAAGAACTTGCCGCTGGCCGAGGGCGTGGCAGCGATTGCCGCGCTGCTCCCTACCTCGTTCAAGAATGCGCATTTGCTGGCGCTGACCGACGAAGCCCAGCTGGAATACAGCAAGAAGAACAAAAGCTCGCTGTTCAAAAGCAAGCCCCAGCAACTGCGTGAGGCGCCGTCCGCCGAGCACAACCGCGAGAAAAATCGCTTTCTTGACCTGAGCCGGCCATTCCTCGCCGACCTGGGCGTGACCGACGCCAAGCAGGCGCTGATCCCGTCGATGTCGCGCAAGTGGAAACAGATCAACAAGTTCATCGAAGTGTTCAGCCATGCGCTGACCTCGTCGCCGCTGAAACTGGACCAGCCGGTGCGCGTCGCCGATTTCGGTTCGGGCAAGGGTTACCTGACCTTCGCCATCCACGATTACCTGCGCAACACCCTCAAGGCCGAGGGCGAAGTGACTGGCGTGGAACTGCGCGAAGACATGGTGACATTGTGCAACAGCGCGGCCGCACGCCTGGAACACCCGGGGCTGGTGTTTAAGTGCGGTGACGTGCGCAGCGTGGCGCCGAGCGACCTGGACGTGATGATTGCGCTGCATGCCTGTGACATTGCCACCGATTACGCGATCCACACCGGTATCCGTTCGGGCGCGTCGATCATCATGTGCTCGCCGTGCTGCCACAAACAGATTCGCCTGCAGATCCAGAGCCCGGTGCTGCTCAAGCCGATGCTGCAATACGGCCTGCACCTGGGCCAACAGGCGGAAATGGTCACCGACAGCCTGCGTGCGCTGTACCTTGAGGCCTGCGGTTATGAGACCAAGGTGTTCGAGTTCATCTCGTTGGAACACACCAACAAGAACAAGATGATCCTGGCGATCAAGCGCAGCGAGCCGGTGGACAACGCGCAGTTGCTGGAGAAAATCCAGGCGCTGAAGGCGTTCTACCAGATCAGCGAACACTGCCTGGAAACCCTGCTGCGCGCGGATGGGTTCTTGAACTGAACACAGAGCCCGTGTGGGAGTGGGCTTGTGTGGGAGCCGGGCTTGCCCGCGATGGCGTCACCTCGGTTTTCTGATAGACCGAGTTGTCTGCATCGCAGGCAGGCCAGCTCCTACACAAGCCAGCTCCCACAGATGCGTGCCTTCAGATTAGATTGCGTTCACCTTGGCGGCAGGCGCTGGCTGCACCGCCGTCTTGCGCCCCAGCATCACCGTCACGATCACCCCGCAGGCAAACAGCCAGGTGATCGGCTCGATATGCTCACCAAAGAACAACGCCGAAAACGCGATGGTGAAGAAGATCTGCAGCAACTGGATCTGGCTGACCCGCGCAATGCCGCCCATCGCCAACCCGGCGTACCAGGCGAAGAACCCCAGGAACTGCGAGAACAGCGACACGTAACCAAACGCCCACCAGGCACGCGTGGAAATCGCCCCTTGATGCTGCGCCGCCAGGTACCACACCGGGCCGATCAACACCGGCGTCGACAGCACCAGCGCCCAGCAGATCACCTGCCAGCCGCCCATTTCCTTGGCCAGGCGGCCACCTTCGGCATACCCCAGGCCGCCCACGGCAATCGCGCCGAGCATCAGCAAATCACCGGCCTGGACACTGCCGGCACCGGTGATCAACGCGTAACTCAACACCAATGCACTGCCCAGCGCCGCACAGGCCCAGAAGGCTTTTGACGGCCGCTCATGGGACAGCCACGCCGCATACAGCGCCACGCACAGCGGCTGCAGGCCGTTGACCAGCGCGCCATGGGAGGCTGGCAAGGTTTGCATGGCCCAGGCCGACAGCACCGGGAAGCCAAGGATCACGCCGGCTATCACCAGGCACAGCCCGCGCACCTGGCGCCAGGTGGGCCAGCGCTCGCGGCGCCACAGCAACAGCGCCGCCGCCGGAATCGCCGCGAACAAGGCGCGGCCCAGGCCGTTGAGCAACGGATGGACTTCCTGCACGACGATGCGGGTGAACGGCAAGGTGAGGCTGAAGATGATGACGCCCAGCAGGCCAAGGGCCATGCCGGTGTTTTCGCGCGAGCTCATGATGGGGACCCGAATCGAGAGGGCTTCAAGGGAAGCCCATCTAGCCACAACCCTCGCCGATTGCTGGCCTACAGCTGGGTGCGGATTTATCCGTACAGTTGCAAACGCTCGGGTTGGCAGTGCCGCCGCCTTCGCCGCCTCGACAGCGCCCACCGAAGATCGCGAGCGAATGGAGATCCATGTGGGAGCTGTCGAGCTTTAGCGAGGCTGCGAAGGGCTCGCCTCGGTCGTGCAGACTAACCCAGACACCCGCAGCGCCTAACCTTAGAAGAACCGCGTAATGCTGATCTTCGCATCGCGCCCTTTGGTGTAGGCACGGTCGCCACTCAGGGCCGGGCGGAAGTCGTTGTTGAGCAGGTTGTCCACGGTGACATTCACCTCGGTGCCTTTCAGGTAAGCCTGTTGCGGTTTCCATTTGGCGAACAGTCCCTGGGTGTTGTAGGCCTTGTTACCGTACTGGTCGTAGAACAAGTCGCCCACGCTGCTGCCCGGCCCGCCGGAATATGTGTCGCTGGGCAAGCGGTCGGTGGCGCCGACGAACTGGCCTATCCAGCCCACCTGGGCATCCCAGGCGGGAATATTGGTGCCCAGCACCAGCACCCATTTGGTCGGTGGAATGTCACGTGCCGCCACATCCGGCCCCCATGGGTTGGTGTAGGCGCCTCGGTGATCACCTTTGGCGTAGGCGAACGACACCGAGCCGAACAAGTAGGTGGAGTTATAGAACGATTCGAGTTCAAAGCCCTTGATGGTCAGGCCGCCGATGTTGCGGTAATTGGGCATCGCCCCGGCCGGGCAGGCGCTGGAAATCGTGCCGCCGTTGACGGCCTGGTTCTGGCAGCCGACGCCGGTGGCCTTGAAGATTTCGTCTTCGACTTTGTTGTGGAACAGCGTGGTGCGCACTTGCAGGTTGTCGTCGTGGGCGATCAGGTTATCGAAGCTGACGACGCTGCCCACGGTGATCGACGTGATGCGCTCCGGGTCGAGGTCGACGCTGGTGGCAGTGCGGCTGCCCAGGCCTTGCACTTCATACTGCTCGTCGATGACCGGCGCGCGCCAGGTTTTGCTCCAGTTGGCGAACAACCCCAGGTTCGGTGTGACGTTCCAGAACAACGCCAGGCGTGGCGACCAGCCGGTGTAGGTGCGGTCGCTGTAATCGTGGCCGAACGACGGGTCCGGGTTGTTGTAGTACGGCGCATCGTTGCCTTCGCCGCGGTTGCGCACGTGGTCGTAGCGCAGGGACGGGGTGATGGTTACATCGCCCACGGTCACCGCATCCTGGACAAACAAGCTCTGCGTATCGACCTTGCCGTGGGGCATGAAACCCGGCTGGAAATGCCCGTAGTTGTAGCGCGCCGTGTTGTAGGTGGTGCCCGGCATCCACATCTCGGTTTCGCGGATGTGCTTGCGGATCTGCCCACCCACGGTGACGGCATGCTGCAAGGGCCCGGTGCCAAACAGGCTGACGTTGCGGATGTCGAGGTTTTTGTCGGTGTAGGACGTGTCCATCTTGCGCCCGCCGGTGGCCAGCTGGAAAAACGCCGTGGCGTCGCGCTCGTCGGTCTGGTCGGTGTTGGACTGGGAATATTTGACGGTCAGGTCCACCAGCGGGTTGTCCACCGGCTGGTATTCGTACTTGCCCGACCAGGTGGTGTCGACGGTGTCACGTTGGGCTAAAAAACGCTTCAACGCCCCTTCGTAGCCGTAGCGATCGATGTTGGCCTGGGTCGGCGGCGTCGGGTAGCTGGCAGCAGAAAACGGTGTCCAGCGATTGCTGTGGGAACGCGAGTAGGAAAGCCCGACGCTGTGCTCTTCGGTCAAGTGGGCGTTGACCTTGAACAACTTGCCGTCCACATCCTGGGCGCTGTTGGGCAGGCGCTGCGGGTTGACCGGGTATTCGTTGTTGTCGTTGGGCAGTTTGGCGGCGACTTTCATGTCGCCGCCGTCGCGCTGGGTCAGGTAGGCCAGCGCGTCGAAACGGCCGTCGTCGGTGCGGCCATACACGGCACCGCTGTAAACCTGTTCGTGGTCGTTGCTGGAGTAGCCGTACTTGAGCATCGCGCCGCTGTTGCGACCGTCCTGGAGCAGGTCCGGGGCATCTTTGGTGGTCATGTTGACCGTGCCACCAAAGCCGCCGTTGCCGGTGAACGGTGAGTTGGGGCCTTTCTCCACCTCAATGCTCTTGATCAGCTCGGGCTCGATAAACACCGTGCCTTGCTGGTAGCGCTCAAAGCCGCTTTTGGTGGCGCCGTCGACGGTCATGGGCACATCTTCGGCATCGCCAAAACCACGGATGTTGATGGTCTGGCCACCGGGTTTGAGCGAACCGCCCTGGCTCACGCCGGGCAAGGTCTGCAACAGGCTGGGGATGTTATTGGACTGGTAGCGGTCGATGTCGGCCTGGCTGAGGGTGGAGCGGTTGACGGTGCTTGAGTCGACTTCGTTACCGGTGCCGATCACGCTGAGTGCGTCCAGCTGAATCGCGCTGCTCTGGGTGGTCTTGCCCTCGTCGGGGCGGACCACGTAGGTGGTGCCGACCTTGATCAGGGTGAACTCGCCGTTTTTGAGCAGGCTGCGAATCGCCACTTCAGGGGTGAAGTCGCCATTGAGCGCCGGCGCTTGCACGTTCTTGAGCAGTGTTTCATCGAACAGCAGCTGGATTTTCGCCTGCTGCGCCACTTGGCTCAGGGACGTGGCCAGCGACTGGGCGGGCAGTTGCAGCTTGAAGGATTCGGCCTGGGCATTGAGGCTGAACGCCAGGCAGGTGGCAATCAGCGTCGGTCGAACAAACAGGTGCGAAGCGTGGCAAGGCGCGCGAAACATGAAATCCCCCGGGGTGGCTAAATAGCCAAAAAGGTGTGCGTATCAAACACAGTCGGGAGGAAGACGGGGCAGGCCAAAAAAACCACACATGCGAATGCAAAATATTCTCAAGTGTGGCTGTGCCAGTCTTACTTGATGGGTTCGATTCTCACCACGCCATCGGCCGAGGCCACGGTTTTCACCGGCAGCAGGGCAGGCAGTGCGTTGAGCAGGGCGTCCGGGTCATTCACATCCAGATTGCCCGAGACCTTCAGGTGTGCCACTGATTTGCTGACCTGCAGCGGTGCCTGCGGCCGATAAAGGCTCAGCTCGTCGATCAGGCTGGCGAGGTCGCGGTTGCGAAACGACAGGTGCCCGCTGCGCCAGTCCGCCACTTCTTCAGCACTCAGGGTTTGTTGTTGCACTGTGCCCTTGGCGTAGCTGTAGATAGCGCGTTGTTGAGCGCCGAGCACGCTCACCGGGCTTTTGCTGTCGGGCTCGAACGCCACCTGGCCATGGGCGACGCTGACCACCAGCTGCTGCTGGCTGCGCCGCACATCGAAACCGGTGCCGACCACCCGCACATTCGCCTCGCCGGCTTGCACGTACAGCGGCCGTTCCTTGTCGGCGGCGACGTCGATGTAGAGTTGGCCCTTGTCCAGGTGAAGGATGCGTTGGTGGGCGCTGAAATCCACGCGCAGGCGTGTGTTGGCATTCACGTAGAGGGTGCTGCCATCGGGCAGGTTCAGGGTGCGCATGCCTTTGGCATGCGCGGCAACCTGGCTGTGATAAAGCTCGCGCGGTGCGCCGATAGGTGTGGCCAGCACGGCGCACACCAGCGCGGCCGCCACTGCCAGGGCAGGGCGCCAGAGCGACGGCTTGCGTTTGGGCAACGGCACCGGTTTGTTCAATTGCTGCAACTGGGCGAGGTCGGCCCACAGTTGCTCGAACTCGGCATAGGCGCGCGCATGGGCGGGTTCGGCCTGCCAGGCAGCAAAGGCCCTGCGGTCGGCGCGCCCGATGTGACTGCGGTTGCGGGCAAACCAGCTGGCGGCTTGGGCATCGATGGAGTCGCTCGCTTCGATGTCCAGCGCGTCAAGGTCGCTCAGGCGGTTCATTCTGGCTGCTCCGTGCCGGGTTCGTGTTGAAGGCGTCGCTTGCAATGCAGCAGGGCCAAGGCGATGTGCTTTTCCACCATGCTGGTCGAAATGCCCATGCGCTCGGCGATCTGCGCCTGGCTCAGGCCTTCGAAGCGGTGCAGCATAAGGGCTTCTCGCCTGCGGGGCGAGAGCTCGGCGAGGACTTCTTTCAACTGTTCCAGGCGTTGCAAGCGTTGCGCGGCGGCCATGGGGTCGTTTTGCTCGTCGGTGACCGGCTCGGCGTCCCTTGCGGCCGGGTCTGAGTGGACGCTCTGCCGTACCTTCTGTTTACGCCAGTGATCGCGCAGCAAATTGCGCGCCATCTGGAACAGAAACGCCCGTGGCTGCTCGACCTTGGCGCGGTCGCGGTAGTCCAGCCATTGGGTGAAGACATCCTGGGTCATGTCCGCCGCGTCGCTGGCGTTGTCCGTGCGTTTGCGCAGGAAATACAGAATGTCTGCATAAAACCCGCGAAAGGCATCGGCCGACAACGGGTCGGGCTTGGGACGAGACATGGATATCCTTCTTGACGAAGCACGACGTAGAAAAGCCGCGAATGATATCGAGAACTATTGTCATTTGTCTCTAGATAACCGATGCACTCAGTCAAAATGTGGGCGCTGGCAAGCCAGCTCCCACGGGGACCACTGCTCTAGCGCAACAGTGTCTTCAACTGCTCGATCCCGGCTTCATTCAGGGGGAACACCGGCAAGCGTGGATCACCCGCCTCCAGACCGGTCAACCGCAACCCGGCCTTGATCGTCGCCGGCAAACCGCCTTTGAGGATGAATTCCAGCAGCGGCAACTGGCGATAGAACAATTCCCGCGCCAGTGTCAGGTCATTGGCCAGCACCGCGTTATACAAATCCAGGTTGAGCTTCGGGATCAGGTTCGGCGCCGCCGTGCACCAACCCTTGGCGCCTGCCGCAAACGCTTCCAGGGCCAGCGGGTTGCAGCCGTTGTAAAACGGCACGTCACTGTGACGACGCAACTGGTGCATGCGCTGAATATCCCCGGTGCTTTCCTTGACCATGGTCACATTCGCCACCTGCTTGACGATGCGCAGGATCAAGTCCACCGACATGTCCGTGCCGCTGGTGGCCGGGTTGTTGTAGAGCATGATCGGCACGCCGATGCTCTCGCCAATCGCGGCGTAGTGGGCAAGGATTTCCGCTTCGCTGAGCTTCCAGTACGAGGCCGGCAGCACCATCACCACATCGGCGCCATTGGCTTCGGCGTAACGCGCGCGACGCACGGCTTTGGGGGTGGTCAGGTCGGACACGCTGACGACCGTCGGTACGCGTCTGGCGATTTTTGCCAGGCTGTAGGCACTGACCTCATCCCACTCCGCATCGCTCAAATACGCGCCTTCGCCGGTGCTGCCCAACGGCGCGATGGCGTGCACGCCGCTGTCGATCAACCGGTCGATGGAGCGGCCGAGGGCGTCGAGGTCAATGCGCTGGCCGTCGGCGCTGAACGGGGTGATGGTGTAACCGATGATGCCGTGAAGAGTGGGGTTGGACATAAAGAGTCTCCGCTTGAAAAAGGGCAATCAGTTCAGGCAATCGGCGTGTTGTCGCAGGTTCTGCCGGGCGTAGTAGTTGAACGCGGCGCCGTGGCGCTTGGGTTTGGAGATCCAGTCATGCGCTTCGCGGCCAAGTTCCGGCAGGATCGGCTTGATCGTGCCTGCCGCCATCGCCAGCAGCTGCAACTTGGCCGCACGTTCGATCAACTGCGCGATCACGCAGGCTTCCTCGATACTCGCCCCGGTGGACAGCTGGCCGTGGTGCGAGAGCAAAATCGCACGCTTGTCGCCCAACGCAGCAGTGATGATCTCGCCTTCCTCATTGCCCACCGGCACACCCGGCCAGGCCTCCAAAAGTGCGCAGTCTTCGTACAGCGGGCAGAGGTCCATGTGCGACACCTGCAGGGGCACTTCGAGCATCGACAGCGCGGCGATATGCGTAGGGTGCGTATGGATGATGCAGTTCACATCCGGCCGCCCACGGTACACCCAGGTGTGAAAACGGTTGGCCGGGTTGGGAATGCCGTGGCCTTCCAAAACCTCCAGGTCCTCATTGACCAGCAGCAAATTGCTGGCGGTTATCTCATCAAAACCCAGGCCCAATTGCTGCGTGTAATAGGTGCCAGGCGTTGGCCCGCGGGCGGTGATCTGCCCAGCCAGACCAGAGTCGTGGCCGTGCTCGAACAGGATGCGGCACGTGAGCGCCAGCTTTTGCCGGTCGGTCCACGTATTATCCGCCAGGGTGTTTTGCATCTGCATCAGTGCTTGCTTGACCAGTTGGTCTTTGGGGAGTGCTAATGTCTTGGCCATATCGGTGTCCCTTGGGTGGTTCAATGGACGTCGGGTTTGCTGCTCTCCCGCTGCTCGCAAGGTCGTTGGGTGAACGCAAATGACACTAAAGATGCTATATGACACTTTGTGTCATTGGCAAGCGCAGCCTTGGCTTTTCTGCATGGATTAAACGCAGCACATGTCTATCCGTTTGAAATTATTGAGAAAAAAACTTGGCGTGACCCTTGAAGCCCTGGCCGAAAAATCCGGGATGACCAAGAGTTACCTGTCCAAGGTTGAGCGCGGGCTCAACACGCCGTCGATCGCCGCCGCGTTGAAGCTGGCCAAGGCGCTGAACGTGAAGGTCGAAGAGCTGTTCAGCGAAGACAGCGTCAGCCTCGACAGCTACAGCCTGGTGCGCAGCCACGAGCGGCCCGACACCGCGCCAGGTTATGCGGTGCTGGCCCATCAGGTGAGTGAGCGCAGCTTGCTGCCGTTCATCATCTACCCGCCGGCGCAATTCACTGACAAGACCTTCAAGGAGCATGTTGGGGAGGAGTTTTTGTTCGTGCATGAAGGCCAGGTCGAAGTGGATTTCATGAGCGAACGGGTGATTCTGGCGCGCGGCGATGCGCTGCATTTCAATGCGCAAAAGCCCCACCGGATTCGCTCGGTGGGCGAGGTGCAGGCGCAGTTGTTGGTGGTGGTGCACAGCTCAGAAGAATGACCGTGTTTCCAGGTTGGAATACAGTCAGTGTGGGAGCGGGCTTGCTCGCGAA
Organism: Pseudomonas sp. TREG-RG-20F-10-E-6-01; assembly: GCF_022662455.1. Classification (NCBI taxonomy): domain Bacteria; kingdom Pseudomonadati; phylum Pseudomonadota; class Gammaproteobacteria; order Pseudomonadales; family Pseudomonadaceae; genus Pseudomonas; species Pseudomonas sp. TREG-RG-20F-10-E-6-01. Next base: position 529,272 of record NZ_JAKNQP010000001.1, on the reverse strand, counting down.
TGCGGTGTGTCAGCTCCACATAAGTTGACTGACACACCGCATTCGCGAGCAAGCCCGCTCCCACATTTTGATCTTCTTTGTTCGGGGGATCAGCGCTCGACCGGCACCGAGAGCGCCGAATTACCCAACGGATGGGTGCGCGCCGCAAAAAACTTCAATTCCACACCGCTGCCCTCAAACAGCTCCGAATACCGGCGCTTCTGCTGGCGGATAAACCCGTCGCTGCGCCCCGACACCGAAATCGCCAGGGTCGTGATCCTGGCCTGGCAAAGCGCATCCACCAAGTGCTTATCCTGCGGCCCCAGGTCGTGGCCGAAAATGCACAGCGCGCCCGTATGGGTCAGCAACTGCTCATAACAGAACGACAAGTAGTCCGAACTGCGGATGGTCTTGAGCTTCTCTTCCACCTTGCCTTCGCTGACAAACAGCGGCACGTCGTCCAGGGTCTTGATCGTGTTGTTGATCGCAAAACTGCTCAGCAACGTGCTGTCGGTGGACGGCAATTTACGCGCGGTGCCGTCGAGGTTACGCACCAAGTGAAGGCCGCCGTGCAGGTACAGAATGCGCGTGGCGTCGGTGCGCGTGTTGCGCAGGTCGAAGCTTGAGTCGGCGCTGCGAAACAGGTCATCGATGCCCGGCGTGTGCAGGATGGCCCAGTAGTTGAGCAGGTCGTAGTTGGTGGTGAAGACGGTGGCGTAGTTGGCCAGTTCCGCGTTGATCGTCGCCAGTGTGGATGGCTGCACCAGGCGCCACGGAATATGCACGGCGTGGATGGTATTGATCAGCGCTTCCTTGATCGCGTAGTAGCGATTACGCGGCGCCGCCGAGCTGACCGCCAGCGCCTTGTTGACCCGGCTGGTGGTTTTCAGTGCGCCCAGCGCTTGCTCGAAGCTGCGGGTTTGCAGGGCGTCAAACACACTCAGCTCGGATTGGCTGAGGGGTTTTTCTTCGACGGTGCGGGCGTTTTCAAACAGCGAGTCGTAGGCAAAGTCTTCCCAAATCACCCGGCTCGCGCCGTTGCCGATCAGAATCCCACTGAAGTCGACAGCGCTGCGCAGCGCGCTCCAGTCTTCAAGGTGGGCGTCAATATCCTGGAAATCCTTCATTGCGGCGGGTCTACTCGAAATCGGCTGGGTGGTGACTTTATCACGAGCTGGCGTTGATCCTGATCAAGATGCCGCGGCCAACTCAGGTGGATCCTGTAGGCATAACGCCTCTGAGGATTTGCCATGAGCAGCACCTTCTTCATTCCCGCCGTCAACATCATGGGCACCGACTGTCTCGATGAAGCCATGGTTGCCATCCGCAATTACGGCTTTCGCAAAGCGCTGATCGTCACCGACACGGGCCTGGCCAAAGCGGGCGTGGCCAGCATGATCGCCGAGAAGCTGGCGATGCAGGACATCGACTCGGTGATCTACGACGGCGCCAAGCCCAACCCCAATGTGGAAAACGTCGAGAAAGGCCTGGCGCTGTTGCAGCACGGCCACTGCGATTTCGTGGTGTCGCTGGGCGGCGGTTCGCCCCATGACTGCGCCAAGGGCATCGCCTTGTGCGCCACCAATGGCGGGCATATCGGCGACTACGAAGGCGTTGATCAATCCAGCAAGCCGCAACTGCCGCTGGTGGCCATCAACACCACCGCCGGTACTGCCAGTGAGATGACGCGCTTTTGCATCATCACCGACGAAACCCGCCACGTGAAAATGGCCATCGTCGACCGCAACGTCACGCCGCTGCTGTCGGTCAACGACCCGACGCTGATGGTCGGCATGCCCAAGGGCCTGACCGCCGCCACCGGCATGGACGCGTTGACCCACGCCATCGAGGCCTACGTGTCGACCGCCGCCACACCGATCACCGACGCCTGTGCGATCAAGGCAATCGAACTGATCAGCGCCAACCTGCGCCTGGCGGTACGCGACGGCAGCGACAAGGTCGCGCGGGAAAACATGGCCTACGCGCAATTCCTCGCCGGGATGGCGTTCAACAATGCGTCCCTGGGGTTTGTGCACGCCATGGCCCACCAGCTTGGCGGCCTTTACGACCTGCCCCATGGCGTGTGCAACGCGGTGTTGCTGCCCCACGTACAAAGCTTCAACGCCAGCGTCTGCGCCAAGCGCTTGAGCGACGTGGCGCGCGCCTTGGGCGCCGACATCAAGGGCATCACGCCGGAAGAGGGCGCCCAGGCCGCCATCGCCGCCATCCGTGCGTTGGCCCAGGAGGTTGAAATCCCGGCCGGCTTGCGCGAGCTGGGGGCCAAGCTGCAAGACATTCCGCTGCTGGCCACCAATGCGTTGAAGGACGCCTGTGGGCTGACCAACCCGCGGCGCGCCGATCAGCGCCAGATCGAGGAGATTTTCCGCAGCGCGTTCTAAAGAGGGCGGTCGCACGCGGCAAGCGATAAGCTACAGGCTCAACTGCATTCAACTTGAGCACGAAGCTTGCGGCTTGCCGCTGAGGTCCCCCCATGAGAGTTCTGTTATTCGGCGCCACCGGCATGGTCGGCCAAGGCGTGCTGCGCGAGTGCCTGCTGGCCGCAGATGTGCAGGAAGTCGTCGCCGTTGGCCGCACCCCCTTGACCCAGGAACACGGCAAGCTGCATCAGGTGCTGCACGGCGACATGCTGGATTTCCAGCCACTGGAAAACTTGCTGCAGGGGTTTGATGCGTGCTTCTTCTGCCTCGGCGTTTCGTCGGCGGGCATGAATGAAACCAGGTACACCCACCTCACCTATGACCTGACCCTGGTCGCGGCCAGTACCCTGGCGCGGCTCAATCCGCAGATGACCTTTATCTACGTGTCCGGCGCCGGCACCGACAGCTCCGAAGCGGGCAAGTCGATGTGGGCGCGGGTCAAGGGCAAAACCGAAAACGCCTTGCTGCGCTTGCCGTTCAAGGCGGTGTACCTGTTTCGGCCGGGGGTGATCCAGCCGCTGCATGGCGTGCGCTCGAAAACGCCGTTGTACCAATCCTTTTATTCCGTGCTCGGGCCGCTGCTCACGTTTGTGCGTCGGCTCAAACCCGCCTGGGTAGTGAGCACCGAGACCGTCGGCCAGGCCATGTTGGCGGCCGTGCGCCATGGCGCGCCAAACGCGGTGGTGGAGCAGGCCGAGATCAATCGCCTGGCCGCCGAGCGCAGCTGATGTTGCACAAGAGCCTGGTGCGTCGCCTGGATCTGATCACCTTGCAGCTGTTCGTTGCGGTGTTTGAAGAGGGCACGTTGACTCGCGCGGCAGCCCGTGAAGCCATCGCGGTGTCGGCCGCGAGCAAGCGGCTGATGGAGCTGGAACAGGTGCTGGGCGTCAGCCTGTTTGTGCGCCGGGCCAAGGGCATGGACCTGACGGCGGCGGGCGAAACCCTGCTGCACCATGCGCGGCAGATGCTGTTCAACGTCGAAAAAATGGGCCTGGAACTGGGCGAGCACAGCCATGGCGTGCGCGGATATGTGCGCATGCTGGCCAATCTGTCGGCGATCATTCAGTTTCTGCCGGAAGACTTGCGGGACTTTTGCGCGCTGCACCCCGAGGTGAAAACCGACCTGGAAGAACGCCCCAGCAATGGCGTGGTACAGGGCGTGCTGGACGGCGTGGCCGACCTTGGGATCTGTTCCAGTGACGCTGACACCAAAGGCCTGCCCAGCGTGACCTATCGCCACGACAAACTGGTGGTGCTGATGCCTGCGGCGCATCCGTTGGCCGCACGCGAAACCCTGGCGTTCGCCGAAACACTCGACAGTGATTATGTTGGCCTGCATGCCGCCAGCTCGATCAATATGCGCACCCACGCGGCCGCGCGCGAGGCCGGCAAGATGCTGCGCCTGCGCATCCACGTGCCAGGGTTTGATGCGATGTGCCGGATGGTTCAGGCGAACATGGGCATCGGCATCCTGCCGCAAAAAGCTTACGAGCTGTTCGGCCGCGCGTTGGGGTTGCACGCGGTGCCGCTCACGGATGCCTGGTCGGATCGCAGTTTGATTGTGGTGATACGTGACCAGGCGCAGCTGTCGCCAGTGAGTCGCCTGTTGTTTGAATACCTGCGCGGGACGCAAGCGTAATTCAGACACGCACGGCCTCACCGCGAGCAAGCCCGGCTCCCACAGGGAAACCCGCTCATCTGTGGGAGCCGGGCTTGCCCGCGAGAGCGATCTGATGGGCGCCGACAGGGCGTAGCCGTTCGCAATCCACGAACGCTGCTTGCCAACTGACGGTTGGATTTCTCCCACGGCTGTCCTCTAGCCTTGGCCACACATTCCAAGAATAAGAGGCACACCCCATGACGGCTCCATTGAGCGGTATCAAGGTGATTGAGATCGGCACCCTGATTGCCGCGCCGTTCGCCGCCCGGCTGATGGCCGAGTTTGGCGCCGAGGTGATCAAGATCGAAGCCCTGGGTCAGGGCGATCCGCTTCGTAAATGGCGAAAGCTGCACGAAGGCACTTCGCTGTGGTGGTACCTGCAATCGCGCAACAAGAAATCCCTGGCATTGGACCTCAAGTCCCCGGAAGGCCTGGGTTTGATCAAGCAATTGCTCGGCGACGCCGACGTGCTGATCGAAAACCTGCGCCCCGGTGGCCTGGAAAAACTCGGGCTGGGCTGGGACGTGTTGCACGCCCTCAACCCCAAGCTGACCCTGGTGCGCATCTCTGGCTATGGCCAGACCGGCCCCTACCGCGACCGCCCGGGCTTCGGTGCCATCGGCGAGGCCATGGGCGGCATCCGCTACACCACCGGCAACCCGGACTCGCCACCGGCGCGGGTGGGCGTGAGCCTGGGCGATTCCCTCGCGTCACTGCACGGTGTGATCGGCGCGCTGATGTCGCTGCTGCGGGTCAAGACCGGGCAGGGCGACGGGCAGATTGTCGATGTGTCGTTGGCCGAAAGCGTGTTCAACCTGATGGAAAGCCTGGTGCCTGAATACGACATGCTCGGCCACGTGCGCGAGCGCAGCGGCGGCGCCTTGCCCGGCATCGCGCCATCCAATACCTACCTGACCGCCGACGGTGCCTATGTGGTGATCGCCGGTAACAGTGACCCGATCTACAAGCGTTTGATGACCACCATCGGCCGCGCCGACCTGGCCGACGCGCCGGAGTTTGCCCATAACGATGGCCGCGCGGCGAAAAGTGGCTTGCTCGACGCGGCGATCACGCACTGGACCAGCAGCTTGCCCATCGACCAGGTGCTCAGCGCCCTGGAGGCTGCCGAGGTGCCGGCCGGGCGCATCTATTCGGTGGCCGATATCGTCAGCGACCCGCATTACCAGGCGCGCGACATGCTGCTCAATGCCGAACTGCCTGGCGGCGTGTCGGTAAAAATGCCCGGCATCGTGCCCAAGCTGTCCGAAACCCCCGGCGCGGTGAACTGGCAAGGCCCTACACTGGGCCAGCACACCGACGACATCCTCGGCAGCCTCGGCCTGACCGATACCGATATCCAACGCCTGAAAACCTCGGGAGTGGTGCAATGATCACCGATTATTCTGACCCGCTGATCGTGCAGGAAGTGTCCCCGCGCGATGGCCTGCAGATCGAGCCAACCTGGGTCGAGACCGCCGACAAAATCGCGTTGATCGACCAGCTGTCGCTGGCCGGGTTTTCGCGGATCGAAGCCGGTTCATTTGTCTCGCCCAAGGCCATTCCGGCGTTACGTGATGGCGAGCAGGTGTTCCAGGGCATCGCGCGCAAGCCCGGGGTAATTTATGTGGCGTTGATCCCCAACCTCAAGGGCGCCCAGCGCGCCATCGAGTCCCGGGCCGATGAGTTGAACCTGGTGATGTCCGCCAGCCAGACCCACAACCTGGCCAATATGCGCATGCGTTGCGAGGCCTCGTTGGCGGCTTTTAAAGACATCGTCAGCTTCGCCGCCGACTACCCGGTGCGCCTCAACGGCAGCATCGCCACCACCTTCGGTTGCCCGTTCGAAGGCACGATTGATGAAGACCGCGTGCTGCAAATCGTCGATGCCTATCGCGCGTTGGGCATCCAGGGCATCACCCTGGCCGACACCACCGGCATGGCCAACCCGCGCCAAGTTGAGCGCCTGGTCAAGCGTGTATTGCAGCATGTGCCAGCCAGCGATCTGACCCTGCATTTTCACAACACCCGCGGCCTGGGCTTGTGCAATGTGCTGGCGGCCTACGAAGCGGGGGCGCGCCGATTTGATGCGGCCTTGGGCGGCCTTGGCGGCTGCCCGTTCGCGCCGGGGGCGTCGGGCAATATCTGTACCGAAGACCTGGTCAACCTGTGCGAGGAGGTTGGGATTGCCACCGGGATCGACCTGCCGCACCTGTTGCACATGTCCCGCCGACTGCCGGCGCTGCTTGGCCATGAGCTGCCCGGCCAGGTGGCCAAGGCCGGGCGCAACGGCGACCTGCATCCGCCGCCCGCTTACATCGCCACGCTGTAACACCGCACCAGACAACAAAAACAATCGGGCGCCGTTGAGCAGCCCGCTGGAGAGAAAGCATGAGCACTAATACGTTAGAGGCCGGCGCGCGCCCGGCCGCTGAGATCGATGCCGAAAAAGCCCTGGTCAGCAAGGTCGCCTGGCGCCTGATGCCGCTGATCATGGTGTGCTACCTGTTCGCGTTTTTTGACCGCATCAACATCAGCTTCGCCAAGTTCCAACTGCAAACCGACCTGAGCCTGAGCGACACCGCTTACGGCCTCGGCGCCGGGCTGTTTGTGGTCGGCTATGTGATCTTCGAAGTGCCGAGCAACATGATGCTGTACAAGGTCGGCGCGCGGCGCTGGATCGCGCGGATCATGATGTCGTGGGGCCTGGCCACGGCGGCCATGGTGTTTGTCACCGCCGAGTGGCAGTTCTACGGCCTGCGTTTCATCATCGGCGCCATGGAAGCTGGCTTCGCGCCGGGCGTGCTGTATTACCTGACCTTGTGGTTCCCGCAACACTTTCGTGGGCGCATCACCTCGCTGCTGTTCCTGGCTTCGGCCTTTGCGGGGTTGGTCGGCGCGCCGTTCTCGGGGCTGGTATTGGAACATCTGGACGGCGTGTTGCAAATGCGCGGCTGGCACTGGTTGTTTCTGCTCGGCGGCTTGCCCTGCATCGGCCTGGGCTTTCTGGTGCTGACGTTGCTCAAAGACCGTATCGAAGACGCGCAGTGGCTGACGCCTGCAGAGAAAACCTTGCTGTCGAGCAAAATCGCCAGGCATGAGCCGAATCAGCACGGGGGGTCGCTGCTGTCGGCGATCCGCATTCCAGGCTTTTTGATGCTCGGCTTTATCTACTTCCTGATCCAGGTCGCGTCCTACGGGCTCAACTTTTGGGCACCGCAGTTGATCCGCAGCGCCGGCACCCAGAGCCCGGTGATGATCGGCCTGCTCACCGCGATTCCCTATGTGTGCGGCGCGATCAGCATGGTGGTGATCGGGCGGCTGTCGGACGCCACCGGCGAGCGGCGCAAGTTTGTCTGTGGCCTGGTGGTGTTGGGGGCGATTGGTTTTTTCAGCGCCGGGATTTTTGCCGACCACACCACGTTCCTGATCATCGCCCTGGGCATGCTGGGGGCGGGCATCATCGCCTCGATCCCGACCTTCTGGACCTTGCCGCCCAAACTGCTGGCGGGCGCGGGAGCCGGTGCGGCCGGCGGCATCGCGGTGATCAACACCCTCGGTCAGTTCGGCGGCATCGTCAGCCCGGTGATGGTGGGGCGGATCAAGGACCTCACCGGCAGCACCACCCCGGCGCTGTATGTGATCGGCGTGTGCGCCCTGTTGGCCGCGGCATTGTTGTTGTGGGGCTTGCCACACAAGCTGCGCACGCTCGACAAGGCCTGATCAGCCTGTCGCGGCCAACGCTCGGGCAGGCGTGCTGCTGAACTGAATCAACACCACGCCGCCAATCAACAACAGCGCCCCCAGCACGCGGGGCGTTGTCAGTTGGCGCTCCACCAGGCCGAACAGCCCGAAGTGATCGAGCAACAGTGAGGCAAGAATCTGCCCGGCCATGGCCAAGGCAATGAACCCCGACGCGCCGAGCTTGGGCAACAGCATCAGCGCCAGGGAAATAAAGCACACGCCAAAGGCACCCCCGGCCCACATCCACAACGGCGCTTGAGTGATGAACGCCAGGCTCGGCAGCGGTAAACGCAGCGCCAGAATGACCGGCAGCAGCACGATAATACTCACCAACAGTGACGCCAGCGTGGCCCACAACGGGTGACCGAGCCCGCGCCCGAGGTTGGCGTTGATTGCGCTTTGAAACGGCACCACCGCCCCGGCGATCACCGCCAGCGCCAGCAAACCCAGCCAATGCAACGTTGTCATTTCGAATCTCCCAGAGGTTTTGCTGGACTCTAGGCTATTCGTCGCGCAAATTTAAATTCCAAATTCTTATGCTGAGCATGCAGCCGATGAATGATCTGCGTCGCGTCGACCTCAACCTGCTGGTGATTCTGGAAGCCTTGCTCAGCGAGCAACACGTCACCCGCGCCGCCGAGCGTCTGCACCTGAGCCAGCCGGCAGTCAGCCATGCATTGGCGCGTTTGCGGGATCTGCTGGGTGACCCCTTGCTGGTGCGCCAGGGCGGAACATTGGTGCCGACGGCGCGAGCCCTGGAGTTGGCGACGCCTTTGGCTGAAGCCCTGGCCCAGGTGCAAGCACTGTTGGCGCCGAACCGGTTTGACCCGGCGTCGGCCAAGCGCAGGTTTCGCGTGGCGATGTCGGACTACAGCGCGGCGATTTTCCTGCCGGCGCTGGTCCGCGTTCTGCGCCGTGAAGCCCCTGGCATCGACCTGCAAATCGTCCAGGCCAGCCGTGAAGGCATGGTAGACGCCGTGCTCAACGGCGACATCGACCTGGCCGCCGGGGTATTCCCCGATATGCCCGCCGAACTGCGCACCACGCCTTTGTTTGAGGAGCATTACACCTGCCTGGTCGACCGCAACAGCCTGCCGCCCAGTGGCGTGCTTGACCTGCCCACCTATTTGTCGCGCCCGCACGTGCTGTTGGAAATGCGCGGCAGCGGCACGCCGGAAATCGAGCGGGCGTTGACGGCGATTCGTGAACGGCGCCATGTGGCAATCAGCCTGCCGCATTGGGGCGTGGCGCCGCAGCTGATCCAGGGCACCGACCTGATTCTGACGGTGTCATCCAGGGGCTTGCTCACTATCGATCAACAGCATCTGCTGGCCGTGCCGCCACCGTTTCATATCCCCTCGTTCGCCGTTGAACTGGCGTGGCATGCGCGGCGGGGCGGCGATTCGGGGTTGCAGTGGCTGATTGGGCAGGTGCAAGGTGTGCTGTCCTAAGGCTATCGATCACAGGAAAAAACACTCATGCTCTCAGGCTTCAACCACCTGACCCTTGCCGTGACCGACTTGAACCGCAGCGTCAGCTTCTACCATGAGCTGCTGCAGCTTAAGCTCGACGCCACCTGGGACCAGGGCGCCTACCTCTCATTGCCCGGTTTGTGGCTGTGCCTGTCGCGCGATCCTTCGCGTTCAACCACACCTGCGGCGGATTACACCCATTACGCGTTCACCGCCGCCGCCGATGAGTTCGCCGCACTGGTGGCGCGCTTGCGCGACGCCAAGGTGCAGGAGTGGCGCGACAACCGCAGTGAAGGTGCCTCGTTCTACTTTCTCGACCCCGATGGGCACAAGCTTGAGGTGCATGTCGGCGACTTGGCTTCGCGTCTTCACGCCTGCCGTGCCAAGCCTTATGCAGGCATGCAGTTTTACCCGTAGCGCCAGAACGTGCAGAATCCCTGCACCTCTTCAACCGTCTGTCAGAGTCGCGTCCATGACCCCATCCTTACTGTTAGCTGTCCTCGCGTCGGGTTTTATCTACGGGATTACGCCTGGGCCGGGCGTCCTGGCGGTATTTGGTATCGGCGCGTCTCGCGGCCGTCGCGCCGGGGCGGGTTTTCTGTGCGGGCACTTGCTGGGTGATGTGGTGTGGTGCAGTACGGCGCTGGTCGCCATTGTGGGCGCGCGGGAAGTCGGCAGCAGTGCCTTTGATGTGCTGGGCGTGCTCAGTGGCGTGTACTTGTTCTGGCTCGGCTGGCGGGCGATTCGCACCCAGCGCCGCAGCAGCGATGCGCCTCAGGGCGCCGCGCGCCATCCGTTCTGGCACGGCATTCTGTTCGGCTTGACCAACCCCAAGGCTTACCCGGTGGCAGTTGCAACCTTTACCGCACTGCTGTCCAGCCGGGCCGAGTTGCTGACATGGGCAATGCTGCCGTCGTTGATCTTGCTGAGTTTCATCGGCGGCCTGCTGGCTTACGCGATTCTGATCGGCGTGGTGGGCGCCCAGCGCGTGCGCACGGTGTACCAGCGGCATGAAATCCTGATCACCAGGCTGTGTGGCGTGATGTTTATCGGCTTCGCCATTAACGCCCTGGCGCACGCGTTGCCGGGCCTGTTCGGCAGCAAACCGGCCTGAGGCGACGACGACCGTTCGTCGCGCTGGCGAGTTTTTTCTAAACCTTTGCCGCCCTGAAAATTCGAATTCAGGGCGGGGCGTATTTCCCCGCCCCTATTTTTGCCCTGGAGGAACCCATCATGAGCCGCATGGCTATCCGGTTACGCACCGCCAGTTTCGCGATGCTGCTGGGCCTCGGCGCCAGCAATGCTTTCGCCCAGTCGCCTGCTGAATTCATCGAGCAGGCTTCGGCCAAAGGGATGGCCGATATCGAAACCAGTCGCATGGCCCACGCCAGGACGTCGTCCCAGGAAATCAAGGACTACACCATCGAGGTCATCAACGAACGCACCCTGGCCAACCAGCATTTGGCGGCCATCGCCAAGAAGCTCGACTTGCCCGTGGCCCCGCGCGAGAAGATCGTCGACAAGGCCGAAACCCTGATGCCTGAACTCAAGGACGGCGACTCCTTCGACGCCGCCTACACCGCGCAGCAGGTCAAGGAAAACGAAGACGCCATCGCCCTGTTCAAGAAAGAAGGCGCGGCGTCGGATGTGCCAGAGATAAAAGCGCTGGTGGACGAGACGCTGCCCAAGCTCGAAGAGCGTCTGCAAAAAGCCCGTGCCCTGGCCTCGACTTACGGTAAAGGTCATCAAGGCGACGGTTGATTGCGTCACCTGAAACGAAAAACAGCGGTTGGATGATTTCCAACCGCCGTTTTTTTTCAGGCTTGATTCAAGTCGGTTTTGTTGGGGTGCGCATCGTCGACCCTTTCACCACAACTGGAGCTCAAGCTGACCGTGCCGGTGTCACCGATGCTGCGGTATTGCTTGCGCAGTTGTTCCAGTTCTTTGCGGTCCAGGCCATCCAGGCTCAACACGGCGTTCTGGGCGTCCTTGGAGACGCGCAGCAGTTCGTCGATCTTGATATGCAGGATGTCGTTGTCGCGGTTTTGTGTGTTCTGGATCAGGAAGACCATCAGGAAGGTGATGATGGTGGTCGAGGTGTTGATGATCAGCTGCCAGGTGTCGTTGTAGTGGAAATAGGGTCCGCTCAGGCTCCACAGGAAAATCAACGCGACGGCCGCATAGAACGTCCGGGCGCTGCCTGCCCAGCGGGACAAGGATTGAGAGACTGCGGAGAATTTCATGACCGTTTTTCCTTAAGGGGTGGGTGATGAAATTATGGACCGCAGCGGTTCTTTGAAATTTCTTTTTACAAAAGCGCCGGTGAACAAAGTTGTACGTTTTTGTCGCGGTTCGCCTCACAAGCCCAGTTCTGCCTGGCGTCCACCTTCCAGCGCGAGCAAATATTGTTTGGCGCCAAGCCCTCCGGCGAACCCGGTCAGCCCACCGGAGGCGCCTATTACCCGATGGCAGGGCGCAACGATCGAGATGGGGTTACGTCCGTTGGCGGCGCCCACCGCGCGCACGGCCTTGGGGTTGCCGATTTGCTCGGCGATCTGGCTGTAGCTGCGGGTTTCACCAAACGGGATGGTCAGCAGCGCCTGCCAGACCTGCTGTTGAAAAGGCGTGCCGTTGAAGTCCAGTTCCAGCTCGAACTGGCTGCGTGCGCCGGCGAAATACTCGCGTAGCTGGCGCGCGGTTTCCATTAGCACCGGGCTGTCGTTGGCCTCGCGCAACTCGCCCAGGCGTACGCGGTTGGCGCGTTCTTGTTCCCAGAGGATCGCGTTGAGCTTGCCGTCGCGGGCCACCAGGGTGAGCTGGCCGACGGGGGAGGGCATGAGCGTGTATTCGTAGGGCATGAGCGGGCTCCTCGAAGGGCGGGTGTTAAAAGCCAGGACGCTACTGTAATGCCATCCGCCTGGTTGGAAACTGCGTTTCTTGCGATCAAATTCCTCAAGGGCTGGCCGTTCAATTGGCGCCAGTCGGGCCAATTGAAATCCCCGTAATCGCGAGACGAACACGCCGTCTGACGACGGTCGATGGTCGGTGTTGAATGAGCGTCTCGGCGTGTTGTTGCATCGAGGTCTTACGGTGTTTTCCAAGGCATTACCGGCTGTGTAACACCTGCGCAAGGATGGCGAGAAATGCATCAGCCAATACATTTTTCCTTTGCGCGGGCGTCAATACCAACAATTGCGCGCACGCATCCGCCTCCACCAGCGGCCGATACGTCACGCCCTTGTTCATCAGGCTTTGGGTACAGGCGGGCACCAACGCCACGCCTTGCGCGGCGGCCACCAAGGCAATGATCGAGGTGATCTGCCGCCCGGTTGGCCCCGCGCGCAAAGGCTGGGCGTGGCGGCGGTAAAGGTGCTCGATGGATTGGTTCAGACCCGACCCGTAGTCGGCCGGGAACAGAATCAGCGGATACGCACTGAGTTGCGTCAAGCTGACCTGCGCCAGCTTGGCCAGCGGACTGTCGCTGGACACCGCGGCCACCAGCCGCTCTTCGCCCAACGACAACGCGTGAACGTCTGCTGTCTGCGGCAACAGCCGACTCAATCCGATATCCAGCCGGCCGTCTGCCACCTGCGCGCCGAGGCTGCCCGAGGCGCACTCCACCAAGGTCAACTGCACATCGGGCAAGCGCTGGGCGAAGGCCTGGATCGCTTGGCTGAACAGGTCCGACAACGCGATCGAGCTGACATACCCGAGCGCCAATTGGCCTGCAGTGCCCGCTGCCAGTTTGCCGGCGATGACCCGTGCCAATTCAACCTGCTCCAACACGCCGCGCGCGTAGGGCAAGAACGAACGACCCTGGGCGGTGAGAGAAACCGTGCGGCTGGTGCGATCAAACAGCTTGAACCCCAGCTCTGTCTCCAGCGCTGAAATCTGTCGGGTCAGCGGCGGTTGGGCCAGGTGCAGGCGCAGTGCTGCGCGGCCGAAGTGCAATTCTTCGGCGACCGTCAGAAAGTAACGCAGCTTGCGTAGGTCGAGCATCCTGATCCTTGGGTATTGATCGGTTCGAAATCGGTATTGGTTTAAGACCCGACGGCCATTCTATAAAGGCGTTACAAAATAAAACGAGAGGTTTCATGAAACCGCGCCTGCATTGTGCCCGTCTTGCCCTGTTCCTGTGTGGCTGCGCGGCGTTTCTGAACCTCTACGCCACCCAGAGCATCCTCGCGACCTTTGCGGCGCAGTTTCATATCAGCGCCAAGGAAGCGGGCTGGAGCATCACGGTCACCACCCTGGCGGTGGCGATCACCGCGCCCTTTGTCAGCCGGCTGACCGGGCGCTTCGAACAGCGCACGGTCATCGCCGTGGCCGCGCTGCTGCTGGCCGTTCCTGCGCTGATGACCGCCTACGCCAGCAGTTTTGCCGACGTGCTGGTGTGGCGGTTTGTGCAGGGCATGTTGATTCCGGTGGTGTTTGCCACCAGCGTGGCTTACATCGGCGACCGTTGGCGTGGCGCGACGGTGACCGAGGTCACCAGCCTGTATGTGGCGGGCACCGTACTGGGCGGGTTCGCCGGGCGTTTCGTCACCGGTGTGATGACGCAATACGTGGGCTGGCGCGAAGCGTTCGAACTGCTGGCGGTGTTGAGCCTGATGGTCGGTGGGTTTATTCAGTTTCTGTTGCCCGCCAGTCGACCGCGCGGCGAACGGCCTGGAGCGGTTTCTTCAGGTGTTTTTCGCCGACCTTTGCTGTCGGCATACGGCGTAGGTTTTTGCGTGTTGTTCTCCCAGGTTGCGGCATTTACTTACGCAGGTTTGCACCTTGGCCTGCCACCGTTCAACCTCGGGCCTGCGGCGCTGGGCACGCTTTACATGGTGTTTTTGCTGGCGTTGATCGTGATTCCCATCGCCGGGCGCCTCAGCAAAGCCAGACCTCACGCCGAACTGCTGGCGGTCGCCGCCGCGCTCGGTGTCGGTGGTTCGGCGCTGACCCTGGCGCCTTCGCTGTGGTGCATTGTGGTGGGCCTGGCGCTCAGTTCCACCGGCGTGTTCCTGGCCCAGGCCGCCGCCAATGCTTTCATCAGTGCCACCGCCGGTGAGAGCAAGTCTGGCGCCGTGGGGGTTTACCTGACGTGCTATTACCTGGGCGGCAGTTGCGGTGCCATCGTCCCGGCATTGATCTGGGAACGCTGGGGCTGGGCCGGCTGTGTGGCGCTGATTATCGGTTTTCAACTGCTGACCCTGCTGATCGCCCTGACGGGCTGGAAGCTCCTCAAACCTGAGCCGGTTCCGACACCATGAATGACACTGTTGCCGTGCCTGTGCGCGAAACCTCCAGCCGGCGCCGCGCGTTGATCGCCGGTTGCAGCGCTCACGCCGTACACGATGGTCTCACCGACGTTATCTACGTGTTGCTGCCGATCTGGCAGGCGCAGTTTGCCTTGTCCTACGCCCAGATCGGCCTGTTACGTGGCGCCTACTCCGCAATGATGGCCGTGTTCCAACTGATAGCCAGCCGCGCCGCCCGACGCTGGGGCCGTTTGCCGTTGCTGGTGGGTGGCACTGCGCTTGCGGGTGTCGCTTATTTATTGGTGGGGCAAGCCACATCGCTGAGCTTGTTGCTGTTGGCGTTGCTGCTGGGCGGTTTGGGCGCCAGCACCCAACACCCCTTGGCCTCCTCGATGATCACCGACGCTTATGAGGACGGTGGTGGCGTCAAGCAGGCGCTGTCCCAGTACAACTTCAGCGGCGATATCGGCAAAACCCTGATTCCTGGGGTGGTGGGCCTGCTGCTTACCGTCGTCAGTTGGCGCGCCAGCGCCACCCTGCTGGGGCTGCTCGGTCTGGCGGCAGCGGGATTGCTGTGGTGGCTGGTGCCGGCTCAAGTTCGCGAGTCCGGTGCCACCGAAAAAGCCCGGCCGCCCGGTGGCACGGGCTCGGTCGCAGGCCTGCGTGCGCTGATCCTCACCGGTACGCTCGACAGCGCCGTGCGCATGGGCTTTCTCACGTTTCTGCCGTTTCTGCTGCAAGCCAAAGGCGCTGGCACGGCGGGCATTGGGCTGGCGCTGACGATGCTGTTCATTGGCGGTGCGTTCGGCAAATTACTTTGCGGCTACCTGGGGGCGCGCATTGGCATGATGAAAACCGTCTGGCTGACCGAAACCAGCACCGCGCTGTTGATCGTCACGGCCGTGTACCTGCCGCTGAGTGGCTTGATGGTGATGTTGCCGCTGCTAGGCTTGGCGCTGAACGGCACGTCTTCTGTGCTCTACGGCGCCGTCCCGGACCTGGCGAGCGCGGGCAGACGCGAACAGGCCTTTGCGGTGTTCTACACCGGCACCATTGGCGGCGGAGCGCTGGCGCCGGTGGTGTTCGGCGGGGTCGGCGATGCGCTCGGTGTGCCGATGGCGGTGATGGTGCTGGCGGTGATGTTGCTGGTGACCTTGCCGTTGGCGTGGGTGGTGCAGCGTGGGATACGTGATGGGGTTTAAAGGGGCGAGGCCAGCGTAAACGGTATACGCAACGCGCCGATCGGCCCTTCGCGGACACCGCACATTTCATCGTGCACGCTGTGCTGCACCAGCACACACGGAAACGGCGGAACCCGCTGCAACAGGTCGCGCAAGTGCGTGGTGGAGCCGATGCGCATGGGCTTGGCGTCATCGTCCACCAGCGTCATTTCGACATGATCCAACCTGACCCGCGCGATGTAGAAACCACCCTCCAGCGACAGCAGCTCCAACTCCCGTATCTCGCTTTTCTCGGCCAATTCAGTGAGCATTTTCAGGTTCATGGTTAACCCTCACGGTGGGTTGTTTCATTGGCGACGAAAGAACAGCGTGACCTGGCCCCATTCGACGCCGAGCTTGGTCATGCTGGAGCGGTTGATCAGCGTGTCTTCGTCCATCAAGTACATCCAGTCATCAAAACTGACCTCGTAGACCGAACCGTCCACCGGCAGGTTGAGCCGGTAGCGCCAACGCAGTGCGTTACCCGCCACTTCGCCGATCGCTTCGCCGACCACGTCACCCGCTCGACCGCGCCAGCGCCCCGGGCCATCCGGGGTCAGCGTCCATACGCGCTGCTGACGCGTGCCATCGCTGTACAGAAAGCGCTCGTCCAGAATCAGCGCGTTGCCCTCGCGCCGGCTGGCGATATTGACCTCAAAGCGCTTGGCCACTTCGCCCGAACGCTTCTGGAAAATCCCCCAGGCCTTGACGGGCTTGCTGAAGAAACGCTCCAGGTCCAATGGCGGTTTCTGGTCGGCGTAGTGGGCGACCTCGACGTTGCCGCAACTGCTCAAACTCAACGCCAGCAACAATGAAATCAGCAGACGTGTCATTGCCGGGCTCCGTGATCGTAATCGTGCGCGGCGAAGCGCCAGCGCTTGGTATTTATACTTGTACAAAAATATTGATTTGTACAGGTTTGCGCACGGCAGGTGACGAATGCACAGATCGCGCCCATAAAAAAACCGGCCACAAGGACCGGTTTTTTATGCACCTGCGTCGTAACTGACGTAGGCGCGAAATGTGAGTGGAGCGGGTAGAGGGAATCGAACCCTCGTCGGAAGCTTGGGAAGCTACTGTTCTACCATTAAACTATACCCGCTCAGAGCGGCTGACTTTGTACCAGATGTTCATCGGGATTTGAAGTTTTTCTTCGAAAAATGTGTGGGTTGCGTCGCTCAAGCTCACTTGGAAGCTGGCTTGCCTGCGATACATCACCTGGGTGTGACTGACACACAGGTGCCTGCATCGCGGGCAAGCCCGGCTCCCGCCCAAGCGAGCGTTTATGCAGTGCTTTCATTTCAAATCGCAAAGGCATGCTGCGTCTGGCCCTGGTGGTAGCGCAAACGACTGACCTGTCGCTGTGGTTTCAAAAAGCCCACCACCGCGTCCCGGCTGTCCCGACACGCCGCCTTGTGCTCCATATCCAGAAAATGCCCGGTCGCCTGAACAGTGCTGAAGCTGCTCTTGGCCACATGCTGGCCAAACAGCTTGGCATCCTCGGCACTGGTGTACTCGTCCCATTCGCCATTCAAAAACAGCACTGGAATGTCGATTTGCCGCGCTGCCTTGAGGTAGCACAGGCGGTCGCTGTTGAGCACGTGGCTGATGTGAAAATGCATCTGTCCGTATTCGTGCTCGGCCAGGCTGCTCACGTGTTTGTAGTTGAAGCGCTTGAACAGCGACGGCAGGTGTTTGCCGATAGTGCTGTTGACCAGGTGGCCGACGCGGTCGCGGTCGAGGTTGCCGAGGTAGTCCACACCGCGTTCAAGGTAATCGCGCATCGGCGCGTTGATCACCGGGGAAAACGAACTGATCACGGCCTTTTCCACGCGACGCGGGCGCGCAGCGAGGGCGACCAGGGTGGCAGCGCCGCCCCAGGAAAATGACAGCACGTGCTCGGCGGCGAAGTGGTCGATGAGTTCCAGCAGAATCTGGCCTTCGACTTCTTTGGTCAGCATCTGCTCGTGGCGGTTGTGGATTTTGGAGCGGCCAGCGTAGGGCTGGTCGTACAAAACCACGTTGAACTGCGGGTACAGGCTTTTCACGGTTTGGGCGAAGGACGCCGTGGTGGCCATGGAGCCGTTGACCAGGATGATGGTCTTTTCAGCAGCATCCGCGCGATAGAACTCCGTGTAAACCCGATACTGACCCTGTATATCCAACACAGCGATTTCTGGCCTCATGTCGTAAGACTCCTGGCAAGCGGGTAGGGCGCGCAGATCACTCTGCACGAGCTTTATGACAGGTAGGCATACGCCTGGAAGAGGAGCACCCATGTCGGTCCGATGACGGCTGGCCGACGGCTGTTGTTAGGGCGGGCTGTTTGCCTGAGGGGCCCGTAAATCAAGCGCGGGCGGGGCAAGGTGTTTCTTGGAGGTTATAGGCGACTCGCCAGTCATAATTTGGCTGACGTCTTGATTCAAGCACCACAGACGCCAGGTCGCAAGCCAACAAGCTGGTTTATTGCCAGCACCGGCCGAACGGTCATCAGACCGCGAGGATTTCGTTTTCAGTCAGTGCCCGATATTCGCCCGGCGCCAGCGAGTCATCCAGCACCAATGGCCCCATCCGCTCACGGTGCAGGCCGATGACCTTGTTATCAAAGTGCCCGAACATGCGCTTGACCTGGTGATAGCGGCCTTCAATGATGCTCAGCCGCGCAGTCGTTGGCCCCAGCAGTGCCAGCTCGGCGGGCTGCGTGGTGAGGTCTTCAAACGCGAAATACACACCGGCTGCGAAGGTTGGCGCGTACGCCGGGGTGATGGCCTGTTCGGTTTCCACGCGATAAACCTTGGGCAGCTTGGTCTGCGGTTGGGTCAGGCGCCGTGACCATTGGCCGTCGTTGGTGATCAGCATCAGCCCGGTGGTGTTGAAATCCAGACGACCGGCAATGTGCAATTCATCTTTGTCCGGCTCATCGAGTAAGTCCAGCACGGTCGGGTGCTGCGGGTCCGCTGTGGCGCTGACACACCCCTTGGGCTTGTGCAGCATGAAGTAGCGCGCCGGTTTACCTGCCTGCAGCACCTCACTGTCAACGCACACGCGGCTGAACTCACGCACCTCATGGTGCGGATCGCTGACCGCCACGCCATCGACAGTCACCCGTCGCTCAACCAGCAGCAAGCGCACTTGCTGGCGATTGAAGCGCGGCAGGTTACTGAGGAAACGATCAACCCGCATTACGTCGGCTCGACTCCGCGCAACTGCGCATCGACGTGGGCACATCGGGGGCACAGGCAGGCCTTGTTGCGCAACGCGTCGGGCAGGGCTTGCAGTACTGCCGGGTCGATGGTGACGCTGTAACACCAGCAGGCCTGGTCGACCGTACGTGGGTCAGCCAGGGCGCAGCCGTTGCGGGCGCCGCAGGCGGGGCAGAGTGATGGCGTGGTCATGGGCAGGTTCGGGCTGGATCGGACAAGTTTGCGTAGAGTCTCGGTGTGCGTTGTACGATACAGGGCCGACCCTGCCCAGGCTACTCAGAGCTGGAACTTGCTGACCAATACTTTAAACGAAGTGGCCAGGCGCGACAGGTCCTGGCTGGAGGCGTTGGTCTGATGGGCGCCGGCGGCCGTCTGGGTGGACAGGTCCTGGATGTTCAGCAGATTGCGGTCGACTTCGCGCGCCACCTGGGCCTGCTCCTCGGAGGCGGAGGCAATCACCAGGTTGCGTTCATTGATCTTCGCCACACTGGCGGTGATCCGTTGCAGCGCCTCGCCGGCATTCTGCGCCAGGGCCTGGGTGTCGGTGGCCCAGCTCAGGCTCTTGTTCATCGCTGCGACCGCATCGTCGGCACCGGTCTGCACTTCACCAATCATCTTCTCGATATCCACCGTGGACGTCTGCGTACGGTGTGCCAGCGCCCGCACTTCATCGGCGACCACTGCAAAACCACGCCCTTGCTCGCCCGCACGGGCGGCTTCAATGGCCGCGTTGAGGGCCAGCAGGTTGGTCTGGTCGGCGATGCCACGGATCACATCGATGACCTTGCCGATCTCTCGCACTTGGCTGGCGAGGTCTGCAACCGATTGGGTGGAGTCGTTGATCTCGACCACCATCGAACTCATGCCGGACACTGCCTGTTCCACTTGTTGGCGGCCATCTTCGGCCTCGGAGGTGGCCTGGCGCGAGGCTTCAGAGGTCGAGACCGCGTTGCTGGCCACCTCGTCCACGGCTGCGGTCATCTGGTTGACGGCGGTGGCCGCTTGTTGGATCTCATCATTCTGGCGGGTCAGGCCACGGCTGCTTTCATCGGTGACCGCGCTCAGTTCTTCGGCTGCCGACGCGAGCTGATCGGAGGCGTTGGCGATTTCCAACAGGGTGCTTTTCAGGCCGCCCTGCATATCCGACAGCGCCATCAGCAATTGTCCGGCTTCGTCGGTGCGTTCGGTGACGATGGCCTGGGTCAGGTCACCCTTGGCAATGCGCTGTGCGCTTTCGACCGCCTGAGCGATGGGCCGGGTGATCAGGCGGGTGATCAACATGCCAACGATGATGGCAATGAGGAAGGCCAGCACTATGCCGCTGATCATCCACGTCAACGCGCTGTTGCGCAGCTCCTCGGCAGCGATCGCGCCTTCTTTGATCTGGCGGTTATTGGACTCGATCATCACGCGGATCAGCTCGCGCGCCTGGCGGAAGAGTTCATTGTTGGTGGTGTTGAGCAGGGTGCGGGCCTGATCGCCCTGGCCACTGTCGATCAGCGCCATGATGCGTTCGGAACTGCTGATGTAGGAGGGCCACATCTGGTCGAGTTTATCTCCGGCCGCCCGTTCGTCATCTTCCAGTGGGGTTGCGCGATAGGTGGCGTAGGACGCCTGGCTGCGCTTGAGTTCCTGGGCGATGTCCTGGCGCACACGGTCACGATCCTGGGGGGAAACGTCGCCTTTGCTGGCATCCATCAAGCGGTACAGGCCGCGGTTATGGGCGACCAGGCCGTTGAGGGTGGCGGCCGTGTTGCTCACCGACACCAAGTTATTGGAGAACGTCAGCTCCAGTGCCGAAGAGAGGCGAACCACCCCTTTGATTCCCAGCAGGCCGACCCCTAGGGTGACCAGCGCACACAAGAGAAAGGAGAGCAGCAGTTTGGTTGAGATTTTCATGAGTCGAGTCCGGACGGGGTGGCGATGAGTGCATGCTAGGGCCTCCCTGGCGCCATGCGATGTCATAGTGACATTATGGTAATCAACAAAGTTGCGATCCAGATTAATTTACTGAATCGATACAGCCTGAGTAGATGTATCAAACCGTTACGAAAACGCACCAGATTCCGTTTTTGATGTCAGATGTTTCGTCATTCAGTGAAAGCTGAATGCCGCCCTCCCGCGTCGCTGGAGGTGCTCTTCCGCGGTCCAGGAGGCCGCCATGTATCGACGACTGCTGCTCAGCGCTTTACTCGGTCTGACCCTTTGCGCCTGTGTGCCTTATTACGATGGAGGTGCTACTTACTATCGCTCCGAGGTCTACACCGCGCCGGCACCGGCCTATTACTACGGTGGCCCTGCCTACTATCAATATGGGCGCAGCTACTATGCGCCGCCGCCACGTTACTATTCGGCGCCGCGCTATTACCAACCGGCCCCGCGTTATTACCCACGGCCCGCTTACCGGCCTTATCCAGGCCAGGGCTGGAACAATCGGTGGGGCAATGGCGGGCCGGGCCATGGTGGTGGACGCGGCGGCGGTGGCGGCCATCGTTGACAGGTAATGCCCCCAAGCGGCGCCCCAGGCGCCGCTTTTTTATGCCTGCCGTTCGTCGGCACTGTCATTTCTAACAGCTATCGCAAGCGTTTGATCTGCATTCCACTGCTGGGGACGCCGTTGTGCGTCTCTGAGGAGGCGGTGGGTTTATGGAATGCTCTTTGATCAAACGTGTGTGCTGGTTCTTATTGTTGGTGGGCGGCATCGCGCAAGCGAATGCGGAGCAGGGCTGTCCCTACCCTTCATCGGTCAAGTACGTGAGCGGCTATTTTCAAGCGTCGGATAAACACTCTCATTGGCGAAGCCCGAAGGTCGACGCCGATGACTTCGCGGATCGGTTTATCGGTGCGCTCTTCACCCCCGGCCAGGGCAAGGATCGCGAGAACGGCTACCTGGACCGCTGCGTTTATCGGATGGGCAGCGGGCGAAGCCTGGCGTTGCGGTATGACATGCCGGGGGCCCTCAGTACGATGTCGCTGACGAAGTCCCTGCATTGGGAACTCGCCACCGATCCACTCGAACAAGATGTCTACATTTGTCAGGACAGCCAGCCGGACAATTGTGCCTTTACGGTCGGGCGCCAGAATTGATTGCCTGTCAGTAGTCGGACAAGTCCGCCAGCGGGTGCCTGCCTTCCCACACCTTGGTGAAGTGCGCCTGCACCACAGCCTCCGGCACCGTGTTGATCTCGGGCCAATGCCAATGGGGTTGCTGGTCCTTGTCGATCAACCGTGCGCGTACGCCTTCGGCAAATTCCGGGTGACGGCAGCAATTGAGGCTCATGGTGTATTCCATCTGGAAGACCTCGGCCAATGACAAGTGCCGGGCGCGCTCGACCTGTTCCCACACCAGATGCGCAGTCAGCGGGCAGCCTTCGGCCAGCGTCTTGCCGGCACGGCTGAACAGCGGGTCGGCGTGGTCGCGCAACAGGTTCAAGGCGCGCCAGGCACAGCGCACATCGCCCACATCCAACCATTCATCGATCTGTGCGCGGCGGGGCAGCCACTGCGCCTCCGGTTGCTGGCTGACGGCTTCCTGGGCCAGTGCCTTGAGCAGGCTGTTGGGCTGCATCGCGGTCTGTTCCTGCCAGTTCAGTTGCAGCAGGCCTTCGATCAGTTCGTCTTGCTGGTCATCGCGCAGGAAACGGTCGGCCAGGCCCAGGTCCACGGCATCGCGGCCGTTCATATGCGCGCCGGTGAGGCCCAGGAATAACCCCAGCTTGCCGGGCAAGCGTGACAGGAACCAGCTTGCGCCCACATCCGGATACAGGCCGATGCTGATTTCGGGCATCGCCAAACGGCTGCTGGGGGTGACGATGCGTATTGCAGCGCTTTGCAGCAGGCCCATGCCTCCGCCCAGCACATAGCCGTGGCCCCAGCAGATCAGCGGTTTCGGGTACGTGTGCAGGCGATAGTCGAGGCGGTATTCCGCCGCAAAAAAATCGGCGGCCAGTGCCGGCACAACGCCGGGTCGTTCACGGCAGGCCTGGGCCAGGCTGCGTACTTCACCGCCGGCGCAGAAGGCCTTTGGCCCTTTGCCGCGCAGCAGTACGCAAACGATATTCGGGTCTTTGGCCCAGGCATCCAGACGCTCGGCCAGGGCCAGGATCATCGGCAAGGAAAGCGCGTTGAGCGACTTTTCAGCGTCCAGGCTGGCGATGCCAAGGCGGGCGCCGTCGCTGCCGGTCAGCTCTTCGAAGTGCAGGTTCATCGTGACCTCAATCGAGAAAGTGAAGGATCAGTATGATCGGTCCAACGGAAAGTGCCGGTGGTGTGTCAGATCAATTGACAAGCGGGGCCTGCTTTCCTAGGGTTCGCCCATTCTTTTTCTACGCGACGAACACACCATGACCGAAGGCGACCGTATCAAACTCGAACCCAGCTGGAAACACGCCCTGCGGGATGAGTTCGAGCAGCCCTACATGGCCCAACTGCGCGAGTTCCTGCGCCAGGAACACGCTGCTGGCAAAGAGATTTACCCGCCAGGCCCGCTGATTTTCAATGCGCTCAATTCAACGCCTTTGGACAAGGTCAAAGTGGTGATTCTGGGCCAGGACCCGTACCACGGGCCCGGTCAGGCCCACGGGTTGTGCTTCTCGGTGCAACCGGGCGTGCCGACGCCGCCCTCGCTGGTCAACATTTACAAAGAACTCAAGCGCGACTTGAACATCGATATTCCCAACCACGGTTGCCTGCAAAGCTGGGCGGATCAAGGCGTGCTGATGCTCAACACCACCATGACCGTTGAGCGCGCCAATGCCAACGCCCATGCGGGCAAGGGCTGGCAGTTCTTCACGGATCGGATTATCGAAGTGGTCAGCGAACATCAGCCGCACCTGGTGTTCCTGCTGTGGGGCGCCCATGCGCAAAGCAAGCAGAAGCTGGTGGACGCGACCAAGCACCTGGTACTGACGTCGGTGCATCCGTCACCGTTGTCGGCGTATCGTGGGTTCTTGGGCTGCGGGCATTTCAGCCGTACCAATAAATTTCTTGAGCAGAATGGCGAGACGCCGATTGAGTGGCGGTTGCCGCCTGTTTGAGGCCTGCCGCAATCCAATGTGGGAGCGAGCTTGCTCGCGAAGGCGGAGTGTCAGTCGCCAGATTTATTGACTGATCCACCGCATTCGCGAGCAAGCCCGCTCCCACATTTTGATTTGCGTCAGGGTTCAGGATTTTTCTGGCTGGCGGTTCCAGTACCGGAACAACGGCTCTGCCAGAAACAGCACGAACAACAAACGCATCACCTGCATCGCCGTTACCAATGGCACCGACAGCTGCAGGGTTTCGGCGGTGAGGCTCATTTCGGCGATGCCGCCGGGCATCATGCCCAGGGTCAGTGAGCGCAAATCCAGCTGCGTCAGCGCGCTCAAGCCCACGGCCGCCAGTGTTGCAAGCGCCATGGTCAAGGCCGTGCCGATCAAGGTGCGGCCCATGAATGACGGCGCCCGGCGAAAGAACTGACGGTTGAAATGGCAACCCAAGCCGCTGCCGATCAACCATTGGCCGATCTGGCTGCCGCCGTCGGGCAGGCCGTAGTGCAAGTCCCACACAACGCTGGCAGTTGCGCTGACCAACAAGGGCCCAAACAGCCACGGGTTCGGCTGACGTAAACGCTGCCAGCCCCAGGCGACCAGGGCTCCTATCGCAAACAGCAGCGCCAGCCAGCTCCAGCTCACCGGCGCCGGATGAAACTGCGGCGCGCCGCCTTCCAGCCAATACTTGAAGATCGCCGGCACGCACAGCACCACCACCAGCACCCGCAGACTCTGGCCCGCCGCGACACGGCTGAGCACCGCGCCATTGCGTGCGCCGAGGTTGACCATCTCACCGGAACCGCCCGGCATGCTGGAGAAGAACGCGGTGGCGCGGTCTTCACCGCTGCGGCGCATCAACCACACGCCGACAATGCTCGACAGGCTGGTGATCAGCGCGCAGAAGAAGATCAGGCCGAAGTGGCTCATGACTTGCTCGATCACCACCGGGGTGAAGTGCAGCCCGATGCCGATGCCCACCACCCATTGGCCGCATTTGCGCCCGCCGGGAATCTCCGCCAACTGCCACGGCGTGAGGCAGCGCACCAGGATAATCGCCAGCAACGAGCCGACCATATAAGGCAAAGGCCAGCCGACGAGGCTGGCCAGGTAACCGCCGGCCAGGCCGACCAGCGGTGTTGCCCACCATTGCTTAAAGGTGACCTCAGACATCGGCCAGGGCACGACGCTGCAGGGCACGTTTGCGGTAGATGCGCACCAGCGGGAAGGCCAGCATCAGCGCGGTCAGCACCCACACACCAAAGGTGATCGGGCTGGACCAGAGGATGTCCAGCGCGCCGTTGGAAATCGACAGCGCGCGGCGCAGGTTCTGCTCCATCAGGCCGCCGAGGATGAAGCCCAGCAGCACGGGCGACAACGGGAAGTCCAGCTTGCGCAGGATGTAGCCGAAGATGCCGATGCCGACCATCAGAAACAGGTCGAAGGTGGTGGCGTGAACCGCATACACACCGATTGCGGTGATGATGGCGATCACCGGCACCAGCGCCCAGTTCGGCACGGCGAGGATGCGCGTGAAGATGCGGATCATCGGGATGTTGAGGATCACCAGCATGATGTTGGCGATAAACAACGACGCGATCAGGCCCCAGACGATGTCCGGTTGCTGTTGGAACAGCAGCGGGCCCGGGGTGATGTTGTACAGCGACAATGCGCCGATCATCACAGCGGTGGTGCCCGAACCGGGTACGCCCAAGGTCAGCATCGGCACCAGCGCGCCGCAGGCGGAGGCGCCGATTGCGGTTTCCGGAGCGGCGAGGCCGCGCATGTCGCCCTGGCCGAATTTACCGCTGGCACCGGCCAGGCGTTTTTCGGTCATGTAGGCAACGGCCGAGGCGAGTGTCGCGCCGGCACCCGGCAAGACGCCCATGATGAACCCCAGCAAGCCGCAACGGATGTTAACCACGAAGACTGCAGACGCTTCCTTCAGGTTGAACATCATGCGTCCGGTGGCTTTTACCGCTTCCTGGCCGCGGTGGGTTTTTTCCAGCAGCAACAGGATCTCGCTGATGGAGAACAAACCCAGGACCAATACGACAAACTGAATGCCGTCGGTGAGGTGGATGTTGTCGCCGGTAAAACGGTACACGCCGCTGTTGGCGTCGATGCCGACGGCTGAGAGGAACAGGCCGATCAGCGCCGCCACGAACGTCTTCAGCGGTTTGTCTCCGGCCATGCCGCCGAGGCAGACAATCGCGAACACCATCAGTACGAAATATTCCGCCGGGCCGAAGGCAATCGCCCATTTGGCCAGCAGCGGCGCAAACAGCACCATGCCGCAGGTGGCAATGAACGCACCGATGAACGAACTCCACGCCGACAACGACAGTGCCACACCGGCCAGGCCTTTGCGGGCCATGGGGTAGCCGTCGAGGGTGGTCATTACGGTGGACGCTTCGCCGGGAATGTTCAGCAGGATCGAGCTGATACGGCCGCCGTATTCGCAACCCAGGTAGACGGCAGCGAGCAGGATCAGCGCCGACTCCGGCGGCAGACCCAGGGCGAACGCGATGGGGATCAACAGCGCCACGCCGTTGATCGGGCCCAGGCCCGGCAGCAGGCCGACCACCGTGCCGATCAAGGTGCCGCACAGGGCAGTCACCAGGTTGTAAGGGGTCAGTGCAACGCCGAAGCCCTGGCCCAAGTAGCTGAACGTATCCATATCAGTTCTCCAGAACTTCAAGCAGGCCGAGGGGCAGCGGTACATCCATGGCTTTGTCGAACAGCAGGTAAAGACCGATTGCCATCAAGGTGACGATCACCACGCTGGGTAACCAGCGGCCGCCATACAGGCGCGCCATCGGGATGCCGATCAGCATGCTGCTGAGGATGAAGCCCAGAGGCTCGAACGTGCCGGCAAACACGATCAACAGCGCCACGCAGATGCCGATCTTGATCAGCGTGTCGCGGTCCAGGGCCGGTTCTTCTTCGGTGTGCTTGGTGGGCTGTGGGCGAAACAGCATGTAGATCAGGCCCAGGCTCATCAGCCCGAGCATCAGCAGCGGGTAGGCGCGAGGCCCGACCGGCTCGTAGGAAAACGCCGCCTGATACGGCCACGCCATCAGCGCGAGGCCGGCGCAGACCAGCAGCATGACTGAGGCGAAAATGCGTTGTAAGAGCATGTGAAACTCCTGGGCCGCGCCGCCCGTCGAGGAGGGCGCGGCCGTGCAAAAGAGGGGCGATTACTGGATCAGGCCGAACTCTTTGGCCAGCACTTTGTAGTCAGCCACCTGTTTCTTCACGTAGGTGTCCAGCTCCGGGCCGGTCATGGCGAACGGGAACAGCTCACGCTGGTCACGCAGCTTGGCGAACTCGTCGGAGGCCAGCAGTTTGTCGAACGCGTCTTTCCACCACGCGTAGTCGGCATCGCTGACTTTTGGCCCGAGGTAGAAGCCGCGTACCACCGGCCAGACGATGTCGTAGCCTTGCTCTTTGGCGGTCGGAATGTTCTTCATTTCCGGCTCGTCCAGGCGCTCTTCGGCAAACACGGCGAGCAGGCGCATGTCGCCGCTGAGGATGTGCGGCATGGAGTCGGAGATGTCGGTACTGCCCACCTGGATATGACCGCCGAGCAGTGCGGTGGCGATTTCACCGCCGCCTTCGAGTGCCACATAACGCAGGTCGCGCGGGTTGATACCGGCAGCCTTGGCGATCAGTGCGGTTTGCATCCAGTCCTGGCTGCCGACGGTGCCGCCAGAACCGATAACGACGCTGCCCGGATCTTTCTTCAGGGCTTTGACCAGATCGTCGAGGTTTTTGTAGGGCGAATCGGCTTTCACCGCGATGGCGCCGTAGCTGGTGCCGACGGCGGCGAGCCAGCGCACGGCGTTTTCATCAAAGCGACCGAACTTGCCTTGGGCCAGGTTCAGCAGCGAACCGCTGGACCAGGCTACCAGCGTGCCAGCGTCCGCCGGGCGTTGAGCGACCACCGCGTTATAGGCCACCGCGCCCACGCCACCTGGCATGTAGGTGACGCGCATCGGCTTGCTCAGCAACTTTTCGTTGACCAGCGCGCTTTGCGCCAGTTTGCAGGTCAGGTCAAAGCCACCGCCGGGCGAGGCCGGGGCGATGCACTCCGGGCGCTTGGGTTCGTCGGCGGCCAACAGTTGGCCGGCGAACAGCATGCAGCCGGCGGCGAGGGCCAATTTACGCAGTGAATAGGTCATGTTTATCTCCGTCGTTGTTGTTATGAGTTGCGACTACCAAAGCGCAATGCTGTAGCTCACCAGCACGCGCACTTCGTCGGCATCACGTGCCGAATAGTTGGAGCGGTAGGTGGCGTTACGCAGGCGCAGGGCGACATCCTTGAGCGTGCCGCTTTGCACCACGTAGCGGATCTCGCTGTTGCGCTCCCACTCCTTGCCGGTCTCGCCGTTGCGAAGCCTGATGTTGTCACCCGACAGGTAACGGCTCATGAAACTCAGGCCGGGAATGCCCAACTTGGCGAAGTCATAGTCGTAGCGCGCCTGCCAGGAGCGCTCCTGTGCGCCGGCAAAGTCGTTGATCTGCACGAAGTTGACCAGGTACGGGTCGCTGCCATCCACGTAAGGAAAGGCGCTGTCGCCGGACATGTGCTGGTAGCCGGCGCTGAGCTTATGGCCATTGAGGGCATAGCTGAACAGGCCGTTGAGCGATGTGTTGTCGATGTTGCCGCCGCGGGCGCTGCCGGTGTCATCACTGATGGCCAGGCGCAGGTCGGCGCCGAAAGTGCCGGGGCCCATTGGGCGTGAGGCCACAAGGCCCAGGAAGTGCTGGCGGTACACGTCGTCGAGCTGGGCGAAGTGGTAGCTGCCGGTGATCTTGTCGGCAAACGTGTAGTCCACGCCGCCGAAGTTGAAGTGCTTGCCAGTGGCGCCGCTGACGAAGCGGCTGTTTTTGTTGTTGAGGGCGATGTCTTCGTAGCTGGTGTCGTCACGGTCCTTGGCCTTGTCCAGACGGCCGCCGGTGAACACCAGGTTCTTGAATTCTTTGGAGGTCAGCAGGCCGCCGTTGAAGGTCTGCGGCAGGATGCGCCCGTCGTTGGGCTTGAGGATCGGCAGTTCGGGGATCAGCGCGCCGATTTTCAGTTCGGTGGCGGAGATCTTCACTTTGCCGGTCAGGCCCAGCTTGGAGTATTCGTTGGCGGCGCGGCCGTCGTCGTGGGTCGGCAACAGGCCGGTGCCGGTGCGGTCGGGGCTGGAGTCGAGCTTGACTCCAAGCATGCCCAACGCATCCACGCCAAACCCGACAGTGCCATCGGTGTAGCCCGATTGCAGGTTGAGCATGAACCCCTGGGCCCATTCGTCACGCTTGGATTGCTGGGCACTGGTACCGTCGCGAAAGTCGCGGTTGAAGTACATATTGCGGGTTTCAAGGGTGGCGCTGCTGTCTTCGAAGAAGGCAGCCTGGCTCAGTGGCGAAAAGCCGGCAAGGGCGGTGGCACTGGCAAGGGCGGTCTGGGCAAGGCGAGAAAAACGAACAGGCGGGCAAGCCTGTGGCTGTGTCGACAGCATCGTTGTGTACTCCGTTATTGTTCTTATTTTTGCGAAAACGCTTCGAGGCGTTTTTCTGGCACTACGGATTAGGTAGCTCGGCGGGCATGACCCACCGTGGCTGGATGCTAAAGGGCGAAGCTTTCACTAACCTTTCAGTTGCCTTTCAATGTTTTCGGGCTTCACAGGGCAGGCGGCGCCTGTAAACTGCCCCGCAAAGCGTGGCGTCGACCATGCCCGAATGAGGTGAAAATCCATGCGTGTCCTCCTGGTTGAAGACCATCTGCAACTCGCCGAAAGTGTCGCCCAGGCGCTCAAGAGCACGGGTTTGACTGTCGACGTGTTGCACGATGGCGTGGCCGCGGACCTGGCCTTGAACAGCGAGGAATATGCGGTGGTGATCCTCGACGTGGGGCTGCCGCGCATGGACGGTTTTGAAGTGTTGGCGCGTCTGCGCGCGCGTGGGAAAAATCTGCCTGTGTTGATGTTGACGGCGCGCAGTGATGTGAAAGACCGCGTGCACGGCCTGAACCTGGGCGCCGATGACTACCTTGCCAAGCCATTTGAGTTGACCGAGCTGGAAGCGCGGGTCAAAGCGCTGTTGCGCCGCAGCGTCTTGGGGGGTGAGCGCCAGCAAGCGTGCGGCGTGCTGGTCTACGACCTCGATACCCGGCGTTTCACCGTGGGTGGTGAACTGCTGACGTTGACTTCCCGCGAGCAAGCGGTGCTGGAAGCGCTGATCGCACGCCCTGGTCGGGTAATGAGCAAGGAGCAATTGGCGTCGCAGGTGTTCGGCCTGGATGAAGAGGCCAGCCCCGACGCCATCGAAATCTACGTGCACCGCCTGCGCAAGAAGCTCGACGGCCAGCCTATCGCCATCGTGACTTTCCGTGGCCTTGGCTATCTGCTGGAAGCCCGCGATGCATAAGCCCAGCAGCCTGCGCTGGCGCCTGCTGTGGAACCTGGCGCTGTTGCTGGTGGTATTGATGCTCGCCAGCGGCATGAGCGCCTACTGGAATGGGCGCGAAGCCGCCGACACCGCTTACGACCGCACCTTGCTGGCGTCAGCGCGCACCATCGCCGCCGGCTTGACCCAGGTGGATGGCACCCTGAGCGCGAATGTGCCTTATGTGGCGCTGGACACCTTTGCCTACGACAGCGCCGGGCGTATTTACTATCAGGTCAATGACATTGATCGCAAGCTGATCTCCGGTTACGAAAACCTCCCCGGCCCGCCGCCGGGCACGCCGCGCACGGACGACTACCCGGCGCTGGCGCGGTTTTACAACGCCACCTACCAGGGCCAGCATGTACGCGTGGTGAGTTTGCTCAAGGCTGTCTCCGAACCGAACATGAATGGCATGGCCGAAATTCGCGTTGCAGAAACCGATGAAGCGCGCGAAAGCATGGCCCGTAGCCTGCTGGCCGACACCTTGCTGCGCCTTGGGATGTTGGCCGTCGGCGCATTGTTGCTGGTGTGGTTTGCCGTCAGCGCGGCGCTGCGTCCGCTGGAGCGCTTGCGCACTGCCGTTGAGGAGCGTCAGCCCGACGACTTGCGGCCATTGCCGTTGGTCGAAGTGCAGCATGAGTTCGGTCCTCTGGTGCGCTCCCTCAATCACTTCACCGAGCGCCTGCGCGGCCAGTTCGAGCGCCAGGCGCAGTTTATCGCCGACGCCGCCCACGAATTGCGCACCCCGCTGGCGGCACTGAAGGCGCGTTTGGAACTCGGCCTGCGCAGCGACGCCCCGGCGACGTGGCGCAGCACCCTGGAAACTGCCGCCCAAGGCACCGACCGTCTCACCCATTTGGCCAACCAACTGCTGTCGCTGGCACGCATTGAAAACGGCGCGCGAGCGATTGCCGAAGGCGGGGCGCAATTGCTCGACCTCAGCCAACTGGCGCGGGAATTGGGCATGGCCATGGCGCCGCTGGCGCATGCGCGCGGCGTTGCGCTGGCGTTGGAGGCGGATGAGCCGGTGTGGCTGCGGGGCGAGCCGACCTTGTTGAACGAGTTGCTGAGCAACCTGGTCGATAACGCCCTGGCCCACACACCGCCCGGAGGCAACGTGATTTTGCGGGTCACGGCGCCCGCGATTCTGGAGGTGGAAGATGATGGCCCGGGCATCCCGCTGGATGAGCGGGACCGGGTATTCGAGCGTTTCTACCGCCGCAGCCAACAGGGCATGGGCTCAGGTTTGGGGCTGGCGATTGTCGGTGAGATCTGCCGCGCACACTTGGCGCAGATCAGTCTGCATGACGGCGAGTTGGCGGGGTTGAAGGTGCGCGTGAGTTTTATCGCGGGTTGATCAGTAAAACATCGAGCGCGCTTCTTCCAGCTCGGCACGCAGGGCATTGCTGTAGGGGTCGACGCGCAGCTTCTGGATCGCCGGCAGGCTGGCAACCGATACATTCGCCAGCGGATGATCGGTGCCCCGGTGGCAATACAGCACGGCGACTTGCACCAGGTCGATGTAGTCCAGGCTCGCGGAGTCGCGTTCCAGGTCCAGGTATTGCCCTGGCAGCTTCGCGAGCATCTCCGGAAAATCCCAGTCACCCAGCAGTTTGTCGCCCAACAGCGGGTGAATGCTCTCTATCACGTGGTTGAGGCTGACCGGGTCGGAGAGCAGTTCGTAACGGTCTTCGGCATAGGCGAGGATCGGCAGCACGCCAATCTGATGCACCAGACCGCCGAGCGCTGCCTGGTCAGGTTTCAGCTGGCTGTGGCTGTGGCTGCGGCACAAGGCATAGCTCACACCTGCTACTTCCAGGCTGCGGCGCCACACTTCGCGCATTTTCAAATCGACGACTTCGGAACGGGCGTGGAAGATCTGCTCCATCACCAGGCCAATGGCCAGGTTGCTGCTGTAGTTGGTGCCCAGCCGGGTGATGGCGGTATGCAGGTCGGTGACTTCCTGGGTCGCGCGCATCAGCGGGCTGTTGACCACTTTGATCAGGCGTGCCGACAGGGCGGTATCGCGAGCGATCACTTTGCTCAAGTGGCTGATGCTGATTTCCGGGTCTTCGGCGGCCTGACGTATGTTCAGGGCCACTTCCGGTAATGTCGGCAGAACCAGGTCATCGTTGTCGATGGCCGTCACTAAAGCCTGTTGGACTTTTTCCGCCAGCTTGTTCATTCATGTTCTCTAGGGTGCTGCAAAAAAGTGCGGCGATTAACGCTGGATCTCTTTATCGCGATCCAGTTGGTAAGGCAGATCGAGCAACTGCAAGCCCGGGCCTTCCAGGGTGCCTAAGTGCACATCGCCACTGTCGGCAGCTTCGGCCTGCAGCACGGCCAGAAGTTCCACGCATTGGTCAGCTTTTGCTGCAATCACCACCTCACCGATAGCACTGTTGTGGCTGGGCGCGAACAGCGGGGTGCCTGGCTCGGGCAATTCGGTTGCATCAAGGCTCAAGCGATACAGGCGACGCTTGAGTTTGCCCAGGTATTGCATGCGCGCGACGATTTCCTGGCCGGTGTAGCAGCCTTTCTTGAAGCTGACGCCGCCGACGGCCTGCAGGTTGAGCATCTGCGGGATAAACAGTTCGCGGGTCTGAGGCATGACCTGGCCGATGCCGGCGCGGATCTGGCCCAGCAGCCATTGATTCAAGTCAGCAGGTTGCAGCTGTGTGGCCAACTGAGCGCGCACGGCTTCGGCGTGTTCGACGGGCACCCAGAGTTCGCTGCGGCCAGGGGAAACGCGAATGGCGATCAATGTGTCGCTGCGCGTTACGCTGTCGGTCTCGGCAGGCAGCTCAAGGCCAAGGGAGGCGAGGGCCTGATCCGCGTTCGACAGGCCGAAACGCACCCAGGCGGCGCTTTCGTCGGTGAGTTTGGATTTGGAGAACACCGCGTATTTTTTCAAATCTGCCAGTTGCGGTTCGAGCAGTTCGCTGGCCATGGCCAGGAGTACGCCGTCGCCTTGCAGCAGGATGCGAAAGCTCGACTGCATGCGGCCTTTTTGTGTGCAGCGAGCGCCGAGGCTCGCCTGGGTGTCACTCAGGTAATTGAGGTTGCAGGTCAGTTGCCCTTGCAGGAACTTGGCAGCGTCGGCGCCGCGGACGGCAAGCACGCCTTCGTGTGACAAGGGGCAGAAAAAAGCGGAGTCAGCCATGGGTCATCGCAGGTCAAAAAGTCATGGGTGCATCATAGAGGGGCGCCCGGCAAATGGATAGTTTCCGTATGGTGCGACCAAAGCCGACTGGTCCGGTGCTGTCGGGCCTGTATACTTGCGCTCTATTTGAGGAGCGCTCCATGGTCGAAGATGTAGAAATCAATCGCCTCTACTGGCACAGCCGTCGCGGCATGCTGGAGTTGGATGTGTTGCTGGTGCCTTTCACCAAAGAGGTGTACGCGACGCTCAATCAGGTGGACCGCGACCTCTACGTCAGGCTGCTGACTTGCGAAGATCAGGACATGTTCGGCTGGTTCATGGAACGCGCCGAATCTGAAGATCCGGAGCTGCAGCGCATGGTTCGGATGATTCTGGATCGTGTCCAGCCCAAGTAATCGCTTCGAATGCCGCTGGCAGGCCTCACGGCTATTGCTGGCGGCCTATCTGCTTGCCCAGCTGTTCGCGTTGGGCGCCTTGCTGCTTGGGGATCTACCGTTCTACGGCCTCGGCATTCTGTTGTGTCTGGCTCACGCCGTGTGGGTTTTGCCGCGTCATATCCTGTTAAACCACCGTTCGTCGATTCGTGGTCTGCGCCGAGACGAAGACGGCTGGCAGCTATTTTGTGATGAGCGCGGCTGGCACCCTGTGCAACTGCGTCCCGACAGCCTGGCATTACCGTTGATCGTGGTGCTGCGCTATCGGGTGCAGGGAGAATGGCGGGTGCGTTCGATCTGCGTGCCCAGGGACGCGCAGGCCGCCGACGTGCATCGGCGCCTGCGGGTTCGCTTGAAGTTCAGCCGCCGTAGGTGGCTGGCACCAGAATAGTGTCCCGGGCCTCGGGCAGCATCTGCGGGTAGTCGAGGGTGTAGTGCAGGCCGCGGCTCTCCTTGCGCTCCATGGCAGAGCGGATCATCAGTTCCGCCACCTGCGCCAGGTTGCGCAATTCGATCAGGTCACGGCTGACTTTATAGTTGCTGTAGAACTCGTCGATCTCGTCCAGCAGCAACCGCACGCGGTGTTGAGCGCGTTGCAGGCGCTTGTTGGTGCGCACGATCCCCACGTAGTCCCACATGAAGCGGCGCAGCTCATCCCAGTTGTGGGCGATGATCACGTCTTCGTCCGAGTCGGTGACCTGGCTGGCGTCCCAGCGGGGCAGGGCGGCGGGTACCGGGATGCGGGGCAGTTGTTCGAGGATGTCGGCGGCGGCGGAGCGGGCGTAGACGAAGCATTCGAGCAGCGAGTTGCTGGCCATGCGGTTGGCGCCGTGCAGGCCGGTGAAGCTGGTTTCGCCGATCGCATACAGGCCAGGCACGTCGGTGCGGCCGTGTTGGTCCACCACCACACCGCCGCAGGTGTAATGCGCGGCCGGCACTACCGGGATCGGGCCTTGGGTGATGTCGATGTTGAACGCCAGGCAGCGCTCGTAGACGGTGGGGAAATGGGTCTTGATGAAGGCTTCGGGCTTGTGGCTGATGTCCAGGTAGACGCAGTCGATGCCCAGGCGCTTCATCTCGTGGTCGATGGCGCGGGCGACAATATCCCGCGGCGCGAGCTCAGCGCGAGGGTCGAAGCGTTGCATGAAGCGCTCGCCATTTGGCAGTTTCAGGTGCGCACCTTCACCGCGCAGGGCTTCGGTGATCAGGAAGCTCTTGGCCTGCGGGTGATAAAGGCAGGTGGGGTGGAACTGGTTGAATTCCAGATTCGCGACGCGGCAGCCCGAACGCCACGCCATGGCAATGCCATCGCCGCAGGCACCGTCGGGGTTGCTGGTATAGAGATAAACCTTGGCTGCGCCGCCCGAGGCGAGAATGGTGAAGCGCGCGCCGTAGGTGTCGACTTCGCCGCTGGCGCGGTTGAGCACGTAGGCGCCGAGGCAGCGTTCGCCTGCCAGGCCCAGGCGCTTTTCGGTGATCAGGTCGACGGCTACCCGTTGTTCCAACAGCTCGATGTTGGGGCGTTGGCGGGCCTGCTCGAGAAGGGTTTTGAAAATGGCGGCACCGGTGGCGTCAGCCGCATGGATGATGCGGCGATGGCTGTGACCGCCTTCGCGGGTCAGGTGGAATTCAAATCCGCCGTCGTCGCTGCCGGCATGCTCGTCGCGGGTGAAGGGCACGCCCTGGTCGATCAGCCATTGGATAGCTTCGCGGCTGTGCTCGACGGTGAAGCGTACGGCGTCTTCGTTGCACAGGCCGCCGCCGGCGTTAAGGGTGTCTTCGACGTGGGATTGCACGGTGTCAGTGTCGTCCAGAACTGCCGCGACGCCGCCCTGGGCCCAGAATGTCGAGCCGTTGGCCAGATCGCCTTTGCTCAGGACTGCAATGCGCAAGTGGCTGGGGAGCGTCAGCGCCAGGCTCAAGCCGGCCGCGCCACTACCGATCACCAGGACATCGTGTTGAAACTGTTGGCTCATTAGCAGGATTCCGCAAAAAGCGATCCAAAGGGGTGGCGCGAACAGGACGCCTGGATCGGCGAATCAAAGGGTCACACGGGCCACTAGTATATAGAGGGGGGGAGCGGCACAATAGCCGGGCATTCGTGGCAATGTGAGATTACGGTGCGCAGCTTGGGTAAAATCGGCTGGTTATTGAGACGGGAACTTTTTGCATAAGCCCTGACTCAATAGCAGGTTGCCCGAAAGCTGGGAAAACGTTGAGTTTATTGGCCCGTCGGGAGCATTGGACGCGTCAGAAAACCGGCGACAAGATTATTCGCGCAGCCGGCAATGCCCGTGCTGCGTTTTTCGTGTGTGCCAAATCAGTGCGCGCCGGAAACTTGCTTGGAGGGGGAGAACTTTTGCGAAAAGTCCGAGTCTATGTTTGCAAGCCTGATCGTTTAGTTATGCAAGCCTCCTCCAAGTACAACGAGGAGTGTTCATGCTAACCCAGGAAGAGGATCAGCAGCTGGTCGAGCGCGTTCAACGCGGCGACAAGCGAGCATTTGATCTGCTAGTGCTGAAATACCAGCACAAAATTCTCGGGTTGATCGTGCGTTTTGTGCACGACACCCATGAAGCGCAGGACGTTGCACAGGAAGCCTTTATCAAGGCGTACCGTGCACTTGGCAACTTCCGCGGTGATAGTGCGTTTTATACGTGGCTGTACCGCATCGCCATTAACACGGCGAAGAACTATCTGGTGTCTCGCGGCCGCCGCCCACCGGACAGTGATGTAAGTTCAGAAGATGCAGAATTTTATGATGGTGATCACGGCCTCAAAGATCTCGAGTCGCCGGAGCGTGCATTGCTGCGCGACGAGATTGAAGGCACCGTTCATCGCACAATTCAGCAACTTCCAGAAGATTTGCGTACGGCGTTAACTTTACGTGAATTCGATGGTCTGAGTTACGAAGACATTGCGAGCGTCATGCAGTGTCCGGTGGGGACTGTAAGGTCACGGATTTTCCGGGCCCGGGAAGCCATCGATAAAGCCTTGCAACCGTTGTTGCAGGAAAACTAAAGACAGCGGCGACAGCCAAGAGAGGAACCGCCATGAGTCGTGATGCCCTGCAGGAATCGCTGTCCGCAGTGATGGATAACGAAGCGGATGAACTGGAACTTCGTCGAGTGCTCAATGCATTTGATGATGCCGAAACCCGTGATACCTGGTCTCGTTACCAAGTCGCTCGGGCGGTGATGCACAAGGATCTTCTAATCCCTCGTCTGGATATTGCTGCGGCCGTTTCTGCTGCGCTGGCTGATGAAGCCGTTCCGGCAAAAGCTGCTCGTGGTCCATGGCGTAGCCTGGGTCGTTTGGCAGTAGCTGCTTCGGTAACTGTTGCCGTGCTGGCCGGTGTTCGCCTGTACAACCAGGACGAAATAGCCGGTGCCGAACTGGCCCAACAGACTCAGCAACCGGTCATGGCCGGTCCGCAAGTCAAAGGTCCAGCAGTGCTGGCCGGCTATAAGGAAAGCTCCGATACCACCGGCCCTATGGCTAACGGTGTACTTCAAGGGCAATCCGGCTGGCAGGATCAGCGTCTTCCAGGCTACCTGCGCCAACACGCACAGGAATCGGCTTTGAAAGGCACTGAAAGCGCTCTGCCATACGCTCGTGCAGCAAGTCTGGAAAACCGCTAAACCGTTAAGGAGCCCTATGCGCGCCATACCGCTCCTTACGCTTTTGCTCAGTGGTTGTTTTGCACTATCCGCCCATGCCGACGAAGCCCAAGACTGGCTGACTCGACTTGGGCGTGCAGAACAGCAGCAAAGCTTCGAAGGTACGTTTGTCTACGAGCGTAACGGCAGTTTCTCTACCCACGATATCTGGCACCGTATTCAAGACGGGCATGTCCGTGAGCGGCTCTTGCAACTCGACGGATCAGCTCAGGAATTGGTGCGGGTAGACGGTCGAACCCAATGCGTCAGTGGCGCTCTGGTTGCCGGCCTGGGTAATTCGCCCGAAGCGCCATCGCGCGCCCTTGATCCGCAAAAACTCACTCAACTCTACGAATTGGCCGTCATTGGCAAATCTCGCGTGGCCGGTCGAAATGCGGTGATTATCTCGATCACGCCGCGCGATCAGTATCGGTATGGTTTCGAGTTGCACCTTGATCGTCAAACTGCGTTGCCGCTCAAATCCTTGTTACTTAATGAACAGGGACAATTGTTGGAGCGTTTCCAGTTCACTCGACTGAACACGTCGGTCGCGCTCTC
This sequence comes from Pseudomonas sp. TREG-RG-20F-10-E-6-01, assembly GCF_022662455.1. NCBI lineage: Bacteria > Pseudomonadati > Pseudomonadota > Gammaproteobacteria > Pseudomonadales > Pseudomonadaceae > Pseudomonas > Pseudomonas sp. TREG-RG-20F-10-E-6-01. The sequence goes on along the minus strand of NZ_JAKNQP010000001.1, from coordinate 491,034 downwards.
TGACCGAGACTTGCAGCCCAGCGGTGATTGCGCACCTATCGCGCTTGCCAATAGCAAGGCGCCTGAAATCCCCGCCACCCATGCGTGGCACTTGGATTGGCTGCCTCCGGGGTTTCAGCTCACCAGCAGTACTGCACGCAAAGATACCCAGACCAAGTCCACGGTCGATAGCCTGATGTACGACGATGGGCTGGCACGTTTTTCGGTGTTTCTTGAGTCGACCGATGGTGCCAGCGTGAGCGAAACCCGTACTCAGCTGGGCCCGACCGTTGCCGTATCGCGCCGCTTGAACACGGTAGAGGGTGAAGTGATGGTGACCGTTGTGGGCGAAATCCCCATCGGCACTGCCGAACGCATCGCGCTGTCGGTGCGCGGTGAAAAAACCGCTGCCGCAAAGCCGTGAGTCGTTAATCCTATGTTCATCCTGACCTTTCAATGTGAGCCTGTGCTTGGTTGGAGGCTGGAAGCATGAAACTTCAGGATCAGTATTTTCACTTGCAAAAAATCCCCATGTTTTTTATAGGTCAGGGCTTGTCGGCCCTGGCCTTGTTTTGTTCGCGGAACAAAGATGTCGGTCGCACTTTTCGGCGTTTCTTGAACCCTGTCGCTCAACCCTGCTCGTCGTAACGGGAGCTGTATGTCGATACCACGTTTGAAGTCTTACCTATCCATAGTCGCCACGGTGCTGGTGCTGGGTCAGGCCGTGCCCGCGCAAGCGGCCGAATTGCCTGACTTCACCCAGCTGGTGGAGCAGGCCTCGCCTGCCGTGGTGAACATCAGTACCACGCAAAAACTGCCGGATCGCAAAGTCTCGAACCAGCAGATGCCCGATCTTGAAGGCCTGCCGCCAATGCTGCGCGAGTTCTTCGAGCGTGGCATGCCGCAACAGCGTTCCCCGCGTGGCGGCGGCGGTGGTCAGCGTGAGGCACAGTCCTTGGGCTCGGGCTTCATCATCTCGCCTGACGGCTACATCCTCACCAACAACCACGTGATTGCCGACGCCGACGAGATTCTTGTGCGCCTGGCGGATCGCAGTGAGTTGAAAGCCAAGCTGATCGGCACCGACCCACGTTCCGACGTGGCCTTGCTGAAAATCGACGGCAAAGATTTGCCGGTACTGAAACTGGGTAAATCCCAGGACCTGAAAGCCGGCCAGTGGGTAGTAGCGATCGGTTCACCGTTCGGCTTTGACCATACCGTCACCCAGGGCATCGTCAGTGCCATTGGCCGCAGCTTGCCAAATGAAAACTACGTGCCATTCATCCAGACCGACGTGCCGATCAACCCGGGTAACTCCGGCGGTCCGCTGTTCAACCTGGCGGGCGAAGTGGTCGGGATCAACTCGCAGATTTATACCCGCTCCGGTGGCTTCATGGGGGTGTCCTTTGCTATTCCGATTGACGTGGCCATGGACGTTTCCAACCAGCTCAAGAGCGGTGGCAAGGTCAGCCGTGGCTGGTTGGGCGTAGTGATCCAGGAAGTGAACAAGGACCTGGCTGAGTCGTTCGGTCTCGATAAGCCGGCCGGTGCCCTGGTCGCCCAGATCCAGGACGACGGCCCGGCTGCCAAAGGTGGCCTGCAAGTCGGTGACGTGATCCTGAGCATGAATGGCCAACCGATCATCATGTCGGCTGACCTGCCGCACTTGGTCGGTGCACTCAAGGCCGGCAGCAAAGCCAAGCTGGAAGTGATTCGTGATGGCAAGCGCCAGACCGTTGAGCTGACCGTTGGTGCGATCCCGGAAGAGGGCGCCACCCTGGACGCTCTGGGCAACGCCAAACCGGGTGCCGAGCGCAGCAGCAATCGCCTGGGCATTGCCGTGGCTGAGCTGACTGATGAGCAGAAGAAAAGCTTCGACCTTAAAAGTGGCGTAGTGATCAAGGAAGTGCAGGACGGCCCTGCCTCTCTGATTGGCCTGCAGCCAGGTGACGTGATCACTCACCTGAACAATCAGGCCATCGACTCCACCAAGCAGTTCACCGACATCGCCAAGGCGCTGCCGAAGAACCGTTCGGTGTCGATGCGTGTCTTGCGTCAAGGGCGTGCGAGCTTCATTACCTTCAAGCTGGCCGAGTAACTTCCAGGCCAATAAAAAGCCCCGCGAAAGCGGGGCTTTTTTGTGGGCGATGTATTTAGCTCATCATTCCTTTTACCAAGCGTTCCTGCTCGATCAGCTCACGCTGGCGCGCGTCGATACGAGACGACAGCGGGAAGTTGTTGCCGGCCCGGCGCTTGGCAAAATCCAGTTGCTGAATGGCCTGCTGGAAGTCGCCTACCAATGCAAAGTACTCGGCGCGGGCTTGATGCAAGCCAATGATGTTGCCGGACAGTCCGCGTGTCTCGGCGACCTGGTACCAGACGTCGGGGTCATCGGGACGGGATTTGAGCAACGCATCCAACGCTTTCTCCGCATCGGCGGTTCGGTTCTGCTTAAGCAACAAGTCCACGCGCACCTGGTTGAGCGGGTAGTTGCCGGGGTACTGGGTGAGCATCCGGTCAGTGCGTTGCTGGGCATCCGGCAAGCGGTTGTTGGTGATGTCCAGCTCGATTTGCGCCAGGTTGTACGTGATGTCATTGGGCGCCTTGGCCAGCAGCGGTGCCAGGGTTTCCCGCGCTTCCTTGAGTTGAGTGCCCTTGATCTGGGCGATGGCCAGGCCATAGCGAGCCACATCGTTTTTAGGGTTCTCGTCCAACTGCGCCTGGAAGCGTTTGGCCGCAAGACCGGGCGTATCCTCGTATTGCAACTGCACGCGCGCGCGAATCAGTTGATAGCGCAGGCTGTCTTCCTTGCCGCCGGGTTTGGCTTGCTCGGCGCGGTTACGGGTGTCGGCGATCCGTGATTCGGTAACCGGGTGAGTCAGCAGGAACTCCGGTGGCTTGGCGTCGAAGCGATATTGACGCATCAGTCGTTCGAACATGGTCGGCATGGAGCGCGGGTCGTAACCGGCTTTTTCCAGGTTAAGAATGCCGATACGATCAGCCTCCTGTTCGTTCTGACGGGAGAACCGGCGTTGCTCCTGGATGGCTGCCGCCTGGCTGCCGGCAATCGCGGCAATGCCGGCATCACCCGCACCCGCTGCCGCAGCGATGATGCCGCCGAGCAAAGCGGCCATCATCGGGATCTGCATGCGCGACTGCGCTTCCACACCGCGGGCGAAGTGGCGCTGGGACAAGTGAGCCAATTCGTGGGCGAGTACCGAAGCATATTCGCCTTCGGTTTGCGCGTTGAGGAACAAACCGCCGTTGACCCCGACAATCCCACCGGGGGCGGCAAAGGCGTTGAGTTGTGGGCTGTTGATCAGGATGAACTCCAGGCGCCGGTCATTGACCTGACTGGTCTCCACCAGCTTGTACACGCTGGTTTCCACGTAATCCTTGAGTTGTGGGTCATTGAGTTGCGAGACCTGGCCGCGCAGGTAGGCAAGCCAAGCACGGCCCAACTGGTATTCCTGTTGTGGCGAGACAATGGCAGAACTGGCGTCGCCAAGTGACGGCAGGTCGTCAGCGAAGCCCGGAGAGGCCAGCAGGCAGGCCAGCGTCAGCAGGGTAGGGCGCAAAAAAGTCATGCACAGAGCCTTTCGACAAAGAGCTTACTGTAGCCGGACACTGAGCTTCGGACCAGATATTCTAAGCACCCCAAACGCGTGCCCGGAGTAAAACCATGACCGACGCTGTAGCCTTTGATGCCGAACTCGATGCCAGCGGCCTCAATTGCCCGTTGCCGTTGCTTAAGGCCAAGCTGGAACTCAATCGATTGGCCAGCGGCGCAGTGCTCAAGGTGATCGCCACGGACGCAGGCTCCCAGCGTGATTTCCGCACGTTTGCCAAGTTGGCTGGCCACACCCTGTTGCATGAAGAAGATGCCGCCGGTGTATACCGCTATTGGTTGCGCAAGGCCTGAACCGTTTGCCCCTACCGCCCGAGGTTGATTGATGTTCAAAGTGTTACGAGACTGGATTCAGCGCTACTTCTCCGATGAAGAAGCCGTGGTGCTGGCGGTCCTGCTGTTCCTGGCCTTCACCGCCGTACTCACCTTGGGCGGCATGTTGGCACCGGTGCTGGCCGGGATGGTGTTGGCTTACCTGATGCAAGGCCTGGTCACCACGCTGGAGCGTATGCGTTTGCCGGGCGGGGTCGCGGTAGGGTTGGTGTTTGCGTTGTTCATGGGGCTGTTGGTGGTGTTCATCGTGGTGGTGCTGCCGTTGCTGTGGCATCAACTGATCACGTTATTCAACGAGTTGCCGGGCATGCTCGCCAAGTGGCAATCGCTGTTGCTGCTGTTGCCGGAACGCTATCCGCACCTGGTGTCGGACGAGCAGGTGCTGCAGGCCATCGAAGTGGCGCGCGGCGAGATCGGAAAGTTCGGGCAATGGGCGCTGACCTTTTCCCTGTCGAGCCTGCCGTTGCTGGTCAACATCATGATCTATCTGGTGCTGGTGCCGATCCTGGTGTTCTTCTTTCTCAAGGACCGCGCGATGATCGGCCGCTGGGTAAGCGGTTACCTGCCGCGTGAGCGAGCGTTGATTACCCGGGTGGCGGAGGAAATGAACCGGCAGATTGCCAATTACATCCGCGGCAAGGTCATTGAGATCGTCATCTGTGGGGGCGTCACCTACATCGCTTTCGTCGCACTCGGCCTGAACTACGCGGCATTGCTGGCGTTGCTGGTGGGTGTGTCGGTGGTGGTGCCCTACGTCGGCGCGGTGGTGGTAACGGTGCCGGTGATGTTGATTGCGCTGTTCCAGTGGGGCTGGAGTGATCAGTTCATCTACCTGATGGCGGTGTACGGCATTATCCAGACCCTGGACGGAAACGTACTGGTGCCGTTGCTGTTCTCGGAGGCTGTCAACCTGCACCCGGTGGCGATCATCTGTGCGGTGTTGTTATTTGGCGGGCTGTGGGGGTTTTGGGGTGTGTTCTTTGCGATTCCCCTGGCGACACTGTTCAAGGCCGTACTGGATGCGTGGCCGCGGCAAGAACCGGCGGTGGCGCCTTTGTTGTAACGAGGGGGGCGAACACCCGGTGTTCGCCCCAACGATTCAAGCCTTGCTCAGCGCCTGCGCCGCCGCCAAAACAGCGTCCACATGCCCTGGCACTTTCACGCCACGCCATTCCTGACGCAGCACGCCGTCCTTGTCGATCAAAAAGGTGCTGCGATCAACGCCCAGGTATTCCTTGCCGTAAAGCTTCTTCAGTTTGATCACATCAAACAACTGGCAAACCGCCTCGTCCTTGTCGCTGATCAGCTCGAAGGGAAATTCCTGCTTGGCCTTGAAGTTTTCGTGGGACTTCACGCTGTCGCGCGACACGCCAAACACCTCGGTGTTGGCGGCCTTGAACGCTGCGTACTGGTCCCGAAAGCCCTGGCCTTCGGTGGTGCAGCCCGGCGTGCTGTCTTTCGGATAGAAGTAGATCACCACTTGCTTGCCCTTGAGGGCTGCGAGGCTGAAAGTCTGGCCGCTGGTGGCCTGGGCTTCGAAATCGGCCACGGGTTTATCGATGACTACCGGCATGGATAGATACTTCCTTACATTGGGTTCTGTGGGCGCCATGGCTCGATCAAGGCGTCGAGATTCAGGGCATCGGCGAAATCCAGGAACTGGTCACGCAACCAACTGATCTGCACGCCCGCCGGCAAGGTCACGGTAAACGTGGCGTTGAGCATGGTGCCGCCGGTCTGTGGCGCCTGGTAGGTGTCGCAGGTCAGGTTCTCGAGCTCGACGTTGTGGTCGATAAAGAACTGGCACAGTTCGTTGACGATGTCCGAACGGTAAGCCGAGCTGACGTATGCCACATAAGGCAGAGCCTGCGGGCGGTTTTCCAGTGCGGCGCTGCGCACTACGTTGACGGTGAAGTCATGCTTCTTGGCCAGGCCCGGCAGGCCGGTTTCCAGACGCGCCAGGGCGTCCCAGGTGCCGGAAATCTGCAGCACCAGCGCGCTGCACTCGCCATGGCGCGTGAGGCGGGAGGTTACGACGGCGCAGCGGTTTTCATGGCTGGCGCGGCACAGGACGTTGGTCAGCTCCATGGGGTTGGCGCCGAGGGCACTGATAACAAGGAATTGTTCGCGAACTGTGGGGGTGGACATGCAGCCTTCCTAAAACGATGAGCGGTCGATACGGTCAGGGCTGTATCGATCAAAGGATGAAGGGTAGCGAAAACCGCCGCCAAGGGATAGGAGGTGGCGTTTTCATTGCGTGATCGGTCTGATTTCAGCGTGCTTCAAGGCACGCTTTGAGCCAATGATGGCATTGCCCATCGTTTAGTTGCCCCAGAACGCATCCTCAGGCGGTACTTCGCTTGTACAAGCATCTTGGCGCCAGTACCATTACGGCTCTCTTTTTCCGGCAGGAGCGGTTGCATGATTGCGGGCAGTATGGTGGCACTGGTCACACCCATGGATGCACAAGGTCATCTCGACTGGGATAGCCTGGGCAAACTGGTGGACTTCCACCTGCAAGAGGGCACCAACGCCATTGTGGCGGTCGGCACCACAGGTGAGTCGGCCACACTGGATGTGGAAGAACACATTCAGGTGATCGAATTCGTGGTCAAGCGCGTCGCGGGCCGTATCGCCGTGATCGCCGGTACGGGCGCCAACTCGACGCGTGAAGCGATCGAGCTGACCAAAAACGCCAAAAAAGCCGGCGCCGATGCCTGCCTGCTGGTGACCCCGTACTACAACAAGCCGACCCAGGAAGGCCTGTACCAGCACTTTCGCACCATTGCCGAAGCCGTTGATATCCCGCAGATCCTCTACAACGTACCCGGCCGCACAGCCTGCGACATGAAGGCCGAGACCGTGATCCGCCTGTCCACCGTGCCGAACATCATTGGTATCAAAGAAGCCACCGGTGACCTGCAGCGCGCCAAGGACATCCTGGCCGGCGTGAGCAGCGACTTCCTGGTGTATTCCGGTGACGACGCCACGGCTGTCGAGCTGATCCTGCTGGGGGGCAAAGGCAACATCTCGGTGACCGCCAACGTCGCCCCGCGCGCCATGAGCGAGCTGTGCGCCGCCGCCATCGCCGGTGATGCCGTGACCGCCCGCGCGATCCACGAGAAGCTGATGCCGCTCAACAAGACACTGTTTATTGAATCCAACCCTATTCCCGTGAAATGGGCGCTGTTTGAGATGGGCTTGATGCCGGACGGTATCCGTCTGCCGCTCACCCGGCTCAGCGAAGCCTGTCACGAACCGCTGCGACAGGCCCTGCGCCAGTCCGGCGTCCTGGTTTAATTGAGGAAGCACTACGCATGAAGCGATTGGCCGGACTTTCCGCACTTGCCTTGATTATCTCCAGCACCAGTGGCTGCGGTTGGATTTGGGGCCCGGATGGTTACTTCCGTGACCGCGGCAGCGATTACCTGGAAGCACAAGCAACCAAACCGATGCAACTGCCGCCGGACGTCAATGTCGCCAAGCGCCTTGACCCGTTGCTGCCTATCCCGCGCAACGTTGCCGACGACACCACCAAGGGTGAATACGTGGTGCCACGTCCACAGCCGATCTCGGCCGTGGCTGATGCCAGCGACTACAGCCTGCAGAAGAGCGGCGACAACCGCTGGATTATCGCCCAGCGCCCACCTGCCGAAGTTTGGCCAGTGGCGGTGCAGTTCTTCCAGGACAACGGTTTTCGCATTGACCAGCAACGCCCGCAGACCGGTGAATTCACTACTGCCTGGCAGCGCAGCAGCGAACTGTCCGCCAACATGGCCCAGCGCCTGCAGGCCGGCGGTGTAGCCGCCGACAGCGAAGCCCGTGTGCGTGTGCGCATCGAGCCAGGCGTGCAGCGCAACACCAGTGAAGTCTACGTGGTCAGCGCCGAGCGTCCTGCCGGCAGCACCGCCGCTGTCGATTTCACCCCACGTTCGGTCAACATGGGCGTGGACGCCGCGCTGGTCGACGAGATGCTGGCCAGCATGAGCCGTATCTCCGAGAAGGGCGGTTCGGTGTCGCTTCTCGCTGCGCGTGATTACGACACGCCTAACCGCGTCAGCCTCACCGAGGACGGCAGCGGCAACGTGGTGCTGAACCTGGGTGAAGACCTCGACCGCGCCTGGGCCAGTGTCGGCCGCGCGTTGGAGAAAGGCCCATGGCGCGTTGAAGACATCAACCGTAGCTTGGGTCTGTACTACATCAACGTGGCTGAAAAAGCCGAGAAGAAAGACGACGAGCCAGGTTTCTTCGGCAAACTGTTCGGCAGCAAGCCGACCAAGGAAGAAGTCGAAACCCGCGCCGAGCGCTACCAGATTCGTTTGAGCAAAGTGGGCGAAAGCGTGCAAGTCACCGTCGAGAAAAACATCAACACCGTTGCGCCGGCTGAAACAGCGCGCAAAGTGTTGGGCGTGATTCAGGACAACCTGGGCTGATCCAATGCGTTTTGCCGTTCTCGGCAGCGGTAGCCAAGGGAACGGCACGCTGGTCGCCCACGACGACACGTACGTGCTGGTGGATTGTGGTTTCTCGTTAAAAGAAACCGAGCGGCGCCTGCTGCGCCTGGGGGTTCACCCCGCGCAGCTGAGCGCGATTCTAGTGACCCACGAACATGCCGACCACGTGCATGGCGTGGGTTTGCTGTCTCGGCGCTACAATCTTCCGGTGTACCTGAGTCGCGGCACACAGCGCGGGATGCGCAAACCCATAGAACCTGCAGGTTTCCTGGCCGGTGGCGAACAGCTGCAGATTGGTGCGTTGAGCATCGATGTGATTGCCGTTGCGCATGACGCCCAAGAGCCTACGCAGTACGTATTCAGCGACGGGGAGCGACGTTTTGGCGTGCTCACCGACCTGGGTTCCTACTGTTCCAAGGTGCTGGACGGATACCGCAACCTCGATGCATTGATGATCGAGTCCAACCACTGTCGAGACTTGCTGGCGCGCGGTCATTATCCGTACTTCCTCAAGCAGCGAGTGGGCGGCGAGCTGGGACATTTGAATAACCACCAGGCGGCGTACCTGGTGTATGAGTTGGGCTGGCAAGACCTGCAGCACTTGGTCCTGGCCCACCTGAGCAGCAAGAACAACCTGCCGCAGCTGGCCCGGCAATGTTTTGTCGACACCCTCGGGTGCGACCCGGACTGGCTGCAACTGGCCGATCAAGATTCAGGGCTCGACTGGCGACACATCGCCTAGCCCACCATTTAGCAAGCGGAGCCCATCATGGAAAAACGTGAAGAACTCTACCGCGGCAAAGCCAAGTCGGTGTACAAGACCGACGACGCCAACCGCCTGATCCTGCTGTTTCGCAACGACACCTCGGCGTTCGACGGCAAGCGCATCGAACAGCTCGATCGCAAAGGCATGGTGAACAACAAGTTCAACGCCTTCATCATGCAGAAACTCGAAGCGGCCGGCATTCCGACCCAATTCGACAAGCTGCTGGGCGACAACGAATGCCTGGTCAAGAAGCTCGACATGATTCCGGTTGAATGCGTCGTGCGTAACTACGCCGCCGGCAGCCTGGTCAAGCGTCTGGGCGTGGAAGAGGGCCTCAAGCTCAACCCTTACACGTTTGAGCTGTTCCTGAAGGACGACGCCAAGGGCGACCCGTTCATCAACGAATCCCACGTCGTGGCATTCGGTTGGGGCACCGCTGAGCAACTGGCACGCATGAAAGAACTGTCGCTGAAGGTCAACGAGGTGTTGAGCAAACTGTTCGACGACGCTGGCCTGCTGCTGGTCGATTTCAAGCTGGAATTCGGCGTATTCCACGACGGCTCCATCGTCCTGGGCGACGAATTCAGCCCGGACGGCTGCCGCCTGTGGGACAAAGACACCAAGAAGAAGATGGACAAAGACCGCTTCCGCCAGGGCCTCGGTGACGTCATCGAAGCTTACGAAGAAGTCGCCAATCGTCTCGGCGTACCGCTTTAATCGACGCAAGCATCTGATAGCACGGAAAAAAATCGCTTTTGGGGTTTGCTTCCGCGAAACACACTGTTATGATGCGCGCCGTTGGAGAGATGCCAGAGTGGCCGAATGGGACGGATTCGAAATCCGTTGTACCTTCACCGGTACCTAGGGTTCGAATCCCTATCTCTCCGCCATTACATAGAAAAAGCCCCGTAGCTGAATAAGCTACGGGGCTTTTTTGCGTTGGCTTATAAATCGGCCGCAGGCTCAATCGCTCAGTTGCTTTCCGATAAGCCTGATCACGATCTGGTTTATCAAAGGCCGCCCCAGCGACGGTGATTTTCTAATCAGTCACCTGAAAAATTAGCCTGGCTGCTACGTCGCTTGAGCTGTAGCCATCAGGCATCTCATGCAGGCGGTTAGCGTCAATCCGGAGATCTTCAGTACTTATACCCATTCCTCCGTGAGCGACTGACGAACGGTATCGCCAAGTTTTTGCCATTCCTTCAATGGCTTGATCTTCCTCGGTCATCAGAACACCCGAGGACAACTGCCACCCAATCCTGTTTGAAAGCAGAGATTAGTAAGTTCGTCATAACGTGTTGTTACATCGTGAAAAGGCTTACTCCCGACCTACCGATGCGCTCAACGCCATTTATGACGACGACAGTGCGCTGAAATCAGAAGTCTCAGATTTTTCTGAGAACCGGACGCGTCCTACACGTGCATCCTTGATCGCTGTAATAGTCTACTCAGCCGATTGATTGAGTACGAGAAGGTTACCCATGGCGAACACTGGTTATATGTCGATCACCGGTAAGGTTCAAGGATTGATTTCAGCGGGTTGTTCAAGTCAGGAATCGATAGGTAATAAGTGTCAGTCGGGCCATTTAGATGAAATCATGGTGCTCTCATACAGCCATAACATGGCGAATATTGGCAACGTGAACAAGCCGACGCATCGCCCAATTGTGCTCACAAAAAATGTTGATAAATCGTCACCCTTACTCGCTCAAGCGCTTTCAAGTAGAGAGGAGATTGAATGTACGATTAACTTTTATCGAATATCTTCCTTTGGACAGCAGCAAAAGTTTTACTCAATCTCCATTGAAGGCGGTGTTATCACAGACCTGACGCTGGATATGCCGCATGTCATTTTACAAAACGATGCCGAACCACAGGAACATTTAGCGATTCGTTATCGGAGCATCACGTGGGCTCACCACCTTGCTGGCACAACAGGCTATAGCGCTTGGGGAGGCGATGAGTGAAACCGTTAACTGACAGAACGGATGGCGATAGGTCCGGCACTTGTGATTTTTGGCAGGTCAGTCGTGCTGGGAGCATTCTGGCTAACCAGGCGTGTACCGTAAGCGCACGGCATATCAAAGATGGAGTTCTGCGACTGCAGTTCAACCGTGAGGTAGCGTTTTTCGCGAGAAGCATCGTCCGCGATGTGGAGCAGGGTAAAAGGTCCTCAGTGCAGGGTATGAGGGAGCTGGAAAGCGAACAAAAAAGCCTGCTTGAGCAAGCACGGGATGTCGCACAAAAAGGTGTCGGGGTGATTGCCGGTGCACTGCAGTTCGCGACAGGGGCAGGCATTTGCTACGTGTCCTTCGGCACGCTATGCCTGGTCGCTGGAGCGCCGCTGATCGCGCACGGAGCGAACAACGTCTATGAGGGGGGACGAAATTTGTGGGAGGGCCGCTCGGACACTCAAGGGCCGTTACGCAAGGGATACCATGAAGTTGCCAAAGCAATGGGCGGTGGTGAGTTTGAAGGAAATATGGCGTACGGAGGCGCAGATTTATTGATGTCAGCATATGGAGCAGGTCGATTGGTGTTGAAGCCTGACTCCTGGCGTCTGTTTCGTTATGTTCGAACCGATTACCAGCGTGGATACGTCGACGCAAGTAAAGCCGCCTTGGTACTCGATGCTGCAGCTGATATAAGCACCATAAATGTCTTATATAAAGAGTATAAAGAAAATGGGCGCTGACCAGATTCTTGTCACTACCATTTATTTTTTTATTTCTCTTTTAGGATTTTTATTTTGGCGTTCAATCAGTAAGCATTATTCTGGTGATAACTTTACTGTTAAGTCGTTTTGGATATGCCTTGTTGGTGTTTTACTGTGGGGGGCGGCTCAGTCTAGTGTGGCGCGCCACGGCTCGTTATTATTTTTTTCTCCACCCTTGGAGTTTCTGGAGCATAACGATTTGGTTCGATGGATTGCTTTCATTAGTTGGCTTCTTCAGGGGATATGTATTCCTAGCAAAACAATGCGCAACCCTTAGCTTGCATGCGTTCTGATCCAGCTTGCCTGAGCGACTGAGAAGGATTCGAGCCTATTGCCCGCAGCTATTCGCATCGAAACAACCCTTGCCAACAAGACCCGGACAACATCCACTCACCGGTGATCATGCACCTCGCTTATTGAACGAGAACACCCAGGCGCTAGTGGAAGCTGTGTTGGAGCGCAATTCCCCGACAGGTACACCCACCCAATAATCCGCTACCTCAGAAACTAAAAAAGCCTGCTGAGCTCAACGCCCAGCAGGCTTTTCAGTTATTCCTCCATGGTCAGCCGGGCTGGGCCACCAAGCTATTGCTCACATTGCGCCCCAGTACCAACACCGTCACAAACCCACAGCCGACCAACGCCGTCGCCAAACTCAACAACACCGCGCTGCCCATCTGATCGACGATCCGCCCGCCAAAGAATGAACCCAAGGCAATGATCACTTGGAACAAGGCAACAAACAGGGGCATGCCGCGTTCGACATCCTTGGGTGCCACCACAAACATCCAGATACTGGCGCAGGCCGGGAAGGCGCCGAAGGCGAAGCCCCACAGCCCGATCAACATCGCGGCGCCGGTCATGCCAGTGGCGAAGTAGGGGAACAGCGCGGTGCTGGTGCCGATCATCAGCGCGACCAGCAGCAAGGTGTAACGGACGCTGCGGTTGGCGGCGAAACCGGCAAAGACATTGCCCATCACCCCGGCCACACCATAAAGCAGCAGCAGTGAGCCAATCGTCGGGCCGTCAAAGCCGGAGCTGTTTTTGAAGAAGGGCGCCACATAGGTGTAAGCCGCAAAATGCGCCAGCCCGATCAGCAACACGGCGATCAACCCGACCCGTGCTTGTGGGTTGATGAACAAGGCCGGCAGGTCGCGGACCTCAATGGCTTTTTCCGGGATAAGGCGTGGCAGCAGGAGGACCTGCGCCAGCAACACCGGCACGCCCACCAGCGCGGTCACCAGAAAGGTCATGCGCCAGCCCATCAGGCCACTGAGCCAGGTGCCAACGGGCACGCCAAGTACGGTGGCCAGCGTCACTCCCATCATGATGATCGACGTGGCCTTCGCTACGCCCACACCCTTGGGTGCCAGGCGTCCGCTGAGGGCGATCGCTGTCGCCCAGAAGCCGCCGATGCTGATACCCAGCAGTACGCGGCCGAACAACAGCAAGCTGAAATCGCTGGCGTAGGCCACCACCGAGTTGGCGATGATCATGATCAGCGTCAGGCCGATCAGCAGGTAACGACGGTCCATGGCGCCAATGCTGACAGACAGTAACGGCGCGGCGAGGGCGGCCATGATGCCGGGCAGGGTCACCATCAGGCCGGCGTGGCCGGCGCTGATGCCGAGGTCGCTGGCAACGTCGTTGAGTACGCCCACCGGCAGAAACTCACTGGTCACCAAGGCGAAAGCGCCCACGGCGACTGAGAGAATCGCCAGCCACTGCTGTTTGACACTCTGTTGATTGTGTTCGGGAAGGCCGCTGGGAGCCGGGCTGGCGCTTGGCATGGTATTGGGTTCCATAGGGACATGTCGCCTGAAGCAGGCGAAGGGAAGGGAGAGTGGAGGCGATTATAGGAAGCGGGTTGGGCAATCACACAGGCGAGCGTTTCGATAATAACCATCAGTGCAATCGATTAGACGCCTTACATCACGCTTGCGCCTTTCGTACCGGTTTCCCAAACGTTGCCTACAGGCAGCGCGTTGCGACCCGTTCTGCAACTCACTATCGTGGTCCAGCGATTTTCAGGTAGGAAATCCCACACAGCAAAGGACCTGCATCATGAGCAAAAACACCAAGAAAACCTCCGGCAAGATGGCCACTTTGGCGGCGCAAACCCTCAATAATCCAATCGCCTCGGCCCTTGCCAAAAGCCTTGCCGCGTCGGCCTTGGCCCAGAGCGGTACAGACAAGCAGACGAGCGCCGAGATGGAGGAGAAAGCAGCGAAGGCGCTTCAGAGCGATAAATACAGCGACCAGACCAAATCCCTCGCTGCCTCGGTCCTCTCCCAGGCCAATAGAGAACGCGGAAGCTGAGTTAACAACGCCGCCAAGGCACAAGCCCTGTAGCTAAACACGCTACAGGGCTTTTTCGTTTCCAGCGTTTTGTCCCAGCAGCTTGAAGCGGGCTTAAACCACGAACTTCGCAATCATCGTGTTCAGGTCAACCGCCAGGCGTGAAAGCTCCTGACTGGCGGCGGTGGTCTGGTTGGCCCCGGCGGCCGTCTGGACCGACAGATCGCGGATATTCGTCAGGTTGCGATCCACCTCCCGGGCCACTTGCGCCTGCTCTTCGGAAGCGCTGGCGATGATCAGGTTGCCTTCGGTGATGCGCGTGATCGCATGGGTGATGCGCTCCAGCGACTCGCCCGCACAGTGGGCCACGGTCAGTGTCGAGCGCGCGCGTTCATTGCTGCTGTGCATCACCGATACCGCCTGGGTCGAACCCTTCTGCACCCCGCTGACCATCTGCTCGATTTCCTGGGTCGACTGCTGGGTTCGATGCGCCAGGGCCCGGACTTCGTCGGCCACCACGGCAAAACCGCGTCCGGCTTCACCGGCGCGGGCGGCTTCGATGGCCGCGTTCAGCGCCAGCAGGTTGGTTTGTTCGGCAATGGCGCGGATCACGTCCAATACTTTGGTGATGTCTTGAACACTGTCGGCTAGGCTCTGGATTTCTTCGGTCGCCGACGTCACTTCCTCGGCCAGCAAAGAAATCGATTCCACGGTGTCCATGACGTGGCTGCGACCGTTGCCTGCCATGGCATCACCGTCTCGGGAGGCGTCGGCAGTGCTGATGGCGTTGCGTGCGACCTCATCCACCGCAGCGGTCATCTGGTTGACCGCCGTGGCGGCCTGTTCGATTTCACCGTTCTGTTCGTGCAAGGCCCGTGTGGATTCCTCAGTGACCGCCGAGAGTTCTTCCGCCGCGGACGCCAGTTGATTGGACGAGTCGGTAATCTGGTGGATGGTTTCGCGAAGGTCCGACTGCATGGTTTCCAGCGCACGCAGCAACTGCCCAGGCTCATCGTTGCCGTCCACCACAATCGACACGGTCAGGTCGCCCTTGGCCACTTGCTCGGCGATACGCACCGCCTGGTGCAAGGGCAGCACGATGCTGCGGGTAAACAGCGTGGCCAGCAGTGCGGTGAGGAATGTCGCCAGTGCCATGGCGATGAATACCCATTTCACTGCGCCGTGGTACGTGGCGTCGGAGCTCGTGGCCGCGTCGTCGGCTTCCTGAATATTGATCGACAGCAGGTTCGCCAGCTCGGTCCCAAGCTTGTCGCCCAAAGCGATCAGTTCGCCATTGAGCAGCGCGATAGCCTGTGGGCGTTCGCCGTTGGCGGCCAGGGCCAATACCTGTTGCTGGACCTGCAGGTATTGTTCCTGGGCCGACTTGAAACGTTCGAACGTGACTCGCTCGGCGTCCACTGTGAGCTTGCTTGCGTACTGCGCGTTGTCGGCCTGAATCTGTTCGCGCAGCTGCGAAAAAGCCCGCTGGCTGGCCTTTACCTGCTCGGCGCTGTCCACCAGCATCACTCGGTAGGTCGCGGCGCGGATCTCGGACACGGCGGTTTGCAGGTCGCCCAAGGCGAGGATGCTGGGCAGCCAGTTTTTGTCGACTTCATCCGACTGGCGAGCCATGTCACGCATCTGGCTCAAAGAGAACAGGCCCAGCAATACCACGAGCAGCCCGACCAGGCCGAAGCCAAAGGCCGAACGCAACGCTATTTTCATTTTTCTTAAACTCATGAACTCCCCCGGTGACAGGAAAAAAGAGCGGTTGCAGCCTGCGGTTGTCCACGCGAAAGCGCAGGAGGCACCGGCTGCACCTCTCAGTTGGTTTGAATGTTTTCTAAGGCGCCAGTCAGCGGTGGTGACCGGTGTGTAGCGTCATCACAAGCGCTGCGTGATGGCGTTTCTGCCGATCAGCCATGGCAACAGGGTGTGTGCAGGCATTGGGCGAGCAAGCAGGTAGCCCTGGCCGGTTTCACAGCCCAGGGTTATCAGGATGTCGCGCTGTTCAACGGTTTCAATGCCTTCAATCACCACACCAATGTTCAGCTCGCGCGCCAGGGACAAGACGCTCGAGATCGCCGCACGACTGCGCGGCTCCGAAGACAGGTCGCGAATAAATTCGGCCTGTATTTTTATTTCGTTGAACGGCAGGCTGCACAGGCGCTGCAATGACGAATAACCGCCGCCGAAGTCGTCGATGGACAACCCGCAGCCCATCATGCGTAGGCGCACCATGTTTTCCAGGCTGATGGAGCCCGGGTCGAGTGTGCCGGTCTCGGTCATTTCAAACGACAGGCTGCAACCGGGCGCGTCGAAGCGCTTGAGCAGCAGGGCCACGTGCGCACTCATCTGCGGGTTGGCAAATTGGCTCGCGTTGACATTCACCGCGAAGGTGAGTGACACCTCAGAAGCCAGTGCTTCCTTGCGCAGCGTCAGGCATTGATCGATCTGGCGATACAGCAAACTGTCCATCAGGCCGTGCCGTTCCAGTACTGGAATAAATGACGCGGGCGCCAAGATGCCCCGCTCAGGATGATTCCAGCGTGCAAGCGCCTCCACGGAGGTGACCTGCAATGTCCTGATGTCGAATTTCGGTTGATAGAAGACCTCCAGCTCGCCGTTCTCCAGTGCGTTGAGCACCTGATGTTCGTTGGTCTCACCGGCAACATGCAGCGGGCAGGCTGGGTGCGAGTCGTCGTCCAGGTACTTGCCCGCCAGTCTTTTCAACTCGTGCTCGTGCAGCGGTTTGCACAACTGGCCGAGTACCCGCAGACCGAGCAGTGTCGCCATATGGCTGATGGCCTGGCGCAAGTCCAGCGCGATGCTGCTGGTGATAACCACCGATTTCAGCGCGTGCCGTTGGCTTGCGCGGCGCAGGAAGGTAATGCCGTCCATGCCCTCCATGCAGATATCGCAGAACGCGATGTCTACCGGCCCGTTGCTTTCCAGCAACTGCAGCGCCTCCCAGCCGCCAGAGGCTTCAAGAATGCGGGTACAGCCCAGATGAGCGAGGAGCATCACGGCGTAACGGCGCTGTACTGGCTGGTCCTCCAGGATCAGGACGCGAAGGGTGGACAGTGGCATCTGAATGGCTCATCGAAATTCTCAGACGCTAGCTTGCCAAAAGGGGGTGGCCTTTTAATGGCGAAACCCCTTACGTCTTTGCAAGAAATTTCTTAAGCGGGTTGGCGCTTACGCCTGCGCAGAGTCCTCCTGCAGCAGCGCCAGCAGTTGCCGCATGCACGTTTGCACGGCGGCGGTCGAGGCAATCAGGTCTGCTCGCTCTGCGCCATTCGCGCAGTGGGCCTCAAGGTTTTCGCAGGTGAGGATCAGCTGTTCGTAGTGGATAAGCCTTGCCCCACCTTTGACCCGATGAGCCACGTGAGCCAAATGCTGTCGGTCGCCGCACGCCAGCAGCTCGGTGAGCTGTTGCAGGTCGGCGCGGGTGCTCGACAGCAGTTCTTCACGCACGGTTTGCAGCGCCGATAACTTGCCCGGAACCAGCGTTTTCAAATGGGCATCGAGTGAGGCGATGGTCAGCTCCGTGCTCGCCTCGTTGTCGAAGTATTCGGTTTGCAGTGGCTGCAGCCGTGCACTCAGTTGCTCCAGGCTGATGGGCTTGAACAGGCAGTCGTCCATGCCAGCCTCCAGGCAGCGCTGTTTTTCTTCGGCGACGGCGTTGGCGGTGAACCCCAGCAACAAGCAACCGGGTTCGCCTCTGGAGTGCTCCGCCTGGCGAATCGCCTGGGCCAATTGATAGCCGTTCATGCCTGGCATGTCGCAGTCTGTCACCACCACATCGAACGGCTGCGCGTTCCACAAGGCCAAGGCCTGAACGCCGTCGCTGGCTTGCTGAACGTCGTGGCCCAAATAGGACAGTTGTTGTGACAGCACCAGGCGATTGGCGGCGTAGTCATCCACGATCAATGCGCTCAGCGACAGGCCCGGCGTCATCTCCAGCGCCACGTCGGCCGGCGGCGAAGGTAGGTCTGCGGCGGGCAGATCGAGCTTGACCGTAACCTGCGTGCCTTTGCCGGGGGCGCTGGTTAACACCAGGCTGCCGCCCATCATTTCGATCAACGACCGGCTGATGACCAGCCCCAGGCCGGAGCCTTGCTGCTGATTGCCGGCCTGGCTGAACGGCGCGAACAACTGCTGCTGATCGGCCGCGCAGATGCCCACGCCGGTGTCCACGATACTCACCGATAACTGCATCGGTTGGTTGGCGTCAGCCGGTTGCGCGTGGGCGCTGATGCGCACTTCACCCACGGCGGTGAACTTGATCGCATTGCTCAACAGGTTGGCAATAATTTGTTTGAAGCGCAGGGCATCCATCAGCACATTGCGGTTGACCGCCGGATCAATCTCCAAGGTCAGCGTGATGGCCTTTTCACGCGCCAGGCCGTCGAACACACGCGTCACCGCGTTCAACAACAGGTGCGGGTTTGCGCTCTCGAGCGTCAGGCTTTGCCGTCCGGATTCGATGCGGGCAATGTCGAGTACGTCGCCGATCAGCGCCAGTAATTCCTTGGCAGCGCCCGACGCTACATCGATGGCGGCGCGGTCGAAAATGCCGTGTTCAGACTTGCGCGCGGCCATTTCCAGCATGCCGAGCACGGCGTTCATCGGGGTGCGGATCTCGTGGCTGATGGTCGCCAGAAACGTGGTTTTGGCCCGGTTGGCGTTATCGGCTTCCTGCTTGGCGGCGTGCAGTTGTTCAACCAGGCGCTGGCGGTCACTGACGTCGACCCAGCCACCGATCAGG
Organism: Pseudomonas sp. TREG-RG-20F-10-E-6-01; assembly: GCF_022662455.1. NCBI lineage: Bacteria > Pseudomonadati > Pseudomonadota > Gammaproteobacteria > Pseudomonadales > Pseudomonadaceae > Pseudomonas > Pseudomonas sp. TREG-RG-20F-10-E-6-01. Next base: position 472,089 of record NZ_JAKNQP010000001.1, on the reverse strand, counting down.
CCGTCGACACGGCCTTCGCTGCCGCGAAAAGGCAGAATCCAGTGATAGATGGTGAGCACTTCGCCGCTGCGCAAGACGATCTGCCGGTCACGCAGCAAGGGTTCGTCGGCGTCCATGACGGCGAGGTAGTCGCGGTGATATTCCAGAGCCTGCTCCTGGCTGGAGAGCAGGCTTTGCATCACGGTGGTGCCGAGCAACTGTCGCTCGTCCTCAACACCAAAAACCTCGCGATAAGCCTTGTTGCACATCAGCAACCGTGCCTGGCGATCCCTTACATAAGTAGGGTGGGGCATGCCGTTGATCAGCACTCGATCGAATTCAAGCCTGGCACTGAGTGCCCGCTCGGCAAGCTTGCGGCGCAGCACTTGGCGGCGCAGCAACACAATCCATACACACGCACTCAGCAGCAGCACGGCCGCCAGCGCGAAGCCCTGCAGGATTGCTGCCCGGTGTTTGCTCCAATAGCTGTCGTCGAGCACCACCGGGCTGCGCCAGCGATTGGTCAGTTCGTCCATTTCCTCAGGCGAGATGCTCAGCAGCGACTTGTTGAGGATCGAGAGCAATATCGGCGAGGTGTGATCCACCGCAAACGCCAACTGCGCAGCACGGGCGCCGACGGTTGCGCTGATCTTCAATTGATCCGGGTAGTTTCGGGCAATCAGATAACGTGCGCTGACCAGGGTGCTGACACAGGCCTCGACACTGCCTTTGGCGAGCATTGAAAACGCATCGGCGAGGCTTTGCGCTTCGACAATCCGCACCTGCGGAAACTGCCGTTCAATCAGCTCCCGGCTGGCGTTGCCCTTGATGATCGCCAGGCGTTTGCCCGACAAATCCTGCAGGTTGTTCGAGCTGTCGGCGTGGTTGCGCGTGACCAGCACAAACGGGGTGGACAGGTACGGCCGGCTGAAACTGACGCGTTGTTCGCGATCAAGGCTTGGGGTCAATGCCGCCAGCATGTCAGCCTCCCCGTGGTTGACACGGGTGATCATCGCATCCACCGAGCCGCCTTTTTGCGGGTCGAATTTCAACCCGGTCCTGAGGCTGATTTTGGCCATTACGTCGGCACTCAGGCCGCGGAAACGGTCGTGCTCATCAAAAAAGGTGAAGGGCAAGAAGTCTTCATTGACCACCACTTTCAGGCGCGGATGGTGTGCCAGCCAGCGTTGTTCCTCGACGCTGAACTGCACCTGATGAGTGCCCGAGATGCTCACGCCGCCAGCATTCCAACGGCGCGCAATGGCCATCTGTTCACTGGCGGGGATGGCTTGCAGCGCCGCATTGATCAGGTGCAGGAGTTCACTGTTCTGGCGAGTGGCGGCGAACGAGAAGTTATTGACTTCCATGCGCGAGAAATCCACCAGCTGCACGTTATTCAAGTAACTCTTGTTGATCAGGTAACTGGCGCTGACCGAGTCCCCCAGGTAAACGTCGGCCTTGGAAAAAGCCACTGCGCCTACGGCGTTGAGGATCGAGGGATACAGCTTGAACGTCGCGTGCGGATAGAACGCCTGAACCGTACTCAGCGGCAAATAGTGTTCGACCATGGCCACTGTTTTACCCGCCAGGGTGGGATCGACCAACGGCGAATCATGGGTGCGCGCCACCAGTGTCGGCTGGTCCAGGGTGTAGGGTTCGGACAGGCGAAGGTCCGGGTCTGCGCGTTCAAAATCGTTGGCCGACGCCAGCAGGTCGATCTCACCGCGTTTGAGCGCCTGGATAACCGCGCCGCGGTTGGGGTAGCGCTGCACCTGGATTTGTACCGACAGCAGTTGGCCGATAAGCGCCAGGTAGTCCGCACTGATGCCCTCGAATTCGTTGCTGTGGTTGTTGATATCAAAGGGCGGATAGTCGGGCTCGGACGTGCCGACACGCAGCTGTTTTTGCGTACTCAGCCACGTCAGATCGGCGCGGCTCAAATGCGCTTGGCCCTCCTGCACGCTGGACCGGCCCAACACGGTTAACGTGACGGGCGAATCGGCCGCCCATGCCATGTGAGCACTCGCCCATAACACCAGCAGGGCTGCGAACAACTTCAAATCAAAGGTCCTTACTGCGTAGAAAAGAGGGCGCAACCGCGGCGCTTTATGCGCACAGCGCCAATGCCCACCCGCTGAGTGGCTCGTCCGGAATTGGGTAGTGGCACTAAAGCACTATGTTACATTGTCGGCATTATTGCCGACAAAGCCCGACTAATTCCCGAGGAAAGCTGCAGATGTATAAAGTCCTGGTGGTCGATGACCACCCTTTTATCAGGACCGCGCTGCGTACGCTCGTGAGTGAGGAAGGTTATGAAGTGGTGGGCGAGACCGACAATGGCGTCGACGCCATCAGCCAGGTCCGTCAACTGGCCCCGGACCTGGTGTTGCTGGACATCACCATGCCGCGCCTGGACGGCATTGCGGTGATCGAAAGAATCCGCGCGCTTGAGTTGAACACCCGGATCATCGTCCTCACCTCGCTTTCCTCGGAGCACTACGCCACGCGTTGCATCAGCGCTGGGGCCTCGGGGTTTATCAGCAAGACCGATGAACTGAGCGTACTGGCCCAGGCCATGAAAACCGTGATGAAGGGCTATGTCTATTACCCGGAAACGGTGGTGGCGTTTTCGCGCAAACGCGCATTGGCAGTCGATGAGGCGCAGCTGATTGCCTCGCTGTCCAACCGTGAACTCTCGGTATTTCAGCAGTTGTCCCGAGGCATGAGTAACAAGGACATTGCCCAGAATATTTTGCTCAGCAGCAAGACGGTGAGTTGCTATAAAGCGCGATTGCTGGCCAAGCTCAATGTGAAATCGGTGGTGGACCTGGCTGACATTGCCAGGCGCAATAATCTGATTTAGCCGGCGATGCTCGTCAGCGGTGACGGCTATGCACCCTGCAAAACGCTGGCGCCGCGTCGTACCTGTTCATAGCCAAAACCCGCGCCACGTCCTCTTCGAATAAATTTTTCGCGCCTCACCGAATAACCTGCGCCGCTGCGGTGTTCACCTCACAGATCACCCAGGGAACGCCCATGAACCGCCATGCCGACCGCTACGACCGCCTGACCCGCACTTTGCACTGGCTCACCGCCGCCGTGGTGATCTTCATGTTTGCCAGTGCGCACATCTGGGAAAACCTCGAAAAGGGCACGCCGCTGCGCAAGGGCCTGCAATCGGTACATATCTCGCTCGGCATCGCCATGGCCCTGTTGATCGTCGTGCGGATTGTATGGCGCCTGTTCGGCGGCAATCGCCCGAAGGCCGACAGTCACCCAACGCTTAACCTGTTCGCAAAAATGGCGCATGGTTGCCTGTACCTATTGTTGCTCGCGCAGATTGCCCTGGGCTTTTTGTTTCGCTGGGCTCAAGGCGAACCCTTCAACTTTTTCGGACTGTTCGCGGTTCCTGCGCCTTTCGTGATCGATCACGAATGGCGCGGCACCCTTGGCGGCCTGCATAACAATGTGGCCTGGGCGATCATCCTGCTGGCGGGCCTGCATGCCGCGGCTGCGCTCTGGCATCACTATGTACTGGGCGACAGCACGCTGCGCCGCATGCTGCCGGGTTCACGCAATGTGTTTCAAAAGTGATGTTTCCTCCCTATCGCTACGGAGCATGACCGCCATGAAAAACCGTCACCCACACCCCGTCACTTACCGCACCGCGCTGTTCTACGGTGCGTGCCTGGCTGCCGCGTTACTCGCGGGCCAGGCCCACGCCTCCGGTGACGAGTCGGCACCGCCCAAGCCGAATTGCCCCAAAGGCCAGGTCTGGGACACCAAGACCGCAAAATGCGTGCTGCAAACCAGCAAAGCCACCTCGGATGCCGACCGCACCGATTACGCCTACCGCCTGGCCAAAGATGGGCGCTACGACGAGGCCCTGGCCTTGCTCGACACCCTGCAAAACCCGAACACCGCCAAGGCCCTCAACTACCGCGGTTACGCCACGCGCAAGCTTGGGCGTACCGATGAAGGCATCGGTTATTACCTGAAGTCGGTCGCGCTCGATCCCAACTACGCCCAGGTTCGCGAATACCTGGGTGAGGCTTACGTGATCAAGGGGCGCGTCGACCTGGCGCAGGAGCAGTTGGTAAAAATCAAAGCCCTGTGCAGCACCACCTGCGAAGAATACGAAGACCTGGCCGAAGCGATTGCCGCTGCGCCACAGGCTTGAATCCACTGAGTGCGCGAGCAGGGGGCAGCCATCACCCACGAGGCCGATTTTCGTCGCGAGTTAGGCCTGCTGTTGCCACGTTTGTGGCGATACGGGTGGGTGTTGTCGCGCCAAAAGCACCTGGCCGAAGATCTCGTGCAGGCTACCTGTGTCCGCGCGCTGGAGCGTGCCGGCCAGTTCGCGGCCGGCACGCGGTTGGACCGTTGGCTGCTGGCGATCATGCATTCCATCTGGCTCAACGAAGTGCGCTCGCAACGGGTGCGTCAGGGCCAGGGTTTTGTTGATGCAGAGCAGGCGTTGTCATTCGATGGCGAACGCCAGGCGCAGGAGCAGGTATTGGCCGCGCAGGTGATCAAACGCGTCAACGGCTTGCCCGAGGCGCAGCGCGAAACGGTGTTTCTGGCGTATGTCGAAGGGCTTTCCTACAAGGAAATTGCCGAGGTGCTGCGTATTCCCGTGGGCACCGTAATGAGCCGGCTGGCGGCCGCGCGTTTGAAGCTGGCCGAGACCGCCCCTGCAAAAAACCGGCAGGATCAAGCCAGCGGAGAACGGCGATGACGCACATAACCCCAGTGTCCGATGAACTGTTGGTGGCTTACCTGGATGGCGAGCTGGAGGCTGAACAGCATCGGCTTATCGCCGATCAGGTCAGCACTGACCCAGCACTTGCCGCACGCCTTCAGGCCTTGCAGTGCGCCGATTTACCCTTCAAGGCCGCGTTCGACGCGGTGCTGGACCAAGCCCCCGGCGAACGCCTGCAGGCCATGCTCAACGCGCTGCCCCCGGTACAGGCGCCCACCTTGAGTCGCCGGCGTTTTCTGGCTGTGGCGGCGGGGTTTGCCGTGGCCGGTGTGGTCGCCGACCGCGTGTTCATGAGCTGGCCACGGGCGGAGTCCGGCCAAGGCTGGCGCGCCTCGGTTGCCGAGTACATGGCCTTGTACACGCCGCAGACCCTGGAAAACCTCAGCGCCGATCCCGCGTTGCAGGCCGCCCAACTGCGTTCCGTGGGCGCACAACTGGGCCTGCCGTTAACCGCGCGCGCGGTAGACCTGCCCGGTGCCGAGTTTCGGCGTGCGCAGATCCTCGATTATGACGGCGCTCTGATCGGTCAACTGACCTACCTGGACCCGCGCCACGGGCCGTTGGCCTTGTGCATCACGATTAGCAAAAGAGGCGCGCAGCCCGTCGCGACCGAGCAGCGCCGAGGCCTGAATGTGGTGTATTGGGCCAACCTGTCCCATGGGTTCATGCTGATCGGTAGAAACCCTTTCGACGATTTGCAGGCCATGGCTGGCAGCGTCGAGCGGGCGTTGGCGGGTTGAAATCAGTGACTGGCATCCTCAGCAGCACCCGCCAGCCGAGCCGAAAGACGCTCAATAAACACCGCCTCCGCGCGGCTCATCTTCTGCTCGCGATTCCACAGCAGATGAATGTCCACATCGGCGATCCCGTCATCCGGCGGTAGCCGCCACAGCAGCCCGTGCTTTACATCGTCGGCCACCACATGAATCGGCAAACAGCCCAAGCCATAACCGGCAATCACCAGGCGCCGCACCTCTTCCAGGCTTGACGACGACGCCACGATGCGCCCGCTGAACCCTTGCTGGTCACGAAAGATCGTCAGCGGCGACAACATGCCGCCAATCTGGTCGCTGGTAAAACTGACAAAATTCTCCGACTGCAAATCGCCTTCCGCCAAGCCGCTGCGCCCAAACAGCGGATGGTGACGCCCGCAAAAAAACGCATAGCGCTGGCGCAGGAACAGGTGCTGTTCCAGGCGTGGCTGTGGCCGGCGATTAAGGCTCAGGCCCAGGGTTGCGGTTTTTTCCAGCAGGGCGGCGACGATGTCCGAGCTGCGCATCACTTCCACCTCCAGGTCCACGCGCGGATGCTCACGGTGAAAGGCGGCGAGGAAGTCGTCGAAGGTCTCGGAGTTGATCCGGCTGATCATCAGCAAACGCACTTTGCCGAGCACTTCATCGCCGGGTTTTTGCAGCGCATTGCTCATCTGCGACACCTGGCCATACATCTCGCCGGCGATGGTGAAGATCTGTTCACCCGCTTCGGTGAGCGCGAAGCGCGGGCCACGGCGGGCGATGAGTTGGCAGCCCAGCTGTTCTTCCAGGCGCTTGAGCGCCTGACTGATGGCCGGCTGGGTCAGGTGCAGGCGCGCAGCGGCGCGGCTGATGCTCAGTTCCTGGCCGATGACCCGGAAGGTGCGCAGCAGGTTCCAGTCCAGTCGGTCGTTGAGCAGAGGGTGACTGTCGCGGCGAAAGTCGGGCATGGCGCAGCTCGATAATAAGCAGGATTTATAATTGGAATAATAAATAGAAAATTGACTAATCATAGCCCCGCGACGATAAATCACCCTTACCAAGCGCCATCAGAGCGCGTGCGTTCGACATTCTCCTGCCAAAAAAATAACCAAAGGAGCCAGCCCCATGAAGCCTTCCGCTTCGCCGCAGCCGCGCCGTGCTGCGGCCGCCGCTTTTATCGGCACCATGATCGAGTGGTACGACTTTTACATCTACGCCACCGCCGCCGCGCTGGTGTTCGGCCAACTGTTTTTCCCTTCCGACGACAAACTGTTCAGCACCATGGCGGCGTTCGGCACGTTCGCCGTGGGCTTCTTCGCGCGGCCGTTGGGCGGCATTGTGTTCGGGCATATCGGTGACCGCATCGGCCGCAAGAAATCCCTGGTGATCACCTTGGTGGTGATGGGCGTGGTCACCGTGTGCATCGGCCTGTTGCCGACCTACGCTCAAATTGGCGTTGCGGCGCCGGTATTGCTGGTGCTGCTGCGCGTGGTGCAAGGCATCGCCGTGGGCGGTGAGTGGGGCGGTGCGGTGTTGATGGCCGGCGAACATGCGCCGAAAGGTCGTCGAAACTTCTTTGCGTCTTTCGCTCAACTGGGCAGCCCGGCGGGTTTGATCCTGTCGCTGCTGGCGTTCAGCGCGGTCACCCGGTTGCCGGAAGAGGACCTGCTCAGTTGGGGTTGGCGCCTGCCGTTTCTGGCCAGCGCCTTGCTGTTGATCGTCGGCCTGGCGATTCGCCTGGGGGTCAATGAGTCACCGGAATTCCTTGAAGACAAGGCCATTGCCGAGAAAGCGCGGGCGATCCAGAAAGACCAGGCGCCCGTGATCGACGTGCTGAAAACCGCCTGGCGCCCGTTGCTGTTGTGCATCGGCGCCAACACCCTGGGCATTGCCGGCGTGTATTTCACCAACACCTTCATGATTGCCTACAGCACTCAGCAACTGGGCCTGCCGCGTTCGCTGATTCTGGAATGCCTGTTTGTCGTCGCCATCATCCAGTTCTGCATTCAGCCACTGGCTGCCTGGGTGGCCGAGAAGGTCGGAGCCACGCGTTTTCTGTGCGCCATGACCATGCTGGCGATGGCCTCGCCTTATCCGATGTTCGTGCTGGTCAGCAGCGGGCAGGCGCCGTTGATCATCCTCGGCATCGCCCTGGCCGTGGTGTGCATGGCCTCGTTCTACGCGGTGATCGCCGGGTTTGTCAGCGGCTTGTTTGAAACCCGCGTGCGCTACACCGCGATCTCCCTGGCCTACCAGGTGTGCGGCGCGCTGGCCGGTGGCCTGACGCCGTTGATCGGTACGTGGCTGGCCCACGAATACCAGGGCCAATGGTGGCCCATGGCAGTGTTTTACAGCCTGATCGCTGCGGTCTCGCTGGTGTGCGTACTGGCATTGTCGCGCCGCCACGCCACCGCCCACCGTCTTGAAATGGCCCACAGCGTCTAATGGAGCGTGCGTAATGTTGAAGATTAATGGCCAACGCCTGTGGGCGAGCCTAATGGCCATGGCCGAGATCGGCGCCACGGCGCGTGGCGGAAGTTGCCGTCTGGCCTTGAGTGCCGAAGACCAGGCGGGTCGTGAACTGTTCAGCCATTGGTGCAACGCCGCCGGGCTGACGTTGAGCGTGGATGCGATCGGCAACCTGTTCGCCCGCCGCGCCGGTACCGACAAAGACGCCGCCCCGGTGATGATGGGCAGCCACCTCGACACGCAGCCGGAAGGCGGGCGGTTCGACGGGGTTTACGGCGTGCTGGCCGGCCTGGAAGTGCTCCGCAGCCTTGACGATCACGGCATTCAAACCCGTAAGCCGCTGGAAATCGCGGTGTGGACGAATGAGGAGGGCGCCCGTTTCACCCCGGCCATGCTCGGTTCGGCGGTGTTCACCGGCAGCCTGGCACTCGACCAGGCGCTGGCCACCACCGATGGGGCCGGCATCAGCGTCGCCGAGGCGTTGCGCAGCACCGGCTACAACGGCGAACGGTCCTTGGGTGGCGCGGTGGACGCGTATTTTGAAGCCCATATCGAGCAGGGCCCGATCCTGGAGGACAACGCCAAGAGCATTGGCGTGGTGACCGGTGGCCAGGCGATCCGCTGGCTCGACGTGCGGGTCGAAGGCGTGGCCGCGCATGCCGGCACCACGCCGATGTCCCTGCGCAAGGACGCGCTGTATGGCGCAGCCAACATGATCCAGGCGCTGGAAAATCTCGCCGCCGATTTCGCCCCCGAAGGCCTGACCACGGTCGGCGAGTTGAGCATCAGCAAGTCGTCGCGCAACACCATTCCCGGCTTGCTGACCTTCACTGTCGACCTGCGTCATCACCGCGACGCCGACATTGAAGCCATGGAGCAACAGGTGCGCGCGCGCCTGCACGCCATCGCCGAGAAGCGCGGCCTGACGGTCAGCATCAGTGCGCACTGGATCAGCCCGGCAACGCCGTTCGATGCCGATTGTGTGGCGTGCGTGCAGGCGTCGGTGGATGCCTTGGGTTACAGCCAGCAGCGCATCGTCAGCGGCGCCGGCCACGATGCGATTCACCTGGCACGGTACTGCCCGACGGCGATGATCTTCATCCCGTGTGTCGGTGGGCTCAGCCATAACGAAGCTGAAGACGTACTGCCCGAGGATGTGCGCCAAGGCACCGATGTGTTGCTTAACGCCGTGTTGCAGCGCGCTGGCCACGCTGATTAACGACTCAACGCCAACACCTGGCTTGATTCGACTGCAGGCGCTGGTACGCCAGTGCCCAGAGGTTGGGTGTTTATACAGGAGCATCTCATGCGTACGTTTTTCCACCCCGAACAACTCTTGCACCACCCGCGCAGCTACTACTCCCGCGGCCAGATGCGCACGCCACAGGAAGTCCCCGAGCGTGCGCGCAACTTGCTGGTGGCCGCGCAGACCTTGGGCTTCGATATCCAGCCACCTGCTGACTACGGCCTTGAACCATTGCTTGGCGTGCACGGCGCGCCTTATCTGACGTTTTTGCAGGAAGCCCATTCACGCTGGAAGGAGATCCCCGAAGACTGGGGCGACGAAGTCATGTCGAATATCTTCGTGCGCGAACCCAACGCCCTGCGCGGCATCCTTGCCCAAGCTGCGCGTTACCTGGCGGATGGCAGTTGCCCGGTCGGCGAGTTGACCTGGCGTTCGGCGTATTGGTCGGCGCAAAGTGCTGTCGCCGCCGCCAAGCACATCCTTGACGGCGCGCCGGCGGCCTACGCGCTGTGTCGCCCGCCGGGCCACCATGCTCGTTACGATGCGGCGGGTGGTTTCTGCTACATCAACAATGCGGCGGTGGCCGCTCAGGTTCTGCGCGAAGGCTTTGCGCGCGTGGCCGTGCTGGACACCGACATGCACCACGGGCAAGGCATCCAGGAGATTTTCTACGACCGCGACGACGTGCTGTATGTGTCGATCCACGGCGACCCGACCAACTTCTACCCGGGCGTCGCAGGCTTTGCCGACGAGCGCGGCGTGGCTGGCGGTGCAGGCTTTAACCTCAACCTGCCCATGGCCCATGGCGCCAGCGAAGCGGTGTTCTTCGAAAAACTCGAGTTGGCCTTGGCGGCGGTGAAGCAGTTCCCGGCGGATGTGCTGGTGTTGTCCTTGGGGTTCGATATCTACGAACTCGACCCACAAAGCAAAGTGGCGGTGACCCGTGAAGGGTTTGCGCGCTTGGGCGAATGCATCCGGCAGTTGGGCTTACCCTGCGTGATTGTGCAGGAGGGTGGCTATCACCTGGAAACACTGGACAGCAATGCGCAGGCGTTTTTCAGCGGCCCCAAGGCGTGGGTGTAATGAGCAGGCGATAACTTCCGTGGATGCGTGATATCTTTGTGCCATCACGCGTCGTGATCGTTACGGAGGGTCGCATGAAAAAGCTTTCGTTGGTTGGGTTGCTGGTGGTTTTGATGGTCACCCCGATGTTCGCGGCGGCGTGTCCCAAGGGCACGCATCCGGTGGGCGGCACGGGCTCGCACCACAAAGGCGGCACTTGCCAGTAGGCGTTGTTCGGTCTGTCGCGGGGCGGCGTCAGGGCTACTTGCCGTCGCTGGTCGCCGCCAGCGCGTCGTTCACTAGTTTGAGTACCCGGTTGCGCCCCCCTTCGGCCACCAGGTAAGTGCCGTCTGCGGTTCGCACAATCGATTGCGGCGCTTTCAGAAACGAAAGGATCGTCTGCTGGCGTCCCTGTTTGTCGATCAGCAACAAGCGTGCGCGGTGGGTGGAATCTTCATTGACCCACAGGCCTCGCTCATCGCACATCAAAAAGGTCGGCTGGTTAAGCTTGGCCAGTACCACCGGGTCACTGCCGTCGGCGCTCAGTTCGCGCACCCTGCCTTCTTTCTTTTTGGTGTAGAGCATGCGGCCATCCGTGCAGCGGATGATCGACTCCGCCTGGTCCAGGCCCTCGCGTATTACGCTTATGCTCTGGTCACTCCAGCGATAGCGCAGCAGGCGTCCTGCATGGCTGCGGTCTTCGATGGCATAGAGGTAGTCGCCGTCATCCCACAGGCCTTGCACGTTTTCGCCTTTGAACAATTCGGTGACCGCGCCGTCCTTGAGAAAGCTGACGGGGGCGTTGCCGGTTTCCTGGCTGAACACCCAGCCGCCCCGCGTGGCCAACATTCCGTCGGGTTTGGACAGGTTGCCGAGCACGACGTCGCGGGTTCCATCCAGCCGGATGTGCACGATGCTGCCCAGCCCGTCCTTGAGTTCCTGGGTGACCATCAACGAGCCGTCAGCCATGGGCATCAACGACGCCGCCTTGGCCACATCGGTGTGCAAAACCTGATAACTCCACGAATCGGCGGCGCGCACCGGGTAAAAACTTTGCCAGGCAAAAAAGCCCAAAGTGGCGGTGCACAGCAGGCCGAGCGCCCACGATGCGAGGCGCAGGGGCCGATAGTTCTTATTGGGTTGAGTCATTGTTCGGTGCCGGTAGCCGATTGCAAGGCCGGTCACGGTACCAAGCCTGTCACCGCACAGCATCCTGCAATTTAGCCTGGGCGGCCTGCGTGTCCCCCTTACTGGGTGCCTGGCAGGCCGTCCAGCCCGCGGCGGATCTTCTCCAGCAACTCATCGATATGGAACGGTTTGGAGATCAGGTCCATGCCTTCCCCCAGGAAGCTTTGGCGATTCGCCGCGTTTTCCGCATACCCGGTCATGAACAGAATCGGCAGCGTAGGACGCAGGCCTCGGGCGACATCGGCCAATTCCCGCCCGGTCATGTAAGGCAGGCCCACGTCGGTAAGCAACAAGTCGATGCTGGTGTCCTGGTTCAGGGTGGCGATCGCTTCATCACCGTCGGCCGCCAGGCTGCAGCGGTAACCGGCGTCGACCAGCACCTCGGCGACGAAGCTGCGCACCGAAGGCATGTCCTCGACGATCAGCACGTGTTCGCCGCTGCTGAGCCCGGGCGCCGCAACGGGCTTGGTGGTTACGCTCGCCGGGCCCGAGGCAGCGGGCAGCATGATGGTGACCTCGGTGCCCTGGCGGGTGACGCTGCGGATCTGTGCGTCGCCGCCGGACTGGCGCGCAAAGCCGTAGATGGTCGACAGCCCCAGCCCGGTGCCCTGGCCCAGCGGTTTGGTGGTGAAGAAAGGGTCGAACACCTTGTCGATCACACTGTGTTCGATGCCCACGCCGTTATCGCGCACGGAGAGCGCGATGTAGGCGCCGTTTTCCAGTTTCAGGTTGCCGTTGGAGTAGGCAGGGTAGGTGGTCACCCAGATATTGCCGCCCTTGGGCAGCGCATCGCGGGCATTGATGACCAGGTTCAGCACTGCGCTTTCCAGTTGGATCGGATCGACCAGCGCCACGGCCGGGTGGGTCGTCAGCTCGAGTTTGAGCGCGATATGTTCGCCGATCGTGCGCACCAGCAGCTCTTCCAGTGAGCGGATGTGCGCGTTGATATCCACCGGGCGCGTGTCCAGAGGCTGCTGGCGGGCAAACGCGAGCAGGCGATTGGTCAGGCCGGCGGCGCTCAGGGCCGAGCTCAATGCGGCGTCGGCATAAGCCTTGACCTTCTCGGTATGCTGAGTGTCGAGGCGTTTTTTGATCAGCTCAAGGCTGGTAATAATCCCGGTCAGCAGGTTGTTGAAGTCGTGGGCGATGCCGCCGGTGAGTTTGCCCAGCGCGTCCATCTTCTGTGCCTGCAGCAACTGCGCCTCGGTGCGCGCCAACTGCGTGGTGGCGTTGGTCAGCTCGGCCAGCTGATGGCGTTCGCGATGGCGATGCTCGGTGACGTCTTCGACAAACACCAGGCTCAGTTCGGCCCGGCGATAGGGCGAGATTTGCCACTCGGTTTCGCGCACCTGGCCGTCGACCTGCATTTGCAAGGTGCCTTTCCAGCGCTCTCCCGCGGCGAGACGCAGGCACAACTCCTGGATGACGGCGTGCTGATCGCTGGCGAAGCATTCGAGCAAGGCGTCAGGGTTCAGGTTGTCCTGGATCAGTTGGGCGAACGCGTGGTTGCATTCATGCACCTTCAACTGCGGGTCCATGACGGCTATTGGCGCGCTGATGTTGAAGAAGATTTCTCGAAAGCGCGCCTCGCTCTCGCGCAAGGCGTATTCGGTGTCACGCACGCGCAGCAAGGTGCGCAGGGTCGCCAGCAGCACGTCCGGGTCCACCGGGTGGATCAGGTAGGCATCGGCGCCGGCGTCCAGGCCGGTGATGATGTCGCCCGTCTCGATGGACGCAGCCGAGACATGCACCACCGGTAGCAGGGCGGTCGCCGGGTCGGCGCGCAGCGCGCGTACGATGTCGAAGCCACTCATGTCCGGCAGATTGACGTCGAGGATGAGCCCGTCGATCTTTTTGCTCGCGATCAGGTCCAGGCCCTCTTGGCCGGTGCCGGCTTCGAGCACGCGGTAATGATGGCTTTCCAGGCGCCGGCGCAGGGCATAGCGGGTGGCGGCGTTGTCGTCGACGATCAGCAGCTGGATGTCACGATTCATCGGCAGGCCCGCCCGCGATAGACAGAGGAATGATCACAAAAAACATCGACCCAACGCCTGGGGCGCTTTGCACCCCGACCCGGCCACCGAGCAACTCGGCAAAGCGCTTGCACAGCGAGAGCCCCAGGCCGGTGCCGCGCAGGCGCTTTTGCAGCGGTGAGTCGATCTGGGAAAAGTCTTCGAACAGGTTGTTGTGCAGCTCGGCAGGAATGCCCAGACCGGTGTCCTGCACCGCAAAGCGGATTTCGTGCGCGCTTTCCATGCGTGCCGACACGCGCACCTCACCTTGCAGGGTGAACTTCAGGGCATTGGAGATAAAGTTGCGCAGGATCTGCGCCAGCTTCTTGTCATCGGTGTAGAGCTTGGGCAAGCCCGAGGGCTCTTCAAAGATGAGGTCCACCGACGAGGCGTCGACGATCGGGCGGAACATCCCGCGCAATGCCGAGAACAGGTCGAACATGTCAAACCAGGCAGGCGAGATGGTGATGCGCCCGGCCTCGATTTTGGCCAGGTCCAGCAGGTCGTCCACCATCTCCCGCAGCTCGCGCGCCGAGCTGCGGATAAAGCCTACCTGGGTCTGCTGCTCGGGGCTCAAAGGGCCGTCGAGTTCATCGGCAAGCAAGCTGGTGATGCTCAGGATCGAGCCCAGGGGCGTGCGAAATTCATGACTCATGTACGATAGGAAGCGGCTTTTCAGGTCTGATGCCTGACGCAACTGATCGGCCTGCATATCCAGTTCGGCATACAGTGCCAGCACACCCTGGTTGGTCTCATCCAACTCGGTACGCAAGGCGTCGGCTTCCTGGTGCAGGCGTCGCACTTGCTCAGTGAGCGAAGCAATGGTGTCAGCCATCAATGGCCTCCAGGGCAATCACGAAGACGGTAACGTCATCCCGGCCGCGACAGAAATCACGGTGAAGGATGGCGGCAATCAGGGCGGGGTGGCGGTGGCAAAGCCCGGGATAGTCCGCAAGGTTCCAGCGTGACTGCAGCCCGTCGCTGTAAAGGATCAGCAGTTGGCCGCTGACCTGAGCGTAGTCGAAGGGTTGCGCCTTGCGAAACTGCACGCCGACGATGCCTGGGTGGGACGCCAGCCCGCGCGACTTGCCGAAGCCAATCAGGCTGGCGCCGATATTGCCCACGCCGGTGAAACGCAGCCGGTCGGCCACGGCGTCGTATTGCGCCACGGCCACTGCGCCGCCCCGGGTGCCGTTCATGCCGATATGCATGTCGTTGAACAGTGTGGTCGAGTCCTGGAAGGGGTCTTGGGCGAACATCTCTTCACCCGCGCGCGCCGCGCGCTCGGCTTCGCTGCCATGGCCCAGGCCGTCGGCAACCATCACGCTGAACCGGCCCGCTTCGATTGCCAGGTGCCAGGCGTCGCCACACGCCGGATCGTTGTGCAAGGAATGCTGGCTGACGCCATAGCGGATATCCCGCGCGTTCGAGGTGCGAGGGTAGAGCCGCGCCAACATCGCGGTGCCCCGATGATCGGCATGCACATCAAAGACCTGGGCCACGCGTGAGATGGCGCCCATGCCGATGCCTTGCGTGCCGCCCGTGGAGAACCCATCCACCAGGCAGCTTTCCAGGTCGAAGCCCTGGCCACGGTCGACGGCGATCATTTCGACACCCTGGTTGCCCGTGGCGCGCAGGTGCAGCTCGCCATGGGTGGCATGCTTGAGGATGTTGCTGGCAAGTTCGGTCGCCACCAGGGCCACGCGCCCGGCGTCGGTTTCATCAAAACCCAGCAGCTCGGCAAGCTGCTGGGCACTGCGCCGGGCATAGCCGATTTGGCTGACATCTTCGATCAAAAGCACTTGGGTCAAGGCGCTGGGAATATTCAGGTCCATCGGGTGATCGTCACGCGTGTGCCCTTGCCGGGTGCGGTGTCCAGTTCAAACTCGTCCACCAGGCGCCTGGCGCCGGTCAGGCCCAGGCCCAGGCCGCTGCCGGAGGTCCAGCCGTCGGTCAGGGCCAGCTTGAGGTCAGGGATGCCGGGGCCTTCATCGCGAAAGGTCAGGCGCAGGCCGGGGCGATGGTCTCTTTCGACGACGCTCCAATCCATGTACCCGCCGCCGCCGTAGACCACGGTGTTGCGCGCCAACTCACTGACGGCCGTGACCAGCTTGGTCAGGTCGATCAGGCGCATGCCGCAGTCCTGGGCCAGCCTGCGTACTAATTGTCTGGCCAGCACAACGTCCTGTTCGATCAGCACGGGATGCGTGCCGCTGCTGGCTTGGCTCATAAGTGTTCTACCCGGTCACGCAGCAGTTTCATGCCGCGCTCGACGTTCAATGCGGTCGCCACGCCGGGCAGGGTCATGCCCAGTTCCACCAGGGTAATGGCCACCGCCGGTTGCATGCCCACCAGCACGGTCTGCGCGTCCATGATGCGTGACAGGCCGGAAATGGTGCCGATCATGCGCCCGATAAACGAGTCCACCATGTCCAGCGCCGAAATGTCGATCAGCACGCCGCGCGCCGAGGTGCGGCTGATGCGTTCGGACAGGTCGTCCTGCAGCGTCATGGCCAGCTGGTCGTGCATGTCGACCTGAATGGTCACGAGCAAAAACTCGCCCATCTGCAAAATAGGGATGCGTTCCATGCTTAGACAGCCTTGCTGATGGTGACGCCCAGGCGTTTGAGCGCCAGCGCCAGGGCATCCGCCAAGTTGGCTTTGGTCACCACGCCTTGCAGGTCCAGACCCAGGTGCACGATGGTCTGGGCAATTTGTGGGCGCACGCCGCTGATGATGCAGTCGGCACCCATCAGGCGGATGGCGGTGACGGTTTTCAGCAAGTGCTGGGCCACCAGGGTGTCGACGGTCGGCACGCCGGTGATGTCGATAATGGCGATTTCCGAGCCGGTGTCGACGATGCGTTGCAGCAGCGACTCCATGACCACCTGAGTGCGTTGCGAGTCCAGGGTGCCAATCATCGGCAGGGCCAGCACGCCGTCCCACAGCTTCACCACGGGGGTGGACAACTCCAGCAATTCTTCCTGCTGGCGTTTGATGACCGACTCACGGGACTTCTGGAAGGTGCGGATGGTGTGCATGCCCAGCGAATCGAGCAGTTCGGACACTTCCCAGAGTTGCTCGGCCAGTTGCGCCGGTTGTTCGGCGTACTCACGTTGCAGCAAGGTGAACACTGGGCCTTTAAGGGCGAAAATGAAGCTGGCGGTTTGTTGCGAGTCCTGGCCGATCAAGGCGCGGCTGTGCGACAGCTTTTCCAGGAAGACCCGGGTTTCGGCCCAGTTTTCATGGCTTATTTGCTGTGAGCCGCCTTGCAGAAGCGCGTCGATCAGCAGATTAAGAAAGTCGCCAGCTTGCTGTTTGACGTCATCACCCTTGACGTTTCGCGTGGCTCCCGAAGCCTCGAGGCTCGTAATCCATTCGTTCAGCAGGGCAGGGCGTTGGGTTTGCAGCGCCTGGATTGTATGAGCTTGAAGAGTTGCCACGGGAGTCTCCTTGAACGGCTTTGGTTGTTCGCGTGCAATTTATACTAAGTTGGGTTGTTTTAAATTGTTTCGTGGATTTTTCGTGTTGAAACCCCACTGTATTGCTAACGTTCGGCGTTGGTATCCAAGCCAATCAGTTGCCGTCCTGGCGTAAACGCGCGGCGTCATACGCGGTTACGGTAGCAGGTCGCCGCGGTGCGGGCGCACATAACGCGCTTATATCACTGGCTTGATCGTTGTAGCCGGGTTATCAATTCAAACCCGTGCAGGCATACATGGCGCGTCACCACAGCCCATACGATAATGCCCCCCCAAATCGACCACACTGGCCCATCCCGTGATCATCAACTTCGACCTCAACGACCTCCAGGCTTTCCGCGCCGTGGTAGACAAGGGCAGTTTTCGCGGCGCCGCCGAGGCCATCCGCATCTCGCAGCCGGCGCTGAGCCGGCGTATCGAAAAGCTTGAGTCCGCCCTCGAGGTGAAGTTGTTCGAACGCACCACGCGGCGGGTCAGCCTGACCATGGTCGGGCGGGCATTCCTGCCGCAAGTGGAGCGCATGCTCGACGACCTTGATGTTGCCTTGATGGGCATCAGTAACGTCGCGTCCACGCGCATGGGCAACGTGACCATCGCCTGTGTGCCGTCCACCGCTTACTACTTCATGCCCCACGTGATCTCCGAATTCCACAAGCTGTACCCCAAGATTCGCCTGCGCGTGCTGGACGCCAGCGCCGGCGAGGTGTGCAACGCGGTGGAAAGTGGCGAGGCGGATTTTGGCGTGAGTTTCAGTGGCAGCCTGGCCGACGAAGTGGAATTTGAACTGTTATTGCAGGAGCGCTACGTACTGGCCTGTCGGCGTGATCATCCGTTGGCCGAGCGCGAGAGCGTGACCTGGGCCGAGGCCTACGAGCACGACTACATCACCGTGGACAAAACCTCCGGCAACCGCTTCCTGCTGGACCAGGCGCTGCGTGGGGTGCGGGTGAAAAAACCGAGTATTTGCGAGACCCACCACGTGACCACGATGATCGGGTTGGTGGAGGCGGGGCTGGGCGTGGCGATGGTGCCGTCGATTGCGATGCCGGCGGGCACGCACCCGATTCTGGTAAGCGTGCCGCTGGTGGAACCGCAGGTGATGCGCAATGTGGGCTTGATCAAGCGCCGCGGGCGGACGTTGCCACCGGCGGCGCTGGAATTGGAACGGTTGGTGCGGGAGATGCCGTTTCGGTCAGTGTGACACCGAGTCCAACCCGGTGGATTGCACCAGCGGTTGTGCCTCGGGCGAGGCCAGGTACTGCAACAGTGCCTTGGCCTGCGCCGGATGTTGAGCGTTGACCGGAATGCCCGCCGCAAAGCGCGTCACCGATTGCACGTCTTCCGGGATCTTGCCGACGTAAGTCACGCCCGGCACCGGCAGCAATTCCGCCACCTGCTGCAGGCCCACCTCGTATTCACCCTTGGCGACCACCGAAGCCACCGGGATGCGCTCGATCATCTTGCCCTTGGCGGGCATGCCGAGCTTTTTGAACAGCTCCTTCTCGACATACACACCGCTGGCGCTGTCCGAATACGCCACGGACTTGGCCTGGCTGAGCACCGCTTTCAACTCGGCATCGGTGCCGATCGCCGGCTTGGCGGCGCCTTGCTTGACCACCAGGCCGATGCGCGAATCGGCCAGCTCCACCCGCGAGGCCTTGTCGACCTTGCCCTGCTTGATCAAGTCATCCAGGGCGTAGCCCACCATGATCACCACGTCGGCGTGCTCGCCACGGGCCAGGCGGTTGGGAATCGCTTCCGGCGCCTTGCCCATGGACGGGCCGAGGATGGTGTCGAGGGTGTCGCCGCTTTGCTGGGCGTATTGCGGGCCCAGCAGTTTATAGGCGGCGGTGAAGCCCCCGGAGGTCATCACCTTGAGCTCTTCGGCCTGGGCCGTCAGCGCCAAAGCGCCGAGGGCCAGGGCGGTCAGGGTTTTGTACAGCGCCTTCATCATGCGGCCCCCTGCATCATCTGCCCGCGGGTATTGGCGCGGCGGTACAACGCGAGGGTCGAGCACAGCGCGCACAAGGCGGCAAACATCATCCAGTAGGCCGGCGAGGCCTTGTCTTCGGTGATGTGAATGAACCAGGTGGAGATCGCCGGCGTGAAACCGCCAAAGATCGCTGTCGCCAGGCTATAGGCCAGCGAGAAGCCCGCCACGCGCACTTCCACCGGCATGATTTCGGTCAGCGCAGGGATCATCGCGCCGTTGTACATGCCGTACAGGAACGAGAACCACAGCAGGGTTTCCAGCATGTGGCCGAAGCTCGGTGCGTTGACCACAAACGACAGCGCCGGGTAGGCGGTGATCACGGTCAGCACGGTCATCGCCACCAGCACCGGCTTGCGGCCGAAACGGTCACTCAGGGTGCCGCCGATTGGCAGCCAGACAAAGTTCGACACGGCCACCAGCAAGGTCACCAGCAGGGCGTCGGAGGTGCTCAGTTGCAGCACGGTCTTGCCGAAGGTCGGGGCGTACACGGTAATCAGGTAGAACGCGGTGGTGGTCATCGCCACCATCAGCATGCCGCCGATCACCACGGTCCAGTTCTTCACCAGGGTCGCCAGCACTTCGCGCATGGTCGGGCGATGCTTGCGGTTGGCGAACTCTTCGGTTTCCTGCAGGTTACGCCGCAGTACGAAGATGAACGGGATGATGATGCAACCGATGGCGAACGGAATGCGCCAGCCCCAATCGGCAACCACGGCCGGTTGCATCCACACGTTCAGGCCGTAACCCAACGCGGCGGCGACCACGATGGAGATCTGTTGGCTGCCCGACTGCCAGCTGGTGTAGAAACCTTTGCGGCCCGGGGTGGCCATTTCGGAAAGGTAAACCGACACACCGCCCAGCTCCGCACCGGCAGAGAAGCCTTGCAGCAAGCGGCCCAGCAGCACCAGCAAAGGCGCCCACAGGCCAATGGTTTGATAACCCGGCACCAACACGATCAACAGCGTACCGCTGGCCATGATCGACAGGGTCACGATCAACCCTTTGCGGCGACCCACGTCATCGATATAGGCACCCAGAATGATCGCGCCCAACGGTCGCATCAGGAAGCCTGCACCGAACACGGCGAAGGTCATCATTAATGACGCAAACTCATTAGCGGCGGGGAAGAACGCGGCGGCGATATAGGTGGCGTAGAAGCCGAACAGAAAGAAGTCGAACTGTTCGAGGAAGTTGCCCGAAGTAACGCGGAATACCGCACCCACTTTCGAGCGGGCAGAGTCGGGCCGGGAAGGGCTAGTCATGGTTTTGTGTCTCCAGCGTTCTTTTTAAAGTGCTTGTTTCGCTTAAGATCGCGGATAGTGGCTGACACATTTAGAAATGATAAGTGAGTAATTTGGATACATTGATGCGTCATGGCTATCAATCGCTGTGCGCGTCCAAAATCTCGCCACTGTTCTATGCTTGAAGCGGTGACCAATTCTTACGGATGGGAGGTGGCAATGGCTGACAAACACGAGCACCGGGATGAGCACGAGCATGAGCAACCTCGGCGACAGCCCGAAGAGGAAAAGCCGCAGACCTGGAAGCATCCGGACGATGGTACGGAGCTTTCCGAGCGAGATCAGGAGCGGCCGCTCAAACCCTGATTGAATGAGCGAACGCAGTCTAAAGGTGGGAGCGGGCTTGCTCGCGAAGGCAATGTGTCAGTAACCAATGGGCTCACTGATTCACCGCCTTCGCCAACAAGCCCGCTCCTACATTGGCGCCACGATCAGCCTACGATCGGCGTACACAATTCCACCAGCGTGCCATCCGGGCAACGCACATACGACACCACCTGGCCCCAAGGCTTGGTGGCGGGTGGCGCCAGCTCTATCGCGCCGTGGGCCAGTGCTTTGGCATGGGCGACGAACACGTCTTCGGTCACAAACCCGACCTCCATCCCCAGCGGCCTTTTAGAAGCATGTGCCTGGACATGGCCACCGTCGAAATTCAATTCGCCCAACTCATGCGCTGCAAACGAGAGCGTGGTGTCGCCGGTTTCAAGCTCGCCGTAGGTGCCGGATTCATGCAGGAAACGGCGACTGAAGCCGAAGGCTTTCTCGAAAAACATCAGAGAGGCGGCAACGTCGGGTACATAGATGATGGTGTAGGCAAATTTCACGATCAGGCGGTCCTTGCTGAGAGTGGATGAATGCAACGGCTCATGAAAGCAGCACGGAGACGGGAACCCCCCACGCCAACACCACAAACGCGATCACGGTTGCCAGGCACAGGCCGACAAACACCCGCGTCAGCGTCCTCACCGTGGGGTTGGCGATCCCCTTGACTACCCAGAGACAAAACCCGGCCACCACAATGGCCAGGGCAATAATGAACAGCACGATGGTGTTCCTGCGGCCTTCAAGCGCTGATTTATAATCCCAAAGCCGCCGGATGAACAGTGTTCACATAGACGCAGCCCCGCGGGCTTTCTAAACTGCGGCTTGTCTTGGGGAAAGGGGCAGGTGCCGATGAATCGCAATGAATTACGCAAGGCCGACATCAACCTGATGGTGGTCTTCGAAGCACTGATGCTCGAGCGCAATGTCACGCGGGTGGCGGAGAAGCTGTTTCTCGGTCAACCGACCATCAGTTCGGCCCTCAACCGTTTGCGCACCTTGTTCAATGACCCACTGTTTATTCGCGTCGGCCACCGTATGGAACCCACCGCGCGCGCCGAGGAGATCATTCAGCACCTGTCGCCGGCCCTGGATTCACTGTCGTCGGCCCTGAGCCTGACCCACGATTTCGACCCCACCCAGAGCACCATGACCTTTCGCATCGGCTTGTCCGATGACGTCGAGTTCGGCCTGCTGCCGCCCTTGCTGCGGGCGTTGCGCCAGGAAGCGCCGTTGGTGGTGTTCGTGGTGCAGCACGTAGATTACTGGCGCATTCCTGATCTGCTGGCGTCCGGCGATATCACCGTCGGCATCACCCAGACCCGCGGCCTGCCGGCGAACGCCAAACGTAAACTGCTGCGGCATATACGCTCCTGCCTGTTGCGCGCCGACGCCTCGGATAAACCTCTGACCCTCGACGAATATTGCGCACGCCCTCATGTGCTGGTGTCCCACACCGCCAACGTGTCCGGGTTTGCCGATGAATGGCTGGCCGAAATTGGCCGCAAGCGCCATGTGGTGCTGTCGGTGCCGCAATATAGTGCGCTGCCGGCGCTGCTCGCCGGCACTGACATGATCGCCAGCTTGCCGGACTACACCGCCCAGGCCATGGCCGCTGGCGGCAACCTGTTTTGCGAGCCCTTTCCGTTCGAAACGCCGACCCTGGACTTGTCCATGGTCTGGCTCAGCCACGTCGACACCGACCCGGCGGAACGCTGGATGCGCTCGCGGCTGGAGGCGTTCATGAGTGAGCGCGACATGCTGCCGGTGCTCGCGACAAAATCTTGAGATAACCCACTTCAGGGAGTGCCACCGATGATTCCATCCCGTTCCTTGCTGCGTGGGCGCGGCAGTCATGACAGTGGCAAAGTCGGCATGGTCGAGCTGTTTTTCGACTTGGTGTTCGTGTTCGCCGTGACCCAATTGTCCCATTCGCTGTTGGCTCACCTGACCCTGGGCGGGGCGGTGCAGGTCGCGCTGATGATGGTCGCGGTGTGGTGGGTGTGGATCTTCACGTCGTGGATCACCAACTGGCTCGATCCGGAAAAAATCCCGATCCGCCTCGGCCTGTTCGGCTTGATGGTGGCCGGTCTGCTGCTGTCTTCCTCGATTCCCAAGGCTTTTACCGACCGAGGTGTACTGTTTGCCGGCGCCTACGTGTTCATGCAGGTAGGACGCACGCTGTTTGCGATGTGGGCAGTGCGCGGCGAGTCGCTGAACATGATTCGCAATTTTCAGCGAATCCTGGCGTGGATGCTGTGTTCCGGCGTGTTCTGGATCACCGGCAGCCTGCTCGACGGTCAACAACGGCTGGCCTTCTGGGCGCTGGCGCTGTTGATCGAACTGATATCGCCGTCGGTGTATTTCTGGGTACCGGGCCTGGGGCGTTCGACCCTGGCGGACTGGAACGTCGAAGGCAACCACATGGCCGAACGCTGCGGCCTGTTTGTGATCATTGCCCTTGGCGAATCATTGCTGGTGACCGGCGCCACCTTTGCCCAATTGCCCTGGAGCGTGGAAGGCCTGGGCGCATTCCTGGTGGCGGTGGTGGGCAGCATTGCGCTGTGGTGGATCTATTTCGACAGCGGCGCCGAGCGCGCCCATCACCGCATTGCCAGCTCTGCCGACCCGGGCCGCCAGGCGCGAGTTGCCTATACCTACCTGCACGTGTTGATTGTCGCCGGCATCATTGTCAGCGCGGTGGCCGACGAACTGGTGCTGGTGCATCCGGGCCACGCCAGCCAGGCCGGCGTGGTGGCGATCATCGCCGGCCCATGGTTGTTTCTAGTGGGCAGCGCGTTGTTCAAGTGGGTCATGAGTGACCGGTCATTGCCACCGCTGTCGCACCTCGGCGGGTTGCTGATGTTGCTGGTGGTGTTGCCGCTTGGGTTGCAGCAGGTGTTTTCGGCCTTGGTGCTGGGCGCGCTGACCACGGCGGTGCTGGTGATCGTAGCCGTTTGGGAAAACCGTGCGCTGCGCAGCCTGATCGAAGTTTCACACTGAAAGCGTTCTGATTCGGTTCGGCTGCGTGCTATATGTATCGCTCTTTTTCCTACAACTATTCGGAGCTTTTCATGCCGCACCTGCACCTGGAATACACCGCCAATCTGACCGGCCTGGCCGTCGAGAAAACCCTGTTGCGGCTCAACAATGTGCTGATGGCGTCCGGGCAGTTCGGTTCCGAGTTCGATATCAAAAGCCGCGCCGTCAAGGTTGAGACGTTCCAGGTCGGCACCTCACTCAACCCGCGCGGGTTTATTGCGCTGAAGCTGTCACTGCTCAGCGGGCGCTCGCCGCAGGTCAAGAAGCAGCTGTCGGAAAGCCTGTTGGCGGCGTTGCAGGACCAGGGCGAATGGCCGGCGGATATTCAGGTTCAACTCAGCGTCCTGCTGGTGGATATGGATCGCGATTCCTACAGCAAGGTCGCGATTGGCTGAGGGCTACAACAACCCCTGATCGGCGCAGACCTTCACCACTTGCTCACGAAACCAGGTATTGGCGCTGTCCTGGCCGCTGGTTTCGTTCCACTGCATGTCCAGGGTGAACCCCGGCAGCCCGTTGGGCGCCTCGCAATGGCCAAACACGCTGGCGGGCGCCAAGAGCTTTTGCACACGGCGCGGCAGGGTGACGATGAAGTCGGTGCCGGTGATCATCTTCAACGCGGCGCTGTAACTGTTGGCCCTGGCGACCACTTGGCGCTTGTGGGCCTGGCGGGCCAGCCAGCCGTCGATCATGTTGGTGTGGGAGGTCCAGGGCGTGGGGAACACGTGGCGCCGCTCGACGAAGGATTGCAGGCTGAACGCTGGCTCGCGCGGAGTCGCGCGTTTATCGAACACACACACCAAATCATCTTCCAGCAGCATCTGGGCCTTGAAGTCTTTGTGGGCGCGGTGAAAGTTCGGGCCGAAACAAATCACCAGGTCGAGGCGACCTTCGCGCAAGTCCTCGGCGGGAATCTCGGTTTCCAGCTTTTGCACATTGACGATCACTGGCAGATCGGCGCGGTCGAAGTTCTTCAGCAGGCGCGGCAGGATCAGTTGCTCAAAGTACTCCGGCGCACACACATTGAAGGTCACGGCCTTCTGCGTCGGGTCGAAGGCCTGGCCACCGGCGTGGCACAGGTTGATGCTCTCGAGGATCTTCTGCACATGCCCGTACATGGTCGTGGCTTTGTACGTAGGCCGCATGCCTGCCCGCGTGTTGATAAACAGCTCATCCTCGAAACTGGTGCGCAGTTTCTTCAGGCTGTAACTCACAGTGGACTGGCTGACGAACAGCGTTTCAGACACCTCGGTAACGCTGCTCTGGTCGTAGACGGCGATGAACACCATCAAGTCCTGCATATCGAGCTTTCTGAGCAAATTACTGTTTAGCATCCGTTCCATCCGGTAAGCCTTGGCACTGAGGCAGCGCGCGACAAGGGCAAAAGCTTAACGGAACGGTCGTGCCAATAGAAAGCTCTGTAGGGCGTTTCTATGTTTGGTGTGGGACAAAAAATGTTGGCAATACGAAGTCAGCGGATATGTCGTGCGTAATGCTTTGGATTGAACCGCGTGACGATCAGCAGCATCACCCCTATCACGGCGGTCAGTGACCACCAGGCCCATTCGAAGCTGCCGAGTTGGTCGCGGATCATCCCGGCAATAAGTGGCGACAGGCCAGCAATCAGGTAGCCGATGCCTTGCACGAACGCGGTCAGGCCACCGGCGCGGCGCGGGTTGTCCAAGTGGTCGAGGGACAGGATCAGGCTCATCGGAAACAGACCGCCAATGCCCAGGCCCAGCAGGCAAGGCCACAGCAGGCTCAGGGATTGAGGGCTGAGAATAAGGCCGCAGAAACCGCAGATGATCAGCACCAGCAACACCGCGACTACCCCGCGTTTATCCTGACGGCGGTTGGCGATGGCCGGGGTGATCAGGCCGGACACGACTTCCATGGCGGTCAAGAACCCCAGCAGCAAGCCGGCATGTTGTTCGCTCCAGCCTTGCTCCACGTAGTAGGGCGCCAGCCACGCCAGCACACAGGTGTAGGAGGCGGTGCCGAGGCCGAAGAAGATCGCCAGCAACCACGCGCGACGATTGCCGAAAAACGATTCTTGCTCGCCGGCAGCGGCCTGGGGCAGTGGCGGCATTGCCGAACGCTGGGCGTACCAGAACACCAGCGCCAATAGGGCGAGCGCCGCCCAGATGGCCAGACCGATACGCCAGCTGCCGGTCTGCATCTGCACCAACGGCGCGAACGAAGCGGCCAGTGCCGCGCCCCCCATGATGGCGGTGACGTACAGGCCCATGAACAGCGAGACGTTGGCGCTGAAGCGTGTCTTGATCAGCGCCGGCATCAACGCCTGGATCATCGCGATACCGACGCCGGCAGCGATGGCGCTGACGATCAAGCCTGGCGCCGAATCCAGAAACAGTCGCGACAGCGTGGCCAAGCCAATCACCAGCAGCGACAGCACAATGCTGCGGTGCTCGCCAACGCGTTTACCCAGGCCCATGCCAAAGAACATCGCCAGGCCCATGGCCATGACCGGCAGCATGGTCAGCAGGGCGGCGCTGCTGAAACTCAACGGCACATCGTCGCGAATCGATGACAACAGCGGACCGACGGCAGCCATCGACGGGCGCAGGTTCAGGGCGACCAGTACGACGCTGATCATCAGCCAGACGGCGGTGGTGGGCGTTGCGCGAACGTTTTCCATGGGCGGGCCTTGAAGAGACAAGGGCGAATCAGGCCACGCAGGGGGGAGGGGAGCAAATCAGAAAGTCGTTGGGGCTATCTAAAAATTGCAGGTGACTGGCACACAGCGATTCAAAATGTGGGAGCGGGCTTGCTCGCGAATGCGGTGTGTCATTCGCAGATTCATTGCCTGATGCGCCGCTTTCGCGAGCAAGCCCGCTCCCACAAAGGATCCCAGTCGCTAGAGGGCGCGGATCACATGCTTGATCTCCTGAAACGCCGCCAAGCCCCAAGGCCCCAACTCACGGCCGATGCTGCTCTGCTTGTAACCACCCCATGCCGTTTGCGGGAAGATCACCTGCGGGGCGTTGATCCACACAAGCCCGGCCTGCAAGGCATTGGCCACGCGTTCGGCGGTGTCGACATCGGCACTCACCACACTGGCGACCAGGCCGAAATCGCTGTCATTGGCCAGGGCAATGGCTTCCTCGGCAGTGGTAAAACGTCGTACACACAGCACCGGTCCGAAGATCTCTTCGTTCCACAACGCGCTGTTCAACGGCACATCGGTAAACACGGTCGGGCGAATGAAATAGCCCTTTGCCAGGTCGGCCGGTCGTTCACCGCCGCACAGCAAACGCGCGCCGTCTGCGATGCCACGCTGAATATGCCCCAGCACCCGCTGATACTGCGCACGGTTGATCAACGCGCCCATTTCCACCTCATCGGCAAATGGGTCTGCCACGCGAATCCCTTCGGCCCGCGTCTGCAAACGCTGCAGGAACGCGTCCGCCAAGCTGTCAGCCACCAGCACGCGGCTGGTGGCCGAACACATCTGCCCGGCGTTGAAAAAACCACCACCACAGGCCAGCTCCACCGCCAGGTCGAGGTCGGCATCCGCGAGCACCAGCAACGAGGATTTACCGCCCAGCTCAAGGCTTACACCTTTGATGGTTTCTGCCGCACGCTGCATCACCTGCACGCCGACGGCGTTACTGCCGGTGAAGGACATCTTCGCCACGCGGCGGTCTGCGGCCAGCGGTGCGCCAACCGCCAGGCCCGTGCCGCAGACCAGGTTGAACACACCCGCCGGCAGCCCTGCCTGGGCAATAATCTTCGCCAGTTGCAACTCGGCCAACGGCGTGACTTCCGATGGCTTGAGCACCACGCAACATCCGGCCGCCAGGGCCGGGGCGAGTTTCCAGGCGGTGGTCACCATCGGGAAATTCCACGGCACAATCAGCCCGACCACACCACAGGGCTCGCGGCGCAGGCGTGCACTGAAGTCCTCGCCGGGCAGTGCCACCGGGCGGTCTTGCGCGGCGTCCATGTCGTCGCACATGCCGGCGTAGTAGTCGAAGGTGGCGATCACATCGTCCACATCAATGCCGGCCTCAAACAGCGGCTTGCCATTGTTGCTCGACTGCAACTTCATCAGCTGCTCGCGCTGGGCGCTCACGCCCTGGGCGATCTTGCGCAGCACGGCGGCGCGGTCCCGGCCGGTGCTTTTCGACCAGTCGATGAACGCCGCGCTGGCCGCCTCCACCGCTTGGGCCACGGTGCTCGCATCGCCCACGCTGACGTGGGCCAGGGTGGCTTCGGTGGCAGGGTTAATCACCTCGATGACGTCATGGCCTGCACGCCATTCGCCCGCAATAAACACACCGTTCAATACTGCGCTCATACCGCGACCTCCTGCATCCACAACCCCTGGTCAATTTCTATCAGCGTCGGCCCCTGGCGATCAGCGGCGGCGCGCAATGCCGTGCGCAGCTGCGCGATACCCTGAATGCTCTCGGCGGCGCAGCCCAAGGCTTTGGCCACACCGATAAAGTCCGGGGTGTAGATATCCACGCCAACCGGCTCGATGGCGCGGTTGAGCATGTACTTCTTGATCTCCTCGTAACCCTGGTTATTCCACAGCAGCACGATGACCGGCACGCGCGCCTCGACCGCGCTGGCCAGTTCCGGCAGGCTGAATTGCAGGCCGCCGTCGCCGATCAGGCACACCACCGGTTGCCCGTCGCCGCGTCCCAGCCAGGCGCCAATCGCTGCCGGCAGGGCGTAGCCCAAGGTGCCGTAGCCGGTGGAGGAATTGAACCAGCGGCGTGGGTGGTCGAGGTTCAGGGTCAGGTTGCCGCTGTACACCGGTTGGGTGGAGTCGCCCACCAGCACGGCGCCGGGCAGTTCCGTTAGCACGGTGTTGAGAAACAGGGTTTGCGCGCGGGTGGCGGCGTCCCAGGTGCGCGTCAATTCAGCCCACAGGCGTGCGACGCGTGGGCTGCCCCAGTCGGGGTCGCGCTCGCCCAATACCTGGCTGTCCAGCGCGGCCAACAACGCTTCGGCTGCGATCTGCGCATCGGCCACCAGTGCGACCTGAGGCGGGTAATTGCGCACGGTCTGGTCGGGGTCGATATCGATGCGCAGCAGCGCGCCGGGGATCTCGAACCCCCCGGCGAAGGTCACGTCGTAATCGGTTTCCGCCAGTTCGGTGCCGATGGCCAGCACCACATCGGCTTCGGCGACCAGGGCGCGGGTGGCGACCAGCGTCTGGGTCGAGCCGATCAGCAACGGGTGCGCGGCCGGCAGCATGCCTTTGGCGTTGATCGTCAGGGCCACCGGTGCGCCAAGCCGTTCGGCCAGGCGCGTCAATTCGGCGGCCGCCTCGATGGCGCCGCCGCCGGCGAGGATCAGCGGGCGTTTTGCTGCCGCCAGCCACTGGCTCATCTGCTTCACCGCCGCCGGCGCGGCACCGGCGCGCGCCACGCTGACCGGCTCGCTGCCGAGCAGGGCATCGGAGTTTTCGACCAGCACATCCAGCGGAATCTCGATGTGCACCGGGCGCGGTCGCCCGGCCTGGAACAGCGCAAACGCGCGGGCCAGCACGCCAGGCAACTCCGCCGACGACATCAAGGTGTGCGAGAACGCCGCCACGCCCGCGATCATCGCGCTCTGGTTCGGCAGCTCATGCAGCTTGCCGCGCCCGCCACCCAATTGGCTGCGCGATTGCACACTGGAAATCACCAGCATCGGGATCGAGTCGGCATAGGCCTGGCCCATGGCGGTGGTGATGTTGGTCATGCCGGGGCCGGTGATGATGAAACACACACCAGGTTTACCGCGGGTGCGCGCATAGCCGTCGGCCATGAAGCCTGCGCCCTGTTCGTGGCGCGGGGTGACGTGACGGATGCTCGAGCGCGCCAGGCCACGGTACAACTCGACGGTGTGCACGCCGGGAATGCCGAACACCTGGTCTACGCCGTAGCGTTCCAGGAGGTTGACCAATACTTCGCCGCAGGTCGCCATACATGTCGCTCTTGTTGTTGATTCGAGGCGCCATTGGAGCGGCAGGCCGGTAGCGCCAACAATCGATAAAAAGTCATACTAGCCATGTCCCCACGTCATGGCTGCGCCCAATGAAACGCTTGCCACCGCTACCCGCGCTGCACACCTTCTGGGTCACGGCCCAGTGCTGCAACTTCACCCGCGCCGCCGAGCAACTGCACATCACCCAAGGTGCGGTGAGCCGGCAGATTGCCGGGCTCGAAAGCCATTTGGGCTATGCCTTGTTCCAGCGCCAGGCGCGGGGCTTGAGCCTGACCGAAGAGGGCCGCGAGTGGTCGCTGCGGGCGCAGCAGGTGTTTGGCTTGATCGGCGACGCGGTGGAGCAGATCGGCAGCCGCCGCCAGACCCTGCAACTCAAGGCCTCCACGTGTGTGATGCGCTGGCTGCTGCCGCGCCTGATGCAGTGGCAAAAGGAACGCCCGGACGTGCCGGTGGAACTCACCACCACCGTGGCCTACACCGTGGACTTTCGCCGCGAGCAATTCGACGCGGCGGTGATCTATGCGCCCATCGCCGAGCAGTCGGCGCAGGCGCGGCATTTGTTCGATGAACAACTCACCCCGGTCTGCGCGCCGGCGTTGCTCGCCAGCCTGCACACACCGGCTGATTTGCAGCGCCAGGTGCTGCTGCACCCCACGCGGGACGAGCGCGATTGGGCGTTGTGGCTGAAGGCTGCGAACACGCGCTTGAGCAACCTGGCCCAGGGGCATCATTTTGAAACGCTGGACCTGGCAATGACGGTGGCGTCCCAGGGCTCGGGAGTGGCGATTGGCGACAGTGCGTTGATTGGCGAGGATGTGAAGGCGGGGCGGCTGGCGACACCGTTTGAACTGCGCGTGCCGACCGGGATGGGGTATTACCTGGTGTACCCGCCGGGCACTGAGCCTTCGGCCGGGCTGGAAGCACTGATGGAGTGGCTGGTGAGCCAAGCCCAACCGTCGTAATACCGCAGATCCAAAAGTGGGAGCGGGCTTGTGTGGGAGCGGGCTTGCCTGCGATACAGGCACTTCGGTGTGTCAGTCATACCGCGGTGATGCTATCGCAGGCAAGCCAGCTCCTACAGGGTCAGTAGCCTACGGTGAATCGTTGGCGCGAGTGCTTCGGCGTTTCTACTTCATCGATCAACGCGATGGCGTAGTCGGCAAAGCTGATCCAGCTGCGCCCTTGCGCGCTCACCAGCAAATCATCCTGGCCCACGCGGAATGTTCCGGTGCGCTCGGTCTCAACGAACTCCGCCGACGGCGACAGGAAGGTCCAGTCCAGCTCTTTTTCCTGGCGCAGCGCATCAAGAAATTCAGCGCCGGCGCTGGCCTCGGCCTTGTACTCTGCCGGGAAGCCAGGGCTGTCGATGACTCGGCTGCCATCCGGCAACAACAACGAACCTGCACCGCCGACCACCAGCAGGCGTTTCACCCCGGCGTTCTTCACCGGGCCGATCACCGCACTGGCCGGCAGTGTGGCGAAGTGCGCCGCACTGATCACCACGTCGCTGCCGCTGACCGCCTGTTGCAAGGCGTTGGCATCCAGGGCGTCGACCTTTTTGACGGTGACGCCCGGGCGTGCGGTCAGCGTGCCGGTATTACGCGCAAGGGCGGTGACGGTATGCCCACGACGCAGCGCTTCTTCCAACAGTTGGCTACCGGCGCGGCCGGTGGCACCAATGATTGCGATCTTGCTCATGACGCTCTCCAGTACGTTAAGGTTTAAAACCATTCACCACTTCATTTCGCCCTTGGCGACTTTGGCACCGAGTTCCAGGCTGCTCTCATCTTCAAGTTTCGGGTAACGCTTTTTCATGGCCGCGATCAGCGCAGTGGAATCCTTGGCCTTGGCGGTTTCCTCATCGAACGCTTTGATATAGCCCGCGGTGAATGCCACGGACTGCACAGTGGGTGTACCCAGGTAGTGACCCGGAATCACGGTGCGCGGTTTCAGGTCTTCGATGCGTTGCAAGGTTGCCAGCCAGTCAGCGTGGGACTGGGCGGTTTGCGTATCGGCCATCCACACGTGGGTGTTCTCGAACACCACAACGCCGCCCACCACGGCCTTGATCGATGGAATCCACACGAAAGTGCGGTCCGGCTGCGGGCCGTCCAGGCCGACCACTTCCAGCGTCTTGCCTTCCAGGCTCAGGCTATGGCCTTGGAGCACCTGCGGGATGATGGCTTTGGCCGGTTTGTCGGCACCCAGCTTAGGGCCCCAGAACGCGAGTTTCTGCTCGGCGGTGGCCTTGATATGGTCGACCACCGGCTGGGTGGCTACCACCTTGGCGGCGGGGAACGCCTTCGTCAGCACTTCAAGGCCGAAGTAGTAATCCGGGTCGCCGTCACTGACGTAGATGGTGGTCAGGCGCTTGCCGCTGGCGCGAATCTTTGTCACCAGTTGCTCGGCTTGGGCATTGCCGAATTGCGCGTTCACGAGGATGACGTCGTGCTCGCCGCTGACCAGTACCGAGCTGACGGGCATCATTGCCGAGGTACCAGGGTTATAAGCATCCAGCGTCAGATCGGCTGCCGCGGCATGGGCGGCGAATGCCAGGGCGGCCATGGCCGTGGCCAATCGTTTAAGCGTCGAGATCATGTGCAGCTCCAGCAGCAGGTAAGTGATGCCCAGAGCTTAGTTGCACCAAACGTCACAAAAAATGCCATGCTTGAACATAGTTTGTTTCTGAAAGCGTGCAAATCATGGATCGTCTTCAAGCAATGCGGGTGTTTGTCACGGTCGTCGACCTGGGTAGCCAGTCGGCGGCGGCGGATCAGTTGGACCTGTCGCGGCCGGTCGTTTCACGTTATCTGGCAGAACTTGAGGATTGGATGGGCGCGCGGCTGATGCATCGCACCACGCGCAAGCTCAGCCTCACCGCGGCGGGTAGCGAAATGCTGCCCCGAGCGCGGCAGTTGCTGGAGTTGTGCAACGACATGCAGGCCGCCGTCAGCGAGCCGGACGAAGCGCCGCGCGGCCAGCTACGGCTGAGTGTCAGCAGCTCGTTCGGCCAGGCGCAATTGGCGGACGCCGTGGCCGAGTTCGTCAAGCGCAACCCGTTGGTCAGTATCGATCTGCAGATGCTCGACCGTACGGTGAACCTGGTGGATGAGCGTATCGACCTGGCCATTCGCACCAGTTTTGAGCTGGACCCCAACCTGATCGCTCGCAAGCTGACCCTCTGCCGCTCGGTCATTTGCGCGTCCCCGGCCTACCTGCTGGAGCACCCGCGTCCGCAGCACGTGCACGACCTGGCGAAGCATAACTGCCTGACGCACACTTACTTCGGCAAAAGCCTGTGGCACTTCACCGAAAACGCAGAGCCGGTGTCGGTGGCGGTACAGGGCAATATCAGCGCTAACGAGGCGACCGCGCTGTTACGGGTGACATTGGCGGGGGCCGGGGTGGCGCGGCTCCCCAGTTATCAGGCGGGGGATTACATCCGCAGCGGCGAACTGATCCGTTTGCTGCCCGAGGCGGAGCCCCAGCAAATGAATGTTTACGCGGTGTACGCCTCGCGCAAGCACATGCCGTTGGCGCTGCGCAGCCTGCTGGATTTTCTGGTGCTGCGCTTTCCTGAGGAGCCGGTATGGGATGTCGGCCTTTGAACCCGACATAAAGATCTTGAATGGCGTCCAATAATGGCAACTCTTGCTGGCTGACCTATGCTTTAAACAGCACCGAGTCGATCAGTTCAGAGGTGTGCCATGACTCTAAAAATCAGAAAGTACCTGATGATTTTCATCCTGTGCGCCCTGGCTACCGCGCTGTACGGCACGGCTGCCTATCGGGTTGAACAGACCCGCATGCAGCCGACCTTTGCGGTCAGTTGCCATCAGGACATGTGCCTGCCGCGTACCGGCAGTTTCAGCGCGCTCAGGTAGGCTGTTCGGCCTTCAACTGCTCGCGGAACGCTTTGGGCGAGAACCCGACCCGGCGCCGAAACAGTCGCGAGAAGTTGGTCGGGTCGGAAAACCCCAGCACCTCCGACATCTCATTGATGGTCATGCTGGTGTAGGTCAGCAGGCGCTTGGCTTCCAGCAACTGGCGGTCATGCATGATCTGCAGCGCAGGTTGCCCACCCAATTCGCGACACGTGCCGTTCAGGTGTGAAACCGAGATGCCCAGCTTGTGTGCCAGGTCTTCGATCTTGGGGTGCTCGCGGTAATGCTGTTCGACCAGTTGGGTAAACCGCCGGAAATATTCACGCCCTCGCGGTGCGCGCGCGTGGCGGCGCTGGATGGCCTGACGGCTGATCCACACCAGCAGCACGCTGACCAAGGCGTGCATCATCATGTCGCGCGCCGGTTGCTCATCGGCGTATTCGTCCTGCAGGCGCGCAAACAGGCTGTTGAGGTAGTCGCTGTCCTTGCCCGCCGGGTAGTTGCCCAGGGCTTGCAAGCCGTCCACCGTCGAGCCCAGCTGCGTCTGCAAATGGCTGACCAGCGGCGCTGACAGCGTCACGATGAACCCTTCGACATCTTCGGCAAACCGAAACCCATGCACACACAAGGGCGGCAGCACCTGCAAGGTCGCCTCGTCGAGCGTGGTGCGCTGGCCTTCGATTTCCAGTTGCGCCTGGCCTTTATGCACGTACAGCAACTGGCACAGGTCCGCGTGCCGGTGGGGCTGGATTTCCCACTGGTATTCCCGACTGCGCCGGGAAATGGTTTCACAGTGCAACAAATCGGGCGTCGGCCATTGCTGGCTTTCCCCGTAAAGCTTGAAGACCGGAATCGCGGTACTGGCAGTTTTGGTCATGGTTTCAATCCGATACTCAGGATAGTGGTTCGGTAATCGCCCCGATTGGCAAAAAGCGCAGGCTTTGTCTCAGTTTTCACCTTCTTATGGCGGTCACTCAAGTGAAAAATGTCAGCAACAAGATCAATGACAACTCTTTCACCTCATCCGTTCGGGTGAGCCTTGCGGACCCTAAAAATAATGAAAACGCTGAAAACCCAAGTCGCCATTATCGGCGCCGGTCCCTCCGGACTGTTGCTCGGTCAACTGCTGCACAACGCGGGTATCCAGACCCTGGTGCTAGAGCGCCAGCGGGCCGATTACGTGCAAGGCCGCATCCGTGCCGGGGTGCTGGAGCAAGGCATGGTCGACCTGCTGCGCGAAGCCGGCGTCAGCCAGCGCATGGACGCCGAAGGCCTGGTGCATGAAGGTTTCGAGCTGGCGCTCAATGGCCAGCTCAGCCATATCGACCTCAAGGGCTTGACCGGCGGCCGGTCGGTGATGATCTACGGCCAGACCGAAGTGACCCGCGACCTGATGCAAGCGCGTGAAGCCGCTGGCGCCCTCACGCTGTACGAAGCGCACAACGTGCAGCCCCATGACCTTAAAAGTGATCGACCGTGGCTGACCTTCGAGCATCAGGGCGAAGCCTTTCGTGTGGAGTGCGACTACATTGCCGGCTGTGATGGTTTCCATGGCGTGGCGCGCCAATCCATTCCGGCTGATTCGTTAAAGGTTTTCGAGCGCGTCTACCCCTTTGGTTGGCTGGGCGTCCTTGCCGACACGCCACCGGTGCATGCCGAACTGGTCTACGCCAAGCACCCGCGCGGCTTTGCGCTGTGCAGCATGCGTTCGCCGACCCGCAGCCGTTATTACCTGCAAGTGCCGGCTGAAACGGCGCTGGATGAATGGTCGGATGAGCGTTTCTGGGATGAGCTGAAAACCCGCCTGCCCAGCGCCCTGGCCGCACAGTTGGTGACCGGGCCGTCGATCGAAAAAAGCATCGCGCCGCTGCGCAGCTTTGTGGTGGAACCGATGCAATACGGGCGCCTGTTCCTGCTCGGGGATGCGGCGCATATCGTGCCGCCGACCGGGGCCAAGGGGCTGAACCTGGCGGCCAGTGACGTGAATACGCTGTTTCGCATCCTGCTCAAGGTGTATCGCGAGGGGCGCGTGGACTTATTGCCGCAGTACTCGGCAATCTGCCTGCGCCGGGTGTGGAAGGCCGAGCGGTTTTCCTGGTGGATGACCTCCATGCTGCACCAGTTTGCGGACGCGGATGGCTTCAGCCAGCGCATCGCCGAGAGTGAGCTGGCGTATTTCGTCGATTCGCAGGCAGGGCGCACAACCATTGCAGAAAATTACGTCGGGCTTGCTTACGAAGCTATCGAGTAGCCTGCTATCGTATCGAGCATTCCCGCGGGCCCTTTCTGCCCGTGGGCCTTGCTCGAAGGTTCTGCCGTGACCAACCTCAACCAGCCCACCCAACCCGTTCCCGCCGTGCGCAGTGTGCTCGCCGCCTTGATGATGGCGATCTTCCTCGGCGCACTGGACCAGACCATCGTCGCCGTGTCCATGCCGGCCATCTCCGCGCAGTTTCATGACGTCAACCTGCTGGCCTGGGTAATCTCCGGCTACATGGTGGCGATGACGGTGGCGGTGCCGATTTACGGCAAGCTCGGTGACTTGTACGGGCGTCGCCCGATGATGCTGATCGGCATGGGCGTGTTCACGGTGGCGTCGCTGTTTTGCGCCATGGCGCAAAACATGGAGCAACTGGTGCTGGCGCGCATTCTGCAGGGCATCGGCGCCGGCGGGATGATCTCGGTGAGCCAGGCGATCATTGGTGACATCATTCCACCGCGCGAGCGCGGGCGTTATCAGGGTTATTTCAGCAGCATGTACGCGGTGGCCAGCGTGGCCGGGCCGGTGCTTGGCGGGTACATGACCGAGTATCTGTCCTGGCGTTGGGTGTTTCTGATCAACCTGCCGCTGGGCGCCGGCGCCTGGTATGTGGCGCATCGCACCCTGGTCGGGTTGCCGGTGCCGCAGCGCAAGCCGATCATCGATTATGTCGGCACCTTGCTGATGATCATCGGCCTCACGGCCTTGCTGCTGGGCATCACCGAGATCGGCCAGGGCCATCATTGGCGCGACCAGCAAGTGCTCGGGCTGCTGGTGTGTGCGGGGGTGGCGCTTACGGTGTTCGTCTGGCATGAACGCCGTGCGCGCGAGCCTCTGCTGCCGATGCACCTGTTTGCCAATCGCAGCGCCGTGTTGTGCTGGTGCACGATTTTTTTCACCAGTTTTCAGGCGATTTCCCTGACGGTGTTGATGCCGCTGCGGTATCAGACGGTGACCGGTTCGGGGGCGGACAGCGCCGCGCTGCACCTGCTGCCGCTGGCCTTCGGCCTGCCGGTGGGGGCTTATTTTGCCGGGCGCATGACCTCGGTGACCGGGCGCTATAAGCCAATGATTCTGAGCGGCGCGTTGCTGAGCCCGTTCGCGATTCTGGGCATGGCCTACAGTGCGCCGCAGGCGGTCGGGATGACGGCGATGTTCATGTTGCTGTGTGGGATTGCGGCGGGGATGCAGTTCCCGACGTCGTTGGTGGGGACGCAGAATTCGGTCGAGCAGCGTGACATTGGCGTGGCGACCAGCACCACCAACCTGTTCCGTTCCCTGGGCGGGGCCGTAGGCGTGGCCTGCATGTCGGCCTTGTTGCTGGCGCTGTTGCAGGATTCGAGCTTTGCGCATTTGGCCAGCGGCGCGCTGGTGGCCGAAGGCAGTTCCGGCAACGTCTTGCTGGACGGCTTGAACGCCGCGCCCGGCCCGGCGCAGGATGCCCTGCGCGGGGAGTTGGCGGTGACGTTCCGGCATTTGCTGATGGTGAGTGCGGCGGTGTCGTTGCTGGGGTTGGCGGCGGCGATTGCGATGCCTAACCGAGTGCTGCGTGGGCGTGAAGACAAGGCCAAGTAACTGACCCGATGAAGATCAAATTGTAGGAGCTGGCTTGCCTGCGAAAGCGGTGTATCAGTGCCGGCTATGCAAACTGACCCACCGCTTTCGCAGGCAAGCCAGCTCCCACAGGTGACTGCATTCCAATCCTGATCAGGGGCTGTAATACCCGACCGCCACCATGAAGTGCCCGGCCTTGCGCACATATGCGTGTTTGTTCTCGACCCTGTCGGTCACCGGGTTTTTCCAGCGGTACTTGTACTCACCCTGATCCTGCTCGGCCATCAGCTTCAAAATCGGCTCGCCCACCGGCTTGCCGTCCGGGTCCCTGATCTTGGCAAAATCGGTGTCCACCAGCCGCAGGTTGGTGCCGTGGGCCACATAGCGCCCGGTATTCAGGTCGACCACGAACACATACAGGTCATCCTGCAGGAAGTCGCCCTGCAACGAATTGATCGCCTTGAGCGTGCCGGCTTCATCCTTGACCAGTGCTTTCACCGCCTTGTCGCGCAAACCGCGAGCCTGCTCTGGCGTGGCGCGTGGCAGGTAATAGCCGACGGCCAGAATCCGCTCGCCGATGCGCTGATAAAACACATGCTTGTGCTCAACCTTGCCGTCGTTCCAGTTCTGCCAGCGATAATCGGCCTGCTGGATGCCTTGGCCTTCGGGCACCGCCAGCGCTTGTTTGAACGAGGCTTGCAAGTCAGGCCCGAGCAACTCGGACACATCGCGGCCGATCAAGGCCGAGGAGGGCCCGCCACTGGCCAGCAACACGCCCTGGGTGTCGACCACAAACACATAACGGTCATGGTCGACAAACTCCCCTTGGCGACTGAACGCGGCAAACGCCTTGTCGCCATTGCTCTGGTAATAGGCCAAGGCCTTGGTCAGCAGCGCCTTGGCGGCCTGTGCGTCCTCCTCCTGAGTGGCCGCGTGCACCTGGCTGCAACACAACAGCAGCAGCCAGGTGATTCGGAGCAGTCCCTTCATTACTCATCCCTCGTTATTGTTTGATGTGAGCACAGCGTAGACGGCTGCGGCTCAGGGCGCCGCCAGCCATTGATTGACGATGGCGTCGTACGCCCCGGTGGCGACGCTCAAGTGCAACCACTGGTCGACATAGCTTTTCCACGCCACGTCATCGCGGGGCAGCAGGAAGGCCTTTTCGCTGTACTGCATCTGCTGCTGCGGGTTGACTGCGCACAGCCCGGGTTTGAGCTTTTGCTGGAAGCGCGCCTCGCTGGCGTCGGTGATCATCACGTCCGCCTTGCCCGCCAGCAACTCGTCGAAGATGGTCACGTTGTCGTGCAGGCGGATCTGCGCCTGGCCCAGGTGAGCGCGGGCAAACACTTCGTTGGTGCCGCCGGCCGGCTCGATCACCCGCACCTGCGGCTGGTTGATCTGCTCGACGCTCTGGTAGCGCTGCACATCGGCGCATCGCACCAACGGGATTTTGCCGTCCACACCCAGCGCCTGGCTGAAGAAGGCCTTTTTCTGGCGCTCCATCGACACCGAAATACCGCCCACGGCGATGTCACAGCGTTGAGCCAGGAAGTCCGGCATCAGGGTTTTCCAGGTGGTCGGCACCCACGTGATCGTCGCATTCAGGCTTTTGGCCAGCGACTCGGCCATGGCAATGTCGATGCCTTCATAACGGCCATCGGCGCGCAGCGACGTGTAAGGCTTGTAGTCGCCGGTGGTGCAGACGGTGAGCGTGCCGCGCTGCACCACCTCATCGAGGCGCGAGGGCGCGGCATCGGCCAGGGCGGTGGTTGCCAAACCCGCCAATACACACAGGGCCAGGGGAGCTTTCATGCGGTCGAGTCCTTGGGGCAAGATCGGGCGGCCATTATTTCCAGGAGCGCACCGAGGTAGCAAGCGGCGCGATTGTTTAGCCAAGCTGCAACCAAACTCCGTCAACCCTGAATTTAAACCCCCTGTGCAGGCGTGTGACGCTGCCGGGCATCTACCTCACTGTGAATCCCGCATGGACGGTTCCCCCGACACTCATCCCGCGACATTGCCTGGCGCTTTAATGCCCAGCTGTACCGCGGTTGTCGAGGCCCTTCCTTCCGAACTGGCCTTCTGGGCCTTGTTCCACTGCCGACACGCGCGCCCACCGGATACCGCTCTCCTACGTTGACCTCTCTCATAGACCCAGCGCCCCTGCGCGCGGTGCCTATGTTCCTGCCTGACGCAAACGTATGAGACTTGCCATGAGTGATTTCGCCTGCCTGCACGAAGCCCGATCTTTCCTTGAACAGCACCCGGACATCGAGATGTTCGAGCTGTTTATCCTCGACAACAACGGCGTGCCGCGCGGCAAATGGCTGCACCGCGATGAGCTGCTGGCGGTGTACGAAAGTGGCCGGCCGTTGCCCAGCACCATCCTCGGCCTGACGATTAATGGCGACGACGTGGAAAACTCCGGGCTGGTGTGGGAGGTCGGGGATATCGATTGCCGCGCCTATCCGATCAGCGCGAGCTTGCAGCGCATGCCGTGGCGCCTGATTCCCACGGCCGCCGTGCAAGTGAGCATGCACCCCACCGAGGGCATGCCCGCCACCGTGGCCGACCCGCGGCATTTGCTCGCCAAGGTCATCGACGGGCTGAAAGCCGACGGTTACTACCCGGTGATGGCGGCGGAGCTGGAGTTTTACCTGCTCGACCAGACACCCGACAGCAATGGCCGCCCACAACCGGCGCGGGATGTGGACGGCAATCGCCCGCGCTCGACCCAGGTGTACGGCCTGCGCGAGCTGGAGCAGATCGAGCCGTTCCTCGCCGATCTTTATAGTGCGTGCAAACTGCAAGGCATCCCGGCGCGCACGGCAATCTCCGAATATGCCCCGGGCCAGGTCGAAATCACCCTGGAACATCGCGCCGATGCGTTGCAGGCCATGGACGAAGCCGTGCGCTACAAGCGCCTGGTCAAGGGCGTGGCGCATAAACACGGGATGACCGCCTGCTTCATGGCCAAGCCGTTCGACGACCTCGCGGGCACCGGCATGCACATGCACGTCAGCCTGGCGGATGCACACGGCAACAACCTGTTCGCCAGTGAGGCTGCCGACGGCACGCCGCTGCTGCGTCAGGCTGTGGGTGGCATGCTCAGCACCTTGCTTGATTCGTTGCTGATGTTCTGCCCCAACGCCAACTCCTATCGCCGCTTCCAGACCAACAGCTACGCACCGCTGGCCGCCACCTGGGGCGTGGACAACCGCACCGTGAGCCTGCGCGTGCCCGGCGGGCCGGCCAATTCCCGGCACATCGAGCACCGCATCTGCGGCGCTGACGCCAACCCTTACCTGGCTGCCGCCGCAATCCTGGCGGGTATCCATCGCGGTATCCGCGAGCAACGCGATCCCGGCGCCCCGGTGGAAGGCAATGGCTATGCGCAAGCCAAACAATTGCTGCCCACCGACTGGCTCACCACCTTGCGTGCCCTGGAAGGGTCAAGCTGGGCGCGGGATGCGTTCGGCAGTGAGTTCCTGGGTGTGTACCTGGCGGTCAAGCGTGCCGAATATCGCCAG
The DNA here is from genome assembly GCF_022662455.1 of Pseudomonas sp. TREG-RG-20F-10-E-6-01. Classification (NCBI taxonomy): domain Bacteria; kingdom Pseudomonadati; phylum Pseudomonadota; class Gammaproteobacteria; order Pseudomonadales; family Pseudomonadaceae; genus Pseudomonas; species Pseudomonas sp. TREG-RG-20F-10-E-6-01. The sequence goes on along the minus strand of NZ_JAKNQP010000001.1, from coordinate 431,303 downwards.
TTTATGGGCGAGGTAGGCGAGCAGGACTGGCGCTGGTATCTGCACCAGGCGTAATCCACTGTGGGAGCCGGGCTTGCCCGCGATAGCGGTGTGTCAGCCAGTGATGGGTTGCCTGGCCCACCGCCATCGTAGCCTCGCTGAAGCTCGACAACTCCCACAATGGATCTTGGGTGTTTGGTGGCCGTGACGGCTTCGACCTTTTTTTCACGTTGCAGTGGGTAAGCTGCGGTTCAAGGTCGTTCACTACCGTTCCACACACATGAGCCCGTGATGCCGTCACAACCACCTTCCGCCATCGAAATTGAATTCACCGAGCGCTGTGACCGCGAGCATGCCAGGGTCTGCGGCGACACACGCCCGCCGCGCCTGCGCCAGCGCGTAGCGGCGTGGCGTGATGAGCGGTTGGTGCGCCAGGCATTGAAAGTGGCCGGCGAGCCGGGGCTGATCCTCGACCTGGCCTGCGGTTCCGGCCGGTTCTGGCCGGTGTTGGCAGAACACATCAACCGCGTGATTCTGGCCTCTGACAATTCCCAGGCGATGCTCGACCATGCGCGCACTCATCACCCGGCAGCGCTGCTCAAGCGCGTCAAAACATTCCAGGGGTCGGCGTTTTCCATCGGCTTGTCGGCCAATGCGGTGGACTGCATTTTCTGTATGGAACTGTTTCGCCATGTACCCAGCAGTGAAGGGCGTTTGGCGCTGCTGCGCGAGTTCCATCGGGTCAGCCGCGACACCGTGATCGTTTCCGTGAACGCACACACACCTGTCGAGGGCGAGTTTCGCCAAGCCGGTTTCAAAATACTTAACCATCAGGAGTTCCTGCCGGGCTCCAAGCTGTGGCGGGTTTACGTACTGCGTAAGAGAAGCTAACTCCCGTCCGTCGGACTATTCTTCCTGTCTTGTCGGAGTTTTCATGAAGGCGTGTGCACTGCGGATGCTCGCAAGCGTCTTTCGCGATATATACTGCGCGCCATTCTTCAAGGGAGAGCCGTGTGGCCATCGATATTCACTGGATCTGCGACAACGATAGCCTCGGCCAGCATTGCGCCGAATGGCAGCAGTTGCCATTCGTCGCCCTCGACACCGAATTCATGCGGGTCGATACCTTTTATCCCATTGCCGGGCTGATCCAGATCGGCGATGGCGTACGCGCTTACCTGATCGACCCTCTGACCATCGACAATTGGCAACCCTTGGCCGCCTTGCTGGAAAACCCGGCGGTGATCAAGGTGGTGCACGCCTGCAGCGAAGACCTGGAAGTGTTGCTGCGCCTGACCGGCAGCCTGCCGGTGCCGTTGTTCGACACCCAATTGGCGGCGGCTTACCTGAACCTCGGTTTCTCCATGGGCTATTCGCGCCTGGTGCAGGCCGTGCTGGATATCGAGTTGCCCAAGGGCGAAACGCGCTCGGACTGGCTGCAGCGGCCGTTGTCCGAGACCCAAGTGAGCTACGCCGCCGAAGACGCGGTGCACTTGGCCGAGGTCTACATCCGCCTGCGTCCGCAGCTCTCAGACGACAAATACGCCTGGGTGCTGGAAGACGGCGCCGAGTTGGTCGCCAACCTGCGCCGCGAAGTCGACCCCTACGAGGTGTACCGCGACGCCAAGCTGGCGTGGAAACTGTCCCGCGCCCAGCTCGCCGTGCTGCGTGAACTGTGCGCCTGGCGCGAGCAGCAGGCCCGTGCCCGCGACCTGCCACGCAACCGCATTATCCGCGAGCACTCGTTGTGGCCCCTGGCCAAATCCCAGCCGGACAACCTTGCCGCGCTGGGCAAAATCGAAGACATGCACCCGCGCACCGTACGTCAGGACGGCCAGTTTCTGCTGGACCTGATCAAGCGCGCCGGCAGCGTGCCCATGGACCAGTGGCCGCCGGCGGTTGCCGAGCCGCTGCCGGTGGACGCCGCCACGCTGATCAAGCATCTGCGGGCCTTGGGCCAGGCCGAAGCCGAACGCCTGAACATGGCGCCGGAACTGATGCTGCGCAAGAAAACCCTCGAAGCCCTGGTCAAAAGTGGCTACCCCGATGGGTCTTATAAATTGCCAGACTCGCTGCGTGGCTGGCGCCGCGAGTTGATGGGCCAGGCGCTGCTCGACAGCCTGGCCACTGCCGGAGAACAGCCTTGAAACGTATTTGCTCCATCTACCGCAGCTTGAAAAAAGACGGGATGTACCTCTACGTGCTCAAAAGCGACGCGTTGGAGCGTGTGCCCGAACCGTTGATGGCGGCCTTCGGCAAGGCCCATCTTGCGTTCGAGATGATCCTGACGCCGGAGCGCAAGCTGTCCCGCGAGGACATCACCGTGGTCCTGGAAAACCTCGACAAGCAGGGCTACCACCTGCAAATGCCACCGGCCGAGGATGAGTACATCGAACACTTGCCCGAAGAGCTGCTGCGCCGCAACGACCCGATGTGATCGGTCAGTGCCCCAACCCGGGCACCTTCTTCAATGCAAACGTATTCGTTGGCGGTGGCCGTAAGGATGCGGGCGGCCGTCTGCAGTGTTTTTGAAAGGTTTGAACCATGCGTGTTCTGATTGCTGAACAGGATTACCCGCTCTACGCCAAGCTGCTGAGCGAAGCGGCACCGGACCTTGAGGTGCTGACCAGCGGCGACTCGGCCGAACTGTCGCGCCTGGCCGCCGATTGCCCGGTATGGCTTGGCCAGCCGGATCTGCTCGCCACCCTGTTGCGCCAAGGCCACCAGCCGCAATGGCTGCAATCGACCTGGGCGGGCATCACGCCGCTGCTGGCCGATGGCTTGCCACGCGACTATCGCCTGACCCGTGCGGTGGGCATTTTTGGCCAGGTCATGGCCGAGTTTGTGCTCACCTACATGCTCGGCCACGAGCGCGAAGTGCTCGCGCGCCTGGTCAGCCAGGTTGAGCGCAAGTGGGACAACCGCATGGGCCAGAGCCTGGCCGGGCGCAAGGTGTTGATCGTCGGCACCGGCGATATCGGCCAGAGCGTTGCCGATTTTCTGCTGCCGTTTGGCGTCAAGCTCTACGGCATCGCCAGCACCGCGCGTGAGCAGGCGCCGTTTATCGAAGTGGCCGGGCTGGATCAACTGGGCCGTCTGGTGGGCGAGGTGGACTACGTGATCAACCTGCTGCCTAACACGCCAAACACGCACGATTTGTACGATGCGGCGTTGTTCAAGCAATTCAAGCCGACCGGCTTGTTTATCAACGTTGGCCGCGGCGTGGCCGTGGTTGATGCTGACCTGGTCGAGGCGCTGAAAGAAGGGCACCTGGCCGGCGCGGTGATCGACGTGTGCCGCCAGGAACCGCTGCCGCAACGCCATCCGTTCTGGACCGCGTGGGGGCTGCTGCTGACCGGGCACAGCTCGGCGCCAACCTCGCCGGGCATGATGGTGGAGTTGTTTGTGCAGAACCTGCGGGCGTATCAAGCCAAGCAAGCGTTACGCGCAGAAGTAAGCTTCGAACGCGGTTACTGATGTGGCAGCGGGCAAGCCCGCTCCCACAGGGGATATCAGCAAGGCTTACAGGCTGAAGTCGCCTTCGGACACCAGCTCGCTCAACGGCTTGCGTGGGCTGGGCGCTTCACGGCCCTGCAGGTACTCCGGCAGGCTCGACTTGTCGCCCAGCTTGCCCACGGCCACCGCCGCGTGCAGCGCGTAGCCTTCAGGAATCTTCAGTTCTTTGCGGGTCAGTTCCTGATCGAAACCGGCCATGCCGTGGGTGTGCCAGCCGCTCAGGCTGGCTTGCAACGCCAGGTGGCCCCAGGCCGAACCGGTGTCGAAGGTGTGCCACAGCGCCGGGGTTTCTTCACTGGCGCCGGGGGCGGTGAAGTCGGTTTTTGACGCGATGATCACCAAGGCCGACGCATGCTGCGCCCAGGTACGGTTGAATTCATTCAGCAGGCCCAGGAAGCGTTCCCAATCCGGCGTGTCACGGCGCGCGTAGAGAAAACGCCAAGGTTGCGAGTTGTAGGCCGATGGCGCCCAGCGCGCGGCCTCGAAAAAGCTCAGCAGGGTGTCTTTCGGGATGCTCTCGCCGGTAAAGGCGCGAGGCGACCAGCGTTCGGTAAATTGGGTGTGGATCGGGTAGTCGGCAACGCGTGTCATGGGCAGTTCCTGAGGTGCGATTCGGCGTTCAAAGCTACTGCGCGCTTACTGCACTGACAAGTGTTGTTACACCGCCAGTCGCAAGCGCTTGGCCCCAGAGGCCTTGGGCACTAGACTGGCGGCCTTTTCACCGACCGATACTGATGTAGAGCCATGGCCGCTAAAGTCGAACCTTTCTGGATACGCAAAACCCTTGAACACCTCGACCAGGAGGAGTGGGAGTCGTTGTGCGACGGCTGTGGCCTGTGCTGCCTGCAAAAGCTTGAGGACGAGGAGGACAACAGCGTTTATTACACGCGCATTGCCTGCAAACTGCTCGACCTGAACACCTGCCAGTGCACCGATTACCCCAACCGCCGCGCCTCGGTGCCCGACTGCATCCAGCTCACGCCAGGCCAGGCCGACCAGTTCAAGTGGTTGCCGCCAACCTGCGGCTATCGCCTGGTCAGCGAGCGCAAGGACCTGCCGCTGTGGCACCACCTGGTCTGCGGCGACCGCGATGCAGTGCACCACGAACGCATTTCCCAGTCCGGTCGCATGCTCGCCGAAGGCAGTGTGCCCGAAGACGACTGGGAGGATTACCTGATCTTCCGCGCAGGCTGAAAAAGGAGTGTGTATGACGGTGGCAACCAAGCTGGCGGCCTCTTTTGTGTTGCTGGCGCTGAGCCTGCCCGCGTGGTGCGCGAAGAAAGTCGACCTCGACTATCACGTCAAACTGCTGCCCCAGAGTGATCAAGCCGAGGTGCATGTGAGCCTGTCCCAAGGCTCGGCGGTGCGCAGCCTGAATTTCGACCTGGGCCGCGACGGTGATTACAGCGACTTCAAGGCCGATGGCCAGTGGACGGTCACCGGCAACCGGGGCCTGTGGCAACCCAGCGCCGACAAGGCCAGCCTGAGCTACCGGGTACGCCTGACCCACGCGCGCAAACCTGGCGTGTATGAAGCGCGGATGACGCCGAGTTGGGCGTTGTTCCGAGGCGAAGACCTGGTGCCGGCTGCACGGCTCGACCAGCAGGACGGCGTCGAGCTGGTCTCGCGCCTGGCGTTCGAGTTGCCGGCAGGCTGGAAAAGCGTCGAAACCGCCTGGCCGCGCATCGGCAAGTACAAATTCCGCATCGACAACGTTTCCCGCCTGTTCGATCGGCCTACTGGCTGGATGCTCGCCGGCACCCTCGGCAGCCGTCGTGTGCGCCTGGGCGAAACCGAGGTCACCGTAGCCTCGCCCAAGGGCCAGGCCATGCGCCGCATGGACGTGCTGACGCTGCTGACCTTCGTCTGGCCTCAAGTGGAGGCCGCGTTTCCGCGTCACCCGGCCAAGCTGCTGGTGGTGGGGGCCAGCGACCCGATGCGCCGTGGCGTGTTTGCGTCGCGCGACTCGGTCTACCTCAACAGCCGCACGCCGCTGGTCAGCGAGAACGGCAGCAGCGCGTTGATCCGTGAGGTGGTGCAGGCGATCGGGCGCTTCAATGATCACGACACCAGTGACTGGATCAGCGAAGGGCTTGGCGAGTATTACGCCATCGAGCTGTTGCGCCGCGCGGGCGGGATCACCGATGAGCGGTATGCCGCGATTCAGGCGCGCTTGAGCAAAGAGGGCAAGGACGTGACCACGTTGCGTGGCGAGCACGTCAACGGCGCGACCGTCGCGCGGGCGGTGGTGGTGTTGCAGGAGCTGGACCGCGAGATTCGCGTGAAGACCCACAACAAGCGCTCGCTGGATGACCTTGCGCAGGCGGTGATGCGCGCGAACAGCATTACGACGGCGGAGTTTGTGCAGTTGGCCGACAGTGTGATCGGCGAGTCGTCGGTGGTGTTGGATAGCAAATTATTGCGCTGAGCTTAGGCCATACACAAAGCCAAAATGTGGGAGCGGGCTTGCCCGCGATTACGGTGGATCAGTCAGCACACCTGTCGACTGATACACCGCTTTCGCGGGCGAGCCCGCTCCCACATTTAGCTCTCCAATAGGTTGGAGAGGGGCGTCAGCCGGTGGTTTTGGTGGCTTTTTCAGCGGCGACTTCGGCCTTGGTCTTCAGGTTTTTCAGCTCTTCGCCCGCGCGCTCGATTTTGGTACGCACGCTGTTCATTTCCTGGCGGCCCTGTTCCAGCTTGTCTTTGAGCGAGCTGCGCCCGGTCACGCCGCGCACCAGCGCCACGCCACCAATCGCCACCTGGATGAGCCCGAAGATCCCGCCACGGCGCAGGCCTTTGCCAACCATCATCACGCCGCCGGCCACCGAGCCAATGCGCTCCCAGCCGTGCACGTTTTGAGGCGGTTGGGTTTCAAACGGCGTGTGTTCGATGATAGGTCGCAGGATTTTGCTGTCGCTCATGATCTGTCTCCAACAAGGCAAGTGATATGTAGCTGACTGCTTGCAGGCGCCGGATGTTCCCAAAAAATCAGTACTTGGGGCCCGAGCGGGTGTTGTTGCCCTTGGCCAGGCGATCGTAGAGCACCACGTTGACAGTGGCGGCGAGGTTCATGCAGCCGGTGGTCGGGATGTACACCACGTCTTCACACCAGTCGCGAATCTCCTTGTCCAGCGAGCCGTCTTCGGGGCCGAAGATGTACAACGCGCGATCAGGATGGGTGTATTCGGGCAGCGGGCGGGCGCCTTCGACCAGCTCCACGGCGACCGGGATGCAACCCAGCGGCAGGATCTTTTTCAGGTCGTCGATGCCGATCAGGGGAATGTCGTGATGGACCTTCTTGGTGTCGGTGATGAAATCCCGGGTGCGCTCGTAACGCACGCCGGTGTAGAACACCGAGGCCACGCCGTAGCAGCCGGCGGCACGCATCACCGAACCGACGTTTTCGGGGGATTTGGGGTTATACAGACCGATGCAGCTGTAGCGTTTATTGCCCACGGGGAAGGGTGCCTTGGAGAAAAACGGCGATTATACGGCTTGGGCTGTTGGGTTGCTTGGGCGATCGCTATCGCGGGCAAGCCCGGCTCCCACAGGGGAATGCGTTCCAAATGTGGGAGCGGGCTTGCCCGCGAAGAGGCCATAACAGGCAACGACGAACCTCAGTCGTCTTTTTTCATCAACCCGGCCAACGCCGCAAACGGGTTGTGCGTGGCCTTGGCAATCGTTGGGCTGCTGGTGGAGCCTTCGCCGAAGTACTGCTGGTCGGTGTAGCGCGAGTGCTCGTTGTCGTGGCAATACAGGCACAGCAACTCCCAGTTGGAACCGTCCTGGGGGTTGTCATCATGGTTGTGGTTGCGATGGTGCACGGTCAGTTCGCTCAAGCGCTTGCCGGCAAATTCACGCGCGCAGCGGCCACACACGTGCGGGTACATCTTCAAGGCTTTGTCGCGATAGCCCATTTCCCGGTCACGCTGGGCATCGGCGAGGATGCGGTCCAGCTTGGCGGTGTGGGAGGGCGGGTTGGTCGAGCTCATCATGGCTCCTGGCTATTTGGGGGTTCACGGATAGGGTTGATTCTAGCCGCTTGCGGGGTAAATGACTGCTGGCTTTTTCAGCTGCGGTACAGCCTTGCAGTGGCAATCGTTTGTAGTATCGGCTCACTTCATTCTCAAGGATCTGACACCAATGCGTTTATACACATGGACCGCAGCACTGCTACTCAGCGTCCTGGCGGCCCAAGCCCAGGCATTCTCCACGCCCAAGCCTGGCCAGATCATCGAGGTGGCCCTTGAACAATTGCACCCGACCCAGGCCGTCGTGGGCTTTGACCAGATTTACTACAGCCTGGGCCTGTTTGCCGACAAGCCGGCCAAGGTCTTCGACGAATACTGCGAAACCAACGGCCAGGGCGCGGCCGACAAGGTGCCCAAAAAGGCCGACCTGCACCAACCCGCCAGCTTCAGTTGCAAGGACCCGGTGGGCACGCATCCCGATGACATGAAAACCGTCGTGGTCGGCCCTGGTCGCCAGTTGTACCTGACCGACGGTCACCACAGCTTCACCACCTTGTGGGAAGTCCAAGGCGGCGGCCCGCAGCTGAACATGTGGGTCAAGGTGACCGATGATTTCAGCAACAGCCCCGACATGGCCACCTTCTGGCAGCGTATGCAAGCAGCGCGCAAGGTCTGGCTCAAGGGCGATCACGGCCAGCCGCTGTCACCGCAGCAACTGCCGGCGCACCTGGGCTTCAAGAACCTGCAGGACGACACCTTCCGCAGCCTGGTGTATTTCACCCGCAAGGCCGCCTACGGCAAGCCGGACGATGGCGCCGTCGCGCCGGAATTCCTGGAGTTTTACTGGGGCAATTGGCTGCGCACGCAGATCGACCTGGGTGCTTTCAACCTGAACAAGAAGGGCGGTTACAAGGACGCGATTGAAGCCGTCGCCCAGCGCATGGTCAGCCTGGCGCCGGGTTCACAGGTAGGCGATAGCGGCTTCACGGCCCATCAATTGGGCGGCATGACCTCGTTGGATCAAGCCGAGTTGAAGAAGACTGTCGAGAAAAAAGTGCCGTATGTGATCGATTACCGCAAATCCCGAAGTTAACCCCGATCAAAAATGTGGGAGCTGGCTTGCCTGCGATAGCGGTATCTCAGTCAACATGTGTATCGACTGATGCGGCGCAATCGCAGGCAAGCCAGCTCCCACAGGGGATTTAGGGTGCCTGCGGAATTCAGCCCTTGAGTTTTTCGGCGATCCAAATAGTGTGCCGGGTGCCTTTGTTGCCATGGGCAAACACCTGCACTTCCTCAGCCTTGAAACCCGCCTTGCGCAGTTTGTCGCTGAACAGCTTGTCGGCACTGGCCGACCACACGGCCAGTACGCCCTTGGGGCGCAGGGCTTTGGCGCAGGCAGCCAGGCCGCCAGCCGAGTAGAGCCAGCTGTTGGCCTTTTGCGTAAGGCCTTCGGGGCCGTTGTCGACATCCAGCATGATCGCGTCAAAGCCTTGAGGCTCGGCCTGCAGCACCTTGGCCACGTCTTCCATGCGGATCACGGTGCGTGGGTCGAGCAGCGGGCGGCCGGACTTTTCACCCAGGGGTCCACGGTTCCACTCCACGACGCCGGGCACCAGTTCGGCGACCACCACTTCGGCCGTCTTGCCCAGATGTTTGAGCGCTGAGGCCAGGGTAAAGCCCATGCCCAGACCGCCGATCAGCACCCGCGAACCCGGGCGCCCGGCCACTTTGCGGCAGGGAATTTCCGCCAGCGCGTCTTCGGAGCCGTGCATGCGCGTGTTCATCAGCTGGCCGCCGTCACCGCCCTGGATCTTGATGACAAAATCCTCGCCGTATTCGAACAGGCACAAGGCACCGCCGTTATCGGGGATGGGAGTGGTGTCGAGCAGAACGAAACGTTTCATTGAAATCTCATTGGGAAGGGCATTCTTGCGCGGTTGGGAGTAGCCTTACGACATTCCGGTCAGGCCATGGAGCCATCGATGAAGTGCAGCATTCTAACGGTCATTGTGCTTGGCGCGCTCACATTGGGTACGGCCCAGGCTCAGGAGGTGCAAACCGTTCCGGTCGCACCCGCGCCAACGCCCGGTGCGCCGGGTACACCGACACCGACGTTGTACCCGCAAGTCACACCGCCTGTGGCGCCCAAAGCCACCGCCAGCGGTTCACCCGCGCTGGTGCCGATTGTGTTGCCAACGCCGCCCAAGGACCAGAGCGTGCCTGGCCTGCTGCAAAATGACAGCAAGCCGAAGACGCCCGGCGGTTAAAACGGTTGCGAGAGCAATTGCCCGTCGGCCATGCGCAGGCGTTTGGACAAGGCGATCGCAATCGCGCGGATGATCTTGGCCGCGATCCTGGGCGCTTCGTTGAGCATTTTTTCCAGGGAATCCTTGCCCAGGTTCAGCAGCACGCAATCACTGGCCGCCAGGCAACTGGCAGAGCGCCGCTCGCCATCGAGCACCGCCATTTCGCCAAACGCCCGCCCACTGCGCAGGGTGGCGATGGTCAGGCGCTGGCCTTCATGGTTGGTTTTCTGCACGGCCACCTGGCCGCTGTGGATGATGCACATGAACGTGCCGGCATCGCCCTCAACGAAGATCACTTCGCCCTGGGCAATGCTGCTGATGTTGAAGTAGCCGGCGGCGACGTGAAAATCTTCCGGCAGCAAAGGGTCGAACAGGCCGCAGTCCATGAGCATGTCGCGGATTTCATTGTTCAATAAAGTTGGTTGAGGCATAGCTGCAATCTTGGTCCATCAATCAAGTAGGCGGTCTGTGTGTTCAGACAGGACCGCCGTGCTAAGTTCCTTAAATCAAGCCCAGCGCCTTGAACACAAATGCGTATTCGAGCGCTACATCACGTAATCCCTGATAACGCCCGCTCATGCCACCATGGCCGGCGCCCAGTTCGGTCTTGAGCAGCAGCAGGTTGTCGTCCGTCTTGGTGTCGCGCAGCTTGGCCACCCACTTGGCTGCCTCCCAGTACTGCACGCGGCTGTCGTTGTAGCCGGCGATCACCAGCAGGGCCGGGTAGGCCTGGGCGCTGACGTTCTCGTACGGCGCGTAGGCCTTGATGCGTTCGTACACCTCTGGTTCTTCAGGGTTGCCCCACTCGTCATATTCGGTGATGGTCAGCGGCAGCTCCGGGTCGAGCATGGTGTTGAGCACATCGACGAACGGCACTTCGGCAATCGCCGCCTGGAACAGCTCCGGGCGTTGATTGAGCACCGCGCCGATCAACAGGCCGCCGGCACTGCCGCCGCTGATGGCCAGTTGTTTGGAGGTGGTCAGGCCCTCGGCGATCAGGTGCTCGGCGCAGGCGATAAAGTCGCTGAAGGTGTTCTGCTTGTGTGCCTGCTTGCCGTTGCGGTACCAGGCTTCACCCAGTTCGCCGCCGCCGCGTACGTGCGCGATGGCAAACGCCACGCCACGGTCCAGCAGGCTCAGGCGCGCGTGCGAGAACCAGGGGTCGAGGCTGTGGCCGTAGGCGCCGTAACCGTAGAGGTACAGCGGCACCGGTTTGCCCAGTTGGTCGCGTTTGATCACCAGGCTGATCGGCACCTGGGTGCCATCGGCAGACGTGGCCCACAGGCGTTGGCTGACGTAGTCGTCGGCGTTGAACACGCCGAGTACCGGCGTTTCCTTGAGCACGGCTTGCGCGCCGCTCGCCAATTCCAGCTGGCGCACCTGGGCCGGACGGTTCAGCGCTTCATAGCGCAGACGGATTTTGTCGCTAGGGAATTCCAGGCTGTTTTGCACATAAAGGCTGTAGGCGGCGTCGGGCAATTCGACGCGATAGGCTGGCACGTCCTGAGGGTGCACTTCGATCACTGGCAGGCCACCGATACGCAGGCTCAAGGTCATCGCGCTGGCATTGAGGCTCACGCCGTCGAGCATCACTTCGTCGCTGTGCGGGATCAGGTTTTGCCATTGATCTTCGGTGGGCACGCTGCCGGTGTCGGCGGCGACGAACAGCGCGTAGTTGATACCGTCGCGGTTGCTGCGAATAAACCAGGTCCACTCGCCGTTGCGCTGGCCGTGGTCGACATCGTATTCGTGGTCTTCGACCCGTGGCGCCAGGCAAGTGAAGTCGAGGTGCGGCTGGTTGGCGTCCAGCGCCCAGATTTCACTGGTGGTCTTGCTGCCCAGGGCCAGCAGCAACTGGCGCTCGGAACTGGAGCGGTAGCAATGCAGGAAGAAACGTCCGTCAGGCTCGTGGAACACTTCCTGCGCCGCCGTGCCATCCAGGCGGTAGCGATACAGTTTGTGTGGGCGATGGGTGTCGTCCAGTTCGCCGAAGAACAGGGTCAGGCTGTCATTGGCCCAGGTCATGCTGCCGTCGCAGTCCTGAAACTCCAGTTCGCTGACTTTGCCGTTAGCCAACTCCTTCACGTACAGGGTGTAAATCTCTTCGCCGCTGGTGTCCAGGCTGTAGGCCAGGCGCTGGTGGTCGGGGCTGATGCTGAACGCGCCCAGCGAGAAAAAGCCGCCGTTGGCGAGTACGTTGGGGTCGAGCAGCAATTCTTCGCTGCTGTCGTCCACTGTGTTGCTGTCATCTGCCGGGCGGCGGCAGCGGTAGTGGCGGGCGTATTCGTCACCGGCGGTGGTGCGCGTGTAATACAGGTACGGGCCCCACGGCGAGGGCAGGGACAGGTCGGTTTCGAGAATGCGGCCCTTGATCTCGTCGAACAGGGTTTCGCGCAGCGCCTGCTGATCGGCGAGTTGCGCCTCCTGCCAGGCGTTTTCGGCTTTGAGGTAATCGAGGACTTCAGCCGTGTCACGCGCTTGCAGCCAGGCGTACGGGTCCTGGCCTTCGGCCTTGCGGGCAATCGGGGCGGCAGTGATGTGGGTCGATGAAGGCATGGATCGCTCTCTGTCTGGCGGATGGTGGCAGGCATTGCAGCCGAGACACGCAAAAGCCGTTATCATAGCCGCCTGTTTGCCTACCTTGCCATGGACACCATGACCGAGAACGACTATCTGACCGCTTGGGGCCTTTACGCCTTCGCCGCTTTGGGCTGCCTGTTGGTGTGGTGGCGCATGACCCGCTGGATCTGGCGCTGGCTGCGCGAGCCGCTGCAGTTGCTGATGGCGGTGCTGCTGTTCAGCCCGACCATCGTCGATCCGGTCAAGACCCAGTTCGCGCCGGCCGTGGCGATCACGGCCCTGGACCTGGTGCTGCATGTCGGCAATAACGCCTGGCGGGCTATTTCCGATCTGTTCATGTACACGATGATCGCGTTTGGCGTGTATATCGTGTTTGTGCTGATCCGCTGGCCCATCGAGCGCGCTGCCAACGCCCGGCGTGAGCGCAAGGCCGCTGTCGATGCCGCCCTGGCTGCCGAGACGGTTGACGAGGACGACGAGCCGTTCAGTCGCCCGGCGCCTGCCAGCGGAATGCGCGTCGAACCGCGCCTTTGACGTCGTCCGCCCTGCAGCGAGAGCCCTGGCATGTGTGAATTATTGGGCATGAGTGCCAACGTCCCCACCGACATCGTGTTCAGCTTTACCGGGCTGATGCAGCGGGGCGGGCGTACCGGCCCCCACCGCGACGGTTGGGGCATCGCGTTCTATGAAGGCCGTGGCCTGCGCCTGTTTCAGGACCCGGCCGCCAGCAGTGAGTCGGAAGTCGCGCTGCTGGTGCAGCGCTATCCGATCAAAAGTGAAGTGGTGATTGGCCATATCCGCCAGGCCAACGTGGGCAAGGTGAGCCTGGCCAATACCCACCCGTTCGTGCGCGAGCTGTGGGGCCGCAACTGGTGTTTTGCCCATAACGGCCAGCTGGCGGACTTCAACCCGCGTGCCACCTTCTACCGGCCGGTGGGCGATACCGACAGCGAAGCCGCGTTCTGCGACCTGCTCAACCGCGTGCGCGAAGCCTTCCCCGAGCCGGTGGACATCGAACAAGTGCTGCCGGACCTGATTGCCGCCTGCGCCGAGTACCGCAGCAAAGGCGTGTTCAACTGCCTGCTCAGCGACGGTGACTGGCTGTTTTGCTACTGCTCGACCAAGCTGGCGCAGATCACCCGGCGCGCACCGTTTGGCCCGGCGCGCTTGAAAGATGTCGACGTGATCGTCGATTTTCAGGCCGAAACCACGCCAAATGACGTGGTCACCGTGATCGCCACCGAGCCGTTGACCGACAACGAAAACTGGACCCGCTACGAACCGGGCCAATGGAGCCTGTGGCGACGCGGTGAATGCGTCAGCCAGGGCATTACCGAGTAAGGATATCGACCATGCTGCTCAGTTATCTGCGGTTGGTGCTGTTTGCCATTGGCTTGTTGGTTGGTGTGCAGGTGCCGGGTTTCATCAACGACTACGCCAAGCGCGTCGAGGCCCACCTGATCGAGGCCCAGACCGGCCTCAGCGGGTTTGAAAGCACCGCACGGCAGTTCTTCAACGGTGATTTGCAGGCATTGGTGGCGCATTACCGCGCCAGTGATGATCCGGTGTTCCAGAGCGACGCCAACAGCCTGGGCACCCTGCTTGATCGGCAAGTGGCGCTGGACAAGCAATTCCAGGCCATGCAAGGCCCGTGGTACATCCGCGCCCTGCAGGTGGCGGTGGCGGCGGACCCGGCGATTCGCCTGGAAACCTGGAATGGCTACAGCTATCAGATCCTGCTGACGCCGGAGGCGATGGGCTGGGGCCTGGGCGGCGCGATGCTGTTGTCGTTCGGCATTGAATGCCTGTTCCGCTTGATCGACTGGGTGGTGTTGGGCGGCAAGCGCCTGCGCCAGAGCCGGCCGATTGAAGAGCGAGACCTGAAAGGCCTCTAAACTCAGCTTGGTCAAATGTGGGAGCTGGCTTGCCTGCGATAGCGGTGGGTCAGCTTGCCCATCTGCCACGGATACACCGCTATCGCAGGCAAGCCAGCTCCCACGGGTTTAATCCGGTTTCGTCAGTACCATATTCGCTTCGCCGACCTCTTCGGCATAGCGGGCCACCACCTTCTGGCACAGCCCGACAATCTCCTCCACCAACTCCACGCCCACCCGCCACGACACCACCACCTGCAAATTCGGCAGCTTCTGCCCCATCGGCAGCATCACCAACTCCCCGCGCGCCAGTTCCTCGCTGACCAGCACCGGCGGCAGTGCGCCGATGCCGAAGCCATCGCGCAGCAGGCGGGTAATCGCCGACACCGAATTCACACAGTTCATGCGCGGCGCGGCGACGCCGTTGGGCTGCATCAGGCTCAGCACGTCCTGGTGCGGGTGGGAATTTTTCGAGTAGGTGATGATGCGCTCCTGGGCCAGTTCGGCGAGGGAGGCGTAGTCTCGGTTGTAGAGGGAATGGCTGGCGACGATCCAGGCCATCGGGTGGCTGGCCAGTTCCAGGCTGCGCACGGTTTCCAGGCGCAGCAGGTCGGTTTGCAGGATCAGGTCGAGGAAGCCTTTTTGCAGTTGATCGCTGAGGTTCAATGCGGTATCGGCGACCAATTCGATTTCCACCAACGGGAAGTGGTCCATCAATTCGGCCACCAAGGGGCTGAGCCAGGTGTGAATCACCGTGTCCATCGCGCCGATGCGAATCCGCCCGACCTTGCTGCTGGTGGTTTCCAGTGACTGCTTCAAGCCCTGCATGGTCACCATCATCTGCTCGGCGTAATCGAGCACCTTCAAGCCTTCCGGGGTCAGGCTCACGCCGCGTGAGTCGCGTAGAAACAGCTTCACACCCAACTCGCTCTCGAGCACGGCAATGCGGCTGGAAATCGAGGCCTGGGTGGTGAACAACTTCTCGGCGGTCAGGCGAAAGCTCTTGAGCTTGGCCACCCAGACGAAGGTTTCGAGGAACTTCAAATTCATGGGATCAACTTTTCTTATGCATGGATCGGTTTTTATTAGTTGGACGCCGCACCGGGCAAACGCCAAAAATCGAGCTATTCCACGATAAGCGTCGTTGGGGTGTGAGGACAAGTTGCCAGTTCTGTACGAAAAATCCCACACTACAAAAAATACAACGCCTGAAAAACAACGCCTGGAGGAGCACCCACCGTGAGCCGTCTGCTATTGAATTGCGACATCGGCGAAAGCTTTGGCAACTGGACCATGGGTCTGGACGCCGAGGTCATGCCGTTCATTGATTGTGCCAACGTGGCGTGTGGCTTTCATGCCGGCGACCCGAGCATCATGCGCAAGACCGTCAGTCTGGCCTTCAAGCACGGCGTGCAAGTGGGGGCGCACCCGGCGTACCAGGACCTGCAAGGCTTCGGCCGCCGCTCCATGGCCTACACACCGCAGGAAATCCAGGACCTGCTGCACTACCAGATCGGCGCCCTCGACGGCATCTGCCGTGCGCAAGGCGGGCGGGTCAGCTACGTCAAACCCCATGGCGCGATGTACAACGACATGATGGCCAACCCTGCGCAATTGCGCGCAGTGATCCAGGCCGTGGCCGCTTATGGCGACCTGCCGCTGATGCTGCTGGCCACCCGCGACAACAGCGCGGCCCAGGCCCTGGGCGATGAGTACGGGGTGACCTTGTGGTTCGAGGCTTTTGCCGACCGTGCCTACGACCACAAAGGGCATCTGGTCTCGCGCCAGTTGCCGGGCGCCGTGCACCATGACTCCGAAACCATCGTGCAGCAGGCCCTGACTATTTCCCGCGGCGACGCCCTGACCGCCAGCGATGGCAGCGCCTTGGTGTTGCAGGCCAACACCTTGTGTGTGCACGGCGACAACGCCAGTTCGGTGGCCGCCGTGAAGCGTATCCGCGAGGCGCTGAAGCCAGCATGAAGCCACGCATTGAAGTGGTGGCGATCGACTGCCTGATGGTGCGTCTGTTTGATGTGATTGCCGAAGCCAACATGCCGTGGATGCTTGCTGCCACTCAACGTCTGCGCGAAGGTTTTGGCCCAGCGTTGGTGGACCTGGTGCCGTCCTACACCACGCTGATGGTGCATTACGATCTCACCGCGTTGAGCCCGGCGCAGGCCAGGGAGTTGATCGGCCAGGCGCTGGCCGACCTGCAGCCTCAGGCCCAGGGCAGCGGCCAGTGTCACGTGTTGCCAGTGTGGTACGACCTGAGTGTCGGCCCGGAACTGAGCTTGCTCAGCCAGCGCAGCGGTCTGTCGGTTGAAGACGTGATCCGCCGCCACAGTGCCCATGAATACCAGGTGTTCGCCCTCGGCTTTGCCCCCGGTTTTGCGTTTATGGGGTTGGTGGACGAAATCCTCGCGACGCCGCGCCTGAATACCCCGCGAAAGCGCGTGGCGGCTGGCAGCGTCGGCATTGCCGAGCGGCAAACCGCCGCGTACCCGGTGGTCTCGCCCGGTGGGTGGAACCTGATCGGTCGCACCCCGGCCAAGCTGTTCGACCGCGAACGCGACGGTTACAGCCTGATGCAGCCCGGCGATACGGTGCGTTTCGAGGCGGTCGGCCACGCCGAATTTATCAACCTGGGTGGCGATGACGCGCCGTTGGAGGCGCAGGCATGAGCCGCTTGTTGATCGAGGCCAGCACGCCGCTGTGCCTGTTGCAGGATGCCGGCCGCTTTGGCGTGCGGCACCTGGGCGTGACCCAGGGTGGCGCGCTGGACTGGGTGTCGATGTCCTGGGCCAATTGGCTGCTGGGCAACGCGCTGGATGCGCCAGTGGTGGAAATCACCTTGGGCGGGTTCACCGTGCAGGCCGAGGCGTATTGCTTGCTGGCATTGGCCGGCGCGGATCTGGGCGCGTACATCGATGAGCGTGCGATCAGCCCGGGACGCAGCTTTATCCTGCAAAAGGGTCAGCGTTTGCGCTTTACCCAGCCGTTCAATGGCGCGCGGGCCTACCTGGCGGCGCCAAGCGGGTTTGATGCGCCGCAGGTGCTGGGCAGTTGCGCCACGGTGGTGCGAGAGGAATTGGGCGGGCTTGACGGTTTCGGCAAGGCATTGGTCGAAGGCGGGCGGTTGATGTATTCCGGAACGGGCGGTGCGATGAAGGTGTTGAGTAGCGCGGATTTGCAACCCGCTGCGCCGCTGGACGTGATTGTCGGCGCACAAATCGGTCAATTCAGCGGCCAGAGTTTGTTCGATGCCTTCAACACCGAATGGGCGCTGGACAGCCGCGCCGACCGCATGGGCATGCGTCTGCTGGGCACGCCGTTGCAGTATCAGGGGCCGTCGTTGATCTCCGAAGGGATTCCGCTGGGAGCGATCCAGGTGCCGCCGGATGGGCAGCCGATTGTGTTGCTCAATGATCGGCAGACCATTGGCGGCTACCCGCGTTTAGGCGCGTTGACGCCCTTGGCGCTGGCGCGGCTGGCGCAGTGTTTGCCGGGGGAGAAGGTGCGCTTGGCGCCGGTGGTGCAGGAGACAGCGCATCGCCAGCATGTGGACTTTTTGCAGCGCTTCAGCGAAGGCTAACAATGTAGGAGGGGGCTTGCCCCCGATGGCGGTCTTTGAGTGCCAAATGCATTGACTGAGGCGCTGCTATCGGGGGCAAGCCCCCTCCCACATTGGATTTATGGTGCATGGGAGGTTTGAGTTACTTGGAGAGAAAGCGCATCCCTTCTTCCAGGCCCCGCAGCGTCAGCGGATACATCTGATCTTCCACCAACTCCCGCACAATCCCCGTCGACGCCGTATACCCCCACGTGTCTTTCGGGTACGGGTTAATCCAGATCAGCTTCTTGTACTTGGCCATGAAGCGCTGCATCCACACGTACCCAGGCTCCTCATTCCAGTGCTCGACGCTGCCGCCGGCCTGGGTGATTTCATACGGCGCCATCGACGCATCGCCGATAAAAATCACTTTGTAATCGGCGCCGTATTTATGCAGCAAGTCCTGGGTGGAGGTGCGTTCGGAGGTGCGGCGCTGGTTGTTCTTCCACACCGACTCGTACACGAAGTTATGGAAGTAGAAGTACTCTAGGTGCTTGAACTCGGTCTTGCATGCGGAGAACAGCTCTTCGCAGATCTTCACGTGGGCGTCCATTGAGCCGCCGATGTCGAACAGCAACAGCAGTTTGATGGTGTTGCGCCGCTCCGGGCGCATCTGGATATTCAGCAGCCCGGCATCGCGGGCGGTGTGGTCGATGGTGCCGTCGATGTCCAGCTCTTCGGCCGCACCCTGGCGCGCAAACTTGCGCAGGCGGCGCAGGGCAATCTTGATGTTGCGCGTGCCCAGCTCCACCTGATCGTCGAGGTTCTTGTACTCGCGCTGGTCCCAGACTTTTACCGCCTTGCCCTGGCGCTTGCCGGCGTCACCCACACGGATGCCTTCCGGGTTGTAGCCGCCGGAGCCGAACGGGCTGGTGCCGCCGGTGCCGATCCACTTGTTGCCGCCGGCATGGCGCTCTTTCTGTTCTTCCAGACGTTTCTTGAATTCTTCGATGAGCTTGTCCAGGCCACCGAGGGACTGGATCTGCGCACGCTCTTCATCGCTCAACGAGCGTTCGAATTCCTTGCGCAGCCACTCTTCGGGAATCAGCGCCTGCAGGTGGTCGTCGAGCTTTTCCAGGCCGTTGAAATAGGCACCGAACGCGCGGTCGAACTTGTCGAAATGCCGTTCGTCCTTGACCAGAATCGCCCTGGCCAAGTAGTAAAACTCGTCCATGTCGGCGAAGACCACACGCTGTTTCAGCGCATTGATCAGGTCGAGCAGCTCGCGCACCGACACCGGCACCTTGGCGGCGCGCATTTCATTGAACAGGTTGAGCAACATTATCGATTACCGCGACGGCTCATGAAGGCCAGACGTTCCAGCAACTGCACGTCTTGCTCGTTTTTCACCAGGGCACCGGCCAACGGCGGGATGGCTTTGGTGGGGTCGCGTTCGCGTAACACGGCTTCGCCGATGTTGTCGGCCATCAGCAGCTTGAGCCAGTCGACCAACTCGGAGGTGGACGGCTTTTTCTTCAGGCCTGGCACCTTGCGCACGTCGAAGAACACGTCCAGTGCTTCGCTGACCAGGTCTTTCTTGATGTCGGGGTAGTGCACGTCGACGATCTTTTGCAGGGTGGTGCGGTCGGGGAAGGCGATGTAATGGAAGAAGCAGCGGCGCAGGAACGCGTCCGGCAGCTCTTTCTCGTTGTTGGAGGTAATGATGATGATCGGGCGTTTCTTGGCCTTGATGGTCTCGTCGATTTCGTAAACGTAGAACTCCATCTTGTCGAGTTCTTGCAGCAGGTCGTTGGGGAACTCGATGTCGGCCTTGTCGATTTCATCGATCAGCAGAATCACCCGCTCTTCGGACTCGAAGGCTTCCCAGAGCTTGCCCTTCTTCAGGTAGTTGCGCACATCGTGGACTTTGTCCACTCCCAGTTGCGAGTCGCGCAGGCGGCTGACCGCGTCGTACTCGTAGAGGCCCTGATGCGCCTTGGTGGTGGATTTGATGTGCCAGGTGATCAGCTTGGCGCCAAAGGATTCGGCCAGTTGCTCGGCAAGCATGGTCTTGCCGGTGCCGGGCTCGCCCTTGACCAGCAACGGCCGCTCCAGGGTGATGGCGGCGTTGACGGCCAGTTTCAGGTCATCGGTAGCCACATAGGCCTGGGTGCCTTCGAACTTCATCGGTCATTCCTCGAATTCATCAATGCCCGGACTATACCGCGCGGCCCCGGCGACTGTGAACGCAGACGGGTTATTCAGTCTCTGAATGGCCGGTCACACGCGACCCTTGGCGGCTTTCTCCAACGCGTACGCCCGCGCTTCCGCTTAGTCCCTGAGCTTGCTGCCGCCCCACAGGGCCAGCGCGGCTAACACCAGCGTGCCGATGCCGGCGAGGATCATCATGCCGGCGAGGGGGCCGCCGTGCATGGCGAACCCCACTATTTTCACGAAGCCTGAATAGGCCAAGAGGTAGCCAAGAATTGTCAGTATCCAGCCTGTGATGCGCATGCTCAGTGTCCTTACTCGTTGTTGTCATTGATCCGTTGGCACGCTAACCGATAGCCCGTCTCCCGGTAGGGCGTGCGGCTCAGTTTGCACTGGGCTTGGGTTGTTCATACCGGGCATTGAATGCCTGAATAAAACCATTACGCAAAATCGCCAAAAATGCCGAGAACGCGCTGATATTTTGCTGGTGCACGCTGCCGCTGAGTTCCACGCGGGTAGCAAACTGGTTTTTGTTCTGGTTCTTTAATACGGTCTCGCTGGCGCCGACCACGGCTTCCCAGATCGAGCGGAAGATATTCTTGTCCTTGTTTTCGACATCCTGTTTCCAGTCGAACACCTCTACGTCGCGCAGCAGCGGCTTGATATAACCGCTCAGTTGGCCTTTTTCGGCCTGGGCTTCGACCACCACATCGCCCGTGCCGGCCTTGAAGTCGAACTTGCCGTACGCCGACGCGAAGTCATTCAGGCGTTTGAGTTGAATATCCTTGGCGCGAAAGCGGAATTCGAAGTCTTCGAAGTTGCTCAGCGGGTCGAAAGCAGCGGTGGCTTCCAGTGGCGCCTGGCCGAGCAATTGCGCCTTGCCTTCAAAGGTGGCGTCCCGCTTGCCTTTGATGTCCACCACATTGGTCAGGTTGTAGAAGCTGGCGTTGACCTGGGTGGCGTAGATATTCACCGCGGGCTTGGAATTGAAGTTGTGGAAGGCGATCTTGCCGTCCTGAATGCGGACTTCGTTAAGGGTGATCGGCAACAATTTGCCCAACTGTTCACGCCAGTCGGTGCCTTTACCGGTCTGCGATGCCTGTTGGTTGCCACCGTCGACGAAGTTCAGCTCGGGCTGGAAGAACTGCACCTCGGCCACCACCGCATGGTCGTACCACAACGAATGCCAGCTCACCGACACGTCGATCACCGGCGCTTTGACGAACGGAACCGGCACTTTGCCGTCGACTTTGACGATCTGCAGGCCGTTGATTTTATAGGCCCCGCGCCACAGCGCCACGTCCACATCCGTGACCTGGCCGCGGTAATCACCCATGTCGGCGAGCTTGTCGTTCAGGTAGTTGCGCACCAGGTAGGGCAGGGCGAGGTCCAGGGCAATCAGTACTACCACCAGTACGGCGACGATCCATAGCAGCCCACTGTAGCGACGTTTCATGTGCAGGTTCTCCAACGTTATAGGCGATGGACCGCGCGCACCGGCGCAACGTTCCTCTGACTGGACGCCCACCAGCCCGAGGCATACCCTTGTGGCCTTGTTGAAATTGCCTTAAGGACCCGTCATGAGCCGTATCTTTGCAGACAACGCGCACTCCATCGGTAACACGCCCCTGGTGCAGATCAACCGCATCGCACCACGTGGCGTGACCATCCTGGCCAAGATCGAGGGGCGTAACCCGGGTTATTCGGTGAAGTGCCGCATTGGCGCGAACATGATCTGGGACGCCGAAAGCACCGGCAAACTCAAGCCGGGCATGACCATTGTAGAACCGACTTCCGGCAACACCGGCATCGGCCTGGCGTTTGTCGCCGCCGCCCGTGGCTATAAGCTGCTGCTGACCATGCCGGCGTCGATGAGCATCGAGCGGCGTAAAGTGCTCAAGGCGCTTGGCGCCGAGCTGGTGTTGACCGAGCCGGCCAAAGGCATGAAAGGCGCGATCGACAAGGCTGGCGAGATCGTCGCCAGCGACCCGGCCACCTACTTCATGCCGGCGCAGTTCGAAAACCCGGCCAACCCGGCGATCCACGAAAAAACCACCGGCCCGGAAATCTGGAATGACACCGATGGTGCCGTGGACGTGCTGGTGGCGGGCGTAGGCACCGGCGGCACCATCACCGGCGTGTCGCGTTATATCAAGAACACGGCGGGCAAGCCGATTCTGTCGGTGGCGGTCGAGCCGATCGTTTCGCCGGTGATCACCCAGGCGTTGGCCGGTGAAGAGATCAAGCCGAGCCCGCACAAGATCCAGGGCATCGGCGCCGGGTTTGTGCCGAAAAACCTCGATCTGTCGATGGTGGACCGCGTAGAGCGGGTGACCGACGAGGAATCCAAGGCCATGGCCCTGCGCCTGATGCAGGAAGAGGGGATTTTGTGCGGTATTTCCTGTGGCGCCGCAATGGCCGTGGCCGTGCGTTTGGCCGAGAAACCGGAAATGCAGGGCAAGACCATCGTGGTGATCCTGCCGGACTCCGGTGAGCGCTACCTGTCGAGCATGCTGTTCAGCGATTTGTTCACCGACCAGGAAACCCAGGCCTGATCGGTTCACCGTGGCAAGAGGGCTTGTCGTGGCGAGCGGGCTTGCCCCGCGTTGGGCTGCGAAGCAGCCCCCAAAACCTGACGCCGCGGTTTATCAGTTGCACCGCGGCGTCTGAAGTGGGAGCGCTGCGCGCTCCAACGCGGGGCAAGCCCGCTCGCCACAACAAGCCTTCTTGCCACAACCAGCCTGCAGGCCACGACAAACCCGCCAGCCACAAGGGCCTCAGGGTGTTGATTTATGTCAGCCGGTCGGCCTGGGCCTTCTGCATAATGGCCCAAGTGTTTATCATGGCCGGCTGCTACGTCTGGTTTCCCTTCGACGGGAGGCTGTTGGCCAGGCGCTTATTTCCAGGAGTTGCTGCATGACCTTTTCTTTGGCCGCCAAACTGTCGGTGTTGCTGTTGTTTATCGGCAGCACGCTGTATGTGCACCTGCGTGGCAAGGCGCGTTTGCCGATGTTGCGTCAGTTCGTCAACCATTCGGCGCTGTTCGCACCCTATAACGCCCTGATGTACCTGTTCTCGGCCGTGCCGTCCAAACCGTACCTGGACCGCAGCAAGTTCCCGGAGCTGGATGTGCTCAAGGACAATTGGGAAGTGATCCGCGAAGAGGCCATGCACCTGTTCGACGAGGGTTACATCCGCGCCGCCGAAAAGAACAACGACGCCGGTTTCGGTTCGTTCTTCAAGAAGGGCTGGAAGCGTTTCTACCTCAAGTGGTACGACAAACCGCTGCCATCGGCCGAGGCGCTGTGCCCGAAAACCGTGGCCCTGGTCAGCAGCATCCCCAACGTCAAGGGCGCGATGTTCGCGCTGTTGCCGGGCGGCAGTCACCTCAACCCGCACCGCGACCCGTTTGCCGGTTCGCTGCGCTATCACCTCGGGTTGTCCACGCCAAACTCCGACGATTGCCGCATCTTCGTCGATGGTCAGGTCTATGCCTGGCGCGACGGTGAGGACGTGATGTTCGACGAAACCTACGTGCATTGGGTGAAGAACGAAACCGACCAGACCCGCGTGATCCTGTTCTGCGACATCGAACGCCCGCTGAGCAATCGCCTCATGACCCGCGTCAACCGTTGGGTCAGCATGCAGTTGGGCCGCGCAACTGCGCCGCAGAATCTGGATGATGAACGTGTTGGCGGGATCAACCAGGCGTATGCCTGGAGCAAGACCTTCAGCGACAAGTTCAGCGGCGTGGTCAAGCAATGGAAACGCAAGCATCCCAAGGCCTACCGCATTGCGCGGCCGGTGCTGGCGGTGGTGGTGCTGGTGCTGCTGTGGAAGTGGTTGTTCAGCTGATTTGAAAGGTTAAACACAGGTTGAAATGTGGGAGGGGGCAAGCCCCCTCCCACATTGGTTTTGCAGTGTTGCTTAAGAGGCGATCAACTGGCGCAGTACATAGTGCAAGATGCCGCCCGCCTTGAAGTACTCGACTTCATTGAGGGTGTCGATCCGGCACAGCACCTCGACTTTCTCGCTGCTGCCATCCTCACGCGTAATCACCAACGTCAGGTTCATGCGCGGCTCGATCTCGGCATGGGTCAGCCCAAGAATGTCGATCTTCTCCTTACCGGTGAGTTTGAGCGCCTTGCGGTTCTGATCCAGCTTGAACTGCAACGGCAGCACGCCCATACCCACCAGGTTGGAACGGTGAATCCGCTCGAAGCTCTCGGCGATCACCGCCTTGACTCCCAGCAAGTTGGTGCCCTTGGCTGCCCAGTCGCGGCTGGAACCGGTGCCGTATTCCTGGCCGGCGATCACCACCAGCGGTGTGCCCGACGCCTGGTATTTCATGGCCGCATCGTAGATCGGCATTTTCTCGCCGGTGGGGATGTACAGCGTGTTGCCGCCTTCTTCGCCGCCGAGCATTTCGTTGCGGATACGGATATTGGCAAACGTGCCGCGCATCATCACTTCATGGTTGCCCCGGCGTGAGCCGTAGGAGTTGAATTCACGCGGCTCCACGCCCTGCTCGCGCAGGTAGCGCCCGGCGGGGCTGTCGGCCTTGATGTTGCCAGCAGGGGAGATGTGGTCGGTGGTTACCGAATCGCCCAGCAAGGCCAGTACATTGGCGCCTTTGACGTCCTCGATGACCGGCAGTGGCCCGGCGATGTCGTCGAAGAACGGTGGGTGCTGGATGTACGTAGAGTCTTTCTGCCATACGTAAGTCGCCGCTTGCGGCACTTCAATCGCTTGCCACTGCTCATCGCCGGCAAACACCTCGGCATATTCCTTGTGGAACATGCCGGTGCTGACTTGGGCCACGGCGTCGGCGATTTCCTGGCTGCTTGGCCAGATGTCTTTCAGGTACACCGGCTGGCCGTCTTTGCCTTCGCCCAGCGGCTCGCGGCTGATGTCGATGCGCACCGTACCGGCCAACGCGTAGGCGACCACCAGGGGCGGCGAGGCCAGCCAGTTGGTTTTCACCAGGGGGTGTACGCGGCCCTCGAAATTGCGGTTGCCCGACAACACCGAGGCGACGGCGAGGTCGGCTTTCTGGATGGCTTTTTCGATCGGTTCAGGCAATGGCCCCGAGTTACCAATGCACGTGGTGCAGCCGTACCCCACAAGGTCGAAGCCCAGTTGGTCAAGGTATTGGGTGAGGCCCGCTGCCTTGTAATAGTCGGTGACCACTTTGGAGCCAGGCGCCAGCGAGGTTTTTACCCAGGGTTTACTGGTCAGGCCTTTTTCCACGGCTTTTTTTGCCACCAGGCCTGCGGCCATCATCACGCTGGGGTTGGACGTGTTGGTGCATGAGGTAATCGCGGCAATCACCACGGCGCCGTTTTTCAGGCGATAGGTGTGGCCGTCGTACTCATAGTCGGTTTCGCCCACCAAGTCGGCGTTGCCCACGGCGACACCGCCGCCGCCTTCGCTTTCCAGGCGGCCTTCTTCTTTGCTGGTTGGTTTGAATTGCAGGTCGAGGAAATCGCTGAAGGCCTGGCCCACATTCGGCAGCGACACACGGTCCTGCGGGCGTTTCGGCCCGGCGAGGCTGGCTTCGACGGTGCCCATGTCCAGCGCCAGGGTGTCGGTGAACACCGGCTCCTGGCCGGCGTTGCGCCACAGGCCCTGGGCCTTGGTGTAGGCCTCCACCAGCTTGACGGTTTCGGCAGGGCGGCCGGACAGGCGCAGGTAGTCCAGCGTCACTTCATCCACCGGGAAAAAGCCGCAGGTGGCGCCGTATTCAGGAGCCATGTTGGCGATGGTGGCGCGGTCGGCCAGCGGCAGGTCGGCCAGGCCGTCGCCGTAGAACTCGACGAACTTACCCACCACGCCTTTTTTACGCAGCATCTGGGTCACGGTCAGCACCAGGTCGGTGGCGGTGATGCCTTCCTTGAGTTTGCCGGTGAGCTTGAAGCCGATCACTTCCGGAATCAGCATCGACACCGGCTGGCCGAGCATCGCCGCTTCTGCTTCGATGCCGCCCACGCCCCAGCCGAGTACGCCAAGGCCGTTGATCATGGTGGTGTGCGAGTCGGTGCCTACCAGTGTGTCCGGGAAGGCGTAAGTGCGGCCGTCTTCGTCCTTGGTCCACACGGTGCGGCCCAGGTATTCAAGGTTGACCTGGTGGCAGATGCCGGTGCCCGGTGGCACCACGCTGAAGTTGTCAAAGGCGCTTTGGCCCCAACGCAGGAAGGCGTAGCGTTCGCCGTTGCGCTGCATTTCGATGTCGACGTTTTGCTCAAACGCGCTGGTGGTGCCGAATTTGTCAACCATCACCGAGTGGTCGATGACCAGGTCCACGGGGGAGAGCGGGTTGATGCGCTGCGGGTCGCCACCAGCCTTGGCCACGGCGGCGCGCATAGCGGCCAGGTCGACCACGGCGGGCACGCCGGTAAAGTCTTGCATCAGCACGCGGGCCGGGCGGTATTGGATTTCGCGGTCGGACTGACGCTCTTTGAGCCAGGCGGCGATGGCCTTGAGGTCGGTGCCGGTGACGGTTTTGCCGTCTTCCCAGCGCAGCAGGTTTTCCAGCAGCACCTTGAGGGACATCGGCAGCTTATCCAGGTCACCCAGGCTCTTGGCGGCTTCGGGCAAGCTGAAGTAGTGGTAAGTCTTGTCGTCGATTTGCACGGTTTTAAGGGTTCTCAGGCTATCAAGGGATGACATTACATGACTCCTTATGGTCCGCACGGCTACGGACCTGACGGGACGAACAGAGCTTTCAACTTAGCCCTGTTTTCATTAGCAGGCTAATAACTGGACTCTATCGTTAAGTCCAAGGTTCCGAACTCGGCTATCATGCGCGCGTTTTCATGACAGGTAGTGCGATAGCGCAATGCCGGTTGATTCACCAGGAGAGTTGATGAACACCCTTTTTATGCACTGCCGGCCGGGTTTTGAAGGCGAAGTCTGTTCCGAGATCGCGGAACACGCCGCGCGCCTGAACGTTTCCGGCTATGCCAAGACCAAGACCGGCAGCGCCTGCGCCGAATTTGTCTGCACCATCGAGGACGGCGCCCAGCGCCTGATGCACGGCCAGCGCTTTGCCGAGCTGATCTTCCCAAGGCAGTGGGCGCGCGGGGTGTTCATCGACCTGCCGGAAACAGACCGTATCAGCGTGATCCTCGCGCACCTGCAAGGCTTCCCGGTGTGCGGCAGCCTGTGGCTGGAGATGGTCGACACCAACGACGGCAAGGAACTGTCGAACTTCTGCAAGAAATTCGAAGTGCACCTGCGCAAAGCCTTGTTGAATGCCGGCAAGCTGGTCGATGACCCGAGCAAGCCGCGCCTGCTGCTGACCTTCAAGAGCGGCCGCGAAGTGTTCATGGGCCTGGCCGAGTCGAACAACTCGGCGATGTGGCCGATGGGCATCCCGCGCCTCAAGTTCCCGCGTGAGGCGCCCAGCCGCTCCACCCTGAAGCTGGAAGAGGCCTGGCACCACTTCATCCCCCGCGACCAGTGGGATGAGCGCCTGCACAGCGACATGACCGGCGTCGACCTCGGCGCAGCGCCCGGCGGTTGGACCTGGCAACTGGTCAACCGTGGCATGCTGGTGACCGCCATCGACAACGGCCCAATGGCCGAAAGCCTGATGGACACCGGCCTGGTTCAGCACCTGATGGCCGACGGCTTTACCTTTGTGCCCAAGCAGCCGGTGGACTGGATGGTCTGCGATATCGTCGAGAAGCCGGCGCGTAACGCGGCCCTGCTGGAAACCTGGATTGGCGAAGGCTATTGCCGTGAGGCGGTGGTGAACCTGAAATTGCCGATGAAGCAGCGTTACGCCGAGGTGAAGCGTTTGCTGGAACGCATTGAAGACGGCTTCAAGGCGCGTGGTATTCGTGTTGAGATCGGCTGCAAGCAGCTGTACCACGACCGTGAGGAAGTGACCTGCCACTTGCGTCGGCTGGTGGATGTGAAGAAGCAGAAGTCCCGCTGACACCTTGAGGTAACCACAAGACCAATGTGGGAGCGGGCTTGCTCGCGAAAGCGGTATAACAGTCGAAATTTATGTTGAATGTGCCCGCGTCTTCGCGAGCAAGCCCGCTCCCGTATGTTGAGCGGCGCCCGTTTCAGGAGTGATGTATGAATCAGCCCCTCGATTTGCCGGCAGACGCCGTGCTCGACGCCACCGGCCTCAACTGCCCGGAGCCGGTGATGATGCTGCACCAGCACATCCGCGACTTGCCGCCCGGCGGCTTGCTCAAGGTGATCGCGACCGACCCGTCCACCCGCCGCGATATTCCCAAATTCTGCGTGTTCCTTGACCACGAACTGGTGGATCAGCAGGAACAGGCTGGTACGTACCTGTACTGGATTCGCAAGAAGGCCGATTAAACCAGGCGAATCCGCCGGCGCGCGCTGCGTGTCAGGCGGATCACCAGCATCGCGGCGGCGCAGCTCAAGCCCACGATCAGTCCCTGCCACAGGCCGCTGGGTCCACTGGCGGCGCCCAGCCAATCGGTCAGCCCCAGCGCGTAACCCACCGGCAACCCCACGCCCCAATACGCGAACAAGGTCAGCACCATGGTCACCCGTGTGTCCTGATAACCCCGCAGCGCGCCAGCGGCCGTGACCTGGATCGCGTCCGAAAACTGGAACAGCGCCGCAAACACGATCAGCATCGACGCCACGTGGATCACCGACGGGTCAGGCGTATAGATCGTGGCAATCTGCTCGCGAAACAGCAGCATCAGGCTGCAGGACAGGCACGCGTAAGTCAGTGCCGTGCCCATGCCGACCCCAGCGGCAAAACGCGCTTCACGCGGCTCACCACGGCCCAGGGCCTGGCCGACTCGCACGGTAACGGCCATGCTCAGCGAGTAAGGGATCATGAACACCAGCGAGCTGAAGTTCAGCGCGATCTGGTGCCCGGCCACTACGCTGGCGCCCAGGCTGCCGATCAGCAGGGCGATCACCGCAAAGATGCTCGATTCGGCAAACACCGCAATGCCGATCGGCAGGCCAATGCTCAGCACACGCTTGATCACCGACCATTTTGGCCAGTCGAAATGCTTGAACAACTCGCTGCTCTGATAGGCCGGTGCCCAGCGGGTCCAAGCGGCCAGGCCGAGCATCATCACCCACATCACGATTGCCGTGGCCCAGCCGCAACCCACGCCGCCCATGGCCGGCACGCCGAAGTGGCCATAAATGAACACGTAGTTCAGCGGAATATTCAGCGCCAGCCCGCACAGACCCATGACCATGCTCGGCCGCGTGCGACCCAGGCCGTCGCTGAAGCAGCGCAGCACGTAATACAGGGCGATGGCCGGCATGCCGGAGGCGATGCCGTGCAAGTAGGCCATGCACGGTTTGATCAGCTCGGGGTCGACATTCATCGCATGCAGGATCGGCTCGGCGCTGACCAGCATCAGCAGCGCGGTGAGCCCGACCACCACGGCCAGCCACAACGATTGACGCACCAGCGGGCCGATCTCGGAGTAGTGGCCGGCACCGAAGCGCTGGGCGACCTTGGGCGTGGTGGCCAGCAAAGTGCCGGTCATCAGCAGGTACACCGGAATCCAGATCGAGTTGCCCAGGGCCACGGCTGCCAGGTCTCGCGGGCTCACACGCCCGGCCATGACCGCGTCGACGAAGCCCATGGCGGTGGTCGCGAGTTGGCCGATCATGATCGGCAGGGCCAGGGTCAGCAGGCTGCGCACCTCGCGGCTGACGCGGGCGGGGCGGGAGAGGGCGGTGGTGGCGGTGTTCACGTGCGAGTGTCCAGTAAAAGTGTTGCAAAGGACGGCGCAGTCTACGCGCTGACGCACCGGTCAGGAAAAAACCTGTGTTAGCGATTTGTAAGCGCTCCTGCGGCAGCCGCATTAATCCTGTGTGGACTGGCTTATGTGGGAGCTGGCTTGCCTGCGATGCAGACGCCTCGGTCTATCAGCTGTACCGAGGTGATGCTATCGCGGGCAAGTCTGGCTCCCACATCAGCACTGCTCACCCGGCATCTGCGGTGTTACACAGATCGCATCCCTGTACACTGCTGGTCCGCGAAAGGAGCCTGCCATGCTGATTGTTGCCGACGAAAATATCCCGCTGCTCGATGCATTCTTCGAAGGGTTTGGCGAGATTCGCCGGGTGCCAGGCCGGTCCATCGACCGCGCCACGGTCGAGCAGGCCAACGTGCTGCTAGTGCGCTCGGTGACCAACGTCAATCGCGCGTTGCTGGAAGGCACACAGGTTCGGTTTGTCGGCACCTGCACCATCGGCACCGACCATCTGGACCTCGACTACTTCAAGCAGGCCGGCATCACCTGGTCCAGCGCGCCGGGCTGCAATGCGCGTGGCGTGGTGGACTATGTGCTGGGCAGCCTGCAGACCCTGGCCGAAATTGAAGGCGTCGACCTCAATCAGCGCACCTACGGCGTTGTCGGTGCCGGTGAAGTCGGCGGGCGGCTGGTCAAGGTGCTCAAGGGCCTGGGCTGGAACGTGCTGGTGTGCGACCCGCCGCGCCAGATCGCTGAAGACGGCGATTACGTCAGCCTCGAACAGATCATCCAGCAGTGCGACGTCATCAGTCTGCACACGCCGCTGACCAAATCCGGCAACGGCTCCACCTGGCATTTGTTTGACCGCGAGCGCCTCAACCGCCTCAAGCCTGGCGCCTGGCTGATCAACGCCAGCCGTGGCCCGGTGGTGGACAATGCTGCCCTGCGTGAAGTGTTGCTGGAGCGTGAGGACCTGCAAGCGGTGTTGGACGTGTGGGAAGGCGAGCCCGAAGTGGATGTCGATTTGGCTGACCTGTGTGTGCTGGCAACCCCACATATCGCCGGTTACAGCCTCGA
The DNA here is from genome assembly GCF_022662455.1 of Pseudomonas sp. TREG-RG-20F-10-E-6-01. NCBI lineage: Bacteria > Pseudomonadati > Pseudomonadota > Gammaproteobacteria > Pseudomonadales > Pseudomonadaceae > Pseudomonas > Pseudomonas sp. TREG-RG-20F-10-E-6-01. The sequence goes on along the minus strand of NZ_JAKNQP010000001.1, from coordinate 400,511 downwards.
CGGCAAGCAGCGCGGCACTGCACAGATTTATCAGGCGTTCTGCGCCCATCTGGGCCAGGCGCCGAGCATCCAGCTAAGTGATCTGCTGCCGCAGCCGTGGCTGGCCGAGGTGCACTTGAACGCTTCGACCGACCCGGCCTGGGCGTTGGCGACCTTGTGCCGCAGCGTGTACGACCCGCGCCGTGATGACGCGGATTTGCGCCGTAGCCTCGTAGGCTCTGTGGACGAGCAGCGCAAGGCGTTCGACCTGCTGCGCAAGCATTACCCGCAGCGCCGAGAGATTGACGGCTTGAAGGTGCGAATCAATGGCGACTCTGCCGCGCTGTCGGCGATCGTCACCGCCCTGGGCGCCGAACTGCTCTGACGCGCGGCATAAAAAACCGGCCACAGGGGCCGGGTTTGAAAGAGCTCGGGCGTATCAGCCTTGCTGCGCAGGCTTGACCAGGCGCTGTTCCAGTTCGCGGCACGCTTGCTGGATCATCTCTTCGGTAATCTGCACTTCGCGGCCTTGAGCGTCGATCACGGAGCAAGGCAGATGCTGCGGTTGGCGGATCACTTCAATCTTGGCATCGCTGCTGTTTTGCAAGGTCATGGCCTGTCTCCTCATCAGGTTGTGTACCTACTGTGTTTCTTACATTAAGCCCCCCGCGTGACCAAGCTATTACAACTCCTTACAAAGTCACCGGTTCGAACAACCAGTCCACCAGAAAGCGATACAAATTTCCAGCGGGGGGTTAGACCGATAACCTCTAGAGATCAGCATCGGCGGGCATAATTAACCTGACTCATTGTTATTTACTCAAGTTCCCCCAATGTTGTGGTGTAGATACTTATCTCCCCTGCGCAGGTGATGCCCTCCATGTTCTCAGTCCTTCAACGCCGTGCGATCCGCTTGGCCAGCCGCTTTATCGCGCCCTACCGTTGGCAGGCGCTGGGTGCCTTGCTGGCGCTGATCGTCACGGCCGGCATCACCTTGTCCATGGGGCAGGGCATTCGCCTGCTGGTCGACCAGGGCTTCATGACGCAGTCGCCGCACCTGCTCAACCAGTCCATCGGTCTGTTCATGATTCTGGTGCTGGGCCTGGCCGTGGGTACGTTTGCGCGGTTTTACCTGGTGTCGTGGATCGGCGAGCGGGTGGTGGCGGATATTCGCCGGCAGGTGTTCAACCATTTGATCTACCTGCACCCCGGCTTTTACGAAAACAATCGCAGCTCGGAAATCCAGTCGCGGTTGACCACCGACACCACCTTGCTGCAATCGGTGATCGGCTCCTCGCTGTCGCTGTTCCTGCGCAATGCCCTGATGGTCATCGGCGGCATCGTGCTGTTGTTTGTCACCAACCCCAAGCTCACCAGTATCGTGGTGATCGCGCTGCCACTGGTGCTGGCGCCGATCCTGATTTTCGGCCGGCGTGTGCGCAGCCTCTCGCGCCTGAGCCAGGACCGCATCGCTGACGTCGGCAGTTATGTGTCCGAGACCCTCGGCCAGATCAAGACCGTGCAGGCCTACAACCATCAGGTCCAGGACGAGCAGCGTTTTGCCGTTACCGTGGAGGAGGCCTTTGCCACGGCGCGCAAGCGTATCGTGCAACGCGCCTGGCTGATTACGCTGGTGATCATGCTGGTGCTCGGCGCCGTTGGCGTGATGCTGTGGGTCGGCGGGATGGACGTGATTGGCGGCCGTATTTCCGGCGGTGAGTTGGCCGCGTTCGTGTTTTACAGCCTGATCGTCGGCAGCGCGGTCGGCACGTTGAGCGAAGTGCTTGGCGAACTGCAACGCGCCGCCGGTGCTGCTGAGCGGATTGGCGAGTTGTTGCAGTCGAGCAATGAAATCCAGGCCCCCGCCGATGGCACCGTACGGTTGCCGGAGCGCGTCAGCGGCCGCATGGAACTGCAAGGCCTGCGCTTTTCCTACCCGTCGCGCCCGGACAGCTACGCCATCGACGGTTTGAGCCTGACCATCCATCCCGGCGAAACCCTGGCACTGGTCGGCCCATCCGGCGCCGGTAAGTCCACGATCTTCGACCTGCTGCTGCGTTTCTATGACCCCCAGCACGGCCGCATCCTGCTCGAAGGCCACCCGCTGACCGCGCTCGACCCGATGGACCTGCGCCGCCACTTCGCATTGGTGTCGCAAAGCCCGGCGCTGTTTTTCGGCAGCGTCGAAGAAAACATCCGCTACGGCAACCCGTGCGCCACCACCGCGCAGGTCGAGGCCGCGGCGCGCATCGCCCATGCCCACGACTTCATCCTGCAAATGCCCCAGGGCTATCAGACCCACCTTGGCGACGGCGGCATGGGCCTCTCCGGCGGCCAGCGCCAACGCCTGGCCATCGCCCGTGCGTTGTTGGTGGACGCGCCGATCCTGCTGCTGGACGAAGCCACCAGCGCACTGGATGCCCAGAGCGAGCATTTGATTCAGCAGGCACTGCCGCAACTGATGCAGGGCCGCACCACCTTGGTGATTGCGCATCGGTTGGCAACGGTGAAAAACGCCGACCGCATTGCGGTGATGGACCAGGGCAAGCTGGTGGCGGTGGGCACGCATCAGCAGTTGATCGCGAGCAATCCGCTGTATGCGCGGTTGGCGGCGTTGCAGTTCAATGAGGGTGATGAGGTCGCGAAAAGCGAGGGTTAGCCGGCCTGCATTGTGCTGTTTTTGTGGCGAGCGGGCTTGCCCCGCGTTGGGCTGCGTAGCAGCCCCAAAACCTGTCTACTCGGTTTGAACGGTTATACCGAGGCGCCTGAATGGGAGCGCTTCGCACTCCAGCGCAGGGCAAGCCTGCTCGCCACAACAGGCCTGCTGGCCACATTAACCCTGCTGGCCACACCAAGCCCCCGCACCAGTAAAACCGCCGCAGCCTCTTCGTCAGTCAGCCTTACTGATCATCAAAATACCGCTCATGCCAATCCACCAGCGGCTGCGGTGAGTTGAGTTTTTGCCCGTAGATCACCGAATAAGACAGCACGTTCTGCACGTACTGGCGAGTTTCGTCGAACGGGATGCTTTCCACCCACACATCAAAACTCAGGTGATCCGCACCGCGCAGCCATTGGCGTACGCGCCCTGGGCCGGCGTTGTAGGCGGCGGAGGCAAGCACGCGGTTGCCGTTGAACTGGCTGTGCACCTGGCTCAGGTAGGCGGCGCCAAGCTGGATGTTTTTGTCCGGGTCCAGCACCTGGGCCGGGGATGCCAGCGGGATGCTGAACTTGCGCGCGGTTTCCTTGGCGGTGCCGGGCATCAGTTGCATCAGGCCGCTGGCGCCGACGCCGGAGCGTGCGTCGTCCATGAAGGCACTTTCCTGGCGGGTGATGGCAAACACCCAGCTGGAATGCAGGCCACGCACCTTGGCTTCGCGCACCAGGGTGTCACGGTGGGCCATCGGGAAGCGGATATCCAGGTCATCCCAGTACTGGGCCTGGCTGATGGTGCGGATCGCCGGGAAGTACCACTTCATGTCATAGGCCAGCTTGGCCTGGGCGACCATTTCATCGCGGTTGAAGTGGCGACTCACGTGGTACCACTCGCGGCGGCCATCGACAATCTGGCCACGTGCATAAAACTCCAGCGCGCGGCGTACACCGGGCGTGTTACGGACCTTGTTGACCAGCGCCTGGCTCATCACCAGCGGCTTGTTTTTCAGCTGATACGGCGCTTTGGAGCGGTCGGCGGCGAGGAAACCGTAGAAATCCCGTTCCTGCGCGAGGTTTTTGTACAGCACCAGCGGCTGCGGGTTTTTCGGCTCGGCCAGCTCCAGGCTGCGCGCTTGCCAGTAACGCCAGCGGTTGGTGGTCGCCAGGTCTTGTGGGAGTTTGCGGGTCAACTGGTAGGCATCTTCCCAGCGTGCCAGACGCAGCAGCAGGCGCAGGCGCCATTCGGAGACGGTGTTATCACGCAGCTCCGGGTCGTATTTGGTCATTACGTCCAGCGCGCGCGGGTCGTAGCGGCGTGCCAGGGTCAAGCCGATTTCACGGGCGATCGACACTTTTTCGTCACGGGAGAAGTGCATGCTGCTGGCGTAGCCGTCGAGCAGCGCCATGGCCTTGTCCGGGTCCTGGCGTGCCAGGCGACGCAGGCCCAGGCCGACGGCGTCAGACATCGCCTCGTTGGCCGGCAGGAAGCGCGACGGGTCGCTGAGCATGTCCGGCTTTTGCGCCACGTCGACCATCAGGCGGCCTTGGGCGCCAAGGGTCGGCAGGGTTTTCACCAGGCTGTTGGCCAGGGCGTAGTTGCGTGCTTCGGCGGCGAGCTTGGCGCGGTCCCAGATTTTCTGTTCAGTGAGTTGGCCATCGGCGGCCCACTGGCCGAACGTGGCATCACACGCGGCGGGTTGGGATTTGCCGGTCAGCCAGAGTTTTTCGGTGGTCTTGTAGCCTTCGGCTTTCAAGTTATGGGTGAGCTGGTACTGACCATGCAGGCAGTCCAGTTCGACGAAATTGAGTTTGGCGTCGTAGTACTTTTCAAACGTCTGCCAGTCGCCACGGTCGGCCAGCCAGCGCAACCAGCGCAGCTTCATCCAGTTGGCCTGGGGCAGGTCGCCGTTTTTAGCGAGGAACTGTTCGATTTCCTCGTTGCTCGCGGTTTTCAGCCGCGCGGTCAGCTCGTCATAGGCCAGGTACGGCGTGAGCGGGTAGTCGGCCAGGGCCTGGCTGTATTGCATGTACGGCCCGCTGTCGCCTTTGGCGAGGGCGCGTTTGGCTTCATCGTAATATTGACGTTGGGTGGTGAGGTCCACGGCCTGGGCGGATTGAACGGCGGTGGCGGAAAGAAGCAGACAAGATAAAAAGTTGAAAAGGCGACTGCGCATGAGACGTCCGTGCAGAGAAATCACGACTAGCACCGGCACCGCCGACACTGATTGCCCCTAGCTTAGCCTTTTGCCAGCGACCGGCGAAAGCTTTGCCGGCCGGCTGGCTGAAGTTCATCGTAAATGTCCTGCAGAACGTGTCGCCAGCGAAAATGCCGGCCGCATCCCACCCTCAAGTCAGGTAGAATGCGCGCCCAGTTTTTGGAGAAGCGTATGACCCTGCTCAAATTCAGCGATGTGTCCCTTGCTTTCGGCGCTATGCCGTTGTTGGACAAGGTGTCCTGGCAGATCGCCCGTGGTGAGCGGGTGTGCATCATCGGCCGCAACGGCACCGGCAAGTCCAGCATGATGAAGCTGGTTAAAGGCGATCAGAAGCCCGATGACGGCTCTGTTTGGCGTGCCCCGGGCCTGAAGATCGGCGAATTGCCGCAAGAATTGCCGGTGGCCGACGGACGGACAGTGTTCGACGTGGTTGCCGAAGGCCTGGACGGCGTCGGCGAGTTGCTCGCGCAATACCACCACCTGGCGCAGAACTGCGTCACCGAAGAGGACCTGGACAAGCTGATGCACGTCCAGCAAGACCTCGAAGCCCGTGACGGCTGGCGCTTGCAGCAACTGGTCGACAGCACCCTGAGCCGCCTGCAACTGCCGGCCGACAAGACCCTCGCCGAGTTGTCCGGCGGCTGGCGTCGTCGCGTGCTGCTGGCTCAGGCGCTGGTGTCCGAGCCGGATTTGTTGCTGCTCGACGAACCAACCAACCACTTGGACATCGGCGCAATCGCCTGGCTGGAAGAAGCCCTCAAGGATTTCCAGGGCGCCGTGCTGTTCATCACGCACGACCGTTCCTTCCTGCAGAACCTGGCCACGCGCATCCTCGAACTGGACCGTGGCGGCCTGATCGACTGGAACGGCGACTACGCCAGCTTCCTGGTGCACAAAGAGGCCACGCTGGCCGCTGAAGAAACTGCCAACGCGCTGTTCGACAAAAAGCTGGCCCAGGAAGAAGTCTGGATTCGCCAGGGCATCAAGGCCCGTCGCACCCGTAACGAAGGCCGTGTACGCGCCTTGAAAGCCCTGCGCGTTGAGCGCAGCGAGCGCCGTGAACGCACCGGCAAGGCCAATATCCAGCTGGATACCGCCGACAAGTCGGGCAAGCAGGTGATGGTGCTGGAAAACGTCAGCTTCCATCACCCGGACGGCCCGTTCCTGATCAAAGACTTTTCGATGGTCCTGCAGCGCGGCGACCGTATCGGCCTGCTGGGCGCCAACGGCACCGGCAAGACCACCTTGCTCAAGCTGATGCTCAATGGTCTGCAACCGACCAGCGGCACGGTAGAAGAGGGCACGCGCATCGACGTGGCCTACTTCGACCAGTTGCGCCATCAGTTGGACCTGGAAAAAACCGTGATCGACAACGTCGCCGAAGGCCGCGACTTTATCGACATCGACGGCCAGAGCCGCCACGTGCTGAGCTACCTGGGCGACTTCCTGTTCAGCCCGCAACGCGCACGTACGCCGGTGAAAGCCTTGTCCGGTGGTGAGCGTGCGCGCCTGCTGCTGGCCAAGCTGTTCAGCAAGCCGGCCAACCTGCTGGTGCTCGACGAACCGACCAACGACCTCGACGTGGAAACCCTCGAACTGCTGGAAGAGGTCTTGCTGACCTTCAACGGCACCGTGCTGATGGTCAGCCACGACCGGGCATTCCTCGACAACGTGGTCACCAGCACGCTGGTCTTCGAAGGTGAAGGCAAGGTGCGTGAATACGTCGGTGGTTATCAGGACTGGCTGCGTCAGGGCGGCTCGCCGCGCCTGCTGGGCGTGACCGAGAGCAAGTCCGGCAAGGCCGACCTGACCTCCGCTGTCGTTGCGCCAGTGGCTGCCGCTGCTGCTCCGGCCCAGGACGCTGCACCGTCGACCAAGAAGAAGCTCAGCTACAAGCTGCAACGTGAGCTGGAAGCCTTGCCGGGCGATATCGACGCCAAGGAACAGCAGATTGCCGCAGTAGAAGCGGAAATGGCTGACGCAGGTTTCTACCTGCGTCCGGCGGCGGAAACCGCCAAGGTCATTGCGTCCCTGGAAACGTTGAACCAGGAGCTGGAAGTGTTGGTTGAGCGTTGGGCCGAGCTGGATGCCTGATTGATTCAAGCGCACTAAAAAACCCGGTGTTCATCTGATGAATACCGGGTTTTTTATATGAAGTGCGATTAGACATGTGGGACGGCTTGTGTGGGAGTCGGGCTTGCCCGCGATGCAGGCACCGCGGTGCGTCAGTTGGCCTGCGGTGATGCTATCGCAGGCAAGCCAGCTCCCACATCAGCCCGCTCCCACAGTTGTTTGGCGCCGTTCTTAAGTATTTTTTACCAGTTTTACCGCCAGCACATCACACGGCGCGCCGTGCAGTACGTCATTGGCGGTCGAGCCCAGCAGCAACGCCAGGCCATGACGGCCGTGGCTGCCGACCACGATCAGGTCGCAGCCCTGTTCCTTGGCCAGGTGGTGGATTTCCTGACGGGGCTGGCCGTAGGTGAGGTGGGAGTTTTCCTTGGTTACTTCCGGGTACTTGAGGATCAACCGATCCAGGCGCTCCTTGGCCTGATCAAACTGTTGTTGCTGCAACTGGGAAAGGTCCATCGGCACGTCGCCACCAAACGCCATGGCCATAGGCTCGACGATATGCACGAGTGACAGCTTGGCGCCGTTGGCGATTGCTGAAGCCTGCGCGCGCTTGATCACTGGGTCGCACTCTTCGGTCAGGTCGACAGCGACCAGGATATGTTTGTAGGAGTGTTCGTTGGACATGGCGCGTTCCTCCAGGGGACTGCAATAAGTTCAGTATGGCTGCTTTCAAGCGGATGGGGTTGCGTCAGGTCAAATCCGCTCATCTAGTAATTCGGGAGTACACATATGACGGTCTGGATAGTGGTGTCAATCCTTCTCGTGGTACTGAGCCCTCTGGCATGGTTGCGCCCCTCGCGCCATCAGAGCGGGCGCATGGCCCTGCGAATGGAGGCGCGCCGCATCGGCCTGGCCATGCAATTGGCGCCGCAGGACTGGCCGTACTGGCTCAAGCACGAGCCGCCAAGCCCTTGCGCGCAGTACTGCCGACCGCGCCGCGCAAGTGCGCCGGCCCTTTGGTGTTACTGGCAGCTGGAGCCTGGGGTTTGGGTCAATCAGTGGCGCGAAGTGTGCGTCGATGAGACGTTGTTGGCGCACTTTGCGACCCTGCCGGATAACGTCTACAAGGTCGAGGCGGACAAACAAATGATCGCCCTGTACTGGGGCGAGAAGGGCGAGGCGAGTGTGTTGAAGGACATTGATGCGCTGCTCAAGGCCCTGGCTTGATGCCTATCGGATAAAACCCAGGCAATAAAAAGCCCGACATCATCATCGGGCTGGAGTTGGCCAGGCAGGCCGGTAAATCTGTGATGCATGCGTCGGATGTTCATCCAGGCGCATTAAGGTTGTCGCTAGCCTAGCGGCATATCCTGTTCTGTACAGCCTTTTCCTACAAAATTTCCATTATTGATTTCGTGAATAGTTGAATATTGGCCAGGCGTAAGCCGTGGGCCTGGGTTCTGAACTGACTGGAAAGTCGCGTTTTTCCTAGCCTTTCGAGCGATTGACAATTGCCCGGAATTGGATGAAGGTGACGTACCCAAATCAAACGGGCGTATGAATTGAGCGTTTGTCTGTCAGACCGCTCATACAGAACCCCGACTAGCGCGTTGGCGGGTGTGCCTGGCGGATTGGCATGAGCATTGACCCAATAATCAATGTCCAACCAGAGGCCAGCGTCCAATGTGTACTGTTCAGCTTCCATATCGTGGAGATCAGTTGATGATTTACGAAGGTAAAGCCATCACGGTTAAGGCTCTTGAAAGTGGCATCGTCGAATTGAAATTCGACCTCAAGGGTGAGTCCGTCAACAAGTTCAACCGTCTAACCCTGAATGAATTGCGTCAGGCCGTAGACACCATCAAAGCAGATGCTTCGGTCAAGGGCGTGATCGTCTCCAGCGGCAAGGACGTGTTTATCGTCGGCGCAGACATCACCGAATTCGTCGACAACTTCAAGCTGCCCGATGCCGAGCTGGTGGCTGGCAACCTCGAAGCCAACAAGATTTTCAGCGATTTCGAAGACCTCAACGTGCCAACCGTTGCCGCGATCAATGGCATCGCGTTGGGCGGCGGCCTGGAAATGTGCCTGGCCGCAGACTTCCGTGTCATGTCGGCGACCGCCAAAATCGGTCTGCCTGAAGTCAAACTGGGCATCTACCCAGGTTTTGGCGGCACCGTGCGCCTGCCGCGCATCATCGGTGCCGACAACGCCATCGAGTGGATTGCCGCCGGCAAGGAAAACAAAGCCGAAGACGCGCTGAAAGTCGGTGCCGTCGATGCTGTGGTTGCCCCGGACAAACTGGCCGAAGCTGCACTGAACCTGATCAAAGGCGCCATCAGCGGCGAATTTGACTACAAGGCCAAGCGTCAGCCAAAGCTCGAAAAACTCAAGCTCAACGCCATCGAACAAATGATGTCGTTCGAAACCGCCAAAGGTTTCGTGGCAGGCCAGGCCGGCCCGAACTACCCGGCGCCGGTTGAAGCGATCAAGACCATCCAGAAAGCCGCGAACTTCGGTCGCGACAAAGCCCTGGAAGTGGAAGCTGCAGGCTTCGTCAAACTGGCGAAAACCTCGGCTGCCCAGAGCCTGATCGGCCTGTTCCTGAATGATCAGGAGCTGAAGAAAAAGGCCAAGGCCTACGACGAAATCGCCAAAGACGTGAAACAGGCTGCCGTACTCGGCGCCGGTATCATGGGCGGCGGTATCGCCTATCAGTCGGCCTCCAAAGGCACGCCGATCCTGATGAAAGACATCAACGAACACGGCATTGAGCAAGGCCTGGCGGAAGCCGCCAAGCTGTTGGTGGGCCGCGTTGATAAAGGTCGCATGACCGCAGCGAAGATGGCTGAAGTGCTTAACGGCATTCGTCCTACGCTGTCCTACGGCGATTTCGGCCACGTCGACCTGGTGGTCGAAGCGGTTGTCGAGAACCCGAAGGTCAAGCAAGCCGTACTGGCCGAAGTAGAAGCCCAGGTTAAAGAAGACACCATTCTGGCCTCGAACACTTCGACCATTTCCATCAGCTTGTTGGCCAAGGCCCTCAAGCGTCCGGAAAACTTCGTCGGCATGCACTTCTTCAACCCGGTGCACATGATGCCGCTGGTGGAAGTGATCCGTGGCGAGAAGTCCAGTGAGCTGGCGATTGCTACTACCGTTGCCTACGCCAAGAAAATGGGCAAGAACCCGATCGTCGTTAACGACTGCCCGGGCTTTTTGGTCAACCGCGTGCTGTTCCCGTACTTCGGCGGTTTCGCCAAGCTGGTCAGCGCCGGTGTGGACTTTGTGCGTATCGACAAGGTTATGGAAAAATTCGGCTGGCCAATGGGCCCGGCGTACCTGATGGACGTGGTCGGCATCGACACCGGCCACCACGGTCGCGACGTCATGGCTGAAGGCTTCCCGGACCGCATGAAAGACGACCGCCGTTCGGCGATCGACGCGCTCTACGAAGCCAAGCGCCTGGGCCAGAAGAACGGCAAGGGCTTCTACGCTTACGAGGCCGACAAGAAGGGCAAGCAGAAGAAAGTGGCCGACCCTTCGGTGCACGAAGTGCTCGCGCCGGTCATCTACGAGCAGCGTGAGGTGTCCGATGAGGACATCATCAACTGGATGATGATCGCCCTGTGCCTGGAAACCGTGCGTTGCCTGGAAGACGGCATCGTTGAAACCGCCGCCGAAGCCGATATGGGCCTGGTGTACGGTATTGGTTTTCCTCCATTCCGTGGTGGTGCGCTGCGTTACATCGATTCGATCGGTGTGGCCGAGTTCGTTGCCCTGGCTGACAAATACGCTGATCTGGGCCCGCTGTACCACCCGACCGCGAAGCTGCGTGAAATGGCCAAAAATGGCCAGAGCTTCTTCGGTTAAGCGCCCAGACGACTAGAGCGAGAATATTTATGAGCTTGAATCCAAGAGACGTGGTGATTGTCGACTTCGGTCGCACACCGATGGGCCGCTCCAAGGGCGGCATGCACCGCAACACCCGCGCCGAAGACATGTCGGCGCACCTGATCAGCAAGTTGCTGGAACGTAACGTCAAGGTTGACCCGAACGAAGTCGAAGACGTGATCTGGGGCTGCGTCAACCAGACCCTGGAGCAGGGCTGGAACATCGCGCGCATGGCGTCGTTGATGACCCAGATCCCGCACACCGCCGCTGGCCAGACCGTCAGCCGCCTGTGTGGCTCCTCGATGAGCGCGCTGCACACCGCTGCCCAAGCGATCATGACCGGTAACGGCGATGTGTTCGTGGTCGGCGGCGTGGAGCACATGGGCCACGTCAGCATGATGCACGGCGTCGACCCTAACCCGCACATGTCGCTGTACGCGGCAAAAGCCTCGGGCATGATGGGCCTCACCGCAGAAATGCTCGGCAAAATGCACGGCATTACCCGCGAAGCCCAGGACGCGTTCGGCCTGCGCTCCCACCAGCTCGCCCACAAGGCGACGGTGGAAGGCAAGTTCAAGGATGAAATCATCCCGATGAACGGCTATGACGAAAACGGTTTCCTGAAACTGTTCGACTACGACGAAACCATTCGTCCGGACACCACCCTGGAAAGCCTGGCGGCCTTGAAACCTGCCTTCAATCCAAAGGGCGGCACCGTGACTGCCGGTACTTCGTCGCAAATCACCGACGGTGCTTCGTGCATGATCGTGATGTCGGCGCAGCGTGCCCAGGACCTGGGTATCCAGCCGATGGCCGTGATCCGTTCGATGGCCGTGGCGGGTGTGGACCCGGCAATCATGGGCTATGGTCCAGTACCGGCCACACAAAAAGCCTTGAAGCGCGCGGGCCTGACCATCTCCGATATCGACTTCTTCGAGCTCAACGAAGCTTTCGCCGCACAGGCCCTGCCAGTGCTGAAAGATTTGAAAGTACTCGACAAGATGAACGAGAAGGTTAACCTGCACGGCGGTGCGATTGCCCTGGGCCACCCATTCGGTTGCTCCGGTGCACGTATTTCCGGCACTTTGCTTAACGTGATGAAGCAAAATGGCGGCAACCTTGGGGTTGCAACCATGTGCATTGGTCTCGGCCAAGGCATTTCCACCGTCTTCGAACGCGTCTAAGCGTTGGGTTGACGGAAGCCGGGGCCCAGTGCCCCGGTTTTTGTTTTTTGGAATTTTTAATATTTTTTTTCAACAAATTTTGTAAGAGGGCCAGAGCATGAAAGTCGAACCAGGGCTCTACCAACATTATAAGGGGCCGCAGTACCGCGTTTTTAACGTGGCGCGGCACTCCGAGACCGAAGAGGAAGTGGTGTTTTACCAAGCACTGTATGGCGATTACGGCTTTTGGGTGCGCCCATTGAGCATGTTCCTGGAGACCGTCGAAGTTGACGGCGAGCAGGTCCCGCGCTTTGCTTTGGTCCAGGCCGAACCCAGTCTTTTTTCAGGGCAATAACGGCAGGTCGCGCAGAATGCTGCGCTTGACCTCACCTTGTTGCCACTATATATAGCGTTGCCGCGACAGGCGCCAACTGCCTTTCACTTCTCGAATTCAGGAATTTTCCGATCCATGGGCAAATCGCTGGTCATTGTGGAATCCCCGGCTAAGGCCAAGACCATCAACAAGTACTTGGGCAACGAGTACGTGGTGAAGTCGAGTATCGGCCATATCCGAGACCTGCCCACCAGCGGTTCGGCTAGCGCCAGCAAGGAGCCTGCCGCCAAGCGCGGCAAGGCGGCTGCGGGCGAAGGTCCGGTGCTCACGCCTAAAGAGAAAGCGCGCAAGCAGCTGGTCTCGCGCATGGGTGTAGACCCGGAACATGGCTGGAAGGCCAAGTACGAGATCCTTCCCGGCAAGGAAAAGGTTATCGAAGAGCTGCGCCGGCTCGCCAAGGATGCTGACACCATCTATCTCGCAACCGACTTGGACCGCGAAGGGGAAGCCATTGCCTGGCACCTGCGCGAAGCCATCGGCGGTGATGACAGCCGCTACAAGCGTGTGGTGTTCAACGAAATCACCAAAAAAGCCATCCAGGAAGCCTTCTCCAAGCCGGGCGAACTGGACATCGACCGTGTAAACGCCCAGCAGGCCCGTCGTTTCCTCGACCGCGTCGTGGGCTACATGGTCTCGCCACTGCTGTGGGCCAAGATCGCCCGTGGCCTGTCGGCCGGCCGTGTGCAATCGGTGGCGGTAAAGCTGGTGGTGGAGCGTGAGCGCGAGATTCGTGCGTTCAACCCCGAAGAATACTGGGAAGTCCACGCTGACCTCGGCACCGCCAAGGGCGCCAACGTGCGCTTTGAAGTGGCCCGCGAGAAAGGCGAGGCCTTCAAGCCGCTGAACGAAGCCCAGGCCATGGCCGCGCTGGAGAAGCTCAAGGCTTCCAGCTACAGCATTGTCAAGCGTGAAGACAAACCGACCAGCAGCAAGCCGTCGGCGCCGTTCATCACGTCCACCCTGCAACAGGCCGCGAGTAACCGCCTGGGCTTTGGTGTGAAGAAAACCATGATGATGGCTCAGCGTCTGTATGAAGCTGGCTACATCACGTATATGCGTACCGACTCCACCAACCTGTCGCAAGACGCGGTGGCGATGGCGCGTACTTATATTGAAACCGAATTCGGCAAGAAGTACCTGCCGGAGAAGCCGAACGTCTACAGCAGCAAGGAAGGCGCACAGGAGGCTCACGAAGCGATTCGTCCTTCCGACGCCAATACCGAGCCAAGCAAGCTGACCGGCATGGAGCGCGACGCTGAGCGCCTTTACGAGCTGATCTGGCGCCAGTTCCTGGCCTGCCAGATGCTGCCGGCGCAATACCTGTCCACCACCGTCAGTGTCGGTGCGGGCGACTTCGAGCTGCGTGCCAAGGGCCGTATCCTCAAGTTCGACGGCTACACCCGCGTGATGCCGCAAATCGCCAAGCCAGGCGATGACGATGTGCTGCCGGACATGGCCCAGGGCGACACGTTGAAGCTGATCAAGCTCGACCCGTCCCAGCACTTCACCAAGCCGCCGGCGCGTTATTCGGAAGCCAGCCTGGTAAAAGAGATGGAGAAACGCGGTATCGGTCGTCCTTCGACTTACGCGGCAATCATTTCGACCATCCAGGACCGTGGCTATGTCGCGCTGCACAACCGTCGCTTCTACTCGGAAAAGATGGGCGACATCGTTACCGAGCGCCTGTCCGAAAGCTTCTCCAACCTGATGGACTACGGCTTCACCGCCGGCATGGAAGAGAACCTCGATGACGTGGCCCAGGGCGAACGCGACTGGAAAAACGTACTGGATGAGTTCTACGGCGACTTCAAGAAGAAGCTCGAAGTAGCCGAAAGCCCTGAAAGTGGCATGCGTGCCAACCAGCCGGTGATGACCGACATCCCGTGCCTGACCTGCGGCCGTCCGATGCAGATTCGTACCGCGTCTACCGGCGTGTTCCTCGGTTGCTCGGGCTACAGCCTGCCGCCGAAAGAGCGCTGCAAGGCCACCGTCAACCTGGTGCCGGGCGATGAAATCGCTGCTGACGACGAGGGTGAATCCGAGTCGCTGGTGTTGCGTGGCAAGCACCGCTGCCCGATCTGCAGCACGGCAATGGATGCCTACCTGCTCGATGAGAAGCACAAGTTGCACATCTGCGGTAACAACCCTGATTGCGACGGCTACGAGATCGAAGAGGGCAGCTACCGCATCAAGGGCTACGAAGGCCCGAGCCTGGAATGCGACAAGTGCGGCAGTGAGATGCAGCTCAAGACCGGCCGTTTCGGCAAGTTCTTCGGTTGCACCAACCCGACGTGCAAGAACACTCGCAAACTGCTGAAAAGCGGTGACGCGGCGCCGCCGAAGATGGACCCGGTGAAGATGCCTGAACTCAAATGCGAGAAGGTCAACGACACCTACATCCTGCGTGACGGCGCCTCGGGCTTGTTCCTGGCCGCCAGCCAGTTCCCGAAAAACCGCGAGACCCGTGCGCCGCTGGTGCTGGAAATCGTGCCGCACAAGGACGAGATCGACCCCAAGTACCACTTCCTGTGTGAAGCGCCGAAGAAGGATCCCGACGGTCGCCCGGCCGTGATCCGCTACAGCCGCAAAACCAAGGAGCAGTACGTGCAGACCGAAGTGGACGGCAAGCCTACGGGCTGGAAAGCGTTCTACGACGGCGGCAAGTGGAAGGTCGAGGACAAGCGCCAGGGCGCTTGATCGACTACGTTGCGAAATACAAAGGCCGCCTGCATAGGCGGCCTTTTTTTGCGCTTGCAGGAGTCTCGGCTGATCCGTGACACTGTTGAGCCAGCATCCGGCTTATTTCGTTGTGGAGACTGCCGTTATGGCCAACGAACTCTATACCCGTACCAATCAGAAAATTTACTTCGCGGGTTTGTCTTTGGAAGCCCTTGGTCGTGCCGAGGAAGGGAAGGAGATGAATGCCATCGCGCTGGTGCAGGCGGGACGCGAGGCTGCATTGTTCCATCTCTACGGCGCTCTGTTGGGGCTGTGCCATGAAATCGCCGGGTTCTACCGTTTGCCCCAGGCCGGTTCGCCGCGTGCAGAACTGATCATGAACCGCGAAGTGCTGGAAAGCATGGCCATTCCTGAGCTGGCCGAGCTGGTGGAAATGGCCCAAAGCCCCGACAGCTGGGTTGCCCGCTTGCTCAAAGCGCATGCCGACATGTTCCAGCCGCCACGCGTGCCGCATGTGCCCAAGGGGGACGTGACGCAGCCGCTGATCGTCGCTGTTGCGGTGGAGGAGGATGAGCCCAAGCCGTTGAGCCGCGAAGAACTGGAGAGCTGGCGCCAAGAGCTGAAGAAGATGGCGTTGCGGTTTCGCGAAGGTTTGAATGAGTGCTGAGAAGTCGTCACTGACTGAATGCGATCACAAATGTGGGAGCGGGCTTGCTCGCGAAAGCGGTCTATCAGCCGGCCTATGCATCAACTGACAGATTGCTTTCGCGAGCAAGCCCGTTCCCACAGTTGAACCGAGTTGCACAGAAAGTCCAGCACGAGGCTCAATGAGCACCATTCATCAAGCCGTAGAGAAACCTGTTCAGATCCTCTGCGAGGCTGGGTGGATGACTGATATAATCCCGGCCTTTCGTGGAGAACAGACTTTTATGCCAACGTCCTTTCTGGAAATTGTTGAATTGCCTGACGGCCGAATCGAGCTGCGTCGGGCTGAGGACGAGGGTTCTCTGGTTATCTTGGATTTTTCCGAAGACGCAAAAGCATTCCTGCAAGGCCAGCACGTGGAAGTGGCGAAAGCCATGTTGAGCGTCGGTGTGCAGATGGCGGGTCGCCTGGCAGAAGGCGAACCGGAGAAGGACGACGGGCCGCGGGTTCTGCACTGAGTTTTGCAGTTAAGTGCACTTTTCGTTGTAGGCGGGCTTGTTGTAGTGAGCAGGCCTCTGAGGCGAGCGGGCTTGTCGTGGCGAGCGGGCTTGCCCCGCGTTGGGGCGCGAAGCGGCCCTGATGGATTAACGCGGTATATCAGGTATTCCACGGTGCTTGGTTTGGGGCTGCTTCGCAGCCCAACGCGGGGCAAGCCCGCTCGCCACAACAAGCCCGCTCGCTACATCAGTCCGTTTTGCCACAGAAGCAAGCTCTGCACAGATACCTGTCTGTCACCTACGCAATCAGCCAGTTTCCTGTTACCCCAATCGAATATTCAAGCTCTGCGCATCGCCCGTCCGTGCGGCGCTGATCAGTTGTTGCTTGGCCGCAGTGTTCAACGGGTTCAGCCAACTCACCACCGTATGGCTACGGCCCAGACGCAAGGCTTCGCAGGTCAACTGTTGAGCGCTTTGCGCGCCGCGCGGTTGCAGCAGCAGGATACGCTCACGGTTGAGGCCGGCGTCTCGCAGCCAGGCCTGGGTCAGGCTGGCAGGTGGAGCGATCAGCGTCAGCCAGCGTGCGTCCTGCTCCTCGCTCAGTTCACGAAGGATCGGCGCCAGCAGGCTCAGGCAGCTTCCAGCTGCACCGCGCAACGACAATTCACTGAACGCCTCAGGTTCGGAGCCCCACGGGGCCTCGACCGTTTCCTTGAGGATAGGCGCAAGGGGTTGAGCCATGAAGGCCTCGAACAGCGACAGTTGTGTGTGTTGTGGGGTGTGCACGAGCTGCATGGTGCCTCCTTTAGCGGCGAATGACGCCGACGCTCAAGCCTTCGATCACCAGATCCTGATCTTTCAGGTTCACTTCAATCGGGGCGAACTCAGGGTTTTCGGCCATCAGCCAGACCTTACTGCCTTCGCGCTTGAAGCGTTTGACGGTGACTTCATCGCCGATACGCGCAACGACGATCTGGCCATTACGGGCTTCACGGGTGGTGTGGACGGCCAGCAGATCGCCGTCGAAAATGCCCACGTCCTTCATACTCATGCCGTGTACACGCAACAGGTAGTCGGCGCGCGGATGGAAGAAGGTCGGGTTGATGTTGCAGGATTCCTCGACGTGCTGTTGCGCCAGAATCGGCGCACCGGCGGCGACGCGGCCAATGATCGGCAGGGTCGATTCGTCGGCCTTGGCTTCAAAACCAGGGATGCGAATACCGCGAGAAGCTCCTGGGGTCATCTCGATCGCGCCTTTGCGAGCGAGGGCCTTGAGGTGTTCTTCAGCAGCGTTTGGGGACTTGAACCCCAGCTCCAGCGCAATTTCTGCTCGTGTCGGCGGGTAGCCGTTGTCATCGAGGCAGCGCTTGATAAAAGCCAGAATCTCAGCTTGGCGTGGCGTCAGTTTTAGCATGTTGATCGCTCTGTCTTTTTATACAGTGACTGGGATTATATACAGTGAACTGCGCTTGGCAATCATCCTTTTTGAGCACACCGCTGGACGGTCATTCGTCATCCGTCCTACAAGGCAGAAACAGCGCTGCCTACAGACCAGGAAGGATGTGATTAAATAGCGGTTAAATAGATGACTGCCCGGCCGGAAAACGGACTCGCAGGCTTGACAAGACACACCCTGAAACGTATGTTTCAAACAAGTGTTTGTCAGGCGGAGTAGCCATGGCCCAGTCGGAAACCGTTGAACGCATTCTCGATGCTGCCGAGCAATTGTTCGCGGAAAAAGGATTTGCTGAAACTTCATTGCGGCTGATCACCAGCAAGGCTGGGGTTAACCTTGCCGCAGTGAATTACCATTTCGGCTCAAAGAAAGCCCTGATCCAGGCGGTGTTTTCGCGCTTTCTGGGGCCGTTCTGCGCCAGCCTCGACCGTGAGCTGGAGCGCCGCCAGACCAAGCCTGATAACAAGCCGAGCCTGGAAGACCTGCTGGAAATTCTGGTTGAGCAAGCGCTGGTGGTTCAACCACGCAGCGGCAATGACCTGTCGATCTTCATGCGTTTGCTCGGCCTGGCGTTCAGCCAGAGCCAGGGCCACTTGCGGCGTTATCTGGAAGACATGTACGGCAAGGTGTTCCGTCGCTACATGCTGCTGGTCAACGAAGCCGCGCCGCGTATTCCGCCGATCGAACTCTTCTGGCGCGTGCACTTCATGCTCGGTGCTGCGGCGTTCAGCATGTCCGGGATCAAAGCCTTGCGCGCAATTGCCGAGACCGATTTCGGTGTGAACACCTCCATCGAACAAGTGATGCGCCTGATGGTGCCGTTCCTTGCCGCCGGCATGCGCGCCGAAACCGGTGTGACCGACCAGGCCATGGCGGCCGCGCAGTTGCGCCCACGCAGCAAATCCACGCCAGCCGTCGCCAAGGCGTGATTGCCCCGGGTGTGCGCGGCCGCTTGCATCCGCTAAGCTAGCCGCCATGCCGATTTCAGCTATTTACTCGCAACCCGTTGTGCTCACTGCGCTTATCGCGCCAGGTGAGGGCAACGGGTTGTGTGCGTTATTTAAGGAAGGTTTATGACTGCTGCCCTGCAAGGTTCTTTGATGGTTGATGTGGCCGGTACCTGGCTGACGGCCGAGGATCGTCACCTGTTGCGTCAGCCTGAAGTGGGCGGCCTGATCATTTTCGCGCGCAACATCGAGCACCCACGTCAGGTGCGCGAGTTGAGCGCGTCGATCCGTGCCGTGCGTCCCGGCCTGCTGCTGGCCGTTGACCAGGAAGGCGGGCGCGTGCAGCGCCTGCGCCAGGGCTTTGTGCGTCTGCCGGCCATGCGTTTGTTGGCGGATAAGCCGAATGCCGAATACCTGGCCGAGCAGTGCGGCTGGATCATGGCCACAGAAGTACTGGCGGTTGGCCTTGACCTGAGCTTCGCCCCGGTACTGGATTTGGATTACCAGCGCAGCGCCGTGGTCGGCACCCGCTCGTTTGAAGGCGACCCCGAGCGCGCCGCCGTGCTTGCCGGTGCCTTCATTCGCGGCATGAACAGCGCGGGCATGGCCGCCACCGGTAAACACTTTCCGGGCCACGGCTGGGCTGAGGCCGATTCCCACGTCGCCATTCCCAATGACGAGCGTAGCCTGGAACAGATTCGCGCAAATGACCTGGTGCCTTTCGCACGGCTGAGCAAGCAATTGGCCGCCGTCATGCCCGCACACGTCATCTATCCGCAGGTGGATGCCCAGCCGGCTGGTTTCTCGCGGCGCTGGTTGCAGGACATCCTGCGTGGCGAGTTGCAGTTCGATGGGGTGATTTTCAGTGATGACCTGTCCATGGCCGGGGCGCATGTGGTCGGTGATGCGGCCAGCCGGATCGAAGCGGCGCTGACCGCCGGTTGCGACATGGGCTTGGTGTGCAACGATCGTGCGGCCGCCGAGCTGGCGCTGACGGCGGCGCAGCGCATGAAGGTTACGCCTTCGGCGCGGATTGCGCGGATGCGTGGGCAGGCGATTGCTTCGACGGACTATAAGCAGGATCCGCGTTGGCTGGCGGCGCTTACCGCGTTGCGGGATGCTCAATTGATCGGCTGAAAACCGTGGTGCGCCTATCGCAGGCAAGCCAGCTCCCACACTTGAATGTATTCACACATCAGAATGTGGGAGCGGGCTTGCCCGCGATAGCAATCTGAAGGTCAGCGCTTCTCTTGCTTATTGGGCAACGGCGCAAACAACGCCTCGATATCCTCGTTGCCCAGCTGCCAATCTCCCGTCGTACGCCCATCCAGTACGCCCGCCGCCAGGTCGGACTTTTCCTTTTGCAGGTGTTGGATTTTCTCCTCCACCGTGCCCCGCGCAATCATTTTATAGACGAACACCGGCTTCTCTTGACCGATGCGATACGCGCGGTCAGTCGCCTGGTTCTCTGTGGCCGGGTTCCACCACGGGTCATAGTGGATCACCGTATCGGCTTCTGTAAGGTTCAAGCCCACACCGCCAGCCTTCAAGCTGATCAGAAAAATCTGCAACTTGCCGCTCTGGAAATCCTTCACCGGTGTGCGGCGGTCGCGGGTCTGGCCGGTCAGCAGTGCGTAGGCCACGCCGCGCTTTTTCAGTTCGACTTCGATCAGGCTCAGCATCGAAGTGAACTGCGAGAACAGCAGAATCCGGCGTCCTTCGGCAAACAGCTCTTCGAGCATTTCCATCAGGCTGTCGAGCTTGCCCGAGCTGCTGCCGCGCGCGGGCAGGGCGGCGTCGTTGACCAGGCGCAGGTCGCAGCACACCTGGCGCAACTTGAGCAGCGCTTCAAGAATAATGATCTGGCTACGCGCCACGCCCTTGCGGGTGATTTCGTCGCGCACCTTCTTGTCCATGGCCAGGCGCATGGTTTCGTACACATCACGCTGGGCTTCGTTGAGATCGACCCAGTGGATGATCTCGGTCTTGGGCGGCAATTCCGTGGCCACCTGTTCCTTGGTACGGCGCAGCAGGAAGGGTTTGATCCGACCGTTGAGGTGCTGCAGTCGTACATCACTGGCGCGCTTTTCAATGGGCACGCGGTAATCGCGGTTGAAGCTTTTTACGTCGCCCAGCCAGCCCGGCAGCAGGAAGTGGAACAGCGACCACAGCTCACCCAAGTGGTTTTCCAGCGGTGTGCCACTCAGGCACAGGCGCTGACGCGCATTGAGCTCGCGCGCGGCCTGAGCGGCCTTGCTGTTGGGGTTCTTGATGTACTGGGCTTCGTCGAGGATCAGCACGTGCAAGGGCAGGGCGGCGAGTTGCTCGATGTCTTTGGGCAGCAGCGCATAAGTCGTCAGCAGCAAGTCGTAGTCCTGCAGGTTGGCGAAGTGCTTTTTGCGTGTCGCGCCATACAGCGCCACTACCTTGAGTTGCGGCGTAAAGTGCGCGGCTTCGTCGAGCCAGTTCGGGATCAGGCTGGTAGGCATCACCACCATGCACGGCCGATCCAGGCGCCCGGCGATTTTTTCACTGAGGATATGTGCCAGGGTCTGTAGGGTTTTGCCCAGGCCCATGTCATCCGCAAGAATCCCGCCCACGTCGAGTTGGCGCAGCGACTGCATCCAACTCAAGCCTTCCAGTTGATACGGGCGCAGTGTCGCGTTCAAGCCTTCGGGCGCCATGCAGGTGAAGTCCTTGATGTCGCGCAGGCGCTGGGCGAAATTGCGGATCTTCTCGCCGCCTTCCCATTGCAGCGGCAGGTCTTCCAGCGGGTTGAGGCGAATCGCATCGGCCTTGGCCAGGCGCAAGGTGGTGGTGCCCGATTCCTGCAGGTAAAACTCGCCAAGGGTGGCCAGCACCGGTTTCAAGCGGCCGTAGGGCAGCGCCACTTGCAGCGGCCCGTGGCCGTTGGGCAGGCCGGGGATGTTCACCAGGATCAGCTCGTCATCGCGGCGCCGGGCGAGCTTTTCCGGGTTGAGGATCTCGGTGTGCGAGCGCATCAGGTTCAACAGAATCGGCAGCAGGCTCAGGCGCTCGCCGTTAACGATGATGCCCAGCTCCAGGTCAAACCAGTCGCGTTCCGGGCCTTCATCGACGGTGGCGTACCAGTCGTCGACGGCGCTCAAGTCGAAACCGAAATCCTCATCGATCTGCAACTCCCAGCCCTCGGCGCGCAAGGTCGGCGAGGCGTTGAGGGTGAAGTTCAGCCACGCACTGTCGTTGACCATCTCGAACAATTCGCCGGCGCTTTCCGGCAATGCCTTGCTCTGGCGCGTGGCGATCTTGAAGCCGAGCAGGCGCAGTTGCTCGCGGTACGGCTGCTCCAGCTCCGGATGGCGCTTGATGCGCAGGCTCTGGGTTTCCTGGCGCACCACGATGTCGGCATTTTTTTGCCCGCTGACATAGTTGCCCAGGTAGTTGAACGACAACGCCGCACGGTGCTGGATGTAACGCTGCATTTTGCCATTGCGCGGTTCAAACGCGCTGAACTCGACACTCGCCAGCCACAGGCGCGGCACCGGTCGCACATCCTCCATCACCACCTGCGGCAGCACCACGCGGTTATCCAGCACGGCCTGAAGTTTTTCCAGCAGCTCGGCATCTTGCGCAGCCGCCGGATAAGCCAGGGTTTCCTGGACCTTGAGCAGCACCGCCGCGATGTGTTTGCAGTTGGTGTGCACCGGGCACGTGCAGCGGCTGTCCACCAGAATCAGCATGCCCTTGGCCGATTCGCGCAGCGAGATGGTCTGCCGGTAAACGTTGCCGGCCGAGCCTTCGCAGCTGGCAACAATGGTGCTGTCGCCGGACTCGACGATACGCACGCGGTTTTCCAGGGCGTAGCGGCGCCCGCGCTCAAGGCTTTGCTCTTTAAAGCGATTGGCCCACGAAGGGGCCAGGGGTTTGGTCAGTGACGATGTCAGGGGCATGGCGCTGGATCAGTCCTGAGCGTCGGGCGGTGGTGCGCTGGGTGGTTTGGCGGTCAGCGAGGTGATCTTGATAAGCAGGGCCAAGTGGCCGCCGTCCAGGTAGTTGAGCTGGTTGTTCTTGGTGCGCACGCCTTGCTGGCTCAGGTGTTCGCTGGCGATGACGCTGCCGTTGGCGTCGAACTGGTTGATCCAGAAGTCTGCGTCGATATCGGTAAAGCGCCCCAGTTGCAGGTTCAGCGTGCCTTCGATGGGAAACTGGCCAAACTGCTCCTGGCCATCGCTGATGGCCAGCTTCACCGGCTGCTCGCCCAGGTTCTGGTCCCAGGCCCGGTGCAGCAGCACCGTGTAACCGGTGTCGGCACTGAGCTTGTCGACGATATTGCCCAGCCGCGGCGGGCTGATTTTGTCCGCCGGCAGCCGTGGTGCCCCGGCGTCCCAATTTTCTGGCGCCGCGCGGCTATTGATCACCGGCTCGGCGTTCTGGCGCACCAGAATCATTTCCACCAGATAGGGGCTGTCGGCAAACGCCGAAGGAGCAACGACCACCAACAACAAGCTCAAAATGCGGAACAGGCGCATTGGGGCGTCCTTCAAGCAGATTTCGGGATGAGGCGCTCAAACAGCGCCTCTAATGTATTAAAGCGTTCTTCGGCACGTTCCATTGGCACCATGAACTTGAACAGCGTAGCCCCTTCGAACTTGTAGCGGTTGGGCTGGCCCTCAATCAGCTTGATCAGCACCAGTGGGTCCACCGGCGTTTGCGCTTCGAACTCGATACGCCCGCCTTGCGGCCCGGCGTCGACCTTCTTGATGCCCAATTGCTCGGCCTGCAATTTGAGCAGGGTCAGGCGCACCAGGTTTTTGGTCGGTTCCGGCAACAGGCCGAAGCGGTCGATCATCTCCACCTGCAGGTCCTTGAGACCTTCTTCGTCGGTGGCCGAGGCGATGCGCTTGTACAGAATCAGCCGCGCGTGCACATCCGGCAGGTAGTCTTCGGGAATCAATGCCGGCAAGCGCAGGTTAATTTCCGGGCCGCCACCCAAGGGTTGATCGAGGTTCGGTTGTTCGCCCTTGCGGATGGCTTTTACCGCGCGCTCAAGCATTTCCATATAGAGGGTGAAACCGACGGCCTGGATCTGCCCGCTCTGGCCGTCGCCGAGCAGCTCGCCGGCGCCACGGATTTCCAGGTCGTTGGTGGCCAGCACAAAACCGGCACCCAGGTCCTGGGTGTTGGCGATCGCCTCCAGGCGCTTTTCGGCGTCGGAGGTAATCTGCTGGCGCGGCGGCGTCAGCAAGTAGGCATAGGCCTGGTGGTGACTGCGCCCGACGCGGCCGCGCAACTGGTGCAGCTGCGCCAGGCCGAACTTGTCTGCGCGCTCGATGATGATGGTGTTGGCGCTCGGCACGTCGATGCCGGTCTCGATGATGGTCGAGGCGATCAGCACGTTGAAGCGCTTGTGGTAGAAGTCACTCATCACCTGTTCGAGTTCGCGTTCGCGCATCTGCCCGTGGCCAATCGCGATGCGGGCTTCGGGCACCAGTTCGGCGAGGTCGGCGGCGCATTTCTCGATGGTTTTGACGTCATTGTGCAGGTAGTACACCTGGCCGCCGCGCAGCAGTTCACGCAACAGCGCTTCCTTGACCGTGCTTTTGTTCTGTTCCATCACGAAGGTGCGCACCGACAGGCGACGTGCCGGCGGCGTGGCGATGATCGACAGGTCACGCATGCCCGACACGGCCATGTTCAGCGTGCGCGGAATCGGCGTGGCGGTGAGGGTGAGGATGTCGACTTCGCTGCGCAGGTTCTTCAGCTGTTCTTTCTGACGCACTCCGAAGCGGTGCTCTTCGTCGATGATCACCAAACCGAGGTTTTTGATCTTCACATCGTCCGACAGCAGCTTGTGGGTGCCGATCACGATATCGATCTTGCCTTCGGCCAAGTCGGCGACGGCGGCATTCACTTCCTTGGCGGACTTGAAGCGGCTCATCACTTCCACGCTCACCGGCCAGTCGGCAAAGCGGTCGCGGAAGCTGTTGTAGTGTTGTTGGGCGAGCAGGGTGGTCGGCACCAGAATCGCCACCTGCTTGCCGCCATGCACGGCAATAAAGGCGGCGCGCATGGCCACTTCGGTTTTGCCGAAGCCCACGTCGCCGCACACCAGGCGGTCCATCGGCTTGGGCGCGAGCATGTCGGCGCGCACGGCTTCGATGGTGGTTTGCTGGTCCGGGGTTTCTTCAAACGCAAAGCCGGCGCTGAAGGTGGCGTAGTCGGCTTTCGGGTCGGCGAAGGCATAACCTTCGCGGGCTGCGCGGCGTGCATAGATGTCGAGCAATTCGGCGGCGACGTCGCGCACCTGTTCGGCGGCTTTGCGCTTGGCTTTCTGCCAGGTCTCGGAGCCCAGGCGGTGCAACGGCGCCAGTGCGTCGTCGCTGCCGGTGTAGCGCGCGATCAGGTGCAGGCTGGCCACCGGCACGTAAAGCTTGGCGCCCTCGGCGTATTCCATGGTGAGGAATTCGGCGGCCTGGTTATCGATCTCCAGGGTTTGCAGCCCGAGGTAGCGGCCTACGCCGTGGTCGATATGCACCACCGGCGCGCCTTCGCGCAGCTCGGTCAGGTTCTTGATCACTGCGTCGTTGTTGATGTCGGCGCGTTTTTCACGGCGGCGGCGCTGCATCACGCGCTGGCCGAACAGCGGGCTCTCGGCGATCAGCGCCAAGGCTGGGTCATCCAGCAACAAACCTTCATCCAGCGGCGCGATGGTGATCGCCAGGCGGTCTTTGCTCTTAACAAAGTCCGGCCAGCTGTCGACGGTTTTCGGGCGCAGCTTCAGGCGTTCCAGCAGTTCCAGCAGCACTTCGCGACGGCCGGCGGATTCGGCGGTAAACAGCACGCGGCCGGGGAAGTCGCCGAGGAAGTTGGATAACGCTTCCAGCGGCTGCGTGGCTTTGGCCTGGATCGCCAGGTCCGGCAGTGTGCTCGCCGGGAAGCGCTCGCGGCCGCTGCCGGCGTCCACGTCCTGTTGGCTGGCGACGACGCGCGGCCAGTTTTTCAAGCGGGCGAAGCAGTCTTCCACCGGCAGAAACAGCTCGGCTGGCGGCAATAAAGGCCGCGATGGATCGACGCGGCGCTCTTCATAGCGATTGCGCACATCGTTCCAGAAGTTTTCCGCCGCCTGCTCAATGCCTGGCAGCGAGAACACCTGAGTGTCCTGAGGCAGGTAATCGAACAGGGTGGAGGTTTCGTCAAAGAACAGCGGCAGGTAGTACTCGATACCGGCCGGTGTAATCCCGCTGCTCAGGTCCTGAAAGATCGGGCAGCGGCGGAAGTCCACGTCGAAGCGTTCGCGAAAGCGCGCCTTGAAGCGTGTGACGGCGTCTTTTTGCAGTGGGAATTCCCGCGCCGGCAGCAGCTTGATCGACTCGACTTTATCAATCGAGCGCTGGTTCTCCGGGTCGAAGGTGCGCAGTGTCTCGATTTCGTCGTCGAACAGGTCGATGCGGTACGGCAGTTTGCTGCCCATCGGGAACAGGTCGATCAGCGCGCCGCGCACGGCGAACTCGCCGTGTTCGTACACCGTGTCGACGCAGCGGTAGCCGCTGGCTTCCAGGCGCGTGCGCATCTGTTCCACGTCGAGTTTCTGGCCGATATCCAGCACCAGGCTGCTGCCCAGCAGAAACTTGGTCGGCGCCAGGCGATGCAGGGCCGTGGTGATCGGCACCACCAGTACGCCGTGGGCCAGTTCCGGCAAGCGGTACAGGCTGGCGATGCGCTGGGAAATGATGTCCTGGTGCGGCGAAAACAGGTCGTAAGGCAGGGTTTCCCAGTCGGGAAAGTGCAGCACCGGCAAATCGGGGGCGAAGAAGCTCAGCTCCTGCTCCAGTCGCTCGGCGCTTTGGCTGTCGGCGGTGAGCAGCAGGGTAAAGCGCTTGGCTGCGCTGGCAGCCTCGGCGATGGCCAGGCTCAGGGCGGCACCGGGCAGGTTGCCCCAGTGCTGTTTACCTGCCGCGGCAGGGAGAATCGGTAGACGCAGAACGGGCACGGAAGGTTGAGCTCCAAGCGTTGCGACAAAGTCGGTAATTGTAACGGCCCGAGGTGCCGCCTGTCAGTTGCTGACTGAGCCTATTACGGTTTGCAGGAAATGTAGTGGCTAAGACAAACAATGGTGGGTTTTGACTCAATATGTAGTGCCAAAAAGTGCGGATGTTTCGGAGGGTTACGGACAAGTTGGCGGCGCGGCGCCATTGGTGGCCTTCTGGAACCCGCGTATTTACTGGGCTGTAGCGGGGTGGTGTTTTTTTGCAAGCGCTTTTTGTTGTGGTTGGCGCATTGCTCAACGGCCGGTCGGACGACATAATGTAGCCCCTTTTTTCTGCCCCTACATGTGGAAGGTTCCCGTGACTCAGAAGCCCGACCAGTGTCTTGGTGAATGGATCGACCGTGAAGCACTCGCTGAAGCGATGATTCCGCTTATCGGTCAGCTGTACCGCAATAACAATGTGGTGAGCTCGATCTATGGCCGCAGCCTGATCAACCAATCAGTCATCGCGATTCTCAAGGCGCATCGCTTTGCTCGCCATCGTTCCGCCGACGACAGCGAACTCTCCGTCCACGAAACATTCCCTCTGCTTAAAGCCATGAGCGAGCTCAAGCTCGGCGCGGCCTCGGTAGACCTGGGCAAGTTGGCTTACAAATTCCGCAAAGAAGGCGCTGGCCGCACCGCCGAGCAGTTCGTGCGTGAAGAAATGGCCGATGTGGTTGGCCAGCAAAACGCCGCTGCCCGCAAAGGCACCGACGTTGTGCTGTACGGCTTTGGCCGTATCGGCCGCCTGCTGGCGCGCATCCTGATCGAAAAAACCGGTGGCGGCGACGGCCTGCGCCTGCGCGCTATCGTTGTGCGCAAAGGCGCCGAGAACGACCTGACCAAACGCGCCAGCCTGCTGCGCCGCGACTCGGTACACGGTCCGTTCAACGGCACCATCGTCATCGACGAAGAAAACAACACCATCACCGCCAACGGTAACCTGATCCAGGTGATCTACGCGAAGAACCCGTCTGAGGTGGATTACACCCAGTACGGCATCAAGGACGCCCTGCTGGTAGACAACACCGGCGTATGGCGTGATGCCGAGGGCCTGGGCCAACACCTGGCCTGCCCGGGTATCGACCGCGTTGTGCTGACGGCGCCTGGCAAAGGCAAGCTGAAGAACATCGTTCACGGTATCAACCACGGCGAAATCACCGCTGAGGACAAGATCGTGTCGGCTGCTTCCTGCACCACCAACGCCATCGTGCCGGTGCTGAAGGCTGTGAATGACAAGTTCGGCATCGTTAACGGTCACGTTGAAACCGTTCACTCGTACACCAACGACCAGAACCTGATCGACAACTTCCACAAAGGCGATCGCCGTGGCCGTAGCGCCGCGTTGAACATGGTCATCACCGAGACCGGTGCTGCCACCGCTGCTGCCAAGGCCCTGCCTGAGCTGGCCGGCAAGCTGACCGGTAACGCGATCCGCGTGCCGACGCCGAACGTGTCGATGGCCATTCTCAACCTGAACCTTGAGAAAGCCGCTACCCGTGAAGAAATGAACGAGTACCTGCGCTACATGGCGCTGCACTCGGACCTGCATAAGCAGATCGACTTCGTTAATTCGCAGGAAGTGGTGTCGACCGACTTCGTGGGCTCGCGCCACGCCGGTGTGGTGGATGCCGAGGCGACCATCACCCAGGACAACCGCGTTGTGCTGTACGTCTGGTACGACAACGAGTTCGGTTACAGCTGCCAAGTGGTTCGCGTGATGGAAGACATGGCTGGGGTTAACCCGCCTGCGTTCCCGCGCTAAGCATTAGCGGTCAATGAAAAAGCCCCGACTGGTTCGGGGCTTTTTTATGGCTGCTGTTTTTGTGGTGAATGTTCGGGCCTCATCGCGGGCAAGCCCGGCTCCCACAGTGTTGACGTGTGAATACAGTCAAAGGTGGGAGCTGGCTTGCCTGCGATAGCGGTCTATCAGGCGCCGCCAACCACCGAAGCCTGCGCAGTGCGCAGTTCATGCCGATTGCCCTTGAACAGTATCAATGTAGCGATCAAGCCGAGTATCGCCGCACCACTGAGCCAGATCCCAGGCGCGGCCTTGTTATCCAGCACATGAATCAAATAAGTGCAGGCCGCCGGCGTAAACCCACCAAAGGTCGCCGTCGCCAGGCTGTAGGCCAGGGAAAACCCGGTAGTGCGCACTTCCACCGGCATGATCTCGGTAAGCGCCACCACCATCGCACCGTTGTACGAGCCATACAGGAACGACAACCACAGCAGCACGATCAGCAGATGGCTGAAGCTCGGATTGGCCACCAGCCACGACAACGCCGGATACGCGGTAAGAATCGCCAGAATCGTCGCGCCGAGCAGCAGGGGTTTGCGTCCGATCTTGTCGGACACCGCGCCCATCACCGGCAGCCAGATGAAATTGGAGATGCCCACGCACACGGTCACCAGCAACGCGTCGAAGTCCGACAGGTGCAGCTCGGCCTTGCCGAAAGTCGGGGTGTAGGCGGTGATCAGGTAGAACGACACGGTGGTCATCACCACCAGCGCCATGCCGGCGATGACGATGCCGAAGTTCTGACCGATCGAGCGCACAATTTCCTGCAGGGTAGGGCGGTGTTTACGTGCCTGGAACTCAGGGGTTTCTTCCAGCGAGCGGCGAATCACGAAGATCACCGGCACGATCAGGCAGCCGATCAGGAACGGCACGCGCCAGCCCCAGTCGCCCATCTCCTGCGGGCTGAGCCAGTGGTTCAGGCCCACGCCGAGCAACCCGGCGAACACCACCGCGGCTTGCTGGCTGGCGGACTGCCAACTGACGAAGAAGCCTTTGCGCCCGGGTGTGGCGATTTCCGCCAGGTACACCGACACACCGCCCAGCTCGACGCCGGCGGAGAAACCTTGCAGCAAGCGACCAAACAGCACCAGCAACGGCGCCGCCACGCCCAGGGTGGCATAGCCAGGGACGCAAGCGATGAGGACGGTGCCGGCGGCCATCATGGCCAGGGTGATGACCAGGCCTTTCTTACGGCCGTGGCGGTCGATGTAGGCGCCGAGGAAGATCGCGCCCAAAGGCCGCATCAGGAAGCCGGCGCCGAAGGTCGCCAGGGACAGCATCAGCGAGGCGAAGGCGCTGTCGGTGGGAAAGAAGGTTTTGGCAATGGCCGTGGCGTAGAAGCCGTAGACCATGAAGTCGAACATCTCGAGGAAGTTGCCGCTGACAACGCGAAAAATCGCCCTGCCTTTGCCCGTGGTAGTGGACATGTCATGCACTCATTTTGGCTATCTTATTAGTGATCCCTGGTCATCACTCGTCCTTGCTGCGCTTTTGTAACCATATGTGTATTAGCCACTACCGGCAATAGAAACCGATAGCAAGCTGACTAAATGCGCAGGTGTCTTGGCGGGTAAAAATCACTGTGGGAGCTGGCAAGCCAGCTCCCACAGGATTTTGTGTTGATCAGTTGAGGAGGGATTTACGCAGGCTATCCGACAAGCCCTTCGGCGCCAGCCAAATGCCGAGATAGGCTTTTGCCAATTCCTCATCGCGGCTGCTGAACACCACCTTGTCGTTGATCTCCAGATTCAACCCACGGCCAGGTCGAACGTCGAGGGCATACCGATCGCCACTGCGGATATCGCGGAAGCTCGCGTGCAGCCGATCCAGTTCGGGCTTCAAGCGGGCGAGGGTGGCGCTGCTGTGCTGGCGCTCCAGGGTCGTGGTGGCCGCCTTGATCACGTCGCTACGGTCGATGTCGCGAAAGTAATACAGCGCCAGGCGCAGATTCTTTTGCTGATCCCAGGCGGCTCTCGCACTGGTATCGGCGGGGGCATACACCGCTGCCGCATACACATCCGCCCAGAGATACACCAGCACCGCCTGGTTTTTCAGCACCAGGTCATGAGATTGCGCAGCAAAACCGGCCTGCTTCAGA
This sequence comes from Pseudomonas sp. TREG-RG-20F-10-E-6-01, assembly GCF_022662455.1. NCBI lineage: Bacteria > Pseudomonadati > Pseudomonadota > Gammaproteobacteria > Pseudomonadales > Pseudomonadaceae > Pseudomonas > Pseudomonas sp. TREG-RG-20F-10-E-6-01. The sequence continues at coordinate 370,009 of NZ_JAKNQP010000001.1, read as the reverse complement.
CGCTCCGCCTCACTGGCCTGCACTGCCACGCAGAAAATCAGCAATAAACAGAAAACGACATGCCGCATAATGGCTCTTCCTGCAAACGGTGCGTGTCAGCAGTCTAATTGCAATTTGCGGGTTCTGTAGTTAAGGCAAGACTGGCCTACGACGCGACCAAGGGTTAATGTTCGCGGCGTTGAGCCTTCTATAGACTGTGCCCCGGCTCACACACTTGAGCCAAATTGTCCTTCATGCCCGCTGGCCGCGGCATGATTTAGCCAGGCGTCCAACCGTACGCCTGGCCTGTTCTGAGGAGTACGCATGGCTGTCTACAACTACGACGTGGTGGTACTGGGTTCCGGCCCGGCTGGAGAAGGTGCGGCGATGAACGCCGCCAAAGCTGGGCGCAAGGTGGCGATGGTCGATAGCCGTCGCCAGGTCGGCGGTAACTGCACCCACCTGGGTACCATCCCGTCCAAGGCCTTGCGTCACTCGGTGCGCCAGATCATGCAGTTCAACACCAACCCGATGTTCCGGGCCATTGGTGAGCCGCGCTGGTTCTCGTTCCCGGACGTATTGAAAAGCGCCGAAAAAGTCATCTCCAAGCAAGTCGCGTCGCGCACCGGCTACTACGCCCGTAACCGCGTCGACCTGTTCTTCGGCACCGGCAGCTTTGCCGACGAGCAAACCGTCGAAGTGGTCTGCGCCAACGGCGTGGTCGAGAAGCTGGTGGCCAAGCACATCATCATCGCCACCGGTTCGCGCCCGTATCGCCCGGCCGATATCGATTTCCACCACCCGCGTATCTACGATAGCGACACCATCCTGAGCCTGGGCCACACCCCGCGCAAATTGATCATCTACGGCGCCGGCGTGATCGGCTGTGAATACGCCTCGATCTTCAGCGGCCTGGGTGTATTGGTGGAGCTGGTGGATAACCGCGACCAGTTGCTGAGCTTCCTCGACTCGGAAATTTCCCAGGCGTTGAGCTACCACTTCAGCAACAACAACATCACCGTGCGCCACAACGAAGAGTACGAGCGGGTCGAAGGCCTGGACAACGGTGTGATCCTGCACCTCAAGTCCGGCAAGAAGATCAAGGCCGACGCCTTGCTGTGGTGCAACGGCCGTACCGGCAACACCGACAAGCTGGGCATGGAAAACATCGGCGTGAAGGTCAACAGCCGTGGCCAGATCGAAGTCGACGAGAACTACCGCACCTGCGTGACCAACATCTATGGCGCCGGTGACGTGATCGGCTGGCCAAGCCTGGCCAGTGCCGCGCATGACCAGGGCCGTTCAGCGGCCGGCAGCATTGTCGATAACGGCAGCTGGCGCTATGTGAACGACGTGCCGACCGGTATCTACACGATTCCGGAGATCAGCTCGATCGGCAAGAACGAGCACGAACTGACCAAGGCCAAGGTGCCTTACGAAGTTGGCAAGGCGTTCTTCAAGAGCATGGCGCGTGCGCAGATCGCCGGTGAGCCCCAAGGCATGCTCAAGATCCTGTTCCACCGCGAGACCCTGGAAGTCCTCGGCGTGCATTGCTTCGGCTACCAGGCCTCGGAGATCGTGCACATCGGCCAGGCCATCATGAACCAGCCGGGTGAGCAAAATACCCTCAAGTACTTTGTGAACACCACGTTCAACTACCCGACCATGGCCGAAGCCTATCGGGTAGCGGCCTACGACGGCCTCAACCGGCTTTTTTGAGCGGCTCCGGCCGGTGGCCTGAGCCGGCCGGGGAGACCGATTTCAGTAATTCTCGAGGGTGGCAGTGGCCAAACCGGGAAAGTCTGTAATCAGGCTATCTACGCCGAAGTCAGCGAGCCTGCGCATCAGCGCCGGTTCGTTGACCGTCCACACGGACACGTGCAAACCCTGGCGCTGGGCTTTTTCCAGACGCTCGGGGGTGCACAGCGTCCAGTTCAATGCCAGGTATTCACAGCCGTAGTTTTGCGCGACCTTCAGCGGGTCGAGCCAGGCGTATTCGGCGACCAGGCCGCGTGACAGGTCCGGGGTGAGTTCAACCGCCGCTTTCAAGACTTCCCGCGAACTTGAGGTCACGGTCACCTTGTCCATCAGGCCATGACGCACAGCCATCTCACGAATTGCCAGTACGGTCGTCGCGGCGCGGGTGCGCGAAGCGCTTTTGACTTCGAGCTGCCAGTGATCGAAGTCGCATTTTTCGAACAACTCTTCAAGGCGTGGGATCGGGCAGGGGCTGACCCAACCCGGGCCGCCTTTGCGCGCGTCCATCTTCACAAGGTCGGCTGCCGAATACTCGACGACTTTGCCGCGCCGGTCGGTGGTGCGTTTGAGGGTCGGGTCGTGGATGACCATCAACTCGCCGTCCATGGACAGGTGCAAATCCAGTTCGCAGCGGCGTACGCCGTGCTTGAGGCACTCCTGAAAGCTGGTCAGGGTGTTTTCCGGTGCTTCGCCTTTGGCACCGCGGTGGCCATAAATCAGGGTCACAGTTGCTCCTTTGCGCCAGATAGCCCGGCGGGGTCATACGAGATTCAGGTGTCTTGGGCGTCGCTTTGTTCCCGCGCCAGGCGTCGTTCCTGAGCTTGTTTCTGCAGGATGTAGCGCGCCAGCAATTGGCGTTGGGCATCGGTCATCGATTCGAATTCCGTGCCCACGTCAAAGCCGTCGCCCTTGGCGTCGCAATGCGTCACGCGGGCACGCAGCAGCAAGCCGAGCGCCTGGGGCATCAATACCAGCTTGACCGCCAGGTGCGTGTCGGGCGCCAGCGGCGTTGGGTGCTGGAAGTCGATACCGCCTTCGGAAAGGATCACCGGCTGCGGCGCGCCCACCTCATCGAGCAGGCCGCGCGCCATGATCTGACTGAGCAGGTCCACGCGTTTGTTCTGGACTTTGAGGAAGGCGGCCAGGCTGCGATCTTTCTCGCTGATCTGGCGCAGCAGGTGCTGGGCTTCGAATTCGCTGAGGTGCAATTCGCTGAGCAGGTTGAACAGCGGCGAATCATCCAGCAACACTTCCTTGCTCGCCGCTTCGGGGGCAGAGAGGGTGCTGATTTGAAGTGCGATCATGTCGTCGATACGGTAGTATTCGCGGCGCTCTTCTTCATCTAATGTCGACATGGCGAACCCAAAGTAGCGGTAATGGTCTGAGTGTAAAGCTGCTTACCTGACCCCGCCACCGGGACGTCTTCTTTTCCTCCGAACAAGCCCCGACATGTTCAGACCTCTCTTCGTATTTATCGGCACGCGTTATACCCGTGCAAAGCGTCGCAATCATTTTGTGTCGTTCATTTCCCTGACCTCGATGATCGGGCTCGCCTTGGGCGTGGTCGTGATGATCGTGGTGCTGTCGGTGATGAACGGCTTCGATCATGAGATGCGCACCCGCGTGCTGGGCATGGTGCCCCACGCGACCATCGAGGGCGATTCGCCCATCAGCGACTGGCCGAGCCTTGCCGACAAGGTCAAGCAGAACCCCAAGGTGGTGGCCGTTGCGCCGTTTACCCAGATGCAGGGGTTGCTGACCAACGACGGCAAGGTGCAGAAAATCCTGCTCAATGGCATCGACCCGGCCCAGGAACGTAACGTGTCGATCATCGACAAGTTCATGTTGCAGGGCAAACTCGACGACCTGGCGCCCGGCAGCTTCGGCATCGTGATCGGCGACAAGGCGGCGGCCAAGCTCGGTGTGGGTGTCGGCGACAAGCTGACGTTTGTCGCCCCGGAAGTCACCGTGACCCCGGCCGGCATGTTCCCGCGCATGAAGCGCTTCACCGTGGTCGGCACCTTCCACGTCGGCGCCGGCGAGATCGATGGCTACCTCGGCCTGACCAACCTCACCGACCTGGCGCGCCTGCATCGCTGGAAGCCGGATCAGGTGCAGGGCCTGCGCCTCAAATTCAACGACCTGTTCGACGCCCCGCGCGGCGCTTGGGAAATCGCCCAGCACCTGGGTGAATCCCAGTATTACGCCCGCGACTGGACCCGCACCCACGGCAACCTCTACCAGGCCATCCGCATGGAAAAAGCCATGATCGGCCTGCTGTTGCTGCTGATCGTCGCCGTGGCCGCGTTCAACATCATTTCCACGCTGGTGATGGTGGTGAACGACAAGAAAGGCGACATCGCCATCCTGCGTACCCTGGGCGCCACGTCGGGGCAGATCATGGCGATCTTCATGGTGCAGGGCACCGTGATCGGCGTGGTTGGCACCTTGATCGGCACCGCGGTCGGCATCCTGGCCGCGCTGAACGTCAGCGCCGCCATTGCTGCGCTGGAAAAAGTCATCGGTCACAAGTTTCTCAACGCCGACGTCTACTTCATCGACTACTTGCCGTCCCAGGTTCAGGCCCAGGACGTGTTGATGGTAGGCGGCGCCGCGTTGGTATTGAGCTTCCTTGCCACCCTGTATCCAGCCTGGCGCGCGGCACGTACCCAGCCAGCACAGGCCTTACGTTATGAGTGAATCGGGCATGAGTGAAAAAGCAATCCTGAGCTGCCGCAACCTGGGCAAATCCTACGAGGAAGGTCCGGAGTCGGTAGTGGTTTTGTCCAACCTGCAACTTGAGCTGCACCCGGGCGAACGCGTGGCAATCGTCGGCAGTTCCGGCTCCGGCAAAAGTACCTTGCTCAACCTGTTGGGCGGCCTGGATACGCCGTCCCAGGGCAGCGTGTGGCTGGCTGGCGAAGAGCTGTCGGCCCTGGGGGAGAAGGCGCGTGGCCAACTGCGTAACCGCTCGTTGGGTTTTGTGTACCAGTTCCACCACCTGCTGCCGGAATTCACCGCGCTGGAAAACGTGTGCATGCCGCTGCTGATCGGCAAGACCGCGATCCCGGAAGCGCGCCAGCGTGCCAAAGCCCTGTTGGAGCGCGTCGGCCTCGGCCATCGCCTGGAGCACAAGCCGGCCGAGTTGTCCGGTGGCGAGCGCCAGCGTGTGGCGATTGCCCGTGCCCTGGTCAACAACCCAGGCCTGGTGATGCTCGATGAGCCAACCGGCAACCTCGACTCCCACACCGCCCAGGGCATCAAGGATTTGATGCTCGAACTGAGCACCCAGATGCGCACCGCGTTCCTGGTGGTGACCCATGACATGAGCATGGCCCGCCAGATGGACCGCGTGCTGCACCTGCAGGAAGGTCACTTGGTCGCCATCTGACCCGTTTCAAGCCCGGCGCCTGGCGCTGGGCTTTTTCATTTTTTTAAACGGTGCCCGCGAATGTTCAGACCGTTATCGATTTTCATCGGCACGCGCTATACCCGCGCCAAGCGCCGCAACCGTTTTGTATCGTTTATCTCGATGACCTCGATGATCGGCCTCGCCCTGGGCGTGTTGGCGATGATCGTGGTGTTGTCGGTGATGAACGGCTTCCAGCGCGAAATGAGCTCACGCATCCTCGGCATGGTGCCCCACGCGACCATCGTCGGCGTGAACCCGATTGATGACTGGCAGCCGGTGGCCGCCGCCGCCATGAAGAACCCGCAAGTGACTGCCGCCGTACCATTCACGCAGATGGACGGGATGTTCTCCTACAAGGGCGCGATGCAGCCGATCGAGATCAGCGGCGTCGACCCGGCCCAGGAAGGCAAAGTCTCGATCGTGGCCCAGCACATCGTGCGCGGCAAACTGGACGACCTGAAGGCCGGCGAGTTCGGTGTGGTCATCGGCGACATCACTGCACGGCGCTTCCGCCTGAACGTGGGTGACAAGCTGACCCTGATCGTGCCGGAAATCAGCACGGCGCCGGGTGGCATCACCCCGCGCATGCAGCGGCTCAACGTGGTCGGTATCTTCAAGGTCGGCGCCGAGCTGGATGGCTCCATGGCCCTGATCAACATGGCCGACGCCGCCGAAATCCAGCATTGGCAGCCTAACCAGGTGCAAAGCGTGCGCCTGGCGGTGAAAGACCTGTACGCGGCACCGAAGGTCTCGGCGGACATCGCCGCCAGCCTCGGCGCGGCCTACAAGCCGGATGACTGGACCCACACCCAGGGCAGCCTGTTCAGCGCGATGAAGATGGAAAAGACCATGATCGGCCTGTTGCTGCTGATGATCGTCGCCGTCGCCGCGTTCAACATCATCGCCACCTTGATCATGGTGGTGAACGACAAGGGCGCCGACATCGCGATCCTGCGCACCATTGGCGCCACGCCACGGCAGATCATGGCGATCTTCATGGTGCAGGGCACCGTGATCGGCATCGTCGGCACTTTGATCGGCGGCGTGCTGGGCGTGATTGCGGCGCTCAACGTGAGCGAACTGGTGGGTTGGCTGGAGCGCGTGACCGGGCAACATATCTTCAGTTCGGACGTGTATTTCGTCAGCAACTTGCCTTCGGAACTGCAGGGTGGGGATGTACTGCTGATTTGCACGGCCGGGTTTGTGTTGAGCTTTTTGGCGACGATTTACCCGGCGTATCGGGCGGCGAAGATTGAGCCGGCGCATGCGCTCAGGTATTCGTAAGGTCTGAGACCGCTATCGCAGTCAAGCCAGCTCCCACATTTGAATGTATTCACACATCAAAAATGTGGGAGTCGGGCTTGCCCGCGATAGGGCCAGAGCAGCTTGCATCAATCCCCCTTGGGCAACTCAATCACAAACCGCGTCCACCCAGCTTCAGACTCACAATAAATCCTCCCCCCATGCGCCCGCACAATCGACTGGGTAATCGCCAGCCCCAGCCCCGCATGCTCACTGCTGCCTTCACGGCGCGCCGGGTCAGCCCGATAAAACCGATCAAACAACCGCGGTAACAACGCCGGCGGAATACCTTCTCCCGTATTCTCCACGGTCAGCGTCACACCCCGCGCGGTTTCAGCCATCCGCACCCGCACCTCGCCACCGGCCGGGGTAAACCTGAGCGCGTTATCGAGCAAATTCGACAAGGCCCGGCGCAACATGCCGCGATCACCCGCCGTATGCGCCGTGCCCTCGCGCACCAGGCTGACGTGCGCGTCCTCGGCCAGCAACGCGAAGAACTCGATCAACGCTTCCACTTCATCGCCCAGCACCAAGGCCTCGCGCTTTGGCATGAGTAAACCGTGGTCGGCCTTGGCCAGGTACAACATGTCATTCACCAGTTGGGCCATCCACTGCAACTCTTCCAGGTTGCTGTGCAGCGCCTCGCGGTAGTCCTCCAGCGGGCGCGGCTGGGTGAGGATCACTTGGGTGTGGGTGAGCAGGTTGGAGAGGGGCGTGCGCAGTTCGTGGGCGATATCGGCGGAGAAGGCCGAGAGGCGTTGGAAGGCGTCGTCCAGGCGCCCGAGCATGGCGTTGAAGGCCTGGGCCAGTTCGGCCAACTCCACCGGCATGTGCTGTTGCGGCAGGCGTTGGGTCAGCGAGTGCGCCGACACGCTGGCGGCCACTTCGCCCATGCGCCTTAGCGGCCGCAACCCGCTGCGCGCGGCCCAGGCGCCGAGCAGCGCGGTGGCCAGGGCCGAGAGGCCGACGGTCAGCCAGATCAGGTGCTGCATGCGTTGCAGGAAGTGCTGGTGATGGGTGATGTCGAGCATCAGCGTCAATTGCGGCGAGCCGGGTTGGCCGGCGACCAGCGGCGCGTTGTACACGCGATACTCAGTCCCGGCGTTTTGCAGGCTGTGCAAGCCCGGTGCTTCAGGCAGGCTGATGCCGGGCGCGCCGTCAAACCAGCGCTGGCCTTGGGTTGTAACGCGCAGCGCCAGTTCGGGTTGGCGATTGAGCTCGGCGCGCAGTTGCGCCTCGCGTTGCGCAAATAATTGTGGCGAGTCGACCCCCTGCAAAGTGCTGCGCAGCGCCACCAGCTGGCTGTCGAGTTGTTGCTGGTCCAGCTCGATAAAGTGCGCCTCGCTGGCGTGGTTGAACAGCACGCCGGCGAGCAACGAAACCACGGCGGTGCACGCCGCAAACAGCAGCGCCAGACGGCTGGCCAGGGACAGGCGCTTGATCAATTGCACCGCTCCTCCAGCACATACCCCATGCCGCGCACGGTGTGGATCAGTTTGTTGGGGAAGTGGTCGTCGACTTTCAGGCGCAAACGGCGGATCGCCACTTCGATGATGTTGGTGTCGCTGTCGAAGTTCATGTCCCACACCTGCGAGGCGATCAGCGACTTGGGCAGTACTTCGCCCTGGCGGCGCAGCAGCAGTTCGAGCAGGGAAAACTCCTTGGCGGTGAGGTCGATGCGCTGGCCGTCGCGTTCGACGCGGCGGCGGATCAGGTCCAGGCGCAGGTCGGCCAGTTGCAGCGCGGTTTCCTGTGGCGCGCTGCTGCCACGGCGTAACAGGCTGCGCACGCGGGCCAGCAGTTCGGAAAAGGCGAAAGGCTTGACCAGGTAATCGTCGGCGCCCAGTTCCAGGCCGTGCACGCGGTCTTCCACGGCATCGCGGGCAGTGAGGAACAGCACCGGAATGTCCAGGCCGGCGCTGCGTACCGCTTGCAGGATTTGCCAGCCGTCGCGGCCCGGCAGCATCACGTCGAGGATCAGCAGGTCGTAATCACCGGTCAGTGCCAAGTGTTGCCCGGTGGTGCCGTCGGCCACCAGCTCGGTGGTAAAGCCCGCCTCGCTCAGGCCCTGGCGCAGGTAATGGCCGGTTTTCGGTTGGTCTTCGACGATCAGCAGTTTCATGGGCGACTCTTGGCAGCGGTGAGCAACGGGCTTTATACCGTGGGTGCCAGGGCAGGGGCGCAACCTGACAAAGTTGTAATCTAGCAGTCAGCTGGCTGGCAGCGGCGCCATCTTAGAGTGCTGACAGAGCTGTTCACACACTTTTGGAGAATCGAGATGGCGCTGCGTACACCTCTGATATTGGCGGGTTGCCTGTTGGCATTGAGTTTTGATGCGCTGGCGGACGCGGCCCACACCTTCGCGTTCGGCCAGCCGGCAGCCGCCGATAAAGCCACGCGCACGGTGGAAGTGGTGCTGCAGGACATTTCCTTTTCGCCCAAGGCGTTGGACGTAAAAGCCGGTGAGACCGTGCGCTTTGTGCTGGTGAACAAAGGCCAATTGCTTCACGAATTCAACCTGGGCGACGCGGCGATGCACGCCGAACACCAGAAAGAAATGCTCAAGATGCAAGCCAGCGGCATGCTTACCGCCACCGGCATGGGCAAGATGGACCACGGCGCGATGGGGCACGGCGATATGGCGGGCATGCGGCATGACGATCCCAACAGCGTGCTGGTCGAGCCGGGCAAGACCGCTGAGCTGACCTGGACCTTCACCAAGACCACGGGCCTGGAGTTTGCCTGCAATATTCCGGGGCATTATCAGGCGGGCATGGTCGGCACGCTGACCGTTGAGTGAGGCGATTCTTAAGGGCGGGAGCAAAGGCTGGTAGACTGGCGCGGTTTATTTAGCCAGGTTTCCGCCATGCATCCCGCAGCCGAACATTCGCCGCTGGGCAAGTCCAGTGAATACATCTCCACTTACACCCCATCGTTGCTGTTCCCGATCCCTCGCGCCGCCAAATGGGCCGAGCTGGGCCTGAGCGCCGACACCCTGCCTTACAAGGGTGTGGATTTCTGGAACTGCTTCGAGCTGTCCTGGCTGCTGCCGTCGGGCAAGCCGGTAGTGGCTATCGCAGAGTTCAGCATCCCGGCCGACTCGCCGAACATCATCGAGTCCAAGTCTTTCAAGCTGTACCTCAATTCGCTGAACCAGACCGCGTTTGCCGACACGGCAAGCCTGGAAGCGACACTGCGCACCGACCTCAGCGCTGCCGCTGGCAAGCCGGTCAGCGTGCGCATCCGCAGCCTGGCCGAGGTTGAGGCCGAAGGCGTGCAAGCCCTGCCGGGCGTGTGCATTGATGACCTCGATATCAGCGTCAGCAACTACGAACACCCGCGCCCGGAACTGCTGCGTTGCGATGACTCGCGCATCGTCGAGGAGAGCGTGCACAGCCACTTGCTCAAATCCAACTGCCCGGTTACCAGCCAGCCGGATTGGGGCAGTGTGGTGGTCGAGTACCGTGGCCACGCGCTGGATCACGCCAGCCTGCTGGAATATATCGTCAGCTTTCGCCAGCACTCGGACTTCCATGAGCAATGTGTGGAGCGGATCTTTCTCGACCTGCAGCGCTTGCTCAAGCCGCAGAAGCTGACCGTGTATGCGCGCTATGTGCGCCGCGGCGGGTTGGATATCAACCCGTATCGCAGCACTGAGGCGATGCAGTTCCAGAACCTGCGCCTGGCCCGCCAGTAGCCTTCACGCAAAACAACTGTGGGAGCGGGCTTGCCTGCGATAGCGGTCTTTCAGTCATACATCTGGCGACTGATACACCGTCATCGCAGGCAAGCCAGCTCCCACATTTTGGTTGTGTGTTCGGCTTGAGCTCGGGTTAGATCCCGATATTGCCCAGCGTCACCACAATATTGCGCAGGGTCCCGGCAATGCCCGGGTGGTCCAGCTCGAAGCGTTCCACCGCCAGGTTCACGCCATCGGCAATGCTGGGGTCCTGAATCGCGCCTTCCAAGGGCTCTTGAACTTCAAGTTCGGCAATCAATGCTTCGAGTTCGTCGCGTTTCTCCGCCGACATCAGCGGGTCGCTATTCAATTGCTCGCGCAATTCTCTGACTTGGTCTTTCAGCTGTTCGCGGGCAGGCATGGCGTTCTTCCTTTTATCGATAGGCACTGGCATAGACCGCGGCACGCCGGGAAAGGTCTACGGGCTGACCCGTAGATTAATCCACCGGCGCCGACCGTGCATGATCTCGATCAGGGCTTCTCGCCTTTGAGCTGGCGCAGGCTGATGTCCGCCAGGCAGGTGCCGAGCTCGCCGAGGTGATCGATCACCGAATGCACGCCCAGCCCATACAGCGCCACCGTGGCCTTGCCGCGCTTGTGCTCGCGTTGCTGCTCGGTCAGCGCCTGCCATTGTTCGGGCGCCAGGCCGCACAGTGAGCCGCAGGACGCCAGGCCAATGGTCCACAACCCGGCATTCAGGCCCGATTGCAGCAGGCGCGGTTCGCCGCTGACCAGCACGCAGCCTTCAAGGCGTTCGATGTTCAATTCCATCAAGGCCTGCCAGCACGCATGCGGCGCCGGCCAGCGAATCGAGGAGGGCGATGCTGCTTTGAGCCAATCAGGCAGCACGGCGGCCAGAGGGGTGGTGTCCGCGGCGGGTAGTTCATCCAGCCAGGCGCAGGGCACGCCCTGGTCTTTGAGGCTGCGCAGAATCTTCAGCGCGCCAGGTGTGGCGTGAGAATCAGGGCAAGGGCTATCGGTGCGCGCCTGGGAACCAAAATCCACCAGGCAGCCACTAAGGCCAAACAGTACGGCAGTCAAGGCGGGTGCGCTGGCGACGGCAATCTCGGCGTGAGGCATTTTCGACATCCCTGAAATAGCTGTGACGCTATCGAGGCTGGATGACAAGCGCGTGACATCGGCCGTAATTGTAGGAAATTTGTGCATTTCCTATGAGAGCGATCCTACTGGATGCCTTATTCGACACTTCCGTCATATACTGACGGCCTTATTCAGGGCATAGCGCCCATGACAGACCATTCAAGGAGCAAAAGCTATGCGCTGGAGCCACTATTTCGCTCAGCTATCTGTGTGTGCCACTGTTCTTTTGGCCCCTTTCGCCGCTAACGCTGCGTCGGAAGACGATCCATGGGAAGCCGTTAACCGTCCGATCTTCACCTTCAACGACACCGTTGACACTTACGCGCTCAAGCCATTGGCCCAGGGCTACCAATTTGTCACCCCGCAATTCGTGCAGACCGGCATCCATAACTTTTTCCGCAACATCGGTGATGTCGGCAACTTTGCCAACGACGTTTTCCAGCTCAAGCCACACGCGGCTGGTGTCGACACCGCCCGTTTGCTGATGAACACCACCTTTGGCGTGTTGGGCTTTATTGATGTCGGCACCAAAATGGGGCTGCAGCGCAACGATGAAGACTTCGGCCAGACCCTCGGTTACTGGGGCGTCGGCAGCGGTCCTTACGTGATGCTGCCGCTGCTCGGCCCAAGCACCTTGCGTGATGCGCCGTCCAAATACGTCGACAGCTACACCCAACCGTATCGCTACATGAACGACATCGGCTGGCGTAACAGCACCTTCGGCCTGAACATCGTCGATACCCGTGCCAGCCTGCTCGACAGCGAGAAACTGATCACCGGTGACAAGTACACGTTCATCCGTAATGCTTACCTGCAAAACCGCGAGTTCAAGGTCAAAGACGGCAAGGTCGTCGACGATTTTTAAGCCGTGACGTTTTGAAATGAAAAAGGCGACCCGAGTGGTCGCCTTTTTTGTGCGCGGCTTTTAGTGCATTTTCAGGATCTTGAGGCCCAGGTGCTGGCGCTCGCCCTCGTTTTTGGTCCACACCACTTCGGTATCTGCCTCCAGGCCCGCAAGGGCGGCGTGCTCTGAGTCAATGCGCACGGTCAGCCGGTCGCCTACTTGAAACTGGCGGGGTGCCTCAACCTGCATGCCGGAGCTGGAAAGGTCCACGCAGACCCCGGCAATCTCCTGCCCAGCGTGGATAAGCGATACATCGGCATCCACTCGCATGCGGATGAAATCGCGTTTTTCGGCGTAGTCGCGCTCGTGTTCGCTCACGGGTTCCATCCTTACTTTGTGTTGTGGTCGTGGGTGTTCTTATAACTCCCGGTGATTTGCGGTGTAAAGACGCCCGGCGACCATCGGCATGAGCTTGAAACCCCTGACGGATGGGAGTACCGTCTGCGCCTTAGAAGGGCACCTCTGCTTTACCGTTGTGCATGGGCAAAATCCCAATGCTTTGTAGGACAGAGTGGCTAGAAAGCGAATCCAGTACGTGAGCCCGGCCATTGCCGAGCCGCCTACGCCAACCTAATTCTGGCGCCGTTTGCCCACATGCAAAAAACCAGTGCCACGCTGCTGATAATCGATGACGACGAAGTAGTGCGCGCGAGCCTCGCGGCCTATTTGGAAGACAGTGGCTTCAGCGTCCTGCAGGCCAGCAATGGCCAACAGGGTCTCCAGGTATTCGAGCGCGACAAGCCCGACCTTGTGATCTGCGACCTGCGCATGCCCCAGATGGGCGGCCTCGAGCTGATTCGCCAGGTGACTGAGCTCGCCCCGCAGACGCCGGTGATTGTCGTGTCCGGTGCCGGCGTGATGAACGATGCCGTCGAGGCCCTGCGCCTGGGCGCCGCCGATTACCTGATCAAGCCCCTGGAAGACCTGGCCGTGCTGGAGCACTCGGTGCGCCGCGCACTCGACCGTGCCCGCCTGCTGCTGGAAAACCAGCGCTACCGCGAAAAGCTCGAAACCGCCAACCGCGAACTCGAAGCCAGCCTCAATCTGCTCCAGGAAGACCAGAACGCCGGTCGCCAGGTGCAGATGAACATGCTGCCGGTGAGTCCCTGGACCATTGATGAGTTCAAGTTCGCACACCAGATCATCCCGTCGTTGTACCTGTCGGGTGATTTTGTCGATTATTTCCGTGTGGATGAGCGGCGTGTGGCGTTCTACCTGGCCGACGTTTCCGGCCACGGTGCATCCTCAGCTTTTGTGACCGTGTTGTTGAAGTTCATGACCACACGGCTGTTGTTCGAATCCAAGCGCAATGGCACCTTGCCGGAGTTCACCCCCTCCGAGGTGCTGGGCCACATCAACCGAGGCCTGATCAGCTGCAAGCTGGGCAAGCACGTGACGATGGTCGGCGGCGTTATAGATGAAGAAACCGGTCTTTTGACCTACAGCATCGGCGGTCACCTGCCGATGCCGGTTTTATACACTCCAGACAGTGTGCGTTACCTGGAAGGCCGTGGTCTGCCGGTGGGCTTGTTCAATGAAGCCACCTACGAAGACCACATCCTGGAACTGCCGCCGACCTTCAGCCTGACGCTGATGTCCGACGGCATCCTGGACCTGCTTCCAGAGCCTACACTCAAAGAGAAAGAAGCCGCCTTGCCTGAAAAGGTCAGGTCGGCGGGCGGCAGCCTGGATGGCCTGCGGCAGGTTTTTGGATTGGCCACGCTAGGGGAGATGCCGGATGATATCGCCCTATTGGTGTTGAGCAGGAATCTTTGATGAGTACCGGAAGAATCCAATTCGCCGAGCAAGACGGGACCTTCGTCCTGAAGTTTGTCGGTGAAGTGCGCCTGACCTTGTGTTCGGCGCTGGATGCAACGATTGAGCGGATTTTCACTGCCCTGAATTTCTCGGCGATCGTGATCGATCTGACCGAAACCCGCAGCATCGACAGCACCACCCTGGGCCTGCTGGCCAAGTTGTCCATTCTGTCTCGGCAGAAGGTCGGCCTGTTGCCGACTGTGGTCACCACCCACGAAGACATCACCCGGCTGCTGCAGTCCATGGGTTTTGACCAGGTGTTCAACATCGTTGACCGCCCGATCCCGTGCCCGGAATGCCTGACCGACCTGCCATCGCAAGACCAGTCTGAAGAAGTGGTACGGGTCAAGGTGCTCGAAGCGCACAAGATCCTGATGGGCCTGAACGAGTCCAACCGCGAAGCCTTCCACGACCTCGTGAACGCCCTGGAACGCCACTAAGCCTCCAGTCGACACCGTTCAAATGTGGGAGCGGGCTTGCCCGCGATAGCGGTGTATCAGCCACCTATTCATTACTGACCCACCGCTATCGCAGGCAAGCCAGCTCCCACAGTTTGAACTGTGACCGGCATGAGACCAGCGAAAGGCACAAAAAAGGGCGGCACCCGCGAGGGTGCCGCCCTTTTTGCTACTGCCGCTTTTACAGCTTGGCAGTCAACAGCGCCTCAAGCTTCTCCTGGTCCCGAGCAAACTGACGAATCCCCTCCGCCAGCTTCTCAGTCGCCATCGCGTCCTCGTTGGATTCCCAACGGAACTGCGCTTCAGTCAAATGCACGCGCGCTTCGCCGGCATGGCCTGGTGCCAACTTGCGCTCCAGCTTGCCTTCATCGGCCGCCAGCTTCTCCAGCAGGTCCGGGCTGATGGTTAGGCGATCACAGCCGGCCAGCTCTTCAATCTGGCTCAGGTTACGGAAGCTCGCACCCATCACCACGGTTTTGTAGCCATTGGCCTTGTAGTAGTTGTAGATGCGCGTCACCGACTGCACGCCCGGATCATCGGAACCGGTGTAGTCGTTGCCGTTGGCCTTCTTGTACCAGTCGTAGATACGGCCCACGAACGGCGAAATCAGAAACACTCCAGCCTCGGCACAGGCCACGGCCTGGGCAAACGAGAACAGCAGCGTCAGGTTGGTTTGAATGCCTTCTTTTTCCAGCTTCTCCGCCGCGCGGATGCCTTCCCAGGTGGAGGCGATCTTGATCAGCACACGGTCACGGCTGACGCCGGCCTTGTCGTACAGGTCGATCAGACGGTGCGCACGCTTGAGAATGGCGGCTTCGTCGAACGACAGGCGCGCATCCACCTCAGTGGAAATACGGCCCGGTACGACTTTCAGAATCTCTTGACCTACCGCCACCGCAAAACGGTCGCTGGCCAGGCCCACGTCGCCGTTGCAGTCCTTCACGCACTCATCCAGCAGCTTGGCATAGCCTGCGATCGACGCGGCCTTGAGCAGCAGGGAAGGGTTGGTAGTGGCGTCTTGCGGTTTGAGCTTGGCGAGGGTGGAAAAGTCGCCGGTATCGGCTACAACGGTGGTGAATTGCTTGAGTTGTTCCAGCTTGGAAGTCATGGGCGTGCTCTGTCCTGTGGGTCTGATGACATTACCCGAGCGCCGGCAGGCGCTCAAGGGCGCAAATGCGTTCGATCGTTTGCGAGGGCAACAACCTGAAAACAGCCGTTTGAATCACCGGCCGTACTGCTAACTAGGAGACCAAAACCGCCGACAGGTTCAACCCAACTGCCCTATGGACAACGCGGTCCCGTGGAAGCCGCCTCCCAGTGGAGAGCAAGCTTGGTGCGGATAGCAGGCTCCCTGTGGCGAGCAGGCTTGCCCTGCGTTGGGGCGCGCAGCGCCCCCAGTAAGGCTGATGCGACTTTTCAGTTAAAACACATTCATAGGTTTAGGGCCGCTTCGCACCCCAACGCAGGGCAAGCCTGCTCGCCACAACAGCCCAGCCACCCTGACACCCATCACCCAAAACTGTGGGAGCGGGCTTGCTCGCGAAAGCGGCCTGTCAGCCCCAAATAACCCAACTGACACTCAGAAACCATCACCGCCCCTCCAACAACTCCCCAGCCTGATCCAACAACGCCAGCGGATCACTCGCCTTATGAATATCCACCGACAACAACTGCCGAAACTTACGCGCCCCAGGGAAACCCGTCCCCAACCCCAACACATGCCGAGTGATGTGATGCATCACCCCACCACTGGCCAAATGCTCCGCAATATAAGGCCGCAACAGCGCCAACGCTTCCGCCCGACTAATCACCGGCGCCTCACTGCCAAACAACCGCTGATCCACCTCCGCCAGCAAATACGGATTGTGATAAGCCTCCCGGCCCAACATCACCCCATCAAACACCTGCAAATGCGCCTGGCACTGCTCCAGCGTCTTAATCCCGCCGTTGAGATTAATCTCCAACTCCGGAAAATCCTGCTTCAACTGCGCTGCCACGTCATAGCGCAACGGCGGAATGTCGCGATTCTCCTTCGGCGACAATCCCTCCAGAATCGCAATCCGCGCATGCACCGTAAAACTGGTGCACCCCGCATCCCTCACCGTCCCGACGAAGTCACACAACTCGGCATAACTATCACGCCCATTGATCCCGATCCGATGCTTCACCGTCACCGGAATCGACACCGCATCGCGCATCGCCTTCACGCAATCCGCCACCAGGGCAGGGTGCGCCATCAGAATCGCGCCGATCATATTGTTCTGCACCCGATCACTCGGGCAGCCGACGTTCAAGTTCACTTCATCGTAACCGGCTGCCTCAGCCATACGCGCGCAGGCGGCGAGGTCGGCGGGGACACTGCCGCCCAGCTGGAGTGCGAGAGGGTGCTCGGCTTCGTTGTGGCGCAGGAAGCGGTCATGGTCGCCGTGCAGGATCGCGCCAGTGGTGACCATCTCGGTGTAGAGCAGGGCGTGCTTGGAGAGCAGGCGCAGGAAGTACCGGCAGTGGCGGTCGGTCCAATCCATCATCGGGGCGACGGAGAAGCGGCGGGAGAGGGGAGCGGTTTGTAGGGGCATGGGGGGTCTGAGTCAGCGGGGTGAATGGGGCGCAGTTTATCAGGGATGGGTCTTGGGTGTGGGGGAGGCGTGTCTTGCGTCACGCCGTTTGGAAAAAGCCGAGGGTCTCAAGATGATCACTGCGTCGGGTATTGTGGTCTGACCCCGATATCCCTCTTTGTCCGCTGTAGGGAAAGTAGAGCGTAATCGCATAGATACTGATTGTTTGATGCGTGGGCCGTCCTGAATGAGCATCATCGGGGCGACGGAGAAGCGGCGGGAGAGGGGAGCGGTTTGTAGGGGTATTGGGGTGTCTGAGTCAGCGAGGCGAATGGGGCGCAGTTTATCAGGGATGTGTCTAGGGTGTGGGAGGGGCTTGTGCGCTTCTCACCACCTCGCGTTGCACATTGCTTCGTGTGGAATGTGTCGGGATCGGAGGGAGGCCAGTACGTTAGATATCGTGGTCTGACCCCGATATCCCCCGTTTGTCAGTCTGGATATGCATAAATGCATTTTTTGTTGCGGTGTTTGCTGTGTATGCATACAGTATGTGTGCGGCATGATGAAGAGTGCAGCAGACGGGGATTTTTGTTCGTTGAGCTTCTCAGAAACAGAGAGCTTCAGAGCCGAAGCCGTTCGTCAGAGGGTAGTAAGGTGATGGGGTAATCAGCCGTTCACTTTACTGAAATATGAGAGCTATCGTACTTAATATAGCGAAAAGGAAATTCACTATGCCTATGATTGGCGACACGCTTTATCTTCCAGAAATTGAAATCAACGCTATTAATAAATATGAGCCACAGACATTCGGAGGCGGAGGTGGTGACAGTGATTTCTCACATAGTCACACTGGACAGCTAATTAACGTTGCAACGCGTACTTATATACTTAGCACATACCCCCCCCATTATTTCCCAAAATGTTAAGGATCAAGAGGCGAGCTTTGCAACGAATCTTCAGTCGATGCCCGAATCTATTGCAAAAAGCATTACTGCAATAGAACAAAATGAAGGCAGTCTCGCGAGCGAAGTCGAGAAAATCGAACAGCATATTCGTTCGGTAGATACGCTAATCACTCAAAAATCTCAGGCTGCTGCTGCTCAAAAGGCGATTGCTGATAAGTACTACTATGGAGACTTCTTTCGTTTCCCGACTATGCAATTTATTAAAGATGCAATCAGCGGGAGCAAGACAAACTACCCTCCAGATAAAAATTATAAAGAATGGTACACTTCACTTGAGGCTGCGTATGCTGCAAAATATATCAATCGGGAGATCGATTATTTAAATGTCCTGAAGCAGAATCTTCAAGCACAGGCTAACCAAGCACGTGCAGACGCTGAGGCCAAACGTATTGCCGATGAGGCGGCAGCAGCTGAGGCTGCTAGGGTAGCTGCTGAAGCCGCAGCACTTAAAGCAGCTCACACGTTCAGGCTTCCCGCAGCCGGTGCTATGCAGCTGAGTACGGCTGCAGGCTCTATTGCCGTCACGGCAGGTTCAGGCGTTACGTTGGAGGCGGCGATTCAAGCGGCTAAGGTAGCGCTGAGTACAGTTGTGAGTGCGGCCACGGCAGTCGGTATTGGAGCTTTGACGTATTCAGAGTCCCTTGGCAACGGAGAGCTGCCCGCGACAATGCTGGATCTGCCCGCTAAGGAACTGGCGCCTAGCCTGCCTGATAATCTTCTCGAGGTAGCGGCGGCTGGTGGGACGGTTGATGTGCGATATCGGCTTTATGGTGATCAATCGAAGTATTCGGTAGTGGCCACCCAGGTCACTGGTGGACTAGCCCCCACTGTTCCGGTAAGGGCATTGGTGCTTGATCCTGTGGCCAACGCCTATACGTTTACTACAACCGATACACCGCCGATTACCCTGGCATTCCCTATTGCAGTACCAGGAAATAGCTCAACGGCAACTCCGGCACAGCCCGTGGAGACTCCGGTATACACAGGCATCACTCTGACCCCAATTGACGTCAAAGCTGAGCCGTTTCCGATTGCCAGCCAATTGAGCATCCGAGACGCTATTTACGTTTACCCCGCGGATTCGGGTTTGCCGCCGATTTATGCGGTATTTAGTAGTCCGTACGAAGGTGCTACCACTAAAGGTGTACACAGCGGACGGATGTACAATCCTGATAAAGCCGGAGGTCCAACCCAAGATCTTGATTGGGCAACGGCAACGGTGACTCAGGAAGGTATTGATCTGGTTAAATTGCATACGTCACGATTCGTACCTTCTGATGCTAATCAGATTATGATTGAACGGCTAGAAAAGATACTAAGTGGTCAGATCCCTGTTACGGATGTTGATAAACGATTTTACACCCATGAAATGCGAGAGTTAGAACGTTACAGGGCGCTCGGGGTAGCTGATGGAGTAGAAGGAAATGTTTGGAATAATGCTCATGCTGCAACCTTAGAAGACTATAAGCTGAGGGATGCTGACGATTTATTCTATACGCCTGAAGCCATTGCTGCAGAAATTAAACAAGTATATGGAGAGTAAAATGGGTAACATTAATGACGTGGTAGTCGCTGAAGCACCAAGGGATGTAGTTCTTTTTATTGTAAGAAACAAACCAATTTCGTATCCAATGCTGGATCGACTCTACAGCAGGAATGGGTGGGCCAATATTTCAAATAACTTAGAGCTTTTGAAGCTTATTGAAAATATGGAGCTCGAAGGGGTGGTTGAACATGTTGATGGAGGAATAAGAAAAGGCCCAAACTGGAATGCGCCAGCATTCATGGTTGAGAATAAGTACACGTTGAGTGATATTTAGGTCTGCAAAAAAACCCAGCTCAAGCTGGGTTTTTTTTGCTTGGACTTTGAAAAGTTATTCCTCTCCGTATTCTGGATACTCTTGATGCTGGTGCTTTTAGGTATACCCAATTGGGTCATGGATACCCACACAGCGTCAGATGTTGACGTTTGAAGGGGATGTTGGGATTGGAGCGACAGGCATTGGCGATAAGCACCGTGCCTTAAGGATGTGGTTTTGTCGGCCAGGCGAGGGCTATTTCAGGAGGGGAGTGGTACGAAAGTGGTACGGGGTTTTTATCGTGCGCTACAGGGCACGTATTACAATGTCTGTAGAATTAGCAGTTCCAATCCATCATCGAGACGACTAACACAGCATGGATTGTTCTGGGCAACGGGCTAAAATCCAAGGGGAAATTTCCCACACTTTTCTCAGCTTGCCCCTCAGACCACCCCTAGCTAACCTCCCCAAACCGCTGCAAACCCAGCGGCCGGATGTGGAAGTCCGTACCAAGCTAAGACGCAATCGTCACAAACACCTACCGGCGTTTTTTTACGCCTGTATCATGTGTTGCGGCGGCTGTGCGCGGGGCACTTCGGTGCGCCGGGTCCTTAGCCCTGGTCTTCCACACCTGCGTACGGCTGCCACCCTCATGTGGAAGTGAGATTGGCAGTTCCTGAACAGTTAAGGAGCTTCGCCATGCACAAGGTCACACCTAATCCGCCTCATGCCTCAAACGCTGAACCCATTGATGCCAAGCTTCAAGCTGCGGCTCAACGCGCAATCAATCATTACCTGCCGCCATCTGACGACAACGCCACCCCTGCCGACCATCCAACCACCAACCTATTCCACGTCAGCCCCAACATCGACACCGAAACCCTCCTAGCCAACGCATCCGAAAACCTCGACTCCGCCAACCAAATGGCCGCCACCCTGGCCTTCGACCTCGAAGACCCGCACCGCGCCATCATCCTCGGCATCCAACAACTAATCGACCTAAGCGCTTTACTCGTCGCCCGAGCCCAAGACCAAGTCGCGCCTGCCGCCATTGCCTGACCCCTAACCCCGCCGCCTCACCCCAAGGCGGCAACCTGAACCCACGCTGTCCCCCAGCAAAGTTTCATAATTCCCTGCACCGTTGAGGACTACGCTCCCACTTAAGAGAGGACCCCCGCGCCTCCAGCCCATAGGGAACTGAAAACATGATCTCGAACCTGGTTAAAGTCGCGCTGATTGCTGGCACGTTGCTGTTGGGCGCTTGTTCGACGGGGTCGTCGGGCGGGAGTGGTGACCCTTGTTTCTCTGGCGGATGCCAGGCGTTTGGGGACCATAGCCCGAGCAAGGCTGCCAAGATGAATTTTGGCGGCAGTGGGCTGGGGAGTAGTTATGGGGAGTATGGGTCGGGGTTGTTGCATGATGATTGATGGGGTGGTGGGGCAGTCAGAGGTGTGTTGACTGGCCCACCGCTATCGGGGGCAAGCCCTCCCACCTTTAGAATGCCCACATTAGGGTTGTAGTGGTCTGGGACGTGTCAGTGGCCGCCTTTCATGCGGCGGGCGATGAGGTAGATGCCCAGGCCGACGAGTGCTGTGGCGGCGCCAATGTAGCCGGTGCTCGTCCAGCCATACCCTGCGGTAATCGCCATCCCGCCAAACCACGGCCCCAGCGCGTTCGCCAGGTTGAATGCCGCATGGTTGGACGCTGCCGCCAAGCTTGGGGCTTCGTGGGCGATGTCCATCAGGCGGATTTGCAGCGGCGCGGCCATGGCAATCATGGTGCCGACCAACCCGATGCCCAGCAGTACGCTCCACAGCGCACTGGCGGCGAAGGTGAAGAAGATCAGCACGGCCATCGACCACACCATAATCCAGCCCACGGCGCGAAATTGCAGGCGGTCGAACAGTTTGCCGCCGGCGATGTTGCCAATGATGCCGCCGACGCCAAAGGCGGCGAGCCCGAAGGGGATCCATTGGGGCGAGACTTTGGTCACTTCGAGCATGGTCGGGGCGAGGTAGCTGAACACGCAGAACATGCCGGCAAAGCCAATCGCGCCGATGGACAGGGCCATCCACACTTGCGGTTTGGTGAAGGCGCGCAGTTCTTTGCGCGGGTCGCTGCGCGGTTCGTCGTGGCGGTCGGGTACGAATTGCCAGACGAGGGCGATGGTGCACAGGGCGATGGCGCTGACCAAGGCGAACGCCGAGCGCCAGCCCAGGTGTTGGCCCAGGAAGGTGGCGATGGGGTTGCCGAGCAGCATGGCCAGGGTGAGGCCCATCATCACGCGGGCCACGGCGCCGGCGCGTTTGTCGTTGGGCACCATGCTCGAGGCGACGACGGCGGCGATGCCGAAGTAGGCGCCGTGGGGCAGGCCGCTGATAAAGCGGAAGGCCACCAGCGAGCCGAAGGTCGGGGTGAAGGCGGTGGCGAGGTTGCCCAGCGCGTACAGGCCCATCAGCAATAAGAGCATGTGTTTGCGCAGCAATTTGGCGCCGAGGATGGCCAACAGTGGCGCGCCGACCATGACGCCAAGGGCGTAGGCGCTGATGGCGTGGCCGACTTGGGGTTCGCTCAAATTCAAATTGTGGGCGATGTCGGGCATCAACCCCATGATGGCGAATTCGCCGGTGCCGATCGCGAAGGCGCCCACGGCCATGGCAGCTTCCATTTTGGCGGCGCTGCGCGCGGGCAGTACGTGCCCGGGTGTTTGCTGGATAGTCATGGGTAACTCTGTTTGGAAGGATTGCACGAAGGACAGCCGCCGATGCTACGCAAGCAGCGGCGAAGGTGTCTAGAACAGCCGTTTGCAGCAGAGTTCAGTTTCATCTAGCCACCTGTGACGCCACGTCGCGCCTGCCTGGCTTGACAGCGGCGCGTTAAAAGCCGCGATTTAGAGCTGTCAATTGGCCAAACGGCGCATAAACGCTCTTTGGCGTGATATTCTGCGCGCCGTCTTGGTCTGGTCTTTCCCGGCACGTACACCCGTATACGTCCCGGCGATGGGCTGTCGCCCAGGTAGCTGAAGCCAATAATGATAAAAAGTCAGCGCAGAAGGGACATAAACAGTGAGGTCGATACGTCGGCCTTGTGTGCCCACCCTGCGGCTCTCTCGTGAATGTGCAAACCCCGCGGCGCGCTGCCTGGCGCGGCGTGATAAAGGGTTGCCCATGCTCAGGGGCGGTAGGGCGGATGGCGTTTTATCATAGGTGCTACTGATGTTTAAAAAAGTAAACACTGCCCTGCTGGGGCTGGCTTTGTCGATGGGGATCACCTCCGTTCACGCGGAAGAGGCAAAGAAAGTCGATGTGCTGCTGATCGGCGGCGGCATCATGAGTGCGACCCTGGGTGTTTGGCTCAACGAGCTGCAGCCGGACTGGTCGATGGAGATGGTTGAGCGCCTGGATGGCGTGGCCGAAGAAAGCTCCAACGGCTGGAACAACGCCGGTACCGGTCACTCGGCTTTGGCTGAGCTGAACTACACCCCGGAAAACAAGGACGGCACCGTTGAGATCCCGAAAGCGGTCGAGATCAACGAAGCGTTCCAGATCTCGCGTCAGTTCTGGTCCTGGCAGGTCCAGCAGGGCGTGTTGAAGAACCCACGTTCGTTCATCAACTCCACACCGCACATGAGCTTCGTGTGGGGCGATGACAACATCAAGTTCCTGAAAAAACGCTACGAAGCCCTGCAAGCGAGCCCGCTGTTCGCTGGCATGCAGTACTCCGAAGACCCGGCGCAAATCGCCAAGTGGGTTCCGCTGATGATGGAAGGGCGTGACCCGAACCAGAAAATCGCGGCCACCTGGACCCCGATCGGCACCGACGTGAACTTCGGCGAGATCACCCGCCAGTTCGTTGCCCACCTGCAAACCACCCCTAAGTTCGACCTGAAACTGTCGAGCGAAGTGCAGGACATCACCAAAAACGCCGACGGTTCGTGGCGTGTGAGCTACAAAAACCTGAAAGACGGCACCAAGACTGAAACCGACGCCAAGTTCGTGTTCATCGGCGCCGGCGGCGGTGCACTGCACCTGCTGCAGAAGTCGGGCATTCCTGAAGCCAAGGAATACGCGGGCTTCCCGGTGGGCGGTTCGTTCCTGGTGACCGATAACCCAACGATTGCCGAGCAGCACCTGGCCAAGGCCTACGGTAAGGCTTCGGTTGGCGCGCCACCGATGTCGGTTCCGCACCTGGACACCCGCGTGCTGGATGGCAAGCGTGTGATTCTGTTTGGCCCATTCGCAACCTTCTCGACCAAGTTCCTGAAAGAAGGCTCGTACCTGGACCTGCTGACCAGCACCACCACCCACAACATCTGGCCAATGACCAAAGTCGGTATTCGTGAATACCCACTGGTCGAGTACCTTGCCGGCCAACTGATGCTGTCGGATGACGACCGCTACAACGCCCTGAAAGAGTACTTCCCGAACGCCAAGAAAGAAGACTGGCGCCTGTGGCAAGCCGGTCAGCGCGTGCAGATCATCAAGCGTGACGAAGAGCAGGGCGGCGTCCTGAAACTCGGTACCGAAGTGGTCAGCTCCGCCGACAACACCATCGCAGGCCTGTTGGGTGCATCGCCAGGCGCGTCCACCGCGGCTCCGATCATGCTGACCGTGCTGCAGAAAGTGTTCAAGGACAAGGTCGCGACCCCTGAGTGGCAGACCAAACTGCACCAGATCGTACCGAGCTATGGCACCAAGCTCAATGACAGCCCTGAGGCTGTTGCGAAGGAGTGGGCTTACACTGCCGGCATCCTGCAACTGACCCCACCGCCTGCGATTCCGCAGTTGAATGCGCCAAAGGCGACCGAAGCCACCGAGGCTGCCAAGCCTGCGGCTGAGCCGAGCAAGCCGGCGTCTGACCTGGCGCTGTAAGCCAAAGGTCAAACCGCTGTAAGAAGCCCGCTGAACCGGTCACGGTCAGCGGGCTTTTTTGTGCGCGCGTGTTCAGCCGCGCACGCGTTCGACCGGCGGCAGTTCCACCGTGCGTTCGGCAGCTGCTAGCGCCGCAGTTAAACCCGCTTGGTCCAGCGGCACGCAGTACGCAGGTTTTGCCCGCTCAAAACGCCAGCTTTCATCCAGCCCGCCTGCGTCTACGGCGTCGAAACCGAGCTCGTCGAGCAGCTTGATTACTTGCGCCTTCGCTGCGGCGTCATCGGCGGCCACCGGCAGTGCACGGCGGGCGGGCGCGCCGTGGGGGCGGGCGTCTTGCGTCAGGTCGGGGGCAAAAATCGCATTGAACACCTTGACCACGTGGGAATGCGGTAGATGCTCGGCCAGCAGCCGGCTGGTGGTGGTTTCAAAACGGTCCAGCACGGCGATATGCCCGTCGCGGTTGGGATAGTAATTGTTGGCGTCCAGCACCGTTTTGCCTTCCAGCCATTGCGCGGGCACGCTGCGGTAGTGTTCAAACGGAATGGCCACCAGCACGACGTCGCCAAACCGGGCGGCATCCTCGGCACTGCCCACCTCAACGCCGAGTAGGCCACTGAGCACGCTGCTCATGGTCTGCGGGCCACGGGAGTTGCTTAACATCACCTCATGCCCGGCGGCCAGCGCCAGCTGTGCCACGGCTCGCCCGATGAAACCTGCTCCAATCACGCCGATCTTCATGGTCTTGCTCCTTGTAAGTCATCGAGCAGTTATGATGATTGGCAACTAGCTGGCGATAAATGAGCGTTTTGGCGTGGGTGTTGTTACTGGGAGTAGGGAATGATGGACCGTCTTTCAAGCATGCATGCCTTTGTGATGGCCGCCGAGTTGGGCTCCTACGCCCGCGCCGCCGAGCGCTTGAACATGTCCGCGCAAATGGTTGCCAAGCATGTTGCCGCCCTGGAGCAACGCCTCGGCGCGCGCTTGCTTAACCGCACCACGCGTCGGCAAAGCCTGACCGAGCTGGGGCACGCGTACTACGAACGTTGCAAACATATCCTGACGGAGGCTGAGGCTGCCGATTCGCTCGCCCAGATCATGAATGACACGCCGCGCGGCAAGCTGAGAGTCACCGCCCCGGTCACCTTCGGTTCCTACAGCCTGATGCCGTTGATTACCGCGTTTTTGCGTGACAACCCGGACGTGGAGATTGACCTGCACCTCACGGATCGTTTCGTCGACTTGGTGGAGGAAGGCTATGAGGCGGCGTTCCGTATCGGCCCTTTGGCCACCACCGGTTTAACGGCCCGGCCCTTGGCACCTTATCGCTTGGTGGTGTGCGCGGCGCCGGCGTATCTGGCGGAGCGAGGGACGCCACAGTGCCCGGCAGACCTGGCGCAACATGAATGCCTGGGCTACGCCTTTTGGTCACGCCCGGCGGACCGTGAATGGGTCTTCCACCAAGGCGCGACGCCCTACACGGTGCAGGTCGCCAGCCGCCTTCAAATCAACGAAAGCCGGGCGTTGATGTCGGCGGCACTGGATGGCTTCGGCATCGTGCTGGGCGCTGAAGACTTCCTGCGTCCGGCCTTGGCCCGGGGCGAGTTGGTGCGGGTACTGCCGGCATTTGAGGCGCCCAGCCGCCCCATGCACTTGGTTTACACCGCCAACCGGCAGCGCACCGCCAAGTTGCGGCGGTTTGTCGAGGCGGTGCTGGCGCGCTTCGGCGAGGGGTGAGGGCTCAAATGTGGAAGCCCTGTTTTACCTGTGCATACAGATGCAGGGCCAGTGCATTGCTGCTATCGCACAGCAGGTACAGATGATGCACCGGCAGTGGGGGTAACTCGAACCCTGCAACCTTTTGCGTCAGCCCTCTGCCCATGCGGCTTTCTTCGATCAACCCCACCGCCACGCCGCTGCGGATACAGGCCTCGACCGCCGTGGAATTGGGGCTCTCCAGCAACACCCGGTGGTAAATCCCGTGATCCTTCAGCGCCTGCAACGCCGCCGCACGGTACGGGCAGCCGGCAACCGGCACGGTGATCGGCAGCGCCGCATTCGGCGCGCAACTGAAGCCCTCGGCCGCCACCCACAACGGCTGCACTGGCTCCAGGCGTTCGCCCTGAGCCAGCGGTTGTGCGCTGACGGTGATGGCCAGGTCGAGCTGGCTGGCCATAAACATATTCAGCAGCTCACCGCTGGTGCGCGCTTCGATTTCCAGTTCCAGCAGTGGGTTATCGGCGATCAAGCGCGGCAAAAACGCCTGCATGAACGCCGGCGCATAGGTATCGGGAATGCCCAGACGAATCTTGCCCTGCATGCGCTGTGGCATCAGGGCGATCAGCAGGCGGTCATGGCTCTTGAGAAACTCGGTGGTTTCGCCGAGCAGCTTCTGGCCATACAGGGTCAGCTCCACGCCCTGGTTGCTGCGGCTGAACAGGCGCTGGCCGATTTGCTCCTCGAGCTTTTGAATTTGTGTGGTCACGGTCGATGCGCTGCGGTGCACATGCTCGGCCGCCTCGTTGAAGCGCCGAAAGCGCGCCACGGCGTGAAAAGTGCGTAACAAGTCGATGTTCAGTTGCTTGGCCATGATTCCACTATTGCGAATTTGTGGTGCAAGTAATTCAAATATACAGAAGCATGCGCGGCCCTTAGCCTTTCAGTCAACGTGCACTGACGGGAGGCTTCATGACGCGATCAACCTTGAAACGGCTGCTGTTGCAGGTGGCGTTTGTGCTGTCCTGGAGCTCCGGCTACATCGGCGCCAAGTTGGGTACGCAAGGCAGCGGCGCATTCAACCTGCTGTTTTGGCGCTTCCTGCTGGTGTCGGTGTGCCTGGGGCTGTTTTTGAACGTGAAGCTGTTGAAGGTGACCTGGGCTCAGATTCGCCACTACGCCGTGATCGGCTTCTTGTCGCAGTTCCTCTACCTGAGTTGCCTGTATGTGGCGATCCAAAATGGTTTGCCGCCCGGCATTGCGGCCATCATCGCGGCGCTGCAGCCATTGATGACGGCGGCATTGTCGACCGGCAGCGCTGCCGAGCGCAGCGGTGACTGGCAGTGGATCGGGTTGATGATCAGCTTTATCGGCGTCTCCATCGTGATTGCCGGGCAGTACAGCAGTGGCGGGCGGAGCGTCGGCTTTGTCATGTACTTGTTGCCGCTGGCCGCAGCGCTGGGGCTGACGCTGGCGACCTTGTATGAGCGCCGTACCGCGCAGCGCCAGCACGCGGGGTTGGTGTTGCCGCTGTTCATCCAGTCGCTGCTGACGCTGATCGGCTTTTCCGGCGCCGTGCTCTATACCGGCACCTTCAGTGTTCCTCATGACTCGGACGTGTTGATCTCTATCGTCTGGCTGACGGTGTTTTCCACATTCGTCGCCTATTTGAGCTTGTGGATGTTGTTGCGGGTAATGACAGCGACCCACGTGGCAGCGCTGGTCTATCTGGAGCCACCGGTCACCCTGGTGTGGGCGGCGTTGATGTTTGGCGATGCGATCCAGGGCTCAACCTACGCCGGTATTGCGGTGGTGGTCGCGGGGCTGGGGCTAGTGCGTCTGAAACAACCGACCGTCGCCTGTGCTTCCTGAGGTCTGCAGGTTCAGCAAGCCGACAGACATCACCTGTTAAAAAGATCCCATAGCCAAGCAGGAGCGCGGCTGAAACATGGGGGCATTTTTTATTGGTGCAGGTGCTGGGCGTACGCGCCCGAGGGTTTTGTATGTTGCTACGTTATGCGGCATTGGCGGCGGTTGTCGTCGCAGCGTCCGGGTGTGTGCAAGAGCGTGTGGTGCATGAGCGCGGGCCGGTACAACGTGAGTATGTCGAAGTGGTCGCGCCGCAACCGCCGCCGGTTCAAGTAATCGAGGTGGAACCGGCGCCGCGCTACGGTTATGTCTGGTCACGCGGCTACTGGCGCTGGGCAGGCGGGCGATACGTCGCGGTGCACGGCCATTGGGAGCAAGTGCGCGAAGGCTATCGTTATGTGCATCCGCACTGGGTGCAGCGCAATGACGGTTACCACTGGCAGGGCGGTGGCTGGGTTCGCTGAACCCCAGCCGAACGCCTGGCCGCGGGCGTGAGTTGGTTCGCGCCTGCAAAAAACCGCTAGGTCGGCTTTTGGGTACCCAGCAGCCGAACCTCCCGCAGCAACGCGGCACCGAGCTGATCGGTGCCCAATTCCTTGTAGCCCACGGCCTTGATCTCGCCGTTTTCTTCGGCCTGGATGATGATCACCGGCGTTTCCTTGCCGGTGGCTTCGTCCACATGCAGGGCGTACTGGGGAATATCCAGCTTGATCGGCGTGCCCGCCGCCTTGCCTTGCACATTGATCAGGAACGCCGCGCAGCCAGTGTCGACATCCACACTGGTGGCGGGCCGGCCGCTGACGAAACAGGTTTTCGGCAGGTCGGGCCAGGCGATGGTGTCGGCCAGGGTAAAGGTCGGCGTCAGGGCCAAGGCTGCGAGCAAAAGCGTGCGCACGTTGAGTTTCTCTCGATCAAGGGTAGGGGCGGTTTTTACCAAAGCCCGCCATTCGCTGCAACGCTGCCGGTCAGGCCAAGCGCTTCATCCCGGTGGCCTTGGCCGCGTTGACGTCAAAGGTGGCGGTGTATTCACAGCCTGCCGCATGGGCACAGCGCTCTATCAGGTAGTCGGCGAACTCGGCTTTGCCCGCCGTGAATCGTCGCAGTGCCTGCCAGATGATCTCGGCATGTTCGACGGTCAATTCACGCGTACGCAGCAGCGTTTCCAGAACCGTCACCACATCACTCTTGGCCGATTGGTAACAGCTTTGTAACACCCATACCAGTTCCACCACGCACACCAGGCTGACGAAACCCGGCGAAAGCGTGGTGAGCGATTCGATCAGCTCGGACGCCTTGGGGGACTGAACGGGATCATCCTGGGTGACATAACGCACCAGCACATTGGTATCCAGGCCGATCATTGCGCTTTTGCTCCCTGCGCAGCGATGGCGCGGTTCATGTCGTCAATCGACACGGGCTGGGCGGGCTTGCGGATCAACCCTTTGAGGTCCTGAACGGTTTTGCTCGCGGCAATGATGGAAAACTTGCCGTCTTCCGTTTCGACAAACTCAACCCGGTCGCCGGTTTCCAGACCCAGTGCGGTCCTGACTTGGACCGGGATGGTGATTTGCCCTTTTGAAGTCAGTGTGGCGGTCGCCATAGTGAAGATCTCCATCGTAATGTTCCTTACCCTAAGGTAAGGATTGATGAAGGACAAGATCCGTTGGTCCATAGGTCGCTCTGCTGGTAGGCGTGGGTGGGAACAGGTAAAACGCTAGTTCGAAGTGTTCACCTTCACACGCTTTTCAGAGACCCTAAGAGATACAAGCTATGACCGACCGCCACCGCATCATCCCGCCCGCCATGCAGCCCATCGTAGAGCGCGCGGGCTACGTGCCTGCCGTAAAAGTTGGCAACACTTTGTATTGCGCAGGCCAGGTCGGCCGCACGCCGGAATTGGCCGTGATAGAAGACCCCGAGGCGCAATTCATCGCCGCCTGGGAGAACCTGCGGCAGGTATTGGAGGAGGGCGGCTGCCGTTTTGAAGACGTGGTCGACATGACCACGTATCACGTTGATATGAGCCAGCACATGGCGGTTTTTCGCGAGGTGAAAAACCGCCTGTTCCCACGCGGGCATTGCGCCTGGACGACCATTGGCGTGTCAGAACTGGCGCATCCCGGGTTACTGGTGGAAATCAAATGTGTGGCGGTACAGCGCTAATTCATTGCACCACGCGATAACACGGCACATACGCGGCACCGCCCGGCAGCTTCATGCGGTGCTGGGCGACAAACGCCTGTAGCAGCTCGTCCAGCGGTTTCATG
Source organism: Pseudomonas sp. TREG-RG-20F-10-E-6-01 (assembly GCF_022662455.1). Classification (NCBI taxonomy): domain Bacteria; kingdom Pseudomonadati; phylum Pseudomonadota; class Gammaproteobacteria; order Pseudomonadales; family Pseudomonadaceae; genus Pseudomonas; species Pseudomonas sp. TREG-RG-20F-10-E-6-01. The sequence goes on along the minus strand of NZ_JAKNQP010000001.1, from coordinate 339,499 downwards.
ATGGCCGGGTCGCCGTGGATTTCGTACGGGCCGTGCTGCTCGATCAGGCGAATGCCCTTGTCCTTGACGTTACCGGCCACGATCCCCGAGAACGCGCGGCGCAGGTTGGCGGCCAGTTCGTGGGGCGGCAGGGCGTGGCTCAGTTGCAGGCCTGCCATGTTTTCGTGGGTCGGGTCGAACGGGCGCTGGAAGCCTTCGTCGATCTTCAGCAGCCAGTTGAAGTGGAAGGCGTCGTTGCGCTCGCGGCGGAACTGCTTCACGGCCTTGAGCCCGGCCGTCATCTGGCGCGCCACTTCGGCCGGGTCGTCGATGATGATCTGGTAGTGCGCCTGCGCCGCTTCGCCGAGGGTGGCACCGACGAAGGCATGCAGTTGTTGCAGGTACGGCGCCGCGTGTTTCGGCCCGGTGAGGATGACCGGGAACGGCACGTCGCGGTTGTCCGGGTGCATCAGGATGCCCAGCAGGTACAGGAACTCTTCAGCCGTGCCGGCGCCGCCCGGGAAGATGATGATGCCGTGGCCGACGCGCACGAAGGCTTCCAGGCGTTTTTCGATGTCCGGCAGGATCACCAGCTCGTTAACGATCGGGTTTGGCGCTTCGGCAGCGATGATGCCCGGCTCGGTCAGGCCCAGGTAGCGGCCGCCGGTGATGCGCTGTTTGGCGTGGGAAATGGTCGCGCCTTTCATCGGACCTTTCATCACGCCGGGGCCGCAACCGGTGCACACGTCGAGGCTGCGCAGGCCCAGTTCGTGGCCGACTTTCTTGGTGTATTTGTATTCTTCGGTATTGATCGAGTGGCCGCCCCAGCACACCACGATTTTCGGCTCGACACCCGGACGCAACGTACGGGCGTTGCGCAGCAGGTGGAACACGTAGTCGGTGATGCCCTGGGAATTGCTCAGGTCGATGCGCTGGCTGTCCAGCTCGTTCTCGGTGTAGACGATGTCGCGCAGGGCGCTGAACAGCATTTCGCGGGTGCTGGCGATCATTTCGCCATCGACGAAGGCGTCGGCCGGCGCATTCAACAGTTCCAGGCGTACGCCGCGATCCTGTTGATGGATACGCACTTCAAAGTCTTTATAGGCGTCGAGGATGGTCTTGGCGTTGTCGATGTGCGCGCCAGTGTTAAGGATGGCCAAAGCGCACTGGCGGAATAACGTGTAGATGCTGCCGGTACCGGCTTCGCTCAGTTGCTGGACTTCACGCTGGGACAGGGTTTCGAGGCTGCCCTTGGGGCTGACGGAGGCATTGATGACTTGACGTTGGGGCATTCTGATTCCTTGAAAGCACAGCCACCGCACCCGCCAGGGGTGGCGATGGCTGGAGAATGGTGAGCGCCGAACTCGGTCGCACGAGACGCACAGTTTGGCAGGCATGAGGCCGTGCGCAAACTCCGTCCAGCACCATCATGCCGCAGAACTTACTGAATCAGCTTCCAGTTTTTGTAGAAAACCCGACGCAGGGTAAACACCAGCCCGGCAAAGCCCGAGATCACGGCGTTGAGCACGGAGGGCAGCAAGGTCGGCCGCACGATATCGATGAACAGGCAGTAACGCTTTGCGTCGTTCTTGTTGAAGGACGCGTGCATCAGCGTGTCATCGAAGATAAATAGCGGGTCGTCGTGCCAGTAATGCTTGTGTTTGCCCACCTGGATGTAAACGCCCTCGTGGTGCGGGGCCGGCGCCATGTTGTAGAGCACTCGGAACATCATGCGCAGCGGGCCGAAGTGGAACGACGTCGAGCGGTTTTCGTTGAACACCGACACCCCGATGGTCTTCACGAACGGCAGTTTTTTGCGCAGCTGCGGGATGTCCAGCGTGGTTTCGATCGGGCGGCCATACCATTGGAAAAACAACATGCCGCGCTTTTTTTCGGCCATGCGTTCGTCCAAGTAACCGATGATTTCGTCCTTGTGGGCCATGGCGTCGTCGATCACCTGTTGCAGGTCTTCACGCCAGGCGGGCGGCAGGTCGCTCATGGTGTAGACGTGGCGGTTGCGCAGGCTGAACAGGTCGAACAGGGTATTGAACGGCGCCAATATCCAGGTGTTGCGGCCGTTGCCAACGAAGTATTTCTTGATCGTGTCGCGGTCGTACAGGCCGTTGCGCAGGAAGTCATAAATGCCGCAGAACAGCACCAGCAACAGAAATACCAGGCTGGTGCGCGGGAAGCAGTAGATGAACAACAGAACGCCCAGCACCCAGGCGGCTGAGACCAGCTTTTTTTGAACAGCACTTTTACTCATGAAGCGTGGCTCCGGACCTGAAACAAAGCGAAACAATGTTGCCATGATAGTGGGTTCCGGCGGCGCTGGGCGTTTTAAATATTGCGAAATTGTGAAGGCCTGGCACAGTTTTTAACCCGCGCGGTGGCGTATCCGGCCTTTTGTGGATTGGATTTTGTAAACAGAAGATTTGCGACTATCGTGACGCTTCGGTTTTTTGGACGTCATAGACCGGTACGATTAAGTTGAATGGCCACCATTGGCCTTCGGCACCTTGGAAGAGGCAGAAATTTTATGATCATCAAACCGCGGGTTCGTGGCTTTATCTGTGTGACCGCTCACCCTGTTGGCTGTGAAGCGAACGTCAAAGAGCAGATCGACTACGTCACCCAGCATGGCGTCATCGAAGGCGGCCCGAAGAAGGTGCTGGTCCTCGGCGCCTCCACCGGTTACGGCCTGGCCGCGCGCATCAGTGCTGCGTTTGGCTGCGGCGCCGATACCTTGGGTGTGTTTTTTGAGAAAGAAGGCGAAGAAGGCAAGCTGAGCTCCGCCGGCTGGTACAACAGCGCAGCGTTCGAGAAGTTTGCCGTTGAAAAAGGCCTGTACGCCAAGAGCATCAACGGCGACGCGTTCTCCGACGAGATCAAGCGCCTGACCATCGAAACCATCAAGAAAGACCTCGGCAAAATCGACCTGGTGGTGTACAGCCTGGCCGCGCCACGCCGTACCGACCCGCAAGGCGTGGTGCACACCTCCACCCTCAAGCCGATCGGCAAGGCCGTGACCCTGCGCGGTATCAATACCGACAAAGGCGTTGTGGTCGATACCACGCTTGAGCCTGCGACCCAGGAAGAAATCGACGGCACCGTGAAAGTCATGGGCGGCGAAGACTGGCAGCTGTGGATCGACGCGCTGCGTGACGCCGACGTGCTGGCTGAAGGCGCCAAGACCACCGCTTTCACCTACCTCGGTGAAAAGCTGACCCAGGACATCTACTGGAACGGCTCCATCGGCGAAGCCAAGAAAGACCTCGACAAGAAAGTCCTGACCCTGCGCGACAACCTCGCCGCACTCAAGGGCGACGCCCGTGTGTCGGTGCTCAAGGCTGTGGTCACCCAGGCCAGTTCGGCGATCCCGATCATGCCGCTGTACCTGTCGCTGCTGTTCAAAGTGATGAAAGAGCAGGGCACCCACGAAGGCTGCATCGAGCAGGTCTACGGCCTGTTCAAGGACAGCCTGTACGGCAAAGAGCCGAAGCTGGATGCCGACGGCCGCCTGCGTGCCGACCTGGCTGAGCTGGAGCCCAAAGTCCAGGACGCCGTGGCGGCGCTGTGGAACCAGGTGACTGACGACAACGTTAACGAAATCAGCGACTTTGCCGGTTACAAGGCTGAGTTCCTGCGTTTGTTCGGTTTTGAAATCGACGGCGTGGACTACGACGCTGACGTGAACCCGACCGTGAAGATCAACGGCCTGATTCAAGCCTAAAACACGGTCAAAAAAGGTGGGAGCGGGCTTGCTCGCGAATGCGGTATGTCAGTATCAAATACAGTGGCTGACACACCGCTTTCGCGAGCAAGCCCGCTCCCACATTTGCTTTGTGTGAAGTCAAAACCCTCCTGCAAGCCATCGCGCTCCCGCCACTGCCCTTAATCTGCCAGACTCCTACGGCTATCAAGCCACGCTAACGGAGGATCTGATGACGATTCGTGCAGTAGTTTTTGATTTCGGCGGTGTCCTGTTCGACTGGAACCCGCACCACCTGTACCGCCAGCTGATTGCCGACGATCACGAGCGGCAACACTTTCTCGACACCATTTGCACTCAAGCCTGGAACACCGAGCAGGACGCCGGTCGCAGCCTGGCCGAAGGCACTCGCCACCTGATCGAGCAGTACCCGGAACACGCACCCTTGATCCAGGCCTATTACGACCGTTGGCACGAGATGCTGCGCGGCGCGTTGCCCGAAGGTGTGGCGATTCTAGAGGCGTTGCATCAAGCCGATATGCCGCTGTTCGGGCTGACCAACTGGTCGGCTGAAACCTTTCCCTATGCGCGGGCCAACTACCCGTTCCTGCAGTATTTCCGCGACATTGTGGTCTCCGGCGAGTTGAAGCAAATCAAGCCGGACGCGGCGATCTATCACGCGAGCCTCAGCCAGGTGCGCGCGCATCTGCCGGATATTCAACCGGGCGAAGTGGTGTTTATCGACGACGTGGCGGGCAATGTCGAGGCCGCCGTCGCCCTCGGTTGGCAGGGCATTCATCACGTATCGGCCGAGCGTACCGCGGCGCGCCTGCGGGCGCTGGGCGTGGGCTTCTAGCGCGCCCACTTTTCCATGGCGAAATCCACAAAGGCGCGCAGCTTGGGCAGGCGGTAGCGGTCCTGTCTGTAAAGCAGGTGCATGGGGCGGCAGGGCAGCCTGTAGGCGGTTAACAAGGCTACCAACTTGCCGCTCTCCAGGTCCGGTTGCACCAGGGCATCGGCGAGCATGATGATGCCCATGCCGTTTACGGCCGCCTGGCGCAGGCCCTGCGAGCTGTTGATGGTCAATGACCCGGACACCGGCACCTCCACCTCGCCTTCCTCGCCGGTCAGGCGCCACAGTTTGTCGGAGTCGCGCCAGTTATCGGTCGCCGGGTAGGCGAACGCCAGGCAGTCATGGTGCTGCAGGTCATTGGGTGTCTGCGGCGTGCCGCGGCGTGCCAGGTAATCCGGCGAAGCGCAGAGGGTGAGGGTGTAGGCCTGCATGGGCCGGGCGATCAGGCTGGAGGTTTCCAGCTCGCCAAGACGGATTGCTACGTCAAAGCCGCTGTCGACCAGGTCCATCCGCTCGTTGCTGAGCACCACGTAGAGGTTGATCAGCGGGTAGCGTTGGGAAAATTCGCTCAGGGCGGGCGTCAGGCGTTCGGTGCCGAATACCGGTGGCGCGGTGATGCGCAGGTTGCCTTTGGGCGTTTCGCTGTGGGCCTGCTCTGCCAACACTTCAGAGTCGGCTACCAGCCCCAGCACCTCCAGGCAGCGCTGGTAATACTGCCCGCCAAATTCGGTGAGGCTTTGTTTGCGCGTGGTGCGCTTGAGCAAGCTGACACCCAGGCGCTGCTCCAGGGCGCGCAAGTGATTGCCGACCATGGTGGTCGACATCCCGCACTCCTGCGCGGCAGCCGTCATGCTGCCAGTCTCGACCACTTTGACGTACACCGACATTGCCTGGAACAGATCCATTATCAAGCCTTGGTTTAAAGTCATTACAGGAATGCGCAGTTTATCCAGCTCGGGTGGCTAACGATACTGGTGCCATCACCATGATGCACTGGAGCTTGCCACCATGACCGCCGCCTGCCTGATGACCACCTATCAACCCTTGGCCCTGAGCTTCACCCGTGGCCTGGGCACGCGCCTGTGGGACCAGCAGGGCCGTGAATACCTCGACGCGGTTGCCGGTGTGGCGGTGACCAATGTCGGGCATTCCCACCCTCGGCTGGTGACAGCGATCAGTGAACAGGCGGGCCTGTTGCTGCACACCTCCAACCTCTACAGCATTGATTGGCAGCAACGGCTGGCCCAGCGCCTGGCACAGTTGTCTGGCCTTGACCGTGCGTTCTTCAACAACTCCGGCGCCGAAGCCAACGAAACAGCGCTGAAACTCGCACGGCTGCATGGCTGGAAAAAGGGCATCGAAGAGCCGCTGGTGGTCGTGATGGAGAATGCGTTTCACGGGCGCACCCTCGGCACCATGGCGGCCAGCGACGGGCCATCGGTGCGCCTGGGGTTTCAGCGCTTGCCGGGGGATTTTCTCAAGGTCGGGTTTGGCGACCTGGCGGCGCTGGAAGCCATCACGCAACACTTCGGCCCGCGCATTGCCGCGGTGCTGCTGGAACCGATCCAGGGCGAAAGTGGCGTGCTGCCAGCGCCGCCTGGCTACTTGAAAGCCCTGCGTGAGCATTGCACGCGCCACGGTTGGCTGATGATGCTCGATGAGATCCAGACCGGCATCGGCCGCACCGGCGCCTGGTTTGCGTTCCAGCATGAAGGCATCGTGCCGGACGTGATGACGCTGGCCAAAGGCCTTGGCAATGGCGTGCCCATCGGCGCCTGCCTGGCCCGGTCCGCGGTGGCCCGGCTGTTCACACCCGGCAGCCACGGCAGCACATTCGGCGGCAATCCGCTGGCCTGCCGCGTGGGCTGCACGGTGCTGGACATTATTGAAGAGCAAGGCTTGCTGCAGAACGCCGCGCAACAGGGTGAGCGGCTGTTGGCGCGGCTGCGTGTGGAGTTAAGCGAGCACCCGCAGGTGCTGGCGATTCGCGGGCAAGGCCTGATGGTTGGGATCGAACTGGCACAGCCCTATCGCGATCTGGCTTATCGCGCAGCGCACGAGCATGGGCTTTTGATCAATGTGACGCGGGGCAAGATCATTCGCCTGCTGCCGCCGCTGACGCTGGAGGCCAAGGAGGTGGAGATGATCGTAAGGGCCATCGCCCGCTTATTGGACTGAACCCCGATAAAAATGTGGGAGCTGGCTTGTGTGGGAGCTGGCTTGCCTGCGATAGCATCACCTCGGTCTGACATTAAGACCGAGGCGCTTGCATCGCAGGCAAGCCAGCTCCCACACAAGTCCACATTGAATCCGTGTGACTTTCACAAATCTGGGCCGTTGAGCCACTCCTGATTCATGGTTTCGGTATCGCCCAGGTACTCCAGCAACCAACTCATCGCCGGCGACAACTTGCTCTGGGCCCAGGCCACGCACGACGGGCTGGCCGGGAACGGCCGGCGCAATTGCAGCGCGACCAGCTCGCCGCGTTCGATCCACGGCAACACCTGATGCGCCGGCGCCATGCCGACGCACAGGCCATCGCGCAGGCAATCAAGCGCCGAGGACCAGTTGGGCACCACCAGCCGGCGTTGGTTATCCAGGGTCCAGGTGTCACGCTTGGGCAGGTTGCGCGAGGTGTCGGTCATGCACAGCGACGCGAACGGCCGCAGTTGATCGTCACTGAGCAAGCCGTCCAGCGCCGCCAGCGGATGCTTGGCGCTGACCACACACAGCCAGTTCAGCAGGCCCATGTCGCGAAAGGTGAAGTGGCTGGCCACCGGCACCGCACTGGTGGCGCCGATCACAATGTCGGTGCGTTCATCGGCCAGGGCATCCCATACGCCGTTGTACACCTCGTACTCCAACAGCAATTCCACCTCGGGAAACTGCCGATAGAAGTCCAGCACCAGCTGCCGACAGCGCTGGGGTTTGACGATGGAATCCACCGCAACCTTCAATTGGCCGCTCCAGCCATTCGCCACCTGCTGGCACAAACGCCGTGTACCGAGCATTTTTTTCATCACGCCGCGGGCTTCGTCTATAAATAGACGGCCGGCCGGGGTCAGCTCCACGTCACGATGGCGACGCACAAACAGCGGCACCGCCAGCCATTCCTCAAGCTGACGCACCGTGTAGCTGATGGCCGAAGGCACGCGGTGCAGTTCCTGGGCGGCTGCACTGAAGCTGCCGTGGCGCGCCACGGCATCCACCACATCCAGCGAGTATTCAGACCACATGATGGTTGCCTTCAAAATATTTGATAGAAGTATCCAATTATTATCGCTTCACACCCACACTGTCAGCTTCATAATGGGCGCCAGTCAGCAAATAGTTTGATGGCAAGATCAGCAAGGCTTCAATGAAAAATTCTTTTGGTTTCACGTGGTACCTGGCGGGGCTGAGCATGCTCGGTTATCTCGCCATGGATATGTACTTGCCGGCGTTCGGCGCCATGGGCGAGCAGTTGCAGATCAGTGCGGGCGCCGTGGGCGCCAGCTTGAGTATTTTCCTCGCCGGTTTTGCGGTGGGGCAGTTGTTGTGGGGGCCGTTGTCCGACCGCCTCGGGCGCAAGCCGGTACTGCTGGCGGGCCTGAGCCTGTTTGTAGCGGGTTGCCTGGGCATGTTCTGGGTCGAGACCGCGCCGCAACTGCTGGCGTTGCGTTTTATGCAGGCGATTGGCGTGTGTTCTGCGGCGGTGAGCTGGCAGGCACTGGTGATCGACCGATACCCGGCCGACAAGGCGCATCGCGTGTTCGCCAGCATCATGCCGCTGATGTCGCTGTCACCGGCCCTGGCGCCGTTGCTGGGCGCCATGGTGTTGAATCACTTCGGCTGGCAGGCGATCTTCGGTGTACTGCTGGGCGTGTCGCTGCTGTTGCTGCTGCCGACGTTGTTCCTGCGCAAAATGCCGAAACGTCGGACAGAGGAGGGCGAGCCTTCGCGCCTCGGCTATGGGCAGTTGCTGACCTCCCGCGTGTTCACCGGCAACGTGATGATCTTCGCTGCCTGCTCGGCCAGTTTCTTTGCCTGGCTGACGGCTTCGCCCTTCATCCTGGGCGACATGGGTTACAGCCCGAATGACATCGGCCTGAGCTACGTGCTGCCGACCTTGGCGTTTCTGATTGGTGGTTACAGCTGCCGCAGCGCCTTGCAGCGCTATCAGGGCAAAACCCTGCTGCCCTGGTTGCTGGTGGCTTATTGCATCAGCATGGTGGCGTTGTACCTGGTTGCCACGTTGACCGTGCCCACCCTGACCACTTTGCTGATTCCGTTCTGCCTGATGGCGCTGGTCAACGGCGCCAGTTACCCGATCGTGGTGGCGAATGCGCTGATGCCGTTTGCGGAAAATTCCGGCAAGGCGGCGGCACTGCAAAACACCTTGCAACTGGGGCTGTGCTTTCTCAGCAGCCTGCTGGTGTCGTCGATGATTGACCAGCCGCTGTTGATTACGGTGATTGTGATGCTGGCGACTGCGCCGTTGGCGGTGTTGGGTTATTGGCTGGCGCGGCCGAAGACGGACGATTCGGAGCTGGCAAACGCCTAAAGCTGAAATGCAATCAAACCTGTGGGAGCTGGCTTGTGTGGGAGCTGGCTTGCCTGCGATGCAGACAACTCGGTACATCAGGTACATCCAGTTGATGCCATCGCAGGCAAGCCAGCTCCCACAGTTGATTGGGTTTCTTCAGTGGCTAGAAGGTGACTTCCATATTCAGCGTCGGCGTAGACGTCCGGGTCCCACGGCCGCCGTCCACGCCGAATTTGTTGTGCCAGTACTCGTAACCCATGCCGAGATACAGGTTCGGCTTCACGCTTTTACCCGGCCGTACCGCGACCATCAGCGCGGTGCGCATCAGCGTTTCTGGCGCGGTGTCGCGGCCATGGTAGTCCTCGCCTTTCTCCCCGACGTAATTGATAAAACCCTGGAATTTCGCCGCATGGTTGGCGATGTCGAACGGGCGCATCCACGTCAGGTTGAGCATGTAGGTGTCGTCAAACGTATGGTTTGACTCCTGCGCGCCGGGGATGCCGGTGTGGTTCTTTTCCTTGTAGTACATCAGGCTCAGGTCCAACACGCCGACCGCGTTGAACTTCAACGTCGGGCCAATCACCAGTGCGCGCTTTTTGGCTGAGGCGACGTTGTTGTTGCGGTTGGCATCAAAGCCCAGCGTCAGCGCGTAATCCTTGATCAGCCCGGTGCCGAGCGGCACATCAAACACCCGCGAGGCATACAGTTGATGCCGGTAAACGGCATAGACCTCACTGCCGCCATGGTCGGTGTCCTTGCGCGGGTCGTGGCTGTCGGACAGGAACACATCCAGGTTCAGGTAGTTGCTGCCGTATTGGTAGCCACTGGCGTGGGTGAAGCTGTAGATGCGTTTGCTGAAATCATCGGGGTTATTCGGATTGGTGAAGTGTTGGCCGTAGCGAAATCCTACGCTGTTGTTCATCCATTCCACCGCGACGGCCTCCCCACCGCCGAGAAGGGTCAATGCAACGGTTGCGCCCTGTAATGCCTTTTTCATTGTTTGAGGTCCTTTGGCGTTCTGGCTCATGGCGGCCGGTTTGTTTTTGTAACGCCGATGGAGGGTATCTTGTTTGATTGATTGTATACAACTCTATGGACATGCAGTCCAAACATTGCATACAGTGTTCGCACAACAAAAACAGAGAACCCCTCACCATGACTATCCCGAAGGCGTCACCGCAGCGGCCAGAAGATGAGAATCTTGGCGCCGCCGCCAACATGGCTTACGGCCTGCAGCATGTGCTCACCATGTACGGCGGCATCGTTGCCGTGCCGTTGATCGTCGGCCAGGCGGCCGGTTTATCGCCGGCGGATATCGGCCTGTTGATCGCCGCGTCGCTGTTTGCCGGTGGCCTGGCCACGCTGTTGCAGACCCTCGGCCTGCCGTTTTTTGGCTGCCAGCTGCCGCTGGTGCAGGGCGTGTCCTTTGCCGGTGTGGCAACCATGGTGGCGATAGTCGGCAGTGATGGCGCCGGCGGGATACCGGCGATTCTCGGCGCGGTGATGGCCGCGTCGTTTATCGGCTTGCTGATCACGCCGGTGTTCTCACGGATCACCAAGTTTTTTCCGCCGTTGGTTACCGGCATTGTGATTACCACCATTGGCCTCACGTTGATGCCGGTGGCGGCACGCTGGGCAATGGGCGGCAATAGCCGCGCGGTGGACTTCGGCAGCATGGCCAATATCGGCCTCGCGGCGTTGACCCTGGTGCTGGTGTTGCTGCTGAGCAAGATCGGCAGCGCGACAATCTCTAGGCTGTCGATTCTGTTGGCGATGGTGATCGGCACGGTGATCGCGGTGTTTCTGGGCATGGCGGATTTCTCCGGTGTGACCCAGGGGCCAATGTTCGGTTTCCCCACGCCGTTCCATTTCGGCATGCCGACCTTTCAGGTGGCGGCAATCATTTCCATGTGCATCGTGGTGATGGTCACCTTGGTGGAAACCTCGGCGGACATCCTCGCGGTGGGCGAGATCATCGACACCAAGGTCGATTCCAAGCGCCTGGGTAATGGTTTGCGCGCCGACATGCTGTCGAGCATGTTCGCGCCGATCTTCGGTTCATTCACCCAAAGTGCGTTCGCCCAGAACGTCGGCCTGGTGGCGGTGACCGGGGTAAAGAGCCGCTTTGTGGTGGCCACGGGTGGGGTGTTTCTGGTGGTGCTGGGGCTGTTGCCGTTTATGGGCCGGGTGATCGCGGCCGTGCCGACATCGGTGCTCGGTGGCGCCGGGATCGTGCTGTTCGGCACTGTGGCAGCCAGTGGTATTCGCACGCTGTCCAAGGTGGATTACCGCAACAACATGAACCTGATCATCGTGGCCACGTCTATCGGCTTCGGCATGATCCCCATCGCCGCGCCGAACTTCTACGACCACTTCCCAACCTGGTTCGCGACCATTTTCCACTCGGGCATCAGTTCGTCGGCGATCATGGCGATCCTGTTGAACCTGGCGTTCAACCACTTCACTGCGGGTAACTCGGACCAGCAGTCGGTGTTCGTGGCGGGGACTGAGCGCAGTTTGTGCTTCCACGATGTGGCGGCATTGCGCGACGGGGATTACTTCAGCGGCGGCAAGTTGTTTGATGCCGACGGGAGAGAGATTCCGCTGGTGCCGGATGCGCCCAGGAAGGCAGTAAAACCTGAAACAACCGCAGTCTGAAAATGTGCGAGCGGGCTTGCCCGCGAATGCGCTGGGTCAGTCGATATCTTCATTGACTGACACCCCGCATTCGCGGGCAAGCCCGCTCCCGCAGTGGAGATTAGCCCGCCTTGAGGACGTTGTGCGGCACTGAGCACACCTCATCCAGAAACTTGACCACGGTCCCCATGCACGCCTGGCGCTCTTCCACGTGGGGCATGTGGCTGGAATCTTCAAACAGCGCCCAGCGCACGTTCGCGATCTCATCCAGAAACGGCTTGACCACCAGCGGCGTCGCCTCGTCGTGTCGGCCGGAAATCACCAGGGTCGGCACATTGATCGCCGACAGGCGGCCAATCACATTCCAGTCCTTGAGGCTGCCAATCACATGAAACTCGGTCGGGCCGCTCATGGCGTGGTACACCGTCGGGTCGGCGTCCACCGCTGCGAAGGTGCGGGCCACTTCTTCCGGCCACGGGATGACGCGGCACACGTGGTGGTCGTAAAAAATCCGTGAGGCGGCGAGGTATTCCGGGTCCTGGTAGGTGCCGGCCTGTTCGTGTTTGAGCAGGGTTTCATGCACGCCTTCAGGCAGCAGTTTGCGCAGGCGGTTGGCTTCGCTGACCCACGTGCGCATGCAGGTGGGCGAGTTGGCCGGGATAAACGCGCGCAAGCCCTTGGGCTGCAGAATCGCGTGCTCGCTGCCGAGCATGCCGCCCCAGGACTGCCCGAGGATCGCGTAGTTGTCGCTGATCTGCAGGTGGTCCAGCAGGTTGTTCAGCTCTTCAAGGAACAGGCCAATGGTCCAGAACGACGGGTCTTTGTCCGGCAAATGGGTCGAGCGGCCATTGCCCAGTTGGTCGTAGTGAATCACCGCATGGCCGCTGGCAGCCACGTCTTTGAAGGCGTCGACATAGTCATGGGTGCAGCCGGGGCCGCCGTGGATGATCACCAACGGTGTACGGCCGGTGGTCAGGTCGCCAGTGACGCGGTACCAGGTCTGGTAGGCGCCGAATGCCGCATAACCTTCGCGCACTTTCTCGATGAATTCCATTTCGTACCCTGCTCTGAAAAAAAGGATCAGGGCTACGATAGTCCGCACGTGAAGTTTAGGTAACTAGCAAAACAGCTAGGTTTTGCCCACGGGTCAGTCTTCCAGCAAGCGGTAATGCGTGGCGCGAACCACCGCCTGCACGCGGTTCTTGGCCCCCAACTTGTGCATCGCCGAGGCCAGGTGCAGGGTGACCACCGCCAGCGAGCGGCTCAACTGGGTGGCGATTTCGGCAGCGGTCAGGCCGTCGGCAGCCCATTTCAGGCATTCACGCTCGCGTTTGGTCAGGTGAATATGCGGGTAAGTGCGCAGTTCTTTGCTGAACAGCGGGTAGGCCGCTTCCTGCAGGGCATGGGTAATCAGGCTGAAATCCGCCAGGGTCTGCTGCGCATCCTTCAACACCGTACTGGCCTTGCCGGTGCGCAAGCCGGTCAGTGACGCGAAGCCGCCGCGAGGCAGGTGGATCGGCACGCTGACGCCGCAGGTCAGTTGGCGTTCATGCAGGTAAGAGGACACGGGAGCGTGGCAGGGGTCGATGATTTTTTGCAGCGCGGTCTGGGCTTTTGCCTCGTAGGACCATACGAACGGGGACACCGTGCTCAGGGCCAGGTGTTGCACCGGGTCGATCTGGTAAAACCCTTCGCTGCACCATAACGCATGCCAGTCGGGCGGCGTGTTGCGCAGCTCCAGCACCGAGGGCGTGATCAGCGAGCCGTCCTGGTCGATGGGCACCGGCGTGTAGTCGTACACCAGCGCGTCGAAGCCCAGCTGCTGGGCCAGGATAAAGGTATTGTCCATCTGCTCATCCAGGCTCCTGCCCGGCATCAGACGATTATTGAAGGCAGTCAGCCTGGTCAGCATCCGTTCTGCTCCCGAATTCATTTGAATCTCGACTTGCGGCAAGTAGAATGCCACGCCCCGGCGAAGGACTGCCAGGCCAAACCTATAAGAAATACTAGGTTATGGACACACGGCATCCTCGGTAGTGTTGGCCTGATTAACGGCCGCTACCTGCCAGGCCGATACAACACAAGGAATGTATGCATGTGGCGTGAAATTGCCCCCGACCAGCAGTACAACGTGCAAGTCGACGGCCATAACCTCGTGGTCTACAGCTTTGGCGCTGGCGATGAGGTGCTCTTGTGTCTCAATGGCGGCCCGGGCCTGCCGTGTGACTACTTGCGCGACGCCCATGGCTGGCTCAAAGAGCATAACCTGCGAGTGGTTGCATTCGACCAGCTTGGCACCGGCGCATCAGCCAGACCGACTGATGTTTCCTTGTGGGAAATCAGCCGTTATGTCGAAGAAGTCGAAACCGTGCGCCAGGCCCTCGACCTGGGCCGTGTGCACCTGCTGGGGCATTCCTGGGGCGGCTGGCTGGGCATCGAGTACGCCATCCATTACCCCGATGCGCTGAAAAGCCTGATCCTCGAAAACACCGTCGGCGACATTCCGCACCTGTCCCAGGAACTCGAACGCCTGCGCGGCGCCCTCGGCAGCGAAACCGTGGCCATGATGCAGCGTCATGAAGCCATGGGCACTCTGGATCACCCGCAGTACCAGGCCGCCATCACCTTGCTTAATTACCGCCACGTCTGCCGCCTGGACGAATGGCCGGAGCCGGTCAAGCGCTCGCTCGGCGACTGGAACATGGGCCCGTACGAAACCATGCAAGGCCCCAACGAATTCCTCTATATCGGCAACCTCAAGGACTGGAACCGCATCCCCGAGATGGCCGAGTTCAAGATGCCGATCCTGATCACCACCGGCCAGCACGATGAGCTCACGCCCGCCTGCGCCCATCGCATGAAGCTGGCCGCCAGGCATGCCGAGTTGCACGTGTTCCCCAACAGCAGCCACATGCCTTTTTATGAGGAGCCCCACGCGTACTTCCCGGTGCTGCTGGACTTCCTCGCGCGTCACCGGGGCTGACGGATGAACCTGGCGCGCTACCGTTTTGTGCTGTCCCGGCCGCTGCAATTGCTGCCGGTGCTGTTTGGCATCAGCCTGATCACCTTTGTGCTGGTGCGCTCGATCCCGGGCGACCCGGCCCGGGCCTTGCTCGGCTCGCGCAGTACGCCGGATGCCTTGCTGAAAATCCGCGCCCAATACGGCCTGGATCAGCCGTTGTGGCTGCAATACTTCTACTTCCTCAAGAACCTGCTCAAGGGCGACCTCGGCCAATCGCTGCTCTACAAAGTCGATGCCTTGAAGCTGATCGTCACTCGCATCGAGCCGACCCTGGTTCTGGTGCTTGGTAGCGTGCTGCTGGCGCTGTTGATTGCGCTGCCGCTGGCGACATGGGCGGCGCGCAATAAAGGCGGCTGGGCGGACAACCTGATCCGCGTGTTCACCACCGTCGGCCTGGGCATGCCGGCGTTCTGGCTGGGTTTGATGTTGATTCTGTTGCTGAGTGTGAAGTGGGGCCTTTTCCCGGTGTCTGGCTACGGCCGCACCTGGCTGGACAAGGCCCATCATATGCTGCTGCCGTGCCTGACCATCGCCCTGGCGCTGTCGGCGGTGCTGGTGCGCAACCTGCGCGCTAGCATGCTGATGGAATTGCAGGCCGATCACGTCACCGCCGCGCGGGCGCGTGGGCTGTCGGAGGCCGCCGTGTTCCGTCGGCATGTGTTGCCCAATTCGCTGGTGCCGGCGGTCAACCTGCTGGCGGTGAACATCGGCTGGCTGATCAGCGGCACGGTGGTGATCGAGAGCCTGTTCGCCATTCCCGGTATCGGCCAATTGCTGGTACGCGGCATTTTCACCCGTGACTACATGGTGGTGCAGGGCGTGGCCATGGTGCTGGCCTGTGCGACGGTGGTGGTCAACTTCGTCGCCGACGTGGTGACGGTGGCCCTCGACCCACGGGTGAACATGCAATGAGCAGCCGCCCACTGACTGCCCCGTGGCGTTTGCGCCTGCGTTTCGGTTTTCGCAATGGCCGGCTGACGGCGGCGTGGGGCCTGCTGATCCTGCTGGTGTGGTTGGCCCTGGCGCTGTTTGCACCCTGGGTCGCACCGTTTGACCCGATCGCGCAGAACACTGACATCAGTTTGCTCGGGCCTAGCCTGGCGCATCCGTTCGGCACGGATAACTACGGCCGTGACATCCTTTCACGCGTGATCTGGGGCGCGCGCATCGACCTGCAACTGGCCATTGTCGGGGTGATTTTCCCGTTCATGATCGGCACCTTCGTCGGCGCGGTTTCCGGCTACATCGGCGGGCGTTTCGACAGCGTCTGCATGCGCGTGATCGACGTGATCCTGGCGTTCCCGTTTCTTGTGCTGATGCTGGCGATCATGGCGATTCTCGGCCCTGGCTTGAAAAGCTTTTATATCGCCATGGCGCTGGTGGGCTGGGTGTCGTATGCGCGGCTGATCCGCTCGCAGATCCTGGTGCTCAAGGAAAGCGAGTTTGCGCTGGCCGCCAAAAGCCTGGGCTTTGGCCATGGGCGCATTCTGTTCCGGCATTTGCTGCCCAACGCCATGTTCGGTTCGATTGTGTTTTCCATGTCTGACGCCGTGCTGGTGCTGCTCAATGGCGCCGCCGTGAGTTACCTGGGCCTGGGCGTGCAACCGCCAACCGCCGAGTGGGGCACGATGGTGGCCGAAGGGCAGGCGTTTATCACCACGGCCTGGTGGATTTGCACCTTTCCGGGCCTGGCCATCGTCACGCTGGCCATGGGCTTCAGCCTGCTCGCCGATGGCGTGGCGCAAGTGTTGGGGGATCGCGCATGAGCCTGCTGCAAGTGCGTGACCTCAGCGTGATCGCCAACAATGCCGGGCGCGATGTCACCTTGGTCGACCGCGTGTCCTTTGATTTGGCCGAGGGTGAAATCCTCGGCCTGGTGGGCGAGAGTGGCTCGGGCAAGACCCTGGCCTGTCGCGGGTTGATGCGCCTGCTGCCCTCGCCCAACTTGCGCGTGCAAGGCGCTGCTGTGCGCCTGGCCGGGCAGGACCTGTTGACGCTGGACGATGCCGGCATGCGCGCGGTGCGTGGCGGGCAACTGGGCATGATTTTCCAGAACCCCAGCAGCCACCTGGACCCGTTGATGCGCATCGGCGAGCAGATCGCCGAGGGCATTCGCCTGCACCAGGGCGCGTCGAAAAAAGACGCGCGCCTGCAAGCCATCGACGTGCTGCGCCAGGTCGGCATTCCCGATCCCAAGGCGCGGGTCGACAACTACCCCCACGAGTTTTCCGGCGGCATGCGCCAGCGCGCGATGATCGCTGTGGCGTTGGGCTGTAATCCTGAAGTGCTGATTGCCGACGAGCCGACCACCGCCCTCGATGTGACGGTGCAGGCGCAAATCCTGCGCCTGTTACTGGAGCTGCGCGACCAGCGCGGCCTGTCGATCATCATGATTACCCACGACCTGGGAGTGGTGGCGCAAACCTGTGATTCCATCGCGGTGATGTACGCCGGGCGTCTGTGCGAGCACGGCAGCAAGTACGAGTTGCTGGCCAACCCGCAACACCCGTACACCGCCGGCCTGATTGATTGTCAGCCCGCCCACAGCAGTGGGCACGCGTTGCTGCGCACGATTCCCGGCCAGCCGCCGTTGCTGGACGCATTGCCGCACGGGTGTCGCTTCAACCCGCGCTGTGCACAGGCGGGCGCCTTGTGCACGCAGTTATTGCCGGAAGGCGCGCGGGTGGCGTGTCACTATCCCTTGGGAGGCCGATCATGAGCCTGTTGCAGATCAAGGACCTTGAGGTGCGTTTCGCGGCGTCCGGTACAGGTGTGTTCGGCCTGCATAAACAGTGGGTGAGGGCGGTCAATGGTGTCTCGCTGAACCTGGCCGCCGGGGAAACCCTGGGGCTGGTGGGCGAGTCCGGCAGCGGCAAGAGCACGCTCGGCCGGGCGATCCTGCACCTCAACCCGATCAGCGCCGGCCAGGTGCTGTTCGATGGCGTCGACATGGCCCATGGCAGCGCGATCGACATTGCCCGCCTGCGCCATGAAACCGCGATGATCTTCCAGGACCCGTACGCCGCGCTGAACCCGCGCCACACCATCGGCGAAACCCTTGCCGAAGTGTTGCGCGTGCAGCGCAAAGTCGCGCCGCAGCAGATACCGGCCCGCGTGAATGAACTGCTCGATCTGGTCGGCCTGCGCCCCGAATTGGCCGGTCGCAAACCCGGCTCTTTAAGCGGCGGTCAGTGCCAGCGTGTGGGTATCGCGCGGGCGCTGGCGGTGGAACCGCGCTTGATCATCGCCGATGAATGCGTGGCGGCGCTGGATGTGTCGATCCAGGGCCAGATCATCAACCTGTTGCTGGAACTGCAGCAGCGCATGAACCTGGCGATCCTGTTTATCGCCCATGACCTGGCCATCGTGCGGCGCCTGTGCGACCGCGTGGCGGTGATGTACCTGGGCAAAATCGTCGAGGAAGGCCCGGTGGAAGCGGTGTTTACCGCACCGCGCCATCCGTACACGGCAGCGTTGATCGAGGCGATCCCCGAGATCGATCCGCACCGGCCGTTGCCTGCAGAACCTTTGCCCGGTGAGCCACCGAGCCCGCTGAATTTGCCCACAGGCTGTGCCTTTCACCCGCGTTGCCGATACGCCCGAACGATGTGTTCCGTGGTGTTGCCGCCGACGCATTTCCTGCACGAGCATCGATACAGTTGCGTGCTTGAAGCGCCATTAACCCTTTCTGCCGTACTAAACAAGGAGTTATGACATGCAATCCCGCCATTTGAAGTTGCTCGCCGCCGCTACGTTGACCGCGTGGTCCCTTACTGCCGGCCTGGCCCAGGCCGCCGGTGTGCTGACCATCGGCTGCCGTGAAGACAGCACCACGTTCGACCCGATCAAAAGCGCGCAAAACCGCGACACCTGGGTGTTCGCCAACGTCTACGACACGCTGGTGCGCGTGGATAACCTGGGCACCAAGATGGAGCCGGGCCTGGCAGAAAGCTGGGACATTTCCAAGGACGGCCTGACCTACACCTTCAAGCTGCGCGAGGCGAAGTTTTCCGACGGCTCGCCGATCACCGCCGACGACGCAGCGTTCAGCCTGTTGCGTATTCGCGACAACAAGGCCTCGCTGTGGAGCGACCCGTTCAGCCTGATCAACACCGCCAAGGCGTCGGACCCGCACACCCTGGTGGTCACCCTGAAAACTCCGGCTGTGGCCTTTCTCTCGCAATTGGCGTCGCCGACGGTGTCGATCCTGTCGGAAAAAGCCATGACCAAGATGGGCGAAGACGCTTACTCGGAAAACCCGGTGACGTCCGGCGCGTTTACCGTGGACGAGTGGCGCAAGGGCGACCGGGTGATTTTGAAGAAGAACCCGAATTTCTGGCAGGCCAACAACGTGAGCCTGGATGGTGTTGAGTGGGTGTCGGTGACCGACGACAACACGCGCATGCGCATGGTGCAGAACAACGAGCTCGACACGGCGATCTTCGTACCGTTCTCCCGCGTGGAAGAGCTGAAAAAAGACAAGAACGTGGTGATCCACTCCGACCCGTCGACCCGCGAAGACCACTTGCTGATTAACCACGCCCACGGCTTGCTGGCCAAACCGCAAGTGCGCGAGGCGCTGGACATGGCCATCGACAAACAATCGCTGGTCAAGACCGCCACTTACGGTCAGGGCACCGTGGCCTATTCCTACATCCCGAAAGGCTCGCTGTACCACTACGCCAACAACCTGCAACGCCCGTATGACCCGACCGCCGCCAAGAAGCTGCTGGAAGAGGCCGGGGCCAAGGACTTGAAGCTCAACTACGTGGTCAACGCCGGCAACGAAGCCGACGAGCAGATTGCGGTGATCATCAAGGACCAGTTGGCCAAGGTCGGCGTGACCGCCAACCTGCAGAAAGTCGACCCGACCCAAAGCTGGCAGATGCTGGTGGACGGTGAGTACGATATTTCGGTGATGTACTGGACCAACGACATCCTCGACCCGGACCAGAAAACCACCTTCGTGCTCGGCCACGACACCAACCAGAACTACATGACCCGCTACAAGAACGACAAGGTCAAGGCACTGGTGGCGGCCGCGCGGATCGAGGCTGATCCGGTCAAGCGTGAGCAGATGTACGTCGAGTTGCAGAAGCTGGCAAAACAGGATGTGAACTGGATCGACTTGTACTACAGCCCGTACATCAACATCTCACGCAAGAATGTGAGCAACTTCCTGCAGAACCCGCTGGGGCGTTTCACCCTGGAAGAAGTGGTGAAAAACTAAACTTCTAAACCCAACGCGGGGCGAAACCTGTGGCGAGCGGGCTTGCCCCGCGTTGGGCTGCGAAGCAGCCCCCGTAGAGCCAGCGCGGTCTAACACAGCGATCGTGGTGGCAGGTTTTGGGGCCGCTTCGCAGCCCAGCGCGGGGCAAGCCCGCTCGCCACAACAGCCACTTCCACAGGTTGGTTCGTGGCAGGTCAGCGGTTATTGCGCATCAAACGCCTGCCCATTAATGCCCGCACTGTCCGGCCCCATCAGGTACAGGTACACCGGCATGATTTCTTCCGGCGCCGGCCTTTCCATCGGGTTTTCGCCTGGATACGCCTGTGCACGCATGCTGGTGCGCGTGCCGCCTGGGTTGATGCTGTTGGAACGCACCGACGCGACATCCTCCAGCTCATCGGCCAGGGTTTGCATCAAGCCTTCAGTCGCGAACTTCGACACCCCGTACGCGCCCCAGTAGGCACGGCCCTTGCGCCCGACGCTGCTGGAGGTGAACACCACCGACGCATCCTGGGACAGCTTGAGCAGCGGCAGCAACGTGCTGGTTAGCATGAACATCGCGTTGACGTTGACGTGCATCACCCGCATGAAATTCTCACCGGACAGCTGCTCGATCGGCGTGCGCGGGCCGATGATCGAGGCGTTGTGCAGCAGGCCGTCGAGGCGGCCGAACGCCTTTTCGATCATCGCGGCCAGCTCATCGTATTGATGGGGCAGGGCGGTCTCGAGGTTGAACGGGATCACCACCGGTTGCGGTTGGCCTGCCGCTTCGATTTCGTCATACACCTGAGCCAGGTTGGCTTCGGTCTTGCCCAGCAACAGCACGGTAGCGCCATGGGCGGCGTAGGTTTTTGCCGCCGCCGCGCCAATCCCGCGACCGGCGCCGGTCACCAGGATCACCCGGCCTTTGAGCAGTTCTGGACGTGCGCAGTAATCAAACATAAATAGCCTCGACAGAATTCAAGATGTTGCCAGCACCAAGCTTGAGAACAGTGGAGATCCCCTGTGGGAGCGGGCTTGCTCGCGAAAGCGGTGAGTCAGTTAACACATTCATTGACTGGCACGCCGCCTTCGCGAGCAAGCCCGCTCCCACATTTGGATTTTCATCGTTCAGAACAGTCGGTGAACAATCAGCAACTGCACAGTGCGTTATCCAGCACCTTGCGCAGTTCCAGCGGGTGGTCCACCACGACATCGGCACCCCAGTTGCGGGGGTTGTCGTCCGGGTGGATGTAGCCGAACGTAACCGCTGCGGTACGGGTGCCGGCGTCGCGGCCGGATTCGATATCGCGCAGGTCATCGCCCACGAACAGCACGCTGGCCGGGTCCAGGTCGAGCATCTTGCACGCCAGGATCAGCGGCTCCGGGTCTGGCTTGCTGTTTTTCACGTGGTCCGGGCAGATCAGCAGCGCCGACCGCTCGGCCAGGCCCAGCTGCTGCATGATCGGTTCGGCAAAGCGCAGCGGCTTGTTGGTGACCACGCCCCAGACCAGGTTGGATTTTTCGATGTCCTGCAGCAGTTCTTCCATGCCGTCGAAGAGCTTGCTGTGGATCGCGCAGCCCTTGAGGTAGCGCTCCAGAAACTCCAGGCGCAGCGCTTCAAAGCCTGGGGATTCCGGGTCCATCGAGAAGGTTACGGCAACCATCGCTCGTGCGCCGCCGGAGATTTCATCGCGAATGTGCTGGTCGTTGATCGGCGCCAGGCCGCGGTCGGCACGCATCGCCTGGCAGATCGCGATGAAGTCCGGCGCGGTGTCCAGCAATGTACCGTCCATATCGAAGAGAACCGCTCGCAACTTCACAGGCTTACTCCTCGCGCAGGGTTTGGATCATGTAGTTGACGTCAACGTCGTTGGCCAGCTTGTAGTGCTTGGTCAGCGGGTTGTAGGTCAGGCCGATGATGTCTTTGACGGTCAGCCCGGCCTGGCGGCTCCAGGCGCCCAGCTCGGAAGGGCGGATGAATTTCTTGAAGTCGTGGGTGCCGCGCGGCAGCAACTTCATGATGTATTCGGCGCCGATGATCGCGAACAGGTAGGCCTTGGGGTTGCGGTTGATGGTGGAGAAGAACACCTGGCCGCCTGGCTTGACCATGCGGAAACAGGCGCGAATCACCGAGGAGGGGTCTGGCACGTGCTCGAGCATCTCAAGGCAGGTGACCACGTCGAACTGCTCGGGCATTTCTTCGGCCAGGGCTTCGGCGGTGATCTGGCGGTATTCCACGTTTACGCCGGATTCCAGCTGGTGCAGTTGCGCGACGGCCAGCGGGGCTTCGCCCATGTCGATGCCCATCACGGTGGCGCCACGCTGGGCCATCGCTTCGCTGAAGATGCCGCCGCCGCAGCCGACGTCGAGTACCTTTTTGCCGGCCAGGTTGACGCGTTCGTCAATCCAGTTGACCCGCAGCGGGTTGATGTCGTGCAGGGGTTTGAACTCGCTTTCGCGGTCCCACCAGCGGTGAGCCAGGGCTTCGAATTTGGCGATTTCGGCGTGGTCGACGTTGCTCATGGTGAATCCTCTAAATCTGATAAATCGGTTTGCAGGTGTTCAAGCGTAGGTGCAAACCCTGCGTTATTCGCTGTGCCCGCTGATGCGTTGGCCCCAGGCAATGGCCGTGGCGGTCAACTGTTGTTCATCCATACGGGTCAATTGCCGGTCGTCGAGCAACTGCTTGCCGGCGACCCAAAGGTGTTTCACGCAATCGCGTCCGGTGGCATAGATAAGCTGTGAGACCGGATCGTAGATCGGTTGTTGCGCCAGCCCCGAAAGATCAAAGGCCACGATGTCGGCAGCCTTGCCGACCTCCAGTGAGCCAATCTCGCTTTCCAGGCCCATGGCGCGCGCGCCGTTGAGCGTGGCCATGCGCAGGGCGCGATGGGCGTCCAGGGCGGTGGCCGAACCGGCGACGGCCTTGGCCAGCATGGCGGCGGTACGGGTTTCGCCGAGCAGGTCGAGGTCATTGTTGCTGGCGGCGCCGTCGGTGCCGATCGCCACGTTGACACCAGCCTGCCACAGACGCTCCACCGGGCAAAAGCCGCTGGCCAGTTTCAGGTTCGATTCCGGGCAATGGATGACGCTGGTGTTGCTTTCTACCAGCAAAGCCAGGTCGTCCTCGCTGATTTGGGTCATATGAACGGCCTGGAAGCGCGGGCCAAGCAGGCCGAGACGGCCCAGGCGCGCGAGTGGGCGTTCGCCGGTCTGCTCGACGGCCTGCTGCACTTCGAAGGCGGTTTCGTGCACGTGCATATGGATCGAGGCGTCCAGCTCTTCGGCAATTATCCGGATCTTTTCCAGGTTTTCATCGCACACGGTGTACGGCGCGTGGGGCCCGAAGGTGATCCGGATGCGCGGATGGTGCTTGAGGTCGCCGAACAGCTCGATGCCCTGGCGAATCGCCTCGTCGGCCGTGCTGGCGCCGGGAATCGGGAAGTCGAGGATCGGAATCGCGATCTGCGCGCGCATGCCGCTGTTGTGCACGCAGTCGCTGGCGACCTTGGGGTAGAAGTACATGTCGCAGAAGCAGGTGATGCCGCCCTTGAGCTGCTCGGCGATGGCCAGGTCGGTGCCGTCGCGCACGAAGGCTTCATCGACCCACTTGGCTTCGGCGGGCCAGATGTGTTTTTCCAGCCAGGTCATCAGCGGCAAGTCGTCGGCCAGCCCGCGAAACAGGCTCATCGCTGCGTGGCCGTGGGCGTTGATCAAGCCCGGGCTGAGCAGCATGCCCGGCAGCTCGCGCACCTCGGTGGCGGCCAGCTTCAATGCCGCGGCCCGTGGCCCGATAAAGGCGATGCGACCATCGCGGATGCCCAGGCCATGTTCCTTGAGCACCACGCCGGCAGGTTCGACAGGTACCAGCCAGGTCGGCAGCAGCAATAAGTCGAGCGGGGCGGCAGTGGAGGTCATCGCAGGCTTCTTCCCGGGCAGCTATAAAAGAAGGGCGAAGTATACCCGAGCGTCCTGGCTGGCGGATCGCTATAATCGGCGGCTTTTGTTCATGAGTGCGGGGTAAGGGATGCGCGACCGACTGTTAGCAGCGGAGAAAGTGAAAGCCATCGAATGGCGTGATGGCGCGCTGCACCTGCTCGATCAGCGTGCCTTGCCGTCTCGGGAAACCTGGGTTGCCTGCACCTCTGTGGCTGAAGTGGCCGATGCCATACGCACGATGGTGGTGCGCGGCGCGCCGGCCATTGGTATCAGCGCCGCCTATGGCCTGGTGCTCGCCGCGCGTGAACGCATCGCTGAAGGCGGCGACTGGCAGGCCGCGTGGGAAGAAGACTACGCGCTGTTGGCTGATAGCCGCCCGACAGCCGCGAACCTGTTCTGGGCCTTGAAGCGCATGCGCGATCGCCTGGACCGCATCAAGAAGCACGCCGACCCGGTGGCGGCGCTGGAGGCGGAAGCGATTGCGATCCATGAAAGTGATCGAGAGGCCAATGTGGTCATGGCCCAGTTGGGCCTCGAACGGATTCGCAAGCACCAGGGCAACGCCCAGGCGATCCTGACCCACGGCAATGCCGGCGCACTGGCCACAGGCGGCGTCGGCACGGCCCTCGGGGTGGTTCGCGCTGCGTTTCTGGAGGGGTTGGTCGAGCATGTCTATGTCAACGAGACGCGCCCCTGGCTGCAAGGTTCGCGGCTGACGGCGTGGGAGCTGGCAGGCGAGGGTATTGCGGCGACGGTGAATGCTGACTCGGCTGGCGCGCATATCCTCAAGACCAAGGGCGTGACCTGGGTGATCGTCGGCGCCGACTGCATTGCCGCCAACGGTGATGTGATCGGCACGATCGGCACGTATCAGTTGGCCGTGTGCGCGATGCACCATGGCGTGCGCTTTATGGTGGTGGCGCCCAGCTCGACACTCGATTTGATGATGGCCACGGGTGAAGACGTCGCCCTGGAGGAGCGTGATCCCGGTGAGTTGCTGGAGGTCATGGGGCAACGGTTGGATGTGGCTGCTTTGAATCCCGTGTTCGACGTGACCCCGGCTGATCTGATTGATGTGATCGTGACCGAAAAAGGCATCGTTGAGCGCCCGGACGCCGCCAAGCTGGCCAAGTTGATGTGCCGTAAGCGCCTGCATTGAGGGCGTTGGCGACTGTCAGACGGCTATCGGGGGCAAGCCCCCTCCCACATTTTGACTGTGTTCACACTTCGAGTGTGGGAGGGGGCTTGCCCCCGATTGGCCTTATAAGTCAATAAAACCCTTGGATCTGCCCTCAAAAAACAGCACCACCCTACCTCTGAGCCCCTCTCGTCGCCCTCAGGCCCGTCATCCGTCAACTAACTATGCTCCATGCGCATCTGGGGGATAGGTGCGTGGCGGCGATTGTGATAACATCCGGCGGTTTCCAGGGCTGCCTCAAGGGGCTGCCCATAACGTGCAGATCCGTGTCATAACTCGTTGATTTGTCGTAAGTCGTTGTCAGGCACTCTGCCGGCAGCGGCGAGCTTCGTTCGTCCCATAGGATGTGACGAGGTTTCACCCGAAAAAGGAATCAGGCTTCTCATGGGCGAACTGGCCAAAGAAATCCTCCCGGTCAATATCGAAGACGAGCTGAAACAGTCCTACCTCGACTACGCGATGAGCGTAATTGTCGGTCGAGCACTGCCTGATGCGCGCGATGGCTTGAAGCCCGTGCACCGGCGTGTGCTGTTCGCGATGAGCGAGCTGGGTAACGACTGGAACAAGCCGTACAAGAAATCTGCCCGTGTTGTCGGTGACGTGATCGGTAAGTATCACCCTCACGGCGACACTGCGGTGTACGACACCATCGTTCGGATGGCGCAGCCGTTTTCCCTGCGCTACCTGCTGGTAGACGGCCAGGGCAACTTCGGTTCGGTCGACGGCGACAACGCTGCGGCCATGCGATACACCGAAGTGCGCATGACCAAGCTGGCGCACGAGCTGCTGGCCGACCTGCACAAAGAAACCGTGGACTGGGTGCCGAACTACGACGGCACCGAAATGATCCCGGCCGTCATGCCGACCAAGATCCCCAACCTGCTGGTCAACGGCTCCAGCGGTATCGCCGTCGGCATGGCGACCAACATCCCGCCACACAACCTCGGTGAAGTCATCGACGGTTGCCTGGCCCTCATCGACAACCCTGAGCTGACCGTCGATGAGCTGATGCAATACATCCCCGGTCCGGACTTCCCGACCGCCGCGATCATCAACGGTCGCGCCGGCATCATCGAAGCCTACCGCACCGGTCGCGGCCGCATTTACATGCGCGCCCGCTCGATCATCGAAGACATCGACAAGGTCGGTGGCCGTCAGCAGATCGTCATCACCGAACTGCCTTACCAGTTGAACAAGGCGCGTCTGATCGAGAAGATCGCCGAGCTGGTTAAAGAGAAGAAGCTGGAAGGCATCACCGAGCTGCGCGACGAGTCCGACAAAGACGGTATGCGCGTAGTGATCGAACTGCGTCGTGGCGAAGTGCCTGAGGTGATCCTCAACAACCTCTATGCCCAGACCCAGCTGCAAAGCGTGTTTGGCATCAACGTGGTTGCACTGATCGACGGCCGTCCGCGCATCCTGAACCTCAAGGATCTGCTGGAAGCCTTCGTGCGTCACCGCCGCGAAGTGGTTACCCGCCGTACCGTGTTCGAACTGCGTAAAGCGCGCGAACGTGGTCACATCCTGGAAGGCCAGGCCGTTGCCCTGTCGAACATCGACCCGGTCATCGCCCTGATCAAGGCTTCGCCGACGCCGTCGGAAGCTAAAGAAGCGCTGATCAAGATGCCGTGGGAATCCAGCGCTGTTGTGGCGATGGTTGAGCGCGCCGGCGCCGATTCGTGCCGCCCCGAGACCCTCGACCCGCAATACGGTCTGCGTGACGGCAAGTACTTCCTGTCGCCGGAACAGGCCCAGGCCATTCTGGAACTGCG
The DNA here is from genome assembly GCF_022662455.1 of Pseudomonas sp. TREG-RG-20F-10-E-6-01. Lineage (NCBI taxonomy): Bacteria > Pseudomonadati > Pseudomonadota > Gammaproteobacteria > Pseudomonadales > Pseudomonadaceae > Pseudomonas > Pseudomonas sp. TREG-RG-20F-10-E-6-01. The sequence continues at coordinate 312,650 of NZ_JAKNQP010000001.1, read as the reverse complement.
CCTGCACCGCCTGACCGGTCTGGAGCACGAGAAGCTGCTGGCCGAGTACCAGGAAATTCTCAACCAGATCGGCGAGTTGATCCGCATCCTCAGCAGCGCCGTGCGCCTGATGGAAGTGATCCGCGAAGAACTGGAAGTGATCCGCGCCGAATACGGCGATGTACGTCGCACCGAAATCCTTGATGCGCGCCTCGACCTGACCCTGGGTGACATGATCCCGGAAGAAGAGCGCGTGGTGACCATCTCCCACGGTGGCTATGCCAAGACCCAGCCGCTGGCTGCGTACCAGGCCCAGCGTCGTGGTGGTAAAGGCAAATCGGCTACCGGCGTGAAGGATGAGGACTACATTGCTCACCTGCTGGTCGCCAACAGCCACACCACGCTGCTGCTGTTCTCCAGCAAAGGCAAAGTGTACTGGCTGAAAACCTACGAAATCCCGGAAGCCTCGCGTGCCGCCCGTGGTCGCCCGTTGGTCAACCTGCTGCCGCTGGACAGTGATGAATACATCACCACCATGCTGCCGGTCGAGGAATACACCGAAGGTCACTTCATCTTCATGGCTACCGCCAAAGGCACCGTGAAGAAGACCCCGCTGGAATCCTTCAGCCGTCAGCGCAGCGTGGGCCTGATCGCCCTGGAGCTGGACGAAGGCGACGTGCTGATCTCCGCTGCCATCACCGATGGCGAGCGTGAAGTCATGCTGTTCTCCGACGGCGGCAAAGTAACGCGCTTCAAGGAATCCGACGTGCGTGCCATGGGCCGTACCGCCCGCGGTGTGCGCGGCATGCGTCTGCCAGAAGGGCAGAAGCTGATTTCGATGCTGATTCCGGAAGAAGGCAGCCAGATCCTCACCGCTTCGGCGCGTGGATATGGCAAGCGCACTGCGATCACCGAGTTCCCGGAGTACAAGCGTGGCGGCCAGGGCGTTATCGCCATGGTCAGCAACGATCGCAACGGCCGTCTGGTCGGCGCGGTCCAGGTGCTCGATGGCGAGGAAATCATGCTGATTTCCGACCAGGGCACCCTGGTGCGTACCCGTGTGGCCGAAGTGTCGAGCCTGGGCCGTAACACCCAGGGTGTGACCCTGATCAAGCTGGCCAAGGATGAAAAACTGGTCGGCCTGGAGCGTGTGCAGGAACCGTCGGAAGTCGAAGGCGAAGAGCTGGAAGAAGGTGAAGAGTTCGACGGCGAGGTGATCGCAGCTGGCGATGACAACGTCGACGAGCCAACCCTCGATGCTGCCGCAGACGAAGAAGAACCGCAGGAATAAGCGGACACACAGGGGGCGGATGAAGATTCGCCCCCTTGTTGTTTGTCCGAACGGAAATATCGACAGCTGTGGAGATCGAGTGTGGGAGCGGGCTTGCTCGCGAAAGCGGACTGACATTCACCAGAGATGTCGCCTGTTGGATCGCTTTCGCGAGCAAGCCCGCTCCCACATTGGATTGGGTGTCGGCTGATATGTTTGTGTGACTACCACCAGATCAGAGTGAGATTGGATGTGAGCAAGAGAGCCTATAACTTCTGTGCCGGTCCCGCGGCGCTTCCTGAAGCAGTCCTGCAGCGCGCGCAGGGTGAACTCCTCGACTGGCATGGAAAAGGCCTCTCCGTGATGGAAATGAGCCATCGCAGCGATGAGTTCGTGTCCATTGCCACCAAGGCCGAGCAGGATCTGCGCGACTTGCTGGACATCCCCTCCCACTACAAAGTGCTGTTCCTGCAAGGCGGCGCGAGCCAGCAGTTTGCTCAACTGCCGCTGAACCTGCTGCCCGAAGACGGCACGGCCGACTATATCGATACCGGTATCTGGGGCCAGAAGGCCATTGAAGAGGCCTCGCGTTACGGTCACGTCAACGTGGCGGGCACAGCCAAGCCTTACGACTACTTCGCCATCCCTGGTCAGAACGAGTGGAAGCTCTCGAAAGACGCGGCCTACGTTCACTACGTAGCGAACGAAACCATCGGCGGCCTGGAGTTCGACTGGGTGCCGGAAGTGGGCGATGTGCCATTGGTGTGCGACATGTCCTCGGACATCCTCTCGCGTCCGATCGATGTGTCCAAGTACGGCATGATCTACGCCGGGGCGCAGAAGAACATCGGTCCGAGCGGCATCCTGGTCAACATCATCCGTGAAGACCTGCTGGGTCGCGCCCGTTCGGTGTGCCCGACCATGCTCAACTACAAGGTCGCGGCCGATAACGGCTCGATGTACAACACGCCGCCGGCGTTCGCCTGGTACCTGTCTGGCCTGGTGTTCGAGTGGCTCAAAGAGCAGGGCGGTGTCGCCGCCATGGGCAAGCTCAACGAAGAGAAGAAGCGCACCCTGTACGACTTCATCGACGCCAGCGGCCTGTACAGCAACCCGATCAACCTGACCGACCGCTCGTGGATGAACGTGCCGTTCCGTCTGGCTGATGATCGTCTGGACAAGCCATTCCTGGCCGGCGCCGACGAGCGCGGCCTGCTGAACCTCAAGGGCCACCGTTCGGTCGGTGGCATGCGCGCCTCCATCTACAACGCTGTCGACATCAACGCGATCCACGCGCTGGTTGCCTACATGGCAGAGTTCGAAAAGGAACACGGCTAATGTCTGAGCAAGAACTCAAGGCCCTGCGTGTACGCATTGACAGTCTGGACGAGAAAGTCCTGGAGCTGATCAGTGAGCGCGCGCGGTGCGCCCAGGAAGTGGCACGGGTAAAAATGGCGTCCCTGGCTGAAGGCGAAGTACCGGTTTTCTACCGGCCTGAGCGTGAAGCGCAGGTGCTCAAGCGCGTGATGGAGCGCAACAAGGGGCCATTGGGCAACGAAGAAATGGCGCGGTTGTTCCGTGAAATCATGTCCTCGTGCCTGGCCCTCGAGCAGCCGCTCAAAGTGGCTTACCTCGGCCCTGAAGGCACCTTCACGCAAGCGGCGGCCATGAAACATTTCGGCCACGCAGTGATCAGCAAGCCAATGGCGGCGATTGACGAAGTGTTCCGTGAAGTGGCGGCCGGTGCGGTGAACTTTGGCGTGGTGCCGGTGGAAAACTCCACCGAAGGCGCGGTCAACCACACGCTGGACAGCTTCCTTGAGCACGACATGGTGATTTGCGGCGAAGTCGAGCTGCGTATCCACCACCACCTGCTGGTGGGCGAGAGCACCAAGACCGACAGCATTAGCCGCATCTACTCCCACGCCCAATCCCTGGCCCAGTGCCGCAAGTGGCTGGACGCACATTACCCGAATGTCGAGCGCGTGGCGGTGTCCAGCAACGCCGAAGCGGCCAAGCGGGTCAAGGGTGAGTGGAATTCGGCGGCAATCGCTGGCGATATGGCAGCGGGCCTGTATGGCCTGACGCGCCTGGCCGAGAAAATCGAGGACCGCCCGGACAACTCCACGCGCTTCTTGATGATTGGCAGCCAGGAAGTGCCGCCGACCGGCGACGACAAGACTTCGATCATTGTCTCCATGAGCAACAAGCCCGGTGCGCTTCATGAGCTGCTGGTGCCGTTCCACGACAACGGGATTGACCTGACGCGAATCGAGACACGTCCTTCGCGCAGCGGTAAATGGACTTATGTGTTCTTTATCGACTTCATCGGCCATCACCGCGACCCACTGGTCAAGGGCGTGCTGGAGAAAATCAGTCAGGAAGCCGTGGCACTCAAGGTGCTGGGCTCTTACCCGAAAGCGGTTTTGTGAGGCTTTAACATGAGTGGCAACTTCCTCGCCCTGGCTCAGCCGGGCGTGCAACAACTGTCGCCTTACGTTCCAGGCAAGCCTGTGGACGAGCTGGCGCGTGAGTTGAACCTGGACCCGTCGAAGATCGTCAAGCTGGCCAGTAACGAAAACCCGCTGGGCCCGAGCCCCAAGGTATTGGCGGCGATTCGTGACGAGTTGGCTGAGCTGACCCGCTACCCGGACGGTAATGGTTTTGCCCTCAAGTCTCTGCTGGCGCAAAACTGCCGGGTCGAGCTGAACCAGGTGACCCTGGGTAACGGCTCCAACGACATTCTTGAGCTGGTCGGCCGTGCTTACCTGGCGCCTGGACTGAATGCGGTATTCAGCGAGCACGCGTTTGCCGTTTACCCGATCGTCACCCAGGCTGTCGGCGCCGACGCACGTGTTATTCCGGCCAAGGACTGGGGGCACGACTTGCCGGCCATGCTGGCGGCCATCGACGCCCAGACCCGCGTGGTGTTTATCGCCAACCCGAATAACCCGACCGGCACCTGGTTCGATGCGCAAGCGTTGAACGACTTCCTGCAAGACGTGCCGGAGCATGTGCTGGTGGTGCTGGACGAGGCCTACATCGAATACGCAGAAGGCAGCGACCTGCCGGATGGTCTGGATTTTCTCGCGGCATACCCGAACCTGCTGGTGTCGCGCACCTTCTCCAAGGCCTACGGCCTGGCGTCGTTGCGGGTTGGCTACGGCTTGTCGACGGCGGTGGTGGCCGACGTGCTGAACCGCGTGCGCCAACCGTTCAACGTCAACAGCCTCGCCCTGGCGGCGGCGTGTGCGGCGGTGAAAGATGCCGAGTACCTGGAAGAAGGTCGTCGCATCAACGAAAGCGGCATGCTGCAACTGCAGGAAGGTTTTCGTGAGCTGGGTCTGGGCTGGATTCCATCCAAGGGTAACTTTATTTGCGTCGACCTTGCTCAAGTCGCCGCCCCGGTGTTCCAGGGGCTGCTGCGCGAAGGCGTGATCGTGCGCCCGGTGGCCAACTACGGCATGCCGAACCACCTGCGTATCACCATCGGATTGCCGGCGGAAAACAGCCGCTTCCTGGAGGCGTTGGCCAAGGTTCTGGCTCGTGGTTGATGTCACTGCATTGCAACCTGCTGTGCCTATGATCGGTCGCCTGGTGGTGGTGGGTCTGGGATTGATCGGCGGCTCGTTTGCCAAAGGCCTGCGTGAAAGCGGGCTGTGCCGCGAAGTGGTCGGTGTGGACCTGGACCCGCAATCGCGCAAGTTGGCGGTTGAGTTGGGCGTGGTGGATCGCTGTGAAGCAGACTTGGCGCTGGCTTGCCAGGGTGCGGACGTGATCCAGCTCGCGGTGCCGATTCTGGCGATGGAGAAGCTGCTGGCCTTGCTGGCCGGCATGGACCTGGGGCAGGCGATTCTCACGGATGTCGGCAGTGCCAAGGGCAACGTGGTGCGCGCGGCGCAACGGGCGTTTGGCGGCATGCCGGCGCGTTTTGTACCGGGTCACCCGATTGCCGGTTCCGAGCAGAGTGGTGTCGAGGCGTCCAATGCGCAGTTGTTCCGTCGTCATAAAGTGATCCTGACGCCGCTTGAGCAAACCGACCCGGCCGCCTTGGCTGTGGTCGATCGCCTGTGGCGTGAACTGGGTGCGGATGTCGAGCACATGCAGGTCGAGCGTCACGACGAAGTGCTGGCGGCGACCAGCCATTTGCCGCATTTGCTGGCTTTTGGCTTGGTGGATTCGCTGGCTAAACGTAACGAGAATCTCGATATTTTCCGCTACGCCGCTGGTGGTTTCCGCGATTTCACGCGTATTGCCGGCAGTGATCCAGTGATGTGGCATGACATCTTCCTTGCCAATCGCGAGGCGGTGCTGCGCACCCTGGACACCTTCCGCAGCGACCTCGACGCCTTGCGCGACGCGGTGGATGCCGGGGACGGCCATCAATTACTGGGCGTGTTCACCCGTGCGCGGGTGGCGCGTGAGCACTTCAGCAAAATTCTGGCGCGCCGGGCCTATATGGAAACTGCTGTGAACGCCGATGAGCAGACCTTCCTCGCCAGCCCGGGTGGCCGCCTGAGCGGACAGATTCGGATGCCGGGCGACAAGTCGATCTCCCATCGCTCGATCATGCTCGGCTCGCTGGCCGATGGCGTGACCGAGGTTGAGGGTTTCCTTGAGGGCGAAGATGCCCTGGCGACCTTGCAGGCGTTTCGCGACATGGGCGTGGTGATTGAAGGGCCGCACCATGGGCGCGTGACCATCCATGGGGTTGGCCTGCATGGCTTGAAGCCGGCGCCGGGGCCGATCTACCTGGGCAACTCCGGAACGTCGATGCGCCTGTTGTCCGGCTTGCTGGCGGCGCAGCGCTTCGACAGTGTGTTGACCGGCGATGCTTCGCTGTCCAAGCGCCCGATGAGCCGCGTGGCCAAGCCACTGCGCGAAATGGGCGCGGTGATTGAAACCGGGCCGGAAGGGCGTCCGCCGTTGACTATTCGTGGAGGTCAGGCATTAAAAGGCCTGACCTATACGCTGCCAATGGCCAGCGCGCAGGTCAAATCCTGCCTGTTGCTGGCGGGTTTGTATGCCGAGGGTAAAACCTCGGTGACCGAGCCTGCACCGACCCGTGACCACACCGAACGAATGCTGCGCGGCTTCGGTTATCCGGTGCAGGTGCAGGGCGCTACGGCGTCGGTTGAGTCGGGCCATGCGTTGACCTCCACGCATATTGAAGTGCCGGGGGACATTTCTTCTTCTGCATTCTTCCTGGTCGCGGCGTCGATTGCCGAGGGTTCCGAGCTGTTGCTGGAGCATGTGGGGATCAATCCGACACGGACCGGTGTGATCGATATCCTGCGGCTGATGGGCGCGGACATCACGCTGGAAAACCTGCGTGAAGTCGGCGGTGAACCAGTCGCCGATTTGCGCGTGCGTGCTGCTGCGCTGAACGGCATCGAGATTCCCGAGGCGTTGGTGCCGCTGGCGATTGATGAGTTTCCGGTGTTGTTCATCGCGGCGGCCTGTGCTCAGGGCCGTACCGTGTTGCGCGGCGCTGCAGAGCTGCGCGTGAAGGAATCCGACCGTATCCAGGTAATGGCCGACGGTCTGCTGGCGTTGGGCGTGAAGTGTGAACCGACACCCGATGGGATTATCATTGACGGTGGCCTGATAGGCGGCGGCGAGGTGCATTCCCATGGCGATCACCGGATTGCCATGGCCTTCAGTGTGGCGTCCCTGCGGGCGACGGCGCCGATTCGTATCCGTGACTGTGCCAATGTGGCTACATCTTTTCCGAACTTTCTTACACTGTGTGCCCATGTCGGCATTCGTGTTGCCCAAGAGGCTCAATTGTGAATATCAAAGCACCGGTGATTACCATCGACGGGCCAAGCGGCTCGGGCAAAGGCACGATTGCCGGCATTCTGGCCAAGCGCCTGGGCTGGTGCCTGCTGGATTCCGGCGCGCTGTACCGTTTGCTGGCCTTTGCCGCGCGTAACCACGGCGTCGACCTGACCAACGAAGAATCCCTGAAGCTACTGGCGGCGCACCTTGATGTGCAGTTCGTCGGCGCGACGGAAGGTCATCCGCAACGCATCATCCTCGAAGGCGACGATGTGACCGATGATCTGCGTAACGAACAAGTTGGCTCCTGGGCCTCCCAGGTTGCCGCACTGCCGGCCGTGCGCGACGCGCTGCTGCAGCGCCAGCGGGCGTTTCAGGAACCGCCGGGCCTGGTCGCGGATGGTCGCGACATGGGCACCGTGGTGTTTCCAGACGCGCCGTTGAAGATTTTCCTCACCGCCAGCGCCGAAGAGCGGGCGCGCCGCCGTTACTTGCAGTTGAAGGGCAAAGTCGATGGTGTTAGTCTGTCGAGTCTGCTAGATGAGATCCGTGCACGCGATGAGCGTGATACCCAGCGTGCGGTAGCCCCGCTCAAGCCGGCGGCTGACGCCATACAGCTGGATTCCACGGAGTTATCCATCGAGCAGGTGCTGGAACGCATCTTGAGTGAAATCGCCATTCGCGATATCACCGGGTGACCAAGAAGGCTGCAGGGGACCAGTCATAGTCCTGCGGTGCTTCTTTTAATTGAAACTGACCCACACCGTCTGGGGTGTGGAGATGGGCGTATTCTTCGCCCTTATCAACAGGAATTAAAATGAGCGAAAGCTTTGCGGAACTCTTTGAAGAAAGCCTAAAAACCCTGAACCTTCAGGCAGGCTCCATCATCACCGGTGTTATCGTTGATATCGATTACCAAGCTCGCTGGGTAACCGTTCACGCTGGTCTGAAGTCTGAAGCTCTGATCCCGCTGGAACAGTTCTACAACGATGCTGGTGACCTGACTATCAATGTCGGTGACGAAGTTCACGTTGCTCTGGACTCGGTTGAAGACGGTTTCGGTGAAACCAAGCTGTCCCGTGAAAAAGCCAAGCGCGCTGAATGCTGGATTGTTCTCGAAGCAGCCTTCGCAGCTGAAGAAGTGGTCAAGGGCGTTATCAACGGTAAGGTTAAAGGCGGCTTCACTGTCGACGTTAACGGCATCCGTGCGTTCCTGCCAGGTTCTTTGGTCGACGTTCGTCCAGTGCGCGACACCACGCACCTGGAAGGCAAAGAACTCGAATTCAAGGTCATCAAACTCGACCAGAAGCGCAACAACGTTGTCGTTTCCCGTCGCAGCGTCCTGGAAGCAGAGAACTCCGCCGAGCGTGAAGCTCTGCTGGAATCCCTGCAGGAAGGCCAACAAGTCAAAGGTATCGTCAAGAACCTCACCGATTACGGCGCATTCGTCGATCTGGGTGGCGTCGATGGCCTGCTGCACATTACCGACATGGCTTGGAAGCGTATCAAGCATCCTTCTGAAATCGTCAACGTTGGCGACGAGATCGATGTCAAGGTTCTGAAGTACGATCGTGAGCGTAACCGCGTTTCCCTGGGCTTGAAGCAGCTGGGCGAAGATCCATGGGTTGCTATCAAAGCTCGTTACCCAGAAAGCACTCGCGTAACCGCGCGTGTTACCAACCTGACCGACTACGGCTGCTTCGCAGAGCTGGAAGAAGGCGTGGAAGGCCTGGTACACGTTTCCGAAATGGACTGGACCAACAAAAACATCCACCCTTCGAAAGTCGTACAAGTCGGCGACGAAGTGGAAGTTATGGTTCTGGACATCGACGAAGAGCGTCGTCGTATCTCCCTGGGCATCAAGCAGTGCAAATCTAACCCATGGGAAGATTTCTCTGGCCAGTTCAACAAGGGCGATAAAATCTCCGGCACCATCAAGTCGATCACCGATTTCGGTATCTTCATTGGTCTGGACGGCGGCATCGACGGCCTGGTTCACCTGTCCGACATCTCCTGGAACGAAGTTGGCGAAGAAGCTGTTCGTCGTTTCAAGAAGGGCGACGAGCTGGACACCGTTATCCTGTCGGTTGACCCAGAGCGCGAGCGCATCTCCCTGGGTATCAAGCAACTGGAAAGCGATCCGTTCTCCGAGTACGTTCAAGAGAACGACAAAGGCGCAATCGTTAAAGGCACTGTGAAAGAAGTTGACGCTAAAGGCGCCATCATCACTCTGGCCGACGATATCGAAGCGACTCTGAAAGCCTCCGAAATCAGCCGTGACCGCGTTGAAGACGCACGTAACGTTCTGAAAGAAGGCCAGGAAGTAGAAGCCAAGATCATCAGCGTTGACCGCAAGAGCCGTGTAATCCAGCTCTCCATCAAGTCGAAAGACGAGATCGAAGAGAAAGAAGCCATTCAGAGCCTGCGCGACAAGCCAGCCTCTTCTGAGCCTTCTGCTGGTCCTACCACTCTGGGCGACCTGCTGCGTGCACAGATGGAAAAACAGAACTAAGTTCTGTCAGACCATAGAAAAAGGGCGACTTCGGTCGCCCTTTTTTGTGCCTGAAATTCGTTGAATCAATACCGAGAACCAAGGTGCGCAGCACAGTGTCAGAACTGGCTATAGTTTTATTAAAAGCACGGTTGTCAGTGATGTTGTTTCAATAAGGATTTCGATGAACAAGTTTATTTTAATCTTCGCCGCAGTCATGCTTGCCGGCTGCTCTACCACCAGCGCCAAAACTCACGTCAAGCGCGGTGTCAGTGGTATCGAGGTCGACTGCTCGGGCCTCGGTGGCAATTGGAGCAAGTGCGAGAAGCGCGCTGCCCGCGAATGCAAGATGCAAGGCTATAAGGTCATCACTCGATCCAGCGATGCGAAGGACGAAGAGGGCGACTATCCGTTCGGCTGGAATCCCGCCGGCGCTGTAACTCGCACTATGCTGGTGATCTGTAATTGAGGCTCAAAGGCGCATGTTGCGGGTGTCCGCCTGTGCAGCAGATAAGTTGTCTAGTGGGCTGTTCAAATTCATCAAGTCATGCTAAAACCTTTGAAGCGCTTTTCCTAGCTGCTTGAAAAAGAAGGGAAAAATATGACGAAGTCGGAGTTGATCGAACGAATTGTCACCCATCAAGGGCTGCTTTCATCCAAGGATGTAGAGCTGGCTATCAAGACTATGCTTGAGCAAATGTCCCAATGTTTGGCTACTGGGGATCGGATTGAGATCCGTGGTTTTGGCAGTTTCTCCTTGCATTACCGCGCACCGCGCGTCGGTCGTAACCCAAAAACCGGGCAGTCGGTCAGCCTTGATGGCAAGTTTGTACCTCACTTCAAGCCTGGAAAGGAATTGCGGGACCGGGTGAACGAAGACGAGGAAGAAGGCGTCTGAGTCTTTTTGGGGTAGGAGAAGTTTATGCGTGGGGTAAAGCGCGTTGTTCTGGTGCTGGCGGCATTGATTGTTGTGCTAGTAATTTTAGGCTTTGTGCTGGAAAACCAGCAGGGCGTGGCCCTTTCATTCCTGGGCTGGACGACTGTACAGATGCCAGTGTCGGTGTTTGTAGTGGTCGCGTTGATCATCGGGATGTTAATCGGTCCACTGTTAGGCGTTGGGCTGGCGCGTAGCCGGCGCCATAGGTCGACCTCGGCAGTGCGCGGTTAACCTCCTATCCTGATGCCAAAGGTGTGCGGTGAGGTCGTTGTCTAACCGCTAGAGCTCTATCACGTGGGCTTACGGGTCTGTAGTGCTGTAGTTAGATATCTTGAGGTATTAGCCATTCTAATGCTTCTTCTTTGAGTATTCAGTGCGCCGCACTCTGATTACTCGGATATGTACTACACATATGTCTGACCTGTTAGGCGTTAGATTCAGGGTGAGCGGGAAATGCTGCTGAAAGATGGCGCATAGCGCACCCTCATTTGGTAGAAGCACCAGGTCATAGATAGTGTAACAACGCCTGGAAGTGAAAAACTCTACACTCTTCTTGCAAAACTGCCCTCTGCGCAGCTTCAACTCGTTTTACCTCAAAGAAAATCTCGGTCGTTAGTGTCTCGGATGGCGGCATCTGCGGTCGCCAGTATTCCTTGTGATCGCCCTTGAATACAAAGCAAGTAGCGACTATTGCTCTGGAACGATTAACGAATCCACCGCCTTCGATCGAGCAACGGGCAAAGGAGCAGGCGTCTGGAGCGAAGACTCGGTGAGCGCGCCGTTTGGCGTGCGTATTTTCTGTAGGCTCATTATTGAAAGCTGTTGAAAGTCTTATACACCTAATAAGTTAGCGAGCTATTTAATTGGTTGCGCACTAATGGGGTGTGGCAGATCAGTACCATTGTGGGCAACTCTTTCAGCATTAGTCGCTTTTTCATCATTCAGTTTTGTTGAATTGGAGAATAGGCGCTGTATCATCAACGCCCCAGCGTTTTGTTAACACATACGCGCCCAGTTAAAGACGGAAAGTTTTGCGGATCCGATCGATCAAGCGTGACGCTTTGGAGAGATCAGGTATCGCAGCCCGGATTTCCGATCCTAGTCGGATCAAAGAGGGCATGAATTTGTGGTGGTGCAGAGACCTTCTGTGCCTTCACGCACCTAATAACGAAGCACCTACGTCAGGTATTTTTGATGATTCAATTTCTCGATCTAAAGTCATTGAACAAGGCTCTCCGTGAAGAGCTCGTTGAGGCGGCCACACGTGTCATCGACTCGGGCTGGTACATTCAGGGCGAGTTCCTCAAGCGCTTCGAGGAAGAGTTTTCCATTTATACCGGCGCCAGCCACACCGTCGGCGTTGCCAACGGCCTTGATGCTCTGACACTGACTATGCGTGCCTGGAAAGAGCTGGGAAAGCTCAAGGATGGCGATGAAGTCATTGTTCCGGCCAACACCTACATCGCAACGCTACTGGCTGTAACGGAAAACAACCTGAAGCCGGTTTTGGTCGAGCCTGACGAAAGCACCTACAATCTTTGTCCTGAGAATCTCGAGCGTGCGCTGACGACCAAAACTCGGTTGATCCTGCCGGTCCATCTCTATGGGCAACTGGCCGATATGCGCGCAATCAATACGATTGCCAAGCGTGAGAATCTACTGGTACTCGAGGACTGTGCCCAGGCTCATGGTGCGCAGATCGACGGCAGAAGTGCCGGCAACTGGGGTGATGCGTCCGGTTTCAGTTTCTACCCAGGTAAAAACCTCGGAGCGTTGGGTGACGCAGGCGCGATCACGTCCAACGATGCTGAGTTGGTGAACATGATTCAGGCTCTGCGAAACTACGGCTCACACGAAAAGTATAAGAATTTGGTGCAAGGCGTAAATAGCCGCCTGGATGAGATTCAAGCCGCAATGTTGAGCGTCAAGCTCAAGTACCTGCAGGCACAGACAGAGGCTCGTCGTCGTGTGGCAAGCCTTTATATGAATGAAATTAAAAATCCCTTGATTAAACTGCCCTTGGGCAGCGACGTCGATGTAATGAAACATTTTTCCCACGTCTGGCATCTGTTCGTGGTGCGCTCCGAGGTTCGGGAAAAACTGGTGCGTCATCTCAACGCGTCGGGTATTCAAACATTAATTCACTATCCGATTCCGCCTCATCAGCAACAGGCCTATGCGAGCGCCGATTTTTATAACCAGTCGCTTCCTGTTACGGAGCGCATCCACAGCGAGGTATTGAGCCTGCCGATGAGCCCGATCATGACCGATTCAGAAGTTCACAGTGTCATTGAGGCCTGCAACGCTTTCTCTATAGACGCCTGAATATGACGCTGCTCAGAACAAGCTTCCTCAACGGTATCGCGGTCGTTATCAAGATGCTCACCTTGCTGGGCATCAATAAAATGTTGGCCATCTATGTAGGTCCATCGGGCTACGCTGCCTTAGGGCAGTTTCAGAACGCCGTGCAGATGGTAACGACGTTCTCGACAGGGGCCATCAGTACTGGCGTTACGAAGTACACTGCTGAATATCAAAATGATGAAGATGCGCAGCGCCGGGTATGGCGCACGGCGGGTACGATTGCCTGTATAGGATCTGTATTGACATCGGTGCTTATCGTTATATTCAGCAAGCCGTTGGCTGTGTGGTGTTTTAATGATGAGGCTTTATATAGCGTATTTGTATGGTGCGCAGCCACCGTCATATTCTTTTCATTTAATACATTGCTGCTTGCGATCCTCAATGGCAAAAAAGAAATTAATCGATACATACTGGCTAATATTGGTGGAAGTCTCCTTTCTCTACTAGTCATTATCATTATGGTGAGGCAGTTTGGTCTATATGGTGCGCTGATTTCATTGGTGCTGTATCAGTCTATCGCTTTCTTCGTGACATGCCTGCTGTGTTACAAAACCGAATGGTTCCGATTTTCCAGTCTGCTCGGCAAGTTAGACAGGCAAATTGCGATCAACCTGACAAAGTTCACGGCGATGGCGCTCACGACTGCTGCATGCGTGCCCGTTAGCCATATCCTGGTGCGTAATTATCTAGGTGCGGAGTTCGGCTGGGAAACCGCCGGGTATTGGGAGGCCATGTGGCGTCTGAGTACCGCTTATCTTCTGTTAGTGACTACAACGCTGGGCTTGTATTTTTTACCAAAGTTGTCAGAGCTGGTCAATCCGCTGGATATCAAGAGAGAGATTCTTCAAGGTTATAAACTGATTCTTCCTGTCGCGATGGTCTGTGGGGTGGTGATCTATAGCTTGAGGGATTTTATTATCGGCTTGCTTTTCACCCAAGCGTTCAGTCCGATGCGGGATTTTTTCGCATGGCAGATGCTGGGAGACACGCTTAAAATTGCCAGCTGGATACTTGCTTACCTGATGCTGGGTAAGGCAATGGTTAAAATGTATATTCTCACAGAGATATTTTTTGCACTCAGTTTTTACGTGCTTACGGTGTTGCTGACGAAAGTGGGCGGTCCGGTGGGTGTTACGTGGGCTCACGCAGCTAATTACGGTATGTATTTGATAGTCATGTACTTTCTTATTTATAGAAAACTAAATAAAAATAACGCAGGATGAGGATGTTTTGCCCATGAGTCGCTTGCTATCTTCAATCCGCGATTTAATTCTAATGCAAAAAGATGTTAACAAGAGCGTCGATTTAGCGGAGGTGTATGGGGCAATATTGTGGGCGGTTGATAAAGGTATTTACGACGATCCCGAACTGGAGGAAATATTAACTGCTCGATGCATGAGTGTATTGTCAGTTGGCGAAATTCACTCGCCGTTGAAGGATTGTATCCATCTGATCTCTGAGCCGTATCTCATTGGTGGGCACACGCGGCTTATGGAACAGCTTTCGACAATGCATACGGAAAAGCCTGCTCTGCTGATAACGCGTAAAAGTGCCGAGCGTGCGATTGAGCGAACCCGAGGTTTTTTTTCCGAAAGCACCCTGATCAGTGCTTACACACCCATCGAGAAAATTGCTGAAATTATTCAGTGCCTAAAACCATATAAAAGAGTGGTGTTGCATATTCACCCAGATGATATGGTTTCTGTCATCGCATGCAAGATTCTAAAGACTGTCAGCACGACGAAGATCTATTTCGTAAACCATGCTGATCATGTGTTTACTTACGGCAGTTCGGTAGCAGATATATACTTTGAACTGAGCACGTTTGGCCGTCGTCGAGACCTGAAGAAAACGATCTCTGGAAGCAAGTCTTTTCTAGGGATTCCGTTGACCAATAAGTTGTTATCAAAGCATCACAGCCTGCCCAATAAAAATAGCACATTAAACTTTTTCAGTGCGGCATCGCCCTTCAAGTTTAAACCGGTCAAAGACTATGATCTCAGGCCAGCCATACGCAAAGTGCTAGCTGAGTTTAAACACTCAACCTTCTGGGTCGTCGGCGCCAACCCGCTTACCAATACGTGGTGGTGGCCAATAAAATTGCGCTATTGGAATAGGTTTAAAGTAGTTTCCTCGTTGCCTTACGAAAGCTACCTGGCACTCTTGGAGCGCGCAGATTTTTACGTCGACAGTTACCCTACGCCGGGCGGGACTGCCTTTGCGGAGCAACTCTTCAATGGCCGCCGTTGTGTCGGGTTACGCGCGCCTATACAAGGTTATTCACCGGCCGATAATTTGAAGCGTGACAGTGTAGAGGCGTTTATTAACAGCATTTTTCAGGGGAGCAATGATAGAGCTGTTATTGCGTCAGTGCTGGCTGTTAACGGGTATGAGGCAGTTAAGTCCCGCTATCTGGCTTGTCTCTACGAAGATATCATGTGTGCCAACGAGATGGAGAAGCACGTGGCGTGGACGGGAGATATTAGCGTCTACGAGCAGCCGGGAAAAATAACGTCGGCAATTCCGCCGGAGGTCGTTTCCAGATTAATTGAATTTGATAAAAAATTTATGCGTGCTCTATTTCTCGAACTCAGCGCCACGCAAAAAATCAAAGTAGCCCTTAAGCTGGCGCGTTTGAAAATCAGCGGACTTCGCTTTAAAGAAAGCCGGACGGGCAAAGCATGAGGGCGTTAGGTCTACGCTTACTTCTGATAATGCTCATACTCTCGGACTACGTCATTTTAACGCTTCACGCCCCTAGTGTCGTTGGAGCCTGGCGCGAAGGTATTGTGCTAGCGTATATTCTTCTCACTGTGCTAATCACTTTTTTCCAAGTGGGAACCCGGTATACGATTCCTCGGCGGTATAAAGAACAGCTTCTGATCATCCTGTTTTTTGTAATATTTTATTGCATCTGCGGCGAGTTTTCCGAAGCATCGTTCCGAATATTCCGATCATTCGCCATGCCGATTCTCTTTGCGCTGATGATCAATTCAGTGTGCCTGGGTCTGGCGCTTGAAACAAAGTTGCGTATTATATTTTCCACGCTCGTCGTAATGACTTTTGTCTCAGGCGCATATGCTATTTATCAATACCTGACAATCAGCGATGCGGGACAATTCTGGTATTGGCCTCTACTGTCCGAGAAAGGTTTCGAACTGGAGATCTATAATTCGATGAGAGATGGAAATCCGAGGATGTCAGGTTTCTTTACGGGCACCCTTGAGTTTTCGGCCTTTATTTTGAACACCACGCTCTTTGCGTGTTGCCTGCTTGTGCAAGCCTTCAGGAAGAGGACCTATGATCGAAGCTTTTTCCTGTATCTGTTGGTGGCCCTATTTTCCACTGTGCTGATTATTTATGGTTCGGTGAGGACGGCAGCTATCGGTATGGTTTCAGCTGTTTTTTTCCTGGCAGTGTTACAGTTATTACGTCGAAGCATTTTTATCGGGCTTCTAGGATACAGTTATTTTATTTGCGTGACGGGCTCTATTTTTCTATACCTGGCGCTCGGATATACGGAGGATCTCTCCGCTCTTGACAGGGTTCGGCAGTGGTCGGTGGTACTTGAATCGCTCAATACAATGCCATTGGGTCTTGGTTTCGGGGCTATTGGGCCGGGTCAGACATATTGGTTTGACTCGCTGTGGTTGAATCTGCTGGCGTCCTCTGGTTATCTGGGCGTTGCTTTAATGCTCGGGTTGATCTGTTTCTATAGCAAGATTGTCATCGCTACTCAACAGCTGCGTATCGGGGGGAATGTATTTATCAGGGGAGTGGCTGATTATATGGTAATCAGCTACCCTTTTTTCCTTAGCAGCTTTTTCTTTCAGTCATATACAAATAGTGTAGTGCTGTACCTGTTCGCGTCAATTACAGTGGTGGTGATGTATGAGTCGAAATATCGTGCAAACTAAGATTTCGATATTGATCGTTCTTTATAAAAGGCATTATAAAGAATCTGCTGCCATCACAACATTATTGAGTAATGTCGACATCTTCGATGCGCAAGGTATCAGCGTTGAATTTTTCGTGTGGAATAATACGCCTCAATGCTCGCCGGCGTTGTCGAGCGAAAATTTGACGTGGTTTGAGGGTGATAATAACGGTTTGGCTTATATTTATAATCGCGTTGCGGACATAGCTTTTGCAGGGGGCGCAACGCATTTCATGATCTCGGATGATGATACGGATTATTCAAGCCAGAATTATGTTGAGGCGATTTCCCGAGCGCTTGAATATGAAGCCGCGTCGGCAGTTGATTTGTTTGGCGTCATGTTGCCAAAAATTTATTCAAGAGAGAAATTGGTAAGTCCGGGACTACGCTTCTGGTTCTTCGGCCGATTGTCCGACCACGTTGACAGTGGCATTAATTCATCACGTAATAAGTTAGCTATCAATAGTGGTGTGATTTTCAATAAGTCTTGTTACGAAAAAATGTCGCCGCTGTTTGATGAACGTCTTAAGTTTTACGCGACGGATACCGCATTCTTTGTAAGGTACGAATCCTTTTATCCTCATTTTTATGTGTTGGACACTTGCCTGCAGCACGACCTTTCCGAACATACATCGGACAGCGCTGAACGAGCCATTTTTCGCTTTCAAGAAATGATCCGGGGGCTGCGCGTCATCTTTGAGCATAAGGGTTACCTCTTTCGTTGTGTCATGGAGGCCTATTTGCTTGTCTCATCGTTAAGAAAGAGCTTCTCGTATAAGAACGCAGGATTTTTCCATTCCTACTATTCGTCGTTTAAAGGAAAAAATAATGCTGATAGAATTAGTTGAATTTCTTTCTTTTAGAGTGAGAAAGCGTGGCATCAAAATTGACAAGCGTATTTCTGATGCCTATCTTTTGAATTTCGTTGTTTCAAAAGCGCTAATGGCATTTAACGGGTTTTTAAAATTCAGGAGGTTGTCAGTTATTCTTGTAGGAAAAGGCGTCACTTTAAAGGCCCGATCAATGATCACTGCAGGTAAAGGCTTGGTCATTGACGATGGATGCTTTATCGACGCATTGGCGGTCAAGGGCATTGTCTTTGGGCGGGGGGTTTCCTTAAAGAAAAATGTTACCATCGAGTGCACGGGTAGTTTGACTCAATTAGGCGAAGGGCTCTCGGTAGGCAATGATGTAGGCATCGGCAGCGGTAGTTTTTTGGGTTGCGCCGGGGGCGTTACTATAGGAAGTGACACAATCATCGGGAATTATGTTTCATTTCATTCGGAGAATCATAATTTTTCTGATCCCACACTACCTATTCGCCTTCAGGGCGTTAACAATGAAGGGATCCACATCGGCAATAATTGTTGGATAGGGGCTAAAGTGACTGTGCTGGATGGTGTTGTTCTTGAGGACGGGTGCGTTGTAGCCGCAGGAGCAGTTTTGAAGGCTGGACGATACGCTGCCAACTCCATATACGCGGGCGTTCCGGCAAAGCGTATAAAAGAACGCAGCTAAAGGACTTGCAGTGAAAAAAATTATATTTTTCCACTTGTTGAATGACTATAGCGGGAGCCCGAAGGTTCTTTTGCAGGTTATTGAGGCAGTGGCAAAGAAAGGCTTCGAGGCCGAATTGTATGTGGGAGGAGGCGCGGAAGGTGGTTTTCTCTCCTTAGCGCCATGCGTACAAAAGCGCTATTTTTATAAAAGATTTGAAAATAAGTATTTGACGCTGTTGAGTTATAGTCTTTCGCAGTTGATTCTGTTTATAAAATTATTACGCTATCGTCACGCCTCTGCGATTTTCTATGTCAATACGCTACTTCCCTTCGGCGCGGCGTTAGCAGGGAGAGTGCTCGGCATACAGGTTATTTATCATATTCATGAAACCTCAATCCGCCCTAAACCGCTGAAGCTGTTTTTGCGGTGGATGGTTGAAAGGTGCTCCAGCAGAAATATTTTCGTCTCGCGCTTTCTAGCCAAGGCTGAATGTTTTTCAAACATAGAAAGCCGTGTGATTTATAATTCGATTCCACAGGATATGGCGAGTAGTGGTGCGAGTCACGTATATCCCTACGCGTCGGATAATAAATTCTGTGTGCTGATGATCTGTTCCTTAAAGTCTTACAAAGGTGTGAATGAGTTCGTACGTATAGCTAATCTGTTAAACGATCAAAAGGATATTGAATTCAGTCTGGTGCTCGGTGCCAGCGATTCTGAAGTGGACGATTTTTTTTCGAGGGTCACATTGCCTGATAACTTGACTATTATTTCCCGGTGCAAGGATGTGATTCCTTATTATCAGAGGGCGAGTGTTTTACTGAGCCTTTCGAAGCCGCAGGAGTGGGTGGAAACGTTTGGCTTGACGATTCTCGAGGCGCTTTCCTTTGGCGTACCCTGTATTGTTCCTCCGGTAGGTGGACCTGTCGAACTGGTGTCGGAGGATAAGGAAGGTTATCTCATTGATTCAAATCGTGTGGAGGACATAGCCGCCAAACTGGCGTTTCTTCATAAAAATCCCGAGGTGTGCTTTCGCTTGTCTGAGGCTGCGAGAGTGAAGTCACTTAGTTTCTCAGTTGATAACTTTGAAAGTGACGTGATTGAGGTGTTTAATGGAGTTTAAGATAGCAGTGATCGGCACGGTCGGTCTCCCAGCCCAGTATGGTGGGTGGGAAACGTTATCGGAGCAATTGGTCACTTACCTGGATCGTGAATACGAGATCTCGGTCTATTGCAGCGCAACGTCATATCCAACGCGGCCTGCAAAGTATCGCAATGCCGATTTGATTTACCTTCCGTTAAAAGCTAACGGCGTGCAAAGTATTCCTTACGATATTGTCAGTATGTTACATGCCTACCGAAAGAATGATATTTTGGTGTTGCTGGGCGTTTCGGGTTGTATTGCGCTTCCTTTTTTAAAGCTGCTTACCAAGAAGAAGATTGTAGTCAATATTGACGGATACGAGTGGAAGCGCGCCAAGTGGTCGACCCTGGCGAAAAAATTCCTGAAATTTTCAGAAGCCATGGCAGTTAAATACGCCGATGCGATTGTTACCGATAATAAAGTGCTTCAGGACTATGTCCGCGATGAGTATTCACGTGAAAGTACTCTCATTGCCTACGGCGGCGATCAGGCGGCTACCAGTGCACTGGGAGAGGCGGACTTTGAGCATTATCCATTCCTTCGTAAGCCTTACGCATTCTCAGTCTGTAGGATCGAGCCGGAGAATAATATTCATATTATTCTCGAGGCCTTCAGTATGGGTTGCTTGCCGTTGGTGATTGTGGGGAACTGGAAACAAAGCGAATACGGCGTAGCGCTGCAGGATAAATACGCGAGCGTTGGACATCTTCACTTATTGGATCCTATCTACAAAAGTGAGGAACTGAGCCCGCTGCGCAGTAACGCGACCGTCTACATTCACGGTCATAGTGCGGGTGGCACCAACCCGTCTTTGGTTGAGGCCATGTGGCTGAGCTTGCCTGTGATTGCATTCGACGTGTCTTTCAATCGTGCGTCTACCGAGGACGGTGCAAAGTTTTTTTCGTCCAGCGAGGCACTGGTCGATTGCGCGTCACGTCTTTTTGCAAATGAAACCGAGCGCGCTGCGCTGGGCGTAAAAATGCATGAGATTGCGGTGCGTCGTTATCGTTGGGAAGGCGTCTCTTCTCAATACGACAAGTTATTTAAAACGCTTCTTTCATCTGAGAGGACTTAACAGTGTTGGATGAAATTAGCGTTGGTTCCGCTGCAGGCGCGCCCACAGTGCTTCTTACGGGCGGAACGGGTTTTGTAGGGCGCTCAGTGCTGGATGCGTTGGTTAAGGCTCAGTATCAAGTGGTGAATGTAACCCGCAAGACGGACACTTCGCCGCGCCCTGGCGTGCAGGATTTTGTTATTGAGTCGTTGACCGGGGACATTGACTGGACAGCGCCACTGTCGGATGTTGACGTAGTCATTCACTCTGCCGGTCGAGCGCACATCATGAACGAAACCCATAGCAATCCGTTGCTGGCGTTTCGGGAAGTTAATGTGAACGCGACGCTCAATCTGGCTCGGCAAGCAGCTGACGCCGGCGTGCAGAGATTCATTTATATAAGCTCGGTTAAAGTCAATGGTGAAGAAACCAGCGCTGGCCGTGCGTTTACGTCAAAGGATGCCCCTGCGCCGCTCGACGATTATGGAGTGTCCAAGCTGGAGGCAGAGCAAGCGCTTTTAGAGCTGGCGCGTCACACCTCAATGGATGTCGTCATCATTCGGCCTGTCCTGGTCTATGGGCCAGGCGTGAAAGCCAATTTTGAACGAATGCTTTCTGTCGTTAACAGGAAGCTGCCACTTCCTTTTCGCACGATTGATAACCGAAGAAGCCTCGTCTTCATTGATAATTTGGTCGATCTGATTTGCGTATGCATCAAACATCCTGCCGCGGCGAACCGTGTGTTCCTAGTAAGCGATGGTCACGATCTGTCTATTGGACAGATTCTGAAAAAGCTCGCCGTGGCGATGAACAAGCCATCCTATGTTTTTGCTTTTCCTTATGCGTTGTTGAATGTTGCAGCAGCGTTAGTGGGCAAGAAAGAGTTTTTGCAACGGTTGTGTGGTTCGCTTCAGGTCGATATCACGGACACGCGGGAATGTTTAGACTGGACACCTCCAGTCAGTATTGACGAGGCTTTTGCAATCACGGCTCGGCATTATCAAGAAAAACAGAGCGGACCGTCGCATGGGTAATTTGGCTGAGCTGCTTAAGTCCAGAGATAATAATTTCAATTTTATCCGGATGGTTGCGGCATTTTTCGTGTTGGTGTCACATTCGTTTCCGCTATCCCGAGGCGCTACCGAAGTTGAGCCGTTGATGGCTCAGCTCGGAATAACACTCGGCGGCTTGGGCGTATTCACTTTTTTTTGCATATCCGGATTTTTCATATCGCTGAGTTATGAGCGGTCCAAGACAAAGATTGATTTTGTCGTGGCCAGGTTTTTAAGGTTGTACCCTGCGCTGTTGGTGGTCCTGGTATTAAGTGCTTGGGTAATCGGTCCGTTGTTCACCGATTTTAGCTTGCATGATTATTTTTCTTCTAAAGAAGTACACAAATACATCACAGGAAATCTGAAGCTGAAGGATATTCACTTTCAGTTGCCAGGCTTGTTTCAGGACAATCCCTACCCCGGAATCAATGGTTCGTTATGGACGTTGTATTATGAGGTGCTGCTGTACGCGATGGTGTTCGCGCTCGGTGTTATCGGTTGTTTGACACATACTCGCCGGGTTTCGATATTTTTCGTGCTGTATTTTGTGTTTTATGCAGTATTTAACCTGTTGCAAAAAAATGAATACTTGATTGCAGGTTTTCAGTTTCGCACGTGGGTGCAGTGGAGCTTTGCGTTTGTTATTGGCATGGTATTTTATGCCTACCGAACCAAGGTTCAGCTGAGCGTCTGGATGTTAACCCTCAGCTGGTTGGCCGCGCTGTGTTCCTACAAGTCCCCTTTGTTCGTAGAAGTGTTCGTGATCGCATGGAGTTATTCCGTCTTTTTCGTTGCCTTCAACACCCAGTGGTTCGCACGCCAATACAATAAGCTCGGGGATTACTCTTACGGTCTGTACATATATGCTTTTCCTACCCAGGAGATCCTTGCGCACACGTGGAAAGGAATATCGCCTTTTGAAATGATTTTCGTGGCGCTTCCCGTTGCACTGGTTCCGGCTCTCCTGTCGTGGCATTTGATAGAACACCCTTGTATTCTGCGCAAAAAAGCGCTGGCGTCCTGGTTGTCCGTTTCAATCGCCAAATATTCAGGAAAGTTCGCTAAATATTCGTCTAAACGGTTGTGAATTGAAAGGTTGGTGGAAACATGAAGCGTTTTTTTGATCTAGTACTGAGCCTCTTTGCCTTGCTCATACTCTTGATCCCGATCTTGCTTGTTACGGTGGCGGTTAAATTGACGTCAAAAGGACCCGCACTGTATTGGTCTGACCGCGTAGGGGTGAACAACGTATTGTTCAGGATGCCAAAGTTTCGCTCGATGCGTATTGGTACGCCTGCTGTGGCCACGCATTTGCTGCTCGACCCGTCTAAATACTTGACGCCTATTGGCAACTTTCTAAGAAAGTCGAGCCTGGATGAATTGCCTCAGCTGTGGAGTATCATCGCAGGTGATATGAGTTTTGTAGGACCCAGACCCGCGCTTTTTAATCAGGCCGATCTGATTGAGCTGCGCACCGAGCAAGGCGTACACCTTATCCGTCCAGGTCTTACGGGATGGGCGCAGGTCAACGGCCGTGACGAGTTGCCCATACCGGTTAAGGTTGGCTATGATGCTTTTTACGCGAAAAACATGAGTGTTCTTTTCGACCTAAAAATCTTGTTTTTAACAGCCTTGAAGGTCATCAAACGTGATGGTGTTTCACATTAATACCGTAGCAGTGTTTGATTGGCCGATTCAGGTTGATTATACAAAGTATGTTTTTTGTTCTGCGTTGTAATGCGATCAAGAAATTTTTTTGATCTGACGCATAGGCGATAGGTGAATCATGATAAACCGGTTGCGTACGTGGCTATTGAAATTGCCTCGTCATCAAAAACGACTGATTCAAGTATTGGCGGACGTCATACTCGTATTTTTAGCACTGTGGATGGCGTTTTTAGTCCGTCTCGGAATCGACGAGATGATCAACCCGGTCAAAATGCACTTGTGGTTGTTCCTGGCGGCGCCGGTGGTTGCGATACCCCTGTTCATTCGCTTCGGTATGTACCGCGCTGTCATGCGTTATTTTGGCAACGATGCGTTGGTCGCAATTATCAAGGCCGTCAGCCTTTCTTCTTTAATCCTGGGTGTGGTCGTTTATTGGTATAGCAACCATCAGAACGTGGTGCCCCGGTCGATCATTTTCAACTATTGGTGGTTGAGTTTGATCATGGTCGGTGGCTTGCGTTTGACCATGCGTCAGTACTTTTTAGGCGATTGGTTTGCTGCTGCCCAACACGTCCCGTTTACCAGCCGTGACGATGGTCTTTCACGTGTTGCCATCTATGGCGCCGGTGCGGCGGGGAATCAGCTGGTGGCAGCGCTTCGTATGGGCCGAGTGATGCGCCCGGTTGCGTTCATTGACGATGACGCGTCTATTTCGGACCGTGTCATCTCGGGCCTCCAGGTCTATAAGCCCAAGCATATCCAGAGGATGATCGACGCTACGGGAGCACAGGAAATTCTCTTGGCAATCCCGTCCTCCAATCGCGGGCGGCGCCGGGAGATTCTCGGTTTTCTCGAAGGTTTTCCGCTACACGTTCGTAGCGTCCCGGGTTTTATGGACCTGGCCAGTGGACGGGTCAAGGTTGACGATATTCAAGAGGTCGATATTGCGGACTTGCTGGGACGTGATTCGGTGCCTGCGCAAGGCGATCTGCTTGAGCATTGCATCAAGGGGCAGAGTGTCCTGGTCACGGGGGCGGGTGGCTCGATCGGTTCAGAGCTCTGTCGGCAAATTCTGGAGCTTAAACCCAAAACCTTGCTCTTGTTTGAGCACAGCGAGTTCAATCTCTACAGTATTCTTTCAGAATTGGAACAGCGTATTACTCGTAAATCGTTACCGGTAAAACTGCTGCCTATCCTGGGTTCAGTGCGGGACCCGTCAAAGCTGCTGGATGTCATGAAGGCCTGGCGGGTAGATACCGTTTACCACGCTGCCGCCTATAAGCATGTACCCATTGTCGAGCACAACATCGCAGAGGGTGTGCTGAACAATGTTATCGGCACGCTGAACGCGGCGCAGGCGGCGGTTCAAGCGGGCGCATCGAATTTTGTGTTGATTTCCACCGACAAGGCCGTGCGTCCAACAAACGTGATGGGCAGCACCAAGCGTCTTGCCGAGTTGACCCTGCAGGCATTGAGCCGTGAACCTGCCCCCGTGCTGTTTGGGGACAAAACCAACGTGTCGCGGGTGAATAAAACCCGTTTTACGATGGTTCGATTTGGCAATGTATTAGGCTCCTCCGGTTCGGTGATCCCGCTGTTTCACAAGCAGATAAAGTCTGGTGGACCGCTGACGGTCACGCACCCGAAGATCACCCGCTACTTCATGACCATTCCTGAAGCGGCTCAGTTGGTCATTCAAGCGGGTTCCATGGGGCTTGGCGGAGATGTGTTCGTGCTGGACATGGGTGAGCCGGTCAAGATTGTCGAACTGGCTGAAAAAATGATCCATCTCTCAGGGCTGAGTGTGCGGTCCGACAAAAATCCTCACGGCGATATTGCCATTGAGTTTTCCGGTTTGCGCCCGGGCGAGAAGTTATATGAAGAGTTGCTTATCGGGGACAATGTTGTTGCAACACAACATCCGATGATCATGAGCGCTAACGAGGACTACTTGCCGTGGGAAGTGTTGAAGGTCAAGCTTTCTGAGCTACTGGCCGCAATTGATCAGGACGATTTCAGTCGGGTTCGCCAGTTGTTGCGCGACACCGTCAGCGGTTATACGCCGGATGGGGAAATTGTTGACTGGATATATCAGCAGCGTCGACTTGAACCATGAGTTTAAAAGTTACAAATCTACGAGTGAGTCGTTCTGCCGGAATAGAAAAACACACGCTGTAACCGACTCACTTTTGACTCCCTCCAAACATCACCTAAGTTAGAAAGGCAGCTTCGGAAAAGCTGCTTTTCTTCTACCGATGTCATGGAGCGTCACCTATGCAAAACACCTATATCTCTTCCCTGATCTTTGCCTTCCTCGCGAGTGTCTCCGTCGCCACCACCGCAGCCCCATCCGCCAAACCCGAAGCCCCTACGCCCATCGTCGCCCAGATGGCGAAAGTTGAAGAAACGACCAAGGTCAATCTCAACACCGCCGACGCCGAAGTCCTGCGCCGCGATCTGTTCGGCATTGGCGCCGCCAAGGCCAAGGCGATTGTCGCCTATCGCGACAGCAATGGGCCCTTCACTGCAGTAGACGAGTTGCTGGAAGTCAAAGGCATCGGTAAGGCATTGCTGGAGAAAAACCGCGACAGGCTGGCTATTAATTGAGTCTGTAAACGTTGCCCAAGAGGCCGGTCATTGACCGGCCTTTTCTTTGTCTGAGATATGATCTTTCAAGTTCTCGCGCACGACTTTCATGATCCGCGTTGCCAATGCCTGGCTCTCTACGCTCCTGGCCAGCACCAATGCCCCTACCAACGTCGACATCAGTACCAGGCTTCGTTCGTCGGCATTCGCGTGATCCAACGTTGATTCAACCTGCCTCAATCGCGCTTCAAGCACAGCATCCGTGGTCGGACTCTGCTGTCCCCTCTGGCCCAATTCCGAAGACATGGTCGGCAGCGGGCAGCCTTCAGCGGGAGAGGTCTGGTGCCAGTCAGACAGATAGTTGTCTATGAATGCATCCAGCGGCCGCTCCTGGCTGAACAGAGTTTCGCAATGTGCATCCAGTTCTGCAGCGGCAGCCTGCAGGGCCTTTTCCACCAGATCATCCTTGGATTTGAAATGCGCGTAAAAGCCACCGTGCGTCAGATTGAGTGCTTTCATCAGGGGCTGCAGGCCGGTCGCGCTGATGCCGTCGCGGCGAAAGCGCACTGAGGCGTCCTTGATGATGCGTTGATGGGTCTGGGCTTTATGGTCTGCTGAATAACGCATGGGCGGCCTCGTGGACGAGCGGGCATGTTAACGGAGTTAAGCTTTTTTACCCATCCACACATCGTTCAGCGGTACTGGCATGAAAAGTGATTACATCTGGCTCAGGGATTGTTCAACAATCGTGAGGTGATGATGACGCTCAGCTTGTCTCTGGCGGATCAGATTGCACTTGAACTGCGTGCCGACATCATTGGCGGGCGGCTGTTGCCCGGCATGGCGCTGGTCGAGGTGGACCTGGTCAAAATTTATAACGCATCGCGCAATACCATTCGCGAGGCCTTGCACCGTTTGGGGCAGGAAGGGCTTACCCGTTATGTGCGCAACAAAGGCGTGATGGTGCGGCGGCTGGAACGAGATGAAGTGCGTGACCTGTTCGTTGTACGCCGAACCCTCGAATTGCAGGCTATCGCCCAGAGCGGTGGGCTGACGGATGCTCAGTCCGAGCACATGCAAAACGCAATCGAAGCCACCTCCCTGGCCAGGGAGCGCGAGGACTGGCGCGCAGTGGCGACTCACAGCCTGACGTTCCACCAACGGATTGTCGGGCTGATGCGCAGCCCACTGTTTGATGAGTTTTTCGCCCAGGTCATAGCTCAACTGCGGCTGGTGTTTTGCGCGGCACCCGATGAGCAGCGTTTCCAGTCGCCCTGGCTGGAGCGCGACCAGGAGATCTATGCGTTGCTGACGTGCGGCAACAAAGCGGCTGCGCAGGAGGCGATGAGCCTGTACCTGGACGATTCCGAACGCCTTTCCCTGGCCTTGTTTGATCACCCCTGATGGAGGATTGCCCCATGTATAAAGACTATCCGGCCGCGTACCAGGTCAGTAAAGGTTCTGCGCTGCAGGTTGATACCGCGTTCTATGAGCGCATTCGTGATCGTGCGGACCAACGCACATTGATCGAGCAGTTCGACGTGCCGATTCGCACGGGCAAAGCGTGGAAGGTGCCGGCCGGGCATGTGTTCCGGGTTACCACGCCGGTTGGGCCACAAGTGGGTGACTTCAACGTGTGGAATGCCAACGATCCTCGCGAACGTCTTTGGGCCGCACGCACCCGCCAGTTACAAGGCGCACATGTCAGCACTCATGATCGACTGTGGTCGAACCTGCCGTTTCTGCGGCCGCTGGTGACCATCACCGATGACAGCCTGGCGAGTTATGGCATCGATGAGCATGGCGGGCGCCTGCACGACTTGCTTGGCACGCGCTGCGATCCGTATGTGAATCGCATGCTCACCGGCGAAGACTTTCATCACCATTGCCACTCAAACCTGACACGCGCAGTGCTGCCCCACGGTCTGACGGAATTCGACGTGCATGACGTGTTGAACATTTTCCAGTGCACCGGCCTCAATCACGATGACATGTACTTCATGAAAGCCTGCCCGGCGCAGAAGGGCGACTACCTGGAGTTTTTTGCCGAGATTGATTTGCTCTGCGCGCTGTCGACGTGCCCGGGCGGGGATTTGTCGCTGCCGATGTGGGGGCCTGACGCGCAGGATCCGTTGACGGTGTGTCGCCCTTTGGGTGTGGAGATTTATCGTCTGGAGGAGGAGTTGCTCAATGGCTGGAGCCAGCCCGAACGTGCGGCCTATAAAGGCCAGCACGGGTTGCATATCGCCAAGGCTGCGTGGGAGTAGCGCCAGGTTCAGCGGTCCTGGGCGTCCTTTGAGTCTGCCTGGGCGTTGCGCTCGGCCACGCGTTTGCGTTGTTCGTCGGTGAGTTCCACCTTGTTGGCGCTGTCACGCAGCATCAATAAACCACCGACGATCGAACCGATCGCGACCACTAAAATCAACCAGGCATACCACGGCATAGGGCTCTCCTTGAGGCAGCAAACCGTGGGGAAATTTCCCACGGTAATAGCTGCTTTGAGTCACGGGCTTTCTTAGTAGTTCATTGTAGGCCCGTTCTGCCCCAGTAGCCTCACAGCCCCGTCAACATCGCATCGGCCGGTGCGTCGGCGCGGTCCTGCGCGGTCAGTTGGAAGTACACAAACCCCACCACCATGAAGCCCAGGAAAATCAGCCCGATCAGCGCGTTGAACCAGGCCATGGCCACCAGGCAGACCACCGCCAGCACCAGCGCTATGCCGGGCACGATCGGATAGCCCGGCGCACGGAAGGTGCGCTCCAGCAGCGGCTCGGTCTTGCGCAGTTTGAACAGGCTGAGCATGCTCATGATGTACATCACGATGGCACCGAACACCGCCATGGTGATCATCGCGGCGGTCAGCGTCATGCCGCCCAGGTTGATCAGGCCGTCGCTGTAGATGGCGGCGATGCCGACCACACCGCCGGCAATGATTGCCCGGTGTGGTGTCTGAAAACGCGACAGTTTGGCGAGGAAAGAGGGCAGGTAGCCGGCGCGCGCGAGGGCGAAGAACTGGCGCGAGTAGCCGAGGATGATGCCGTGAAAACTCGCCACCAGGCCGAACAGACCGATCCACACCAACATGTGCAGCCAGCCGGAGCTGTCGCCCACCACGGTTTTCATCGCTTGCGGCAACGGGTCATTGATATTCGACAGCGTGCGCCAGTCGCCCACGCCGCCGGCAAAGAACATCACGCCCATGGCCAGCACCACCAGCGTCAGGATCCCGCTGATGTAGGCTTTTGGGATGGTGCGCTTGGGATCCTTCGCTTCCTCGGCAGCCATCGCTGCACCTTCGATGGCAAGGAAGAACCAGATGGCGAAAGGAATGGCCGCAAACATCCCGGCTATCGCCGGCGCGCCGAAGGTGTCGGACCCGGCCCAGCCATTGAGGGCGAAGTTGCTGAAGCTGAACGCCGGCGCTACCACGCCCATGAACACCAACAGTTCGGCGACGGCGAGCACGCACACCACCAGCTCGAAGGTGGCCGCGAGTTTCACCCCGAGAATATTCAGGCCCATGAAGACGATATAGGCACCGACGGCCGCGTGTTTGGGGTCGAGTGCCGGAAACTGCACATTCAGATAAGCGCCGATGGCCAAGGCTATCGCAGGCGGGGCAAAGACAAATTCGATCAATGTTGCCAGGCCGGCGATCAGGCCGCCTTTCTCACCAAAGGCGCGACGGCTGTAGGCAAATGGGCCACCCGCGTGAGGAATCGCCGTCGTCAGTTCGGTGAAGCTGAATATAAAGCAGGTGTACATGGCGGCGACCATCAGCGAGGTCACCAGAAAGCCCAGCGTGCCTGCGACGCCCCAGCCGTAGCTCCAGCCGAAGTACTCGCCGGAAATCACCAAGCCGACGGCAATGCCCCACAGATGCAGGGTGCCCAAGGTGGGTTTGAGTTGTGTGTTCATCGTGTTGCGCTCCCTGAACGGTTTGGAATATTTCAGGGTGTTGCAGCGGCCATGCCAGTGCGCCATTCATTGTCGTAAAGACGCCGAACTGTCGTCGAGGAGACGGTTTGGCGTTTGAAATCTTGTGTCATTGCACCAGTTGAGTGCAGGGGCGTTTGAGCTGCCGTCATCGCGGGCAAGCCCGGCTCCCACAGGGGATTGCGGTTTCCTGTGGGAGCCGGGCTTGCCCGCGATGACGGCCCCAACAGCCACCACCGACCTCTGTAAGCCCCGCATAAATCCACTCTTTACGCCGTCTTTACGCCCGGCCCCCAGCGTCGCTCTCGTTCCTTTACGCCACTCCTGCGGACAATTGCCTCACACGCGGCAATCGCCGCAAAACGGAGAGACTTCCATGAGCGTTCTGGACGGGGTGTCACTGCTATTGGCCGTGGCGCTGTTCATTTATCTGCTGGTTGCGCTGTTACGCGCGGATCGGAACTAGGAGCAGGCTATGCACAGTTATGACTATTGGCTGATCATCGCCTTCTTTGCCGTGGTGCTGGTGCCGGCACCGTTCCTGGGAAGGTTCTATTACAAGGTGATGGAAGGCCAGCGCACCTGGCTCACGCCGGTGCTCGGCCCGGTTGAGCGCGCGTGTTATCGCCTGTCTGGCGTGGACGAACACCAGGAACAGAGCTGGCAGAAGTACACGCTGGCGCTATTGGCGTTCAATCTGGCCGGTTTCGTGTTGCTGTTCGCTGTGCTGTTGTTTCAGGAGTATCTGCCACTCAACCCGCAGAAATTGCCAGGTCAGGAATGGACGCTGGCCTTCAACACCGCGGTCAGTTTCATGACCAACACCAACTGGCAGAACTACAGCGGTGAAGCCTCCCTGAGCTACCTCAGCCAGATGATCGGCCTCACCGTGCAGAACTTCGTCAGCGCCGCCACCGGCCTGGCTGTGCTGGTCGCGCTGTGCCGTGGTATCGGGCGTAAGTCCACCAAGACCCTGGGCAACTTCTGGGTCGATATGACCCGCGCTACCCTCTACGGCTTGCTGCCATTGTGCCTGGTGTTCGCGCTGTTCCTGGTGTGGCAGGGCGTGCCGCAAACCTTCGCGCACTACGTGAATGCCGTGACGATGCAGGGCGTGGACCAGGTGATCCCACTCGGCCCGGCAGCCAGCCAGATTGCGATCAAGCAACTGGGCACCAATGGTGGCGGCTTCTTTGGCGTCAACTCGGCGCACCCGTTTGAGGACCCCACGGCCTGGGCCAACCTGTTCGAGCTGTCGGCAATCATCCTGATCCCGGTGGCGTTGGTGTTCACCTTCGGTCACTACGTGAAAGACCTGCGTCAGAGCCGCGCGATTCTCGGCTGCATGCTGGCGCTGTTCCTGATCGGCGGCGCGACGTCGCTGTGGGCCGAGTACCAACCCAACCCGACCCTGAACAACCCGGCCGTTGAGCAAACCGCACCGCTGGAAGGCAAAGAAGCGCGCTTCGGCACCACCGGCACGGTGTTGTGGTCGGTCACCACCACGGCGGCGTCCAACGGTTCGGTCAACGGCATGCACGACAGCCTCAACCCGCTGAGCGGCATGGTGGCGCTGGTCAACATGATGGTCGGTGAAGTGATCTTCGGCGGCGTCGGCGCCGGTATGTACGGCATGTTGCTCAACGTGTTGATCGCGGTGTTCCTCGCCGGCTTGATGATCGGCCGCACCCCGGAATACCTGGGCAAGAAGCTTCAGGCCAAGGAAGTGCAATTGCTGGTGGTGACCTTGCTGGTGATGCCGGTGGGCACGCTGGTACTGGGCGCCATTGCCGCCAGCCTGCCAGGCCCGGCAGGTGCCATCAGCAACCCTGGGCCGCACGGTTTCAGCCAGTTGTTGTACGCCTACACCTCGGCCAGTGCCAACAACGGTTCGGCGTTCGGCGGCTTCAGTGGCAACACCGCGTTCCACAACCTGATGTTGGGCCTGGGCATGTTGATCGGCCGCTTCGGCTACATCCTCCCGGTACTGGCTCTGGCTGGCAGCCTGGCAATGAAAAAGACCGCTCCGATTGGCCAGAACAGCTTCCCCACGCATGGCCCGCTGTTCGTGACCCTGTTGACCGTGACCATTTTGCTGGTGGGCGGCCTGACTTTCCTGCCGACACTGGCACTGGGCCCAATCGCTGAACACCTGAGCATGGGCTTCTAAGAGGGGATATGAAAATGAATATGCCTGCAAAAAACGCCGCCCCTGTGACAACTCAGGAGTCGCCAAAAACCGCCATCTCTGCGCTATGGCGCCCGGCGCTGGGCCAGGCGTTCGTCAAGCTGGACCCGCGCCAGCTGCAACGTTCGCCGGTGATGCTGGTGGTCGAACTGACCGCCATCCTCACCACCGTGTTGTGCTTCGTGCCCGACACCGCCGTGCCGACGTTCGTCGCCGTGCAGATCGCCGTGTGGCTGTGGTTCACCGTGCTGTTCGCCAACTTCGCCGAAGCCTTGGCCGAAGGTCGCGGCAAGGCCCGCGCCGACAGCCTCAAGGCTGGCAGTGAAGGCCTCAGCGCACGCCGCAAGGAGGCTGACGGCAGCTTCAAGGTCGTGCCGGCCACCAGCCTGCGCAAAGGCGACGTCGTGCGCGTCGCCGCCGGAGAAATGATCCCCGGTGACGGCGAGGTCATCGAAGGCATCGCGGCGGTCAATGAAGCGGCGATCACCGGCGAATCCGCGCCAGTGATCCGCGAGTCCGGCGGCGACCGTTCGGCCGTCACCGGCAACACGCGGCTGGTGTCGGACTGGTTGCTGATCCGCATCACCGTCAACCCGGGCGAGTCCACGCTGGACCGCATGATCGCCCTGGTGGAAGGCGCCAAACGCCAGAAAACCCCCAACGAAGTCGCGCTGGATATCCTGCTGATCGGCCTGACCCTGATCTTCCTGCTGGTGGTGGTCACCCTGCAGCCGTTCGCGCACTTCGCCAATGGCAGCTTGCCGCTGGTGTTCCTGGTCGCACTGTTGGTGACGCTGATTCCTACGACCATCGGCGGCTTGTTGTCGGCCATCGGTATCGCCGGCATGGACCGTCTGGTGCGCCTCAATGTGATCGCCAAATCCGGGCGCGCGGTGGAAGCGGCGGGTGACGTGCATGTGTTGCTGCTGGATAAAACCGGCACCATTACCTTTGGTAACCGTCGCTGCGCGGCGGTGATCGCCGCGCCTGGCGTCAGTGGCCGGGATTTGGCCGAGGGTGTGCTGCTCGCATCGCTGGCAGACGACACCGCAGAGGGCAAATCCATCGTCGAATACCTGCGCGCCTTGCACCCGCAGGCTGAGCCGACCCTGGACCAACTGACCTCGGTGCCCTTCAGTGCGGAAACGCGTTTGTCCGGTGTCGATTACGAAGGCCGTGTGTTCCGCAAGGGCGCGGTGGATTCGCTGCTGGCGTTTATCGGCCAACAACGTCGCGACCTGCAACCGGCACTGTCGCGGGAAATCGACAAGATCGCCCAGAGCGGCGGCACACCCTTGCTGGTGTGCGCCGACGGCAAATTGCTCGGTGCGATCCACCTCAAGGACGTGGTCAAGCCTGGCATCCGCGAACGTTTTGCCGAGCTGCGCAAACTGGGGATTCGCACCGTGATGGTGACGGGCGATAACCCGCTGACCGCTGCGGCGATTGCTGCCGAAGCCGGCGTGGACGATGTGCTGGCCGAAGCCACGCCGGAGAAAAAACTCGCGCGCATTCGCCACGAACAGAATGACGGTCGTCTGGTTGCCATGTGTGGCGACGGTGCCAACGACGCCCCGGCACTGGCCCAGGCCGACGTCGGCATGGCGATGAATGACGGTACCCAGGCGGCTCGCGAAGCGGCCAACATGGTCGACCTCGACAGCGACCCGACCAAGCTGCTGGACGTGGTGCAGATCGGCAAGGAGTTGCTGGTGACCCGCGGCGCGCTGACCACGTTTTCCATCGCCAACGACGTGGCCAAGTACTTCGCAATCCTGCCGGCACTGTTCGCCTCGATCTACCCGCAATTGGGCGTGCTCAACGTGATGCACTTGCAGAGCCCGCAGAGCGCGATTCTCTCGGCCATTGTGTTTAACGCGTTGATCATTGTGGTGCTGATCCCGCTGGCGCTGCGCGGTGTGCGCGTGCAGGCGGCGAGCGCGGCGGCGTTGCTGCGTCGCAACCTGCTGATCTACGGGCTGGGCGGGATTGTGGTGCCGTTCGTGGGCATCAAGGCGATCGACATGCTGCTGACCGCGCTGCACCTGGTTTGACCCGATTCCTGGGGGCGCCACGTCGGCGCCCACAGGCTGCAATGACTCTCGTGAGGAATCTGAAATGTCCACCATGATCCGCCCGGCCTTGAGCCTGCTGGTACTCATGACCCTGATCACCGGCGTCGCTTACCCATTGGTGGTGACCGGTGTCGCGCAAGTCGCTTTTCCTGACCAGGCCAACGGCAGTCTGGTGCACGATGCCGACGGCAGAGTGCGCGGTTCCAGCCTGATCGCCCAGGATTTTACCGGCGATCAGTGGTTCCATCCGCGCCCGTCGGCCGGCGCATTTGCGACGGTTTCCAGCAGCGCGAGTAACCTGGGCCCAAGCAACCCGGCGTTGGCCACGCGGGTTTTCGATGATGCCAATAAACAACTGGTGCCAGGCCAGGGGCCGGTGCCGTTGGCCTCGCTGACTACCTCTGGCAGCGGTCTTGATCCACACTTGCCTCCACCGGCGATTGCCTATCAACTGGCGCGGGTGGCAGCCGCACGAAATGTGCCGGTGGCAACCCTGCAGCGCTTGCTGGATGAGCACATCGAAAGCCCGCTGGTGGGCCCGCCGGTGGTGAACGTGTTGGCGCTGAACATGGCGCTGGAAAAGTTGTAAGTCGTGGTGCCGCCATCGCGGGCAAGCCCGGCTCCCACAGGGGAATGCACTCCAACTGTGGAAGCGAGCTTGCCCGCGATGGCGGCCTGAAGGACTCCAAATAAACACCTGAAGGAACCGCAACGCATGAGCGACTCCGGCCGCGCCGACGCCCTGTTAGCCGATCTGCCCCGGGACGGCCGTGGCCGGCTCAAAGTCTTTCTCGGCGCCGCGCCGGGCGTGGGCAAGACCTACGCCATGCTCCAGGCCGCCCACACCCAGCTGCGCCAGGGCGTGCGGCTGATCGCCGGGGTGGTCGAAACCCACGGCCGCGCCGAGACCGAGGCCTTGCTCAGCGGCTTGCCGCAGCAACCGTTGGTGCGCACCGAATACCGCGGCGTGATGCTCGAAGAAATGGACCTGGACGGCCTGCTCGCCGCCAAGCCCAAGCTGGT
Organism: Pseudomonas sp. TREG-RG-20F-10-E-6-01; assembly: GCF_022662455.1. Taxonomy (NCBI): domain Bacteria; kingdom Pseudomonadati; phylum Pseudomonadota; class Gammaproteobacteria; order Pseudomonadales; family Pseudomonadaceae; genus Pseudomonas; species Pseudomonas sp. TREG-RG-20F-10-E-6-01. The sequence continues at coordinate 277,665 of NZ_JAKNQP010000001.1, read as the reverse complement.
GCTGGTCGACGAACTGGCCCACAGCAACGCCCCCGGCAGCCGGCATGAAAAACGCTGGCAGGACATTCAGGAACTGCTCGCCGCCGGCATCAATGTGTTCACTACGGTCAACGTCCAGCACCTGGAAAGCCTCAACGATCAAGTGCGCGGGGTCACCGGCGTGCAAGTGCGCGAAACCCTGCCGGACTGGGTGCTGCAAGAGGCAGACGAGTTGCTGCTGATCGACCTGCCATCGCGCGAGCTGCTGGAGCGTCTGCGCGACGGCAAGGTGTACGTGCCGGAGCAGGCCCGTGCGGCCATCGACGCGTTTTTCACCCAGACCAACCTGATGGCCCTGCGCGAACTGGCGATGCAGACCGCCGCCGCTCACGTCGATGACGACCTGGCCCAGGGCTATCGGCAACTGGGCCAGGCTGCGCCGGCGGTGCGCGGCCGCTTGCTGGTGGGCGTGGATGGCGATGCGCAGGCCGAACGCCTGGTGCGTCATGCCAGCCGCGTCGCTCAACGCCGACATTTGCCCTGGAGCCTGGTGCATATCGACAACGGCCGTGCGCGCGATGAGCAAGCGCGCCTGCGCCTGCAAAACGCCCAGCAACTGGCCGAGCGCCTTGGCGGCGAAGTGGTGTTGCTGCGCGCGGGCGAGGTGGCGAAGACGCTGATCCAGCATGCTGCCGAACGCCGCGCGAGCCTGCTGCTGGTCGGGCAGTCGCGCATGCGTTGGCGGCGTCGGTTGTTCGGCGGTGGGCTGGCGGCGCGCTTGCTGCGCAATGCGCGCGGTCTGGAAATCAACGTCCTCGACAGCGACGACATGCCCGCACCGCCGCGACTGCCGGATGTGCGCGGGTTGGTGTGGTTCGATTATGGCCTGGCAGTCGTCGCGACGATCGTGGCGGCGGCGCTGGCCTGGGCGGTGGCCAGCGTGTTGCCGCTGCCGAATATCTCGCTGGTGTTTCTCGCGGCGGTATTGCTGGTGGGCGTGCGCAGCAGCCTGGGGCCGTCGCTGGTGTGTGCGGCGCTGTCGTTTCTGACCTACGATTTTCTGTTTATTCCGCCGAATTTCTCCTTCGCCATCCAGCGCGAAGAGGACGTGTTGACGCTGCTGTTCTTTCTGCTGATGGCGGCGTTGACCGGCAACCTGGCCGCGCGCCAGCGTCGGCAGCTGCAGGCCTTGCGCGATACTCAGGAAGAGACCAGCGAACTGCTCGACCTGTCGCGCAAACTCACCGCCGCCACCGATCGCCAGGCGGTAATCAGTGCGGCGGCCCATCATCTGGAAGGCTGGAGCGATCTGGAGCTTTGCCTGGTCAATCGGGACGCGCATGGCGATTGGCAGGTCGAGACCGGTTCCCCGCTGAACCTCACAGAAGCCGAACGCGCCGCCGCCGATTGGGCCTGGCAGCACGATCAACCGGCCGGCATGGGCACCGGCACGTTGCCGTTCGGGCGTTGGTGGTGGTGGCCGCTGTCGGGCGAGGAGGGGCCGCTGGGTTTGCTTGGCGTGAGCCCCAAACCGGGCCTGGAACTGAGCGGGCAGCGTCGTCGCCTGCTCACCGCATTGAGCCAGCCGCTGGCACAGGCCTTGGCTCGGGCGCAATTGGCGCAGGAACTTGAATCCGCGCGCTTGCATGGCGAAACCGAGCAACTGCGCAGCGCCTTGCTTGCCTCTGTGTCCCACGACTTGCGTACGCCGTTGACGTCGATGCGCGGCAGCATCGACAGCCTGTTGGCGCTCGGCGAGGCGATTCCTCTGGAGGATCGCCGCGAATTGCTCGAGGGCACCCGCGATGAAGCCGAGCGCCTGGACCGCTATATCCAGAACTTGCTGGACATGACGCGCCTGGGCCACGGTGCGCTGAAACTGGCGCGTGATTGGGTTTCGCCCGGCGATATCGTCGGCAGCGCCCTTGGCCGTTTGCGCGCGGTGCTGGCGCCGCTGCAGGTCAAGACTGACGTGCCGGCCGAGTTGCCGTTGCTGTATGTGCACGCCGCCTTGATCGAACAGGCGCTGGTCAACGTGCTGGAAAACGCCGCGCGTTTCTCACCCGCCCAAGGCCGTTTGGAGGTGAGCGCGGGCGTGGCGGATGACCAATTGTTTTTTGCGGTGGCCGATGAAGGGCCGGGGATTCCCGGAGACGAGCGCGCGAAGATTTTCGATATGTTCTACACCGCCGCCCGCGGTGATCGCGGCGGGCAGGGCACGGGCCTGGGCCTGGCGATTTGCCAGGGCATGGTTGGCGCACACGGTGGGCGTATCAGCGTCGCCGAGGGCATTGAAGGGCGGGGCACGTGCATCACCTTGTTCCTGCCGTTGCCGACTCAGCCTGGCCTGGAACGCGAGGCTTGAGCTACCCTCTTTTTTCCACGGATTTTGATTGGACACCATGAGCCAGACCGCGACGATTTTAGTCATTGATGACGAACCGCAGATTCGCAAATTCCTGCGCATCAGCCTGGCCTCCCAGGGCTACAAGGTGATCGAGGCCGGCACCGGTAACGAGGGCCTGGCCCAAGCGGCATTGAGCAAACCGGATTTGCTGGTGCTCGACCTCGGCCTGCCCGACATGGACGGCCAACACGTGCTGCGCGAGTTTCGCGAGTGGTCGACGGTGCCGGTGCTGGTGCTGTCGGTGCGCGCCAGTGAAGTGCAGAAGGTCGAGGCCCTGGATGGCGGCGCGAATGATTACGTGACCAAGCCTTTTGGCATCCAGGAATTTCTCGCCCGCGTGCGCGCATTACTGCGCCAGGCCCCGGCGGGGGAGGCTCAGGAAGCGGCCTTGAGTTTTGGCCCGCTGACGGTGGACCTGGCCTATCGCCGCGTGCTGCTGGACGGTGCCGAGGTGGCGCTGACCCGCAAGGAGTACGCGGTACTGGCGCAACTGGCGCGGCATCCGGGGCGGGTAATCACCCAGCAACAACTGCTCAAGGATATCTGGGGGCCGACCCACACTGAAGACAGTCACTACCTGCGCATTGTGGTGGGGCATTTGCGGCAGAAGTTGGCGGATGACCCGACTCAGCCGAGGTTTATCGTGACCGAGGCGGGGGTGGGGTATCGATTGTTGAATGCCTGAGTTTGGCGGCGCCCGCGCAGGCCTCATCGCAGGCAAGCCAGCTCCCACCATTGAATGTGTTCACAGATCAGAATGTGGGAGCGGGCTTGCCCGCGATAGGGCCATCAGCCACAGCACACATTTCAACCCTGCTCACTCTCATATTTGTCCAACGTATCCCTGGCAATTTCCCGCCCCAAAGCGATCAACTCCGGCGCTTTGTAAAACTCGAAAAACCGGCACACGCGCTTTGGCACGTTGATCAGCACATCCGGCGGGTAACCGGCGATCTTGTACTGCGCCAGCGATGTCTGCATCACCTCGAAACTCTGGTTGATCAGGTCCAGCAGGGACGCCGGGCCGACGTTGTCGATGATGAACGAACCGGTCGCCGACTTTGGCGCCCCGGCTTTCTCCGGCGCCGCCGCGGGTTGCTGGGCTTCTGGTTCGGCCGATTCCAGCCATGGGTTGATCTCAGCTGTCTGAGCGTGCAAAGCCTCCTGCTCAAGCTTCATTAACTGTTCAGCTTGTTTGCGGCGAAACGGCAGGTGTGAACCCAACGACTTGGCCAAGCTGTTGAAGCGACTCTTGAACGCTGGCGGACGCTGGATCACGGGCAGTTGGTAATGTTTTTGGTTGGTGGCGTTGAGGTTGACCGCGATGATCAAGTCGCAGTGGCTCGACACCACCGGCACGATCGGCAGCGGGTTGAGCAGGCCGCCGTCCACCAGCATACGGTTGCCCTGCATCACGGGCGTGAACAGGCTTGGAATCGCCGCGGAGGCGCGCATGGCCTGGTGCAGGCAACCTTCCTGAAACCAGATTTCCTGCTGGTTGGTCAGGTCGGTCGCGACGGCGGTGTAGGGGATGCGCAGTTCTTCGATGTTGATCTCGCCGACGATCTTGCGGATCTGGCCGAAGACTTTTTCGCCACGAATCGCACCCAGGCGAAAGCTTACGTCGACCAGGCGCAGTACATCGAGGTAGTCGAGGCTTTCGATCCAGTTGCGGTACTCGTCAAGCTTGCCCGCCGCATAGATCCCACCCACCACGGCGCCCATGGAGCAACCGGCGATACAGGCAATGTCGTAGCCGCGCCGTTCGATCTCCTCGATCACGCCGATATGGGCATAACCGCGGGCTCCACCGGAGCCCAGCACCAAGGCAACACGTTTCTTCATGGTCCATGTCCTTCACAAAGCAGGTGCCCACAATGCACCCATTGAGGGGCAAGCTTCAATCTTCGCCGGGGGCTGTAATATTTTTCCAGGATCAGCGCAGTGCTCGGGTATGCTCTGACGATAGGCGCTCTGATTTCAGGCTGCGAACAAGGCACTTTTCCTTGTAGGCAACGTCTACACCCTACGACTGTTTTTCTTTATTTGAGGTGTCATCGATGAAAGCCTGGATGTGTGTGCCTGTGATTGTGTTGGCCCTGGCCGGCTGTGCCGGGAAAACCGCATACCGCGACAGCTGTGGCACGCAACTGGATGCCGCGTGGCACGAGCTGGACCTGGCCAAGGCTGAAGGTTTTGCCGGCACCGTGAGCTACTCCAAGGCATTGTCCTTGTTGACTGGCGCCAAGACCCAGCAGCAATTCGAAGCGTTTGAAGGCTGCTCCAACAAGGCCGAAAAGGCGCGGTTCTATATTCGTGAGTCGCGCGCCGGACGTTAATTTCTAGCGCCAAACAGGATTTTCATCGTCAAGGGAGGAAGGCATGTCAGCTTTGGTCGATCAGTTAGTCGCTCAGGTCATTGGCCTGGAAGTAGGGTTACTGAGCTGCCAGGCTCGCCTCGCCGCCGTCACCGACGATGAAGCCCTGCATGACCTGCGCACCACCGTGCGGCGCCTGCGCAGTTTGTTGCGCCCGTTGCGCGGATTGCCGGGAGTCGAACAACTCGAATTGGCCGCCAGCACAGTCGGCCAAATGACTACGCCGCTACGCGACCGTGAGGTCCTGGCGGCGTATCTGCATCAGCACGGCTATCACCAGGCCGCTGAACGGCGCCTGCGCCTGCAACCCGACGCCTATCGCCAGGTGGCGCAGAGCCCGGAAGTGGCGCACCTGTTGCAAATTCTCGATGCGTTCCCACGCTTTATCCGGGCTTCGCAGCATCAGAAACTGCTCAAGGGCCTACGCCCGCGCATCGAGAAGCGCTTGGGCAAGCAATGGCACAAACTCGGTGATGCCCTCAAAGACCCAACCCATGATCGCCATCGCCTGCGGTTGCTGATCAAGCGTGTGCGCTACGCCGCCGAGGCCTACCCCGAACTGGACAAACTGCCTGCCAAAGCCATGTCGCGCCTCAAACAAGCCCAAGGCGCTCTGGGCGATTGGCACGACTGCTGGCAGTGGCTGGCGCAGGCCGGGCACCAAGCGGATTTGCAACCGTGCGTGTCGGTGTGGCATCGCACCATGAGCAAGGCAGAAGGCCAGGCGGATCGGGTGCTGGACAAACTCAGCGCGGATTGTTTCTAGGCCGGTCCGGTTTTTGGCCGGAATGGGCGCTGTACCTCACCGGCTCGATGGTTAAGATCCCTCATCGGTTTTCTTGATGTGAGGTCGCCATGCGCTTTAGTGATTTGCTCGACGCAGCCCGTAACAACCCGTTGGACGTGACCATCCCCGCCGAATGGGCTCAGGGCCGCGCGACCTTTGGTGGCCTGGTTGCCGCGTTGCAGTACGAAGCCCTGCGCGCCCAAGTGCCGGCAGATCGACCCCTGCGATCTTTGGCCATCACCTTTGTCGGCCCCGTTGCGCCGGATGTGCCGGCCAGTTATCAAGTCGAAGTGTTGCGCGAAGGCAAGGCCGTCAGCCAGTTGCTTGGCCGCGTGGTGCAAAACGGTGAAGTGGCGACGCTGGTGCAGGCCAGCTTTGGCGCGCCGCGTGAGTCAGTGATTGAAGTCGCAAGCGAGGCGCCGCCTAGGTTCAAGCACTGGGATGAATGCCAGGAACTGCCCTACATCAAGGGCGTGACACCGGAGTTCATGCGCCACTTGGCGATGCGCTGGAGCGTCGGTGGGTTGCCGTTCACCGGCAATAAATCGCGCGACATGGGCGGTTGGGTGCGCCTGCGCGGGGACGTGAAGGAGGAGCCGTTGACCGAGGCGCATATCCTCGCATTGGTCGATGCCTGGCCCCCGGCCTTGCTTCCGCACCTGACCCAACCGGCGCCGGGCAGCACGCTGACCTGGACCATTGAATTTATCCAGCCGCTGCAAGACCTGACCACCCTCGACTGGTGCCAGTACTACGTCAACATCGAACACGCCCGCGACGGCTACGGCCATGCCGCGGCCGCGCTCTGGAGCCCGGCCGGCGAGTTGATCGCCATCAGCCGCCAGACCGTGGTGGTCTTCGCCTGAACCTCAGAACCGCTGGCTGCCTTGCGCTTCCAGTTTGCGACCGTGGCGCTGAAGCGCCACGCCTGCCAACACGCCGATCACGCCGACGGCAAAACTGGCCAGGCTCAGGCTGAACACGCCGAATGCCATCAGCAGAAAACCGATGATCAGCAGCGGCACCGCAATTAACTGCAGCCCCAGGTTGGTCGGGTGCTGATGGGTTTGTGGGTGAGTGCGCCATTGCCAGGCGGGAAAGTTGGGGTGACGTTTGCCCATGATGATGAATCCTCTGTCCGTTGAAGTAGCTTGGACAGAGTTTATGTAGGGGAGGGCGGGGTGGCGAATTGGGGCTGGCTATCGGCCTCATAGCTTTGATGTTGGTGTCACCCTTTAATAACAGGCGGAATCAGGGGAATTTATGTAGACGGAGGCCCCGCAGAGAGACGGATATCACGGCTTGAATTCAATTAACGACTCCTCAGACTCAGCGTTCACGCGAAAAAACCTCATACTTTCATATTGTTATTTTCAACGTGTCGAATGTGGGGGATATCCTTTATGGTGATGTCACTAAGTCCCCCATAGCTAAGATCAATGCGACACGTGTTGAAACCTTCGAGGTTCCATTTTTCGGTTGGTCTGTCTGGATTTCAGCTATATCAACGCTAGAGTTATATGAGGTCTATCTTTATCTCTATCTATAGAGAATAAGACTATCTCTTTTGTTGCAATCGGTATGGAGAATACCTTGTTAAAAACACTTCTATCGAAATGATTCCAAACTTTATTTTCCAATCTCAGAATTAGGGTGGTCATTCGCACCCGGTAGTTTTCCTGCGCGCGTCTTTCCAATGGTACTTAAATGGAGATGAGTGCCCTGGTTTCCCAGCCTGAAATGGGTAAAGATATAAGTTTTAGTTTTGGTTCCATGGTTTTTTAGTTATTTAAAATAGTAATCATCTGGGCCGTTTATATATAAATTAGGGTCGCTAAGTGAAATGAATCTGGCTTTGAATTCTATTGAGGCATTTTCGCTGGTTGCGCGAAACTCGAAGTGGTCATTGTGTTTTTTTATTTCCACCTTGAATACCTCGTGGGCGGGTATGTTTTGTACTTTTAATTCTTTAATGTTATGACAAGTTAATCCTGTCCTGCAGGTGTTATAGCCTTTGTTCTTCCACTTTTCCGGCAACTGGTCCGGAAATTCTGGTATGTCAAACCCTAGGCCGACACAGGGTTGGTCGTTATCAATCCTCATGGAGAAAAGAGCAATCCTGTCAATTGCTATCGGTTGGCTAAAAATCTTTCCGAAAAATATACTTCCGTCTAATTCATTCCAATATTTCATTTTTGCTTCCTAAATGGATAGTGTTCCTTTGCCCCGGGTATGCTGCCTTTTCGGGGTTTATCAATTGGTCGTAAGTTGAAGTGTGCGGAATGGTCTCCTATTCCATCTGCTCTGCCAAAATTGTGCCCTGCTGAGTGGTCTTGTATAAGCACTTTTGAGCCGTCAGATTTTGTAAATTGATAGACCCTTGTGTCAATCGGTAAGCCGTTGTTATTCAATATATTTTTATCGTTCAGGTCTGTCATTCTTTCTATCTTGTATTGTTTTTCTCTTCCTGTTTCTGGGTCTACGAAGACGTCAGGGCGCTGCACCATTGGTATATTTGCATCTCTTTTAGCTTGCCTGAATGCTCCTTTGCGAGAAACTTCGGGAGTGTCCGGTTCGTCCGGTGTTTTACAGCGTGGCTGCCTCGTTCCTTTGGGTGGACAATTGGCAGTCAGCCCTAACGGATCTACCCACCCTGTAGGGTTAGGCACGTACTGGTACGCGTTGATTCCACCCGCCAGCTTTACCGGGTCCGGCGTCAGGTAACGACCAATATCTGGATTGTAGTAGCGATGTCGGTTGTAGTGCAGTCCGCTTTCCGGGTCGAAGTATTGGCCTTGGAAGCGCAGCGGGTTGTCTATTTTCCCGACATCTAGACGGGCTATTTCACCGTAGGCGCGGTAATGCGCGGACCAGACGATTTCGCCGTCGGGGGCTGTGAGTTCCTGCGGGGTGCCGAGGTGGTCGAGTTGGTAGTGGAACGGCTGGGTATTTTTTGGACCAAAGCCCTCCAGCAGGACCAGCGGACGGAAACTGTCAGGCTCGTAGATATAACTGCGATGCCTGTCCGCGTGATGCTCCGCAACCAGCTTGTCGCCTTGCCAAAAAAACTCGGTGGTGATGTCGTCGACGGTTTTGCTGATCCGTCGACCAAACGGGTCATAGCGATAGCTGGCCGTTTGCCCGTTCGGCTGGGTGATGCCGATAAGCCGATGCTGGCAATCGTAGCGGTACTCGGTAACGAGTTGATGACCCTTACTGAGTCTTTGGCGGATCAGATTGCCGAACGCGTCATAGTCATAATGATGATCGCCCTGAATCACCAACCGATTCCCCGCCACGATGTCCGGACCGGGGCGGTCCTGCATCAGCAGGTTGCCCGCCGGGTCGTGGCCAAAGCGCTCTTGCACGTCTTGCGAGTGATCGGCCCGGGTCAGACGGGCGAGGGGGGCGTAGTGGTAGTGGTGTTCACCTTTGCGCGTATCGAGCAGGCGGGTGAGGTTGCCGGATTTGTCGTAGTCGTAGTGGCGGCGGTAGAGCTTGTGTTCCTCTTGCGTCACCGCGTGGGCGTGTAGACGGTTTTGGTCGTCATAGTTGTAGTGGCTGAGGAGCTGACCTTGTTGGCGTTGGCGTTCTTTTCCGGTTTTGAACAGGTGAGAGGTGAGGGTTTTGCCGTTCAGCTCGACGGTGGCGAGGTGGCCGCTTTTGTCGTGGTTGAAGGTGAGGCGGTTGTTATCCGGCAGCCGCAGGTTTTTCAGTTGGCCGCAGGCGTCGTAGCCGTAGCGCAGGGTGCCCCAGCCTTGGTGGTCGGCGGTGAGGCGGTTTTGGCTGTCGTATTCGTAGGCTAACGCCCAGTGGCCGTCGTCGACGCTGAGGAGGTTGCCCTGGCGGTCGTAGGCGTAATCGACCACTCCACCGTCTGGAAGAGTTTTTCGTACGAGGCGGCCGGAAAAGTCTCGCTCGTAGCGGGTGACTAGCTGACTGCCGTCATCGCCGTGTTCGGTTTTCTCCAGTAAGTTGCCGCTGAGGTCATACACGTAAGTCGTGCGCTGACCGTCAAAGCCGATTTCCTGCTGGATCAGCCCGTTTGGGTGGTAATCAAGTCGGTAGGTCTCGCCGACTTCGTTTTCGATCTCGGTCAGCAGTAACCGCACGTTGTCGTAGCGGTAGTTGACCTGGGTACCATCAGCATTTATGCGACGGCTGATCAGGTGCAGGCCGTCGGCGTATTCGTAGCGGGTGACGTGGCCCAGTTCATTACGTTCAGAGGTGATTTTTCCGTACGGGTTGTGGCTGAATTCCCGCGTGGCACCGCCTGGAAGTACGACACGAACCAACCGACCCACACCGTCCCACTGATACTGCGTCAGCGCGCCATGCTCATCCTCACGCGCAACTTGCCGCCCTAAGTCGTCATAGCGATAACGCTTAACCCCGCCATTCGGCAGTTGCTCTTCGACATGCTGCCCACGCTCATTCCAAACCAGCCGATGACAACCGTTATCCGGATACCAAACCCCAATCAACTGCCCGTGCTTGTTGTAGGTGTAGTCCGTAACGTGGCCGTCAGGATCTGTCTGACGCGTAACGTCGCCTTGGTCATTGCGCTCATACTTCCAAACCGCTTCACCCCGCCGTACGACCCGTACGAACCCGTTGTCATGCTCGTAGGAAGTCGGCTCATCCTCCCCAGGAAACAACGCCACCAAACGTCCGGCGTCGTCATACTGATACGCCGTCACCGCCCCCAGCGGGTCCTGCTCAACCGTCAGGCGGCCTTTGTCATCGTAGGATTTGAAGTGCTCAGCGCCATCGGGATCAATCCGCTGCACCAGCCGCGCGCGCTGGTCATGGACGTAAACTTCCTGGCTTCCATCAGCGTTATGAACCGTGACCCGACCGCCGTCCTCCCACGCATACCGCGTGTCCATCTGCGAAAAACTAGCCCAGTGCCGAACACATCGCGCGGCCTTGCCAGACCGTTCCCACGCCCAAAAGAAACTCGCCCCACCGGCCAGCTGCCGCTCAAGAATGACGTGCTGATCGTCGTACCGATAAACCTCGCTTTCACCGACAGCATTGGTCGCCGATACCAGTCGTCCCGCCTCGTCATAGACGTAGGAAACGACGTTCTGCTCCGTCACCCAAACATACGGCTCACGGCCTTTGGCGCGATGAACTTGATAGTCCACCGCCACAATTCGGCCCAGTTCGTAACGCAAAAACAAACAACGGCCGACACCGTTATCCAGCCGCTCAATCCGCCCCAAACGATCACGAGAGATGCGCAGCCGGTTGTCATACGCATCACTGATTGCTGTCAGCTGACCGTCGCGAAAGTGATAAAAACGTGATGCCTGAGCCAACACCAGCTCATCAGGCAGGGCACCCAAGTAGATCGCCGCTTCGGCCAGGCTGTTGGTGATCGCCGGCCGAGAAACGGAAGGCAACGGAAACTCAGTACTGCGATTCTCATGATCCGTCCAAACCACCGAATCACCTGAAACCACCAACCGCTGCGCCAGCGAATGACTCCAACCAAACCCCAACCCACAATCCACTTCCACCGCACTGGTGCGGTACAGCCGCGCCCACTCAAACGGCACAATCCCGTCCAGCGCGCCATCGGTAAGCGTCAGCAATTCTTCCCCGGTCACCATCGACACCGGGCAGCCATTGGTGGCGGTCTTGTCCGCAGGCGCCGCTGCATCTCCCTGCGGGTTCTTCGCAGCGGCCGGCACATCATCCACATGTTCCTGGCGCACCAACGCCGTCCGCTGCGTCTTGCTGCGAACCGCAGGCACCGGGTTGGATACCAACTGATCCCCAGCCTTTAACGGCGCAACCGGCACCGTCTTGATCGGCGTCGCCGCACTACTCAACAGCAACGTCTTAACCACCTCGGCATGCGACTCCAACCGGGGCATCACCAGCTTTTTAGCCAGCAACTCCAGCAGATCCCGCCCGCGTCCAGACTTCATGTGCCCCAGCACCTGCGTACCCAGACGCACCGCCACGCCCATACCCGCCGTCGCCCAGATCAGCAGCAGGTTGATCAACACCTCGCCAGTGATTTGCCCCATCAGCTCATTCATTTCTTGCGGTGGCAGCATGCGCATCCAGCTGACCATCGCCGACACATAAATGAACAACAGCGGCTCATCGCTGAGCACCAGCAGGCCGATGGCGATCGCGTCGTTGCCGAGCTTCAGCAGCTCATCGAGTTCGGTTTGGGAGATGTAGTGCAGCAACTTTTCGCTGTTAGGCTTGATGTCCGCCAACATGTCGTACAGCTGCGTTATGTTGTCCCACAGGCTGTAAAGCGCTTTGCCCATGCCATTGAGAAAGGCTGCCTCCAGCAGCCGACGCCGGTCCAGCGGAGTAGCGTCCGTATAGGTTTTCCACTGCGCCTGAAACGTGCCGTTCCACTCGTCGCGCAGACGCACGTCCAGTTCTCCGATCACCGACTGATAAGACGCATACAGCGCCTTGACGTGATCCTTGGAAACGTTGGGATAGAAATTGATTCGGTACTGCTGGTTGCGATCACACGCGGTGATTTCGAGAATGCCGCTGGGGCCGATGGTCTTGTGGATCGGCTCGCCCAGGGGGCCACCGTTGGGGTCGATGCGTTGCAACACCACGGGCGTGTTGCCATGGGCACGAACTGAGTACTCTGGAACATGTGCACCAGGGTCAACGTGCCGTTGGCCTGGCAGGTGGCGACGGTGCTGCTGGGAATGATCGAGCGGTTGATGGGGGCGACCAGCGCCACTTCCTCCCCGACTTTAAACACCTGCTCGACATCCAGCGCCGAAAAGCTCCAGAAGCTGGACGCCCATTCATCAAAGGTGTTCAGGCAGCCCCGGAAATCACGTAAGACGCCTTCAACATCCGGCGCTTTGACGTCCATGGGCCTCAAGGCCAGCCGGCCAATAGCCGGGTTCAAAAGGCAGCCCTTTCAGCCCAGGTAGTCATTGAGAAATACATCGGCGGTCCCTCGCACTGAATAGTCAGGCGAGAGACTTTGAAGAGGTTCGTCAGGTAAATATGTCGGCGCTATTCGCCGGGGAGGCTAGGAGGTTTCGGCAACATTTCGGGTAAACGCGAGGGCGATCGTAGGAGTCGGATTACAGGTTAAAAAGTCCTATAGCTTCAACTGCCCAATCGCTTTGCTCAACTCCCCGGCCAACGTCGCCAGCTCATTGCTGGTGGTCGCTGAATCCACGGTCTGCTGCACCGTGTTTTCGGTCACATCACGAATGCTCACCACGGCGCGGTTCATCTCTTCGGCGACATGGCTTTGCTGTTCGGCCGCCACGGCGATCTGGGTATTGCTTTCGCGCATCTGCGCCACGGCGCCGGTGATTTCGGCGAGGGCCGCGCCGGCTTCCTGGGCTTGCTGTACGCAGTCGTCGGCCTTGAACGAGCTTTCCTGCATGAAGTCCACCGCGTCGCGGGTGCCGGCCTGCAGCGCCGAGACCATGTGGGTGATTTCGTCGGTGGAGCTTTGCACGCGTTTGGCCAGGTTGCGCACTTCGTCGGCGACTACGGCGAAACCACGGCCCATTTCGCCGGCGCGGGCGGCCTCGATGGCGGCGTTGAGGGCGAGCAGGTTGGTCTGTTCGGCGATGCTGTGGATCACGCCGACCACGCCGTTGATTTTCTGGCTGTCCTCGGCGAGCTTCTGAATCATCTCGGCAGTCTGTTGCACGCCGGTGGAAAGCCCGGCAATCGAACGCTGCACCCGGCTGACCACTTCCTGGCCGCTGCCGGCGAGGGTGTCGGCGGTTTGGGACAGGTCGCGAGTGGCGCCGGCGTGCTGGGCGATGTGGTAGACGGTGGCGGTCATCTCATTGATCGCGGTAGCGGCCTGATCGGTTTCGCTTTGCTGGCCGAGCATGCCGTGTTGCACCTCGTTCATGCTGCTGGCCAGGCGCGCGGCGCCATCGTCCAATTGCTGCGCGGTGTGTGCCACGGTGCTGACCACCCGCTGGTAGCCGGCTTGCATGGCGTTGAAGGCGCTGGCCATCTGGCCGACTTCGTCCTTGCAGGCCAGGGGTACGCGGGCCGACAGGTCGCCGGTTTTTTCGACGTGCAGCATCACGTCCTTGAGGGTGTTGAGTTGGCTGAGCAGAAAGCGGATCAGCAGTTGCGAGGCACCGAGCATCGCCAGCATCAGGATCAACACCGCCACCGCGTAGTTGGCGAAGCGTTCGCCGAACACTTGGCTCAGGCTGCGTCCGTAGGCCAGCACGGCGATCTGCTGGCCGTCGGCGCGCGCGATCACGTCGGCACCGATCAGCGGGTTTTCACCGAACAACGGCATGTGATTGAGCTCGACCCAACCGCTGGCGTTGCCCAGGGCTGACAGATCCTGATCGGCCAGCTGTGGGACTTGTCCACGGGTAAACGTCAGCCAATGCTCGCCCTTGGGCAATGGCTTGTCGGCGGGCCAGGCACTCAGCAACCGCGCCTGCGCCTGTGCCGAAGCCTGGGCGGCATCGCTGCGCGCCTGTTGCTCGAGTTGCACGGCGTAGAGCACGAGCAACAAGGTGGTGATGAAGGCGACCGCGTTGACGGCCCAGAATTTGTATTTCAGCGAGATATTGCTAAGCCAGGCACCCATGGAAGGTTTTCTCTGATAGCGGAAACAGCATTGGCAAGGTGCCATTATTGTGCCGCTACTCAGGAAGCCGGTTTTGACATGGGTCAATGCGCCGCATTAATCCACTTGAGGCAAACCAAAAAACGCCCGCGAACAGGCGGTGCTGTGTGCGGCCACGTCTTCCAGGGTTTCGTTGCGGTGCAGGGCGACTTCGCGCAGTACTTGCGGCAAGTAGGCCGGTTCATTGCGGCCGTTTTTCGGCTTGGACCGCAGCGTGCGCGGCAGCAGGTAGGGCGCGTCGCTTTCCAGCATCAGACGGCCACGTGGGATTTCCCTGACCAGCGGGTGCAGGTGCGTCCCACGGCGCTCGTCGCAGATCCAGCCGGTGATGCCGATATGCAAGTCGAGGTCGAGGTAGCTGAACAGCGCCGATTGTTCGCCGGTGAAGCAATGCACCACGGCGGCGCTCAGGTGGTCGCGGTAATCCTTGAGGATCTCTAGCAAGCGCTGGTTGGCGTCGCGCTCGTGGAGAAACACTGGCAGTTTCAGCTCGACGGCGAGTGCCAGGTGTTCTTCGAGGACTTTTTCCTGTTGTGGGCGCGGGGAAAAATCGCGGTTGAAATCCAACCCGCATTCGCCCACTGCACGCACGCGGCTTTCGCTGAGCAAACCCCGCAATTGCCGCGCGCTGTCGCCGTTCCAATCGCTGGCGGAGTGGGGATGAATGCCGGCGGTGCTGAACAGGCGCTGGCCGCTGTCATCGAGTTTTATGCAAAGCTCCAAAGCCTGCTCGCTGCCTTCGACACTGGTGCCGGTGAGCACCAATTGCTGCACGCCGGCGGCATAGGCACGGTCGAGAACGGCCTGGTGCCTCTCGTCGAAACTGGGGTTGGTCAGGTTGACGCCGATATCAATGAGTTGCATGGTGCTATCTCCGCCTGCGGCCGGAAAGCATATCAGAGCTGTAGATTTATAAGAAAAACGAAGAACTACAACAAGTTATAGCTGTCTTTGAACGTCGCAAGTGACATTGTGGTCGGTCGTACGCCTTCCTCCATGCCACCGTTGCGCGCCTTGCCAGCGCATAAAGCGCTCTGTTTCTGACCTCCAGCCCTTCGCCTTTCGCAGGGTGCTGGCCAGTATTCTTTCCGGAGAGCGGATGATCCGACCCTCGGCGTTGCTTGTGTTGTGCCTGACGTTACTGCTGCCCATGGCGGCGGTCGCACGTCTGGATGGGCCGCTGGAAGTGACCAAGCCCGGCAAGGTACGCGACCTGGCGCAGATTCGCTCCAGTCGCACGCTGCGTGTGCTGGTCAACCAGAGCCGTAACAGTTCCGGTGAGGTTCAGGGCCAGGCCATCGGTGTTGAGTACCATCGCCTGCGCGCCTTCGAGCAATACCTGAACGGCCACGCCCGTGACGGGGAAGAAATCACTCTCAAAATTATCCCGAAAGCCAAGGACCAACTGCTCGGCTCGTTGGCCCGTGGTGAAGGCGACCTGGTGGCTCCCGGTGAATTGCTTGATGTGAAGGCTGCGCACAAGATCAGCACCAGCGACCCGATTGCCAGTGATGTACCGTTGTGGCTGGTTGGCGTGAAGGGCGAGCGACGCTTTACCAAGCTGGAGCAGTTGTCCGGGCGCACGCTGGCCCTGACTACCGGCAGTGCAGCGGCGGATGCGATCAATCAGGTCAACCAGCAACTGGCCCTGCACAAGCGACCGCCGGTGAAGGTGGAATGGGTCGATCCGACCTTGGCGGTGGAAGATGTATTGGAGATGGTCCAGGCCGGGATCTTCCACCTCACCATCGTCGAGAAACCCATTGCCGAACGCTGGTCGAAAATCCTGCCCAAGCTGCGCTTTGATCGGCAAGTGGCAATCAGCGAGCCGGGCGATGAGTACTGGTTTGTGCGCCAGGATGCCTCAATGCTGCGGGCCAGTATTGACCGTTTCCTCAAGACCTACCGAACCCCGGCCGACCAGGACGTGGCATTCCAGCGTATCTACCGACGCCTTTATCAGGTGCGCAACCCATTGGCCCGCGCCGACCGTCAGCGCCTGGAGAAACTGCGCCCGGTGCTGCAAAAGCATGCGCGAGAGCAGGGCATGGACTGGCTGAACCTGGCGGCGCTGGCGTTCAAGGAGTCGGCGCTGGACCCCGGCGCGCGCAACAGTGGCGGCCCGACCGGGCTGATGCAGATCACGCCTTCGGCGGCGCAGCGAGTGGGCGTCAACAATATCGAGAGTCTGGACAGTAATGTGCAAGCGGGTGCCCGGTATCTGGCGATGATCCGTCGCAAGTTTTTTGCCAGCCCCAAGCTTAACGAGCGCGAGCGTATGGCCTTCGTGCTGGCGGCTTACAACATGGGGCCGGAGCGGGTGCAAGGCATGCGGGCCGAGGCTCGGCGCCGCGGTCTGAACCCCAACCAATGGTTCTTCCAGGTCGAGCGTATTGCCATGGAGCAAGTGGGCATGGCTGGCGTCAGCTATGTTAATAGCGTGAACAAGTACTACTTGGCGTTTGATCGGGAGCGGGAGTCTCTGGAACCGTCAACGCCAAAACTTGCCTCGCGTAAATAATCGGATTTATAGATGGTTATTAAGCGATTTTTGCGCTTTTATCATTGCCTTATCCGATTAATATAGCGGCCAACCCACCCTCTACCTGGAAAAGGATTAGTACCATGAGCCCACTGATCAACCGTATCCTGTCTACCCGCGCTGGTTATGGCCTGACCATCCTGCGAATTTTTGTCGGCATCATCTTCGCTGCCCATGGTTCGCAAAAACTCTTTGGCTGGTTTGGTGGCTACGGCCTGGCGGGCACTGCGCAGTATATGGAAAGCCTTGGGCTGACTCCGGGCACCTTGATGGCGGTGTTGTCGGGCGGCACGGAATTCTTCGCCGGCCTGGCGTTGATCATCGGTTTGCTGGCGCGCCCGGCGGCCTTGGGCCTGACCTTCCTGTCGCTGGTGGCAATCTTCTCGGTGCACATTCACAACGGGCTGTTCATGGCCAACAACGGTTATGAATTTGCCCTCGCCTTGCTCGGCGGCTCTTTGGCGGTGCTGCTGGAAGGGGCGGGCAAATTGTCTGCCGACCGCGCCATCGCCCGCTGATACCCAGTTAAAACCCGGAAAAAGCCCGCCCTGTGCGGGCTTTTTCGTTGCTCGGGATTCTTGACACTGCCCCACCGGCTTCTCTAGGATGCTGCTCATGCGCCGATTTAAACAGCTAATTGCGGGGCGCCACTGGGCTCGATACAGCCCGACAGAAGCATGCGCTCATCCAGAGGCAGGCTTCGAAATACCGCTAAAGCGCTGGTTCGGTGTTGCCTCTCACCTGCCCGCAGACTTTTGAGGCAGAGACACGACACGATGAATGCACTTCGCCCCCTCATACGCCTGGCCCCGATCACCGCGGACCTGACGCAACGCAATCCGAAAATCCTCCTGGGTGGCAAGCACCAGCCCACGCTGCTGCGTTACCTCGATGGCTGGCCGCGTCGCACCGGGCGAACTTCGGCGTTCCTGATCCAGTTTGTGGAAGATGGCGACTCCCTGGCCCGCTTTGCCGCCAACAGTTTCGACCTTGCAGTGATTCAGGCGCCCAGCGCCGCTGATGCCGATGAAGTCATCCGTCAGCTGACGCGCATTGCCCGCCAGGGACTGATCGCTCGTCGTTGAGTGCTTAAAGCAGGTTGGCGGTCAGGGCTGATCGACGTCGCCGGTTGTAAAGCGATACTGTCCACGCGATAAAGCACACCAGCAGCGGTACGGCGCCGATTAGCAGCAGTTTCAGGGTTAGCTCCAGTTGATGCACCGATGCGTAAGCCTCGACCTTGAGCGCCTGTAACTCCATGGGCAGTCGCAGGCGTTCCTTGTTCAGTGCTTGCAACTGGGTATTGGTATTCACCGCTTGGGTGCCGAAGCCGGTGTCCGGCGGTTTCAAGCGTTGCCATTCGTGCTCGGTTCGCTCAAGCCGTCGTTCAAGTTCCCCTGCCTTTTGGGCGTAGGCCTGTGCAGCGGCTTCGCGCCTGTCTGAAAGCGGGTTGGGTGATTGGTTGGCCATTGCACGGGGCCGAATGCTCGCGAGAACATCAGGAGCCGCCAGGTTATCCAGGGTATTCAAGACAAACGTAACGTTGCCGTTGGCGGCTGAGCTGATGACAGAGTCCATGAGTAAATCAGTGTCGGCGACCACCACCACCTGAATGTCTGCAGCCTTTTGCAAACCAGCGGGCTGCCCGTCGACACCGTCTGGAAATGCCGAATAGGCGGGGCCGCTGAGGCGAGCCGCTATCACCTGGCGTTGGCCGACAGCAGACGGTTGATCGATTTGTGAGTCGAGTGCGCTGGCTGATGCAAAGCGCGCGGCGTCCAATAGCGCAGACTGCGTGGAGCTTTGCAGCAGCGGGGTGAGCAGCGTGCGGCTTTTCCTGAGGCGAGAAAGTGCGCCACTGCTCGAGACAATCACCGTATTCAGTTTCCACGCGCTGACGTCGTCCGCCGTCATCGCCTGGCGTGGCAGGCTCAATCTGGCCGGATGGAAGACGGTCGGCTCGCCAGCGCCGGAAGACGCGGACGAGGCATAGAGATTATCCACCAGCAGCTTGTCCGCCGGCATCTGTACGCCCCACGCGGCAAGCAGGCCGTCCAGCGTGGAGTTTGCCGGCGCGGCGTCTGCCGCGCTCTCGCTCAAAGGGTCGAGAAAGATCATCAACTTTCCGCCCCTGAGTACAAACTGTTCGATCGCGTACAGGGTTCGCTCGGGCAGTGCACGCGGGTGGACGACCATCAGTGTCCCGATCGATTCAGGCACCTGTGGAATGTTCGATGCCAGGCTTTCGAGGGTGAAGTGCTGACGCATTTTCGTCAGTAACTGCCCGGCGGACTCGTTCAACGCCAGCCCTGTCAGCACGCCAACAGTGGGTGGCGCTGGGTGCCCCAGTGTGTAGATCAAGTGGCTTATTTCATACTCGAGCACCGGCTCGTCATCCAGGCTGAATGCGTCGATACGTTGTGCGGCCTGGCCTGCACGCACGCCTATCAGACCGAGAAACCCGTGGGTGTCGTCCAGCCCGAACAGGCCCGCTTTATAGGCCTCTTCTGAATAAGGCGCCGGATCAATAACGTGCAAGTTAATCCTGCCCTTGGCGGCTTTTTCGAACTCTTCAAGCAAGTCTTCCACACGCTCGCCATAGCGTTTCAACGCCTGGCTTTTTCGCGGGTCATGGCGTGAGTTGAAGTAATACAAATCCACGGGGGCCTCAAGTGAGGCGAGCAGATGCCGTGCCTGCGGCGACAACGTATGGATTTTGTGTTGTGAAAAGTCCCAACGGATATCGGGAAGGTTGTTTACCCAGACCAGATTAAAGGCCAAAAAGAGTAATGATATGACCGTAAGTGTCATACCCGTGCGAATAGCGGATCGCATGCGGTGCTTTCCTTCTCAACGGGCTTTGTAATTGAGTGTGACTGCTGTTGCCGCAAGAAAGGCAAGGATCACGCTGACGAAGTACAGGCTGTCATGGAGTGTCAGTTTGCCGTTGTCGAGAGCGCCAAAGCGTAAGATCGGGTCAAGCGCGATCAAACTGTCTACCACCCAAATAGGCGCCTGGTGCTCAAGGGCATCCAGTGCTGAAGAAAGCATGCTGACGGTAAGCAGCAAACCGAGCGTCAGTAGGAAAATGACGATGCGCCGGTGGGTCAGCGCGCAGATAAAGCATCCCACCGATAGATAACTTCCCGCGAGCAACCCGCTTGCCAGAAATTGTGACGTGATAACGGCGTTGTCCGCGGCGCCCAGGTAGTTGGCGACAACCACCAGAGGAAAGGTCAGGGCCAAGGCAATGCCACACACGACCCATGCGGCCAGAAATTTTCCCAGCACGCGCTCGATGGTCGTGATGGGCAGCGTTTTCATCATGTCGCGCATGCCAGGGTGATGTTCGTCCGACCACAGCTGAGTTGACAAGGTTGGAATCAGCAGCAGGTAGAGCCAAGGGTGTAGCTGGAAAAACACTTGTAAGTCAGCACCGCCTTCTTCGAGCCACGGGCTCGTATTCAGCCCCAGTGCCGCGCACAGCAGCACAAACGCAGCAACACTCAAGTACGTGCCTGGCGTACGGGCATAGCTGACGAGTTGACGCTTGAAAATCACCGGCAGCAGTTTCACAGAGATACCTCATGACTCAAATGGCGAACGACTTCGTTCAGGCGCCCTGTTTCCAGTTTCAATGACGTTATGTTCCAGCCGCGGTTGGCGATCAGTGCGTTGATAGGGGGATAGATGCTGTGCCCGGGCAGGGCCAGAACGGTCACGGTGCCGGGTGTATGCCGGTCTTCCTCTATGCCTGCGACGCCGGGTAAGACGGCCAGTGCGAGTAAATCCAGAGGGGTTTCTGCGGCCAGGGTGACTGCCCGGTAGTGTCGGGATTTGCGCTGAAACTCGGACAGCGGCGTGTCAGCCACCAACTGGCCGCGCGCGATGACCAGCGCCCGCGTGCAAAGGCTGGCCAGTTCGTCGCAATGACGCGAGGCGATAATCACCGCCATTTCTTCGGTCAGGGACTGGACCAGTGTTCTGAATTTGAGCCGTTGATTCGGCGCCAGTCCTTCGCTCGGTTCATCCAGCAGAAGCAGGCTGGGTGAATGCAGGATGGCTTGGGCGATGGCTACCTTGCGCTTCAAACCTACGCAAAGCGCACTGATAGGAACGTTGAGCACACGCGACAACTCCAGGCGCATGGCCGCTCGATCCACCCTGCTGCGTTTTTCAGCCCCGCTGAACCCTCGCACGTCGGCAATGAAATTGAGAAAGCCTTTAACGGACATCGTCTGATGGCTGAGCCCGGCCTGGAGTTGATAGCCGAGAACTTTGCGTGCTTGAAGTGGATGGGTCTGGGTGTTGAACCCATGGACGGTGATGGACCCGGAGGAGGGGTTAGCGATACCGGAGATCAAGTTCAGCAAGGTTGTTTTGCCGGCGCCGTCTTCCCCGAACAGACCGATACACTCCTGGCGCTGAGCAAACAATGAGAAATTGTTGATTACATTACTTTTGCCCAAGTGCTTAGTCAGGCTGCTTATCTCGAGCATGTTTTTACCGATTAAGTTTGGCTGAGCGAAGGAGAACGTGCGTGTTGTGGATGGATGAACTTTAAAAAGGTTACGGTTAATCAATACGCTTGGGAACGCGCGGGCGAAGTTATAAGAAAACTCCTACGTCAAGCCGGATAACTTACTGAAACAATTGCGCTGTTTCGAGAATGGTTAACGGTCGGATTTTTTATCTGGCGTTTATGTAAGGTTTGCTCTTTTGTAACGAGACCTGATTATCATGATGCTTCTACGTACTCTTGTTCTTGAACGCAGTGGCCAGGACGCCCCGGTTAACGGTGCGCTGCTCTGCGGGTTTGCTGTTGCCCAGATCGACTGCAACTTTCTCGTCTATAGCCTTGATGAAGAGACTGAGCCGGGCAACTCCAGGGTTTACATCGCTGCGTTGCGTAAAAAACTTGATCGGCATTTTCTGGGCAGTATCGAGTCCAAAGAAGACCTGCAAGTGGCCATGCAAGTCTTCAAGCAAATCCTGATGGCCGCGGCAGCCTCCGGCACTAAGGCCAGCGCAGTGAACGACAGTTCGATTGCATTCCATTTTATTGATTTGAAAGGCTGCAAATTACCGCCCGCCAGGCCCGAGGATCATCATTCGATGATCATCAAGAAGGCATTGGTAATGAAGGTGATTACCCTGGGCATGTCTGCGCCTGTCTTGCCTGCGATCGAAAGTGCTTCCTTGATCGTGCCGTCCATTCGCTTCTCATCACAAATGATCCCGCCCGCCAGAACTTCAAACCCACCCATGCCCGTCGAGCCGCCGGTGCTTGAGCCTGTGGTTGCTGAGGCGTTGGATATTCCCGTCGCAACTGCACAGAAGGAAGCGCTGGCAGAGCCAGTTGCACAGCCGGCTCAATTGACACCCAGTGAACCCGCGCCATTGCAGCGCCCCGTTGAAATGGAACATGCATTGATGCCTGAACTGGACAGTACGCTGACCAATCTTGCCAAGGTCGCCCAGGACCTGACGCAACAAAAAAACGCGGTCATTGAGCGAGAAAAAGTGCTTGAGCAGTGGCAGGCCCGACTGCAACAAAAACAGGGCGAACTGGATGAAAAGGATCGTCAGTTGGAGCAGCACGCGACGCAATTGCAGGAGCAGCAAGCATACGTCAGCCAAAAAGCCCAGAAGCTGGCGCTGGCGATGTCGCAGGTGTCGGGTATGCGACAACGTTTGCAGGGTGTGCTGCTTGAGTTGGATCAAACCCTGGAAGGCTAGAGTGAAGCAATGTGCTTGCCGATCTGGCTACTTTTCATAGTTCATTTATCATCACCCCCGCCAGTCGACGCCAAGGCATGATGCTGTGGCGTTTCGGCACCATTGGACATTGTCTGGGGATGCAAGCGTTTGAGTACCAAGCTGATTACCAAAGAAGGTCATGAGGCGCTAAAAAAAGAGCTGGATTATCTGTGGCGTGAAAAACGTCCGGACACCACGCGTAAAGTGACCTGGGCAGCGTCTCTGGGGGATCGCAGCGAAAACGCGGACTACCAGTACAACAAGAAGCTGCTGCGCGAAATTGACCGGCGGGTGCGTTACTTGCGCAAGCGGCTGGAAGATATGCGCGTGGTGGAATACATGCCTGAGCAGGAAGGCAAGGTATTCTTCGGCGCCTGGGTTGATATCGAAAACGAGCAGGGCGAGACCAAGCGTTTTCGTATCGTTGGCTATGACGAGATTTATGAGCGCATGGACTACATCTCCATCGACTCACCGATGGCCCGGGCGTTGCTCCGTAAGGAGGTCGACGATGAGGCCATCGTGCAAACCCCGACCGGCGAGGTGTGCTGGTGGATTACCGGTATCGAGTATGTGAAATAAACGCTGCTGGCCCGTACTCCGAATAGCGTACGGGCCATCAATGTTTCAACCTTCGCGCAATACCGTCAGTGGGCTGGCATTTAACGCACGGCGCGTGCCGAATACGCCGGCACCGCCGATCAGCACGGCACCGATCACCGGCAGCAGCAACAGCCACGGGTGAGGGTGCCAGGCCAGGTCGAACGCGTAGCGGTACAACACCCATGTCACCAATTCCGTACCCAGCGCTGCCAGCAGGCCGCTGACTGCGCCGAGCAAGCCGAACTCGATGCGGCGCGCCTTGACCAGCAACTTGCGCTCTGCACCCAGTGCACGCAGCAGCGCCCCCTGGCGAATGCGCTCATCCAGGGTGGCCTGCAAGCCGGAAAACAGCACCGCCATGCCGGCCGCCAGTACAAACAACAGTACGTATTCCACCGCCAGGGTCACTTGGGCGAGGATGCTGCGCAACTGCTCCAGCAAGGCCTCGACCTGCAGGATGGTGACGGCCGGGAACGCCCGGGACAGGTCAACGATCTGCTGATCATGGCCTGGCGCCAGGTAGAAGCTGGTCAAGTAGGTCGCGGGCAGGTCCTTCAAGGTGCCCGGTTGGAAGATCATGAAGAAGTTGGGCTGGAAGTTATCCCAGTTGATGGTCCGCAGGCTGGTGACGCGCGCTTCACGATTTTCTCCGCCGACGGTAAAGATCAGATGATCGTTGAGTTTGAGCTTCAGGCTTGCAGCGACCTTGGCTTCCACCGAAACCCCGGGGACTTCATCGCCTGGTTGCTGAGACCACCAGGAGCCGGCTGTCAGCACATTGCCCGGTGGCAGGTCGGCGGCCCAGGTCAGGCTCAAGTCACGCTGCACCGCTCGGTCGCCGCTCGAGTCTTTGCTGACAATTTCCTGCACCGCTTCGCCATTGATGCTGATCAGTCGGCCCGGCACCACGGGGTACAACGGCGCCGATTGCGCCTGTACCTCCAGGAGTCGGGCGCTGAAGGCGTCCTTGTCGGCCGGCAGGATGTTCAGGGCGAAATAGTTGGGCGCATCCTTGGGCAGCTGGTTTTGCCAGGTGTCCAGTAACTCGCCACGCAGCAGGGCGATCAAGCCCATGGACAGCAGGATAAGGCCAAACGCCAGCGACTGCCCGGCCGCCGCCAACGGATGACGCAGCAACTGTCCCAGGCCCAGACGCCAGGGCAGCGTGGCGCGGGCCAACAAGCGCCGCAAGCTTTGCAGCAACAGCAGCAGCAAGCCGCCGAGGATCAGCGCAGCCACTACACCGCCGCCCAGCAAGGCGAAGGTCAGCACCAGGTCGAGGCTAAGGCGCCACATAATCAGGCCGAGCGCCAACAGCGCCGCGCCATACACCATCCAGGTACTGGACGGGATCGGCAGCAGGTCACGGCGCAATACCCGCAGCGGTGGTACACGCCCCAGCGCCGCCAGCGGCGGCAAGGCGAAACCGGCGAGGGCGACCAGCCCGGTGCCGATGCCTGCGACCGCCGGCAGCAGCCCGCCGGGCGGCACGTCCGCCGGCAGCAGGTCGTGCAGGAAATAGAACAGACCAAACTGCGCCAGCCAGCCAAGCAGGGCGCCGGCCAGGCTTGCCGCCACGCCCAGCACGCTCAGTTGCAGGGTGAACAGCAACATTGCTTCGCGGCGCGACAGCCCAAGGCAGCGCAACAGTGCGCTGGCATCGAAACGCCGGCTGGCGAAGCGATTGGCCGACAATGCCACCGCCACGCCGGCCAGCAAGACCGCCACCAGGCTAGCCATGTTCAGGTAGCGCTCGGCCTTGCCCAGCGCGCCGCCGATCTGCTGGTTGCCGTCTCGCGAATCCTGCAGGCGCTGGTTGGCGGCGAGGCCCGGCTTGACCAGGTCGCGATAGGTTTGCAGTGCCGTGCTGCCTTGAGGCGCGCGCCACAGTTCACGGTAACTCACGCGGCTGCCGGGCTGCACCACGCCGGTGGCATCGAGGTCGGCAAGGTTGATCATGACGCGGGGTGTAAGGCTGTAGAAGTTACCGGCGCGGTCTGGCTCGTACGTCAGTACGCGCGTCAGTCGCAGGGTCTTCATGCCGACATCGATGCTGTCGCCGACTTTCAGGTCCAGCGCCGTCAGCAGCCTTGCTTCCACCCAGGCCTCACCGGGCTTGGGTCCACCGCCAGGAGTTTCAGTGCCGAACGGTTCTGCCGCACTTTTGAGCTCGCCACGCAGCGGGTACTGCTCGTTGACCGCCTTGATGCTGGAAAGCTGAATGCCATTATCCGTGGCGATGACGCTGGAAAACTCAACGATGCGGGCATGATCCAGGCCCAGTTCAGTCCCGGACTTGATTTGTTCGGGACGGGCTGGCGAGCTGCCTTCAAGCACCAGGTCGGCGCCGAGGAACTCGGTGGCACGCAACAGCATGGCGCCATTGAGACGCGCACCGAAGTAACCGATGGCAGTGCTGGCCGCCACGGCCACCACCAGCGCGAAGAACAATACGCGCAACTCGCCGGCGCGGGCATCGCGCAGCAATTGACGCATGGCAAGGCTGAACAGGCGCAACAGCGGCAAACGGGCCATCAAGGCTCCAGGGGCGCGACCATCAGGCCGGCTTCAAGGCGGATCAGGCGTCGGCAACGGTGGGCCAGGCGCTCGTCGTGGGTGACGAGTACCAGGGTCGTGCCGCTTTCTTTATTAAGTTCGAACAGCAGGTCGCTGATGCGTTCGCCGGTGTGGCTGTCGAGGTTGCCGGTGGGTTCGTCGGCAAACAGCACATCCGGTTCGGCGGCGAAGGCTCGGGCGATGGCAACCCGTTGTTGCTCACCGCCGGAAAGCTGGCGTGGCGAGTGGGTCAGCCGCTGGCCCAGGCCGACGCGCTCAAGCAGGTGTTTGGCGCGCTCGCGAGCGTCCTTGCGGCCGTCCAGCTCCAGCG
Organism: Pseudomonas sp. TREG-RG-20F-10-E-6-01; assembly: GCF_022662455.1. Lineage (NCBI taxonomy): Bacteria > Pseudomonadati > Pseudomonadota > Gammaproteobacteria > Pseudomonadales > Pseudomonadaceae > Pseudomonas > Pseudomonas sp. TREG-RG-20F-10-E-6-01. Next base: position 251,696 of record NZ_JAKNQP010000001.1, on the reverse strand, counting down.
GCAGCATGACGTTTTCCAGGGCATTGAGACTGTCGAGCAGCTGGAATGACTGGAAGACGAAGCCGACGTGCTCGGCGCGGATGCGTGCGCGTTGGTCTTCATCCAGAGTGCTCAAGGCTTGGCCTGCCAGTGTGACTTCGCCACTGCTGGGCAGATCGAGGCCGGCCAACAGGCCCAGGAGGGTGGATTTGCCGGAGCCGGAGCTGCCGACGATAGCCAGGCTATCGCCCTTGTTCAGTTCCAGGCTAAGTTCGTGCAGGATAGTCAGTTCACCTTCCGCGCTGGGAACCACTTTGCTAAGGTTTCGCGCGGTGAGAATGCTTGCGCCCATGGAGAATCCGATGCGAATGTGGTTTTTGAGTGCTGGCCTGGCCTTGATGTGCATGGCCCAGAACGCAGCGGCGGGTACAGTCCTGATCGTTGGCGATAGTATCAGTGCCGGTTTCGGCCTGGATACCAGCAAAGGGTGGGTGGCCTTGCTGCAGCAGCGGCTCAAGCAGGAAGGTTTTGACGACAAAGTGGTCAATGCGTCCATCAGCGGCGACACCAGCGCAGGTGGCCTCGCGCGGCTGCCGGCGGCGCTTGCAGAGCATAAGCCGGACCTGGTGATTCTCGAGCTGGGCGGTAACGACGGCCTGCGCGGTCAGCCGCCAGCGCAATTGAAACAAAATCTTGCGTCGATGATTGACCAGTCCAAGGCCGGCGGCGCCAAGGTGCTGCTGCTGGGCATGCAGCTGCCGCCCAACTACGGTCCCAAATACACCACGGCGTTTGCCGAAGTGTATGGCGCCTTGGCCAAGGAAAAAAGTATCCCGCTGGTGCCGTTTTTCCTTGAAGGTGTGGGCGGCCATCCGGAGTTGATGCAGGCCGATCAGCTGCACCCGGCGGTCGGTGCCCAGGGCAAGTTGCTGGAAAATGTCTGGCCAACGCTAAAACCGCTGCTATGACGCTTTTATACCGGCAGGCTTTCGGCTAAGGTGGCGCCCCCCCGATCTGGAGCCCCCGATGTCGCGCCCTGCCTGGTCCCTGTTCAATTACCAACTGATCGAGCCTGACGAGCAGCTGGACCTGTTCGCCTGCCAGGAAGTTCGGGTGCATCTGGTCGCGCGTCAATTGGAGTTGGGCGGCTCGATCGATCGCACGCTTTGCGGGACTTTATTGCCCGCACAACCGCGTTGGTCATCTGTCGACCGCTCGATCTTTCAAGACCAGCGACTGTGCCCCCTGTGCCGAGCCATCCTCGAATCGCAGAAGCGTGGCACACCGCCGATCTGGCCGGAGCTGCGTTTCGAGCTGTAAAGACTTGCGCACGGTCGCAGGCCCTCTGCCTTCCCCTCTGACACCCGTGTACAATCAGTTTTTTCCTACCCGTCGTTCTGCGAAGGATTTTCCGGATGTTGTCGCGCCTTTCCGTCGTTTCCTGCTGCCTGTCCCTCGCTGCGCTCTGTGCAGCCGGTTCGGCATCAGCGCTGCAGTTGCCCTTGCCGCCGCCCGGTGAAGACATTGTCGGTCAGGTTCAGGTGATCAAGGCCAAGTACGAAGACACCTTCGCCGACCTTGGCACCACCTACGACCTGGGTTATTCGGAAATGGTCGCGGCCAACCCTGGCGTCGACGCCTGGTTGCCGGGGGCCGGTACCGAGATCGTGCTGCCGACGCGCTTCATCCTGCCGCCGGGTCCTCGCGAAGGCATTGTGATCAACCTGGCGGAATACCGGCTTTACTATTACCCCAAGGGCCAGAATGTGGTTTACACGTTCCCCTTGGGCATCGGCCGTGAAGGCTGGGGTTCGCCGGTCGCGCACACCACCATCACCGGCAAGATCCCCAACCCGACCTGGACGCCGCCCGCGTCGATCAAGGCCGAGCACGCTGCCAATGGTGACCCGCTGCCTAACGTGGTGCCTGCCGGTCCGGACAACCCACTGGGCCCGTTCAAGTTCACCCTGGGCACGCCGGGTTATTTGATTCACGGCTCCAACATGAAGTTTGGTATCGGCACGCGTACAAGCCACGGCTGCTTCCGCATGTTCAACAACAATGTGCTGGAGATGGCCGACATGGTGCCGGTCGGCACATCGGTGCGCATCATCAATGATGCCTACAAGTTCGGCAGCAGTGGCGGCAAGGTCTACCTTGAGGCGCATACACCGCTGAACGATGACGGCACGCCGTCCGTGGTCGACAAGCACACGGCGGTCATCAATGCCCTGCTCAAGCGCGAAGACCTGGCCAATAACCTGCGGGTGAACTGGGATCAGGTGCGCGATGTGGTGGCGGCCGAAGACGGTCTGCCAACGGAGATTGGTGTACCAGGCGCCACTGCGCCGGTGGCGTCCAGCACGCCGGTCGATCTGCAGCAGTAAGCCTGCTCGATCCCTGGCCCGCCTCAGCCTTGCGCTGTGGCGGGCTTTTTATTGCGCGGGCTTCAGGGCCGAATCCCGGGCAATAAAAAGCCGACCCAAGAATGGATCGGCTTGATAACAACCCCGAAGGATTATTACTTGCGGCTTGCTTTTTCAAGCATGCGCAGAGCGCGCTCGTTAGCTTCGTCAGCAGTCTGTTGTGCTTTTTGAGCAGCAGCCAGAGCTTCATCAGCTTTACGGTAGGCTTCGTCTGCACGAGCCTGGGAGCGAGCTGCTGCGTCTTCAGTTGCAGTCAGACGAGCTTCGGTTTCTTTGGAGACGCTGCTGCAACCGGTAGCCAGAACTGCGGCCAGAGCCAGAGCAGAGAATTTCAGAACGTTGTTCATCGTGTTCCCCTTCAAGGACTTTCTATTAAATGGCTACTTTCTCAGAGTGAGCGGATAGCCGGCGTACATACTACTCATTACTTGTAGTAAGTAAACTGACGTAGCGCAAGAAGCAAAAAAAATTCTTGCGCCGAATCTGTTTTGGCTAATCTTTAGGGGGTTTGTATAAAAACCCTCCAGGTTTTTTCATTTCCCTGGGAACTCGATCCAGGCTGAGAGGTCCGGCCCGCATGTGCCGGGTCCGGTAAACAGGTAAAGATTTATATATCGACGTTGACACTTTTTTTCAGTGGGCCGTTACCGCCTCGCGCATCTTTTGCGTATGTAGAGGTGACTTTAAGAGCGGCAGTTCGTCTCAAGATTCAACTGCCGGCAATGTTCAGGCTATCGATCACTGATTGATCGAGGCCCTTTCTGTAACCGCCAGCGGCAAGGGATGACGAGTGCGCCTTGAGCTATTGCAGCATTGGTGACTACTATTCCCTACGTGCTGGTTGTGAGCGCTATAGGTTTTCTCGTTGTCGAAACCGGCACGGGGTGGCGTAGATGTTCCTTCGCCGGAAAAACATCGGTAAGGTAGGGGTCAAAATCCAAGACCCGCGAGGAGTAGTGATGAGCGAGGCGTTGTCCATCCACCATGACCAGGCAGGTCATCAGTTCGAGACCAATGTGGACGGTCATCGTGCCTATCTGACCTATATGGACCTCGGTAAACAGACCCTGGATATCTATCGCACCTTCGTGCCCAACGCGTTGCGGGGCCGTGGCATTGCTGCGGCGTTGACCGAAGAAGCGTTGAAGTTCGCCGAAGAGGCCGGCTACACGGTGATCCCCTCGTGCTCTTATGTAGAGCGCTACATGGAGCGCCACCAGCGCCATGCCGCGAAGCTGTAACTGAGCGACCGCACCACGAAAAACGCCGGGCTAAGCCCGGCGTTTTTGTGTGCGCGATTCAGCGGTTCAAGTGCGTTTGCGTTTCGGCAATACGTCCTTGAGCTTGGCGTGCATGCTGCGCAGGGTGGTTTCGGTGGCGGACCAGTCGATGCACGCATCGGTGATCGACACGCCGTACTGCAAGTCGGCCAGGTCTTTTGGAATGGCCTGGCAACCCCAGTTCAGATGGCTCTCGACCATCAGGCCGATAATCGACTGGTTGCCTTCGAGGATCTGGTTGGCGACGTTTTCCATCACCAGTGGCTGCAGGGCCGGGTCCTTGTTGGAGTTGGCGTGGCTGCAGTCGACCATGATGTTCGGCTTGATGTTGGCCTTGTTCAGCGCCTGCTCGCACAGCGCAACGCTGACCGAATCATAGTTGGGTTTGCCGTTGCCGCCGCGCAAGACCACGTGACCATAGGCGTTGCCCTTGGTGGTGACGATGGACACGCCACCTTCCTGGTTGATCCCCAGGAAGCGGTGCGGGCTGGACACCGATTGCAGCGCGTTGATCGCGACGGTCAGGCCGCCATCGGTGCCGTTTTTGAAACCCACGGCCGAAGACAGGCCGGACGCCATTTCGCGGTGAGTCTGGGATTCGGTGGTGCGCGCGCCGATGGCCGACCAGCTGATCAGGTCCTGCAGGTACTGCGGGGAGATCGGGTCGAGGGCTTCGGTGGCGGTGGGCAGGCCCATTTCGGCCAGGTCCAGCAGCAATTGACGACCGATGTGCAAGCCGTCCTGAATCTTGAACGAGTCGTCCAGGTACGGGTCGTTGATCAAACCTTTCCAGCCGACGGTAGTGCGCGGTTTCTCGAAGTAGACGCGCATCACCAGGTACAAGGTGTCGGACACTTCAGCCGCCAGCACTTTGAGGCGCTCGGCGTATTCGTGGGCAGCCTTGAGGTCGTGGATCGAGCAAGGGCCGATCACCACAAAGAGGCGGTGGTCGGTGCCGTCGAGAATGTCACGGATGACTTCGCGGCCCTTGGTGACGGTCTGCAGGGCAGCGTCGCTCAAAGGGATTTCGCGCTTGAGCTGATCGGGCGTGATCAGGGTCTCGTTGGATTCGACGTTAAGGTCATTGATCGGTAAATCAGCCATCGTGTTACTCGTCAGGGTCACGGGTGCCGGCCGCCAGCCATCCCCGTGCGGCGGAGCACAGCATGATTTGAATGCAGGGGGGAGGAACCTTAGCGCGTAACACGGGCCCGCGACAATGGGCAAAACCGGCTTTAATCCAGCGCCGGCGCCACAAAAGTCTCGCGGGAGAACTCACCGGCATGGCGCGAGACCCACTCGCGAGCCATGGCTTCGAGTTGCGCAGGCGTCGGCTCGGCGTCTTCGTGCAAGCGGCAGTAGCGTTCGATCTGGCACACTTGCTCGCCCATTCGCGCACCGAACAAGGCGTGTTCATCGGTAAAAGAGATGCCGATGCGATAGCCTTTTTCAAGCTTGCGACACCAGGCTACATAGCCCGGATAACGGGCGCTGGCGCCCAGGGAGGGGATGCGCAGATCAACCGCCGTGCCCTGGCGCCAGGCACGCGGGCAATTGCAGGCGACGCCGCCCAGGCCGATAGTGTGCAGGCGTTGGCGGGGAATGGCAGGAGCGGGGCGTTGGATTAACTCGACAGCGACATCATCAGGGTGAGGTAAAAAACGACCCATGTACACGGACTCCGAGCACCGTCCAGTTGACGGCGGTGGCAGCAGTATAGTGAAGGAACTGGAATTGACCGACCTGGATATTGACCAGCAGCTGCTGGGATTGCCAGGTATTTCGCTGGTGGTGTTTACCAGTGTCGGTTGTTCCAGTTGCCGCTGGGCACGCCAGCAGCTGCCCGGCTGGCGTTTGCCGGTCGACCGCGTGTGCTGGGTGGATGCCGGGCACAACGGCGGTGCGGTCGAGCGCTACCAGATCTTTCATTTGCCCGCGTTGTTCCTCGTGTGCGAGGGTCAATTTCTTGGGCAGTTGCACACCCGTCTTGCACTTGCCGACCTCACCGAGGCAGTGAATCAAGCACTTACCCGCACACCAGAGGATTTGCCATGACCGCAGTTGCATCCCCGTCGCCACGCATTGGCATTATCGGCACCGGTGCTATCGGTGGGTTCTACGGCGTGATGCTGGCGCGTGCCGGGTTCGACGTGCACTTCCTGTTGCGCAGCGAATACGCGGCGGTCAGCGAGCACGGCCTGCACCTCAACAGTACGCTGCATGGCAAGTTGCACCTGCACCCGGTGCAGGCCTACGCCCGCGCTGCGGACATGCCGGCGTGCGACTGGCTGCTGGTGGGCACCAAATCCACCGGTAACGTGGACCTCGCGCCGACCATCGCCCAGGTCGCCGCGCCGGACGCCAAGGTGGTGCTGTTGCAAAACGGCCTCGACGTCGAGGACAGCCTGCGCGAACACCTGCCGCCGTCGCTGCACTTGCTGGGTGGCCTGTGCTACATCGGCGTGCACCGCTCTGCGCCGGGCGTCGTCGAGCATCAGGCCTTGGGCCGGGTCAATCTTGGTTACCACAGCGGCACAGCGGCCAACGATGAATCGCGCCAGCAGGCGATTGTCGAAGAGGGCGCCGCGCTGTTTCACCAGGCCGGTATCGAGTCCCAGGCCATGGCCAATGTACACCAGGCTCGCTGGCACAAGCTGGTGTGGAATGTGCCGTATAACGGCCTCTCCGTGTTGCTGGGCACTGGCACCACCGCGTTGATGGCTGATGAATCGAGCCGCGAGTTGATCCAGGCATTGATGGCTGAAGTGGTCAAAGGCGCGCACGCCTGCGGCCATGAAATCCCTGCCAGTTACGCCGAGCAGATGTTCGCCATGACCGAAACCATGGACGACTACCTGCCCAGCATGTATCACGACCATGTGCACAAACGTCCGTTGGAACTGGCGGCGATCTACGCCCGGCCATTGGCCGCCGCAAAAGCGGCGGGTTGCGAATTGCCACGCATGCAGGCGCTTTACCAGGCCTTGAGTTTTATTGATCGGCACAACCGCTGATTCGGGGGAAACACCATGGCGAAGGGATTGGGCGACAAACTGGTGCTGGCGATTTCATCGCGTGCACTGTTCGACCTGAGTGACAGTCACAAGGTCTACCTGGCCGAAGGGGTAGAGGCTTACCGCAAGTACCAGATCGAGCACGAGGAAGAAACCCTCGAGCCTGGCGATGCCTTTCCTTTGGTCAAGAAGCTCTTGAGCCTTAACGCCAGCTTGGGCCGGGCCCGCGTCGAAGTGGTGCTGGTGTCGCGCAACAGTGCCGACACCGGCTTGCGCGTGTTCAATTCGATCCAGCATTACGGCCTGGATATTTCCCGCGCCGCGTTCGTCGGCGGGCGCAGTCCCTATCCTTACCTGGCCGCATTTGGCTGCCATCTGTTTCTGTCGACCCATGCCGAAGATGTGCGCAGTGCACTGGATGCCGGGTTTGCCGCGGCGACGATTCTGTCGGGCGGCCCGCATCGGGCCTCGAGTGAAGAATTGCGGATTGCGTTCGACGGCGATGCGGTGCTGTTTTCCGATGAGTCCGAGCGTGTCTATCAATCAGGCGGGCTGGAGGCGTTTCTGGCCAACGAGCGCGAGTCGGCGCGCCAGCCGTTGCACGGTGGTCCGTTCAAGGGGTTCCTAGCGGCGCTTAACGTGTTGCAGAGCGAGTTCGCAGACGAGGCGTGCCCGATTCGCACAGCGTTGGTCACCGCGCGTTCGGCGCCTTCCCACGAGCGGGTGATTCGCACCCTGCGCGAATGGGATATCCGTCTGGACGAGTCGTTGTTCCTCGGTGGTCTGGAGAAATCCGCGTTCCTGGAGGCGTTCGCCGCCGATGTGTTTTTCGATGACCAGGCCGGTCATTGCGAGAAGGCCAGGGAGGTGGTGGCCACCGGGCATGTGCCCCACGGCATCAGCAATGAGTTGAAAATCCACACCGAGAGCTGAGCCCCAGTCCCGCAGGCGCTGCTAAGCTCATTCAATCCCCGCCATCCTGGCCGTCCAGGAGGTTCTATGATTCGTTCGATGCTGTACGCCACGGACCTCGGTCTGTATGCGCCCTATGTCATGCAGCATGCGCTGGCACTGGCCCGAACGTTCAAGGCGGATTTGTATGTGATTCATGTGGTCGAGCCGCTCGGGCTGTTCGCCGAATCGGTGTTGCAAAGCTACCTTGATGAGAAAGCCCTGAACGAATGGCAGAGCCAGGGGCTGACCACGGTGATGGCAACCATCGAGCAGCGGGTGCTGGACAGTTTTCGCGAGGAGCTGGGGGAAGGGGAGCAGGACCTGAAATTGATTCGCTCGGTGCGCGTGATCCAGGGCGACCCGTGCGAGGTGATTCTCGACCAGCTGCGAAAACTTTCCGTCGACTTGTTGATCGTAGGAAGTCACAGCCACGCAACGGCCGCTGCCACGCCGCTGGGGCGCACGGCCGCAAGGGTGCTGCAGTTGGCGACGGTGCCGGTCTATATGGTGCCCTCGCTGCAGCGCCGGCGCAGTGACGATGCCTGATCGGTAAAAACGATAAAAAGTTCTAGATTTATCCGTCTAACCTTTAATATAGTTATATACCGTCGCTGATACCCGTGGCGTCTATCTGCTTTGAGGGACACATATGAAGCTTCAACAACTGCGCTACATCTGGGAAGTGGCGCACCACGACCTCAACGTTTCCGCTACCGCTCAAAGCCTTTACACCTCGCAACCCGGTATCAGCAAGCAGATCCGCCTGCTCGAAGACGAGCTGGGCGTCGAAGTGTTCGCGCGCAGCGGCAAGCACTTGACCCGCGTCACCCCGGCCGGCGAGCGCATCATCACCACCGCCGGCGAGATCCTGCGCAAAGTCGAAAGCATCAAGCAGATTGCCCAGGAATTCTCCAACGAGAAAAAAGGCACCCTGTCGATCGCCACCACGCACACCCAGGCGCGTTATGCCTTGCCGCCGGTGATCCGCGATTTCATCAAGCAATACCCGGACGTCGCCCTGCACATGCACCAGGGATCGCCGATGCAGATCGCCGAGATGGCCGCTGACGGCACCGTCGATTTCGCCATCGCCACCGAAGCCCTCGAGCTGTTCGGCGACCTGGTGATGATGCCGTGCTACCGCTGGAACCGTTGCGTGGTCGTGCCCCAGGGTCACCCGTTGGCCAAGCTGCCGAAGTTGACCCTCGAAGCCCTGGCCGAATACCCGATCGTGACTTACGTGTTCGGTTTCACCGGCCGCTCCAAGCTCGACGAAGCCTTCAGCCATCGCGGCCTTACGCCGAAAGTGGTGTTTACCGCAGCCGACGCCGACGTGATCAAGACTTACGTCCGACTGGGCCTGGGCGTGGGTATCGTGGCCAAGATGGCGGTCGATACCAACCTCGACAAAGACCTGGTGGTGCTCGACGCCAGCGAGCTGTTCGAGTCCAGCGTGACCAAGATCGGTTTCCGTCGTGGCACGTTCCTGCGTGGCTTCATGTGCGACTTCATCGAGAAATTCGCGCCGCACCTGACCCGCGAAGTCATGGCCAAGGCGATCCAGTGCCACAACAAGCAAGAACTGGAAGAGCTGTTTGACGGCGTAGAACTGCCCGTCCACTGAGTGGCTTATCGGGCCTCGGTAACCGTGAAGTGTTGCCGGGCGCCCGCCACCAGAATCTCCACCTCATCACCCTCGAACTTGCCCAGCAGGCTTTTGCCCAGCGGCGAGCGCGGGGTGATGACGGTCACCGGTTGCCCCACTACGTCAACCTTCAAGCCCGCCGCATCCGGCGCCAGGAACAGCCACTGCTGGCGACCGTTCTCGTCTTCCAAACCCAGTAGCGCGCCGACTTCTATGCCGCGCTGATCGTCGTAAGCACGCAACTGCAGGTTCTGGCACAGCGCCAGCGACTGCTTGATTTCTTCGACGCGCTTGGCTTGCCCGACCGCGAGGTAAGACGCTTCCAGCCCCAGCGTGTCGTATTTGTTCTCGGCGATATTCTCTTCGTGGGTCGCGGTCTCGTAGGCGGTCTGCGCGGCGCGCTGGGCAATGTCGAGGTCGACGGTGAGTTTTTCCAGGATCAACTGGAGGACGGCGTGCTTATTCATGGGCATCAATCGCAGAATTGCAGGACATTCGCCTTGCTCTTTTCATTGGGCGCGTTCTGGTCCTGTTGCAGCCAGAACTGGCATTTGGGGTTGGACAGGTTGCGCGCGTTGTTGCGCGCCTGGTCCAGGGTTTGCTGTTGTTCCTGCTTGCGAAGGTTTTCCTGGTACTGCTCGAACATACGGTTCGGCGGCTCTGGCGCAACAACGCTGGCGGGCTTGCCCAGTTGCTGGACGGCCTGCGCCACCGGCGCCAGGCTTTGCGGGAACACGTAGCGCGACGCCAGCCAGGTGGTCAGCACAATGGCGATAAACCCCAGCCACAGGCCGAACGCCACTGCGATACTGAGCTTGAACAGCGACAACGAACGATCAGACATAGTGGCCTCCTGGCGGGCATTTGCGGCGTGGCGGCGATTGTCGCACAGCCACTGTGCAGAATAATCGCGATCAAGCCTTCTGCATCGGCGCATTTATGCGGACAATCGAGCCTTTGAGTGTTGGAGCCCGGAATGAAAGCCCGCTGGGATATTTTTTGCAGCGTCGTCGACAACTACGGCGACATCGGCGTGACCTGGCGCCTGGCCCGGCAATTGGTGGTGGAGCACGCCTGCGACGTGCGCTTGTGGGTCGATGACTTGCGTGCTTTTGAACGCATGTGCCCAGAGATTGATGTGCAACTGAACCAGCAATGGCTGGAGGGCGTAGAGGTGTGCCATTGGCCGGCACAATGGCGCGACTCGCCTTGCGCCGATGTCGTGATCGCAGCCTTTGCCTGCCAGTTGCCACCTGAGTACATGGAAGCCATGGCCGCGCGCGACCGCACGCCGTTGTGGATGAACCTGGACTACCTCAGCGCTGAAGACTGGGTGGTGGGTTGCCATCGCCTGCCGTCGGTGAAGTTCAAGGGCGTACAGAAGTATTTCTTCTTTCCTGGCTTTCGGCCGGGCACTGGCGGGCTTTTACGCGAAGGCGGCTTGCTGGAGCAGCGTCAGGCTTTTCAAGAGGATCGCGCCGCACAGCGACAATTCCTGCAAGCGCTGGGCGTATTTCCGGCAGATGGCGCGCGTTTGATGTCGCTGTTTGCCTACGAAAACGCCGGGCTCGCCGGTTGGCTGGACGTGCTGGCGACGGACGGGCGTGCCACTCATCTGTTGGTGCCGGAAGGCCGCATCCTTGGCGATGTGCAGCGCTGGCTCGGCGTGGAAGGGCTTGCGGTGGGGGCGGTGCATCAGCGCGATGCCCTGACGGTGCAGGTATTGCCGTTCGTACGCCAGGAGCAATATGACCGCCTGCTGTGGTGCTGCGACTTCAACGCCGTGCGCGGCGAAGACTCGTTCGTACGCGCCCAATGGGCCGGTCGGCCGATGCTGTGGCACATCTATCGCCAGGACGAAGACATCCATCTGGACAAGCTTGATGCCTTCCTGCAGCTGTACACCGGCGCCTTATCGCCCGCCGCCAAGGCAGCGGTGGTTGCCCTTTGGCAAGCCTGGAACGCTGATGGCGATATGGCACAACCGTGGAAAATGCTGCTGGAGCACTGGCCAGAGGTGTGTCAGAACGCCCAGGCGTGGTGTCTGGAACAAGGCTTGCAGGCTGATCTTGCGACGGCGCTGGTACAGTTTTATGAAAGTTGGATATGATACGCGACCTTGATTTTTGTAAATCCCATCCAAATTTCGGATATACGCAATGAAAACTGGTAAAGAACTGAAACCCGGTACAGTGATCCGTCTCGAAAACGACCCTTGGCTGGTTCAGAAAGCTGAGTTCACCAAGTCTGGTCGTAACAGCGCAATCATGAAGACCAAGCTGAAGAACCTGCTGACCGGTTACAAGACCGAGATCGTTTACAGCGCCGACGACAAACTGGACGACGTGATCCTCGACCGCAAAGAAGCGACCCTGTCCTTCATCAGCGGCGACACCTACACGTTCATGGACACCACCGACTACACCATGTACGAGCTGAACGCTGAAGATATCGAAGCTGTTCTGCCGTTCGTTGAAGAAGGCATGGAAGACGTCTGCGAAGCGATCTTCTTCGAAGACCGCCTGGTTTCCGTAGAGCTGCCTACCACTATCGTGCGTAAAGTTGCCTACACCGAAGGTTCCGCTCGCGGCGACACTTCGGGCAAGGTCATGAAGCCTGCCAAACTGGCTAACGGTACCGAGCTGCAAGTGGCTGATTTCATCGAAATCGACGACCTGATCGAGATCGACACCCGTGAAGGTGGTTCGTACAAAGGTCGCGCCAAGAAGTAATTCTGGCCCCGCCGATACGAAAAAAAGCCCGACCTTGAGTCGGGCTTTTTCATGGGCGCCTGTTTAGTTCAGGTGTTGCTTGAGCGCTTGCGAGGTCTGCTGCAAGGCTGAACGGACTTCCGGCACCTTGGGTCGCGCCTTAGGCCTGGTTGATCGCCACCGGGTAATGCGCTTGCGGCGAACGCGGTGTTGATCGACAGCGCGAGCAGGGTGCCGAGGGCTTTACCCATTATGTTCATGGCCTTCTCCAGTGGCGGCAAAGGGCATCAGACAGTCACGTGCAGGCGCACATCGACGTTGCCACGGGTGGCGTTGGAGTACGGGCAGACTTGGTGAGCCGCGTCGACCAGGCTTTGCGCATCATCCTGCGCCAGGCCCGGCAGGCTCACGTGCAAGTCGATGTCCAGGCCGAAACCGCCGGGGATTTGACCGATGCCGACGTGGGCAGTGATCGAAGCGTCATCCGGGATTTTGCGTTTGGTCTGGCTGGCGACGAACTTCAGTGCGCCGATGAAGCAGGCCGAGTAGCCGGCCGCGAACAGTTGCTCAGGGTTGGTGGCTTGGCCGCCGGCGCCGCCCAGCTCTTTGGGGGTGGAGAGTTTGACGTCGAGGATGTTGTCGCTGGAAACAGCACGACCATCACGGCCGCCAGTGGCGGTGGCTACTGCGGTATAGAGCGTTTGCATGGTGTCGTCCTCTTGGGTTTTTAGCGCTAAATGTTTGCGCGCTAAGTAGTTGGTGAGGGCGAATGTATAGCGCTAATGTTTAGCGCGCAAGATAAATTTACAGAAATCTTTTCCGGACGTTATTTTCTGGCACATACCCAAACAAATGTGGGAGCTGGCTTGCCTGCGATTGCGCAGTGTCAGCCAATGCATTCATGACTGATGTACCGCGATCGCAGGCAAGCCAGCTCCCACCTTTTTACTGCGTGAATGCCTTTAAATGGCGTCTTGCAGATTTCCCCGCAAGGCAATCAAATCACTTTGCAACTTGCGCAACTGCTCCAGCTGTAACCCGCTGGCGCCGAGGATGCACTGCGGAATCCCCATGGCCTTTTCCTGCAACGCACGGCCGGCCTGGGTCAATTCCACCACCACCACACGTTCATCTTCGCGGCTGCGGGTCCGGCTGAGCAGGCCTTCGGCCTCCAACCGCTTGAGCAGCGGCGTCAGCGAACCCGGATCGGTCAGCAGGCGAGTGCTGATTTCGCCGACGGTCAAACCATCCTCTTCCCACAGCACCATCATCGCCAGGTACTGCGGATAGGTCAGGCCGAGGGCTTGCAGCAGTGGCTTGTAGACCTTGGTCATCAGCAACGAAGTGGAGTGCAGGGCGAAACACAGCTGGTTATCCAGCATGAGGGATTCGCAAGGGTCGGGATTTTTGCGCATGACAGTGCCTCGAAAAAGCGTATATGGGCTGGAATCTAGCGATCAAACCTTTAATGCGCCAGATAATTCTGGCTATTGGGTCAGACCAGGCCGCTTTGTAATGCCAGATCCCAGGGCGGTACTGGGCTGAAGCGGGACTTGAGGTATTCCAGCAGCAGGCGGCTGCGTGCATTGGCCTGCTGTTCCAGACGCAGCGCGTAAATGCCGGTGGTTTCCGGGCTGGGCAGGCCGTTTTCGCAAAACAGCGGTAATAACTCACCACGCACCAGGTATTCACTGGCCAGCCACGTCGGCAAGTGCGCGATGCCCAGCCCAGCGAGCGCGCCGCACAGCAGTGCTTCGGCATTATTGGCACTCAGGCGAATGCGTTGCGGGCGATAGGTGGCGCGGCGCCCGTCCAGCTCGAAGCGCCAGGCGAACATCGGCGCCAGGCCGTCCCAGTCGAGGCCATCATGCTCGCTCAGGTCCCGAGGATGGGTCGGCGTGCCACGGCTTTTGAGGTAAGCGGGGCTGGCGCAGGCGATGCGCACGATGCTGGCCAATGGCGTGGCGATCAAGCGGGTGTCGACGATGTGCCCGGCGCGCAGCACCAGGTCGACCTTGCCCAAGTGGGCGCCCTGCATGTCGACAAAGCTGTCGATCAAATGCAGGTGCACATCCAGCCCCGGATACACGTTCAGAAAGTCGGCAATCACCGGCGCCAAGTGCCGTCGGCCGAAGGCTGCCGGCGCGTCCACGCGGATCAGGCCCTCCGGCGCGTGGCTCAACGATACCGCCTCGGCCCGGGCCAGTTGCAACTCGCTGACAATCCGTCGCGCCCGTTCGGCAAACGCCAGGCCTGCCGGTGTTGGCACCACGGCATGGGTGCTGCGCTGAAACAAGCGGCTGCCGACCGAGCTTTCCAGGCTGTCAATGCGCCGAGCCACTGCCGAAGGGGTCAGCGGATGGCGGCGGGCGGCGGCGGAAAAACTGCCGGTTTCCAGCACATCAAGAAACAGGCTCAGTTGGTCGGTCAAGGTATTGGGGTTCATGAGGAGGCGCTTATGCGAGTTCGGCACAGCCATTGTGCGTTGCTGTGCGTTTCCACGCCACAGGCGACTGCGTAGCATGCTTCGCCTGGGCTTTTGGAGTGATGCGCGGTGTTGGATTTAGCGATGTACCTGGTATTGGGCGCAGCCCTGGGCACGGTCGGCGGCCTGTTCGGCATTGGCGGCGGGCTGATTGCCATCCCGGTGTTGGGCGTGTTGTTTGGGCTGGATCAACAGCTCGCCCAAGGCACCGCGCTGGTGATGGTGGTGCCCAATGTGATGCTGGCGCTTTGGCGTTATCACCAGCGTAACCGTATCGAATTGCGCCACGCGTTGCCGTTGGGTGTCATGGGTTTCTGCTTTGCCTGGCTGGGCTCGATCTGGGCGGTGGGCCTGGACGCCGGCGCGATGCGCATCGGTTTTATTGCATTCCTGCTGACGCTCTCCGCTTACAACTTGCTGCGCATGTTCACTCGCAATGCGCCGCCGACTGCGCAGATGCGTTATTCCTGGCCTTGGCTCGGCGTGCTCGGCGCTGCCTCGGGTTCCATGGGCGGCTTGTTTGGCGTGGGTGGCGCAGTGGTGGCGACGCCGGTGCTGACCAGTCTTTTCGGTACCACCCAAGTGGTCGCTCAAGGCCTGTCGCTGGCGTTGGCGCTGCCCAGTACCAGCGTGACCCTGGTCACCTACGCCTGGCACCAGGAGGTGGATTGGATGATCGGCGTGCCATTGGCGGTCGGTGGCCTGCTCAGTATCAGTTGGGGGGTAAAAGTTGCCCACGCGCTGCCGGAACGGGTATTGCGCGGCCTGTTCTGCGGCTTTCTGGCGGTGTGCGCGGTGATGCTGACGTTTAAAGTCTGAAGCCTTCGAGGATGTATTCGGCCAGGCATTCGGTGATGGGCGAGGCCATCGCCGGGTTGCGTAGCAGGCGCAGGCTCATCGACGGCAGAGGCGGAAAGCCTTCATCGCTGCCCAGGATCCGTAAGTCGTCGGTCACCAGGCCTTCCATGCTGACCATCACCGCCAGCCCCGAGCCGACCACGGCTTGAATCGCCGCGACGTTGGAGCTGTGGTACGCCAGGCGATAATCGATGCCGGCAGCATCCAGCGCGCTGCGGGTCCATTGGGTGCAAAAGCTGTCGACGCCGGAAATAGCCAGGGGCAAGGTCTCGTGCTCATCCACGCAGAAGCACGGCGCCGCCACCCAGACCATGCGCTCACTGCGCAGCAATTCGCCGATTTCATTGCCGGGCTCGCGGCTGATCACGGTCAGCGCCAGGTCGCGCCGCTGCATCAACACCGCCGACGACTCGCAGTGCATTTCGATCTGGATCAGCGGGTAGGCCTTGGAAAACCGTTTGAGAATCCCCGGCAGGAAACGCATCACGTAATCATCCGGCGTGCCGATGCGCACCAGCCCGACCATGTGAGGTTCGCGCAGGGTGTTGAACACCTCACTGTGCAGTTTCAGGATGCGCCGCGCATAACCCAGCAATACCTGGCCTTCGGCCGTCAGCCGCACTTGACGACCGTCGCGCTCGAACAGCTTGCGCTGCAGCACGTCTTCTTCGAGGCGCTTCATTTGCATGCTCACCGCCGACTGTGTGCGGTTGACCAGTTCACCGGCGCGGGTAAAGCCGCCCTGATCGGCGATGGCGACGAAGGTGCGCAGCACTTCAGTGTCGATGCTTGGGTAGCCGGACAATTGATCAATCTCCGAGATGTATTACATAAGAAACATTCGTTGGATTGATCATAGTGCCAGGCACACACTCTCGTCATCCCCATTGGAGGGCGAGAAGATGAAAGGTCAGAAAGGTTTTGTGTTGATGACGAAACGTCCGTTTTCCGGATTTTTCCAGCGGGTTGCCCGGTGGCAGGCGCTGCACCATGAGCGCCAGGCGCTGGCGAGTTTGAGCGACGATGCGCTCAAGGACATCGGGCTTAATCGGGGCGATGTGGAGCAGGACAGTCACCTGCATTTCTGGCAAGACCCGCTGCGAAAGTAACCTGGAATGCAGTAGGGTTGTCGGCGAGCCCATACGGAGAGACTCATGCCCGCCGACCTGTCTTTTTCACTCAAGCACGCTCGACGCATGGCGCTGGCGGCCCAGGGGTTTTCCGGGCGCCAGGCGCCGGCACTGATCAAGGCCACGCACCTCAATCGTTTGATCGAGCGCTTGGGTGTGCTGCAGATCGATTCGGTCAACGCCGTGGTGCGCTCGCATTACTTGCCGCTGTTTTCCCGCCTTGGCCAGTACTCCCCGCTGATCCTCGAACAAGCTGCCTGGAGCCGGGGGCGGCGGCGCTCGCTCTTTGAGTATTGGGGCCATGAGGCCTCGTTGCTGCCCATGGCGCTGTACCCGTTGATGCGCTGGCGCATGGAGCGGGCCAAGCAGGGGCAGGGGATTTACGCGCAGATGGCGCGTTTCGGGCGTGAACAGCAGGCCACTATCCAGCGCGTGCTGCAGACCGTCGAGCAACAGGGCGCGGTGGGTGCTGGCAGCTTGTCGACCCGTGAGGAGCGCGCCGGCCCGTGGTGGGATTGGAGTGATGAAAAGCACGCACTGGAATGGCTGTTTGCTGCGGGATTGGTCACGGTGGCGGGGCGGCGCGGGTTTGAGCGGCTCTATGATTTGCCCGAGCGCGTCATCCCCGCCGACCTCCTTCTGGCCACCGTGAACGAGGCCGAGGCCCAGCGCGGTTTGTTGCTGCACAGTGCGACTGCCTTGGGCGTCGGTACCGAAAAGGATCTGCGCGATTATTTCCGCCTGGACCCTGCCGACAGTCGTGACCGCTTGGCCGAGCTGGTCGAGGATGGGCAACTGCGGGTGTGTCAGGTGCAGGGCTGGAAGCAACCGGCGTACTGCCTGCCGGAACCGAAGGTACCGCGCAAAGTGCCGGCCAGTGCCTTGTTGTCGCCGTTCGACTCACTGATCTGGGAACGCAGCCGCACCGAGCGATTGTTTGATTTTCGCTACCGGCTGGAGATCTACACCCCGCAAGACAAGCGGGTGTACGGCTATTACGTGCTGCCGTTTTTGCACAATGAGCGGATCGCCGCGCGTGTCGACCTGCGCGCCGAACGCGCCCATGGGCGGCTGGCGGTGCATGCGGTGCACGAAGAAGAGCCGGGGCTGGACGAGGAGGGGATGCAGGCGCTGGCCTTGAACCTGCGGCAGATGGCTGATTGGTTGGGGCTGGAACAGGTCCAGCTCAATTGCCAGCGGCCGAGTGCTGCTCGGTTAAGAGTCGCAATGCTGCAAACCTGAGTTGCAGCTGGTTTTTGTGGCGAGCGGGCTTGCCCCGCGTTGGGTGGCGAAGCCCCCCAAAACCATCCACCTCATTCTTCCAGACACACCGCAGTGGTTGTAGTGGGGCGGCTGCGCCACCCAACGCGGGGCAAGCCCGCTCGCCACAGGAAGCCCGCTCACCCAAATCTCAGCGTTTGACTTGCTTCAAGGTCTCGGCAATCAAAAACGCCAATTCCAGCGACTGATCGGCATTCATCCGTGGGTCGCAGTGGGTGTGATAGCGGTCCGACAGGCCATCTTCGGTGATCGGTCGCGCGCCGCCGATGCATTCGGTCACGTTCTGTCCGGTCATTTCGATGTGAATCCCGCCGGCATACGAGCCTTCGGCTTGATGCACCTGGAAGAACTCTTTCACCTCGCCAAGAATCTGCGCAAAGTCGCGGGTCTTGTAGCCGCTGCTGGCCTTGATGGTGTTGCCATGCATCGGGTCCGAGCTCCACAGCACCTGCTTGCCCTCGCGCTGCACGGCGCGGATCAGGTTGGGCAGGTGGTCGCCCACCTTGCCGGCGCCCATGCGCGCGATCAGGTTGAGGCGGCCGGGGTCGTTGTCCGGGTTGAGAATGTCGATCAAGCGGATCAAATCGTCGGGGTTCATGCTCGGGCCGACCTTGACGCCGATCGGGTTGTTCACCCCGCGCAGGAATTCGACGTGGGCGCCGCCCAGCTGACGGGTGCGGTCGCCGATCCAGAGCATATGGGCCGAGCAGTCGTAGTAATCGTTGGTCAGGCTGTCGCGGCGCACGAAGGCTTGCTCGTAGTTGAGCAGCAGCGCTTCGTGGGCGGTGAAGAAGCTGGTTTCGCGCAGTTGCGGCGAGCTGTCCATGCCGCAGGCGCGCATGAAGGCCAGGGTTTCGTCGATACGGTCGGCCAGCTGGCTGTATTTTTCGGCCAGTGCGGAGTTGGCAATGAAGTCCAGGTTCCACTTGTGCACTTGATGCAGGTCGGCAAATCCGCCTTGGGCAAACGCGCGCAGCAAATTCAGCGTGGCGGTGGACTGGTGGTAAGACTGCAGCAGGCGATCCGGGTCCGGTACGCGGCTTTTCTCGTCGAAACCGATGCCGTTGACGATGTCGCCACGGTAGGCGGGCAGGGTGACGCCGTCGATGGTTTCATCGTTGGCCGAGCGCGGCTTGGCGAACTGGCCGGCCATGCGCCCGACTTTGACCACCGGGCAGCCGGCGGCGAAGGTCATCACGATTGCCATCTGCAGCAGCACCTTGAAGGTGTCGCGGATTTTTGCCGCGGAGAACTCGGCAAAGCTTTCGGCGCAGTCACCGCCCTGCAGCAGGAACGCGCGGCCCTGGGTCACTTCGGCGAACTGACGGCGCAACTCGCGGGCTTCCCCGGCAAACACCAGTGGCGGGTAGCTGGCCAGGTTCTGCTCCACTTGCAGCAAGTGTGCAGCGTCCGGGTACTGGGGTTGTTGCTGGATCGGCAGGGCGCGCCAGCTGTCGGGGCTCCAGGGTTGGCTCATCGTGAACTCGATTGGTTGATTGACGGTGGGGCGCCAATGTTATCAGCAATTAGTGCGTGACCTGTTGCCGCCGGTTGGCCGACAATCGCGCCTTTGCCGTGCGGTAAACCCTTTAGGAGTAGTGATGACCGAGGAGCGTGTCGAGCGCCTGCTGGCCGAAGTCCATGATGATTTCGGCATGATCCGCGTGCTTGAAGTGGCCGATTACCGCTTTCTCGAGTTTGGCGACGCCATCGAGCAAAGCTGCGTATTCACCGCCGACCCGAGTTGGCTGGAGTACGACTACACCCGCGCGATGCTGATTGGCGCGTTGTGCCACGAGCAACCGGAGAGTGCGCTGTTCCTCGGGCTGGGCGCCGGCACGCTGACCCAGGCGTGCCTCAAGTTTCTGCCGCTGGAAGACGTCGAAGCCATTGAGCTGCGCCCGGACGTGCCGCGCCTGGCCATTGAGTACCTGGGGCTGGATGACGATCCGCGCCTGTACATCCGTATTGGCGACGCGCTGCAGTTGCTCGACACCGCCGAATCGGCCGACCTGATTTTCGTCGACCTGTATACCGACGTCGGCCCGGGCGTGGGGCACCTGGCCTGGACCTTCCTGGAAAACTGCCAGAAGAAACTCAACCCTGGCGGCTGGCTGGTGATCAACCAGTGGGCAACCGATGATGGCAAGCCACTGGGTGCGGCGTTGCTGCGCGGGTTGTATCACCGGCATTACTGGGAGCTGCCGGTGAAGGAGGGCAATGTGATTTTGCTGGTGCCTTCGGAGCTGGATCAGGCACTGGACCTGGGTGCGCTAACGGCGCGTGCCGACGCTTTGGCGCCGCGGTTGGGGTACTCGTTGCAGGCGTTGATCAAGGCGATTCGGCCGGCGACTTAGTTGCCGGTACTGGCGCCATCGCGGGCAAGCCCGGCTCCCACAGGGGATAGGCGATCAAATGTGGGAGCGGGCTTGCCCGCGATGAGGCCGACACTGTTCTACTCAAATCCCCTTGAACACCCCCGGCCGCTTCTCAACCATCGCCCGCACACCCTCTTTGGCATCTTCACTGTTGAGCAGCTTCTCCACCACCACCTGCAACCCGGCGGCGGCAACGGTTTCGCCTTCCATCCGTGCCTGGCGCGCCGACATCAGCGTCGCTTGCACACCCAGCGGCGCCTGGCGGGCAATACGGCTGGCTAGCTCAATGGCGCGCGGCAGCAAATCTTCGCTGGCCATCACTTCTTGCACCAAGCCCAGCCTGAGCGCCTCGTGTGCATCAAATTCATCGCCGGTGAGCAACCAGCGCATGGCGTTGCCCCAGCCGGCCACCTGATGAAAACGTAAGGTCGCGCCGCCAAACGGAAAGATCCCACGCTTTACTTCCATTTGCGCAAAGCGCGTGTTGCTCGCGCAAATATTGATATCGGCTGCCAGCATCAACTCGATGCCGATGGTCAGGCAGTAGCCCTGGGCCGCGACGATCACCGGTTTATTGACCCTCGGCCCGGCGAACACCCCCCATGGATCGCAGCCGCCCAGTGGCGGTTGCCAGCCTCCGGACATCACGCCGCTGACATTGGCCAGGTCCAGCCCGGCGGTGAAGTGGTCGCCGTGGGCAAACACCACGGCCACCCGGGCCTCGTCGTTTCGATCAAATTCGCCATAGGCCAGGCTCAGCTCATTGAGCAGATCCAGGTCAAAGGCATTGCGCTTGGCCACTCGGTCCAGACCCAACAGCAGGACATGGCCCTGTAACTCACGGCTGACGCGACTGCTGCTGGCTTGATTCATCGGGTGTGCCCTCAGGGCTTGGGTGGGTTTCAGACCAAAGGTCTTGATGGGCAGGTGAACCGTTTAAGCGTTATGACCAACAGGGCCGGGCCTTTGAAAAATAGACCCTGGCGCGGCTATCCGCAAAGGCTTTGATGCAGCGCGGTTTATCGGCGCTTTGCGATAAAAAAAGCTCCCTTTTTCAGCTATTTCCGGTATAGTGCGCGCCGGCCTTTAACCGGGCCGCGTTTAGGTAGCGCAATTCCCCGAAGTCAGCTTCGGCTGCACGTCCGCACAGCGGACTCTTCCTTGACGAATCTTTTTCATTCATTCGTTTTCGCAAATCCCCGCCGACAAAGCAGCCAGGGCGACTCTTGAGTCTCAACACGGCATGCGCAGCTTTGGAGCATGGGTCTTTGCGGATGCACTTAGAGGCAGACCCATGACCCAGGAAACCGGCGGCTTCGCCGCTTTTAATCTTAACCCGAACATTCTTGCAGCCGTCATCGCGACCGGCTACGAAGAACCTTCGGCTATTCAGCAGCAATCGATTCCGATCATCATGGCCGGCCAAGACATGATTGGCCAAGCGCAAACCGGTACCGGTAAAACCGCCGCGTTCGCCCTGCCAATCCTGCACTGCATCGATCCTGCCAAGCGCGAGCCGCAAGCCCTGATCCTGGCGCCAACCCGTGAGTTGGCGCTGCAAGTAGCAACCGCTTTTGAAACCTACGCCAAGCAAATGCCAGGCGTAACCGTTGTGGCCGTTTACGGCGGCGCGCCTATGGGCCCACAACTTAAAGCAATCCGTAACGGTGCACAGATCGTTGTCGCCACTCCGGGCCGTCTGTGCGACCACCTGCGTCGTGACGAAAAAGTCCTGTCGACCGTGAACCACCTGGTTCTGGACGAAGCTGACGAAATGTTGAAGCTGGGCTTCATGGATGACCTGGAAGTCATCTTCAAGGCGCTGCCACCGACCCGTCAGACCGTATTGTTCTCGGCCACCCTGCCACAGTCGATCCGTGCCATTGCCGAACGCCACCTGCGCGATCCGCAACACGTGAAGATCCAGACCAAGACTCAGACCGTTACCGCGATCGAACAGGCTCACCTGTTGGTTCACGCTGACCAGAAGACCTCGGCTGTATTAAGCCTGCTGGAAGTCGAAGACTTCGACGCCCTGATCATGTTCGTGCGCACCAAGCAAGCGACCCTGGACCTGGCCAGTGCCCTGGAAGCCAAAGGCTACAAAGCCGCTGCGCTGAACGGTGACATTGCCCAGAACCAACGTGAGCGCGTGATCGACTCCCTCAAGGATGGCCGTCTGGACATCGTTGTGGCGACCGACGTTGCTGCCCGTGGTCTCGACGTTCCACGTATCACCCACGTGTTCAACGTTGACATGCCGTACGACCCAGAGTCTTACGTTCACCGTATCGGCCGTACCGGCCGTGCCGGTCGCGAAGGTCGTGCACTGCTGCTGGTGACTCCGCGTGAGCGCCGCATGCTGCAAGTGATCGAGCGTGTAACCGGTCAGAAAGTTGCCGAAGTCCGCCTGCCGGATGCCCAGGCCGTTCTCGATGCTCGCATCAAGAAACTGACCAACAGCCTGTCGCCGCTGGTGGCTGACGCTGAATCGACCCACGGCGAACTGCTGGACCGCCTGACTGCCGATATCGGTTGCACCCCGCGTGCCCTGGCTGCAGCCCTGCTGCGCAAGGCTACCAACGGTCAAGCGCTGACCCTGGCTGCGATCGAGAAAGAACGTCCACTGGTGCCGAACAACGCTCCGCGCGGTGATCGTCCAGAGCGTACTGGCGACCGTCCAGACCGTGGTGATCGTGAGCGTCGTGCTCCGGTTCCATTGGCTGAAGGCCGTGCTCGTTGCCGTACCGCGCTGGGCGCGCGTGATGGCATCGCGGCCAAGAACCTGCTGGGCGCTATCCTCAACGAGGGTGGCCTGGCACGTGAAGCGATCGGTCGTATCCAGGTTCGTGACAGCTTCTCCCTGGTGGAGCTGCCGGAAGACGGTCTGGAAAAACTGCTGACCAAGCTTAAAGACACTCGCGTTGCCGGTAAGCAGCTGAAGCTGCGTCGCTACCGCGAAGATTGATCCGCCCTTGGGCTGATTGATCGCACATAAAAAATCCCCGACTGGTTCGGGGATTTTTTTTGCCTGGATTTCAGGTTTGGATTAGCACTCAATCCCACATTTAGATCTGCGTTAGCCGAAGCGGTAGATGTCCATCCCGAGCGCACCCATGGTGAACCCCTGATGCGCCACGCTGAATGCGCCACCCGCGCCCCGCGCAAAATACAGCGGCAACAGGTGCTCGTCACTCGGATGGCTGCGCACGGCATGCGGCGCCTGGCGGCGATAATCGTGCAAGGCCGCCTCGTCGTTGGCGGCGAGTTTGTCCACTACCCAGTCGCGGAAATCGCGCGCCCAAGGCTCAATGCTCTCAGGTCCGGCATGCCAGTCCAGTTCGCCCAGGTTGTGGGTGATGCTGCCCGAACCGATCAACAGCACGCCGTGCTCACGCAGACTGGCCAGCGCATGCCCGACGCGGGTTTGCAGGGCAGGGCCCATACGGCTTGGAAGCGACACCTGCACCACCGGGATATCGGCGGCCGGGTACATCAGTGACAGGGGCACCCAGGTGCCATGGTCGAACGGGCGCTGGTCATCGACGCGCGCCTCAAGGCCATCAGCCTTGAGCAGTTCGACTATCTGGGCTGCCAACTGCGGGTCACCGGGTGCGGGGTACTGCACGGCGAACAAATCCCGTGGGAAGCCGCCGAAATCGTGCCAGGTCTCGGGTGCGGCGCTGCCGGTAACCAGCAGGCCCTGGCTTTCCCAGTGCGCCGAGACCACCACAATGGCCTTGGGCCGTGGCAACTCGGCCGCCAGGCGCTTGAGTGCCGGGCCGCTGGCACCGGGTTGCAGGGCGAGCATGGGCGAACCGTGGGAGATAAACAGGCTGGGGAACATAAGTAGGGTCCTGAGCGTTAACATGGGCCCATCTTCAATCAGATCATTGATCTAAATCTAATATAAGTTTTAGCGCCTTTTGATCGAATTTTCAGGGTGATTCCATGGAGCCTAAGTTTTGGCAAGAGCGTTGGGCACGCAACCAGATCGGTTTTCATCTGCCCGAGGTCAACCCCTACCTGCTACGCCACTGGCCAAAACTGGCCTTGGCTGAAGGGGCAAAGGTGTTGGTGCCGCTGTGCGGCAAAAGCCTGGATCTGATGTGGCTGGCAAGCTTGGGGTACCGCGTGCTGGGTGTGGAGTTGTCCGAGCAGGCGGTGGAGGCGTTCTTCAGTGAGCAAGGGCTGATGCCCAAGATCAGCCAGCATGGCGTGTTCAAGGTGTACCAGGCGGATCAGATCGAGGTGTGGTGCGGCGATTTCTTTGCCTTGGACGCCGAAGCGCTGGCCGATTGCTCCGCGCTTTACGATCGCGCGGCATTGATCGCGTTGCCGCCGTTGATGCGGGCGCAGTACGCCGAGCATCTGAATGCCTTGTTGCGCCCGGGCTGTCAGGGTTTGCTGATCACCCTCGACTACGATCAGACACAAAAGGCTGGCCCGCCGTTTGCGGTAACCGATGATGAGGTGAAGGTGTTGCTGGGCTCGCACTGGGCTGTGCAGGTGGTGGAAGAGCAAGACATCCTGGGTGAGAGTTGGAAGTTTGTGCAAGACGGTGTCACGCGGCTGGAAGAGCGCGTGTACCAACTGACAAGGTACTGACCCTGCTATCGCCATCGCGGGCAAGCCCGGCTCCCACATTGACCGCGTCGCTCACCGTGTATGTGAACCTGAGCAGATCCTTGTGGGAGTCGGGCTTGCCCGCGGTGGCGATTCAGGCACTCACAAAAAAGGGGCGATCAGATCGCCCCTTTTTGTGTTACCGCGCAGCTATCAGCCCCGGCGACGCAGTGCGTCGATCCGCTCTTCCAGCGGCGGGTGGCTCATGAACATGCGTGCAAAACCTTGCTTGATGCCACCGTTGATACCAAACGCGGTCAGGCTGTCCGGCATGTGCACGGGCAGGCCCTGTTCGGAGCGCAAGTGTTGCAGTGCCGCAATCATCGCCCCGGTACCGGCCAGGCGGGCACCGGCTTCGTCCGCGCGGAACTCGCGTTTGCGCGAGAACCACATGGTGATCGCGCTGGCCAGGAAGCCCAGCACCACCTCGGCAAAGATGGTCGCCACGAAGTAGGCAATGCCGCGGCCTTCTTCGTTCTTGAAGATCACCTTGTCGACGAAGTTGCCGATGATCCGTGCAAAGAACATCACGAAGGTGTTCACCACGCCTTGTACCAGCGCCAGGGTGACCATGTCGCCGTTGGCCACGTGGCCGATCTCGTGGGCCAGTACCGCTTTCACTTCGTCGTAGGAGAAGCGTTCGAGCATGCCCTGGCTCACCGCAACAAGGGCGTCGTTCTTGTTCCAGCCGGTGGCAAAGGCGTTGGCCTCATACGCCGGGAAAATCCCGACCTCAGGCATCTTGATGCCAGCCTCGCGGGACAACTGCTCAACGGTCTGCAGCAACCATTGCTCATGGCGGGTGCGTGGCTGGGTGATGACCTGGGTGCTGGTGCTCATCTTCGCCATCCACTTGGAGATGAACAGCGAGAAGATCGAGCCGGCAAAACCAAAGACTGCACAGAAGACCAGCAGCTGATTGAGGTTCAGATCAACCCCGTTGGCCGCCATGAACCCGTTGAAGCCGAACAGGCTCAGGGTGATGCTGGCAATCAGCACGACCGCCAGGTTAGTGGCCAAGAACAGCAGGATGCGCATCATGGTTGTAGAATTCTCCTCATGCTTAATATGTCGCGTACTGCGGGGTATATAAGGTGCGGCCTGGGGCGATTCAACCGAGCGACTATTTCAAACTGTGTCCTACAGCCTGAATGTAGAGCCTTGAAAGGATTTTCCGAGCCGAAAAGCCAGCCGCGATCACCCCATTCAAGCCTTCGCGCCCTGCATTTATAGGAGGCTGACCGGTCCGTGGCGTGCAGCGGCAGGGAGGAGGGGACGGCGGGTAGAGAAGTGTTGCCAGATACTCGCCGTACGACCGAATGTCGGTCGTACGGCGGCGTGTGCGTTATTGGCGATAGGACTTGAGGAAGTTGCCGATGCGACCAATGGCCATGTCCAGGTCATCCACGCGCGGCAATGTCACCACGCGGAAGTGATCCGGCCACGGCCAGTTGAACGCCGTTCCCTGCACCACCAACAGCTTTTCCGACAGCAGCAGGTCGAGCACGAATTTCTCGTCGTTGAGGATCGGGCAGACTTTCGGGTCGATCCGTGGGAACGCATACAGCGCGCCCATGGGTTTCACGCAGCTCACGCCGGGGATCGCGTTGAGCAACTCCCAGGTACGGTTGCGCTGCTCCAGCAGGCGGCCCTGAGGCAGTACCAGGTCGTTGATGCTCTGGTAGCCGCCGAGGGCGGTCTGGATTGCATGCTGGCTCGGCACGTTGGCACACAAGCGCATATTGGCCAGCATGTCGATGCCTTCGATGTAGCTCTGGGCGTTGTGCTTGGGCCCGGAGATGGCGATCCAGCCGGAGCGGAAACCCGCCACGCGGTAGGATTTGGACAGGCCGTTGAAGGTCAGGCACAGCAGGTCCGGCGCCAGGGAGCCGGTGCAGATGTGCACGGCGTCGTCGTAAAGGATCTTGTCGTAGATCTCGTCGGAGAACACCACCAGGTTGTGCTGGCGTGCCAGCTCGAGCATGCCCAGCAACACTTCCCTGGAGTACACGGCGCCGGTCGGGTTGTTCGGGTTGATGATCACCAGGGCCTTGGTGTTCGGCGTGATCTTGGCCTTGATGTCGGCCAGGTCCGGGAACCAGTCGGCGCCTTCATCGCACAGGTAGTGCACCGGGTGGCCGCCAGCCAGGGTCACGGCAGCGGTCCACAGCGGGTAGTCGGGCGCCGGCACCAGCACTTCGTCGCCGTTGTTGAGCAAGGCCTGCATGGACATCACGATCAGCTCGGACACGCCGTTGCCCAGGTAGATGTCTTCGATGCCGACACCTTCCACCTGCTTCTGCTGGTAGTACTGCATCACGGCTTTACGCGCGCTGAACAGGCCCTTGGAGTCGCTGTAGCCCTGGGCGGTCGGCAGGTTGCGGATCACGTCCTGGAGGATTTCGTCCGGCGCTTCGAAACCAAACGGCGCCGGGTTGCCAATGTTCAGCTTGAGGATGCGATGGCCTTCCTCTTCCAGGCGTTTGGCGTGCTTGAGCACTGGGCCGCGAATGTCGTAGCAGACGTTGGCGAGCTTGTTCGATTTGCTGACCTGCATGGCGATGTGATCCTGAAAATGAACGATCCAGACGGCGTGGACACTACCGTACTGCGAATCCTGCGAGGCCCGCACCCATAAATACGTTTGAATGCCGGTAGCGCGGGTGCCAGACTGGCGTTTTTAAGAGGCGCAATCATACGTGCCGCCTGTTCCGTGGAAAAGATACAGATCAGGCTTTTTCAGTTGCCGAGGTGGATTGATGGATAAGTTGCAGAAAACCCTGGATGAGTGGCGGGACATGCTCGACCCCGCGCAGTATCAGGTGTGTCGTCTCAAGGGCACCGAGCGCCCGTTCAGCGGCAAATACAACGAAACCAAAACCGACGGTGTGTATCACTGCATCTGTTGTAAGGAGCCGCTGTTCGATTCCAAAACCAAGTTCGACTCCGGCTGCGGCTGGCCGAGCTTCTACGCGCCGATCGCCGACAGCGCGATGATCGAGATCCGCGATGTCAGCCACGGCATGATCCGCACCGAAGTCACCTGCGCCAAGTGCGATGCGCACCTGGGGCATGTGTTCCCGGATGGTCCGCCGCCGACTGGTTTGCGCTACTGCATCAACTCGGTGTGCCTGGACCTCGTCCCGCGCTAGGGCAGGCAGCACCTTCCAAGTGTGGGAGCGGGCTTGCTCGCGAATGCGGTGTGTCAGCCAGCTTATTGGTAGCTGACCCACTGCATTCGCGAGCAAGCCCGCTCCCACTTTTGTATCGGACGTGAATGAAGGAATTGATGTGAGCAAATAGAGCCTCATCAATGCGGTCAATTAAATTGCACACAATTGAATTGCCTACTATCGTTTCAGGTCTTTCCCCTGTTTGAGGCACTGCCATGAGCAACAACCTGCTGAGCATCCCGTGCACCACCATCAAAGGTGAGCAAAAGACCTTGGCCGACTTCGCCGGCAAGGCCATTTTGGTGGTCAACACCGCCAGCAAATGTGGCTTCACCCCGCAGTACAAAGGGCTTGAACAACTCTGGCAGCAGTACAAGGACCAGGGCCTGGTGGTGTTGGGGTTCCCCTGCAATCAATTCGGCAAGCAGGAGCCCGGCAACGAAGGCGCGATTTCCGAGTTCTGCGAGTTGAATTTCGGTGTCAGTTTCCCGCTGTTCAAGAAGATCGACGTCAACGGCAGCGAGGCCCATCCGCTGTTCGTGCAGCTTAAAAAACAAGCGCCGGGCTTGCTGGGTTCCAAGGGCATCAAGTGGAACTTCACCAAGTTCCTGATCGGTCGTGACGGTCAGGTGGTCAAGCGTTTTGCCCCGACCACCAAGCCTCAGGACCTGACCCAAGAGATTGAAGCCCTGCTCAAATGATCGATGTATCCGCCGTGTCCCTGGCACTGGACGACCAGCTGTGTTTCAAGCTCTACGCTGCCTCACGGGCGGTGACGCGTGCTTATAAGCCAATGCTTGACCGGCTGGGCCTGACCTACCCGCAGTACGTGGTCATGCTGGTGCTGTGGGAGTGGCACGAGGCAACGGCCCCGCAGCCGACCGTCAAGGCCTTGGGCGAGCGGCTGATGCTCGATTCGGGCACATTGACGCCGCTGCTCAAGCGTCTTGAGCAACTCGATCTGGTGAGCCGCCAACGCAGCGCACGGGATGAGCGGGAAGTGCACCTGGGTCTGACTCAGGCCGGTGTGCAGTTACGCCACCAGACTCACCGCCTGAAAACCCGCTTGCTGTGTGACAGCGGCATCGACCTGAACCAGGCCGATGCCTTGCGCGAAGGCCTGGACCAGTTGCTGGCGCAGATCAAAGGGTTGTCGTCTGCGGCACCCACAGGTCCAGCAGAGCCTTGAGTTCTTCGCGGCGGAACGGTTTGGCCAGGTAGTCATCCATGCCCGCGGCCCGGCAACGCTCGCGCTCCTCCGAGAGGGCGTTGGCCGTCAAGGCGACAATGGGCAAGTCGGGCCAGCGCCCGCTGCGGCGAATCTGCCGGCTGGCTTCGTAGCCATCCATTACCGGCATGTTGCAGTCCATCAGCACCATGTCAAAGCGCTGCTCTTCAAGGAACTTGAGCGCTTCGCCACCGTGTGCGGCCACCACCACTTCGCAGCCGAGCTTGCTGAGCATGCCCTTGGCCACCAGTTGATTGACCGGATTGTCCTCCACCAACAGGATGCGCGCCCGGTGCGTAAACGGCGCGGCTTCCATCTGGATCGGGTCGAGGATCAATGGCGCGTCGCTGCGCAAATTGCGTTGCAGGATCTGATACAGCGCGTTGCGGCTCAAAGGGCGCGCCTGTTGCTGCAGCGGCGCCAGGGCTGCCACTTCCTCACTGGGCATAAAGTTGCCGTAGGCGGTGACCAGCAGAATGGGCGCCTTGATGGCTGGGCGCAGGCGGAACAGGCACTCCGGGCAATCGGTGATCAACAGGTCGGGATTTTGCCCGCTCAGGTCGTCGTCTTGAGAATAAACGCGCGGCGCCAGCCCCCAGTGAGGCAACAGGGTGGTGAGCAATTCCGTCAGGCCGCTGCCGGCGTTGGTGATGGCAATGACTTCGCCTGCCAGTGGCGCGTAACGCGTCGCGGGCAAATGCGTGGGCAGTGGCAGGTCGGCGCAGAACTGGCTGCCAAACCCGACTTCCGAGCTGATACTCAGCCGGCCCTTCATCGCTTCACACAGATTGTGCGTCAACGCCAGCCCCAGCCCCGTGCCACCAAACTGGCGGGTGATGCCTGCGCCGGCCTGGGTGAACGGCTGGAATATTTTTACCTGCGCATCCTGAGCGATGCCGATTCCGGTATCACACACTTCAATCTTCACCCGGCCCTCGCTGGCGCTCAGGCGCACGTCGACTCGGCCAAAGCGCGTGAACTTCAAGGCGTTGGAGAGCAAGTTGCTGACGATTTGCCGCACGCGTGTCGGGTCGCCAATCACTTGGGCGGGAAACAGCGGGTCGATCAAGCACGTCAGTTCAACGCTCGGTGCTGCGTTCTGCGACAGCAGGTTGGCGGTGTCTTCCACCAGCGAGCTCAGATCGAACGGGATACGCTCCAGCTCCAGCTGGCCTGCATCAAACTTGGACAGGTCGAGGATATCGTTGAGCAATTCCACCAGCACTTTGCCGGAGTCATGGGCAATCGACAGTTGCTGGCGCTGCTCGGCATTCAACGGGCTGTCCAGCGAGAGGGCGATCATGCCCAGCAGGCCATTGAGCGGCGTGCGAATCTCGTGGCTCATGTTGGCCAGGAACGCCGCCCGTGCCTGGGCCATGCCCAGCGCCGTCATCTTCGCAGCCTCCAACTCATCATTGGACTGGCTCAGGCGTTGGTTGCTGGCCTTGAGCTCCAGCGTGCGTGCGGAGACGATATCTTCCAGTTGGCCCAGGTACTCGGTGAGTCGGTCCTCGGCGTGGCGGCGCTGCTGGATTTCGGTCTCCATGTTTTCGAATTGCTGGTTGGCGACACTGACCAGCACGCCGATTTCGTCGTTTTCGTGCCCTGGCGGGCAATCCAGGTGCGCCTGCTTGCTGGTGCTCAGCGCGCGGATGATGCGCACCAGCGGCTGGGTCAGCATCACGTAAAACAGGCCCAACAGGATGCCGGTCAGCAGCAGGCTGCGGGCAAAGCCGTTAAGCAGTGTGATCTCGGCGCGGTGCAGGAAACGGCTGCCGAAGGCGTAAGTGTCGACGTCCAGGCGCAACACGCCCAAAGAATCATTAGGCATGTGGCTGAGGAACAACCGATCCTCAAACTGGCGGTTGGCGCCAAACAGAAAATCGCTGATGGGCCGGTACGTGCTTTCCTTGCGCGGGCGATCAACGTCGGCCAGGACCACGCCATTGTTGTCGACCAATTGCGCACGGGTGATCGCCGGGGAGTGCAGCAGGCCCAGCGTCAGTTCCTGGGCGAGTTCGGCGTCGATGTTGTAGGCGATACGGGAGGCGGGGTTATGGCTGATTTCGATCAGCGAGCGGATTTCACGGTTGATGGATGCGTCTTCGCTGGCATAATCAATGCCGATTTGGATCAGACTGAGCAAGGTTCCCAAGACGAAACCGACCAGCACAGTCAATCGAGCTTGTTTATAAGACAAGCGGTGGGCGAACTTGATATCCATCGGGTGTTGAACCACTTCACGTTTCCCTTCGCCCGGCAAGCATAGCTGAACATCCACCGGCTTTGGCTTGCTCGGCATAATCATTGATTTTTTTACAGGTGCAGCCCTGTCGCGGTCTGCCGCAGGGTTGCCAATACGCCATCTTTTGCAAGAACTTGCCAGAGGAATAGTCGTGGATAATCGATTGAATGCCTTTCTTGAGCGTGCCGACGCGGTACTTGCACGCCTGGAACCGTTGTTGCCGGCGCCCCGCCAAGCCATCGACTGGGACCAGTGCCTCGCCGCCCGCTGGCAGCGCGAAGGCCGCAGTGGCTTTTTGCTGCCCCTGGAAGTCAGCCTGGACATGCGCCTCAGCGACCTGATCGGTGTGGACAAGCAACGCGAACAACTGGCCCGCAACACCCAACAATTTCTCGATGGCCTGCCCGCCAACCACGCGCTGCTGTGGGGTTCGCGCGGCACGGGCAAATCGTCCATGGTGCGCGCCTTGCTCGCCCAGCACGCCAAGGCCGGCTTGCGCCTGATTGAAATCGAGCGCGATCACCTGGCCGACTTGCCGCGCGTGGTCGAGCAACTGCTCAAGCTGCCGCAGCGGTTCATCCTGTTCTGCGATGACTTGTCGTTCGAGGCCGGCGAGGGCGACTACCGCGTGCTCAAGAGTGTGCTGGACGGCTCGCTGGAGCAGGCGCCAGAAAACGTGCTGTTGTATGCCACCTCCAACCGCCGTCACCTGGTGCCGGAAAACCAGAGCGACAATGACAACTGGAAACGCATGGACGGTGAGCTGCACCCCAGCGAGGCCGTCGAAGACAAAATCGCCCTGTCCGACCGGTTCGGCCTGTGGTTGTCGTTCTACCCGTTCTCTCAGGAACATTTCCTGAACGTGGTTGAGCACTGGATTGGCGAACTGGCCAGCAAGGCCGGTTTGCAATGGCAGCGCGATGAAGCGCTGGATATTTTGGCCGTACGTTGGGCCACCGGGCGCGGCAACCGCAATGGCCGGTGCGCGTATCAATTCGCCCGTTACTGGGTGGGTCTCAAGTTGTTGGAGCGTCAACCATGATCGATTTGCAACAGGCCGGCACGGGCCTGGATGGCTATGCAATGCTGTGTGCGCAACTGGAATCGCTGCTGGCCGATGAACGCGACTTCATCGCCAACAGCGCGCAGTTCTCTGCGTTTCTGTTCAACCAGCTGGATGACCTTAACTGGGCCGGCTTCTACCTCAACCGTGACGAAGAGCTGGTGCTTGGCCCGTTCCAGGGCCAGATTGCCTGCGTGCGCATTCCGTTCGGTCGTGGCGTGTGCGGCGCGGCGGCGGCATCGCGGCAAACCCAGCGGGTGGAGGACGTTCACGCGTTCCCTGGGCATATCGCCTGTGACAGCGCTTCGAACAGCGAACTGGTGGTGCCGCTGATCAAGGACGGCCAACTGATTGGCGTCCTTGATCTGGACAGCCCGTCGCTGGCGCGCTTTACCGCGCAGGACCAGGCGGGCATCGAACAGCTGGCAGCGATTTTCCTGCGTCTGACCGACTGCTGACCGGTGGCGGCAGGGGGAGTGCAAACACTCGCCCTGCCTATTGCAAGACGTCCAGTTCATTAAGGCGCATCTGCAGCATCCTCTCCAATTCAAGCATGCATTTTTCCAGGCTCTTGATGCCGGTTTCGATCTTCGGCCGATCCTCACCCTGGGCGCACGCGTGCTCCAGCGCTTCACATTCGCCGGCCAGCGCAGCGGCCTGCACGATGCGCGCAGCTCCCTTGATCTTGTGGGCCTGGTCAATGATGGCCTGGGGCGATGCCTGTTGCGCCAACATGGCGGTCAGTTCCTGACGGTCATGACGGCTGCTGTTGAGCAATTCTTCAAGCAGGCGGCGACTCAGCTGTGGGTCGCCGCCCGTCAGCGCCTCCAGGCTGCTGAGGTCGAGCCTCACACCGCCGAGTGGCTGGCCGATCTGCGCCAGTTGCCGCTCCAGCACCGTCAGGCTGATTGGCTTGAACAGGCAGTCGTTCATGCCCGCTTGCGCGCAACGCAGTTTCTCTTCCGGCTGGGCATTGGCGGTGAAGCCCAGCACGACGCAGGCCGGCAGTTGTTCGCGCTGTTCATACTCACGGATCGAGCGGGTCAATTCGTAGCCGTTCATGATCGGCATGTTGCAGTCTGCGATGACCAGGTCGAAGCGTTCCTGACGCCATGCCTTGAAGCCGGCGGCACCGTGCTGGGCTGCGGTGAACTGATGGCCCAGATAACCCAGTTGCTGACACATCAGCAGGCGGTTCGCGGGATGGTCATCCACCACCAGTACGTTGAGCACCGGCGCAAGCGCCGGGGGCGCGGGTTTGAGTTCACCCACGGGCTGGACCGGCTGCAGGCGGGGCATTTTCAAGTTGACATGCACTTGGGTGCCCACCATCGGCACACTGCTCAGGCTCAGTTGCCCTCCCATCATTGCGCACAGGCTTCGGCAGATCACCAGCCCCAGGCCGGCGCCGCTCCTGGCCAGGTGCCCGGAGTTATCGGCCTGGGCAAACGGCTCGAACAGGCGCAGCTGGTCGTCGCGACTGATACCAATGCCGGTGTCCTCGACCACCAGTTTCATCTCGACCTGCTGCGGTTGATCGGTGGGTTGCACGTCCACTTTGATGTGCACTCGCCCGCGCTCGGTGAACTTGATCGCATTGCTCACCAGGTTGGACAGCACCTGTTTGAAGCGTAACGGGTCGATCAGCACCTCGGTGTCATCCAGCTCGGGCTTGAACTCCAGCAGCAGGCTGAGGGTTTTCTGCCGTGCCAGGCCATCGAACACGCGCACCACCGACTCGATGACTTCGCGCAGGTTCACACGTTCCGGCGCCAGGCTCAAACGGCCGGACTCGATGCGCGCGATGTCCAGAATATCGCCGATCAATTCCAGCAGGTCTTTGGCCGAGTTGTAGGCCACTTCAATGGCCGGGCGGTCGAGATGGCCCTGGTCAGCCCGCTTGAGGGTCAACTCCAGCATGCCAATCACGGCGTTCATCGGCGTGCGGATTTCATGACTCATGGTGGCGAGGAAAGTACTTTTGGCCCGGTTCGCTTCATCGGCGCGTTCCTTGGCGGCGCGCAACTCGTCGAACAGCTGGCGCCGCTCACTGATGTCGATCCAGCCCCCAATGATGCCCTGGACTTCACCAACGGAGTCACGGTAGGGAAGAATCCAGTGATAGATCGTCAGTTTTTTTCCATGCAGGTGCAGGGTGCGGTCGAGAATCAGCGTGTTGCCTTGCGCCACGACTTGCTGGTAGTCCGCGTGGTATTGCGCCGCTTCCGATTCCCGGGCCATGTCCATCTGGATCACGCTCTTGCCGATCACGTCTTCACGCTTGACGCCGAAGACCTGCAGGTAACTGTCATTACAGGTTTGCAACAGGCCGTTTCGATCACGCACATAGATCGGGTGCGGGGTTTCGTTGACCAATGCGCGCATGAACTCGAACTGATCGTTGAGGGCGCGCTCGGCCATTTTTCGATGCTTGATCTGGCGGCGCATGTGGGCGTTCCAGGTCAGTGAAATCAGCAGCAACAGCCCGGTGCCGACGATGATTTGCGCGATCAACTGGTGGTAGTTGCGCCAGTAACTGTCGGAGGCGGCGGTATAGCCGCGCCAGCGACTGTTGATCACGCCCATTTCGTCCGGAGCAATGCTCAGCAGGGCCTTGTCCAGGATTGAGCTCAGTTCGACGGCGCGGCGTGGCGTCGCCAGGGCGAACGTGGCGGGAAGGGTGCCGATACTGGTGCTGATCTGCAGTTTGTCCTGGAAAACCTGCGAGGACAGGAAGTAGTTGGCGATCACCAGCGAGTTGACGGCACCTTCCACATTGCCTTGGGCCAGCATTTCGGATGCTTTGAAAGTGTCGCCGACCTCCACCAGGCGAATCTGCGGGAAGTCCTGCGTGAGGATTTTTTCCAGTGGGTTGCCCACGGTGATAGCCAGGCGCTTACCTGCCATCTGCTCCAGGTTTGAGGGTGCGCCGGGCTCTTTGCGGGTGAGCAGGACGTAGGAGTTTTCCAGGTAAGGGCGACTGAAACTCAGCGAAGCCTCCCGTTCAACGCTGGGGACAATGGCCCCGATGATATCGGCTTTCCCGGTGGTGACCTGTTCGATCATCGCGTTGACTTCGCGACTGCGCAGGATCTTGAAACGTAACCCGGTGCGCAGGCGTATCAGTTCCAGCAAGTCTGCGGTGATGCCGCGAAAATTGCCTTCGGCGTCGAAAAACGTCAGCGGCGCGAAGGTCTCATTGACGACGACTGTTACCACCGGATGGTCTTTGAGCCAACGCTCTTCGCGCTGGGTCAGCTGCAGCTTCTTGTCGGTCAGCAAGATATCGCTGCCGGCGCTCCAGCGCTTGGCGATGCTGTCGCGTTCATTGATGGGGATGGCGGCCAGCACCGAATCGACGATGCTCAGCAAAGTGCGTTGTTCCTGGCGCAGCGCAAAGCTGAAGCCATAGGCTTCATGCTTGCCGAAGTTGGCCATGCGGATGTTTTTCAGGTAGCCCTTGTTGATCATGTAATGGGTGGAAATGGTATCGCCCAAAAACACGTCGGCCTGGTCGAACGCCACCGCATTCAAGGCGTTTTGGTACGAGGGATAGGCGCGGATGTTGGCCTTTGGGTACAGCTTCTGCACTTCATTCAACGGCAGGTAGTGGTAGACCAGGCTCAAGCGCAGTCCGGCCAGCCCATTGCCCAGATTGTAGTTTTCCCCCTCACGGGTCACGAGTACAGGTTGGTCCACCGCGTATGGCTGCGACAGGATGAGATTCGGGTTGGCGGCTTCAAAGCCGTTGGAGGAGCCCAACAGGTCGATTTCGCCTGTTTCAAGCGCGTGGATCGATGCTTCTCGGGTGGGGTAGCGCACCACTTTCACGGGCAATGCCAGGGCTTGGGCCAACAGCCCTGCGTAATCGGCGGTCAGGCCCTCGTAGTCGCGGCCGCTGGAGGTCAGGTCGAAGGGCGGGTAGTCCGGTGCCGAAGTGCCGAGCACCAGCTCGCGTTTGTTCTGTAACCACTGGCGCTGGGCCTTGTCCAGTTGAACATCCAGTTGTACCGCACTTGCACGGCTCAACAGCGTGAAGTGTTCCGGGCCGGGAGCGGGGTCCGCAGGCACCGTCGTGCTGAAACACACACCGGCGATTAATATAATCAAATAGTCCTTTATACGGCTGGGCATCCGCTTTCTCACACTAGCGCGTTTCGTTTTGCCATCTCGATAAGTTCTACCAAGGACTTGGCTTTAAGTTTTTGCATCAGCCTTTTTTGTAAGTGCTTACTGTTTTGTTACTTAGAAACATCCCTTTGGCGATTTCCTTATTGGTGCGACCTTGTGCGAAAAGTTGTAATACCATCAGTTCCCGGTCGTTCACTGTTTTAAACAGTTCAAGTTCCAGCGTGTCTGTGCCGTCTGCATTACCATTGAGGGCCTGGCTGGGAAAATAGTTATACCCCGACAGCACGGCGCGGATGGCACTCAGCAGTTCGCTGAGGTCGCCTTCCTTGCACACATAGCCATCCGCGCCCGAGCGCATGCAGCGGGTGGCAAACAGCGTCGGGCTCTGAGCGGTCAGAATCAGGGTTTTCATCGATGTGTTCATGGCGTTGAACCGGCACAGCACTTCGAGGCCGTCAAGTTTGGGAATGCTGATATCCAGAATGATCAAGTCCGGCAGGCATTCGCGAACCATTTGTATCGCATCACAACCGTTGTCCGTTTCACCGACGACTTTATAACCCTCATGTTCCAGCAACATGCGGATCGCCAGCCTGATAACGGGGTGGTCATCAATGATAAAAACCGTGTTCATAATCACATTCCATGCAAGTGCAAATAAAGCGGGCACATTAGCTCAGAAGAAGAGGGAGGAGCATGAACCATGGTGGGAACAGGTATAAAACAGGAGAATTCCTACATGAAAAAAGGTAGTTACCTACCAGTTGTTAAGGCTTTGTGACGCTGGATGTAAGCAAGTTTTAAATCGGTGCGGTCATTGGCAGTGCCAGCGAATCAGCGATTGGCTCAGGTATATTTTCGTAGGTGGACGAAGTTTAAAGTCCTACATTTACAATCGGATCAGGGGCGCAATCAACGTTGCAAGTTCGTCTTTATTCAGCGGTTTGGATAAATAACCAAGCAGCGGCAAACCACGCTGCAGGGCTTGGGTGGTCAGGTTGAAGAGTTCCGAGGAAGGCAGCCCGCTCAGCAGAATGGCGCCGGTTATAAAGTGTTGGCGACTGGCGATTTCTACCAGCTCCAGGCCGAGTAAATCAGGCAGGCATTGGTCGCACAGCATCAGGTCAAACGGCCTTTTGGATTCAGACATCGCGCGGATCGCCTGTTCGGCATTTTCTGCCAGCGTCAGGTGGTCGAAGCCGAAGGTGTTAAGCAGGCACTGAGTGGCCAGAAGCTGAAAGGGGTGATCCTCCACCAATAGGATTCGAAGAGGGTGTCTGGGCATAGGGGCACACGGGTCAGTCAAGCGTCGATGGGGTGGCGCGTAGGAATTGCTCGCCAGGTCCGCCAGAAGCGGGCGTGATTATTCCTTGAATGAGTGTACGAATTCGATCAGGCAGCTCTGTTCCCGTCGTAGGCAGATTCTGTTCGGGGAACAGGCGGCGTGATCGCAAGCGTCATTGTGGGCTTGAACGCCCGGTCATCTCCCGCGCCATCTCGGTGGCGTAGCTGTCGGTCATGCCGGCAATAAAGTCGATCATGCGCATGAACGAGGCGTGCAACGGCCACGCCGGGTCCGGTGCGCTGTTGCCGAGCAGATCGAGGATGCGCCGGTTCTTGAACGACGGCGTGCGCCCGCCATGCTGCTCCAGCGCGGCACCGCAAAACGCATTCAAGAGGATTTCCAGGGTGGTGTAGGCGCCGATTTCATGCAGGGTCTTGCGCTTGTCCTGGAAGATTTTCTTGCGGGCCATGTCCTTGGCATCCAGCACGCAACGCTTGGCGGGGCCATGCATGTGCTCCACCAGATCGCCAGGCAGTGTGCCGGCGAGCAACGCATCCTGCTGTTCCACGAAAGCCCGGGCGGCGGCATTGGTCAGGTGTTCGATGGCCTTGCCGCGCAAAATCGCCAGCTTGCGCCGGCGCGAGTCCTGTGCGCCCAGTTGCCGGTAAGTCTGGGGCAGGTCGTCACCGACCAGGTCGAGCAACAGCGACTCGACCTCGGCGTATTCGAGCAACTCCATTTCCAGGCCGTCCTCGAGGTCGATCAAGGCGTAGCAGATATCGTCGGCCGCCTCCATCAGGTACACCAGCGGGTGACGGGCCCAGCGTTGTTCTTCCAGTTGCGGCAGGCCAAGCCTGTGGGCGATCTGCTCAAGGATCGGCAGCTCGCTCTGGTAACAGCCGAACTTATGCTTCTTGTAGCCCAGCGAATCGGCGTGGCGGGCGGTCCAGGGGTATTTCAGGTAGGTGCCCAGGGTGGCATAGGTCAGGCGAGTGCCGCCGTCGAACTGGTGGTACTCAAGCTGGGTCAGCACCCGAAAACCCTGGGCGTTGCCTTCGAAATTGAGGAAATCATTGCGCTCGGCACTGCTCATGTCGTCCAGCCAGCCGCGCCCGGCCGCCTGTTGAAACCAGTGGCGGATGGCATCTTCGCCGGAATGCCCGAACGGCGGGTTGCCGATGTCATGGGCCAGGCAAGCCGATTGCACGACCATGCCCAGATCGCTGGGGTCGCACCAGTCGGGCAGGGCGCTGCGCAGGGTTTCGCCCACGCGCATGCCGAGCGAACGGCCGACGCAACTGACTTCCAGCGAGTGGGTCAGGCGCGTATGAATATGATCGTTGCTGGACACCGGGTGCACTTGGGTCTTGCGGCCCAGGCGGCGGAAGGCGCCGGAGAAAATAATACGGTCATGGTCTTTGTGAAACGGGCTGCGGCCGAGTTCTTCCGGGCTGTGCAGAGGCTTTCCAAGACGTTCGCGGGTAAGCAGGGTGGGCCAATCCAAGGCGGGTACTCTCCGTGCGGTGAATGACCCTCCCAGCTTCCCGGTTCAGCTGCACCGGGGCAAGCGAAAATCTACAAGCCGACCGCGTCTATATCGATTAACAGCAAACGCTGACCGTTATCGAAGAATTGTCCGGCGGTCAGGCAATACTGATTGGTGGTGGCGTCGCGGTAAGTCGAAGAGAGGGTCAGACGCCGCTCCTCCCAGCCTTCGGCCAGCAGGTGATAGAAGTAGGGGCGCCACGACCAGTTGTGCCCCAGGTAGCGGCTGTCGGCCTGCCAGGCGTCCTGGCGCCATTCGAAGTTGGGCGTCAGCTGGGTGCCATGCCGGTCGCACTGATAGAAGCGCAGCAGCCAGGGGAAATCCGGCAATTGAGGTAACTGGTCCAGCGGTGCCTGGCCCTGAGCCCAGTTCTGCAGGATCTTCATCAGTTCGGCCAGTTGCAGGCGCAACTGCATGATGCGGCCGCGTTCAGCCAGTTTCTGCTGCACGTAAACCGTACGCAGGCGGGCAAACTGCGGCACGAAGGCATCGGTGGCAAACCAGTCGAGTTGCGCCTGGGCAAACAGGTAACCCTGCACATACCGCGCGCCGCATTCCAGGGCGAAGCTCAGCTGCGCCTCGGTTTCCACGCCCTCGGCGATGATCCAGCAGCCAGTCTTCTCGGCCATTTGCGCCAGCGCACGCACGATCTCACTGCTCGGTCCGCCCTTGGCGGCTTCCTGGAACAGGCGCATGTCCAGCTTGAGGATATCCGGCTGCAGCGCGAGTACGCGGTCAAGCTGGGAGTAGCCGGCACCGAAGTCATCGATGGCAATGCGTGCACCGACCTCACGATAGCGCGCCACCACCTCGGCCAGACGCTGGATGTCTCCGCCCAGTTCGGTGATCTCGAACACAATGCGCTGCGGATCGACGCCATGCGCATGCACCTGCTTCAGGCTGGGCAAGGCTTGGCCGGGGCGCAGACGGTTGATCCAGCGGGGCGAGATGTTCAGGCTCAAAAACCAGTCTGCAGGCGCTTCATGCAGGCGGCTCAAGGCATTGTCGCGGATCTGCCGGTCGAGGCAGCGCAAGGCCACGCCCGGTGTGCGCGGGTCGGCAAACAGCGGGCCGACTGACAGCAAGCGCCCGTCAGCCTGGCGCAGACGGCCGAGTGCCTCGACGCCGGCGATGCGCCCGGTGGCAGTGTCGATAAATGGCTGGAAGCAGGCGAGCGGTTGCCCGTCGATCACGGGGCCTCCTTAAGAGAGCTGGCGAAAAAAGGCCCGGCCCTCAGTAACGAAGGCCGGGCCAATTCTGTTTGCAAGAATGCAGCCAGTCGCGCTTAACCCTTGCGCCCTGCCATGGCCAATTTGATCAACGGGATCAAACCGGCCCCCAGCCGCACCAGGCGCGTCACGCTGCTGATACTGCCGCCCTTGGCGCCCTTACCGGTAAAAAAGCCCATCAGCGTCACTGCGGCCACGCCCCACAGCGGCGCGTGCTTGATGCCCAGGCTGTCCTGCCAGTTATGGCGCAGGTCACGCACTTTGTTCAGCGGGACCATCAGTTGATGGGATTCATGGCGGATTTCCTGACGGTGCATTTCCATGCGCAGGCGGATCAACGCCTTGCGCATTTCCCGACGGGAGGTGTTTTGCGGGATTTCAGTCATGCTCATGGCAGCAGGCGCTCCCGATCATTGGCCAGCTCTTCGAGGGTGGCGTGGAAGGGCGTGGATTCATCGAATATCGCCGCTTTCAAGCGCACTCCGCAAAACGCTGCGGCCAGGCTGTAGAACACGCAGAGGCTGATAATCCCGGTAAGACGGTAGGTGTCCCAGACCAGAATCATCACCAGCGCCGATAACCCCACCAGTAACAGCAGGGCAAATACCAGCGCCAGGCCTGCAAACAGCAGCAAGCTGACCGTGCGGGATTTCTGCTCCTGCAACTCGATGCCAAACAATTCGACGTGGCTGTGCAGCAAGCCCAGAACGGCCGCGCCCAGGCGTCGGGAAGTGGAGCTTGAGCTCGTGGACGAGCCGGATTCGCCGATAGACATGGTATTAGCGCCTTGTAGCCAGCAGACCGATCAGAAAGCCAACGCCGGCGGCAATGCCGACTGACTGCCAAGGATTGGCTTGCACGTAATCTTCGGTGGCGGTGACAGCCGCCTGGCCGCGTTCACGCAGGGAATCTTCGGTCAGTTGCAGGGTTTCACGGGCCTTGAGCAGGCTGTCGTGGATCTTGGTGCGCAGCTCGTCGGCCTGGTCGCCAGCCAATACAGCGGTGTCGTCCAGCAACCTTTCAGTGTCACTGACCAGGGTTTGAAAATCCGCCATCAGTATTTCTTGAGCAGTCTTTGCAGTTCTTCGGGCCATGGTTATCTCCGTGATTGGCTGATCTGTGCGTCTGGTGCATTACGTTTGTTTTCGAGTCACCGCTAACGGTGAAGGTTCACTGCAATTGTCTGGTACAGCTTTTGCTTTGCCTTGGTGCGCCTGCCCCAGGGTATGCGCTGAATCCGGGCGACCCGAGGCTAATGCCTTGAAAAACCTTACCCTAAATAAATAAAACCCGCGGAAAAACCCTGTCGGCAACGGCCTTTTGTGTTGATCGCTGCGCTAAAGCGGTTCACACCTTCTGCACAGAGGTGGGGCTGGTGGCGCCAATTTAGTGCGCGACACCCTGGCTTGAACCGCTTTGGTGCTTTTTGCCTTTAATGCAGGCCTGCCAACCTCCATGGAAAATTTGCAAAGTGCAGTGGACACACTTGTTCACAGCTCCAACACCCTGTTCATCCTGATCGGTGCGGTCATGGTTTTGGCCATGCACGCCGGCTTCGCGTTCCTGGAAGTCGGCACCGTGCGCCAGAAAAACCAGGTGAATGCCCTGTCGAAGATCCTCAGCGATTTCGCCATCTCGACCCTGGCCTATTTCTTTATAGGCTATTGGATCTCCTACGGCGTGAGCTTCATGCAACCGGCGGCGGTGATCAGCGCCGATCATGGCTACGGCCTGGTGAAGTTTTTCTTTCTGCTGACGTTTGCAGCGGCGATTCCGGCGATTATTTCCGGGGGTATTGCCGAGCGCGCCAAGTTCGCTCCGCAGCTGTGTGCCACCGCGCTGATCGTGGCGTTTATCTACCCTTTTTTCGAAGGCATGGTGTGGAACGGCAACTTCGGCCTGCAAGCCTGGCTGCTCGCAACCTTTGGTGCCAGCTTCCATGATTTCGCCGGTTCCGTGGTGGTGCATGCCATGGGCGGCTGGCTGGCGCTGGCGGCGGTGCTGCTGCTGGGACCGCGCAATGGTCGATACCGCGAAGGGCGCTTGGTGGCCTTTGCGCCGTCGAGCATTCCGTTCCTGGCGCTGGGCTCGTGGATCCTGATTGTCGGCTGGTTCGGCTTCAACGTGATGAGCGCGCAGACCCTCAATGGCGTCAGCGGCCTGGTCGCCGTGAACTCGTTGATGGCCATGGTCGGCGGCACCGTTGCCGCGTTGGTGATCGGCCGCAATGACCCAGGCTTCCTGCATAACGGCCCGTTGGCCGGGCTGGTGGCGATCTGCGCCGGTTCCGACCTGATGCACCCGGTGGGCGCGCTGGTCACGGGTGCGGTGGCAGGTGGTTTGTTTGTGTGGTTCTTCATCGCGGCGCAGGATCGCTGGAAGATCGACGACGTGCTGGGTGTATGGCCGCTGCACGGCTTGTGCGGCGTATGGGGCGGCATTGCGTGCGGCATCTTTGGCCAGACGGCCCTTGGCGGCCTGGGCGGCGTGAGCCTGATCAGCCAGTTGATCGGCACGGCATTGGGCGTGGCGGTGGCGCTGGTCGGCGGGCTGTTGGTGTACGGCGTGATCAAGCGTGTACACGGGCTACGCCTGAGCCAGGAGCAGGAGTACTACGGCGCAGACCTGTCGATCCACAAGATTGGAGCGGTCAGTCAGGACTGAGCGGTTTTTCGGTCTGCGCATCAAAGCCGTGCAATAGGCGATAACGGTTCTGGCGCACCTCATCCACCCGCGCCTGCACCTGGTGGTCCGGCAGGCCCAGCAGGATCAAGGCGTGGGAGGCGAGCATCAGGCTCGATTCCAGTAGCTCGGGCACCACTTCGCTGGCGCCCGCCGCTTTCAACTCGGCCAGTTGGCTGTCATCGCGTGTGCGCACCAGCACGGGGACGTG
Source organism: Pseudomonas sp. TREG-RG-20F-10-E-6-01 (assembly GCF_022662455.1). Classification (NCBI taxonomy): domain Bacteria; kingdom Pseudomonadati; phylum Pseudomonadota; class Gammaproteobacteria; order Pseudomonadales; family Pseudomonadaceae; genus Pseudomonas; species Pseudomonas sp. TREG-RG-20F-10-E-6-01. Next base: position 208,136 of record NZ_JAKNQP010000001.1, on the reverse strand, counting down.
CGGGTTGATCCTTCTGGCCTCTTTCAGGACCGTGAGGGCCACATCGCTGTTGTCCACGGCAATCACCACCAGCCGCGCGCGCTCCAGGCCGACCGCACTGAGCAACGCCCCACGGCGGCAGTCGCCGTAATGCACGCTGCTGTCTTCGGTGGCGGCCTGCGTCACGCGCTCGGGGTCGTCATCCAGGGCGATGAATGCCTGATGTTCCCGACGCAGAAAGCGCCCGATGGATTGCCCGACGCGGCCATACCCGCAAATCACCGCGTAGCCACGTAAATCGGCATTGAGCGCGGTGATTTCCTCCAGTTGCACCTGTTGGTTGGGCTTGCGGTGCAGGCGCAGGGCGATGCCCGGTGCGGCGCGCAGCAACAACGGAGTCAGCAGCATCGAGCAGAAGGTGGCGGCCAGCAGCAAACCGTTGAACTCGTCCGGGATCAGCCGGCTCTGTTGCATCTGCGCCATCAACGCGAAGCAGAATTCGCCGCCTTGCGCCAGGGCAAGGCCGCTTCGCCACGCGGTTTCACTGTCGCTGCCGCGCAGCTTGACCAGGGCTGCCACCACGCAGCCCTTGATCAGCATCAGCGCGAGGGTCAGGCCGAGGATCAGCAGGCTGTGGCTGACAAACAGTTGCAGGTCGATAAGCATGCCGATGCTGACGAAAAACAGCCCGAGCAGAATGTCGCGAAATGGCCGTATGTCCGCTTCAATCTGATGCCGGTAATGGCTTTCGCCCAACAACATGCCCGCCAGAAAAGCCCCGAGGGCAGGGGACAGGCCGAGCAAATGCGTGAGCCAGGCGGTGAGCAAGACGATCACCAGCGCCAACAGCACAAACAGCTCAGCCGAATGGGACGCGGCAACTTCGTGGAACAGGCGGGGCAGCAACCAGCGACTGGCAAACAGCAGGCCGACGAACAACAGCACGGTTTTGCCCAGCGTCAGCGGCAGCGCCCAATACCAGGCGTGTTCGCTGCTGCCGGCAAACACCGGCACCAACGTGAGCAGCATTACCGCCACCACATCCTGGAACAGCAACACGCCAATCGCATTCTGGCCGTGGCTGCTGAAGATTTCCCCAAGGCTGCTCAGCTCCTTGCTGACAATCGCGGTGGAGGACAATGCCAGCCCCGCGCCGAGCAACAGCGCGACGCTTGGCGACAGACCGAAGCCCATCAACAGGCCTCCCAGCAAGGCTGCGCACCCCAGCACCTGCAAACTGCCCAAGCCAAACACCACACGGCGCAGGGCAAGCATCTTGGTCAGGGAAAACTCCAATCCCAAAGAAAACAGCAGGAACACCACCCCCAGTTCGGCAAGGTCGGGCAACTCTTCGCTGTCATTCACCCAGTCCAGAGCGGTGGGCCCCACCGCCAGGCCGACGCACAGGTAACCCAGCACGGGCGGCAATTGCAGGCGTCGAAACAGCGCTATCACCACCAGGGATGAGGCCAGGATAATCAGCAAATTGGCAAACACGGGCAGCTTCCTTGCAGGTTGAGCGGACAAAAAGGCGCGAGAATCGCTGAATCAGTTATAGGCCATGGTGATCTGGGTCAGGCTTTCAATGCCCAGCAGGCGAGTTGTAGCAAGCGGGCCTGCTGTGGCAAGCGTGCCTGTCGTGGCGAGCGGGCTTGCTGTGGCGAGCGGGCTTGCCCCGCGTTGGGGTGCGAAGCGCCCTGAAACCCGCCAGCCACGTCCATCCCGAACAAACACACCCGCCGCCTGAGCCCTTTCGCCAATCAACCCGGATCGCCCCGCTCGCCACCGGTATTTGGCAGGCTTAGAATGATTGCCTGTTTCCTGATCAGGCCCATTCGCCATGCTTCCTGAATGCCAGTTATTCGGCACCCTGGGTTGCCATCTTTGTGAGATTGCCGAAGTCGAAATCATGCCGCTCGTCGAACACGGGTTGCTGGTGGAACTGGTGGACATCACCGACCCCGATGACCTGACCGACGCCTACAGCCTGCGGATTCCGGTGCTTCGCCGGGTGGATACCGGGGCAGAGCTGGACTGGCCATTCGACACCGGACAGGTTGTTGCCTTCCTGTCCTAGGCTTTCTCCGATGGCGAGTTTCCAAATATTACGTTACTGTATGTTTGTACAGCGATTGAATAGAGGGAACGCCCGTGGTGAATGTTGAACAACTGAAAAGCAGCGTCAATCGCATGTCCGCCGACGTCGTGCGCGACGCGGTGAACGAGCTGCGCCTCGACGGCCTGGTCACGGAAGGCAAGACGCCGTTTAACAAAGTGCACTTCAATACCTGCTTTGCTGAAATCGAAGCGTTGTTCCAGCGCGCCGGTTATCACAAGCAGTTGGATGTGGTGGGTTACCAAGGGTTGTTGTACGCGCTTTATGATCCGGGTCGCTGGGAAGCGGTGGACGTACTGCGTTGGCTCAAGGAGTTCACCGAGGCGGCCAGCGCTTCGCCGATCCTGCGCGCGCAATTGGCCAAGGCCTGAGATCCGCCCTAGGCTCCATCGCGCTCCATGCGGGATAATGCCCGCCTGATTTTCCAGGCTTCGAGCATTGTCATGTCATCTTCCGGTTTTTCCGCGTCGCAACACCAAGCCAGTACGTTGTATTTGCCACCTGGCAATTGGGCGACGGTGCTGGAGTGTCTGTGCGAGCATTTCCCTGCAATTGGCCGCGAGCACTGGCTGGATCGCATCGCCCGTGGCCGCGTACTCGACATCAACGGCACGCCGATCAGAATGGATTTGGCCTACAAGCAAGGCCTGTGCATTTACTACTTCCGTGAAGTGCCGAATGAGAAGGTCATTCCGGTTGAGGAAACCATCCTGTATGCCGACGAGCACCTGGTGGTCGCCGACAAACCGCATTTTCTCCCGGTGACCCCGGCGGGCGAGTACGTTGAACAGACCCTGTTGCGCCGCTTGATCCGGCGCCTGGATAACCCTGCTCTGGTGCCCTTGCACCGCATCGACCGGCACACCGCAGGGCTGGTGCTGTTCTCGGCCAACCCGCACAGCCGTTCAGCTTATCAACAGCTGTTTCCAACACGGCGCATCGACAAATTCTACGAAGCCATCGCTCCAGCGTTGCCTGATTTGACCTTCCCCATGGTTCACAAAAGCCGTCTGGTGGAGGGCGAACCGTTCTTTCGCATGCAGGAAGGTCCCGGCGTCAGCAATACCGAGACGGCGGTGGAAGTCCGTGAGAAAAACGCCAACCTGTGGCGCTACGGCCTGTTCCCCGTAACCGGCAAGAAGCACCAGCTGCGCGTTCACATGACCGCGCTGGGGGCGAGTATCTGCAATGACCCGTTCTACCCCGACGTCATCAAGGACGTCGAGGACGACTACGCCAACCCGCTCAAGCTGCTGGCCCAGGGCGTGCGGTTTATCGACCCGGTCACCGGTGAGCAACGCGATTTCCGCAGCCGGATCACCCTCGACTGGTAAACCCCGCAAACGACAAGGCCCGCGCGAGGCGGGCCTTGTGGGTCCAGCGTTAAGACTTACAGGTCTTTAACGGTGCGAACCTGATCCTTGTTGATGCGGGTCTGCTTGCCGTCAAGTTGTTCGAACTCGTAGAAGCCCGAAGCCTTATCGAATTTAGGGGTGTCGACGGCCTGGATTTCGCGACCGTCATTCAGGGTGATCACTGTAGGCGAGGCGCAACCGGCGAGAGTAGCGAGGCCCAGTGCAAGCATGAGAGCGGCGATGGTCCGTTGAGTCATGAGTGTGTCTCCGAGAGAATGCTTTTAAATTGCTGACCTTGTGACGCGCGTCGCGTCGACAAAGTTCCTTGTGCGAGGTTCATTCTGACACGCCGAAGGCTGCGTGCAACAGTTCAGGTGTATTCAGGTTGGCCAGGCGCGGGTCATTCGCCGGGCACTCCAGGCCCACGCCGCCCAGTTGCAGCAGAATCTTGCGCGGGCTGCGTTCACCGGCGTCCCAGGCCCGTTCTACCTCGGTTTGCAGGTGGGTCGGGATGATGCAGATCAAGGGTTCCCAGAATTCGCCCTGACGCACCATCACCGGCACCAGCGGTGTGCGGCGTGCAGTTTCACGCAGGTCGGCGAGCAGCGCCGCGTCGATGTTTGGCACGTCGCAGGGCAGAATCAGCAGCTGTGCATGGCGCGCGGCGGCCAGCCCGGCGCGGATGCCTGCCAGCGGGCCGGGAAAGTCCGGGCTGTCGTCGCTCACCAACTGGTCGGCGTAGGGCGCATACAGGTCATGGTTGCGATTGCACGAGATAATCAGGTCATCCGTCAGCGCCCGGGTCAGGCGCTGCAGGTGGGCAATCAAAGGCTGGCCATGCCAGGGCAGCAGGCCCTTGTCCTGACCACCCATGCGCTGGCCGCGGCCACCGGCCAGCAGCAGAATCGAACAGGGCAGGGGCGAAGAATCGAGAGACATGGCGGTTCCGCTGCGGCAGGTAAATAGGGCCCTGTGATATAACATCGGGCTGTTCCTTCGACAACCGGACCGAGCCATGAAAGCCAAGGCTGATGCGCCCTTCGTACCCCTGAATATTGCTGTACTGACTGTCAGCGACACCCGCACTCTGGACACCGACACTTCAGGCCAGGTCTTCGTCGACCGCCTGACCGCCGCCGGCCACAACCTGGCCGAGCGCGCGCTGCTCAAGGACGACCTCTACAAAATCCGCGCGAAAGTCGCCCACTGGATCGCCGAAGACGTGGTGCAAGTGGTGCTGATCACCGGCGGCACCGGCTTCACCGGCCGCGACAGCACGCCCGAAGCGGTGAGCTGCCTGTTGGATAAACAGGTCGACGGCTTTGGCGAGCTGTTCCGCCAGATCTCCGTGGCCGATATCGGCACCTCCACCGTGCAATCGCGCGCGCTGGCCGGGCTGGCCAATGGCACGCTGGTGTGCTGCCTGCCGGGTTCGACCAACGCGGTGCGTACCGGCTGGGACGGCATCCTCGCCGAGCAACTGGACAACCGTCATCGCCCGTGCAACTTCGTTCCTCACTTGAAGCAGGCCGAACCCTGCGAATCCCGTGGATAAGCCCGGCAAAACTGGCGCCCTGATGCCAGTGGAAGACGCGCTGCGCCAACTGCTGGACATGGCCGAAGCCGCGCCGATCCGTGAGCCGCATGTGGTGCCGCTGGCCGACTGCGATGGCCGCGTGCTCGCGCAAGACCTGATCTCTACCCTCGACTTGCCGCCCTGGCCCAACAGCGCCATGGACGGTTACGCCCTGCGCCAGGCGGACTGGACCGGCGAGCCCTTGCCCGTCAGCCAGCGCATCTTCGCCGGCCAGGCGCCGCAGCCGCTGGCCGCCGGCACTTGCGCGCGCATCTTTACCGGTGCGTCAGTGCCCGAAGGCGCCGATTGTGTAGAGATGCAGGAAAATGCCGTGGTCCACGCTGATGAGCGCGTGAGTTTCAGCGAACCCTTGCAGGTGGGCCAGAACATCCGCCCGCAAGGCCAGGAAACCACCGTCGGTGAGTTGGTGTTGAGCGCCGGCACTCGCCTGGGCCCGATCGAGCTGGGCCTGGCCGCCTCCCTGGGGCACGACCGCTTGAACGTGGTGCGCCGCGTGCGCGTGGCCGTGTTGTCCACCGGCGACGAGTTGATCGAGCCCGGTTTGCCGCTCGGCCCGGGGCAGATCTACAACAGCAACCGACGCGTGCTGTGCAGTTGGCTGGCGCGCATGGGCTGCGAGGTGATCGACGCCGGGATTCTGCCGGATGACCTGGAAAAAACCCGCAAACGCCTGGCGGACCTGGGCAGTGTCGACCTGATTCTGTCGACCGGTGGAGTGTCGGTGGGCGAGGCTGACTTTCTCGGCATCGCCCTGCGTGAAGAGGGCGAGTTGGCCCTGTGGAAGCTGGCGATCAAACCGGGCAAACCGCTGACCTTCGGGCATTTTCGCGGTGTGCCGGTGATCGGCCTGCCCGGCAACCCGGCGTCGACCCTGGTGACCTTTGCGTTGCTGGCGCGGCCCTATCTGCTGCGCCGCCAAGGCGTGCAAGAGGTGGAGCCGTTGCGTTTCGAAGTGCCGGTGGGTTTCGCCTGGCCCAAGCCGGGCAACCGCCGCGAATACCTGCGCGGGCGGATCGAGCAGGGCAGGGCGATCATCTACCGCAACCAAAGCTCCGGCGTGCTGCGCAGCGCCGCGTGGGCAGAAGGGTTTGTGGAAGTGCTGGAAGGCACCACGCTGGCTATCGGCGACAACGTCAATTTCATTCCGCTGAGCGAAGTGCTGAACTGACAGTAGCGATCTAAATGTGGGAAGGCTCCCTGTGGCGAGCGGGTTCGTTGTGGCGAGCGGGCTTGCCCCGCGTTGGGGCGCGAAGCGGCCCTGATACAGCCGGCACGGTTTTTCAGAAAGATGTAATCGTCGGGGTTTGGGGCTGCTGCGCAGCCCAACGCGGGGCAAGCCCGCTCGCCACAACTAGCCCGCTCGCCACGACATGTCCGCTTACCGCAAGGGGCATGAGGTCTGCGTCTAGTAATCATCCCCGCGCTCAGTCACATCCCTTTCCACCGGCTCGGCGTTCGGGTCGTACCCCGCCGGAAACTTGCCCTTCAGCGTCCACGCAAACGCAATGATCTCCGCCACCGTGCGGTACAACTCTTCCGGAATGCTGTCGCCCAGCTCCATGCGCGCCAGCAGCTTGACCAGCTCGGCGTTCTCATAGATCGGCACTTCATTTTCCCGCGCCAGCTTCAAAATGGCTTCGGCCAAGGCATCGTCGCCCTTGGCCGTCAGGGTCGGCGCTTGCTGGCCGTCGTACTTGAGGGCAATCGCCTGGCGTGGTGGGGCTGGATTTTTCATGCGGTTTCATCCACCCAGCGTTGTTCCAGGCCGGTTCTTGGGCCGCGCGGCGGGGTGCCGAGGTGGCAATCCAGGTCGCCGACGTTGAGGCCCGAGGTCACCAGGCGCTCGCGCAAATGGCCCAAATGGCTTTCGATCAAACTGGCGGTAAAGGGCCGGGTTGCCCACAGCTGGCTGGACAGTTTGCCCTGGGTCAGTTGCGCCTGAACCTGCAATGGCCCCAGCGGCTCCATGTCGAACGCCAACTCGACGCGCCAGAGCATCTGCTTGGGGTCTTTCTTGTCTTTGCGTTCGGGCTGATCCTTGTCCGGCGTGGGTTCCTCGCGCTGGAACTTGACCTGCAACGGCACGATGTCCTGCAAGGTGCGCATGGGGATTTCCAGTTGCCAGGTGGTTTGCAAGCGGCCATCGGCGGTGGTGCCGGTTTGCTCCAGGCTCGACAGCTGATGGCTCTGCAGGCGCGAAATCGCACCGGCGGCCAGGCGCAGCAGGTTTTCCAGGTCACTTTCGCCTTCCAGGCGCTGCATCAGCCGATCCGGCAGCGGAAACCCGGCGGGCGTCTGGCGCGCGCCGATCTGGCCGAGCGTATTCAGCGGGTTACGCACAAAATTGGGCAATACCTGGGCCAGGGTATTGGCGGCGAGGATGGCGTTGAGATTGGTGGCACTGGGCAGCGCCGGCAGCAAGTCGGCGACCAGGCGCAGCAACGCGCCTTTCATGTCCAGCGGCGGGATTTGCGGGTTTTGCCCGGCGAGCAACTTGGCTTCAAGAAACGCGCCGCTGTTCTGTACCAGCTGCGCCAACACCTTGGGGTTGCTCACTTGTGCCAGGTCGGGCAACGCCGCCAGCAACCGCGCCGCCGTGGCGCGCAGGTCGGTGGACGTGCTGTCGTCGGTGGGCAGGTTTTGCAGGGCGGTGAAAACCACGTCCAGCGAGCCTTGGCGACTTTGCTGAGTAGAAAGCTGTTGGGCCACGGCCAATTGATCCTTGAGCCCGCTCAACGGCACGAAGTTCAAGGTCTGCGCATTTTGCACCACGGCGCTGAGCAAGCTGCCCACCCGCAGTGGCTGCGGGCTTTCCAGCGTCAGCGTGGTGCCGGCGAGGGCGTTGTTGAGCACCGTCACCAGCGAGCGGTAGATCGCCGGTTGCGTGGTGCCTTGCGGCAACATCTGGGTGGTCAGCACCTTGGCTTGCAACAGCGTGCCCACCGGCATTTGCGTGGTGTCGATACGCGTGAGGGCGGCCACGTTGGCGCTCAAGGCCTGCTGCAACGAGAGCGTCAGGTTGCCGGCTGGCGTCTGGCTCACCGCTACATTGCTGCCCAACGGCAGAGGCTGGGCGCTGCTGGCTTGCACCAGGGTCTGGCGGCCGCCTTCAAGGGTCAATTTGAGCAGCAGCTGAAACGCATCGCCGCCTTGTTTAAGCGCGATCACCTCGGCGTTGGCGGTTTTCCCAGGGTCGATCAGTCCGGCCTGCGGCTCCAGCAGTTTGAGCAGCTCGCCGGTCGGCGGCAGCGGGGCGGGCCCGGGCGCCGGGGCAGGAGGCAGCGTAGGAAGGTTGATCTCACCGGTCATCGTGCGCATCGTCTCTGGGGAAATTGCCCTCTTTAGAGTAGGGCATCACATGTATAATGCCGCCCGTCAGCAAAGAGAGCGGTAAAAACCTCACAACTATTTGATCCAGCTCTCTAAAATCGGTCGCCAAAGCCGTTATTGTGCATCTCTCTATAACGGCCGCTGCACCGCCGACTTGAACCGTAAAGGCCCGCGATCTCTTGACCAGCCCTCTTCTTGAAGCCGTAGCGCTCGCCTGTGAACGCGACCTGCGGATGCTGTTCGAACACCTCGAACTGCGTCTGACGGGCGGCGACATGGTGCAAATCAGCGGCCCCAACGGCAGCGGCAAGACCAGTTTGTTGCGCCTGCTGGCCGGCCTGATGCAGCCGACGGCAGGGGGTGTGCGGCTCAACGGCCAGCCGCTCAACGAACAACGCAGCGAACTGGCCCGCAACCTGATCTGGATCGGCCACGCCGCCGGCATCAAGGACGTGCTCACGCCGGAAGAGAACCTCAGCTGGCTCAGCGCCCTGCATCACCCGGCCTCCCGTGATGCCATTTGGCAAGCCCTGGCGGCCGTCGGCCTCAAAGGCTTTGAAGATGTTCCCTGCCATACCCTGTCCGCCGGCCAGCAGCGCCGCGTCGCCCTGGCGCGTTTGTACCTGCCGGGCCCGCCGCTGTGGATTCTCGACGAACCGTTCACTGCCCTCGACAAACAAGGCGTCGCCCAGCTCGAAGAACACCTGGCCCGGCACTGCGAGCAGGGCGGTTCAGTGGTGCTTACCACTCACCACACGCTGACGCGCATGCCCGCCGGTTACCGTGAGCTGGATTTGGGCCGGTGGTCGCTATGAGTGTGTTCGCGCTGCTGGTCGCCCGTGAGGCACGGCTGTTGTGCCGTCGCCCGGCTGAATTGGCCAATCCGTTGGTGTTCTTTGCCATCGTCATCGCCTTGTTCCCGTTGGCGGTCGGTCCCGAGACTAAACTGTTGCAAACCTTGTCCCCAGGGTTAGTGTGGGTAGCGGCGCTTTTATCGGTGCTGCTCTCGCTGGACGGGTTGTTTCGCAGCGATTTCGAAGACGGTTCCCTCGAACAGTGGGTCCTTTCGTCGCACCCGCTGCCACTTCTGGTTCTGGCCAAGGTACTGGCACACTGGGCTTTTTCCGGCTTGGCGCTAGTCTTGCTCTCACCGTTGCTGGCGATGATGTTGGGCTTGCCCGTCGAATGCCTGCCGGTATTGTTGCTGTCCTTGTTGCTCGGTACGCCGGTGCTCAGCCTGTTGGGGGCGGTGGGCGCAGCGTTGACCGTCGGTTTGAAGCGGGGCGGTCTGTTGCTGGCCCTGCTGATTCTGCCTTTGTATATCCCGGTGTTGATCCTGGGCAGCGGCGCCTTGCAGGCCGCACTCATGGGCATGCCGGCGACCGGTTACCTCCTGTGGCTTGGCAGCCTGACCGCCCTGGCGGTAACCCTGACACCCTTTGCTATAGCGGCTGGCCTGAAGATCAGCGTCGGCGAATAATGAGGTCTGGTTAAGCGTTATTAACCAGTAAAGACCCTGAGTTTCTCGCCAAGACGAGAAACCACCGTGATGGAAACAGCAATGAACTGGACCTGGTTTCACAAGCTCGGCTCGCCCAAATGGTTTTACGGCATCAGCGCCAAGCTGCTGCCGTGGTTGAGCATTGCCGCCGTGTTGCTGATCGGCATCGGCCTGGTCTGGGGCCTGGCCTTCGCCCCGCCGGACTACCAGCAAGGCAACAGCTTTCGCATCATCTATATCCACGTGCCCGCCGCGATGCTGGCGCAGTCCTGCTACGTGATGCTGGCCGTGTGCGGCGTGGTCGGGCTGGTGTGGAAGATGAAACTGGCCGACGTCGCCCTGCAATGCGCCGCGCCCATCGGTGCGTGGATGACCGCCGTGGCGCTGGTCACCGGCGCCATCTGGGGCAAGCCGACCTGGGGTTCATGGTGGGTGTGGGACGCGCGCCTGACCTCGATGCTGATCCTGCTGTTTCTGTACTTCGGCCTGATCGCCCTGGGCAATGCCATCAGCAACCGCGACAGCGCCGCGAAGGCCTGCGCGGTGCTGGCGATTGTCGGCGTGATCAACATCCCGATCATCAAATACTCGGTGCAGTGGTGGAACACCCTGCACCAGGGCGCCACGTTCACCCTTACCGAAAAACCGGCGATGCCCGTGGAAATGTGGGCGCCGCTGCTGCTGATGGTGCTGGGGTTTTATTGCTTCTTCGGCGCCGTGCTGCTGATGCGCATGCGTCTGGAAGTGCTCAAGCGTGAGGCCCGCACCAGCTGGGTCAAGGCCGAAGTGCAAAACAGCCTGGGGGCGCGGGGATGAGTTTCAACTCTTTCAGTGATTTTCTCGCCATGGGCCACCACGGCCTGTATGTCTGGACGGCCTATGGCATCTGCCTGGCGGTGCTGGCCCTCAACGTCGCCGCGCCGATCCTGGCCCGCAAGCGTTACCTGCAACAAGAGGCGCGTCGTTTGCGCCGGGAGACCGATAAGTGAATCCGCTGCGTAGAAAGCGTCTGTTGATCATCCTGGCCATCCTGGTCGGTGTGAGTGTTGCCGTGGGCCTGGCGATGAGCGCCCTGCGGGAGAACATCAACCTGTTCTACACCCCGACCCAGATCGCCAACGGCGAAGCGCCGGTAGACACGCGCATTCGCGCGGGCGGCATGGTGGAGAAGGGCTCGCTCAAGCGTTCCGGCGATTCCCTCGACGTCACCTTCGTGGTCACCGACTTCAACAAGGCCGTGACCATTACCTATCGCGGCATCCTCCCGGACCTGTTCCGCGAAGGCCAGGGCATCGTCGCCCTTGGCAAGCTCAATGCCGACGGCGTGGTGGTCGCCGATGAAGTGCTGGCCAAGCACGATGAGAAATACATGCCGCCGGAAGTCACCAAGGCCCTGAAAGACAGCGGCCAACCCGCTCCAACCCCGGCAAAGGAGGGCTAAGTTGATGACGTCCGCACTGTTTATTCCCGAGCTGGGCCAGTTGGCGATGATCCTCGCCTTGTGCTTTGCCGTCGTCCAGGCCGTGGTGCCCTTGCTTGGCGCCTGGCGCGGCGACCGCCTGTGGATGAGCCTGGCCCAGCCGGCCGCCTGGGGCCAGTTTGCCTTTTTGCTGTTCGCGTTTGGTTGCCTGACCTACGCCTTCATGACTGATGACTTTTCTGTCGCCTACGTCGCCAACAACTCCAACAGCGCGCTGCCCTGGTACTACAAATTCAGCGCCGTGTGGGGCGCCCACGAAGGCTCGTTGCTGTTGTGGGCCTTGATCCTCGGCGGCTGGACCTTCGCTGTGTCGGTGTTCTCGCGCCAACTGCCGCAAGTCATGCTGGCGCGGGTGCTGGCGGTGATGGGCATGATCAGCATTGGCTTCCTGCTGTTCCTGATCATGACCTCCAACCCGTTCAGCCGCATCCTGCCGCAGATCCCGGTGGACGGGCATGACCTCAACCCCTTGTTGCAAGACATCGGCCTGATCGTGCACCCGCCGATGCTCTACATGGGTTACGTGGGTTTCTCGGTGGCCTTTGCTTTCGCTATCGCCGCCTTGCTCGGCGGGCGTCTCGATGCCGCCTGGGCGCGCTGGTCGCGGCCGTGGACCATCGTCGCCTGGGCCTTTCTCGGGATCGGCATCACCTTGGGCTCGTGGTGGGCCTATTACGAACTCGGCTGGGGCGGCTGGTGGTTCTGGGACCCGGTCGAAAACGCCTCGTTTATGCCGTGGCTGGTGGGCACCGCGTTGATTCACTCGCTGGCCGTCACCGAAAAACGCGGCGTGTTCAAGAGCTGGACCGTGTTGCTGGCCATCGCCGCGTTTTCCCTCAGTTTGCTTGGCACGTTCCTGGTGCGTTCGGGCGTGCTGACGTCGGTGCATGCGTTTGCGTCCGACCCGGCGCGCGGCGTGTTCATCCTGATCTTCCTGCTGTTTGTGGTCGGTGGCTCGCTCACCCTGTTTGCGTTGCGCGCGCCGGTGGTCAAGAGCCAGGTCGGCTTCAACCTGTGGTCGCGTGAAACCCTGTTGCTGGGCAATAACCTGGTGCTGGTGGTGGCCGCGTCGATGATCCTGCTCGGTACCTTGTACCCGCTGGTGCTGGACGCGCTGAGCGGCGCCAAGCTGTCGGTCGGCCCGCCGTACTTCAACGCGTTGTTTATCCCGCTGATGGGCCTGCTGATGGTGGTGATGGCAGTCGGTGTATTGGTGCGCTGGAAAGACACCCCGGTGAAATGGCTGGCGGGCATGCTGATGCCGGTGCTGCTGGGCAGTGTGGCCTTGGCGGTGATCGCAGGCTTTGCCTATGGCGACTTCAACTGGGCGGTGCTCGCGACCTTCCTGCTCGCCGCCTGGGTATTGCTGGCCGGCGTGCGCGACATTGTCGACAAAACCCGCCACAAAGGCCTGATCAAAGGCTTGCCGACATTGACCCGCAGCTATTGGGGCATGCAGGTGGCGCACCTCGGCATCGCGGTGTGCGCCCTCGGCGTGGTGCTCTCCAGCCAAAACAGCGCCGAGCGCGACCTGCGCCTGGCACCGGGTGAGTCCATGGACCTGGCCGGTTACCACTTCATCTTTGAGGGCGCCAAGCACTTTGAAGGCCCGAACTTCACGTCGGACAAAGGCACCATCCGCGTGGTGCGCAACGGCAAGGAAGTGGCCGTGCTGCACCCGGAAAAACGCCTGTACACCGTGCAAAGCTCGATGATGACCGAAGCGGGCATCGACGCCGGTTTCACCCGCGACCTGTATGTGGCGCTCGGTGAACCCCTGGGCGACGGCGCCTGGGCGGTGCGCGTGCACGTCAAACCGTTTGTGCGCTGGATCTGGTTCGGCGGGTTGCTCACTGGCTTTGGCGGTTTGCTGGCTGCGCTGGACCGGCGTTATCGGGTCAAAGTAAAAAGCCGCGTGCGTGAAGCCCTCGGCCTGCAAGGAGCGCCGGCATGAAGCGTTGGTTGATGGTGTTACCACTGGCGGCCTTTCTGGTGGTGGCGGTGTTTTTGTATCGCGGCTTGTACCTGGACCCGTCCGAGCTGCCTTCGGCGATGATCGGCAAGCCATTCCCGGCGTTCAGCCTGCCGACGGTGCAGGGTGACAAAACCCTGACCCAGGCTGATCTGCTGGGCAAACCGGCGCTGGTCAACGTGTGGGGCACCTGGTGCATCTCCTGCCGCGTCGAACACCCGGTGTTGAACAAACTCGCCGAGAAGGGCGTGGTGATCTACGGCATCAACTACAAGGACGACAATGCGGCGGCCTTGAAGTGGCTGGCGGAGTTCCACAACCCGTACCTGATGGATATCCGCGATGAAGACGGCAACCTCGGTTTGAACCTCGGCGTGTACGGCGCCCCGGAAACCTTCTTTATCGATGCCAAAGGCGTGATTCGTGACAAGTATGTCGGCGTGATCGATGAAGTGGTCTGGCGCGAGCAACTGGCCGCCAAGTACCAGGCGCTGGTCGATGAGGCCAAGCCATGAAGTGTCTGTTAGCCGCTGCCGTGTTGGCGCTGGGGTTGGCCGGCGTGGCCCATGCCGCCATCGACACCTACGAATTCGCCAAGGACGGTGACCGTGAGCGTTTTCGCGAACTGACCAAGGAACTGCGTTGCCCCAAGTGCCAGAACCAGGACATCGCCGATTCCAACGCGCCGATTGCCGCCGACCTGCGCAAAGAGATTTTCCGCATGCTGGGGGAGGGCAAGGACAACCAGCAGATCATCGACTTCATGGTCGACCGCTACGGTGATTTCGTGCGCTACAAACCGGCCCTCACCGGCAAGACCGCGCTGCTCTGGTTCGGCCCAGCCGGGCTGTTGCTGGCCGGTGTGGTGGTCATGGCCGTGATCGTCCGCCGCCGCCGCGCCGCGCCTACCGATGGCTCCGACGCGTTATCCCCTGAAGAGCGCAAACGCCTCGACCAATTGCTGGACACCAAGACTGATGATTGATTTTTGGCTCGCAGCAGGGTTGCTGCTCCTTATTGCCCTGAGTTTCCTGTTGATCCCTGTGTTGCGCGGCCGCCGCGCCCAGCGTGAAGAGGACCGCACCGCGCTCAACGTGGCGCTTTACCAGGAACGCGTCGCCGAGCTGCAAGTGCAGCAGGACGAAGGCGTGCTGAATGCCGCGCAACTCGACACCGGCCGCGCTGAAGCGGCCCGTGAGCTGCTGGCCGATACCGAAGGCGTGGAAAAACCTCGCGAATCGCGCCTGGGCAAACCGTTGCCGTTTTTGGCGGCGTTTCTGGTGCCGGTCCTGGGCGTTGCGCTGTACCTGCATTACGGGGCGAGTGACAAGGTCGAGCTGACCCGCGAATTCTCCCAGCCGCCGGTGTCGATGCAAGACATGACCCAGCGCCTGGAACGCGCCGCCGCTGCCCAGCCGGATTCGCCGGAAGGCTTGTACTTCCTCGGTCGCGCCTACATGGCCCAGGACCGTTCCGCCGATGCGGCCAACGTCTTCGAGCGCACCGTGGCTTTGGCCGGCCGCCAGCCGGAACTGCTCGGCCAGTGGGCGCAGGCGCAGTACTTTGCCGACAACAAGCAGTGGTCGCCCAAGGTGCAGGCGCTGACCGATGAAGCCTTGAAGCTGGACCCCAAGGAAGTCACCAGCCTTGGCCTGTTGGGTATTGCCGCCTTTGAAGGCCAGCGTTATCAGGACGCCATCGACTACTGGAACCGTCTGTTGGCGCAGCTGCCACCGCAAGACAATTCCCGGGTCGCGCTGCAAGGTGGTATCGACCGAGCGGCGGAAAAGCTCAGGGAGAGCGGTGGTACTGTCGCTCAAGCACCCAAGGCTGTTCTCAAAGTCCGTGTGGATTTGTCCGCCGAGGTGAAGGCCAAAGCCCTGCCCACCGACAGCGTGTTCATCTTTGCCCGCGCCGTCTCCGGCCCGCCTGCACCGCTGGCGGTCAAGCGCGTGACCGTCGCCGAACTGCCAGTCACCGTCGAACTGGGCGATGCGGACGCGATGATGCCGCAGTTGAAACTGTCGAACTTCCCCGAAGTCCAACTGGTTGCGCGCATATCCCGGGCCGGTCTTCCGACCGCTGGCGAGTGGATCGGCCGCAGCCAACCCTTGGCCAGCACTGCCACTGCGCTGCAGCAGCTGACCATCGACAGTCCGGACAAGTAAATCGAGGAAAACGCCTATGCCCGCATTTGCACGCATCACCTTGCTCAGCCTGGTACTCGGCCTGAGCGCTTGTGCGGTCCACCGGCCACCTCCGGCACCCACCGGCCCGACCATCCCGCCGTCGGGCCCTTCGACCCAGCCGAGCACCCAACCGTCCGGCCCGGTGACCCCGCCGCCGAAACCGCTGCCAAGCAAATCGCCAACCTTCGCCCCGCCCCCGGGCGCCGCCAGCCACTGGGACGGCAAGATGCAGGTGTATGTGCTGGAAGAACAGCCCGACACCTTCTACCGCCAGCGCACCTACTACCGCTGGAGCAACGGCTGGAGCCGCTCCATCAGCCCGAACGGGCCGTGGGAAGAAACCGATGTGCACGGCGTACCGCCGGGGCTGAGCAAGCAATACGCGCAATGAAAAAAGGCGACCTTCGGGTCGCCTTTTTCATACGCGCTAAATGCAGTCTTGCATCCACTGGAGACCAAATGTGGGAGCGGGTTTGCTCGCGAAGGCGGTGGGTCAGTGATTGATAGGCTGGCTGACACTCCGCCTTCGCGAGCAAGCCCGCTCCCACAGTTTTGAACTCTACCTGATCTGAGTTCTAGGCCTGTTTCGCCATCGTGCGAGAAGTCCCCTGATGTACACCACACTCAGTGTGGGAGCTGGCTTGCCTGCGATAGCAGTGTGTCAGCCATAAATCCCCCAACTGACCCACCGCCATCGCAGGCAAGCCAGCTCCCACAGCAATCACCGCGCTATCAAGCTACGGGACACTCCCGATTCAGCGCTTGATCCACCAACAACTGCGCAATCTCAATCATCTGCACCACCGCCAGCACCTGCTTGCGGCCTGTGCCCTCCAAGTGCTCGGCACAGTCGTACGCACACACGGTCGCCGATTCGAGCATCTCACTGGCATTGCTCAAGGCAACTTCGGTGCTGAGGCCGGGGCGGACGGTGAAGATGAGGTTGGGCGGGAGTTGTGGGGTGTCATCCGAATGGGATGGCGGGGGGTTAGGCGTGACTTTTTTCATGGGGAAGCTCCTATGAATGAGCACCTCCATCTCGCTACCACACGATGTAAGGAGGCGACTGTACACGGGGTGGTAGACCGGTCATAGAAACCCGGCAGGCCGAAGCCTCCCGTGCACAGCCGCCACAAAGCAGCCCGCACAAAAAAACGCCCTGGAGCGTTTTTGGGGATCTATGAAAGAACCGGGCTACCACACCCGTTCGCTGATTTTGCAGCGACCCGCGAAGGTTAGCGGCGAGGTTACTCGGACGCAACCCGAAAACTGTGTAGGGCAGGTCCTAAAGGTCGAATGATTATATAGAGGCGAACCCTTGTGGCGAGCAGGCTTGCCCTGCGTTGGGCTGCGAAGCGGCCCCAAAACCTAACGGCGCGTTCTGCCTGAATTCGTGGGTTGTCGGTGGCCAACCATGACGACGCAACGTTGGCGCATGTTGAAGAGTCCGCGCGCTACGGCATGACCATCGCCGAATTCCCCACTACGCTTGAAGCAGCCCAGGGCTGCCAGGCGCTGAACATGAAAGTGTTGATGGGCGCGCCGAACGTGGTGCGCGGCGGGTCACACTCGGGTAATGTGGCCGCCGCCGGCCTGGCCCGCGCGGTCAAGATGATCAGCCTGGCGCGCGCGCGCGGCAGGCCTGACCGATCGCGGTGAAATTGCGGTGGGCCTGCGCGCCGACCTGGTCCAGGCCAAACGCCGTGAAGGGCTGCCCGTGGTGCAACAAGTGTGGCGACAAGCGAAGAGGGTGTTTTGATGGCAGGCAGGTTGATCTATCTCATCGGGCCCTCGGGTTCGGGCAAGGACAGCCTGCTGGATGCCGCCCGCCCGCGCTTGGCCGAGCGCGGCTGCCGCATTGTGCGGCGGGTGATCACCCGTTCGGCCGAAGCCGTGGGCGAGGCGGCTCAAGGTGTGAGCCCGCAGCAGTTCGCCGCAATGCAGGCCGAGGGTGCGTTTGCCCTCAGCTGGCACGCCAATGGGTTGTCGTACGGCATCCCGCGTGTGATCGACGATTGGCTGGCGGCGGGGGAAGACGTGCTGGTCAATGGTTCCCGCGCGCACCTGGCGCAAACCCGCGAACGGTATCCCTCGTTGCTGGTGCTGTTGCTGACGGTCGACCAAACCGTGTTGCGTCAGCGCCTGATCGCGCGGGGGCGTGAGTCGCTCGCCGATATCGAGGAGCGCCTGGCACGCAATGCGCGGTTCACCGCAGACCTGATCGCCGGCAATGGTGCGGGGCTGCTGGTGCTGGATAACTCCGGCCCGCTGGTGCATACCGTTGAGCGCTTGCTGTGCTGCCTGGATCACGGGCACTCGGCATGCGCCTGACCTTGCTTGGCACCGGTGACGCGCGGCAAGTTCCGGTGTACGGCTGCGAATGCGCCGCCTGCGCCCTGGCGCGCAGCGATGAAGGGTTACGCCGCCGACCGTGCAGCGCGTTGATCGAATGCGGCGACCAGCGCTGGTTGATCGACAGCGGTTTGCCGGACCTGACCGAACGCTTCCCGCCGCGCAGTTTCAACGGGATTTTCCAGACGCACTACCACGCTGACCATGCGCAAGGTTTGCTGCATTTGCGTTGGGGCCAGGGGCTGGTGATTCCGGTGCATGGCCCGGCGGATCCGCAGGGGTTGTCCGACCTTTACAAACACCCGGGGATCCTGGATTTCAGCCAGCCGTTTGGCGCATTCGAAACCCGCGAATTTGGCGAGTTGCGCGTGACGGCGCTGCCGTTGCAGCACTCCAAACCCACCTTCGGTTATCTGCTGGAAGGCGAAGGTCGGCGCATCGCCTACCTTACCGACACGGTCGGCCTGCCGCCTGCCACCCTGGCCTGGCTGCAACGCGCGCCGCTGGAGGTGTTGGTGCTCGATTGCTCCATGCCACCGCAGCCGCAGGCACCGCGCAATCACAACGACGTGACGCTGGCATTGCGCAGCATTGAGGAATCAGGTGCGCAATTGGGCGTGCTGACGCACGTGGGGCATACGCTGGATGTGTGGTTGCTGGAACATCGGCGCGAGTTGCCCAGGCATGTGACAGTGGCGTGGGATGGCCGAGTTCTTTGAGCACGGCATGACCCGTGTGGGAGCGGGCTTGCTCGCGAATGCGGTGTGTCAGTTGAGGGATTCTTCACTGACCCAGCGCATTCGCGAGCAAGCCCGCTCCCACAGTGTGATCTTTATTGTTTGCACGTTTCCATTCCAAATCGGCTTGCCAGCTCCCTGCGTCCTTTGGCCGTTAACCCCAACGCGCGACTGTCCAGGTCCTGGGTCACCCATTCACGGCGGATAACGCTTTGCAGCAATGCCGCGCCCAAAGCACCGGCCAGGTGCGGGCGGCGCATGCTCCAGTCCAGGCACGAACAGGCGAAGCGTCGGCGCTGCGTGCGCAGTGCGGGCACATCGATGCCCAATTCGGTCATGGCTTGTTCACCCGCCGCGCTGAGTTGGTAAGCGCCGTCGCCGACCAACCAGCCGGATGCGATGAAATGGTCGTGCAGGTGCACCGCCAGGGTACCGGCCATGTGGTCGTAGCAGGTGCGCGCAAACTGCAAACGCGTGGGCGTGGTCGGGACGAAACCCTTGTTGGTGTTGCGGCTGATCACCATCAGGCCCTCGATGGCCTGGGCCACGTGCGGCCCAGCCAGGCTGTAATAGCGATGCCGTCCCTGGGTGTGCAGCGTAAGCAGGCCATCGTTCTTGAGCCTGGCCAAATGGGCACTGGCGGTCGAGGCGCTGACCTGGGCAATCGCCGCCATCTCGGTGCTGGTACGTGCGTGGCCATCCATCAGCGAACAGAGCATTTTGGTGCGCGCGGGCTCCGCAATCGCCCCCGCCACGTGTGAAAGCGCCGTGTCCTCGTCCTGAGCGCGCATATTTCGTTCCTGAGCGAATCGTTGCCGTGTGAGAGGGCAGATAGTAACGCTTCTTTTGCAAACAGGACGTGCCCGATGACACCGCTGCAAGCCGCTACCCATGCCGACCCTTACGCCTATTACGCGGCCCTTCGGCGTAACGATGGGCTGTCGTTCGATGCTGAACTGGGACTGTGGATCGCCAGCAGCGCCAGGACTGTCGAGGCCGTGCTGACGCACCCTGACTGCCGGGTACGCCCCTCACACGAGCCGGTGCCTGCGGCGATCGCTGACGGTGCGGCGGGGCAGGTGTTCGCCAAGTTGATGCGCATGAACGAGGGCGCGGCCCACCAGTGCCTCAGGGCGGTGGTCGAACCTGCTCTGGCCAGGTTGGACGCAGGGCATATCGCCAGGGTGGTGGGGCAAGTCAGCAGGCGCTTGCATAGCCTCTATGAGTGGATGTTCACGTTGCCGGTCGCTGTGGTCGGCTCGCTGCTGGGTGTGCCTGGCGAGCGGTTGCACCGGGTCGCCGCGCTGACCCGGGATTTTGTCGCGTGTCTTTCGCCGCTGAGCAGCCAGGCTCACTTGCGCGCCGCCGATGCTGGCGCTGTGCAACTGGGGCAGATGTTCAGTGCGGTGCTCGAGCAGACCGGGTTGCTCAAGCAGCTTCTCCACGGCGAGTGGGGTGACCCGGATGCACTGACGTCTAACCTGATCGGCTTGCTCTCCCAGACGTGTGAAGCGAGTGCCGGTCTGATTGGCAATACGCTGGTCACACTCGCCCGGCGGCCTGACCTGCTGGCGCACATCCAGCGCGTGCCGGCCCTGGTGCCAGCGCTGGTGGAGGAGGTGGCCCGCTATGACTCGCCGGTGCAGAACACGCGGCGATTTGCGGCCGGGCCCTGCTCGATTGGCAGTAGCCTTCTAGAGACGGGCGATACCGTTCTCGTGCTGCTGGCCGCCGCGAACCGGGACCCCGAAGCGAACCATGACCCGGACAGCATTCTGCTTGAGCGACCCCATCGACGCTCGTTCAGCTTTGGCGTTGGCAGGCACCAATGCCCGGGCCAAGCGCTCGCGTTGAACATCGCGTCGCAAGCGCTGCGCGAATTATTGCGCCAGCCGAGCGCCTGGGCCGATGCTCGCCAGTGCGGTTACTGGCCGTCGCTGAATGGGCGCATCCCGCGGTTTGAATCTGCAGGGATACATTAGTAACGCGAGCCACTTCCAGACTATTAGGTGTGTAGGGGTTTGTTTCCATGCTGAGTTTAAAGCGCGAGGTAATTCTAAACTTTATATGTTTTATGGTGTTTTAAAGTGCTTGTTTTCGGGCGAGGGTTTGATTGTGCAGTGCGCGTAAATGAACATTCTTGTGTGTGGATGTTAAGTTTATGTATCCAGTTGTTATATGTTTGGGCGTGAAACATTATCAGGGCTGGCGCTCGGTTTTTTGATGTGGGAGGTTAGTTTGGCGGTTAAGTAAGTTGCCGCGTCTTGGGCCCTGTTTCGGGTCGACTTAACGTTTTCAAAGGATGTTATATGCGCGTTGCCACTTCATTTGTTGGTCATCATCCACATCACCCTCCATTAGCTGCGTCCAGTGCACCTGCTTTCACACACCCTGCGCACGTTGCCACGGCAGCGGCCCAGAAACCCGCTTTCGGCACGGATGAGGCTGCCAAACAGATTCTGCGACGAGGCTATCGCCATTACGATCGCGATGGCGATGGTAAAATCGAGTTGTCTTTTACCCTTGACGAAAAGTTCTCTGCACAACAAAAAGTGTCCATTCGCCAGGCACTTCAAATGTGGCAAGACGTGACTACTGTCATATTCAAAGAGAATTCAACCTGCGTGGATGGCTCAATAACTATTGCAGCCGATCCTCATACCAGTGGTGGCGTGTCACAGTTACCCAATCAGTATTACGGTGACATGAACGCCACCATTGGAACGCAGGGTGCTCGCGAAGTCCCCGCGCACGGCGATTACTTTTTATTTACCGCAGTTCATGAGTTGGGTCACGCCCTGGGCCTTGGTCACCCTGGCGAATATGGCAAGCAAGTGCACAACTATGCCCAGACCCCCTACGAGCAAGACACCAAGGCGTGCAGCGTAATGAGTTATTGGGATGAAACCAATCAGCCGGGCCATGACTTCCAACGGCGCCATCCGTGTGTGCCCATGAAAGATGACATTGCCGCGATACAAAAACTCTACGGCGCCAATTTCAATACGCGATCGACCGATACGACCTACGGGTTCAACTCCAACACGGGCCGTGATCACTTGAGCCTTGAGTCCGGGAACGATGCGCCGATCTTTTGCATTTGGGATGGGGGCGGCCATGACACGCTGGACGTTTCCGGGTTTTCCCAGGATCAGACCATCAACCTGCACGCTGAGTCCTTTTCCAGTGTGGGCGGCCTGAAGGGCAATGTATCCATCGCCAAGGGCGTTACGCTGGAAAACGCTGTCGGCGGTTCGGGCGACGACCAAATCAACGGAAACGAGGTGGGCAACAGGCTCCGCGGTGGAGCGGGTGCGGACAGGTTGCGCGGCGGTGGCGGCGCGGATGTCTTTGTGTACGACAGGGCGAGCGACTCTACCCTGGGTCAGCCAGACGAGATTCTGGATTTCACCAGCGGTACCGACAAAATCGATTTTTCCGGCCTGTTGAAAAATACCTCCATCGGGCATTTTTACGTGGTTGAGCAGTTCACTGGACGAGCCGGCGAGATCGTCCTCAGCCATGACCAGAGCAGTGGCGCTGGCAGCTTGAGCCTTGACCTGAAGGGCCAGGGCAAAGCCGATTTGTTTCTCAAAAGTGCAGGGAGGATTCGCGCCAGTGACATTGTCACGGGTGCCGGCGCCGTGCGTGGGCTGACGGGCCTCAAACGCCAACGCAGCTCCACGTCGGGGTTTGTATCTGGCCTCAAGGCGCACGATACGGTTTATGGCTTCAACGCCAACAGCGGTGATCGCGCAAGCAGCCTGCATGCCGGCAGCGGCGCGCCGCGCTTCCTGGTACAGGACGCGGGCGGCAACGATACCCTGGATTTTTCCGGTTTCGAGCATCACCAAACCATCGATTTGCGCCATAACTCCGCCTCCAGTGTGGGCGGTCTGCGCAACAACGTCGCCATCGGCAGAGGCGTTGTCGTGGAGAATGCGATTGGCGGCTCCGGCCAGGACACGCTCATCGGCAACGCGGTGGACAACGTCCTCACTGGCGGTGCTGGCGGCGATGTGCTCTGGGGCGTGGGCGGTAGAAACACGTTCAAATATGACCAGGCCAATGACTCGACCTGTCACGATGCCGATGTGCTCATGGATTTCGCCAGTGGCGAGGACACTATCGATCTGAGGGCACTGGCCAAGCAGTACGCGACCCCCTTGCGCCTGGTGCAAGACTACACGGGGCGCGTTGGCGACACCGTGGTCAAATACCACCCACAGAGCGGCCGCTACTTTGTCGGCATCGACCTATTGGGCGACCGCCAGTCTGACTTCCTGATTAAGAGCCCGCGTTTGATCAAGCCCCAGGATGTACTTGGCCTGACTGCGCCTCGGCGCTGATCAGGGTTTGCACGTACTCCACAAACGCGCGTGTCTTGGCACTCGCCATCCTGCCGGTGGGGAACACCGCCCATAAATCAATCGGCGGCAGTTGCCAGTCGGTCAGCACGGGCTTGACCTCACCACTGGCCAGTTCCGGGGCAAACATCCAGGTCGATGCCATGGTCAGGCCCAAATGGTTCAGCACCGCGGCGCGCACGCCCTCTGCGGCGGTGACGCGGATGCGGCCGCGGGCGACGACCGGGTAGTGACTGTCGCCCTGGCTGAACGTCCAGTTTGAGCCGCCGCCCAGGCTGTAGATAATTGCCTGGTGTTGCAGCAAATCCGCCGGGGTGGCCGGCTCGCCACAGCGTTCGAAGTAGGCCGGGGTGGCGAGGATTTGCCGCGGGGATTGGCCGATCTTGCGTGCGGTAAGGCCCGAGTCGCTCAAGTTGCCCATACGCAGGGCGACGTCGATGCCTTCTTCCACCAGGTTGAGGCTGTGGTCGTTGAGCACCACTTCGACGTTCAAGGCGGGGTATTGCGCCAGGAACGGGCCCAGGTGAGGAATGATGTGCAACCGCGCGAAGGTGGTTGCAGCGCTGATGCGCAAGTTGCCCGACAGTCCGGCGCCTGCACCGCGTGCGGCGTCATCGGCCTCGTTGGCTTCGTCGATGGCGCGCTTGGCCTTTTCGAAAAACGCCAGGCCCGCCTCGGTCGGTGTCAGGCCGCGCGTGGAGCGCAACACCAACCGCACCGCCAGGCGCGCTTCCAATTGCGCGATGCTTTTGGAGACAGCGGGCTGGCCTATCCCCAAGCGTTTGGCGGCAGCTGAGAACGAGCCGGTTTCGACCACGTTCACGAAGGTTTCCATGGCGGTGAGGCGGTCCATCGGGTGTCCTTGGGTTATTGGGTGAGGGCGTCGAGCATCGCCGACGGTTCTGGGCGTTGAGTGTAATCCGGGTTGACCTCGGCGTAACGAATCACGCTGTCCTGGCCGATCACGTAGCGCGCTGGCATCGGCAGGGTCCAGGCTGGGTCGTCATTGATCAGCGGCAAGTTGTTGCCCAGGGCCTTGTAGAGCTCGATCAGGTAGTCCGGCAGCTGAAAGCGCAGACCGAATGCATCGGCAACGTCGTTGTGGGTATCGCTGAGGATCGGGAAACCCAACTCGGTGATGCGTTCGGATTTACGGCTGTTGGCGGCAGTCTGTGGCGACAGGGCCAGCAGGCTCGCGCCGTGGCCTTTCAACGTCGGCAAAAAGGTTTGCAGCGCTTGCAGCTCCATATTGCAATACGGGCACCACACGCCGCGGTAGAACGTCAGCACCAAGGGGCCGTTGGCCAACAGATCGGCTGAGGACACCAACGCACCGTTGGCATCCTTGAGACTGAACAACGGCGCCTTGTCACCCACCTTCAACGCACGCTGTGCGGCGCCGGACGCGATCAGCTCGGCTGTGGCGCGTTCCATGATCGGATGGATATGCGCTGGCGCGTTGTAGGGAGGCTTGCCGGCTTTGAAGTCAGCACGGAAGGCATCAAGTGTGGCTTGAAGTGTCATGGTGATATTCCCTCAGGAGATGAGCCGAGTTGGCTGGAGGGATAATGGGCGCAGCAGAGAGGGCGAAGAAGCAGGGTAAGGCGCATATGAATTATGCCCTGCTGGAATAAACGCCGTTTATTTCCAATATTTAGACATACAGCCGTCACTCCTGTTGAAGCAATCTGTGCTTGAGTAAATATAACTCTAGGGTTACTTTTATCAAGCCAAGCCAAGGAGGCTGAGGTGCAAAGCAGGTTATTGATCAAGGAGCTGCAAGAGGCGGGTTGGGTGCTGGATCGGGTTACGGGCAGTCATCATATTTTCACTCACCGCTATAACCCGTACACGATCCCGGTGCCGCACCCCAAGAAAGACTTGCCCCTGGGCACCGTCAGAAGCATCAGGAAACGCGCCGGGCTGTTTCAGTTTTAAGGAGAGCACTCATGCAATACCCAATGTGTATCGAATGGGGCGATGACTTTACCGCCACCGGTATTCAGATCCCCGATATTCCAGGCGCGGTCACCGCCGGGGACAGCTTCGAAGAGGCCTACAACGCCGCCGTGGAAGTCGCGCACATCATGCTGCAAGAGATCGCCGCCGAAGGCGGGCCGATTCCGATGCCCACCTCGGTGGCCAACCACCACGCGAACGAAGACTACGCCGGGATGGGCTGGGGGATGTTGGAGTTGGACATCTCGCCCTATCTGGGCAAGACCGAGAAGGTCAATGTGACCTTGCCCGGTTATGTCATCCAGCGAATCGACCGCTATGTGCGCGAGCACAAGGTCAAAAGCCGCTCGTCATTTCTGGCGGATGCGGCCTTGGAGAAGTTGGTGCGCTCCTAGTCGCGATCAGGCTGTGGCAACGGCCACCGTGCGCGAAGCACTCAGGAACCGCAATAACGCCACCAGTGGGAACGCACTGCCCACCAGCATCACGCCCAGCCAGCCGCCGTGTTCATACACGCTGCTGGCAATCGCCGAGCCGAAGGCGCCGCCGATGAAGATGCTGGTCATGTACAGCGCGTTCAAGCGGCTGCGGCTGTTGGCGTCTAGGGCGTAGATGGCGCGTTGGCCGAGGACCATGTTCATCTGCACGCAGAAGTCCAGCACCACACCGGTGACGGCCAGGCCGATCACGCTGTACAGCGGATGCACGAAGGCCGGCAAAAAGCTCAAGGCGGCAAACAGCATCGCCAGCAGTGAAGCGCGGTGCGTGTGGCCGGCGTCGGCCAGGCGGCCGGCGATTGGGGCGGCGATCGCGCCCAGTGCACCGACCAGGGCGAACAGCGCGATCTCGCTTTGGCTCAGGCCATGATTGCGTGCCAGCTCAAGCGGCGCGGCGGTCCAGAACAGGCTGAAGGTGGCAAACATGCAGCCTTGGTAGAACGCCCGCTGGCGCAATACCGGTTGCTTGCGCAGCAGCGTACCGAGTGAGCGCAGCAGTTGGCCGTAGCTGGCGCTGTGGTCGGGCTGGCGCTTGGGGATGGTCATCAGCAAGACCACGCTGATGAAGGCCATCAAGGCCGCGGCGGCCATGAACATCGCGCGCCAGCCGAAGTGGTCGGCCACCACGCTGGACACCGGCCGTGCCAGCAGAATGCCGAGCAACAGGCCACCCATGATGCTGCCAACCACGCGGCCACGGGATTCGGCGGGCGCCAGGTGCGCCGCCAGCGGGATCAGGATCTGCACCGAGACGGAACTGAATCCAATCAACAACGACACAAGCAGGAACAAATTCGGCTGCTCGGTAAAGGCGGCACCCAGTAGGCTGGCGATGGCCAACACGGTGGTGGCGATCATCAGCTTGCGGTTTTCCAGCAAGTCACCCAGCGGTACCAGGAAGAACAGGCCCAAGGCGTAGCCGATTTGTGTCAGCGACACGATCAGGCTGGCCATCGCCGGAGTCAGGCCAATGTCGGGTGCAATCAGTTCGATGATCGGTTGGGCGTAGTAGATGTTGGCAACAATGGCGCCGCAACAGAACGCAAACAGCATCACCATGCCTCGGGTCATGGTGCTTGAAGCGTGTGGGGTAGCGTTCATGGTGTTCTCGTTAAAGCGAAGGAAGATGGCGTGCGAGAGTAAAGACAACCGCACGGCCGGAGTAGGGCGCTATGGGTGATAACACTCATGCCGCAAATTAATGACTGAATCGTTAACTGTTGAGCCGAACGGCAATGATACATTCAGTCACAACTGCCGAAACAGGAAATCCACTTTCATGAAAATTTCGCTGAACAAGATGATCCTGGCTTCAACCCTGGCCGCCGCCATGGCCATCGGGTTGGCCAATGCCGCCGACGCGCCGCGGGTCGGTGTGCGCGGCGCTATTACGGCAATCGATGGCGACGCAATGCACGTCAAGGTCAACAGCGGTGAAGACGTCACCGTGCACCTGACCAAAGACACCCAGGTCCGCGCCGTTACCCTAGCCAAAATTGATGAAATCAAGCCCGGCAGCTACATCGGGTCGGCCGCCATGCCGAATGCCGACGGCACCCTGACTGCCCTGGAAGTTCACGTGTTTCCACCGGCCATGGCCGGCACGGGCGATGGGCACCGTGCGTTCGACTTGAAAGAAGGCAGCAGCATGACCAACGGTACCGTTGGCGACCTGGTGGTCAGCAACGGGCGCACCTTGACCGTGAAGTACAAAGGCGGCGAGCAGAAGATTGTAGTGCCGGATGATGTGCCGATCGTCAACCTGGAGCCAGGGGATCGCAGTTTGTTGAAGCCCGGCGTGAAGGTGGTGATGTTTGCATCGCAGGCGGCGGATGGGACGATTACTGCCCAAGCGATTTCGGCCGGTAAGGACGGCGTGACACCGCCGATGTAACCGCCAAACACTCAACCAGATGTGGGCGCTGGCTTGCCTGCGATGCAAGCACCTCGGTGTTTCAGGCATTGCGAGGTGATGCTATCGCAGGCAAGCCAGCTCCCACACTTGACTGCATTTCTTCAGTTAAAGCGGTTTACTGACCGCTGTAGATCTGATCAAAAATCCCGCCATCATTGAAGTGGGTTTTCTGCACGGTGCGCCAGTCTCCAAAGGTCTTCTCCACCGACAGGAAGTCGACTTTCGGGAAGCGGTCGGTGTACTTGGCCAACACCGTCGGGTCGCGGGGACGCAGGTAGTTGTTGGCTGCGATTTCCTGACCTTCAGGCGACCACAGGTACTTCAAGTAATCTTCGGCCGCCACGCGGGTGCCTTTCTTCTCGACGACTTTGTCGACCACCGACACCGGTGGTTCCGCCTCGGCAGAGACGCTTGGGTAGATCACTTCGAACTGATCACGGCCAAATTCACGCGCGATCATTTCTGCCTCGTTTTCAAAGGTCACCAGCACGTCGCCAATCTGGTTGGTCATGAACGTGGTGGTGGCTGCACGGCCGCCGGTGTCCAGCACTGGCGCGTGCTTGAACAGTTCGCCAACGAACTTCTTCGCCTTGTCTTCATCGCCGCCGTTCTTGAGCACATAACCCCAGGCCGACAGGTAGGTGTAGCGGCCGTTGCCCGAGGTTTTCGGGTTGGGCACGATCACTTGCATGCCATCTTTGAGCAGGTCTGGCCAGTCTTTGAGGGCCTTGGGGTTGCCCTTGCGCACGATAAACACGGTGGCGGAGGTGAACGGCGCGCTGTTGTTCGGCAGGCGGGTGACCCAGTTGTCCGGCACCAGCTTGCCGTTGTCCGCCAGGGCATTGATGTCGGTGGCCATGTTCATGGTGATCACGTCAGCCGGCAGGCCGTCGATCACCGAGCGCGCCTGTTTGCTGGAGCCGCCGAAGGACATCTGCAAGGTCAGCTTGTCGTTCGGGTGCTCGGCTTCCCAGTGCTTTTGGAAGGCGGCGTTATAGTCCTTGTAGAAGTCGCGCATCACGTCATAGGAGACGTTGAGCAGTGTGACGGGGGCAGCCTGGACGGCGCCCGCCAGGGCTAGGCCGGCGGCCAGTAAGGAGGCGCTAACGAGTTTTTTCACTGCTCATTCCTTGTTGTTCGAGAAGGTTGTCGATTGAGTGGGGGCATTTTGCCACCGACTATAGCCGCGCCCGTATAGACGTTTAAAGATTAAAACGAACTTTGCTTATTCCACTTTACGAAACAGGTTGCTGCCACAGCGCGAGCAAAACGCTGCGTTGGGCTCGTGGTTGTCTTTCTTGCACACCGGGCAATCGTGCTGCAGTTGTTCACCGCGCATGGCACTGGCCAACTCGGCGGTAAAAATCCCGGTGGGCACGGCGATGATCGAATAACCGGTGATCATCACCAGCGACGAAATGACCTGGCCCAGCGGGGTCTTCGGCACGATGTCGCCAAAGCCCACGGTGGTCAGCGTCACGATCGCCCAGTAGATGCCTTTGGGAATACTGGTAAACCCGTGTTCCGGGCCTTCGATCACGTACATCAAGGTGCCGAATACGGTCACCAGGGTGCACACGCTGACCAGAAACACCACGATCTTCTGCTTGCTGCCACGCAGCGCCGCCATTAAGTAGTTGGCTTGCTTGAGGTACGGGCTGAGCTTGAGCACGCGGAAAATCCGCAGCATCCGGATGATGCGGATGATCAACAGGTACTGCGCGTCGCTGTAATACAGCGCGAGGATGCCGGGCACGATGGCGAGTAAATCCACCAGCCCATAAAAACTGAACGCATAACGCAACGGCTTGGGCGAGCAATACAGCCGCAGGCTGTATTCGATGGCGAAGATGATGGTAAAGCCCCACTCGATATAGGCCAGCACGTCGGCGTAGTTGTCGTGGACGGTCTGGATACTGTCGAGGATCACGATCACAAGGCTGGCAAGGATGATCAGCAGCAGGGTGCTGTCGAAGCGCCGGCCGGCCACGGTGTCGCTTTGGAACACCATTACATAGAGGCGCTGACGCCAGTCGTTGTTGCTGTGCATAAATCCCGCCCGAATCGAATATCGGGCAAGCCTAGGGGGATTCGAACGGGCTGTCCACGCGGGCTTTGAACATCCGCTGGCTGGCGTGTACCAGCCAGCAGGCGAGGATAAACGGCGCCGTCAATGCGGGCAGGTGCAGGGCGGCGAAACCGGGCGTGAGCATGACCGCCAGAAGGATGCCGAGCAGCGGCTGCCAGGGGCGGCGGCGCGACTGGCTTAACGCCAGCGCGGCCAGCGCCGGGTTATAGCTGTGCAGGCCGAGGAGGGCGCTGGCGGGTTCGTCCAGCCACAGGGCAATCAACATGCCGGTAGCGGCGCCCGTGAGTGCCCACAGCGCGGCGCGGCGGTTGGCCAGCAACAGGCCAAGCGCAATCAGAGCGCCCGCCAACGGCTGGTCCAGCAACATGATTTGTGCGAGCCCGGTGAAGGGCACGGTGAGCACGTCCAGGGTGTCGGGGTCGGTCAGCGTGAATGTGCTGTCAGGCACTGCGCCGATCAGCAACCAGCCGAGGCCGACAAAGGGCGCGGTGTAGGCGGGCAAGTCACCTGGCGCAGGGGCGTGTTTCAACCATTGCCGCGTGAGCATCGCACTCAGGCCGCCGCACGCCAGGATCAGCGGCGGCAACAAGGCCGACCAGGCGAAGTGCTGGCTGATCAGCAAGCCCAGCAGCACGCCGTTGTAGCTGTAAAGGCCCGCTTGGCGTTCGGCCTTGGGATAACCCCGGCGCTGGGCCGTGAGCAAACCGGCGACGCCACCCAATAATGCGCCGCCGAATAAGGCCGGGGCGCCGATCAGGATGGCCAGCAGGCACAGCAAGCCACACAGTGGCTGGCGTTGCAGGAAGATCTGGCTGAAGCCATTGAGCAGGGCTTCGGCCCAGTCGGGGCAGATTGGGTTGTGCATGGTGGTTTAGTCAGTGAGGCCGAGTCGTCCCCAATCGCAGGCAAGCCAGTTCCCACATTTGAATGCATTACAGATCAAAATGTGGGAGCGGGCTTGCCCGCGATGAGGCACTTACAGACGCTAAATCAACGTCTCGATGCGCAACGAGTTGGTCGACCCCGGCTGCCCGAACGGCACCCCCGCCGTAATCACCAAGGTATCCCCGCGCTGCGCCATGCCTTGCGCCTGAGCAATCTCCAGCGCGGTGGAACACACCTCATCCACCTGGCGCAGTCGATCGTTGACCACCGAATGCACGCCCCACGCCACGCTCAAGCGCCGCGCCGTGGACAGGTTCGGCGTAAGGTTGAGGATCGGCGCCACCGGCCGCTCCCGCGCCGCGCGCAGGCTGGAGCTGCCGGACTCGCTGTAGTTGACCAGCACCGCCACCGGCAGAATGCTGCTGATACGCCGGATCGCGCAGCTGATCGCGTCCGACACCGTGGCGTCCGCCTTGGGCCGGCTGACGTCCAGCTGCGTCTGGTAGTCCGGGCCGTTTTCCACTTGGCGGATGATCTTGCTCATCATCTGCACGGCTTCCAGCGGGTATTCACCCGAAGCGGTTTCCGCCGACAGCATCACCGCGTCTGCGCCTTCGGCCACCGCGTTGGCCACATCCGTCACTTCGGCGCGGGTCGGCGCCGGCGAGAAGCGCATGGATTCGAGCATCTGCGTGGCCACCACCACCGGTTTGCCCAGCTGGCGGCAGGTGCTGATGATGTCTTTCTGGATCTGCGGCACGCTCTCGGCGGGCACTTCCACACCCAGGTCGCCTCTGGCCACCATGATTGCGTCACTCAGCTCAGCGATTTCCTGCAGGCGTTGCACGGCTGAGGGCTTCTCGATCTTGGCCATCAAAAACGCCTTGTCGCCGATCAACTCGCGGGCCTCGCGGATGTCTTCCGGGCGCTGCACGAATGACAGCGCCACCCAGTCCACGCCCAGTTCCAGACCAAAGCTCAGGTCGCGGCGGTCCTTGGCGGTCAGTGGGCTGAGTTCCAGCAAGGCTTGTGGCACATTTACGCCTTTGCGGTCCGACAGTTCGCCGCCATTGAGCACGGTGGTGTCGATGGCATTGGCATGCTTGGTGATCACGCGCAGGCGCAACTTGCCGTCATCGAGCAGCAGGTCCATGCCCGGCTCCAGCGCCGCGATGATTTCCGGGTGGGGCAGGTTGACCCGGCACTGATCGCCCGGCGTTGGGTCCAGGTCCAGGCGCAACGCCTGGCCGCGCACCAGTTGCACCTTGCCCTCGGCAAACGTGCCGACGCGCAGCTTCGGCCCTTGCAGGTCCATCAGGATGCCCAGCGGGTAATTGAGCTGGCGCTCCACCTGGCGGATCCACTGGTAGCGTTGGGCATGATCGGCGTGGTCGCCATGGCTGAAGTTGAGGCGAAAGATATTCACCCCGGCCTCCACCAGCTCGCGGATGTCATCGATGCCGTCGGTGGCCGGGCCGAGGGTGGCGAGGATTTTGACCTTCTTGTCAGGCGTCATGTTTGGCAGTCTCAAGAATCAGGATGGCGCGCAAGTCATTGACATTGGTGCGGGTCGGCTCGGTGATGATCAAACCGTCGAGGGCGGCGAAATAGCCGTAGCCATTGTTGTTGTCCAGCTCGTCGCTGGCCGACAGGCCCAGGGCTTCGGCGCGGGCGTAGCTGGTAGGGGTCATGATCGCGCCGGCGTTGTCTTCCGAACCGTCGATGCCGTCGGTGTCGCCGGCCAGGGCGTACACGCCGGGCAGGCCCTTGAGGCTGTCGGTGAGGCTGAGCAGGAACTCGGCATTGCGCCCACCACGGCCATCGCCGCGCACGGTGACGGTGGTTTCACCGCCGGAGAGGATCACGCACGGTGCCGCCAGCGGCTGGCCGTGCTGCACGATTTGTCGGGCGATACCGGCGTGAACCTTGGCCACGTCCCGCGCTTCGCCTTCGAGGTCGCCGAGGATCAACGGGCTGAAACCGGCCTGGCGCACTTTCACCGCCACGGCTTCCAGCGACTGCTGCGGGCGGGCGATCAGTTGGAAGTGGCTGCGCGCGAGCACCGGGTCGCCGGGCTTGACGGTTTCCGACGCCGGGTTCTGCAGCCAGCTGCGCACCGAGGCGGGCGCGTCGATGCTGTAACGCTTGAGGATTGCCAGGGCTTGCTGCGAGGTGCTTGGGTCGCCGACGGTGGGGCCGGACGCGATGACGGTGGCCTGATCGCCCGGCACGTCGGAGATCGCGTAGGTGTAGACCGTCGCCGGCCAAGCGGCCTTGGCCAGGCGCCCGCCCTTGATCGCCGAGAGGTGCTTGCGCACGCAATTCATCTCGCCAATGGTCGCGCCGGATTTGAGCAGGGCCTTGTTGATGGTCTGCTTGTCGGCCAGGGTGATGCCGTCGGCGGGCAGGGCCAGCAAGGCAGAACCGCCACCGGAGAGCAGGAAGATCACGCGGTCGTCTTCGGTGAGGTTGCCGATCAGTGCCAGTACGCGCTTGGCCACCGCCAGGCCGGCGGCATCGGGCACCGGGTGTGCGGCTTCGACCACTTCGATTTTTTTGCACGGCGCCCCGTGGCCGTAGCGGGTGACCACCAGGCCCGAGACGTCGCCTTGCCAGCATTCCTCGACCACGAGTGCCATGGCCGCCGCGGCTTTGCCGGCGCCGATCACGATCACACGGCCGCTGCGGTCGGCGGGCAGATAAGGTTCAAGCACTTGCCGGGGGTGGGCGGCGTCGATGGCTGTGGCAAACAGCTCGCGAAGCAGGTGTTGCGGATCGACCGACATAAGCGGGCTCCCGGGGATTTTTTGTTATTAGATATGCATCAATTTCAGACTTGGAATGCGATCAACTGTGGGAGCGGGCTTGCTCGCGAATGCGGTCTTTCATTCAACATCCATGCTGACTGACCTACCGCTTTCGCGAGCAAGCCCGCTCCCACATTCGACCGCATTTCAAAGGGGGAACGGTGTTTCTTACTTATCGCGAATCGAAAAATTCGCCATATGCTCCAGGCCCTTGATCAGCGCCGAGTGGTCCCAATTGCCGCCGCCAATCGCCGTGCACGTACTGAACACCTGCTGCGTACCGGCGGTGTTCGGCAGGTTGATGCCCAGCTCCTTGGCACCGGCCAGTGCCAGGTTCAAATCCTTCTGGTGCAGGTTGATGCGGAAACCCGGATCGAAGGTGCCCTTGATCATGCGCTCGCCATGCACTTCCAGAATCTTCGAGGAAGCAAAGCCGCCCATCAGCGCTTCACGCACCTTGGCCGGGTCGGCGCCGTTTTTCGAGGCGAACAGCAGCGCTTCGGCCACCGCCTGGATATTCAGCGCGACGATGATCTGGTTGGCGACCTTGGCGGTCTGGCCATCGCCGTTGCCGCCAACCAGGGTGATGTTCTTGCCCATGCTCTGGAACAGTGGCAAAGCGCGTTCGAAGGTCTGCGGCTCGCCACCGACCATGATGCTCAAGGTGCCGGCCTTGGCGCCAACTTCGCCACCGGACACCGGCGCGTCGAGGTACTGCGCGCCGGTTTCGTTGATCTTCGCCGCGAACGCCTTGGTGGCGGTGGGGGAGATCGAACTCATGTCGATCACTACTTTGTTCGGCGACAGGCCGGCCGCAACGCCATCCTTGCGGAACAGCACGTCATCGACCTGCGGGGTGTCGGGCACCATGACGATAATGAACTCGGCTTCCTGCGCCACTTGCTGGGGGTTGGCCAGGGCCACGGCGCCGGCGTCGATCAGGGCTTGCGGAGCCTTGCCGTGGTGTTCGGAGAGGAACAGTTGGTGACCTGCTTTCTGCAGGTTCGCAGCCATGGGTTCGCCCATGATGCCGGTGCCGATAAATCCGATTTTAGCCATGATCAAAATCCTCTTTTTATTAGATGGGCAGGCCTGTCTCGGGCCTGCCAAACACCGAAGATCTACTGTGGGAGCTGGCTTGCCGGCGATAGCGGCCTGTCAGTTGATAAATAGTTGGCTGATACACCGCCATCGCAGGCAAGCCAGCTCCCACCTTGTTCTGTGGTGTGTCTGTTAGATGGCGTTGTGGGTTTTGAGCCAACCCAATCCCGCCTCAGTGGTGGTCAACGGCTTGTACTCACAGCCGACCCAACCCGCATAACCAATGCGATCCAGATGCTCGAACAGGAAGCGATAGTTGATCTCCCCGGTTCCCGGCTCGTTGCGCCCCGGGTTGTCCGCCAGCTGGATGTGGTTGATCTCACCCAGGTGCGCGGCCATGGTCCGGGCCAGGTCACCTTCCATGATTTGCATGTGATAGATGTCGTATTGCAGGAACAGGTTGGCGCTGCCCACCTGCTCGCGAATCGACAGGGCCTGCGCGGTGTTGTTGAGGTAGAAGCCCGGGATGTCACGGGTGTTGATCATCTCCATGACCAGCTTGATGCCCGCGGCTTGCAGCTTGTCGGCGGCGTACTTGAGGTTGGCGACAAAGGTTTTTTCCACGGTTTGGTCGTCAACGCCTTGCGGCCGGATGCCGGCCAGGCAGTTGATCTGGGTATTGCCCAGCACCTGGGCGTAGGCGATGGCCAGCTTGACCCCGGCGCGGAATTCCTCGACCCGGTCCGGGTGGCACGCCACGCCGCGCTCGCCCTTGGCCCAGTCCCCGGCCGGCAAGTTGAACAGCACTTGGGTCAGGCCGTTGGCGTCCAGTTGCGCCTTGATCTCGGCGGAGCTGAACTCGTACGGGAACAGGTACTCGACCCCCTGGAAGCCGGCATCGGCAGCCGCTTTGAAGCGGGCGAGAAAATCCTGCTCGGTAAACAGCATGGACAGGTTGGCGGCAAAACGCGGCATAGGGTTCTCCTTAATCGAGCAGGGAAATGGCAGTCGGTGCATCGTTGCCGACCAGGGCCAGATCTTCGAATTCGTTGACGGCGTTGATCTCGGTGCCCATGGAAATATTGGTCACGCGCTCCAGAATAATCTCAACAATCACCGGAACCTTGAATTCTTCGATCATTTCCTTGGCCTTGCGCAGCGCTGGGGCGATCTGGCCCGGTTCGAACACACGCAGCGCCTTGCACCCCAGACCTTCGGCGACGGCCACGTGATCGACGCCATAACCATTGAGTTCCGGGGCATTGAGGTTGTCGAAGGACAACTGCACGCAGTAGTCCATTTCAAACCCGCGCTGGGCCTGGCGAATCAACCCCAGGTAGGAGTTGTTCACCACCACGTGGATGTACGGCAGCTTGAACTGCGCGCCCACGGCCAGTTCTTCGATCATGAACTGGAAGTCATAGTCGCCCGACAGCGCCACCACTTTGCGGCTCGGGTCAGCCTTGACCACACCGAGCGCGGCCGGAATGGTCCAGCCCAAGGGACCGGCCTGGCCGCAGTTGATCCAGTGACGAGGCTTGTAGACGTGCAGGAATTGCGCGCCGGCAATCTGCGACAGGCCGATGGTGCTGACGTAGCAGGTGTCTTTGCCGAACACCTGGTTCATCTCTTCGTACACGCGTTGCGGCTTGACCGGCACGTTGTCGAAGTGGGTCTTGCGGTGCAGGGTGGCCTTGCGCTCCTGGCAGTCGTGCAGCCAGGCGCTGCGGTCCTTGAGTTTGCCGGCGGCTTTCCACTCGCGGGCCACTTCAATGAACATCGTCAGGGCGGAGCCGGCATCGGAAACGATGCCCAGGTCCGGGGTGAACACGCGGCCAATCTGCGTCGGCTCGATGTCGACGTGGATGAATTTGCGCCCCTCGGTGTACACCTCCACCGAACCGGTGTGGCGGTTGGCCCAGCGGTTGCCGATGCCCAGCACCACGTCCGATTTGAGCATTGTCGCGTTGCCATAACGGTGCGAGGTTTGCAGGCCGACCATGCCGACCATCTGCGGGTGATCGTCCGGGATCGTGCCCCAGCCCATCAAGGTTGGGATTACTGGAATACCGGTCAATTCGGCGAACTCCACCAGCAATTCGCTGGCGTCGGCGTTGATCACGCCGCCACCGCTGACCAGCAATGGGCGTTCGGCCTGGTCCAGCAGCGCCAAGGCTTTTTCGACCTGGATGCGCGTGGCCAATGGTTTGGCCAGGGGCAGCGGCTGGTAGGCGTCGATGTCGAACTCGATCTCGGCCATCTGCACGTCGAATGGCAGGTCAATCAGCACCGGGCCTGGGCGGCCGGAGCGCATTTCATAGAAGGCTTTCTGGAACGCGTAAGGCACCTGGCCGGGTTCCAGGACGGTGGTTGCCCACTTGGTCACCGGCTTGACGATGCTGGTGATGTCGACGGCCTGGAAATCCTCTTTGTGCATGCGTGCACGCGGGGCTTGGCCGGTGATGCACAGAATCGGGATCGAGTCGGCCGAGGCGCTGTACAGGCCGGTGACCATGTCGGTGCCCGCCGGGCCCGAGGTACCGATGCACACGCCGATATTGCCGGCCTTGGTGCGGGTGTAGCCCTCGGCCATGTGCGAGGCGCCTTCAACGTGGCGAGCAAGGACGTGATCGATGCCACCGACCTTCTGCAAGGCCGAATACAGCGGGTTGATGGCGGCGCCTGGAATGCCGAAGGCGGTGTCTACGCCTTCACGGCGCATCACCAGGACGGCGGCTTCGATTGCTCTCATTTTGCTCATGGTTTTGGTGCCTCTTGCGTTTTGTAATTGTATACAAGTGGTTTCTGATCGAAGTGTATTCACGGCGAGCGGGGCAGGTCAATGCATTTTATAAACTGGCCTTTACGCGGGTCTGGATCGCTTTTTTCGACGTATGGAGCCTTTGTGCGCAAATATTGTATACAAAAAATAATTTCATTGTGTTCTATTTGTTTGATCGAGCTTCTCATGAAACAGATTTCAACCTTTTCCCAATAACAAAAGAAGGACGGCACCTATGAGCGCTTTAACCTTGAAACTCGCCACCCAACTGGCCAGCCAGGCCCTCACCGCAGGCCGCACCATTTGCGCCGCGCCGCTGACCATTGCGGTGCTCGACAGCGGCGGCCACTTGGTCACCCTGCAACGCGAAGACGGCGCCAGCCTGCTGCGCCCGCAAATCGCCATCGGCAAGGCCTGGGGCGCGATTGCACTGGGCAAGGGCTCGCGTTTGCTGGCGTTGGATGCGCAGCAGCGCCCGGCATTTATCGCGGCGTTGAACAGCCTCGGGCAGGGCAGCGTGGTGCCGGCGCCGGGCGGCGTGTTGATTCGGGATCAGGCAGGGGCGGTGCTGGGGGCGATCGGGATCAGTGGGGATACGTCGGATATTGATGAGCAGTGCGCGATTACGGCGATTGAGGGCGTGGGGTTGT
This sequence comes from Pseudomonas sp. TREG-RG-20F-10-E-6-01, assembly GCF_022662455.1. Classification (NCBI taxonomy): domain Bacteria; kingdom Pseudomonadati; phylum Pseudomonadota; class Gammaproteobacteria; order Pseudomonadales; family Pseudomonadaceae; genus Pseudomonas; species Pseudomonas sp. TREG-RG-20F-10-E-6-01. Next base: position 170,536 of record NZ_JAKNQP010000001.1, on the reverse strand, counting down.
TGGCGGATGCGGGGGTGTCTGCTTGATTTGAGGTGACTGGGCTGGCCCCTTCGCGAGCAAGCCCGCTCCCACAGTTTTGACCGTGTTCACAGATCAAATGTGGGAGCGGGCTTGCCCGCGATGGCGGCGACTCGATCCCGGCTCTATACCCAAACCGCATCCCACAGCGGATAGTCGCCAATCCGTTTCACCAAACCGGCCCGCAGAGGGTTGGCGACAACATACCTGGCCATTTTCACCAGGTCGTCTTCCTTGCGCAGCGCACGATCATGAAAGCTGGTCTGCCACAGTCGCCCCTTGCGGCCCGTGGCACCGTTCACAGTCCGAGTGCTTTTGGATTTCACCTGGCACAGCAGGTCCCCCAGCGAGCCTTTCTTCAGTTCGATCAGCCAGTGAAAGTGGTCAGGCATCACCACCCAGGCCAGGGAGTTAGCCAGCCCTTGGTACTGGGCCAATCTGAACTGCCAAACCACCAGGCGACCTAGGTGAAAGTCGCTGAATATCGGTATGCGTTCGTGGGTGTTGGTGGTGATCAGGTAGGTGCGATTTGATTCGCTGAACCGGCCGATGCGCAGGCGGTGTGAGGTCGCGTGATCAGGCATTCCATGGCCTCTCTTCAGATGGTGTTCTGAGAGGCTAGATCCTGGTGATGGATGCTGATCGACAGGCTGTTGGCAGGATGTGTCTGGGAGGGCGCTTTCGCGAGCAAGCCCGCTCCCACATAGGCTCTGCGGCGTTCATACACTGTGTGTCTAGCGCAAAACCCGTGTGGGAGCGGGCTTGCTCGCGAATGGCACAGGCGCCGCGGTCCCTCAGTCCGGCTCACACCCCTTAAGCACCAATCGAATAATCGTCTGCGCCGCCGCTTCATAATCGGCCTCATCCAGCTTGGCCTTGCCGGTCACGGCCGATATCTGCCAATCAAAGTCGGCATAGGTCTGCGTCGCCGCCCAGATGCTGAACATCAGGTGATGGGGGTCAATGGCGGCGATCAGGCCGCGATCCACCCAGCTCTGGATGCAGTCGATGTTGTGCTTGGCCTGGGCGTTCAGTTGCTCGACCTGCTGGCTGCTCAGGTGCGGTGCGCCGTGCATGATTTCGCTGGCGAATACCTTGGAGGCGAACGGCAGGTCGCGGGAGATGCGGATCTTGGAGCGGATGTAATTGCTCAGCACCACCGCGGGCTCGCCGTCTGGATTGAACGGCGTGGACGCCGCCAGGATCGGCTCGATAATGCTTTCGAGCACCTCGCGGTAGAGGTTGTCCTTGGACTTGAAGTAGTAATAGACGTTGGGCTTGGGCAGCCCGGCCTTGGCGGCGATGTCGCTGGTTTTGGTCGCGGCGAAGCCCTTGTCGGCAAACTCCTCGCTGGCCGCCCGCAGGATCATTTCTTTATTGCGCTCGCGAATGGTGCTCATAAACCAGGATTTTCCTTGCCAGGACAGGCGGTCGAGCATGGTAGCACCGGCTTGACGCAGCGCTCAAGAATGCCGGCGCAGCCCTTGTACGGCGGGCGTTGCAGCTGACTTTATCTGTCTTGATGCTGAACGTATTCACGGTAGTACAGGCACAGGCTGGCCGCGCTGCTAGAGTTCAGAGCAAGGACGCGGCTATCTGGGCCGGCGTTCAGTCCTGTAGTCGGCGTTCGAGTGAGAAACCGTGGAGAAAAGCAGACGACGTACGTTCGCCTGGGTGGTTGGCGCGTTATTGGTGGTGGCGCTGTTGATTGGCCTGGGCATGCATTTGTTTGGCGGCGCCCATAAAGGCAAGCCCGTGTCCCCCGGCGAACCGGTAGCAGCAGTGCCGGTGGCCTTGCAGGATGTGCCGGTGTACATCGACGCCCTCGGCACCGTCACACCCACCCGCAGTGTCACGGTGGTGACCCAGGTCGATGGCATCCTCAGCAGCGTGGAATTCAAGGAAGGCCAGCACGTCAGCAAAGGCCAGGTCATCGCCCGTATCGACGACCGCGCGCTCAAGGCTCAACTGGCCGTGGCCAAGGGCACCCTGGCGCATGACCAGGCGGTGTTGAGCAATGCCCAGCGCGACCTGGCCCGTTACCGCGACCTGGTCAAAGCCGGCTCCACCAGCCAGCAAACCCTCGATACCCAGGCCTCGCTGGTGCAGCAACAACAAGGCACTGTGGCCGCCGACCAAGGCAACGTACAAAACCTCGACGTGCAATTGAGCTACTGCACCATCACCTCGCCGGTGGATGGCGTGGTCGGTCTGCGCCTGGTCGATCCCGGCAACTACGTGACCACCGCCAGCACTACCGGCATCGTGGTCATCACCCAGATGAACCCGGCCACCGTGGTGTTCGCCGTGCCCGAAGATGACCTGGGCGCCATCAACCAGGCTCTGGCGCGCGGCAGCGTCACGGTGCTGGCCTACGACCGCAACAAGCAATCGTTGCTCGCCACCGGCAGCCTGCTGGCGCTGGATAACCAGGTGGACACCAGCACCGGCACGATCAAGGTCAAGGCGCAGTTCGATGACTCGGGCAATGCGCTGTTTCCCAATCAGTTTGTCAACGCCCGGCTCAAGGCCGACACCTTGAGCCAGATCGCCGTGGTCCCGACCCGTGCGATCCAGCACGGCAGCAAGGGCGACTTCGTGTTTGTGGTCAACGGCAACAAGGCCAGCCTGCGCACGATCAAGACCGGCCCGTCCACCGGCGATGTCTCGGCGGTGCTCGACAATGGCGTCAAGGCCGGTGAGCAGGTGATCACCGAAGGCGCCGACAAGCTCGACGACGGCTCGGCGGTGAAGGTCGTCGCCCAGTGAGGAGCCGCCGAGCATGAATATTTCGCGGCCCTTTATCGAACGCCCGGTGGCCACCACGCTGATGATGGTCGCGGTGTTGCTGCTCGGCCTGTTGGGTTACCACTTGCTGTCGGTGTCGGCGCTGCCGGAGGTGGATTACCCGACCATCCAGGTGTTCACCCAATACCCCGGTGCCAGCCCGGACGTGGTCAGCTCGTCGATTACCGCGCCGCTGGAGCGCCAGCTCGGCGAAATGCCGGGGCTCAAGTCGATGAACTCGACCAGCTCGGACGGCGCCTCGGTGGTGACCCTGCAATTCGATTTGTCGCTGTCGCTGGACGTGGCCGAACAGGAAGTGCAGGCGGCGATCAACGCGGCGGGCACCTTCCTGCCGGCCAACCTGCCGTACCCGCCGGTGTACAGCAAGGTCAACCCGGCGGATGCGCCGGTGCTGACCCTGTCGTTGACCTCCGACGTGTTGCCGCTGACCAAGGTCGAAGACCTGGCCGACACGCGCCTGGCACAGAAAATCTCGCAGATCACCGGCGTCGGCCTGGTCACCATCAGTGGCGGCCAGCGCCCGGCGGTGCGGGTCGAGGCCAACACCTCGGCGCTGAACAGCCTCGGCCTGTCCCTGGATGACCTGCGCACCTCGCTCGGTACGGCCAACGTCAACCAGGCCAAGGGCAATATCGATGGCAAGTTCCAGGCCTATTCCATTGGCGCCAACGACCAACTGCAGTCGGCCGAGGAATACCGCGACCTGGTGATTGCCTACAAAAATGGCGCGCCGATTCGCCTGTCGCAGATCGCCAGTTCCACCCAGGGCGCGGAAAACCCCCGCCAGGCGGCGTGGACCAATGACACGCCGTCTATCGTGCTGAATATCCAGCGCCAGCCCGGCGCCAACGTGATCGAAGTGGTCGACCGCGTGCAGCAATTGCTGCCCAAATTACGCGCCAGCCTGCCGGGCACCTTGAAGGTCGCGGTGCTCACCGACCGCACCCAGACCATCCGCGCTTCGGTCACCGATGTGCAGTACGAGCTGGGGCTCGCGATTTTGCTGGTGGTGATCGTGATCTTCATCTTCCTGCGCAATATCCCGGCCACGATCATTCCGGCCGTGACCATCCCGCTGACGCTGATCGGTACCCTGGCGGTGGCCTACGCGCTGGGCTTTTCCCTGAACAACCTGACGTTGATGGCATTGACTATCGCCATCGGTTTTGTGGTCGATGACGCCATCGTCATGATCGAAAACATCACGCGCTACCTGGAGGCCGGCGACACGCCGTTGCAAGCGGCGCTCAAGGGCGCGGAGCAGATCGGTTTTACCATTATCTCGCTGTCCATCGCGCTGATTGCGGTGATGATCCCGCTGCTGTTCATGGGCGATGTGGTCGGGCGGTTGTTCCGCGAATTCGCCATGACCGTGGCGGTGACCATCGTGATTTCGGCGGTGATTTCACTGACGCTGACGCCAATGATGTGCGCGCGCATGCTCAAGTCCAAGCATGAAGAGCGCCGCCCGGACTTCTTCGACCGCATCAACAACCACTACGTACGCGGCCTGGATTGGGTGTTGGCGCACCGCACCTTGACCCTGATCTCGGTGGTGCTCACCGCCGCGCTGACCCTGTTCACCTTGGTGATCATGCCCAAGGGCTTTTTTCCCGATCAGGACACCGGCCTGATCCAGGGCATTTCCCAGGCCTCGCCGACCATCTCGTTCCAGCAGATGCAGGTTGAACAGCAACGCCTGGCCGCACGTATCCTCAAGGACCCGGCGGTGCAAAGCCTGTCGTCGTTCGTTGGTATCGACCAGACCAACCCGACCATCAACCAGGGCAACTTGCTGATCAACCTCAAACCGCGTGGCGAGCGAGACAGCGCCACCGAAGTGATCCGCCGCCTGGCCGATGCGAATGCCGACGACGCCGGCATCCGCCTGTACCTGCACTCGGTGCAGGACCTGACCCTGGACGCCACGGTGTCCACCACCAGTTACCGCCTGGGCCTGCAAGCCACCGACCCGGATGAGCTGGAGCAGTGGACCACCAAGTTGCTGGCCGCGATCAAGCAAGACCCGATGTTCACCGACGTGCAAAGCCAGGCCATGCAGTTTGGCAACCAGATCAAGCTGACCTTCGACCGCGCCACCGCCTCGCGCCTGGGGATTACCCCGCAGGCCATCGACGATGTGCTCTACGACGCGTTTGGCCAGCGCCAGGTCTCAACCATTTACACCCAGCTCAACCAGTACCACGTGGTGATCGCCACCGACCACCCGCCGCGCAATTTGCCGGACTTGCTCACCGGTTTGTACGTGGACATTCCCGGCGGTGGCGTGGCGCCGCTGTCGAGCATGGCGACCCTGGAGGTGGTGCGCTCGCCGGTCACCATCAACCGCCTGGGGCAGTTTCCCTATGCGGATGTGTCGTTCAACCTCGCGCCCGGCCAGACGCTGGGCGCGGCGGTGACGCGGCTGCAGGACATTGAAGCCAAGGTTGGCCTGCCATTGTCGGTGCAAGCCAATCTTGAAGGTGCGGCGGCGACGTTCCAGGCATCGCTGTCCAACCAGGTGTTTCTGGTGTTGGCGGCCATCGTGGTGGTGTACCTGATGCTGGGCATTCTGTACGAGAGCTTCGTGCACCCGGTGACCATCCTGTCGACCCTGTTGTCGGCGGCCCTCGGCGCGTTGCTGGCGTTGCTGGTGACGGGCACGCAGTTCGACATCATCGGCCTGATCGGCATTGTGTTGCTGATCGGCATCGTCATGAAAAACGGCATCATGATGGTCGACTTCGCGCTGGAGCTTCTGCGCGAGGGCGGCTTGAGCCCGGTGGAAGCGATTCGCCAGGCGGCGGAGCTGCGCTTTCGGCCGATCCTGATGACCAGCATGGCCTCGCTGTTCGGCGCGGTGCCGTTGGCGCTGGGCACCGGCATCGGCTCGGAGCTGCGCCACCCGCTGGGCATCGCGATTATCGGCGGGCTGTTGCTCAGCCAGTTGCTCACGCTGTTTTCCACGCCGGTGATCTTCCTCGCCATGCACGGCCTTGGGCAGCGTTTCAGCCGTCGCCCGGTGGCGCTGGAATGATGCGATGAACCTCAGCGCGCCGTTTATCCATCGCCCGATTGCCACCACGCTGCTGGCGGCCGGGCTGGCGTTGTTTGGTGTACTGGCGTTCAACCTGTTGCCGGTGGCGCCGTTGCCGGAAGTGGATTTCCCCACCATCAGCGTCAGCGCCTCATTACCTGGCGCCGACCCGACCACCGTCGCCAGCTCCGTGGCCACGCCGCTGGAGCGCCAGTTCGGGCAGATCGCCGGGGTCACGCAAATGACCTCCGCCAGCAGCCTCGGCTCGACGCGCATCACTATGCAGTTTGATCTGAGCCGCGACATCGACGGCGCCGCGCGGGACGTGCAGGCGGCGATCAACGCCGCGCGCAGCAACTTGCCCAGCGACTTGTCCGGCAACCCGACCTACCGCAAGGTCAACCCGGCCGATTCGCCGATCCTGATCATCAGCCTGACCTCCGACAGCGCCACGCCGGGGCAGATGTACGATGCGGCCTCGACGGTGCTCGAACAACGCCTGTTGCAGACCACTGGCGTCGGCGACGTCACGGTGGGCGGCGGCGCATTGCCGGCGGTGCGCATTGAGCTGAACCCGGACCGGCTCAACCAGTACGGCGTGAGCCTGGAGCAGGTGCGCCAGGTCATCGGCGCCTCCAACGCCAACTTGCCCAAGGGCAATGTGGCGGTGGGCGATCGCTCGTATGGCATTGGCGCTAATGACCAGTTGCTCGACAGCAACGATTACGGGCCGCTGGTGGTCAAGGCCAAAAACGGCGACCTGATCCACATTGCCGACCTCGGTTATGTGCGCGAAGACGTGCAGGACCTGCGCAACTTCGGCCTGTCCAACGGCAAGCCGGCGGTGCTGCTGGTGGTGTTCAAGCAACCGGGCGCCAACGTGATCGACACGGTGGACGCGGTGAAAGCCTCGCTGCCGTTTTTGCAAAGCTCGATCCCGGCGTCGATCAAGCTCAACCTGCTGATGGACCGCACCACCACCATTCGCGCGTCGTTGCATGACGTGGAAGTGACCTTGCTGGCCTCGATCCTGCTGGTGACGCTGGTGACCTTCGGCTTCTTCCGCGACTGGCGCAGCACTCTGGTGCCGGCTGTGGTGGTGCCGTTGTCGTTGCTTGGCACCTTTGGCGCGATGTACTTCCTCGGCTACAGCCTGAATAACCTGTCGTTGATGGCGCTGACCATTTCCACCGGCTTTGTGGTCGACGATGCGATCGTGGTGGTGGAAAACATCATGCGTCACCTGGAGCGCGGCAAGACGCGGGTCGAAGCCGCACTGGCCGGGGCGCAGGAAGTCGGCTTTACGGTGCTGACCATCAGCGTGTCGCTGGTGGCGGTGTTTATTCCGTTGCTGCTGATGGGCGGGATTGTCGGGCGGCTGTTTCGCGAGTTCTCGGTGTCGCTGTCGGTGGCCATCGTCATCTCGATGGTGATTTCGCTGACGGTGACGCCGATGCTCGCCAGCGTGCTGCTGCGCGCACCCAAGGAAATCCGCGAAGGCAATGAGCACCCGGACTCACGCTTTCACCGCTTCTACGACCGCACGCTGGGCTGGGTGATCGAGCACTCGATCCTGATGGGCGTGGTGACGGTGCTGGTGATCGTGCTCGCGGGCGTGCTGTACGTGCTGGTGCCCAAGGGCTTCTTTCCCCAGGAAGACACCGGCCGCCTGCAGGGCAGCATCATCGCGGCGCAGAGTATTTCCTACGGGGCGATGCAAAAGGACTTCACCCAGATCAACCACAAGGTCATGCAAAACCCCAATGTGGAAACTGCTGCCGGGTTTGTCGGCGGCGGTGGCGGTGGCGGCGGGGCGGTCAACAGTGCGCAGCTGTTTGTGCTGCTCAAGCCGATTGATCAGCGCAAGGACAGTGCTGTCGATGTGATCGGCCAGATCCGCCGCAGCCTCGGCGATCTGCCTGGCACCAAGCTGTTTTTGCAGGCCGCCCAGGACATCACCGTGGGCGGCCGACAAAGCGGCGCGCAGTACCAATACACGCTGACTGCCGACGACCAGCAATCCCTGGATGAATGGGTGCCCAAGGTGGTGGAAGTGCTGCACACGTTGCCGCAACTCACCGACTTGAACACCGACCAGCAAGACAACAGTCTATTGGCCAATGTGAGCATCAACCGCGACACCGCCGCGCGGCTCGGCGTGGGCATGTCGGCGGTGGACCAGACGCTGTACGACGCGTTCGGCCAGCGTCAGGTCTCGACCCTTTACCGCGCCGCCAACCAGTACCACGTGGTGATGGAAATCGCCCCGCAGTACTGGACTGACCCTCAAGCGCTCAAGGGGATTTACGTGCCCGCCGGCAACACCGCAGTGGCGGCCAAAGGCACCACCATCGCGCCGAACCTGACCACGCCCACGACGTTGGTGCCGCTGTCTGCGCTGGCCGATAACAGCATCTCGCGCACGGCGATTTCGATCAGCCACCAAGGCACTTTTCCGGCCGTGACCGTCTCGTTCAACCTCGCCCCCGGCACCTCGATCGGCCAGGCCACCGCGCTGGTGGAGGACGCGGTGAAACAGTTGCGCATGCCGGCCAGCGTCACCGGCCAGTTTGCCGGCACGGCCCAGGTGTTCCAGTCGTCGGTGGCCAGCGAGCCGCTGCTGATCGTCGCCGCATTGCTCTCGGTGTACATCGTGCTGGGCATTCTGTATGAAAACCTGATGCACCCGCTGACTATCCTTTCCACCTTGCCCTCGGCGGGCGTCGGCGCGTTGATCGCCTTGCTGCTGACCGGCACCGAGTTGTCGATCATCGCGCTGGTGGGCGTGATCCTGTTGATCGGCATCGTGAAGAAGAACGCAATCATGATGATCGACTTCGCGATCACCGAACGGCGGGAGTTCGGCCTCACGGCCAAGGAAGCGATCCGGCGCGCCTGCCTGATCCGCTTCCGGCCGATCATGATGACAACGCTGGCGGCGATTCTCGGCGCGCTGCCGCTGGTGCTCGGCTCAGGTTATGGCTCGGAACTGCGCCGGCCGTTGGGGATTTCGATTATTGGTGGGCTGTTGTTCAGCCAGGTGCTGACGCTCTACACCACTCCGGTGATTTACCTCTGGCTCGACCGGGCGTCTCAGCGCCTGGGGCGGCACAAGGAAGCAAGGTCATGAAACTCAGATATAGCGTGCTGTTGGCCAGCCTGGTGCTGGGGGGCTGCATGGTCGGGCCGGACTACCAGAAGCCGGCGATGGAACTGCCGCAGTCGTTCAAGGAGGGCGCGCAGTGGCAGCGCGCGGTCTCCAACCCCCAAGGGGCGTTGGACAGCCAGTGGTGGCTGGCCTATCAGGACCCGGTGCTCAATGACTTGGTGGCGCGTTCGGCCAAGGCCAACCAGTCGATCATTGCGGCTGAGGCGGCGTATCGGTTGGCCCAGGCGCAGGTGGCGTCGAGCCGCGCCGGGTTGTGGCCGACGGTGGGCGTGGGCTTGTCCGGGTCGCGCGGCGAGGGCGGTGACGGCAGCACGTCCACCACCACCACGGCATCGACCGGGGTGAAGAACAGTGTCAGCGCCACATTGACCGCAAGCTGGGAGCCGGATTTGTGGGGGGAAGTGCGCCGGGGCATCGAATCGAGCCAGGCCACAGCTCAGCAATCGGATGCGCTGCTGGCCGGAGTGCGGTTGTCGATCAGTTCCAGCGTGGCGAGCAATTACCTGGCGTTGCGGCAGATGAATATCGATGTGCGCCTGTTGCAACAGCAGCAGACCATCAATCAGCAATTGCTCGACATGATCCAGGCGCAGTTCACGCAGGGCGTGGCGACCAATGACCAGTTGCTGGTGGCTCAGGATCAATTGACCACCTCGATAGCCGACTTGCAGACCTCGCTGCGTGATCGCGAGCAGTACGAGCATGCCTTGGCGGTGCTGATGGGCGTGGCGCCGAGTGAGTTCAACCTTGCGCCACGGACTGATTTTGCATTCGTGGTGCCACGGCCACCGTTGACCTTGGCCTCGACTTTGTTGCAACGCCGGCCTGATGTGGTTGCGGCCGAGCGCTCGGCGGCGGCGGCGAATGCCAAAATCGGCGTGGCTGAGGCGGCGTTCTTTCCCACGCTGGACCTGACTGCTCAGCTGGGGTATCGCGGCAGTGCCTTGGGTGGGTTGTTCTCCCTGCCCAATCGCATCTGGACGTTGGGCCCGGCGTTGGCGGAGACGATTTTTGATGGCGGCGCGCGGGAGGCGGCGGTCAAGCAGGCTGAGGCGAGTTATGACCAGATTGCAGCGAATTACCGGGGCACGGTGTTGAGTGCCTTGCAGAATGTCGAGGACAATTTGTCGGCGATCAATCATCTGCAAACTCAGGCGGATGCCTTCCAGCAGGTGTACCAGCGCAATCAGCAGTTGTTCGGCAGTCAGCAAGCGCAGTTGCGTGCAGGCACTGTCAGTCGGGAGACGGTGTTGACTCAGCAACTGGTGTTGCTGCAGGCGGAGCAGAATTTGCGTGATACGCAGGGCCAGTTGAGCCAGGGCAGTGTGGCGCTGATCCAGAGCCTGGGCGGTGGTTGGCAGGCGCCCTGATGAGTTGATTCACCGCAATCAAACTGTGGGAGCTGGCTTGCCTGCGATAGCGACCTCCGAGCTGCCCAGTATCTTGCTGACCTGGCACATTCCAATTGTGGGAGCGGGCTTGCTCGCGAAGGCGGTCTGCCGGTTGGCTGGGATATCTAGTCGGAGTACATATCCATTCCTTCGGTAACGGCCACTTAGGGTTCCGCTCTTACAGCGGCTCACTTTTTGAAGGACCGGAATGCCGGCCCAGCAAAAAGTAAGCAAAAAGTCCTCGCCTCACCACTCGGCACCTCGCTCACGCTTCGGTGTGCCCGAACGAAGGCTTGAATCCGTGGGCCGCCGCGATGGGCCATCCATGGCCCAGCGCGGCTAACCCGGCGTCCTGCCGGGTTACCCACGGATTCAAGCCTGCGTTCGGCCAGCGTGGTTGACGGGGCGACTCAGATCAAAAGCAAAAGCAAAAGCAGAGCAAAAGCAAAAGCCAGATCAACAGCCAGATCAACAGCAATCCTTCACGCAGCGGAAACCTATATTCCCTCACGGTCGCCGCGTTATATTCGCGGCACTTTACTTACAGGATGACCGTGTCATGGCAGGAAGCAGCTTACTGGTACTGATCGACGACATCGCCGCCGTCCTCGACGATGTGGCGTTGATGACCAAAATGGCCGCCAAGAAGACTGCCGGGGTGCTCGGCGATGACTTGGCGTTGAATGCCCAGCAGGTCTCCGGGGTGCGGGCCGAGCGGGAGATCCCGGTGGTGTGGGCGGTGGCCAAGGGCTCGTTTCTCAATAAGTTGATTCTGGTGCCTGCGGCGCTGCTAATCAGCGCGTTTGCGCCGTGGGCGGTCACGCCGTTGTTGATGCTGGGCGGGGCTTATCTGTGTTTCGAGGGCTTTGAAAAGCTCGCGCATAGCTTCATACACAAGCGCACTGAGGAACAGGCGCACTTGGTCGAAGCGGTGGCGGACCCGGCGACTGACTTGGTTGCGTTTGAGAAGGACAAGATCAAGGGCGCGATCCGTACCGACTTCATTCTGTCGGCGGAAATCATCGCCATCACCCTCGGCACGGTCGCCGATGCGCCGCTGATGCAGCAAGTGATCGTGCTGTCGGGCATCGCCATTGTCATGACCATCGGCGTTTACGGCCTGGTCGCCGGTATCGTCAAGCTTGATGACCTCGGTCTGTGGCTGACCCAAAAGCCCGGCCAGGCCGCGCGCAGCATCGGCGGGGCGATTTTGCGTGCCGCGCCTTACATGATGAAAAGCCTGTCGGTGATCGGCACGGCGGCGATGTTCATGGTCGGTGGCGGGATTCTCACCCACGGCGTCCCGGTGGTGCATCACTGGATTGAGACGGTGAGCCAGAGCACCGGTGGCCTGGCGTGGCTGATGCCGACGCTGCTCAATGCGGTGGCCGGGATTATTGCGGGGGCGGTAGCGTTGGTGGTGGTTCAAATCTTCGAGAAAATTTGGCACGCAGTAAGACATTGACACGTGTTTGCCAGGGCGTGTGAGTCAGTCTAGTCGCAGCGCTTTAGGCTTTTCCCTACAGAGGACCAATTCAATCCTTCCTAAGATCTGCGGCTCTGTTTGGCCTATCCAGGCGTTTTACAGAGTCTGTTAATCAGGGAGTTTTAAATGAATTGGTATCTGGACGCACTGAAGAAATCATTTGTATTCGAGGGGCGGTCGAGCAGGAGAGCTTTCTGGTATTTTCAGTTGGTTGATAAGGTAATTGAAGGGGCATACATAGCTATTTGCTGGTGGTTTTTTGAAGATTGGATAAAAACTACCTTGGGTATTGGCTTGGGTTATTTGCTGCTGACGCTGCCTGCCAGGGTCACTCTGTTATGCCGAAGGCTCACCGATAACGGCATCAGCCAGGTCAACTCGTTCTGGACGTTGTTGCCTTTTGTCGGGTCGCTCTTCTGGGTTGGTTTTGGGTTATGGCCGGGCGCTAAAGAACAATCTGCCAATCGCTCTGTGGATACGTCACGTACTGCTGCGTGATGTTGGAGCACAAACAAAAAAGCCACTCATTTAGGTGAGTGGCTTTTTTGTATCTGCAGGGCGTTTACTCGGCAATCTGCAACTTGCGCGATTCGGTGTAGATGTAACGCACCTTTTCATACTCGAACGGCGAGTTCATCTGACCGTAGCGGAAGCTGGTCTGGTAGCGCTTGTCGACGGCGCGCAGGGCCCAGATTTCCGGGTGGTTTTCGCTGACCTTGGACACGTTGAGGAAGTTGATCTCGGTTTCCGCGCCATAGTCGACGATCAGGCCGGTGGTATCGCGCAGGTTCGACGGGCCGAAGATCGGCAGCACCAGGTAGGCGCCGCCAGGCACGCCGTAGAAGCCCAAGGTTTGACCGAAGTCTTCGCTCTGACGCGGCAGGCCCATGGCGGTGGCTGGGTCCCACAGGCCGGCGACGCCAATGGTGGTGTTGAGCAGCAGGCGCCCGGTGGTTTCCAGGGAGCGATGGCCCTTGAGCTGCAGCAGGCTGTTCAACAGGTTGGGCACATCGCCCAGGTTGTTGAAGAAGTTGCTCACGCCGGTGCGCAGGAAGCTCGGGGTGACATAGCGGTAGCCGTCAACCACCGGCAGGAACACCCACTGGTCGAAGCGATAGTTGAAGTGGTACACGCGGCGGTTCCACGACTCCAGCGGGTCGTACACGTTGAGCGCGGTCAGCGATGAACGCTCGAACTCGCGCTGGTCCAGGCCCGGGTTGAACTTGAGCTTGGTCAGCGGCTCCTTGAAGCCATCGGCGTCGACCTTGACCGGTTCATGCGCCTTGCTGTTGTCGGCATTGGCGACGCCCGCGCACATCAGGGCGGCGAGCAGCAGAAGATATTTAGCCACGGAAGAACTCCAGCATGGCGTCGGCGTTGACGCGGTAATTAAGGTTGCCGCAGTGGCCGCCCAGCGGGTAGACGGTCAAGCGATCGCCGAAGGTTTTACGCAGGAAACCGAGGTCGCCAGGGCCGAGGATCACGTCGTCGGCGTTGTGCATCACCGCGATTTTCGGGCTGCTGTGCAGGTAGTCCTTGAGCGCGTACAGGCTCACCTGGTCAACCAGTTGCAGCAGGCTGCCGCCGTCGGAACGCGCGCGCCACATGGGGATCACTTGTTCGGTGAGGTAGCAGTCGAAGTCGCATTGCAGCGCACGCTTGAGGAACGGCGTGAGGCTGGTGCCTTCGGTGATCGGGTACTTAGGCGGAATGATCAGACCGCGGCGGTTGATCAGGTCCGAGGTAAAGGCAATGTCGGCCGCCGAGAAGCGGAACGAGGTGCCGATCAGCATCGCCATTTGTTCGTTGGTCAGGTGCTGCTTGGAGTTCTGGAAGTCGTAGAGCAAGGCGTCATTGAGGTCGATGTAGCCCTTTTGCTGGAAGTAGCGGGTCAGCTTGCTCAGCACCAGCTCATAGAAGGTGGTGGTGTTGTTGATGCCTTTGACCTCGGTCTGTACCAGCTTGTCGAGGTTGGTGATCGAGGTGTAGAGGTTGACCGGCGGGTTGAGCAGCAGCACCTTTTTGAAGTTGAAGCTGCGACGGGTCTCGTCGAGCTTGCTGACAAATGCCGCATCCAGGGCGCCGAGGCTGTAGCCGGTGAGGTAGAAGTCGGTCACCGGCAGCGAGGCGTTCTGCGCGCGCACGGCTTGCATCACGCGGTACATGTCCTCGGCGTCTTCCTGGGTGATCCCCGGGGTGGCGAAGCGCGAGGCGGCGCTGATGAAATCGAAGCTGGTTGGCGACGACAGCTGCACCACGTGGTAGCCGGCCTGGTAATAGAGTTTTTTCAGGTATTCGTTGATGCTGCTGTCAAACCGCGCGCCGGTGCCTGCGATCAGGAAGATCAGCGGCGCGGCGTGGTCTTGTTTGGCGATGCGATAGGTGAGTTTCTTCACCGCCCAGAAGTTGTCCGGCAGGCTGAACTCGCGCTCGGGGCGCATGTTCAGCGTGTAGTCGGACTGGTTGATCTCGTCGTCGGTCGGCAATTTAGGCCGAAGGTCAGGCGGGGTGGTCGCAATGGTCGCTTCGAACGGGTTGGTCAAAGGGTAGCCATAGCTGGCTTGGTCGATGTCGACGGCCAGTGCTGACGCACTCAAAAATAGGCTGCCCAGCAAGGCAGCACAGCGCAAGGAACGGAGCATGACTTAATCCCTAAGAGGAAACGTGCTGAATGAAGTTCGCAGGCTATGACCACCGCGTTGCCACCGAAGTGCCAGCTCTCGGCACTAAAAGTCGGAAAAAAGCCACGGAATCGGGGTAATAGTAGCCAGAAGATACACTTTGCGAGGCATGGATGAATACTTATCTGTGCACACCGCTTGCTAACGGCCGCCGTGGGATTAAGCTGAGCGCCGTTTTTGTCTATCGGAGTGCCCCATGTCCCGTCGTTTGCCGCTGATCCTGCTGCTTATTGCCTTGCCTTTATGGCTGGCCGCCAGTTATGGCGCACGTTACGGTTTTATGGAGGATGGCCAGTGGGTTGGCATCTGCGCCGATGAGGCCAGCCGCTGGGAATGCCAGTTGCGTTCAAACCTGGGGTTGATGATTCACTTCAAGGTCTTGGGCTGGGCGGCGTTGGTTACATCGGTGCTGGGATTTTTTGTGCCGGGCCGTGCCGGATGGGGCCTGGCCGTGTTGGGGATGGTGTTCGGCTTGCCGGCGCTGGCGTTGTACAACACCACGTTTGCGGTGTTTGCGGTGGTGATTGCAGGGCTGCGGTTGGTCAGGAAGCCGCGGGCTGCCTGACAGGGTCTCTTCGCGAGCAAGCCCGCTCCCACATTTTGACCGCGTGAATCCGGCCTTAATGTGGGAGCGGGCTTGCCTGCGATGGCGCTCTTAGGCCTTGCGCACGCGCAAGCAACGCCACAAGGCTACAACCATCAGCACACTCACGATTGCCCAACCCCACGCCTGCTGGTTCTGCAACCCTTCGCGATACAGCTGTGGCGCAATGCCTGCGCCGATGATGAAGGCCAGCA
Organism: Pseudomonas sp. TREG-RG-20F-10-E-6-01; assembly: GCF_022662455.1. Lineage (NCBI taxonomy): Bacteria > Pseudomonadati > Pseudomonadota > Gammaproteobacteria > Pseudomonadales > Pseudomonadaceae > Pseudomonas > Pseudomonas sp. TREG-RG-20F-10-E-6-01. Next base: position 155,148 of record NZ_JAKNQP010000001.1, on the reverse strand, counting down.
GCGCAATCTCCCGACGCGGGCCGGTTACCGGGCGAACCAGGTAAACCAGCGCCGGCAACACCAGCGCCGCACTCGGGAAGCTGCGATAACGCGGGTCAAACACCAGCGCGAGCATCATTACCGCACCGGCGAACCCGGCAATTGCCACCAGCCAGCCCGCGCGTTGCTCCAGCCAGTTGAATGCCCGCTCACGCCAACCGTCGCGCGCGCTCAGGGCCAGGGCGGCGTGGGCCAGCACCAGCAGGTTCAACACCACCAGCAAGCCTGCCCACACCCATTCATCGTTGAAGCGCGCGGTAACGCGGTTCAGCTCGGCCCAGGTGCCGATGGAACAGGCCGCTACGGCACCGAGCAATGGCAGCATGAGTGCTGCGCGCGTGCTGCGAACGCGCCCGCCAAGTACCAAGGTGCCCAGCAGGATAATCCCACCCACGCTCAGCCACAGCGGCCAGTACGGCACATTGCTGACCGGCCCGGCGAGGATGCCCTTGTCCTGGCGATCAGCATCAAACAGCCCCCAGTAACCCCCGACCGCGCCTTCGCTGGCGCGTTTCCATGGCTGGTCAAAGGCTTCGATCAGGTTGTAATGCCAGCCATTGGCCTCGGCCATGGCCACAAAGCCGCGCATGAACTTGGCCTCATTGACCCGGCTCGGCACGGCGGTTTCGCGTTGGCGGCCTTCGCTGGGCCAGCCGGTCTCGCCGATCAGCACATCCTTGGGCGCGAACGTGTTGCCGAAAGTCTGACGTACATCACCCACGTGCTTGAGCGCCTGGTCGATGCCCGACGGGTCATCTTCCCAGTACGGCAGCAGGTGAATGGTCAGGAAGTCCACCGCCGGAGCGATTTCCGGGTGCTTGAGCCAGAACTCCCACACGTCGGCATAAGTCACCGGCTGCTTGATCTGGCTTTTGACCTTGTGGATCAGCGTCACCAACTGCTTGGCGGTGACTTCCTTGCGCAGCAGCGCTTCGTTGCCGACGATCACCGAGGTGACCACGTCAGGGTTGGCGTTGGCCGCAGCGATCAACTCGGCGACTTCTTTTTCGGTGGCAACCGGGTCACTGCTGACCCAGGCGCCGGCCATCAACTTCAACCCATGTTTGCGTGCCAGGTCCGGCAAGGCTTCCAGGCCGGTCATGGAGTAGGTGCGAATGCATTCAAAGCGGGTGGCCAGCAGGGCCAGGTCGGCGTCCATGCGCTCGGGGCGCAGCTTGAAGGGCTGGTCGAACGGCGACTGGTCCTTGTCGAACGGCGTGTACGAGGCACATTGCATTTTGTGGCTGGCGCTGGCCACGTCCGGCAACACCACGGGCCGGCCGAGGCCGTACCAATAGCCGACAAGGGCAAGTACGCCGAGGATCAGGGCGAAAATATAGGGCAGGGCAGGGAAGCGGGCAGTCGCGGGCATGGTCGGCTTATCTGGGGAGCAAAGGCGCGCATCTTACCCGGATTTAGCCCTTCCCAGTGGGGCCGCATAATTTAGACATGCAAAGTTCGGGCGGGATTTTGCTGCGATGTCCTACAAATCGTCCTGCTGGCGATGTGATGTCGTTTCTTGCTTACCTGAGGTCGCAGTCAGAGCAGGTCCAAGGTCCCGGCAGGTTGATGATCGAAGTGTCAGCACTCCACTGATGTCTGGGCCGCCGGATCGATGCGCGTGAAGGGGGCGCGGTGCACCACATAACAACAGGTTGACGTCGCTCGGCATCCGCCGGGCGCAGCACTTTCGGGGAAGTACTATGAAGATGCGACGACTCTTGGGCGCAGCTGCCACTCTGGTAGTTGCGATGAGCTCCACACTGGCCAGCGCCGACAGCAAAACCCTGAGCATCGGTTACGTAGATGGCTGGTCTGACAGCGTTGCCACCACCCACGTGGCGGCAGAAGTGATCAAGGAAAAGCTCGGTTATGACGTGAAACTGCAGGCCGTCGCTACCGGGATCATGTGGCAGGGCGTGGCCACCGGCAAGCTCGACGCCATGCTCTCCGCCTGGCTGCCCGTGACCCACGGTGAGTACTGGGCCAAGAACAAGGACAAGGTGGTCGACTACGGCCCCAACTTCAAGGATGCAAAAATTGGCCTGATCGTGCCGGAGTACGTCAAGGCCAAATCGATTGAAGACCTCAAGACCGACACCACCTTCAAGAACAAGATTGTCGGCATCGACGCCGGTTCAGGCGTGATGCTCAAGACCGACGAAGCGATCAAGGCCTATGGCCTGGACTACAAGCTGCAAGCCAGCTCGGGCGCCGCGATGATTGCCGAACTGACCCGTGCCGAAGACAAACAGGAGTCCATTGCGGTCACCGGTTGGGTGCCACACTGGATGTTCGCCAAGTGGAAACTGCGTTTCCTGGACGATCCAAAAGGAATTTATGGGGCTGCTGAAACCGTCAACAGCATCGGCAGCAAGGGCCTGGAGAAGAAAGCGCCGGAAGTCGCGGCCTTTTTGAAGAAATTCCAGTGGGCCTCCAAGGACGAAATCGGCGAAGTCATGCTCGCAATCCAGGAAGGCGCCAAGCCTGATGCCGCGGCCAAGGATTGGGTCGCCAAACACCCTGAGCGTGTGGCCGAGTGGACTGCCAAATAAAGCACTAACTCTTTAGAAGCCCCGCCACAACCCTAATGTGGGAGCGGGCTTGCCCGCGAAGGCGGTGTGTCAGTCAGCCCATGTATTGACTGATGCACCGCTTTCGCGAGCAAGCCCGCTCCCACATTTTTTTGCCTGCATTCAGGCTGTTGTTTATTTGTTGGCTTAAAAACTTGCGAAGTTGCTATCTCGTTCTACTACTAAGGTCGTCTGGAACCTGTTCCGCAGCCGCATACAGTGGATATGTTCCAAAATAATAAAAAGCTGTGCTGCGAGGATAAAAACAATGAACGACAGCATTTACCTCTCGATTCAAAACAGCCCGCGTTTCAAGGAGCTGGTGAGAAAAAGGGAAAGGTTCGCCTGGATTCTCTCGGCGATCATGCTAGGGCTTTACTCCGCTTTCATCCTGTTGATTGCCTACGGGCCACAAGTGCTGGGGGCCAAGCTCAGCCCCGGTTCCTCGATTACCTGGGGAATCCCGATCGGGGTCGGGCTGATTGTGTCGGCCTTCATTCTTACCGGCGTCTACGTACGACGCGCCAACGGCGAATTCGACGACCTGAACAATGCGATTCTCAAGGAGGCTGCGCAATGATCCGGCGTCTATTGGCTGTATGTGGCGCTTCGATCTTCGCGCCCGCCGTTTGGGCGGCGGATGCCTTGACCGGTGAAGTGCACAAGCAACCGCTGAATATCGCCGCGATCCTGATGTTCGTGGCGTTTGTCGGTGCAACCCTGTGCATCACCTACTGGGCGTCCAAGCGCAACAAATCGGCGGCTGATTACTATGCGGCCGGCGGCAAGATTACCGGCTTCCAGAACGGCCTGGCGATTGCTGGCGACTATATGTCGGCGGCGTCCTTCCTGGGCATTTCCGCGCTGGTGTTCACCTCCGGTTATGACGGCCTGATCTATTCGATCGGCTTCCTGGTGGGCTGGCCGATCATTCTGTTCCTGATCGCCGAGCGCCTGCGTAACCTGGGCAAGTACACCTTTGCCGACGTGGCGTCCTATCGCCTCGGGCAAACCCAGATCCGCAGCCTGTCGGCCTGTGGTTCGCTGGTGGTGGTGGCGTTCTACCTGATCGCGCAGATGGTCGGCGCGGGCAAGCTGATCCAACTGCTGTTCGGCCTGGATTACCACGTTGCGGTGATTCTGGTGGGTATCCTGATGTGCCTGTATGTGTTGTTCGGCGGCATGCTGGCGACCACCTGGGTACAGATCATCAAGGCTGTGCTGTTGCTGTCCGGTGCCTCGTTCATGGCGCTGATGGTGATGAAGCACGTCAACTTCGACTTCAACACGCTGTTTGCCGAGGCGATCAAGGTTCACCCTAAAGGTGAAGCGATCATGAGCCCGGGCGGCCTGGTGAAAGACCCGATCTCGGCGTTCTCCCTGGGGCTGGCGCTGATGTTCGGTACTGCTGGCCTGCCGCACATCCTGATGCGCTTCTTCACCGTAAGCGACGCCAAGGAAGCGCGTAAGAGCGTGCTGTATGCCACCGGTTTCATCGGTTACTTCTACATCCTGACCTTTATCATCGGCTTTGGCGCGATCCTGCTGGTCAGCACCAACCCGGCGTTCAAGGATGCGGCAGGCGCCTTGCTCGGCGGCAACAACATGGCGGCGGTGCACCTGGCCAACGCGGTGGGCGGCAGTATTTTCCTGGGCTTCATCTCGGCCGTGGCGTTTGCCACCATTCTGGCAGTGGTTGCCGGCCTGACCTTGGCGGGTGCTTCGGCGGTGTCCCATGACCTGTATGCCAGCGTGATCAAGAAAGGCAAGGCCAACGAGAAGGATGAGATTCGCGTGTCGAAGATCACCACCATCGCCCTGGCGGTGCTGGCAATCGGCTTGGGTATCCTGTTCGAAAGCCAGAACATTGCGTTCATGGTCGGCCTGGCGTTCTCCATTGCCGCCAGCTGTAACTTCCCGGTGCTGCTGCTTTCCATGTACTGGAAAAACCTCACCACCCGCGGCGCGATGATTGGCGGCTGGCTGGGCTTGATCAGTGCCGTTGGCCTGATGATCCTCGGACCGACCATCTGGGTGTCGATCCTGCACCACGAGAAAGCCATCTTTCCGTACGAATACCCGGCGCTGTTCTCGATGATCATTGCGTTCATCGGCATCTGGTTCTTCTCCATCACCGACAAGTCGGCGGCGGCAGAGAAAGAGCGTGCGCTGTACTTCCCGCAGTTTGTGCGTTCACAAACGGGCCTGGGGGCGAGTGGGGCGGTTAACCACTAAGTGTCGTAACGGTTACAAAAAAAGCCCCGGTCGCAAGATCGGGGCTTTTTTTTGCATTTATTGGTCACGGATACAACAAAACTGTTTCTTAAATCCTGCATCAATAAAAGTGGTTTTCAGCGGGTGAGGGGGGTGGGAGTGATCGGTGTTGGCGCGCGTTCGGCAGAAACAAATAAGGCCTCCAGAGGAGGCCTTATTCGGTGCAACTAAGCGGTTGGCTTACTTGCGGTCTTCCAGCTTGGTGATGTCACGCGACTCGTAGCCGGTGTACAGCTGGCGCGGGCGGCCAATCTTGTACGGGCTGGAGAGCATTTCTTTCCAGTGGGAGATCCAGCCCACGGTCCGCGCCAGGGCGAAGATCACGGTGAACATGCTGGTGGGAATGCCGATCGCCTTGAGGATGATCCCCGAGTAGAAGTCGACGTTCGGGTACAGCGAGCGCTCGATGAAGTACGGATCGGTCAGCGCGATCTCTTCCAGGCGCATGGCCAGTTCGAGTTGCGGATCGTTCTTGATGCCCAGTTCCTTCAACACTTCGTCGCAGGTCTGCTTCATCACGGTGGCGCGCGGGTCACGGTTCTTGTAGACGCGGTGACCGAAGCCCATCAGCTTGAACGGATCGTTCTTGTCCTTGGCCTTGGCGATGAACTTGTCGATGTTCGAGACATCGCCGATTTCATCGAGCATGGTCAATACGGCTTCGTTCGCACCGCCGTGGGCAGGGCCCCAGAGTGCGGCGATACCGGCGGCGATACAGGCGAACGGGTTGGCACCCGAGGAGCCTGCCAGGCGTACGGTCGAGGTGGAGGCGTTCTGCTCGTGGTCGGCGTGGAGGATGAAGATCCGGTCCATGGCCTTGGCGAGCGTCGGGCTGATCGGTTTGATCTCGCACGGGGTGTTGAACATCATGTGCAGGAAGTTTTCCGCGTACGTCAGGTCGTTGCGCGGGTACATCATGGGTTGCCCCATGGAGTACTTGTAAACCATTGCGGCCAGGGTTGGCATCTTGGCAACCAGGCGGATCGCGGAGATTTCGCGATGCTGCGGGTTATTGATGTCCAGGGAGTCGTGATAGAAGGCCGACAGGGCGCCAACCACGCCGCACATCACGGCCATCGGGTGGGCGTCGCGACGGAAGCCGTTAAAGAAGGTCTTCAACTGCTCGTGAACCATGGTGTGGTTCTTCACGGTGCTGACGAACTGGGCTTTTTGCTCGGCTGTTGGCAATTCGCCATTTAGCAGCAGGTAGCAGGTTTCGAGGTAGTCCGATTGCTCGGCCAGCTGCTCGATCGGGTAGCCCCGGTGCAGCAGAATGCCATTGTCGCCGTCGATATAGGTGATCTTCGACTCGCAAGAGGCGGTCGACATGAAGCCTGGGTCGAAAGTGAAACGGCCCGTGGCCGTCAGGCCCCGTACGTCGATAACATCGGGACCAACGGTGCCGGTTAAAATGGGCAGCTCGACGGGGGCTGCGCCCTCGATGATCAACTGCGCTTTTTTGTCAGCCATGTGGCCTCCTATTTATGCTTCAAATCATCAGACAGACCCCCCACGCAGGGCCCGCACCACTATAGTGAGATAAATTCAGATGTCAATTTGCCTAAAGTCTTGCTCCAGAAGGCTTTAACCGTACTTTTTCGTCGAAATTGACTGCCATTTACGCCTTTTATCCCGCCAGCGCAATCAGCTATTAGGGTGAGGAGCGCGCGTTGTCATTAGTAACCTAACTGTCTATACTCGGCCACCGACCGCCAAGGGCTTTTGGGCTTGCTTTCATTGGGGGTCGCACTCCCTGGGTGGTGCTTACCTGACCAGTCGCACTCCCCAACAACTTTGCCCTGATTGTTAGGGGCTCTTCAGTGTGAAAAAAAGCCGTGAATAGCCAACGACCTGTAAACCTAGACCTAAGGACCATCAAACTCCCCATCACCGGCGTTACGTCGTTCCTGCACCGTGTTTCCGGCATCATCCTGTTCCTGGGCTTGGGCATCATGCTTTATGCATTGAGCAAATCCCTGGGTTCCGAGGAAGGTTTTGCCGAGGTGAAGGCATGCTTGACCAGCCCGCTGGCCAAGTTCGTAGCATGGGGCCTCCTGTCCGCTCTGCTTTATCATCTGGTAGCCGGCGTGCGCCACTTGATCATGGATATGGGCATCGGTGAGACGCTGGAAGGCGGCCGCCTGGGCTCGAAAATCATCATCGCCATTTCCGTGGTGCTGATCGTTCTGGCAGGAGTTTGGATATGGTAACCAGCGTTACGAACCTTTCGCGTTCGGGCCTCTATGACTGGATGGCACAGCGTGTGTCTGCGGTCGTTCTCGCGGCTTATTTCATTTTCCTGATCGGATACCTCGTCGCAAACCCGGGCATCGGCTATGAGCAATGGCACGGCCTGTTTTCCCACAATGCGATGCGAATCTTCAGTCTGCTGGCACTTGTAGCTCTGGGCGCTCACGCCTGGGTCGGCATGTGGACCATCGCGACTGACTACCTGACGCCAATGGCGCTGGGCAAGTCCGCGACTGCAGTCCGTTTCCTCTTCCAGGCAGTATGCGGCGTCGCGATGTTCGCTTACTTCGTCTGGGGTGTGCAGATTCTTTGGGGTATCTGATTCATGGCTAACATTCCAACTATTTCCTTCGACGCCATCATTATTGGTGGCGGCGGTGCTGGCATGCGCGCAGCGCTGCAGCTGGCCCAGGGCGGTCACAAGACTGCCGTGATCACCAAAGTGTTCCCAACGCGTTCCCACACCGTATCGGCCCAGGGTGGCATCACCTGCGCCATCGCGTCCGCCGACCCGAACGATGACTGGCGCTGGCACATGTACGACACCGTCAAGGGTTCCGACTACATCGGTGACCAGGACGCTATCGAATACATGTGTCAGGAAGGCCCGGCCGCCGTGTTCGAGCTGGACCACATGGGTCTGCCGTTCTCGCGTACCGAGCAGGGTCGTATCTACCAGCGTCCATTCGGCGGCCAGTCGAAGGATTACGGTAAAGGCGGCCAGGCTGCCCGTACGTGCGCCGCTTCCGACCGTACCGGTCACGCGCTGCTGCACACCCTGTATCAGGGCAACCTGAAAGCCGGCACCACGTTCCTGAACGAATACTACGCGGTTGACCTGGTGAAAAACGCTGACGGCGCATTCGTCGGCGTGATCGCCATCTGCATCGAAACCGGTGAAACCTCCTACATCCGCGCCAAGGCTACCGTTCTGGCGACTGGCGGTGCAGGCCGTATCTACGCATCGACCACCAATGCCCTGATCAACACCGGTGACGGCGTCGGCATGGCACTGCGTGCAGGCGTACCGGTGCAAGACATCGAAATGTGGCAGTTCCACCCAACCGGCATTGCCGGCGCCGGCGTACTGGTAACCGAAGGTTGCCGTGGTGAAGGCGGCTACCTGATCAACAAGAACGGCGAGCGCTTCATGGAGCGTTATGCTCCGAACGCGAAAGACCTTGCCGGTCGTGACGTTGTAGCCCGTTCGATGGTCAAGGAAATCATTGCCGGTAACGGCTGTGGCCCTAATGGCGATCACGTACTGCTCAAGCTCGATCACCTGGGCGAAGAAGTACTGCACAGCCGCCTGCCGGGTATCTGTGAGCTGTCCAAGACCTTTGCTCACGTTGACCCGGTGGTTGCTCCGGTTCCGGTTGTTCCGACTTGCCACTACATGATGGGCGGCGTGCCGACCAACATTCATGGTCAGGCGATCACTCAGAACGCCGACGGCGTGGACGAGATCATTCACGGCCTGTTCGCGGTAGGCGAAGTGGCGTGCGTATCGGTTCACGGCGCCAACCGCCTGGGCGGCAACTCGCTGCTCGACCTGGTGGTATTCGGTCGCGCTGCCGGCCTGCACCTCGAGAAGGCACTGTCCGACGGCATCGAATACGATGACGCGACCGACGCCAACATCGAAACTGCTCTGGCGCGCCTGAACGCTCTGAACGAGCGTACCGATGGCGAAGACGTGGCAACCCTGCGTCGCGAGCTGCAAAACTGCATGCAAAACTACTTCGGTGTATTCCGTACCGGCGAATACATGCAGAAGGGTATTGCCCAGCTGGCCGATCTGCGCAAGCGCATCGCCAACGTCAAGATCAACGATAAGAGCCAGGCGTTCAACACCGCTCGTATCGAAGCCCTTGAGCTGCAAAACCTGTTGGAAGTGGCTGAAGCGACTGCGATCGCCGCCGAGGTTCGTAAAGAATCCCGTGGTGCTCACGCTCGTGAAGACTTTGAAGACCGCGACGACGAGAACTGGTTGTGCCACACCCTGTACTTCCCGGGTGACAAGCGCGTGACCAAGCGTGCCGTGAACTTCTCGCCGAAGACGGTTCCGACGTTTGAACCGAAGATTCGGACTTACTAAGGGTGGCTGCCATGTTGAAAGTCAGTGTTTATCGCTACAACCCTGATCAGGACGCTGCGCCGTTCATGCAGGAATTCCAGGTTGATACCGGTGGTAAAGACCTGATGGTGCTGGACGTGCTGGCCCTGATCAAAGAGCAGGACGAGGGTTTCTCCTATCGTCGCTCTTGCCGTGAAGGTGTGTGCGGTTCCGACGGCATGAACATCAACGGCAAAAACGGCCTGGCGTGCATCACGCCGCTGTCTGCCGTGGTTAAAGGCAACAAGCTGATCGTTCGTCCTCTGCCAGGTCTGCCGGTTATCCGTGACCTGGTCGTCGATATGAGCATCTTCTACAAGCAATACGAGAAAGTTAAGCCGTTCCTGCAGAACGACACGCCGGCTCCGGCCATCGAGCGTCTGCAGTCCCCGGAAGAGCGTGAAAAGCTCGACGGTCTGTACGAGTGCATCCTGTGCGCTTGCTGCTCGACTTCGTGCCCGTCCTTCTGGTGGAACCCGGACAAGTTCCTGGGTCCAGCTGCACTGCTGCAAGCGTATCGCTTCCTGGCAGACAGCCGTGACACCAAGACGTCCGAGCGTCTGGCTTCACTGGATGACCCGTTCAGCGTATTCCGCTGCCGCGGGATCATGAACTGCGTCAACGTATGTCCCAAAGGCCTGAACCCGACTAAGGCCATTGGTCACATCCGTAACATGCTGCTGCAAAGCGGCGTGTAACCGATGTTGTAATAAAGCAGGACCGTTGTGCCCGTAAATGCTACGGCGCAGGCTTCAACCGGCGCCGTAGTTTTAACTTGAGCAGCGACTTACAAAGCCGCGGCTCTTATTTTGAAGAAATGAGACAAGCAGGGGCATTCGGGTTGGTACCCGAACTATCAGCGTGATCCTAAGTGGCTTGTTTTGGTCGCTGCACTTGGCCTTTTGCAAGCAAACTCGGTGTTTTCGCCGGTGGTGTCCCCAAATCGAGGGTGACCAAGCATGCAAGAAAGCGTGATGCAGCGCATGTGGAACAGCGGCTATCTTTCAGGTGGTAACGCTGCCTATGTGGAAGAGCTTTATGAGCTCTACCTGCACGACCCTAACGCTGTGCCAGAAGAATGGCGCACCAAATTTCAGACGTTGTCTTCAGACGGCAACGCTGCCACCGATGTATCGCACGCAACAATTCGCGATCAGTTTGTGCTGCTGGCAAAGAACCAGCGCCGCGCTCAGCCGGTTTCCGCCGGGAGCGTGAGCAGCGAGCACGAGAAGAAGCAAGTTGAAGTACTGCGACTGATCCAGGCTTACCGGATGCGTGGCCACCAGGCGGCCCAGCTTGACCCGCTGGGGCTCTGGAAGCGTCCTGCACCTGCTGACCTGTCGATCAATCATTACGGCTTGACCAATGCCGATCTTGATACGACCTTCCGTGCCGGCGACCTGTTCATCGGCAAAGAGGAAGCGAGCCTACGCGAAATTCACGAAGCGTTGCAGCAGACATATTGCCGCACCATCGGCGCTGAATTTACGCACATCACCGATTCCGAGCAGCGCCACTGGTTCCAGCATCGTCTGGAAGGTGTGCGTGGCCGTCCGGTTTTGTCTGCCGACGTACGCAGCCACTTGCTGGAGCGCGTGACCGCAGCCGAAGGTCTCGAGAAATACCTGGGTACCAAATACCCGGGCACCAAACGTTTCGGCCTGGAAGGCGGCGAGAGCCTGATTCCAATGCTCGACGAGCTGATCCAGCGTTCCGGTTCCTACGGCACCAAGGAAATCGTGATCGGCATGGCTCACCGTGGTCGCCTGAACGTGTTGGTCAACACCTTCGGCAAGAACCCGCGCGAGCTGTTCGACGAGTTCGAAGGCAAGAAGAAGGTCGAGCTGGGTTCCGGTGACGTGAAATACCACCAGGGCTTCTCGTCCAACGTGATGACCACTGGCGGTGAAGTTCACCTGGCCATGGCCTTCAACCCATCCCACCTGGAAATCGTTTCTCCAGTGGTCGAGGGTTCGGTACGTGCTCGCCAGGATCGTCGCAACGATTCCACCGGTGAAAAGGTTCTGCCGATTTCCATCCACGGTGACGCGGCATTCGCCGGTCAAGGCGTGGTTCTGGAAACCTTCCAGATGTCGCAGACGCGCGGCTTCAAGACCGGCGGTACGGTTCACATCGTCATCAACAACCAGGTGGGTTTCACCATCAGCAACCCGCTGGACGCGCGCTCTACCGAGTACGCCACCGACGTTGCCAAGATGATCCAGGCGCCGATCCTCCATGTTAATGGTGATGATCCGGAAGCCGTGCTGTTCGTGACCCAACTGGCCATCGACTACCGCATGCAGTTCAAGCGTGACGTGGTGATCGACCTGGTCTGCTACCGTCGTCGCGGTCACAACGAAGCGGATGAGCCTAGCGGCACCCAGCCGTTGATGTACCAGCAAATCACCAAGCAGCGCACCACCCGTGAGCTGTACGCCGACAGCCTGATCAAGGCCGGCGTGGTTGACGATGCGCGTGTTCAGGCGAAGATCGATGAATACCGCAACGCGCTGGACAACGGTCTGCACGTAGTAAAAAGCCTGGTTAAAGAGCCGAACAAAGAGCTGTTCGTGGACTGGCGTCCGTACCTGGGCCACGCCTGGACTGCGCGTCACGACACCTCGTTCGATCTGAAAACCCTGCAGGAACTGTCCGCCAAGCTGCTGGAAATTCCAGATGGCTTCGTGGTGCAGCGCCAGGTTGCGAAGATCTACGAAGACCGTCAGAAGATGCAAGCCGGCGGCCTGCCGATCAACTGGGGTTACGCTGAAACCATGGCGTACGCGACCCTGGCGTTCGAAGGTCACCCGATCCGCATGACCGGCCAGGACATTGGCCGCGGTACGTTCTCGCACCGCCATGCGGTATTGCACAACCAGAAAGACGCGGGCACCTACATCCCGTTGCAGAACCTGTACGAAGGCCAGCCACGTTTCGACCTGTACGATTCGTTCCTGTCCGAAGAAGCCGTACTGGCGTTTGAATACGGTTACTCGACCACCACGCCAAACGCGCTGGTGATCTGGGAAGCCCAGTTCGGCGACTTCGCCAACGGTGCCCAGGTGGTTATCGACCAGTTCATCACCAGTGGCGAGCACAAGTGGGGCCGTCTGTGCGGTCTGACCATGCTGCTGCCACACGGTTATGAAGGTCAGGGTCCGGAGCACTCTTCGGCCCGTCTGGAGCGTTACCTGCAGCTGTGCGCCGAGCACAACATCCAGGTGTGCGTGCCGACTACTCCGGCCCAGATCTACCATTTGCTGCGTCGCCAGGTGATCCGCCCGCTGCGCAAGCCGCTGGTAGTGCTGACCCCGAAATCGCTGTTGCGTCACAAATTGGCCATCTCGACCCTGGAAGATCTGGCCGACGGTTCGTTCCAGACCGTGATTCCAGAAATCGACACCCTGGACGCCGCCAAGGTCACTCGCCTGATCCTGTGCAGCGGCAAGGTTTACTACGACTTGCTGGAAAAACGCCGTGCCGAAGGCCGCGAAGACATCGCCATCGTGCGGATCGAGCAGCTTTACCCGTTCCCGGAAGACGACCTGATGGAGGCCATCGCGCCTTACACCAACCTCACCAACGTGGTGTGGTGTCAGGAAGAACCGATGAACCAGGGCGCGTGGTACAGCAGTCAGCATCACTTGCGTCGCAGCATCGGTAACCACAAAACAGGCCTTGGCCTTGAGTATGCCGGTCGTGATGCTTCTGCTGCACCTGCGTGTGGTTATGCGTCGATGCACGCCGAGCAGCAGGAAAAACTGCTGCAAGATGCTTTCACTGTTTAACGCCTTCGCGCTGACTGAAACCGAATTTTAAGGACCCACAGATAATGGCTATCGAAATCAAAGCCCCGTCATTCCCGGAATCGGTTGCCGATGGCACCGTTGCCACCTGGCACAAGAAACCAGGCGACGCCGTAAAGCGTGACGACCTGATCGTCGACATCGAGACCGACAAAGTCGTTCTGGAAGTGTTGGCTGAGGCTGACGGCGTACTGGGCGCAATCGTTGCCGAAGAAGGCGCTACCGTTCTGTCGAACCAGATCCTGGGCTCGATCGAAGAGGGCGGCGCTGCTGCTCCTGCTCCAGCCGCTGCCCCGGCCGCCGCTGCTGCACCGGCTGCTTCGGCTCCAGCTGCACCGGCTGCTGCTGGCGAAGATCCAATCGCTGCACCGGCTGCGCGTCAGCTGGCCGAAGAAAACGGCATCAACCTGGCGTCCATCAAAGGCACCGGCAAAGACGGCCGTGTCACCAAGGAAGACGTTGTAGCTGCAGTTGAAGCCAAGAAAAACGCTCCAGCTGCCGCACCTGCCAAGGCTGCTGCACCGGCTGCCGCTGCGCCTGTGTTCGCCGCTGGCGACCGCACCGAGAAGCGCGTACCGATGACTCGCGTACGTGCCACCGTGGCCAAGCGCCTGGTCGAAGCACAGTCGAACATGGCGATGCTGACTACTTTCAACGAAGTCGACATGACCGAAGTCATGGCCCTGCGTTCGAAGTACAAGGACCTGTTCGAGAAGTCCCACAATGGCGTGCGCCTGGGCTTCATGTCGTTCTTCGTGAAAGCGGCCACCGAAGCGCTGAAACGCTTCCCGGCAGTCAACGCTTCCATCGACGGCAGCGACATCGTTTACCACGGCTATGCAGACATCGGCGTTGCCGTGTCCAGCGACCGTGGCCTGGTGGTACCGGTTCTGCGTAACGCCGAACTGATGAGCCTGGCTGAAATCGAAGGCGGCATCGCCGGCTTCGGCAAGAAAGCCCGTGACGGCAAGCTGACCATCGACGAGATGACCGGTGGTACCTTCACCATCACCAACGGTGGTACCTTCGGTTCGATGATGTCGACCCCGATCGTCAACCCGCCACAAGCTGCGATCCTGGGCATGCACAACATCATCCAGCGTCCGATGGCCATCAACGGCCAAGTCGTGATCCGCCCAATGATGTACCTGGCACTGTCTTACGATCACCGCCTGATCGATGGTAAAGAAGCCGTGACTTTCCTGGTGACCATCAAGAACCTGCTGGAAGACCCGGCTCGTCTGCTGCTGGACATCTAAAGACGCAGCGGCAAGTTGCGAGCTACAAGCTGTAGGAAAAAGCAGCTTGGCTTGCGGCTTGTCGCTTGAAGCTTGTCGCTGAATAGAGGAACTATTTTCATGTCGCAGAAATTTGACGTTGTAGTGATTGGTGCAGGTCCTGGCGGCTACGTTGCCGCTATCAAGGCCGCACAACTGGGCCTCTCGACTGCTTGCATCGAAAAATACACCGACAAGGAAGGCAAACTGGCGCTGGGCGGTACTTGCCTGAACGTAGGTTGCATTCCTTCCAAGGCGCTGCTGGACAGCTCCTGGAAATTCCACGAAGCCCAAAGCGGTTTCGCGATCCACGGCATCAACCATGCTGGCGTGACCATGGACGTGCCAGCAATGGTCGGCCGTAAAGCCAACATCGTTAAAGGCCTGACTTCCGGCGTTGCCACCCTGTTCAAGGCCAACGGCGTTACTTCCCTGCAAGGTCACGGCAAACTGCTGGCCGGCAAGAAAGTTGAAATCACCAAGCCGGACGGTTCGGTAGAAGTCATCGAAGCCGAGAACGTGATCCTGGCTCCAGGCTCGCGTCCAATCGACATTCCACCGGCTCCCGTTGACCAGAACGTGATCGTTGATTCGACCGGCGCCCTGGAATTCCAAACCGTGCCTAAGCGTCTGGGCGTGATCGGCGCTGGCGTCATCGGTCTGGAGCTGGGTTCGGTATGGTCCCGCCTGGGTTCGGAAGTGACCGTTCTGGAAGCTCTGGACACGTTCCTGCTGGCTGCCGACACCGCGGTGTCCAAAGAAGCGCTGAAAACCCTGACCAAACAAGGTCTGGACATCAAGCTGGGCGCCCGTGTTACCGGTTCCAAGGTCAACGGCGAAGAAGTCGTGGTGACCTACACCGATAAAGAAGGCGAGCAGACCATCACCTTCGACAAGCTGATCGTAGCCGTGGGTCGCCGTCCAGTGACCACCGACCTGCTGGCTTCCGACAGCGGCGTGAACATCGACGAGCGTGGTTTCATCCACGTTGACGATCACTGCGCTACCACCGTGCCTGGCGTGTACGCCATCGGCGACGTGGTGCGCGGCATGATGCTGGCGCACAAGGCTTCCGAAGAAGGCATCATGGTTGTCGAGCGCATCAAGGGTCACAAAACCCAGATGAACTACGACCTGATCCCGTCCGTTATCTACACCCACCCGGAAATTGCATGGGTCGGCAAGAACGAACAGCAGTTGAAAGCTGAAGGCGTTGAAGTTAACGTCGGCACCTTCCCGTTTGCCGCTTCTGGCCGTGCCATGGCAGCCAACGACACCGGTGGTTTTGTCAAAGTCATCGCTGATGCCAAGACTGACCGCGTATTGGGCGTCCACGTGATTGGCCCAAGCGCTGCAGAACTGGTTCAGCAAGGCGCGATCGGTATGGAATTCGGCACCAGCGCCGAGGACCTGGGCATGATGGTCTTCTCCCATCCGACCCTGTCCGAAGCGTTGCATGAAGCCGCGTTGGCTGTGAATGGCGGCGCCATCCACATCGCCAACAAGAAGAAACGCTAAGCGAGATAATAAGAAACCACGGCGGTTGCCCGTCGTGAGCCTTGCGCGCAAGACTCACCGCGGAATATCCGCTGGACGCAGTCTTGCGCAGCTTTACGGGCGTTAAGCCCTGCAAGTTGTGCAAGCAGCAGTCACAGGTGGCGCGGCACTCATAATGAGCGCAGCGCCGAATGCGCAGTACCTAACGAAGACGGTAAAAAGCATGAATCTTCACGAGTATCAGGGTAAGCAGCTGTTCGCTGAATACGGCCTGCCAGTATCCAAGGGTTACGCAGTAGACACCCCGGAAGCAGCAGCAGAAGCTTGCGACAAAATCGGTGGTACCGAGTGGGTTGTCAAAGCCCAGGTCCACGCTGGTGGTCGCGGTAAAGCGGGCGGCGTTAAGCTGGTTCGCAGCAAAGAAGACGCCAAGGCCTTCGCACAGCAGTGGCTGGGCAAGCGTCTGGTGACTTACCAGACTGATGCCAATGGCCAACCAGTCACCAAGATCCTGGTTGAATCGTGCACTGATATCGCTAAAGAGCTGTACCTGGGCGCTGTCGTTGACCGTTCGAGCCGTCGCATTGTGTTCATGGCTTCCACCGAAGGTGGCGTGGACATCGAGAAGATTGCTCACGAAACCCCAGAAAAAATTCTGAAAGCCACTATCGATCCACTGGTTGGCGCTCAGCCATTCCAGGGTCGTGAGCTGGCTTTCCAGCTGGGCCTGGAAGGCAAGCAAGTCGCCCAGTTCGCCAAGATCTTCGTAGGTCTGGCCAAACTGTTCCAGGATCACGATCTGGCCCTGCTGGAAGTGAACCCGCTGGTGATCAAGGCTGACGGCGATCTGCACTGCCTCGACGCCAAGATCAACATCGACGCCAACGCCATGTACCGTCAGCCTAAGCTGAAGACTTTCCACGATCCGTCGCAAGACGATCCGCGCGAAGCGCACGCTGCCAAGTTCGAACTGAACTACGTAGCGCTGGAAGGTAACATCGGTTGCATGGTCAACGGTGCTGGCCTGGCCATGGGTACCATGGACATCGTCAACCTGCATGGCGGCAAGCCAGCCAACTTCCTCGATGTGGGCGGCGGTGCTACCAAAGAACGCGTGACCGAAGCGTTCAAGATCATCCTGTCCGACTCCAACGTCGCTGCAGTATTGGTCAACATCTTCGGCGGCATCGTTCGTTGCGACATGATTGCCGAAGGCATTATCGGTGCAGTGAAAGAAGTCGGCGTTAAAATCCCGGTTGTTGTTCGCCTTGAAGGCAACAACGCTGAACTGGGCGCTAAAGTACTGGCAGAAAGCGGTTTGAACATCATCGCGGCTACCAGCCTGACCGACGCTGCTCAACAAGTTGTCAAAGCTGCGGAGGGCAAATAATGAGCGTCCTGATCAATAAAGACACCAAAGTTATCTGCCAGGGTATTACCGGTTCGCAAGGTAGTTTCCACACCCAGCAAGCCATCGAGTACGGCACCAAGATGGTTGGCGGCGTAACTCCGGGCAAAGGCGGCACCGAGCACCTGGGTCTGCCAGTGTTCAACACCGTGAAAGACGCTGTAGCTGCCACTGGCGCCACCGCCAGCGTGATCTACGTTCCAGCACCTTTCTGCAAGGATTCCATCCTGGAAGCAGCATTCGGCGGCATCAAGCTGATCGTGTGCATCACCGAAGGCATTCCTACCCTGGACATGCTGGACGCTAAAGTTAAGTGCGACGAGCTGGGCGTAGTCCTGATCGGCCCTAACTGCCCAGGCGTGATCACTCCAGGCGAATGCAAGATCGGCATCATGCCAGGTCACATTCACTTGCCAGGCAAAGTCGGTATCGTTTCGCGTTCCGGCACCCTGACCTACGAAGCTGTGAAGCAAACCACTGACGCCGGTTTCGGTCAGTCGACTTGCGTCGGCATCGGCGGTGACCCGATCCCAGGCTCGAACTTCATCGACATCCTGAAACTGTTCCAGGAAGACCCGAAGACCGAAGCGATCGTGATGATCGGTGAGATCGGCGGTTCGGCTGAAGAAGAAGCGGCTGCCTACATCAAGGCACACGTGACCAAGCCGGTTGTTTCCTACATCGCTGGTGTGACTGCCCCTGCGGGCAAGCGCATGGGCCATGCTGGCGCAATCATCTCTGGCGGCAAAGGCACTGCAGACGAGAAATTCGCTGCACTGCAAGACGCAGGCGTTAAAACCGTGCGTTCGCTGGCAGACATCGGCAAAGCCCTGGCTGAGCTGACGGGTTGGGCTGTCAAGTAAGCCTCGCGCTTAGCTGACGCTTCACCCACACAAAGGCCACCTTCGGGTGGCCTTTGTGCGTTCTGGAGATTGTTGAAGATCAAAATGTGGGAGCGGGCTTGCTCGCGAATGCGCAGGATCAGTCGGTAAATTTGGTACTGACAGACCGCATTCGCGAGCAAGCCCGCTCCCACATTGTTCTGTATTAACAACGTTAAGTATGAAAACGCGACATTTGGATATCGCTTATCGGACAGTTCGCCCCGCAACAGTGCGTTTGTCAGCCCAATTCTGTACTCTAGCCGCCTCTTTATGCGTCCGCATCCCAAAAGGAAGCCGCGCGCCAGACCGGTCGGTCCCCATAAGGACCGGCAGCAGTTCCCTCATCCACAGGGAATCCCTCTCTAAATTCCGATTCAGTAGTGTGGTATTTCCTGAAATGAAAGTGTTGAAAAGCCAGGATATCCTGGCGTTAGGCTTTATGACTTTTGCCCTGTTCGTGGGCGCCGGCAATATCATCTTCCCGCCTATCGTTGGTTTGCAGTCCGGGCCTCACGTCTGGATGGCAGCGTTGGGCTTCCTGATCACCGCGGTCGGTCTGCCGGTGGTTACCGTCATCGCCCTGGCCAAGGTTGGCGGCGGTATGGACGCGTTGAGCAGCCCGATCGGCAAGATCGCCGGCGGCCTGCTCGCGGCGGCGGCGTACCTGGCGGTAGGGCCGCTGTTCGCCACCCCGCGTACCGCGACCGTTTCCTTTGAAGTGGGCCTGGCGCCGCTGACCGGCGAAAGCCCGCTGGCGCTGTTCCTCTACAGCTCGGTGTATTTCCTCGTGGTGTTCTTCGTGTCCCTGTACCCGGGCCGCCTGCTGGACACTGTCGGTCGCTTCCTGGCGCCACTGAAAATCATCGCCCTGGCCATTCTGGGCATCGCTGCATTTGCCCTGCCGGCCGGTGATGTGGGCGTGGCGACACCGGAATACGTGGCCGCACCGTTCTCCCAAGGCTTCATCAATGGTTACCTGACCATGGATACCCTGGGCGCGCTGGTGTTCGGGATCGTCATCGTCAATGCCATCCGTTCCCGTGGCGTCGAATCGCCACAGCTGATCACCCGCTACGCAATCATTGCCGGGTTAATTGCCGGCGTGGGCCTGGCGCTGGTGTACGTCAGCCTGTTCCGCCTGGGTTCGGGCAGCCACGCCGTGGCGGCCGGTGCGAGCAACGGTGCGGCCGTGCTGCACGCTTACGTGCAACACACGTTCGGCTCCCTGGGCAGCGGCTTCCTCGCCGTGTTGATCTCCCTGGCATGCCTGGTCACCGCTGTGGGCCTGACCTGCGCGTGCGCCGAGTACTTCAGCAAAATCCTGCCGCTGTCCTACAAGACGCTGGTCGTGATCCTGGCGCTGTTCTCGCTGTTTGTGTCCAACCTGGGCCTGACCAAGCTGATCGCTTTCTCGATTCCGGTGCTTACCGCGATCTACCCGCCGTGCATCGTGCTGGTGGCCCTGAGCTTCTGCAAAGACTTCTGGCTGGAGCAGGGCCGTATCGTTGGCCCGGTGATGCTGGTGTCGTTCATCTTTGGTTGCATCGATGCGCTCAAGGGCGCGGGCCTGGCCGATTGGTTGCCTGCCCAGCTGGCGCACCTGCCGCTGAGCGAGCAAGGCCTGGCATGGCTGGTGCCGTCGGTGATGACGCTGGTCGTTGCATTTGTGGTTGATCGCATGCTCGGCAAGCGTAGCGAAGCCATCGCGTAACGAGCGGTTTCACGCGGCATCGAAATGCCCCGTATCAATCGATACGGGGCATTTTTTATGCCTGTGAGACGACTACCCTCTAAAGTTGAAACGCGGTCGATGTGGGAGCTGGTTGCCTGCGATTGCTGTATCGCCCGATCCAGCGCTATCGCAGGCAAGCCAGCTCCCACATTTTGAACCGCGTTCGTCTCCATCCATTGTGCATAAGGCCCCGCATGTCGTTCATCGAAACCAATCAGGTCCACCTGCTTGCCGCCCTCTGGTTCGTACTGTGCTGGGGGGGTTACACCCGATACGCCACTTGGAAAGCCCGCGACACCGCCTGCCTGGCCAGCGTGCTGCATTTGTATCGCGAGGACTGGATGCGCCGCATGTTGCTGCGCGACAACCGCATCGCCGACGCCAGCGTGATCGGCAACCTGGAGCGCAACGCTTCGTTCTTCGCCTCCAGCACGTTGATCATCCTCGCCGGCATTCTTACCGTGCTCGGTGCGTCCGAGCGGGCGGTGTCGTTGCTGGCGGACATCCCCATGGTGCAGCAGGCGTCCCAGGGCATGTCGGAAATCAAGCTGCTGTGCCTGGCGCTGGTGTTCGTCTACGCGTTTTTCACCTTCAGTTGGTGCATGCGCCAATACAACTTTGCCGCGGTGCTGGTGGGGTCGGCGCCGATGATCGGTGAGCGGCATGTGTCGGAGCAGGAGCGCAAAGCGTTTGCGCTGCGAGCAGCCAGGGTGATCTCGATGGCCGCCAACCAATTCAACTTTGGCCTGCGCGCTTATTATTTCGGCATGACCATGCTCGCCTGGTTTGTCAGCCCCTGGTTGTTCATGTTGATGAGCGGCGGGGTCGTGGTGGTGTTGTACCGTCGGGAGTTTCATTCCGACGTACTGCAGGTGATGGTCTATACCCCGACTGATACGCCGGCATCCGAAGTGGCTAAAGACGCAGTGTCTTAACTAGGGCGTCCGGTTAGTCCAACTTTTAACCCACGGCTAAACAGCAGACAAAGAAAAGCCCGCTATGTAAGCGGGCTTTCTTTCGCAGCAATTGCCAGGCTATTAAGGCTTGGCAGGTGCTACTGGAGTAGCGGTACCGTCTTCTTTCGCTTTTTCAGCGTTTGCATCAGCCTGAGCTTTGGCAGCATCGGCGTTTTCTTTTGCAGCGTCGTTCACTTTATCCTGTGCTTTCGCCATGTCCTTCTGAGCTTGCTCAGAATGCGACTGTGCATCTTGGGCTTTGTCTTCGGATTTTTTATCGCAGGCAGCGAGGCCGAGGGCAGCGGCGAGCATCATGGAAATAGCTAAAGTCTTGCGCATGGGGTGTTTCTCCTTATTGAAGATATCTACTGGCCTTTCGAGCCTGGGGGGTCAGCATTAGTTCCTTTTATTCCCCAGATATATAAACACCGGCGATCAAGGAACTTTCAACCGCACGACATACTCCGCGGATCAACACTAATAAGAGTCTAGACCACATGACCGAAAATCCCCTGTTAGCCCGTGCCACGCGCTTTGTTTCGGCGCTGCGCCATTGCCAGGTGCTGGGCATCACCGTCCATGCTGCCAGCGACGAAGGCATGACGCTGTGCCTGCCTTACGGCCCGCATATCGTCGGTGATCCCCAGACCGGCGTGATTCACGGCGGCGCATTGACCTCCTTGATGGACACGGCCTGCGGCATGGCAACCCTGTGTGTATTGCCCGAGTTCGAGGTGTGCCCAACCCTGGACCTGCGCGTTGACTACATGCACCCCGCCGAACCGCACAAACCTGTTTATGGCTTTGCGCACTGTTACCGGGTGACCACCGACGTGATCTTCACCCGTGGTTTTGCTTATCAGCATGACCCGCAACAGCCGATCGCCCACGTGGTGGGCACATTCATGCGCATGGGCAAGCGCCTCAAGGGCACCCAAGGGCTGGGCAGCACCATCAAGGGAGAGCGGGCATGACACACCGATTCAAAACCCGCCTCGAACAGGCCCATGAGCGCGGTAACTATGAGGCGCTGCTCGACCTGATTCCCTACGCCAAGCTGATCGGCATTGAGTGCACGCGGCTGGGAGATGAATTGCTGTTTCGTATGCCGGCCAACAAGGACAACATTGGTAACCCGATATTGCCGGCGCTGCACGGTGGCGTGATTGCCGGGTTCATGGAGTTGTCGGCGGCGTTGCACCTGCTGGTGTTTACCGGCTCGCCCGGCATTCCGAAAATCATCGACTTTTCCCTCGATTACCTGCGTGCCGGCCAGTTTCGCGACACTTACGCCAAATGCCAGGTATGGCGCCAGGGCCGCCGAGTTGCCAATGTGGCGATCACCGCCTGGCAAAGTACCCCGGCCGAACCGATTGCCACCGCCCGCGCACATTTCAAGATTGAGGAATCGGCGCGCCCTTGAAATCCTGGTCTTAGCCCCCAACTTTGATGACAACCCGCCGCCAACCCTCAAGGGCGCGGCCACTGCCATCCAATTGGAGTTTGATGACCATGAGTGTGGAAACTCAAAAGGAAACCCTGGGCTTCCAGACCGAGGTGAAGCAGCTGCTGCACCTCATGATCCATTCGCTGTATTCCAACAAGGAAATCTTCCTTCGCGAATTGATCTCGAACGCCTCAGACGCTGTCGACAAATTACGTTTCGAAGCCCTGTCCAAGCCTGAGTTGCTGGAAGGTGGCGCCGAACTGAAAATCCGTGTGAGCTTCGACAAAGACGCCAAGACCGTCACCCTCGAAGACAACGGCATCGGCATGAGCCGCGAAGACGCGATCACCCATTTGGGCACCATCGCCAAATCCGGCACCGCCGATTTCATGAAAAACCTGTCGGGCGACCAGAAAAAAGATTCGCACCTGATCGGTCAGTTCGGTGTGGGCTTCTACTCGGCCTTCATCGTCGCCGACAAGGTTGAAGTGTTCAGCCGTCGCGCCGGCCTCGACGCCAGCGAAGGCGTGCACTGGTCCTCCAAAGGTGAGGGCGAGTTCGAAATCGCCACCATCGACAAGGCTGACCGTGGCACGCGCATCGTGCTGCACCTCAAATCCGGTGAAGATGAATTCGCCGACGGTTACCGTCTGCGCAACATCATCAAGAAGTACTCCGACCATATTGCTTTGCCGATCGAACTGCCTAAAGAACAGGCGGCTGTCGAGGGCGAAGAGAAACCTGCCCAGGAATGGGAAGTGGTCAACCGTGCCAGCGCCCTGTGGACCCGTCCTCGCACTGAGGTGAAGGACGAGGAATACCAGGAGTTCTACAAGCACATCGCTCACGACTACGAAAACCCGCTGAGCTGGAGCCACAACAAGGTCGAAGGCAAGCTGGAATACAGCTCGCTGCTTTACGTGCCGGCCCGTGCTCCGTTCGACCTGTACCAGCGTGAAGCGCCAAAAGGCCTGAAGCTGTACGTGCAGCGCGTGTTCGTGATGGACCAGGCGGAATCCTTCCTGCCGTTGTACCTGCGCTTCATCAAAGGTGTGGTCGACTCCAACGACCTGTCGTTGAACGTGTCGCGCGAAATCCTGCAGAAAGACCCGATCATCGACTCCATGAAGTCGGCGCTGACCAAGCGCGTGCTCGACATGCTGGAGAAACTGGCGAAGAACGAGCCTGAGCAATACAAGAGCTTCTGGAAAAACTTCGGCCAGGTCATGAAAGAAGGCCCGGCGGAAGATTTTGCCAACAAGGAAAAAATCGCCGGCCTGCTGCGTTTTGCGTCCACCCTGGGTGATGACGGTGAGCAGGTTGTGTCGCTGGCCGAGTACCTGGCGCGCGCCAAGGAAGGTCAGGACAAGATCTACTACCTGACCGGTGAAACCTACGCACAGGTCAAAAACAGCCCGCACCTGGAAGTCTTCCGCAAGAAAGGCATCGAAGTACTGCTGTTGACCGACCGTATCGATGAGTGGCTGATGAGCTACCTCAGCGAGTTCGACGGCAAAACCTTCGTCGACGTGGCCCGTGGTGACCTGGACCTGGGTAACCTGGACTCCGAAGAAGAGAAAAAAGAAGCCGAAGAAGTCGCCAAGGCCAAAGAAGGCCTGGTTGAACGAATCAAGACCGCCTTGGGCGATGCTGTCAGCGAAGTGCGGGTTTCCCACCGTCTGACCGACTCTCCGGCGATTCTGGCCATCGGCGAGCAGGACCTGGGCATGCAGATGCGTCAGATCCTTGAAGCCAGCGGTCAGAAGGTTCCGGATTCCAAGCCGATCTTCGAATTCAACCCGGCTCACCCGCTGATCGAGAAACTCGATGGCGAGCAAAGCGAAGAGCGTTTTGGCGACCTGTCGCACATCCTCTTCGACCAGGCGGCGCTCGCCGCTGGTGACAGCCTGAAAGACCCGGCCGCCTACGTGCGCCGACTGAACAAGCTGTTGGTTGAACTGTCGGTTTAACACCGTTGTAAAAAAACCCGCTTCGGCGGGTTTTTTCGTTCTACGCATCTCAACTGGAGTAAATGATGAGCCAAGTCACTGTGCGTTCCGTGGTCTATCAGATTGATGGCCAGTCTTATGAAAGCCGCCTGGCGTTCGATGCCAGCCATAAGGGCCCGCTGCCGGGTCTGCTGATGGCGCCGAACTGGATGGGTGTGAGTGCCGGTGCTGAAGAGATCGCCAAGAGCGTGGCTGCCAAGGGCTACGTGGTGCTGATCGCCGACCTGTACGGCCAAACCGTGCGCCCCTCCAATGGCGATGAAGCCGGCGCGGCCATGATGCCGTTGAAAAATGATCGCCCGCTGCTGAACAAGCGCATGCAGGCGGCCTTCGAGCAACTGCAAGGCCAGAGCGAGGCGGCGGTGGATACCTCCAGGCTCGCGACCTTTGGTTTCTGCTTCGGCGGTTGCTGCTCCCTGGAGCTGGCGCGTACCGGCGCCCCGTTGAAGGCCGCCGTGTCGTTCCACGGCACCCTCGACACGCCGAACCCGGCGGATGCGAAGAACATCAAAGGCGCGGTGTTGGTGCTGCACGGTGCGTCCGATCCCCTGGTGCCGAAAGAGCAACTGCCAGCGTTTGAAGATGAAATGAACGCGGCCGGTGTGGATTGGCAACTGCTGAGCTACGGCGGCGCCGTGCATTCCTTCACCGACCCGCACGCCAATGTGCCGGGCAAGATGATGTATGACGCGAAGACCGCTGCGCGGGCGTTCCAGTCGATGCATAACTTGCTGGATGAAGTGTTCAAGGGCTGAATCTTCGGCGCCTGTTAGGGCCTCATCGGGGGCAAGCCCCCTCCCACATTTTGAATGTATTCACAGTTCAAGTGTGGGAGGGGGCTTGCCCCCGGTGGCTATCTCCCAGGCAACTCAATTCTTTCAGTTTCCCCCGGCACCGTCGGCCAATCCCCGGCCGCCCATCGTTTCCGCGCCTGTTCGATCATCGCCGGGTCGCTCGCGACAAAATTCCAGTTGATCCGCCGTGGCCCGTCCAGCGGCGCGCCGCCAACCACCACCAGGTGGCAATCACTTTCAGCGAACAGCGTCATTTCCTGCCCGGCAGGCAGCACAACCAGGCTATGCACCGCCAAGGCCTCGCCGTCCAACTGCGCTTCACCCTCCAGCACATACACCGCCCGTTCCTCGTATTCATCCGGGATCAGCAGCGTCGTGGCCGTCTGCATCTGCACCTCGGCATACACGGTGGGCGAGAGCACCGGCACCGGCGATTTAAGGCAGAAGCCGGCGCCTGCGATCAGGCGAACCTGCACGCCCAGGTTGTCACTGACCGGTAAGCTCGCCGCCGCGTGATGGCTGTAATGCCCGGGTCCGGTTTCGTGGTCCTTGGGGGAGGCCAGCCACACTTGCAGCCCATGCAGGCTGAAACCGTCGGCCTTGAGTGCCTCGGGCGTGCGCTCGACGTGGGCAATCGCGCTGCCGGCGGTCATCCAGCTGACGTCGCCGGCCTGCACCACCTGGTCCGAGCCGAGGCTGTCCTTGTGCTGCAGCGCGCCCTCAAACAAATACGTCAGCGTGGACAACCCGATATGCGGGTGCTGGCGGATGTTCATGCCGGTACCCGGCGCATAGCGCGTGAGCAGCATGTGATCGAAAAACACGAAAGGCCCGACGCTGCGGCATTCGCGCGACGGCAGCGGGCGCAGGATCGGCTGGCCCTCGACCTCTTCGGCGCGCGGGCGGATCACGGTGAGGATGGGCATGGTGCGTCCCTGTCTGAGCGGGTTGGATGACCAAGAGCATAACCCGCTCGACGGGAGGTTGGCGCTATTGGCTGAAAGCGCCTTCGGACAATGTGGTCTCGATGGTGACGTCGGCGGTGGTCATCAGTTTGTGTACCGGGCAGCGATCGGCGACGTGGTGCAGCTCATCGCGCTGTGCGTCGGTGAGCACGCCTTTGAGGGTCAGCTTGACGTTGAGCTTGTATTTGCCTTTTTGCTCCTCGGTGCTGTCGTGGGTGACTTCCACGGTCACGCCGGTCAGCGGGATGTCTTTCTTCTGGGCGTACAGCTTGACGGTCAAGGCCTTGCACGAGGCCAGGGCAGCATCGAAATAGTCGTGGGGGGAGGGCGCCGAGTCGTCGCCGCCCAGGCTCTTGGGCAGGTCGGTGAACAGTTCGTGGTTATTGATGTTCACACTGTGGCGAAAATTGTCGTGGTTCAGTGTGTTGACGGTAACAGGCATGGTGAACCTCACAAGGTTGGCAGGATGAAGGTCATGCAGTTATAGAACATGCTGGCACTTAGGTGTTCCGCGTTTTTGGCCGATGAACCGTGGCGCTGTGCACAAGGTCTACCCGTATTAGCCGATACCGAGGTTCTACCGTGCCCCTGACCCGCCTGAGTCTCGCCCTGCTGTTCGCCGCCGCCAGCGTTGCGGTGCAGGCGCGCGACTATGCCTACAGCGACGCGCACCTGCACTACGTGGATTTTTTCCAGGAAACGGCGGGCATGGATACATTGCTCAAGGCGATGGCCGACGCCCACATCGAACACGTGATGATTTCCGGTATTCCCATCGCTAAAAAATGGCACGAAGACGAACCCAAGCGCCCGCGCTACTACGCCGGGGACGATGCCGATGCCTATTGGTACAGCGCCACTGACGTGATCGTTGCGGCTGCGGTGAACAAACTCACACCTGAGCAGCGTCGGCACTTTCACCCGTTTTTATCCGGCTTCAACCCTAACGATAAAAACTCCGCGGCCCATATCCAGCGCATGCTGGATCTCAACCCCGGGCTTTGGCAGGGCATCGGTGAGGTGTTCACGCGCCATGATGACCTCACGGCCTTGACCGCCGGCGACACCCCGCGCGCCAATAACGAAGCCATGAGGCGCATCTATCACCTCGCCGCCGAAAACGATCTGCCGGTGATGCTGCACGCCAACATCACCTCCAAGCGCGAGCGCAACCCGCTGTACCTGCCGGAGGTGGAAGAATCGCTGCGCAACCACCCGCACACCCGCTTTATCTGGGCCCATGCCGGCACCAGCAAAGAGATTCACCGTCATCAGGTGCAGATGGACTTTCTTCTGCCGACCTTGAACCGCCTGCTTGAGGCGTATCCCAATCTCTACATTGACCTGTCCTGGAGCATGCTCACGCCGTACTTGCTCGATGAGGCGGGCAAGCCTCGGCCCGAGTGGGTAGAGCTGGTAGAGCGCTTCCCGGAGCGTTTTATGCTGGGTTCGGATGTTGTAGGGCGCTTCAGCAAGCTCGGTAAGGAAATGCATCGCTTTGCACCCTTTCTCGACGCTCTGCCCGAGGAGGTAGCCCGCAAGGTAGCGCGAGACAACTTCCTGGCAGTTCTGCCGAAATCAGCTCGCGATGAGCAAGCACATTGATATCGCCTTTTCGTCTTACGCAATCTTGAACACGGGCCGATACCTTTCAGGAGACCCGCTGCAGGTGGATGCAGCGCATTTGGAAGGAATCCAGGCAATGAGTATGCGTAGTCTGAATATCGCCCCCCGCGCCGGTTTGGGCTTTGGCGTGCTGGCATTGATGGTGTTCGCCTTGGGCGGCTTTGCCCTGTTGCAGATGGCCAATATGCGCCAGCAGTCGGATCAGGTCGAAAACAACTGGTTGCCCAGCGTGATGGCGGTGGGGGAGATGAGCCAGGACCTGTTGCGGGTTCGTGCGCTGACCCTGCGCTTGCTGGTCAATCGTGACCCACAGGCGCTGGCGCAGAACGAGCAGAAGCTCACCGAGCTCAAAAGTGGCCTGCACCATGCGCAAACCCTCTATGAAGCGCTGATTGTGTTGCCCGAAGAGCGCACGCTGTTTGATCGCTTCAAAGCCGGGGAGCAGCAATACCTGCAGCGCCAGGAGCAGGTCATGACGTTCTCCAAGGCCAATCGGTTGGAAGACGCAATCAAGGTGGTCAACGGCGAGATGAATCAACTTGCCGATGAGATGGCCGGGACGCTGCACGACCTGGTGGCCTTGAACAAGGCCAGTGCCAATCAGGCTGCGAGCCTGGCGCAACGAGTGTTTGCCCAATCTCGCACTTGGGTGGTCGGCATGATCGTGGTCACCGCGCTGATCACCATCGGGCTGGCGGTGTGGCTGACTCGCAGTATCGTGCTGCCGCTGGCACAGTCGTTGAAAATCGCTCAGGGCGTGGCCAGTGGCGACTTGACGGGTGAGATCAGCGTGACGGGCAGCGACGAGCCGGCGCGTTTGCAGCAGGCGCTCAAAGGCATGCAGGAGAACCTGCGCGACACCATTCGGCGCATTGCCGAATCGTCCAACCAATTGGCCTCGGCGTCCGAAGAGCTCAGTTGCGTCACCGAAGACGCTACTCGCGGCTTGCACCAGCAGAATCAGGAAATCGAACAGGCGGCGACGGCGGTTAACCAGATGACGGCGGCGGTGGAGGAGGTGGCGAGCAACGCCGTGGCGACGTCACAAGCCTCGCGTGAGTCCGACCGCATTGCCCAGCACGGGCGTGAACAGGTGCATCAGACGGTCGAGTCGATTGAGGCCCTGGCCACGGATGTGACCGCCAATGCGACCCAGGTCGAGGAGCTGGCGCAAAAGGTGTATGGCATCAGCAAAGTGCTGGATGTGATTCGCTCAATTGCCGAGCAGACAAATTTGCTGGCCTTGAATGCGGCGATTGAAGCGGCCCGCGCCGGGGACGCCGGGCGTGGGTTTGCGGTGGTCGCCGATGAAGTGCGGGCCTTGGCCCACCGCACGCAACAGTCGACCCAGGAAATCGAGCAGATGATCAGCGCAATTCAACAGGGCACCGATCAGGCCGTGAGTTCGATGCAGCAGAGCAATACGCGGGCACGGTCCACGTTGGGCATCGCCAAGTCGGCGGGCACGGCGCTGGAAGAGATTGCGTCGGCGTTTACGCTGATCAACGAGCGTAACCTGGTGATTGCCAGCGCGTCGGAGCAGCAGGCCGCGGTGGCGCGCGAGGTGGATCGCAACTTGATGAATATTCGCGATTTGGCGCATCAGACGTCGACCGGGGCGAATCAGACCAGTGCGGCGAGCCAGGAGTTGTCGCGGTTGGCGGTGGATCTGAATACGATGGTGGCGCGGTTTTCGGTGTAGGGCCGTAAACCGAGTTGACGCTATCGCAGGCAAGCCAGCTCCCACACTTTGATGTGTGACCACAGTCAAATGTGGGAGCTGGCTTGCCTGCGATGCGGCGACTCGGTCTCAAATCCAGCCACGCATAAAAAAGCCCCGAACCAGTCGGGGCTTTTTCACATGATCAGCCTACAGGTCTTACTTACCCTGCCAGCGTTTCAGCACCAGGGTGGCGTTAGTGCCACCGAAGCCGAAGCTGTTGCTCATCACGGTGTCGATTTTTGCGTTCTCGACGGTCTTGGTCAGGATCGGCATATCGGCGACGACCGGGTCGATCTCTTCGATGTTGGCCGAACCGGCCATGAAGTTGCCTTCCATCATCAGCAGGCAGTAGATCGCTTCGTGAACGCCAGCGGCGCCCAGGGAGTGACCGGACAGGCTCTTGGTGGAGCTGATGGCCGGAGCCTTGTCGCCGAATACCGCACGCACGCCTTCCATTTCCTTGGCGTCGCCGACCGGGGTCGAAGTGCCGTGGGTGTTCAGGTAGTCGATTGGGGTATCCACGGTGGACATGGCCATCTGCATGCAACGGATAGCGCCTTCGCCGCTTGGCGCAACCATGTCGTAGCCGTCGGACGTGGCGCCGTAACCGACGATTTCCGCGTAGATCTTCGCACCGCGGGCCAGAGCGTGTTCCAGCTCCTCGACCACGACCATGCCGCCACCGCCGGCGATGACGAAACCGTCACGCTTGGCGTCGTAGGCGCGGGAGGCCTTTTCCGGGGTTTCGTTGTACTGGGTGGACAGCGCGCCCATGGCGTCGAACAGGAACGACTGGCTCCAATGCTCTTCTTCACCGCCGCCGGCGAAAACGATGTCTTGCTTGCCCAGCTGGATCTGCTCGACCGCAGTGCCGATGCAGTGAGCACTGGTGGCGCACGCGGAGGAGATCGAGTAGTTCACGCCCTTGATCTGGAACGGCGTGGCCAGGCAGGCCGAAACGGTGCTGCCCATGGTCCGCGTTACACGGTACGGGCCAACGCGTTTCACGCCTTTTTCGCGCAGGATGTCCAGCGCTTCCATCTGGTTGAGGGTCGATGCGCCGCCGGAGCCGGCGATCAGGCCGGTGCGTACGTTCGATACCTGGTCTTCGCTCAGGCCGGAATCGGCGATGGCGTCTTTCATGGCCAGGTAGGCGTAGGCGGCAGCGTGGCCGACGAAGCGATAGATCTTGCGATCGATCAGTTCTTCGAGGGGCAGGTCGATGGAGCCGGAAACCTGGCTACGCAGACCCATTTCGGCATATTCCGGGTTGAAGCGGATGCCAGGGCGACTTGCACGCAGGTTAGCGGTGACGGTCTCTTTGTCATTGCCCAGGCAAGAAACAATGCCCAGACCAGTGATAACGACGCGGCGCATGCGGATAACCCTTAAAAGTTGTCAGTGGAAGTGAATACGCCGACCCGAAGGCCTTCGGCAGTATAGATCTCGCGACCGTCGACAGTGACCGAACCATCGGCGATTGCGAGGTTCAGCTTGCCCTTGAGGACGCGCTTGATTTGAATGTTGTAGGTGACTTTCTTGGCGGTCGGCAGGACCTGGCCGAAGAACTTCACTTCGCCCGAACCCAGTGCCCGGCCGCGGCCCGGCAGGCCTTGCCAGCCCAGGTAGAAGCCGACCAGTTGCCACATGGCGTCGAGGCCCAGGCAACCTGGCATGACAGGGTCGCCTTCGAAATGGCAGGCAAAGAACCACAGGTCAGGGGTGATATCCAGCTCGGCGACCAATTCACCTTTGCCGTACTTGCCACCCTCTTCGCTGATATGGGTGATGCGATCCACCATCAGCATGTTCGGGGCGGGCAGTTGCGCGTTACCTGGGCCGAACAGCTCACCGCGACTGCAGCGCAGCAGGTCTTCCCGAGTAAAGGCGTTTTGTTTGGTCATGCGAGCTCCTCAATAATCCCATGCGGCAGGGTAGGGCAAATCTTCCCGAACCGAATGAAGCGTTCATGCCTCATGTCGGCAGCCTACACATAGACTATTGCGTTGTAGTGAAAGTCACAGCGTCAAGGCACTGAATGTACACTTGTTCACTGAAATTTTAAACCGAGCCTGTTTATAGGCCCGTTCGGGTGCCTAAGACTGCCGCACTTTCGTGTTTCACGCCAGTCGCAGTTGGCTGATGGCGCAGCGCTATTGCACCCAACGTTGCAGTATTTGCTGCAAATCCGTGCGTTTGAACGGCTTGGCCAGGTAATCGTTCATTCCGGCTGCCAAACAGGCCTCGCGATCGCCCTGCAACGCGTTGGCGGTGAGCGCGATAATCGGCAGATTGGCGCAGCCGGGCAGTTGGCGGATCTGGCGGGTGGCTTCATAGCCGTCGATCAGCGGCAAGCGGCAATCCATCAGAATGGCGGTGAATATCAGGCTTTCGGCACTGCGGATCGCCTCGGCGCCGTCGGTGGCCAGGCTCACTTCAAAGCCCAGGCTGCGCAACATGGCTTCAACCACGGTGCGGTTGACCGGGTTGTCTTCCACCAGCAACACGTGGCGGCCGTTACCGGCGCTGGTTTTGCCTTCGGCGTGCAGGTCAATGGTCGGCAGGCTTTGCTGGTCGATGGCCAGCGGAATTTCCAGGGTAAACACCGAGCCGCGGCCTTCTTCGCTCTGGGCGCGCAGCGTGCCGCCCATGCGTTCGGCGAGGGTGCGGGCGATCGGCAGGCCCAGCCCGGTGCCGCCGTAACGTCTTGAAATGGAACTGTCGGCCTGCTGGAACGCATCGAACATCAGTTCAAGACGCTCGGCGGAAATGCCGATGCCGCTGTCGCGCACGGTGCAGGTGAACCACACCAATTCATGGTCGAGGGTTTGCCAGTGAGGCTCGACGGTGACCGTGCCATGCTCGGTGAACTTCAGCGCGTTACCGATCAGGTTCACCAGGATCTGCCGGATCCGCGTCGGATCGCCCTGCACTCGCAAGGACTCCATGCCCGCCGGAATCGGCAACGCCAGCGCCAGGCCGCGTTGCTGGGCGCTGTGCTGGAAGGCCTGGGCGCAGCTGCTGATCAGGTCCGCCAGATTGAACGGGATATGCTCCAGCTCCAGCGCGGCGCGCTCGATGCGCGAGAAGTCGAGGATGTCGTTGATCACCTTGAGCAAGTGTTCGGTGGACTCGGAGGCCAGCGCCGCGTACTCGGTCTGCTCCTCGGTCATCTCGGTGGTTTCCAGCAATTGCAACATGCCCAGCACGCCGTTCATGGGCGTGCGCAACTCGTGGCTCAT
Organism: Pseudomonas sp. TREG-RG-20F-10-E-6-01; assembly: GCF_022662455.1. NCBI lineage: Bacteria > Pseudomonadati > Pseudomonadota > Gammaproteobacteria > Pseudomonadales > Pseudomonadaceae > Pseudomonas > Pseudomonas sp. TREG-RG-20F-10-E-6-01. The sequence continues at coordinate 122,527 of NZ_JAKNQP010000001.1, read as the reverse complement.
CATCGCCAGGAAGTCCGACTTGGCATTGTTCGCGCGCTCGGCTTCTTCGCGGGTCTGGATCAACTGGGCCATGGCCTGGTGCTGCTCGCGGCTGGCCTGGTTGAGGCCCTCGGCGAGGTTGTTGATATGGCGCGACAGGTCTCCGAGTTCCGAGTCGTCGACGATCGGCAGCGGCGTCTTGTAGTCGCCTTGCTGGATCGCTTTGACCGCGTGGCCCATGGCGCTGATCGGCTGCGACAGGCTGGCGGCCAGGCGCCGTGCGAGCAGGAAGGTAAACAGCAGGGCGAACAGGGCGAGAATCCCGGCCTTGAACAGAATCTCCTGTTGGCGCTGGCTGAACGCGTCGTTGGACATGCCGACGATCACCCGGCCCAGGTAATCCGCCCGCGGCGCCTTGGGTTCGTTGAGGTTGTCCTGGAAAAAGTCATTACCCAGCTGGATATGTTGCAGACGGATCGGTGCCTGGAACACTTTCACCGACAGCGAATGGTCGTGCTTCTCCGACGGCTGTTCGACGTACAAGAGGATTTTCTCGGTGCTGTCCTGAATCTCCAGGAAGCGCACGTGCGGCGTGGCCAGTGTCGCGCGCAGCAAGCTGTCGAGCACATCGATGTTGCCGGAAATCACGCCGTATTCGGTGGCGGGGGCCAGTTGGTTGGCGATCAGCTGGCCGGTGTGGTCCAGCTCCTGGCGCAAATCCTGAATACGCACGAAGGTAAAGAAGCTGATCAGCAGCAGGGTCAGCAACAGTGCCGGGCCCAAGGTGATGAGCTGGGTGCGGGTATTGATGTCCCAACGACGACGCAAGGTCATGGGCGTTTTTCTCCTTCGGCCAGTCCGGCGGCGACGGCGACTTCGTCAACCTGTTCGATGCCCAGTGAGCGCGCGACTTGCGGGTTGCCCACGACTTTGAAGTGTTCCGGGTACAACGTGCGTGGCCAACTGGCCGGCGGGTGGTTCAGCAGTCGGTCGAGCACGTCGAGCCAGTCAGCCTGGTCGCTGTAGGTGCTGGCCAGGCTGCCGGCCTTGACGAACCCGGCATTGGGGCCCACCAACGGCAGTTGCTGGGCATAGCTGCTGAGCAACAGGTTCTTCACGGTCTTGGGGTTGTACAACTGCGGGTCGTCAAGGCCGAGCAACACATCACTGTTCTTGAACAGGTTCAGCAAGGGGCGACTGTCATTAATGTTGTCCCAGCGCTGCGGCACAATTTCCAGCCCCATGGGCGCCGCATACTGACGCAGCTCCTGCAGCAGGAATTCACTGTCGATGCCGTAAAGCACGCCGATGCGTCGGTATTGGGGCAGGATGCTGGCGATCAGCCTCAACTGGCGTTCCAGCGGCGGGTCGCTCCACAACAGGCTGATTCTGGCCGGATGTGTGCTGCCCAGCCGCTGGCGAGCTTGCAGGCGGCTGATGCGCAGCACCAGGGTCGGCGGGCCCTGGGCATCCTGCAGGCGCCAGTCAAGACCGGGCAGGTCCAACAGGATCAGGCGGGTGCTGGCCGGCAACTGGCTCGGCGCCGGCAAGTCTTTGAGCGGGGTGAAGGTCACATGGTCGTCGGGGCGGCGCTGGGCAAGGGCCTGGGCGAAGGCCTGGACGCCGGCACCGTCTTCGGCGGCGGTCAGCAGGATGTCGGCGCTCCACACCGGCGCACTCAGCAGCAGGCACGCCAACAGCACGCCTCGCCGCCAGAGCCGGGGTAAAAACCGCAGGATCATCCGTGACTGATCACCCATGTCAGAACTCTAACTCCGCGCTGAAGTAGAGCACGTGGCGACTGTCGTAATTGTTGTCGGCCCAGGTGGTGGGTTGGTTATCGAGGCGTTGTTGCAACATGCCGGCCAGCTCCACATTGGCGTTGCCCAAGGCAATGCGCTTGGCCACCCGCAGGTCGACCCGTTCGAAGCGATACCTGTTGAGCGCGTCGTCGCCATAGTAGAACAACGCACTGGACCAGCCCTGGCCCCATTCACGCAGCCAGCCGGCCGAGCCGCTGTTGCGTGCGGTTTGTGCCTTGTCCAGCGGGTTGCTTGAAGCGGCGTCGACGTAAGCATAGGTCAGCCGCAGGCGGTCGGCGTTGCTCATGCGCCAGTCGAACTGCGACTCGGCGCCGGTAAACCGTGCGCTGTTGGCGTTGCTGGCAATGTATTGGTTGTTGCGCAGTGGCGAGCTGATCATGTCGGTGATTTCGTCGTAGAACAGTTTCACGTCGACATTCAGCCCAAGGTCGGCAAAGAAGCCGTTGTAGCCCAGCTCGCGCGAGCGCATCAACTCTTTATCGAGGTTGCCGGGGCCGCGAGTTACCACAAAATATTGCCCGGAGTTTTGCCCATAGGCCGGGGAGCTGAGATTGGTGACGCGATAGCTCCAGTTGACGTTGTTCTCGAACATGTCCGGCGAGCGAATCGCCTCGGAATACACCGCGCGCAGGCCGTGGCGCGGGTTGATCAGGTAATTGACCGCCACCCGCGGCGTCAGCGAGTTGCCGCTCAAGTGGGTGTCTTCGTACATCGCGCCACCTTGCAGCAGCCAGTGTTCGCTGGCGCGCCATTCCAGGTGGCCGAACAGGCGCCAGGTGGTGTCGTCGAGGGTGCCGTTGAAGTAAGTGTCGGAATCGGCGCGGTCGTAGCGGTAGTTCATGCCGCTGACCAGGCGCAGGCTGTCGGACAGGCTCAGGGTGTCCTGAAGCTCAATGTCATAGCGGCTTTCGCGGGTGCTTTGGTCGATATTGCCGCACACGCTCTGGCTGGCACCCTGGCGCCACTGGTCCAGCACCTGGTTGCCGAGTGCTTGTTCGGCGGCGGTGCCGGACGGGGCCGTGCCCTTGCTGTAGATGTCCATGTGGCGGGCCAACTGCTCGGCGTAGTTGGGGTTGAGCTGCCACAGTTGGGTCAGTTCCGGGCTGAACGACACCTTGGCGTCACAGGCTTTCCAGACCTGCTGGCGGTCCCATTGCTGGGCTGAGCCCTGGATATACAGGCTGTGTTCGGGGTTGAACTCGACGTTCCAGCGCACGGAGCCGGCATAGTCCTTGGCCGTCACGTCGGAATTGGTGCCACCTTCGGTAATCCCGGCGAATACCGGGGTGTAGGTGTAAGGGCGCTGGTTGCTGCCTTCCTTGGCGTCGAGTTGCAAATCGAGGCTCTGCTGCGCGTTCAGGGTCTGGCTCACCGCCAGGCTGAAACGGCTGAGGCGGCGGCTGTCACGGCGGTCGGCGCCGACGGCGTCGCTGTCAAAACCATCGTCCTGTTGCCCGGACATCGACAGGCGCAAGTCACCGGTTTCCCAGCCCATACCCTGGCTGGCATAGAAGTCGTTGATCCCACGTTCGCCACGGATCACTTTGACCCGCGAACCGTGGCTGTTGGACGGCGAGCGCGTGAGGATATTGACCACCGCCATCAGCGCATTGGCGCCATAGCTGACTGTGTTGGGGCCGCGAAACACCTCGATACGCTCGATGTCTTCCATCGCCACCGGAATATCGCTCCAGTCCACCGTGGCCAGGCCCGCGCGGTACACCGAGCGCCCATCGATCAACACCTGCATGCGCCGCGCATCGCTGGCGCTGGTGCCGTGGTAGTTCACCGCCGCCTGGTTGCCGGTGGTGTAGCCGACCATCATCCCCGGCACCAGCCGCAGCAACTCGGCGATGTCCCGCGCGCCGCTGGCCTTGATCAGCTCGCTGTCGATCACGGTCATGCTGCCGGGCACGGCGGCGGCCGATTGCTTGAGACGCGTGGCCGTCAGCACCTGTGGCAGCGGCTGACTGTCCAGAAACAGGTCATCCGCCACGGCAGGCACACTGCACAACAGCATCAACCATAGAGATGAGCGAGGAGGAGGGCCCAGATACACAGCACGGCCTTGATAATTACGGATAGCCGCCCATGTTAACTGAGGTGGGGCCATTTGCCAGTCGTGGGCCGCGCAATTACTTCACCCAACGGTGGCATTTTCCGACAAGCGCGGGAATTGATACGGGGGCTGGCCGCAAGCGGGTCGCCCCGTATAATGCCGCCATCGCCACTGGTATGGATTAACGGATTGCATATGACTGAACAGCGCCCTATTGCGGTCCTGGGAGGCGGAAGTTTTGGTACCGCCGTGGCAAACCTGCTGGCCGAGAACGGCCACGCGGTGCGCCAATGGATGCGCGATCCCGAGCAGGCCGAGGCCATCCGCGTTCATCGGGAAAACCCCCGTTACCTTAAAGGCATCAAGATTCATGCGGCGGTCGAACCGGTGACCGATCTGCTGGCCACGCTGGCTGAATGTGACCTGTGCTTTGTCGCACTGCCTTCGAGCGCCTTGCGCTCAGTGCTGGCGCCTCACGCCGAACGCCTGGCGGGCAAGCTGCTGGTCAGCCTGACCAAGGGCATCGAGGCGCACACCTTCAAGCTGATGAGCGAAATCCTCGAAGAGATCGCCCCTCAGGCGCGCATTGGCGTGCTGTCCGGGCCGAACCTGGCGCGGGAAGTCGCCGAGCACGCGCTGACGGCCACCGTGGTCGCCAGTGAAGATGAAGCGTTATGTGAACGCGTCCAGGCGGTGTTGCATGGCCGCACCTTCCGCGTCTATGCCAGCGGCGACCGCTTTGGTGTCGAACTGGGCGGGGCGCTGAAAAACGTTTACGCGATCATCGCCGGCATGGCCGTGGCCCTGGGCATGGGCGAGAACACCAAGAGCATGCTGATCACTCGCGCACTGGCAGAGATGACCCGCTTTGCGGTGAACCAGGGCGCCAACCCGATGACTTTCCTGGGCCTGGCGGGCGTGGGTGATTTGATCGTGACCTGCTCGTCGCCGAAAAGCCGCAACTACCAGGTCGGTTTCGCCTTGGGCCAGGGCTTGAGCCTGGAAGACGCAGTCACGCGCCTGGGCGAAGTGGCCGAAGGCGTCAACACGCTTAAAGTGCTGAAGGCCAAGGCTCAGGAGGTCGGCGTGTACATGCCGCTGGTCGCCGGGCTGCACGCGATCCTGTTTGAAGGGCGCACCTTGAACCAAGTCATCGAGTTGCTGATGCGCGCCGAGCCCAAGACCGATGTCGACTTTATTTCCACCAGTGGTTTCAACTGAGGAACGCGCCATGAACGATCCCAAAGCGGCCCCGAAATACGAGTCCATTCTCCTGCGTATCCTGTGGATGCTGGTGTTTGCCCTGGTGTGGCAAGTCGCGCAGTTCCTGCTGGGCGCGCTGGTGGTGGTGCAGTTGGTGTATCGCCTGGTCTACGGCGCGCCGAACCTGGGCCTGATGAATTTTGGCGACAGCCTCAGCCAGTTCCTCGCGCAGATCGGCCGTTTCGGCAGCTTCCACACCGAGCAGAAACCCTGGCCCTTCGCCGATTGGCCAACCCCGCGAGCACCCGAGGGTGAAGCCGCCCACAGCGTGCCGCCGGCGCCGCACCCGGTGCGTGATGAAGAGCCAAAACTGTGAAGCTGTGGATTTTGCGTCACGGTGAAGCCCAGGGGCATGCGCGCACCGACGCCGAGCGCAACCTCACTGAGCATGGCCGCGGCGAAGTGTTGCGCAGTGCCGCGCACCTGATCGGCCAGCCGATCAGCGCCATCCTCGCGAGTCCGTATGTGCGTGCGCAGCAAACTGCCCACTTGGTGCGTGACGCCTTGGGGTTTGAGCCGCAGATTCGTACCGTGCCGTGGTTGACGCCTGACAGCAGTCCGTTGCAGGTCTTGGAAAAGCTCGACACCGATGACAACGTGCTGCTGGTCAGCCATCAGCCGTTGGTGGGCAGCTTGATCAGCTTTTTGCAGCATGGTCATCTGCGTCAGCCGCAACCGATGCACACTGCCAGCCTTGCGGAGCTTGAGGGGGATTTTCCGTTGGCGGGGTTGATGAGTCTGGTTGGTGTGAAGAACCCGTAGGGTCGAGGTGCATGTCCGTTGCTGCGGTAACGGCTTCGTAGGGTTCCGCTCTTACTGCGGGTCACTTTTGGCAAACGCCCGGAATGCCGGCCCAGCCAAAAGTAACCAAAAGGTCTGTGCCCCTCCCCTGGGCACCTCGCCTGGGCTCGGCCAGCGTGTATCTGATGCTGAGATCCAAATGTGGGAGCGGGCTTGCTCGCGAAGGCGGCGTGTCAGTGACACATAAGCTGACTGATCCACCGCCTTCGCGAGCAAGCCCGCTCCCACAAGTTGACCGAGTGCATCTGCCGGTACCGCACGGCTTTGCCTTTCTGTAGGAGCTGGCTTGCCTGCGATGCAGGCACATCGGTGTATCAGTGACACCCAGTAGATGCCATCGCAGGCAAGCCAGCTCCCACATTTGATTGAGTTCAGCTTCCAAGATCAGGTCGGCTGTCAGACCGCCTCGCCTCCGCTTTTGATCTAACCACTCAGGTCGGCTACCAGGCCGCCGTGCTTTTGCTTTTGATTTTGATCTTAGGCGCCCCGTTAAACCACGCTCCAAAGCCTGCGTGAGGGCACACCGAGCCTAAGCGAGGTGCCGAGTGGTGGGGCAAGAGCCTTTTGGTTACTTTTGGGCTCTTTTCAAAAGTGACCCGCCGTAAGGGCGGAACCCATATCCGCCATCACCTAAATAACGGATATACCCCCAGCAACCCGTAACAACCCCAAAAAAAACATGCGTAACCCCCAAAGGCTCCAAGGATAAATCACCCCCCAGTGTGTGCTATACAGTCAACCAAGCAAGTGCTTGGTTGGCTATGGCCGGATCACAAAGGAGCGCGTCCCATGCCCGTCGCTTTTCGTTTGCCGTTGCAGGTCTTCTTCGAACGTGAAGCGCGACACCCGCGCAAAACCTTTCTGGTGCAACCCATCGGCGCTGGCGAGGTGCAGACCCTCACCTGGGGCGAGGTCGGTCACCAGGCCCGTTGCGCCGCGCATTGGCTGCGTGCCCGCGAGCTGCCGCAAGGCTCGCACATCGCGCTGATCTCAAAAAACTGCGCACACTGGATCATCGCCGACCTCGCGATCTGGATGGCCGGGCACGTCTCGGTGCCGCTGTACCCCAACCTCACCGCCGACTCCGTCGCCCATGTGCTGACCCATTCCGAGGCGGCGCTGGTATTGATCGGCAAGCTGGATGACTGGCCTGCGATGGCGCCGGGTATCTCCGCCGGGCTGCCGACCATCAGCCTGCCCCTGTGCCCGGCCGGCGACTTCGATTACCGCTGGGCCGACCTGCAAGCCTGCTCGCCGATCCAGGACAACCCTGAACCTGGCACCTCAAGCCTGGCCACCATCGTCTACACCTCCGGCACTACTGGCTTGCCCAAGGGCGTGATGCAAACCTTTGGCGCCTTGGGTTTTGCCGCCACCCGTGGCACCGAGTTGTTCGGCCTGGGGGAGGGCGACCGGTTGCTGTCCTACCTGCCGCTGTGCCATGTGGCCGAGCGCATGTTCGTGGAATTGGCCTCGATCTACACCGGGCAAACCGTGTATTTCGCCGAGAGCCTCGATACCTTTCTGGCGGATCTGCGTCGGGCCCGGCCAACGGCGCTGTTCGGCGTGCCGAGGATCTGGACCAAGTTCCAGATGGGCGTCTACAGCAAGATCCCGCAAAAGCGCCTCGACCGCCTGCTGCGCCTGCCATTTATCGGCAAGCGCGTCGGCCATAAGGTCCTTGTGGGGTTGGGCCTGGATGCCCTGCGCATTGCGTTGTCCGGGGCGGCGCCCGTGCCCGAAGCGTTGCTGCGTTGGTATCAGCGCCTGGGGCTGGATGTGCTGGAGGTGTATGGCATGACCGAAAGCTGCGGCTATTCCCATGTGTGTCGCCCCGGCCAGCAGACGCTCGGCTGGATCGGCCTACCGTGCCCTGGCGTGGAAGTGCGCATCGACACGTCGGGCGAAGTGCAGGTGCGCAGCGGCGCGACCATGCTCGGCTACTTCAAGGACCCGCAGAAAACCGCCGACACCCTGACCGATGATGGCTTTCTGCGTACCGGCGACAAAGGCGAACAGGACGCCGACGGCCGCCTGCGCCTGACCGGGCGGCTCAAGGAAATCTTCAAGACCAGCAAGGGCAAACACGTGGCCCCGGCACCGATTGAAAACCGCCTGGCCGAACATGCACGCATTGAGCAAGTGTGCGTGGTGGGCGATGGCCTGACTGCGCCGATCGGCCTGTGCGTGTTGTCCGCCGGGCCTCAGGACCGAAACGCCTTGGGCAGCAGCCTCGAACGCTGGCTGGAACAGGTCAACCAGGCACTGGATAAACACGAACGCTTGCGCCAGCTGGTGGTGGTGAAAGACAGTTGGGCGGTGGAAAACGGCTTTCTCACGCCGACCCTGAAAATCAAACGCACGGTGATCGAGTCGACCTACGGTGCCGAGCTTGCAGTTTGGAGCGCGCGCAACGAAGCCATTGTGTGGCAGGATTAGGGTCGTAATAAAACCAATAAGGACACCTTCATGAGTTTGTGGCGCACCCAACCGAATATCGAGCAACTCAACGCGAGCCAGAAAAACACCATTGGTGAGCTGCTGGACATCCGCTTCGAAAGCTTCGACGACGAGTCCCTGACCGCCAGCATGGTGGTCGACCATCGCACCCATCAACCCTACGGCCTGCTGCACGGCGGTGCGTCGGTGGTGCTGGCTGAAAGCGTCGGTTCCATGGCGGCTTACCTGTGCATCGATGCCAGCAAGTTTTATTGCGTGGGCCTGGAGGTCAATGCCAACCACCTGCGCGGTGTGCGCAGCGGGCGGGTCACGGCGGTGGCGCGGGCGATCCATATCGGCCGTACCACTCAAGTGTGGGACATTCGCTTGACCAGCGATGAGGGCAAATCCAGCTGCGTGTCGCGCCTGACCATGGCCGTGGTACCGCTGGGCGAGAACCCGCCGGCGCGATAGGCGTGGCGTGAGTGTCATCATTCCTGGCGGTTACAGTCATTGCTGTAACGGCCGGGCATGGTGACAATCAACTTCTGTTTTTGCAGATGGATCCGGTATGTCGCAGCACGTGTTTTTTGCCCACGCCAATGGCTTCCCTTCGGCCACTTACGGCAAGTTGTTTGCCGCCCTGGCCCCGGAATATGCCGTGGCTCACCTGCCACAGCACGGTCACGACCCCAGGTTTCCGGTGGACGACAACTGGCAGAACCTGGTGGACGAATTGATCCACCATCTGCAGTTGCAGCCGGAACCGGTGTGGGGTGTGGGCCATTCCCTGGGCGGTGTGTTGCATTTGCACGCGGCCATGCGCTGTCCGCAGCTGTACCGCGGCGTGGTGATGCTCGATTCGCCGGTGCTGACCCGCGCTGACCGCTGGGTGATCCGTGCCGCCAAGCGTTTCGGCTTTATCGACCGTCTGACCCCGGCCGGGCGTACGCTGGGCCGCCGTGAAGAATTTGCCGATCTGGAGGCCGCGCGCAGCTACTTTGCCGGCAAGACGCTGTTTCGCGGGTTCGATCCGGAATGCTTTGACGCGTACCTGCAACACGGCTTGCAACAGGTGGGCGATCGCCTGCGTCTGCGCTTTGATCCGGCCACTGAAATCAGCATCTACCGCGGCGTGCCTCACACCAGCCCTGGCCAGGTTCGTCAGTTGAAGGTGCCGTTGGCGGTGGTGCGCGGCCGTCAAAGCCGCGTGGTGATGCGTCACCATGCCAGCGGCGTCGACCGCCTGCCGATGGGCGAAATGCTCACCATGCCCGGCGGCCATATGTTTCCCCTCGAACGCCCGCAGGACACCGCGACCTTGATCAAGAACCTGTTTTCCCGCTGGGCAGCCCGCGAGCGCAGTTGCGCATGAGCACGCCCGTCGAAGAAGTCCGCCTGAGCCTGCCGCATATCGAGTTGGCGGCGCATCTGTTTGGTCCCGAAGACGGTTTGCCGGTGATCGCCCTGCATGGCTGGCTCGACAACGCCAACAGCTTTGCGCGGCTGGCGCCGAAGCTGCACGGTTTGCGTATCGTCGCGTTGGACATGGCCGGTCATGGGCATTCGGCGCACCGTCCTGCTGGCGCCGGTTATGCCCTGTGGGATTACGTCTTTGATGTGTTGCAAGTTGCCGACCAGCTGGGCTGGAAACGTTTTGCATTACTTGGCCACTCCCTCGGCGCCATCGTCTCACTGGTGTTGGCCGGCGCCTTGCCGGAGCGAGTCACGCACCTGGGCTTGATCGACGGCGTGGTCCCGCCCACCGCCGCGGGCGAGAGCGCCGCCGAGCGGCTGGGCATGGCGCTGCAGGCGCAACTGAACCTGCAGGACAAGCGCAAACCGGTCTACACCTCGCTGGATCGCGCCGTGGAAGCACGCATGAAAGGCGTGGTGGCGGTCAGTCGCGAAGCCGCCGAGCTGTTGGCCCAGCGCGGTTTGATGCCGGTGCCGGGCGGTTACACCTGGCGTACGGACAGCCGCCTGACGCTCGCCTCGCCGATGCGCCTGACCGATGAGCAGGCGATGGCTTTCGTGCGGCGCGTGGGTTGCCCTACACAGCTGGTGGTCGCGGCTGACGGCATGCTGGCGAAACATCCAGAATTGCTTTCTCAGCTACCTTTTACGGTGAACACGCTGCCCGGCGGCCATCATTTACACCTTAATGATGAGCCCGGCGCGTTGCTTGTTGCAGACTGTTTCAATCGGTTCTTCCACGCGCCTTGACTTGACGCGGGCAACTGCCGAGGCTGGGCGGATTGAAAGGGAGTCAACCATGAACGCTATGAACACTGCTGCGACCTCTAATGGCCAGGGCTCACCGATCCGATGAGCCTGCGCAAAGGATGTATCCGTGCCCTCGGGCTGTGCTGTTTCAGCCCCTTGGTGTTCGCCGCCGACCTGCCGGGAAGCCAGGATTTACCTGCCGTGGCCCGTCAGACCGATGCGCAAATCGTCGATTACCGCCCCGCTGAAGAAAAGGAACGCATCTACCCGATGGGCGCGATCCGCAAGATCAGCGGCCAACTGCGTTACGAAGGCCAAGCCACTGCGCGTGGCCAGACCACCGCCATCACCTATGAGCTGCCCGCCGAGCACACTTCCAGTGCCGCGTTTACCGCGACGCGCGAAGCGTTGCAGGCCAAGGGCGCGCAGCTGTTGTTCTGGTGCCAGGCTCGCGATTGCGGCGAAAGCAGCCTGTGGGCCAACGAAGTGTTCGGCAACGCCAAACTGGTCGGCGCCGATGGGCAGCAGGAATACCTGCTGCTGCGTCTGGCGGCGCCGCAGGACAATTCCCTGGTAGCGCTGTACGGCATCACGCGCGGCAACCGTCGCGCCTATCTGCATGTTGAACAGCTCGACGCCAGCGCGCCGCTGGGGGACTTGCTGCCCACCTCGGCCACCTTGCTGCGTGAGTTGAAAAGCACCGGCGAACTGGACTTCCCGGCGTTGGGCGCCGAACCCGACGCCACCTGGCTGACCCTGATTTCCCGTGGCTTGAACCTCGACGCCACCTTGCGCGTCAGCTTGACCGGGCCGACCGCCGAAGCCTGGCGCCAGGGCCTGATCGACAGCGGCGTGCGCGCCGCGCGCATGGAAACCGGCAGCGGTGACGCTAAGGGTTTGCACCTGCATCTGATACGCTGACCCGCAACAGGGCGAACGGACCCGCGCCGTTCGCCTAAGCTCTCTTCCTACAGCCTTATTCTCGAGATACCCGATGCTCAATAACGATCGCCTACTGGTGCAAATCCTGCTGCTGGTGTTGTTTGGTGCCAGCTTCTGGGTGATGGCGCCGTTCTGGTCGGCGCTGTTCTGGGGCGCGGTGCTGGCGTTTGCCAGCTGGCCGCTGATGCGTTTGCTGACCCGCTGGCTGGGCGGCCGGGAATCCCTGGCGGCGGGCATTCTGACCCTGGGCTGGATGCTGCTGGTGGCGGTGCCACTGGTGTGGCTGGGGTTCAACCTGGCCGACCATGTACGCGACGCCGTGGGCCTGATCAAGGATATCCAGGTTGACGGTCTGCCGGCCGCGCCGACGTGGCTGGGTTCGATTCCATTGGTCGGTGAGCGCCTGGTGGCCACCTGGGACAGCATCGACCAGCAGGGCGCGGCGTTGATGGTCAGCATCAAGCCGTACCTGGGCCAGGTCGGCAACTGGTTGCTGGCGCGTAGCGCGCAGATCGGCGGCGGTATCCTCGAACTGACCCTGAGCCTGGTGTTCGTGTTTTTCTTCTACCGCGACGGGCCGCGCCTGGCGACGTTCGTGCATCGCCTGCTGGAACGCTTGATCGGCGACCGTGCCGGTTACTACATCGAGTTGGTGGCCGGCACTGTGCAACGCGTGGTCAACGGCGTGATTGGTACCGCCGCCGCTCAGGCGTTGCTGGCGCTGATCGGCTTCCTGATCGCGGGCGTGCCGGGCGCGTTGGTGCTGGGCATCGTCACCTTCCTGCTCAGCCTGATCCCCATGGGGCCGCCGCTGGTGTGGATCCCGGCCACGGCCTGGCTGGCCTGGAAGGGCGATTACACCTATGCGGTGTTTCTCGGTGTGTGGGGCACGTTCATCATCAGCGGCGTCGACAACGTGCTCAAGCCGTACCTGATCAGCCGCGGCGGCAACCTGCCGCTGGTGATTGTGCTGCTGGGCGTGTTTGGCGGGTTGATCGCCTTTGGCTTTATCGGTCTGTTTATCGGCCCGACCTTGCTGGCGGTGGCCTACAGCCTGCTGACGGATTGGAGCGCGACCCAGGCGCAAGTGCGTCGCGAAGACAAACCCCTTTAAGCCCTCGGCAACCGCATCACGGCGGTCAGGCCGCCGCCTGGGGTTTCCTCCAGGCTCAGGCTGCCGCCGAGGCGTTCCACCGCTTCCTTGGAAATCGTCATGCCCAGGCCGACGCCGCCGGAGTTGCGGTTGCGTGAGCCTTCCAGGCGAAAGAACGGTTCGAATACGGCCTCACGTTTATCCGCCGCAATCCCCGGCCCGTGGTCGATCACACGGATGACCAAGGCTTCGCGGCTGTCGCTCAGTTCCACCCGCGCCGTACCGGCATAACGCAGTGCATTGTCGATCAGGTTGTTGAGGCACGAGCGCAGTGCCATCGGCTGCACCTGCAAGGGCGCGCAATTGCCCGCGAACTGCACATCAGAGCCCTGGTCCTGGGCGTTTTCGCTGAGGGATTCGACCAGCGCCTGCACGTCGAGCCAGTGCCGGGTTTCGCTGGTGCGCTGTTCGTGCAAGTAGCTCAGGGTGGAGTCGAGCATGTCGATCATGTCGTCCAGGTCCTGGCGCATCTGACCTTGCAGCTTGGTGTCTTCGATCTGCTCCAGACGCAGCTTGAGGCGTGACAGCGGGGTGCGCAGGTCGTGAGAAACGGCGCCGAGCATACGTGCACGTTGGCTGACTTGCTCGCGAATGCGTTTTTGCATCAGGTTGAAGGTCGATGCAGCCTGGCGCGCCTCGCGAGGCCCGGACTCATTGAGGGGTGGGCTGTCGAGGTCGAGGCTCAAGCGTTCGGCGGCTGCGCTCAAGCGCTGGATCGGCCGGCTCAGCAGTTTGGCGCCATACCAGGCGGCAATGATCAGCGAGATAAACTGAAACGTCAGTGGCACCATCGGGCCACCGAACCAGGGGCGATGGTGCTTGGGCAGCGGCTTCATCGTTCCATCCGGCTGCTCGACAAAGGTTTCCTGAGGCGGCGGCGGTGGCGAGCCATAGTGGTGAAACCAAAAGAACGCCAGCACGTGGGCCAGCACAATGGCCACCAGCAATACGCCGAACAGCCTGCCGAACAGCGTATTGAAGGTGGCGCGCATCAGCCGATATCCCGCGCGTCAAACAGGTAGCCTTCGCCGCGGACAGTCTTGATCAACTGCGGTGCCTTGGGGTCATCGCCCAGCTTCTGGCGCAGGCGCGAGACCAGCAAGTCGATGCTGCGATCAAACGCCTCGATGGAACGGCCGCGCGCGGCATCGAGCAATTGTTCACGGCTCAGCACGCGGCGCGGGCGTTCGATAAACACCCACAGCAGACGAAACTCGGCGTTGGACAGCGGCACCACAAGGCCGTCGTCGGCCACCAGCTGGCGCAGTACGCTGTTGAGGCGCCAGTTGTCGAAACGGATATTGGCGCGCTGCTCGGTACGGTCATCGCGTACTCGGCGCAGGATGGTCTGGATGCGTGCCACCAGCTCGCGCGGTTCGAAGGGCTTGGACATGTAGTCATCGGCGCCCAGTTCCAGGCCGATAATGCGGTCGGTGGGTTCGCAGCGCGCGGTGAGCATCAGGATCGGGATGTCCGATTCGGTGCGCAGCCAACGGCACAGTGACAGGCCGTCTTCGCCCGGCAGCATCAGGTCGAGCACCACCACATCAAAGGTTTCAGCTTGCATGGCCGTGCGCATGGCGGTGCCGTCGGTGACGCCGACGGCGAGAATATTGAAGCGCGCCAGGTAGTCGATCAGCAGTTCACGAATCGGTAGATCGTCATCGACGATCAGCGCACGGGTGTTCCAGCGCTTGTCTTCGGCGATCACCGCGCCTTTTTGCTCTTCGTTTACAGAGACGGTAGGGATATGCATAGTGCGATCATCTGCCTGGGTTGTTGCTGTCAGCATAGGCGCCCAGCTCCATGGCTGGAAGTGCTGGACGGGCGGTCATGTGCGCGAGGCTAGACGTGGTGCGTGTTGAGGGCATGTCGTGAATGTATCAGTCTTGACACAATTGCGCTAAATGCCGAGTTATGGGCGCTCGATCAGTATTTTACCGATCATCGGATCCCGCAACGGCGCCGCTTGCGCTACAATCCGCGCCGATTTCGACTTGCCTGAGAGCCCATTCCAATGTCCGTCTGCCAGACTCCTATCATCGTCGCCCTGGATTACCCCACTCGTGACGCCGCACTGAAGCTGGCTGACCAGTTGGACCCCAAGCTTTGCCGGGTCAAGGTCGGCAAGGAATTGTTCACCAGTTGCGCCGCCGAAATTGTCGGCACCCTGCGTGACAAAGGCTTCGAAGTGTTCCTCGACCTGAAATTCCATGACATCCCCAACACCACCGCCATGGCAGTCAAGGCCGCGGCTGAAATGGGCGTGTGGATGGTCAATGTGCACTGCTCCGGCGGCCTGCGCATGATGACGGCCTGCCGTGAAGTGCTGGAACAGCGCAGCGGCCCGAAACCGCTGCTCATTGGTGTGACCGTGCTGACCAGCATGGAGCGCGAGGACCTGGCCGGCATCGGCCTGGATATCGAGCCTCAGGAGCAGGTATTGCGCTTGGCGGCGCTGGCGCAGAAGGCAGGTCTTGATGGTCTGGTGTGCTCGGCGCTGGAAGCCCAGGCCCTGAAGACCGCTCACCCGTCGCTGCAACTGGTCACTCCAGGCATTCGCCCGGCGGGCAGTGCCCAGGATGACCAGCGGCGCATTCTGACGCCGCGCCAGGCACTGGATGCGGGTTCGGACTACCTGGTAATCGGTCGCCCGATCAGCCAGGCGGCGGACCCGGCGAAAGCCTTGGCGGCAGTTGTCGCCGAAATCGCCTGAATATCGCTGAGCTAAAATGTAGGAGCGGGCTTGCTCGCGAAAGCGGAGTGTCAGTCACCGGATGTGTGTCTGATACACCGTATTCGCGAGCAAGCCCGCTCCCACATTTCGATCCACAGTGGTCAGCTGACTTTCAGCACCAACTTCCCGAAGTTCTCGCCGTTGAACAGCTTCATCAGTGTTTCTGGGAACGTCTCCAGCCCCTCGACAATATCCTCCTTGCTCTTGAGCTTGCCCTGCGCCATCCAGCCGGCCATCTCCTGCCCGGCTGCGGCAAAGTTTGCCGCATGGTCCATCACCACAAAGCCTTCCATCCGCGCACGGTTGACCAGCAACGATAAGTAGTTGGCCGGGCCTTTCACGGCTTCTTTATTGTTGTACTGGCTGATGGCACCGCAAATCACCACCCGCGCCTTTAACGCGAGGCGGCTGAGTACGGCGTCGAGGATGTCGCCGCCGACGTTATCGAAATACACGTCCACGCCTTTAGGGCATTCGCGCTTGAGGGCGGCTGGCACGTCTTCGCTTTTGTAGTCGATGGCTGCGTCGAAGCCCAATTCATCCATGAGGAATTTGCACTTGTCGGCGCCGCCGGCGATGCCGACCACGCGGCAGCCTTTGATCTTGGCGATTTGCCCGGCAATGCTGCCCACCGCCCCGGCGGCGCCGGAGATCACCACGGTTTCGCCGGCCTTGGGCGCGCCCGTATCGAGCAGGGCGAAGTAGGCGGTCATGCCCGTCATGCCGAGGGCGGACAGGTAGCGCGGCAGCGGCGCGAGTTTGGGGTCCACCTTGTAGAAGCCGCGCGGTTCGCCGAGGAAGTAATCCTGCACGCCCAGCGCGCCATTGACGTAGTCACCGACTGCAAATTTCGGGTTGTTCGACGCAATCACCTTGCCCACGCCCAGCGCGCGCATCACTTCACCAATGCCGACGGGCGGAATGTAGGACTTGCCCTCGTTCATCCAGCCACGCATGGCCGGGTCCAGGGACAGGTATTCGTTGTGCACCAGCACTTGCCCATCCCCTGGCGTGCCCACCGGCACTTCCTGATAGGTGAAGGTCTCCCGTGTCGCCGCGCCGACCGGGCGTTTGGCGAGCAGGAACTGGCGGTTGGTCTGGGCAGTCATGGCAAAGGACTCTTTAGAAATGAACCCCAAGTGATAGACCTCTAACGGCCTGAGAGCAAGGTTGCGCGAGAGGCGCGAATGCCCGCCGATAGGCCTGGTTGATAGTGAGGCTGGTGGCCTTATCACTGCGATTCATACACAGCCAACCGGCCTTCTGATAGTGCTGACGCGCCCGTCCTGCGGTTGGCTAGACTCGGCCCACGGCTATTTTCCCCACAGGACATCCCCATGAGCATGACGTTTTCCGGCCAGGTCGCCCTGGTCACCGGCGCCGCCGCCGGTATTGGCCGCGCCACCGCGCTGGCATTTGCCGCCGAAGGCTTGAAAGTGGTGGTTGCCGACCTGGACGTGGCGGGCGGCGAGAGCACCGTTGCGCTGATTCAACAGGCGGGCGGCGAGGCGTTGTTTGTGCGCTGCAACGTCACGCTGGAAGCCGATGTGCAGCAGTTGATGGCGCAGACTGTCGCCGCCTATGGTCGGCTGGACTACGCCTTCAACAATGCCGGGATCGAGATCGAGAAGGGCAAGCTGGCCGACGGCAGCCTGGATGAGTTCGACGCGATCATGGGCGTTAACGTCAAGGGCGTGTGGCTGTGCATGAAACACCAATTGCCGCTGCTGCTGGCCCAAGGCGGCGGAGCGATCGTCAACACCGCTTCGGTGGCGGGGTTGGGGGCAGCGCCGAAGATGAGCATTTATGCGGCGTCCAAACATGCCGTGATCGGCCTGACCAAATCGGCGGCCATCGAATACGCGAAAAAGAAAATCCGCGTGAATGCGGTGTGCCCTGCGGTGATCGACACCGACATGTTCCGGCGTGCCTATGAAGCCGACCCGCGCAAGGCTGAGTTTGCCGCCGCCATGCACCCGGTCGGGCGCATCGGCAAAGTCGAGGAAATCGCCAGTGCGGTGCTGTACCTGTGCAGCGACGGTGCCGCGTTCACCACGGGCCAGGCGTTGGCGGTGGACGGTGGCGCGACGGCCATCTAGGACTCGGCGCCACTGCCTATTCGAAAAGGCCAGGGGCGCTGTGGGGCGTTTCCAGGGCTGGCACAAGGCCTCGTCAGAATGTGTATCAGTAGGTAAATAATCCAATAAAATCAATACTTTAATAAATTTCGGCGACAGGTCGAACCCGGCTTCTGTGCTTAACTGTTTGGGGTTGAATAACAGACAGTTGAAGTGAGTGGCTCATGGATTTAGGCATCGATCGACAGGCCCTTGTACCGGTGGTGCAGCAAATCGTCAGCGCGGTGGCGCAATGGATTCGCACGAGCGGGGCAAGCCCCGGCACCCGCTTGCCATCCATCCGGCAATTGGCCCTCGACAACCTGCTCAGTCAATCCAGCGTCATCGAAGCCTTTGAGCGAATGGTGGCGCAGGGGGTGTTGGTGGCAAAACAGGGCTCGGGGTTTGTAGTGGCCCAGCCGCCGGTTTCCCTTGAAAGCCACTGGTATGAAGGCGCCGAGCTGGGCTGGGGCGCCTATGTCGATGGCCCGTTGGGCGAGTTGAAACTGGGTTGCGGCTGGCTGCCGGACGCCTGGCGCGAAAGCGATGACATTTGTTACGCCATACGCGAGGTCAGCCGCACCGACACCGCCGGGCTGTTCAACTACAGCACGCCGCTGGGGTTGCCGGCACTGCGTGAGCAACTGCTCAAGCGCCTGACGCAGATGAAAGTGCCCAGCAGTCTCGACTGTATACTCACCACCCATGGCGCCAGCCATGCACAGGACCTGCTCATACGGACGTTGCTCAAGGCCGGCGATACGGTGGTGGTCGAGACGCCCGGGTATGCCAACCTCTACCGTCAGTTGGAGCGCCACGGCGTCACGCTGCTGCACGTCCCGCGCACGCTGGGCGGCCCGGATATCCCGGTGTTGGAGACGTTGCTGAAAAGCCATCGCCCCAAGTGCCTGTTCATCAACTGCCTGTATCACAACCCGACCGGTACCAGCCTGTGCCGCGTCGTGGCCGAGCGCCTGCTGCAATTGGCGAGCAGCGAAGACTTCCTGATTGTCGAAGAGGACGTCTACGGCGACTTGCAGCACGCCAGTTGCACACGGCTGTCGGCGCTGCCCCATGACGGTCGGGTGATTTATATCTCGAGTTTCTCCAAGACCCTCAGCAGTGCCCTGCGCGTGGGGTATCTGAGCGCCAGCGCAGCGATTATTGCGCCAATGGTGACGCTCAAAACGCTGACAGGCATCGGCACGTCGCGGTTTGCCGAGGCGGTGCTGGCCACGCTGCTGGCCAATGGCACCTACCGGAAGTGGGTGCAGCGCCTGCGCAAGCGCTTGAACACACAAATGGCCGCGACCCTGCAGGTGCTGGAGGACGAGGAGTGGGAGGTGTTCGCCGTGCCCGCCGGGGGCCTGTTTGTGTGGGCCCGGCCCGGCAGGGGCGATCATTCACGCTTGCTGGCCTGCGCCCGACGGCTCGGTGTGTTGTTGTCGCCAGGGGCGCTGTTCAATCCCAAAGGCGAACACAGCGACTGGCTGCGCATCAACGTGGCCTATGCTGCTGACCAGCGGGCGCTGGCGTTGTTCCGTGCCATGGGGCCTGCCAGATCGACCTCGACCATTCTGAAAACGACGGGCATGTAGCTTTTTGCCATTATTGTGGCGCCAACGTCTTGTGCCGCTGGCTCGTCGTTGCGAATCTCGCTGCATGGAAACCGGGCTCGATGGCATCTGCCATTGCAAGAGGATTCAAGTGCAATGATTTCAGGCGTGCAACGACGTTTCGCCAACCTCGGTATGGCGAAGAAACTGGGCTTGGGTTTCGCTTTGGTGCTGCTGTTGACGGCGCTGGTGGCGGCCATTGGCGTGTGGTCCCTGCAAACCGTTGGCCAGCGTTTTGAAGGCCTCAAGGCCATGTCATCGCTCAACAGCGGCTTGCTCAAAGTGCGCCTGATCGAGCAGGACTATGCGCTGCACGCCGACCCCAAGTCTGTCGATGCCCTGCATGAAAGTGTCGATGCACTGGCGGCGATGGCCGCCAGCCTCAAGGCTCGGTCAGCCACGAATGTGCCAGTGATGGGCGATGTCGAGCAGGCGTTGGCGGCGTATCGCAAGGCATTCGACGAGTTTGTCGAACTGACCCAGACCAAGGACCTGGCGCTGGAAATGGCCAGTTGGTCGGTGTCCAGTGTGGCCAATAACCTCGATGTGCTGCAGGCCGGCCTGGCCGACGATGGCGCCTATGGCCTCAAGGAAAGCCAGGGCAAGGACGGCGCCGAGTTTATCGAGCAGGCCGGTCAGGTTAGCCAGGTCTCGCGGCTGATGTTGCAAGCCATGAATGAAGCGCGCGTGCGCCTGGATCAGAGCCGCAAGGCCGATGCCGACAACGCCGAGCAAGGCAAGATCGAACAGGCTGACCAGGCTTTGGCGCAAGTCGAGCAGTTGAAAACCTCGGTCAAGGATGCGGGTTACCAGACCGTGCTCAATGAAGTCTCCGGGCATATCTCGGCATTCAGCGAAAAACTCGGCGAGTACACCGGGCTGCTGGCCCAGGAAAAAGTCGTCTACAAGCAGTTGCATGACCGCGCCGACCAAGTGGTCAGCCGGGTCAACCAGGCGTACGACGCCGAAGACCAGTCCATGCAGGCGCAATTGAAGAAAAGCGCGTTGTTGATCATCGGCTCCTCAGCCCTGGCGCTGCTGGTGGGCTTGATCGCGGCGTGGGTGATTACCCGGTTGATCGTGGCGCCGCTGCGCACGGTGATCGCCGTGGCCCAGCAGATTGCGTCCGGCGACCTGAGCGGGCGGATGGAAGTCAGCCGCCGCGATGAAATCGGCCAGTTGATGCAGGCGATGCAGCAGATGGGCAGCGGCCTGAGCCAGATGGTCAGCGGGCTGCAAGCGGGCATCGAACAATTGGCCAGTTCGGCGCATTCACTGTCCAGCGTCACTGAGCAGACCAATGTTGAGGTCAGCAGCCAGAAGGAAGAGACCGAACAGGTTGCCACGGCAATGAACCAGATGACCGCCACGGTGCACGACGTGGCGCGTAACGCCGAAGAGGCCGCGCAAGCCGCGCAGACCGCCGATGACAAGGTCGACAGCGGTCAGCAAGTGTTGCGCCAGAGCCTGCAACGGATTGAATTGCTCGCGTCCTCCAGCACCAGTGCCAGCGCGAGTATCGAAAGCCTGAGCGCGGAAATCCAGAATATCGGCACGGTACTGGGCGTGATCAAAAGTGTGGCCGAGCAAACCAATCTGCTGGCCCTTAACGCCGCCATCGAAGCCGCCCGCGCCGGCGAGCAGGGCCGAGGGTTTGCAGTGGTGGCCGATGAAGTGCGGGCGTTGGCCAAGCGTACGCAGCAATCGACCGAGGAAATCGAGCGTCTGGTCAGTACGTTGCGCAGCGCGGCGCAGTCGTCGGTGCAGCAGATCCAGCAGAGCGGCGAGCTGGTGAAGTTGGCGGTCAGCGATGCGCTGGAAACGGAGAGCGCGCTGGGCAGCATTGCTGCGGCGGTGTCATTGATCCAGCAAATGAATCAGCAGATTGCCGCGGCGGCCGAGGAGCAGAGCTCGGTGGCCGAAGAGATCAATCGCAGCGTGACCAGCATTCGTGCGAGCGCCGATCAGTCGGCGTTGAGCATGCAGGGCAATGCCGCGTCGAGTATCCAGCTGGCGCAGTTGGGGGCGGAGCTCAAGGGCATGGTGGGGCACTTCCGCCTTTGATCGCAGCGGGTGAGCCGCGATCAAAGGGGAGGGCGCCGATCAGGCGTGGTTGGCGAGGAAGGTCAGCAGCGCTTCATTGACGAAGTCCGGGTTTTCCCGGGCCGAGATATGCCCCGCGTCGGGAATCAGCGTGAGGCTGCAGCCAATCAGTTCAGCCATTTCCTGTGATTCGGTGGGCGGCCGCGGTTTGTCCTGCTCGCCGCACATCACCAGCGTGGTGTCCGAGTCCAGGCGGGGCAACTGGTCCAGAATGTTCTCGCGGCTGAAGATCAGGCGGCCCAGTGGCACGATGCTGTTCAGCAGGCGCTCTTTGGGTAAGGCCTGCAACGCCTTGCGAAAATCCTGGTACAGGGCCGACTCGCGGTCGATGCCAGGGCGGAAGAAAATCGGTGCAACCACATCCAGCAACGGCTCGGGGATGGCGCCGGCGTCTTCGATCATCTTGAACAGCGAGAAGTAATACTGGCGCGTGGCGTCGGGCTCGGCGCCCAGGTAGGTGTCCATCAGCACCACGCTGTTGAAGCGCGCCGGTGCCAGCAACGCCAGGCGCGCGCCCCACATGCCGCCGACCGACAGGCCGACCAGATTGATTTGCGCGATATCCAGCTGATCCAGCAGCGCCAGGGCCTGGCGCGCGAGGTCGTCGAGGGAGCGGGTTTGCGTCGGCAGCGGGCCGGACTCACCGTGGCCCCACAGTTCCGGCACGATCACGCGATACTGTTGCGACAAGGCTTCAATTTGCGGGGCCCACATGTCGCGGTCCCACAGGTAACTTGAACCCAGCAGGACGACCGGGCCGGTGCCCTGGTCGACATAGTGCAGCGGTTGTCCATCAATCACGGCAACAGGCATAGCGGGCCTCTAACTTCACGGAGTGAGGGGCACTTTTTTACGCTAGTCGGGGGCGGGCGGATAGATGCAAAGTGATGGCATGTGGCGACCCGAGGTCGCCACATGGGCAGGCGATCAGTCGTAGATGACTTTCTTCTTCCATTCGGCGTCGGCGTCGACGACTTTCAGGCCTTCGGTCAGTTCGTTGACTTCGTCTTCGGCCGGCTTGCTGTTGGTCAGCACCGTGGAGTTGGCGCGGGCCAGTTGCGATTCCAGCAATTGCAGTTGTGCACTGTAGAGCACCGGCTCCGGCTGTTTGCGCAAGTACTGCACGCCACGCTCGAACGCCAGGCGTGCCTGGCCAGGCTGGCCTTGCTGCAGGGCGTGCTGGCCCAGGTTGTTGAAGAACTCAATGTGCAGCAACACCAGGATATGGCGAATTTCCTTGATCCAGTGCTTGGCTTCGTTGGTCGGCAGAAAACCGTCCTGGGCGGCACGGGTCACTTGACCGTGCAGCGCCTCGAGCAGGAAACGCACGTCCTTGGCCTTGGCTTCGGTCTGGATCGGCGCGGGCGGGTTGGCCACCGGGATCGATTCGCCTTGGCCGATCAGCGCGTTCAGCTCAGCGATCCGCGCCTTGAGCGGCGCGCTGGACTTTCTGAGGTTCAACAGGCGCTGGGTGACGTTGAGTTCCAGGCGAGTCAGCAACAGTTTGAGTTTCGGGGTCATCAACTGGCCGGGGAACGTCTCGGTGATCTCACCGCAACGACGCAGCCGATCGTTAAGCTCGATTTCGGTGCGCTGCTTTTCCAGTTTGTTGTTTTCCACCACGTGGTTCATGTAGCCAATGGCGATCAGTATTACGATCCCGGCTATTACCAGCAGGGTGATCATGAGTGGTGTCACCGGTGTGACCTCTTTATAGGGTTTGCTGTGGAGTGTAGTGACTGGACCATCCGACGGATAGGATTGTTCGACCAGTTGCCCAGGTAGTTTCTTCTATATAGGTAGCGTTCCCTGCGTGGATGCACATTGCCATCATTTGCCTGGGCGAACTATAGCGCCTTGTCGGGCGCCAGAATATAGGCGTCAAAGCCCGGACGGGCACAATGCCCGCAAAGGCCTGGAAAGCAGGGCGAAGTCATTGATTTAAATAAATTTATCCTTGGGGGTTGACGACCTTTCAATCCATCCATAGAATGCGCGCCACTTACAGCGTAAAGCACACAGCGAAACGCGGTAGGGAGTGAATGTTGTACGTGTGTCCCCTTCGTCTAGTGGCCTAGGACACCGCCCTTTCACGGCGGTAACAGGGGTTCGAGTCCCCTAGGGGACGCCATATGCGGGAATAGCTCAGTTGGTAGAGCACGACCTTGCCAAGGTCGGGGTCGCGAGTTCGAGTCTCGTTTCCCGCTCCAAATTTAAGCAGTGTGGCCTTCGGGCGACACTGAGTGAAACCAGGGCATAATCTTCGGATTTAATCTCTGGGCACTGAAATACACACCATGTGTTTCAGTAGCGTGTCCCCTTCGTCTAGTGGCCTAGGACACCGCCCTTTCACGGCGGTAACAGGGGTTCGAGTCCCCTAGGGGACGCCATTTGCGGGAATAGCTCAGTTGGTAGAGCACGACCTTGCCAAGGTCGGGGTCGCGAGTTCGAGTCTCGTTTCCCGCTCCATATTTAACGAAAACGCCGATCAGTGATGATCGGCGTTTTTGTTCGTGTCGCTTTTTTGCCTGCAAAACACACCACGCGTGTAGGCCATGTGCTGATGTGCGTAGGAATAGTCTGTAATCAATGTCGGGTAGCTGTGTACCTGTTCCGCTGTCTCTACTCTGGCCAGCCCATTTTCCTTGTTTACTTCAAAGGACTGTCCAGATGCTTCAGCTCGATTTCTATTCAACCCTGGTCGCTGCCTCCCTGGTGCTTTTATTGGGCCGTTGGCTGGTGGCCCGGATCGGCTTTCTACGCGCCTACAGCATTCCGGAGCCGGTAGCCGGCGGCCTGTTGGTTGCCGCTCTGCTGCTGGCGTTGCGTGCGCTGGCGGATGTCGAAGTTCGCTTCGACACATCCTTACAAACTCCATTGATGCTGGCGTTTTTCGCCACGATTGGCCTGAACGCAGATTTCGCCAGCCTGAAGCGAGGCGGGCGCGTGCTGGGTATTTTCCTGCTGGTCGTGACGGCCCTGTTGGTGGTGCAAAACGCCATGGGCATCGCGTTGGCCAAGGCGCTGGGGCTTGATCCATTGATGGGCTTGCTGGCGGGCTCCATCACCCTGTCGGGTGGGCACGGCACGGGCGCCGCATGGGGCGCGGTGTTCAGTGAGAAGTACGGTGTGGCCTCCGCGTCTGAACTGGCGATTGCTTCGGCGACCTTTGGTTTGGTGCTCGGGGGCTTGATTGGTGGCCCGGTCGCGCGTCTGTTGATCAAGCGCGTCCAGGTGCCTGGCGTTGAACACTCGCAGCCGCGGCGGCCCAAAGGCTTTGAGCGCCCCGATCAGGAACGCATGATCACCTCGTTTTCCTTTATCGAAACCCTGGCCCTGTTGGCGATCAGCCTGCAGGTTGGCACGTGCCTGAGTGGTGTCATCCAAGGCACCGCCTTCGAGTTGCCCACCTTTGTCTGCGTGCTGTTTGTCGGCGTGGTGCTGCGCAATGGCTTGTCGGCGCTGGGTTGGCATCAGGTGTTTGAGCGCGAAGTGTCGCTGCTGGGTAATGTCAGCCTGTCGTTGTTTCTCGCGATTGCCTTGATGTCGCTCAAGCTCTGGGACCTGGCGGCGCTGGCGTTGCCGATCGTCATCCTGCTGGCGGCACAGGCGCTGTTGATGGCCCTGTTCGCGATTTTCGTAACGTTTCGGGTGATGGGCAGCAACTACGATGCGGCGGTGCTGGCGGCCGGGCATTGCGGTTTCGGATTGGGCGCGACACCCACCGCCATTGCCAATATGCAGGCGGTGACACAACGCTTCGGCCCCTCGCAGATTGCCTTTCTGGTGGTGCCGATGGTGGGGGCGTTTTTCATCGACATCACCAATGCGGTGGTGATCAAGCTGTTCCTCGCGCTGCCGTTTCTCGGCACGGCGGGCTGAGGGCCGCGCCTTCAGTTCACCGCGTAGACGTCCTGTTTTGGCATGAAGAAACGCGCAAAGAGTTCGGACTGGGACTTGATGTTCAGCTTGGTGTAAATGTTGCGCCGGTGCACTTTCACCGTTTCTGTCGACAGGAACAGTTTGCCGGCGATTTCTTTGTTGGAGAACCCGCTCAACAGCAACTTGAGCACGTCCTTTTCACGCGTTGTGATCTGGCTGCCCAGTTGAACAATTGCCTGCGACCAGGGCGGTGTCTCATTGAGGTTTTTTTCAACGTCGATCTCAAAGCACATACGCTGGTGCATCAATGCCAAAACCCAAGGCTTGATGATATCCAGTGTGGTGATCTGTTCCGGGCTGTAGCGCACGTTACTGCCAAATGAAATACACAGCGTCCTGTCCTCATCGAGCTGAACGTTGTACTGCACCTCATCCACCGAGACGTACTGGGCGAAATACTGATGGTAATACTCAGTGGTTAGAAAGTGCTCCGGCGCTATGTCTGACAGGTGAAAAAAGCCACTCTGCGGGTTTTCCCGGTTGGCAATGTAGAACGGGTCCAACAGGTACAGCCCTTTGAGGTAGCGCTGAGTCAGGGCATCCACCTCCTCGGCATCGGCCACTTCAGTAAAGCTGATGACGTTGACTTGTTGGTCGCTGAAAACCAGGACAACCCAGTTGTCGATCTGCACATATTCATTCAACACGCGAACCAGCGAGCTCCAGAAAGCCGGGCGATTGAGCTCCATGATCAGCTTGCCGGCCGATCGGTGCCAGGCCAGGTTATGAAGGTCGAGTGACATGTTCTACCCCTTTAGGGTTAGGCGTTCATAGGCGCGAGCTAAGTACTTGTAGGTATTTACTATTCAACGACGCCGAGTATATTCACCTCCCAGCGGATGCAGGCCATGAAGGCCTGTCGTTTTTGACAAGGATAGTTATATGAGTCAATCACATTTGCGAGCCATTTTTTTGGCCTCGCTTGTCTGTGTGGGTATCAGCGCGCCCGCAGCGGCGGCGCAACCTCAGGTGAATCTGTACAACTGGTTCGGGTTGATCGCGCCAGAGACGCCCAAGGAATTCGAGCAAAAAACCGGCGCGCGCATGCACGTGGATGCCTTCGACAGCGCCGAGATCATGCAGAGCAAAGTCATGGCCGGCCGCACGGGCTATGACGTGGTTGTCGCCACTTCCAATGTCCTGCCCGGCCTGATCAAGGCGGGCGTGCTTGCACCGCTGGACCGCAACCAACTGAGCAACTTCTCCCACATCGACCCAGAGATGTTGGCGCTGCTTTCGGTGAATGATCCGGGCAACCGCTACGCCGTGCCTTACCTGTGGGGCACCACCGGGATTGGCTATGACGTTGATAAAGTCAAAGCCGCGTTGGGTGATAACGCCCCGGTGGACAGCTGGGACTTGATCTTTAAAGAAGAAAACATCAGCAAGCTCAAGTCCTGCGGCGTGGCGATGCTCGACTCGCCCAGCGAGGTCATTTCGATCGCGTTGAATTACCTCGGCCTGCCGAGCAACAGCCAGAACCCTGAGGATTACCAGAAAGCCCAGGCGCTACTGTTGAAAATCCGTCCCTATATCCTCTACTTCGACTCATCCAGAACCGACGCCGACTTTGCCGATGGCAATATTTGTGTGGTCGTGAGCTGGGCGAGCGGGGCGCTGACGGCGCAGGCCATCAATGAGAAAAACAACACCGGGCGCAAAATTGCCTACAGCCTGCCGCGTGAGGGTGGGTTGGTGTGGTCGGAAAACTTTGTGCTGCTCAAAGATGCGCCCCATGCCAAGGAAGGTCTGGCGTTCATCAATTACATGCTTGAACCGCAAGTGATTGCCAAGAGCTCGAACCACACGCTTTACCCGAACGCTAACAAGGACGCCACTGAGTTCGTCGAGCAGAAGCTGCGCGACAACCCGTGGATTTATCCTGACAAGCATACGGTTGCCACCCTTGTTCCGCTTGAACCACTACCGTTGAAGTTGGAACGAATCCGCACGCGCGTATGGACCAAGGTCAAGAGCGGTACGTAAACCCGCTGGGTATTCATCTTTATTGGCGGAGGGCTTACATGGCTATTTGCAAAAAAACCAAAGCCGACACTTATCAATTAGTGACGCTGATAAAGATGGTTGAGGCCTATGAGGCGCAAAGCACCCACGGCCTTACGTCACTGGGTAATCAAGAACAACTGCTGAACCGCATCGAGGCATTGCTCCATAAACATGATGGGGGAGTCGCTCGACGAAAGTCGATCAGCGCCGGCGTATGCATGGGGCCATAACGTCCCAGCGTTATCCGTCGGCAGACCAAGGGGCTGTCGCAGCGTTTTCAGGGAGGAGAAAAATCATGCGCCAAGCGGCTGACCCATACGTTTTGAAGCCGGACGAATACCAGGCCTACAAAGACATCGAAGAACAGATCGGCCATTGCACGCCCGAGCAAGCCTGGGCGATGTATTACGTCTCGAGCGGGATGGTGCGCGAGTTCATCACGCTGGCGGTGATGGAGCATATCGGTCGCGGCAATCGGGCGCTGTTGCTCGAGTTTCCCGACCTTGCCCGGCTTCAAAACAGCGGCCATGGCGCGCTCTAGGTGGTGTTGATGCATGCGTGTGATCAACGCCTGCTCATCACCCGCGCCAACCGCAGCGTGGCTTCCCGGATCTCATCCCGATCAAGCGAGGCGAACCCCAGGCGCAGGGCATTTTCCGGCACATTCAGCGGTGAAAACTGACGCGCACTGCGCACCACCACGCCCTGGCCCCGGGCTGCGGCGAGCAACTGATCGACGTCGGTTTCATCCTGGAAGCGAACCCAGAGGGCCAGGCCGCCTTCTGGCTCTCGCACCTGGATTCGATCGCCGAATGCGCTGTGCAAACAGCTGTGCAGCACCTCTCGACGCGCCACGTATTCTTTCGAAACACGGCGCAGGTGCTTCTTCAATTCCCCCTGATTGATCAGGTCCGCGAGCATTTTTTGTGCAACTGCGTCGGTGTCGCCTACCACCAGTGCTGCGCTGTTCTGCAGCACCTCAATCACGCTGGCCGGAGCCACCACATAACTGCAGCGAAACGTCGACCCCAACGCCTTGGATAACGAGCCGATGTAGATCACATGGCGTTGCGCGCCATCACTGGCCAGCGGCAAATAGGGCCGCCCGTTGAAGTGATATTCGTGGTCGTAGTCTTCTTCGATCACGCAGAAATTGTGCTGCGCCGCCAACGCCAGCAGGTGTTGCCGACGGGCCGCATGCAGGCTCACCGTGGTGGGAAACTGGTGGTGCGGCGTGAGGTAAATCATCCTTACATCATGTGCGTGGCATAACCGCTCGATGTGGTCCGTGCGACAGCCTTCATCGTCCATATCGACGGTGATCAAGTGCGCGCCGAGCTTGCGGAAAATTTCCCACGCTGGCGGGTAACTCAGGCGTTCCACCAGCACCACATCACCGGGTTTGATCAGCAGGCTGGCCGTCAGGTACAGCGACACCTGTGTGCCGGGCGTGAGGCAGATATTCTCGGCGCTGACTGTTAGCCCGCGATTGTTGCGCAGCATCTCTGCCAGCGCGCAACGCAATTCATAGCCGGTGCCCTCGCTGCCGTAGCGCACCGAGTTGGACGCAAAACTGCTGCGCAGGGCATTGCGGTAATAGCGGTGTAAAACGGCCTGGGGCAGCAAGCGGTGGTCGCAGGCACCGTTATCGAAAAACAGTGCGTCATGCCGATGCTGCAGCGCGATGACTTGGGCATTCTGCTCGAAATACGGCACCACTGGCTGCGCCAGCAGTGGTGGCGCAAAGGAGTGCTGCGCGCGGCTGGACGCGGGCGTTGGCGCCAATTGCGCATTGACGAACGTGCCCCGGCGCGGCTCGCTGATCAGCCAGCCTTTGGTTGACGCTTCCTCGTAAGCCAGGATCACCGTCTTGCGGTTGACGTCGAGTATCTGCGCCATTTCCCGTGTGCCCGGCAGCAGCGTGCCAGGCGGCAGCCGTCCTTCGAGGATGGCCTGCACCAGGCCTTCGGCAATCTTGCGATAGGACGCCTGGGGCGTGCGCTCGTCGAGCTTGAGCAGCGGGCGCCATTTACGCATCTGGACCATGTGAAGTATCCAAAACTGGAGGTTTTAATGGGCCTAGTCTAGCGCAACAATCAAGCCTCACTGACCCCGAGGTGCTTATGAACACACGCCATGTCATCGAACTCGCCCCCTCGGGGAAAACCTTTGAAGCCGGTGACGAACTGTTGCTCGACGCGATGCTCGCCAGCGGCTTGTCTGTGCCGTTCTCGTGTCGGCGCGGCGCCTGTGGTTCGTGCAAGGTGGTGGTCACGCAAGGCCACTACCGCGCCAAGCAGCTGGCGCCGGGCGCACCCGCGCCGTGCTACCCGCTGGCAGCGAATGAAATGCTCTTGTGCCAAAGCCACGCCTGCGCCGACATGCGCCTGGAGATTCCCGGTTGGTCGCTGGACACACCTGCGCTGGTGGTCGAGGCGACGGTGCTGAGCAAGCGTGCCCTGAGCCCCGACATCATTGAGTTGGTGGTGATGCCGGACAGGCCGTTGGCCGTGCGGCCGGGCCAGTACCTCAAGTTCCGCCTGGTCGATGGCGACTCGCGCTGTTTCTCGATCGCCAACCTGCCGGCCGACGGCGATGGGCGCCTGGTGTTTCAGATTCGCCGGGTGCGCGGCGGGCTTTTTTCCGAGACCCTTCTGGACAGCCTTGAGGCTGGCGATCTGTTGGCGCTGGAGGGGCCTTTTGGCGCCTGCACCTGGCAGGACGATGACGATTCGCCTGTGGTGCTGTTCGCCACAGGCACCGGCTACGCGGGTATCAAGCCGATCCTGCTGAGCGCGTTGAAGCAGGATGTGGAGGTGACGTTTTACTGGGGCGGCGCGCAGGCGACAGACTTTTACGACCGCGCATTTCTGGATCAGGCGGTCATCGACCATCCGCGTTTTCACTGGCACCCGGTATTGGCAGCGCAGGGCAGAGTGCAGGAAGTGGCGCTCAGCCATGGGCATCGTTGGGAGGCGGCTCAGGTGTATGCCTGTGGCAACGGCGGCATGATCAGCCAGGCGCGTGCCGATTGCCTGGAAGCGGGTTTGCCGAGCCATCGTTTTGTCGCCGAAGCGTTTGTGCCCAGTGGCCAGTCGAGCGCCGACACGCTGCTCAATGGACTGAATGAAACCTGGGAAAAAGTCGGCCCTCGGTACTCGCTGGACGGCATGCTCGCCGCCCGTGAAAAAACCATCCGCGCCCTGGCAGCGATTGCCAGCCAGCTCAAAGTCGGCATGACCACCGGGGAGGCCCTCGACATGGCCGCCGAGCAATTGCAGGCCATGGGCGCCTCCCACACCTGGCACCCGACGTACATCCGTTTTGGCGACGACACGGTTCGCCCGCCCAGGGAAGGCATTGACCCACTGCGCACGCTGCGTGCCACCGATATCGTGGTGGTCGACCTCGGCCCGGTGTGGGACGGCTATGAGGGCGACTATGGCGACACCTTCGTCTTCGGCGAGTCAGCGCTGCACCGCGATTGCTTCAAGGTCTTGCATGAAGTGTTCGATGAAACCCGCGAGGCCTGGATACGCGGCCTGACCGGCTGTGAACTCTATGACTTTGCCGAGGAGCGGGCCGTTTTCAAGGGCTGGCGGTTGTCGCGCAACCTGGCCGGCCACCGTATTGCGGATTTCCCCCACGCCTTGTTCGGCAACCAGGAATTGGCCGCGCTTGAGATCACGCCGAGTGAAATGGTGTGGGTGCTGGAGATCCAGCTCTGCCACCCCACCGAGCCGGTCGGCGGGTTCTTTGAAGATATCCTTATGCTTGAGGCTTGAAGGGCTACAGCGCAGCCCGCCATGGCCGCGGGTTGCGAAGCCTGGTAGGCCATTTCCCTGTTTTGCATGAACTTTGTGAGCGTTGTCCGCTCATACAGCCATTGGCCATCAAGGCGATTCTTGCTGCTCAAGTGCCGTTCTGGTGCTTGATGCGCCGGCAGGAAAATTTCACAAAGACGCGAAATGGAAGTGTTTTTCCGGCCAAGGGAGTCTCTGGCCCGTTTTGGCACGTTGTACTCAACACGATAGGGACATCACCTGTGAAATATGCAATCTGCGCCACCTTGCTGCTGTTACTGACCGGCTGTCTGACCATGTCGGGTGAATACACCGTGACGGCTCAGGACGCCTCCGGCGCCCCGTTAACCAAGCTCGGCACGTTCACCGCCGAGGGCCATAACATTTACCCCATACGCAATGCGTTCTGCCTTAATGCGCCGGGGGCGACGGTGATCATTCGCGATGCCCGGACCGGCGAAGAACTGCGCAGCGAAAGCCCTTATCACTGCCGTTAGGCCTCAAAAAAAGGATTTCCATGAGAGCGTTTCTGATAGCCGGCCTGGCCGTGGCCGTGAGTGGCTGCGGCAATATTTCCAATATCCGTGCTTACAACACGCCCTATGTTGAACCCACAGCAGGGGATACCGCACGCTTGCGCGTGATCACCAATGGCATGGCGCGTGGTGTGCCGGGCCGTGATTGCATCGACTGGCGTGTGCCTGGCGCCGGGGTGATGGCCGTGTCCGAATCCGGCTTTGCGGGTCAGAATAATGGCCACAGCCTGGGCATGCCCGAGAGCAACCGCCGGGTGGAGGCGCAAGGCTCGGCGCGTAGCGAACTGAAGGTGCCGGCGAACAAGCCTTTTGCCATGAACTTCCAGAGTGAGGGCTATGTGTCTGGCGGCAATGCCTATAGCTGCAGGCAGAGCTTTCACTTCACCCCCAAGGCCGGGCAAGATTACGAACTGATCCTGCTGGACGGTGGCCAGTGCCTGATTGCGTTGCAGCGCCTGAACCCGACGGGGAAACCGGAGAACGTGCCGGTAGAGAAGGCCAAGCTGTGCAATGCGATGGATATGTTTTAGGCCGCAAGCCAGGCCTGTTTAACCACAACGCCGATCAATCTTGATCGGCGTTGTGGTGTTTACCTTGGCTTATCAGAGCTTCGGCAGTTGCCCCACACGGCCCATCATTTCCGTGACGATCTGCAGGTCCAGCAAGAACTGCTCGACGGTCTTGAACTCACCGTCGGTGTGCCCGGTGTACTTCACGTCCGGCTTCGCCAGGCCGAATTGCACGCCATTGGGTAGCTCATGCACGGAGGTCGCACCGGCCGACGTGCCGAACGTGTGCTCCATGCCGAGGTTTTCGCTGGCCACGGCCAGCAGGGCTTTGACCCACTCACCTTCAGGGTTGCGGTACATCGGCTCGGCCACCGAGTAAGTGACGTTCATCGCCACGTTGGTGTGCTTGTCCCAGGCGCTGATTTTCTCTTCGATTTCAGTTTTGAGCACCTCCGGCGATTTGCCTTTGGGGATGCGCAGGTTCACCGCCAGCTTGAAGGCTTTGTCATCCTGGCCGACAAACGTCAGCGAGGTGGTCAGTGGCCCCATGAACGCATCGGAGAAGCCCACACCCAACTTGCCGCCCAGGTAATCCAGGCCCCAGTTGTCAGCCGCATAGTGTGCAGCATCGGTGATGTGGTTGTGCTTCAGCGCGATCTTGCCGTCAATGCTGTGGATCAGCTCCAGCATGCGTGCGACCGGGTTGACGCCCGCTTCCGGCTCGGAGGAGTGCGCCGACACACCGGTGAGCGTCAACTTGACCTCTTTGCCGACCACCTTGGCCGTTACGTCGAAATTGCCGCCATTTTGCTTGACGTAGTCAGCACCGGCTTTCTGCAGGCTGGCGGCCAGTTCAGCAGGCTTATCGCTGAGCAGGGTGGCGACCGAGGCCGACGGAATCTGGTTGGTGGCCATGCCGCCGGTCATTGAGATAATTTCCGCGCCTTTGCCAGTGCCTTTGCGCACCGGGAAGCTCGCCATGACGGTGCCGTAGCCTTTCTCGGCAATCACGACCGGGTAGCCGCCATCCAGCGCCAGGTTGTATTGCGGCACCGGGTTATGTTCGAAGTAATAGGGGATGGCGTCGCCCATGGTTTCTTCAGTGGTGTCCACCAACAGCTTGAAGTTGCGTGCCAGCGGCAGCTTCTCTTCCTTGATCACCTTCATGGCGTACAGGGCGACCACGATGCCGTTTTTGTCATCCTCGGTGCCGCGACCATACATGCGATCGCCAATCAGCGTGACCTTGAACGGGTCGAGCTTGGTACCGTCCTTGAGCACCCAGTTTTCCGGGGTCACCGGCACCACGTCGGCGTGGGCGTGAATGCCGACGACTTCATCGCCGCTGCCTTCCAGCGAAATTTCGTACACGCGGTTGTCGATGTTGCGGAAGTTCAGGTTGAAGGCTTTGGCCAGGCTCTGGATCTTGTCGGCGATCTTGAGGAATTCCGGGTTCTTGTACTGCGGCAGGCCGTCGACGTTGAAGGTCGGAATTTCGACCAACTCGCGCAGGGTTTCGAGCGCGGCTTTGCCGTATTTAACGCGGGTGTAAATACCCAGCAGGCGGTTGATTTCGTTCTGCTGGTCGGCGGTCAGGGTTTTGTTGGCCAGGAAGGCGTCGATGGCCGGGCCGACATCATCGGTTTTCGCCAGGTCGCTCTTGGCCAGGGTGCCGAGGAAACCACGGAAATCGGTGGCTGGGGTTTCGCTGAAATGTTTGATAATGGTCGCGCTTTGTTCAGCGCTGATGTTGGCGAATGCGGGTGTGGCAATGGCCGAGAAGCTGGCCGCGAACAGGGTGGCAGCCACCAGTTTTTTCAGTGGGAAGTGCATGACTAGAGGCATTCCTTTGCAAAAGAGGAGTGGGGAAATTTCTGATCGAAATGTCAGAAACAATTTCACACACTACCATCACCAAGGAGTGGTAGGGGAGACCCGGATCAGGGAAATGTCCTACCTCGGTAGTTGAGCCACCAAGCATCAAATGTGGGAGCGGGCTTGCCCGCGAAGGCGGTGTGTCAGCCAGCGCCTGCGTTAACTGACACGCCGCTATCGCGGGCAAGCCAGCTCCCACATTGTTTTTTTTCGTACGAAGAATCGAGTTCAGCTCACGGCTTGCCAGGATGCGGGTCCGGATACTGCGCCGCTACAGCCAGTGGCTTGGCATACGGGCCATCCCACAATTGCGCATGCATCAACACTTCCAATTTGATCCACCAAAATTCAAATGTGGGAGCGGGCTTGCCCGCGAAGGCGGTGTGTCAGCCAGCGCCGACGTTGACTGACACGCCGCTATCGCGGGCAAGCCCGCTCCCACATTGTTTTTTTGCGTAGGAAAAACCGAGTTCAGCTCAAGGCTTGCCAGGATGCGGGTTCGGGTACTGCGCCGCTACGTCCAGTGGCTTGGCATACGGGCCATCCCACAATTGCCCATGCATCAACACTTCCAATTTGAACCACCAAAATTCAAATGTGGGAGCGGGCTTGCCCGCGAAGGCGGTGTGTCTGCCAGCGCCTGCGTTAACTGACACTCCGCTATCGCGGGCAAGCCCGCTCCCACATTGTTTTTTTGCGTAGGAAAAACCGAGTTCAGCTCAAGGCTTGCCAGGATGCGGGTCCGGGTACTGCGCCGCTACGTCCAGTGCCTTGGCATACGGCCCATCCCACAATTGCGCATGCAGCTCGCCCACCCGCTTGGCCATCGACGCGTCATGCATCACCACTTCCAGGTTGCGCGAGTTATCCAGATACCCGCCCAGCCAGTTGCTGGTGCCGATCCATGCTACTTGCCCGTCAATTTCCATGGTCTTGCTGTGGATCACTCGCGCGTAAGGGATAAACCCTTGCTTGGCCTGCGGCAGGGTGACGATTTTGACCTCTACGTTGGGCAGCACGGCCAGGCTTTTGAGGTAGGGCAGTTCCAGCGAGTCGGTGTTCCAGTTGGACACCATCAGCTTGATCGACACCCCACGCGCGGCGGCGGCGCGCACGGCGTTGTCGATCACCGCGTAGTAGGGGCGGGTTCGGTCCGGCCCGTAGGACAGCGGCGCGTAGTCGAGCAGTTGCACGCGCACTTCTTTCTTGGCCTCGCTCAACAGGCGCGGCAGTTCCAGCTGTGAATCGCCTACGCCGGGCGGGTTGTAGCGTTGCGGGCTGGCCACCAGATAGTTGCCGGTGCGTGCCGGCTCCTGGCCCGCAGCCGGCAGCGGCACGGCTTGCTTATCTGCAAGCGCGGCCTGGGCCTGCCAGTCCTGATTGAAGATCGCCTGCACCTGGCTGACCACGGTGGCATCACTGATGCGCAAGCCGGTTTCATGGATATGTTCCAGCGAACGCCAGTCGAAATTCTGGCTGCCGATAAACGCCTGCTTGCCGTCCACCACCATGTACTTGGCGTGGATAATCCCGCCGCTCAGTTGCCCGTACGAGAGCACGCGAAAGGTCAGGTTGGGAATCGCGCGCAAGCGCTCCAGGGTAGAAGCCTCCGACAGCCGAATGCCTTTTTCCTCAAGCAAAAAGCGAATCTTCACACCACGTTTGCCGGCAGCTTCCAGGTGTTCAATGACCTTGTCCATCACCGAGCCGGGATGGTCGGCGAAGTAGAACTGGCCGATATCAATGCTGTTTTTTGCGCCATCAAACAACGCGATCCACACCGGCCCCGGCTGGCGCAAATCGGCCGTGCCCAGCGTGGTATCCACCGGCACGGTGTGCACCAGCTCAAAGCCCGGAATTGAAAAGTCCGCCTGGGCCAGCGGACTGAGGAGCAAGCCAGCGAGGCCTGCGATACGCAACTTTATCGATAGGGACATACACGTCTCACCGGACAAAAAGAATGGCGGGCGCATTGCGCGCCCGCCCAATGGTCACGCCGTGCGGCTGTGCAGTGGCGTGGGCACCAGGTGCGGCACTTCATTGTGTACGCGGGCACCGGTGGCGGCGCGGATCAGCAGGATTTTCAGCTGGTCGTTGATGCGCTCCAGGCTGTCCTGGAAGAAGTTGTGGAACACCACGCAGAACAGCGCGATGGCGATACCCAAGCCGGTGGCGAACAACGCCGTCCCGATGCCACCGGAGATCTGGCCTGGGTCGGATACGCCGGCACTGGCCAGCGCCTTGAAGGTGTCGATGATGCCCAGGATGGTGCCCAACAGGCCGAGCAGCGGCGCGGCGGTGGTGATGGTCTCGATGATCCACAGGCTGCGCGACAGCGGCGCGCGGGTCTTCAGGTACTGGGTTTCGATTTCGTCGTCCAGATCCTTGCGCGAACCCTGAGAAGCCTTTTGCGCCAGCACCGGCAGCACCATGTTCAGTGGCAGGCTGTCGCGACGGGTCAGGCTTTGCGGCAAGTCGCGCTCGCTGTGCACATTGGCGCCCAGCACCTCGGTCAAGGCCCGCGCCTGGCGGCGCACGTAGGCGAAGTAAATGCCGCGTTCGATGGTGATGAAAATCGCAATCGCCATGGCGGCGTACATCACATAAAAGGTGATGTCGTGAAGCAGGTTCATGTCCATGATCTATAGCCTCGCAGTTAGAAATTCGCTTCCAGGGAAACAGTGACGGTACGGTCCAGGCCAACGATGTAGGCCGGGTCGCCATCGCGGAAACCGCTGTAGCTCGCCGCGTTGGTTTTGGTGGTGTACACGCCGTCCAGGTACTTCTTGTCGAACAGGTTGTCGACGTTCAGGCGCAGGGTCGCGTCCTTGACGACTTTCTTGTCCACGGGCAGGTAGATACCGGCGCCGAGGTTGAAAATGGTGCGCGCAGAGATGGCTTCGTCGTTGGTCAGGTCGCCATAAAGTTTGCTGGTGAACTTGCCGCCGAAGGTGCCGTAGAAGCGCCCGTCGTCATAGCCGACGTTGGCCGCCAGCATATTGGTCGGCACGTTGGCGAACTGCTTGCCGCTGGTGGGCAGCACAATCGGTTTGCCGGCGCTGAAGACGGTCAGGTCGTCCTGCTGCTTGGAGCTGGTGTAGGTGTAGGAGGTGTAGTAATTGAAGTTGTGCGCCAGCTTGCCGCTCCACTCCAGTTCCAGGCCTTTGTTGATCACGGTGCCGGCGTTGATGTCGGCCGAGTCCCCATTGCTGTCCAGGGACGTGAGCTGGCGGTTCTTGAACTGCATGTAGAACAAGGTGGCAGCGAGGGTCATGTCTTCGCCGGTGTAGCGCCAGCCCAGTTCCTGGTTCCAGCTCAGTTCCGGCTTGGAGTCCAGCGAGCCGACGCCTTTGTCGTACAGCACGTAGTTCTGCGGAATGCGCATGTTGCGTGACAGGCTGTAGAACAACTGATCACGCTCGTCGAGCTGGTATTTCAGGCCGGCATTGGGCAGCAATTTGTTGTAGGTCTGGTCAGCTTTGCCCGGTTGCTCGGTGAGGCTGCCGTGGTTGGTGCCTTCGCGCTCGACGTTCATGTAGGCAAGGCCGGCGATCAGGGTCCAGTCCGAATTGATGTACCAGGTGTCCTGGGCCCAGACTTTTTGCGCCGGCGTCACGGTGTAGCGATCGCGGCCCTGTACGGTATTGCCGTTGGCATCGACCACCGAGTCGCCATCCGGCCAGGTGTCGCTGGGCTTGCCGCTGTTTTTGAGGGCAATGAACGGCTGGGTCTGGCTTTGGCGCGCGCGTTCGTACCAGTAGCCGAATTGCAGGCTGTGATCACCCAGGTCCCAGTTGAGTTTGGTGGTGATGCCAGGGCGCCAGGTCTGTGTGCGCGAAGGGCGGTAGTAAACGCCCGTGGTGGACGAACCGTCGGCGTTGTACTGGGCCTGCGTTGGCAGGTTGCCGAGGTCGAAAACGCCGCCCTTGTTCGAGCCGCTGTTGAGCGCATAAGCGGGGGAGCCCACGCCGCTGCCGTTGCCGTAGTAGTAATACGGGATCACCGACAGCGCCAGGTTGTCGCTCAGCTTGTACTGGGTGTTGAGCACGGCGGTAAAGGTCTGGAACGGGTTCTGCGCCAGGTCGTAGTAGCTGCTGATCTTGCCGTTGGCGCCCAGCGCCGGCTTGGCCGGGTACGGGTCATATTTGCGGCCGAACTGCTGGAACTGCGCCTTGGTCAGCTGGCTGTAACTGTTGTTGTCCTGCTCGTGGTACTTGAGGATCAGGTTGGCGGTGTTGCCGTTGCCGGCGTCGAAAAAGCTGTTCCACTCCACCTTGTCCGCACGCACCGCGCCCGAGCCACGCCACATCTGGCCTTCGGTGTGCGAGGCCGACAGCCAGTTACTCAGGCCGTTGACCTCACCGGTGTTGAGGCGCGCAAAGGTCTTGCGCGTGGCATTGCTGCCCACCACTTGTTTGACGAAGGCCCCGGTTTCCTTGGTCGGGCGGATGGTCACAATGCCGATGTTGCCGCCGCTGGAACCGATATGCGGGCCATCCGCTTCCGACGAGCCCTGGGTGACGAAGATCTGGTCGATGTTTTCCGGATCGCCCAGCAGGTTGGAATACAGCGCGTAGTTGCCGGAGTCGTTGATCGGCATGCCATCGACCGACATACCGACCTGGTCGGAGTTCATGCCGCGCATGGTGAAGCGAAAGCCCGACAGACCGGTGTTGTCCTCGCTGGAAATGTTCAGGCCCGGCGTGTACTTGAGCTTGTCGATGGCGTTGCCGGTGGCGGTTTGCTTGTCCAGCGCTTCCTTGGTGATGGTCGAGCGGCCCTTGGCGCTCTCTTCCTGGACCATGTAACCGCCCCCCGCGGTTGCCTTGCCCCCCTGTATTCCAATCGTGCCGACGTCACTGTCATTGGTATCGGCCATGACCACTGCGTGGCTCATGCTAGTCGCGGCAACGAGTGCCAGATGAATACGGGTGAACCTCATCACTGTCGTCCTGGTGTCGGGTGCTTATTGCACGCTGTAGTTGAAGGTGGCGGTGAAGCGTTGCTCGTTACGTCCACCGAAGGCTTGTTCGGGGAACGGCTTGACCTGCTTGATGCGACGCAGGCTATTGGTAGCGGCTCGGTTGAGCAGCATGCTCGGCGCCGGGGTCTGGATTCCGGCATCGAGCACGCGGCCTTGTCGGTCCACCATCAACCAGACCACCACCTCGCCACTGGGGCGTTCGAGAGACGCCTGGCGCCCGGTGGGGTATTGCTTGTACGTGTCCAACTCGTTGCGCAGGCCTTTGAGGTAGCCGCCTTCCAGTGCCTGGCCATCTACTTTGGGTGGCGCCGGCGGGGCAGGTGGCGCAGGTGTCGGCGCAACGGCGGCCTGTACCGGCTTGGCAGCAACCGGCGCCACTGGCGCTGGCGTTGGCGTCGGTTTGGCGGCGACCACCGGCTTGGGTTTGG
Organism: Pseudomonas sp. TREG-RG-20F-10-E-6-01; assembly: GCF_022662455.1. NCBI lineage: Bacteria > Pseudomonadati > Pseudomonadota > Gammaproteobacteria > Pseudomonadales > Pseudomonadaceae > Pseudomonas > Pseudomonas sp. TREG-RG-20F-10-E-6-01. The sequence goes on along the minus strand of NZ_JAKNQP010000001.1, from coordinate 83,185 downwards.
GCACCGGCTTGGGTTTGGGTTCAGGTTTTGGCAAGGGTTTGGGCGGTGGTGGCGGCGGGGCCGGTTCGGCCTCTTCATCCTCAATCACCGGCGGCGGTGGCTCCTGCTCCACCACGGGCTCGGGCACCACTTCGGGCTCGGGCTCGACCAGGGCAAGTTCAACCGCCGACTCGTCATACTGCGGCTGGATTTTCAGGGGTTGGGACTGGATACCCAGTGCAATCAGCACCAGGGCGATCAGGGCCGGGACACTGCCCAGCAGCCGACGCGCACGAAACAGGGCATACATGATCAGGACTTACGCGTGGCGATGGACACGGAGGTAAAGCCACCCAGGCGCAGGGTGTCCATGACTTCCACCAGGCGCGCAACTTCCACGCCTTTGTCGCTGTTGACGATGATGGTCGACTTGGTATCCGGCTTTTCAGCGGCTTTCAGCGCAGGGACCAGGGCGTCGACCGTGAGGTCCTTGCCATCGAGTTGCAGCTGGCCTTGCAGGCCCAGGGTGAGGATGAATTTGTTCTGCGGCTTGAGTTGCTGCGAGCTGCTGGCGCTGGGCAATTGAGTCTTCATGCCGAGTGCCGGAATCACGTTCAAACTCACCAGTACGAAAAACACCAGGAGGAACATCATCACGTCGATCATCGGGATCAGCTCGATGTGCGCCTTGCGTTTCTTGGGTTCATCCCAGGTTCTCATTCTGTTGCCCCGTCATTGAATTAGGGGCGACACGCTAACAACCAAAAATGACCGAATGGTTAACTTTAATTGACGTTTTGAAGGCTCTAGGACGAGTCTTTCAGGCGTTTTGCCTTGCGGTTTCATGACGTAATGAAACTGACACGAAGGGCGTACATTCTGAAAGAATTTACCTCGAGGGCTGCCCCGTATGCCGACTGCACTGCCTCAAATATCCACACCACGACTTCTATTGCAGGCGCTGGAAATGAGCCAGGCCGAGATACTTTTCAGCCTCGTCAACGAGCCCACCATTGCCGACAACACCGCGAACATTCCGTCGCCCTACACCTTGGAAGTCGCGCAGACGTTTATCGCGCAGATGCAGGAAAAATACCGTGCGGGCGGACTGCTGGGCCTGGGCATGCACCTGCGCGAAACCGGTGAATTGATCGGCATGGTCAGCCTGCGGATCAACGCCCGTCATCACTATGGTCACCTTGGCTACTGGGTGGCGGCCCATCGTCGCAACGCGGGCTACGCCGCAGAAGCGGCGCGTGCAGTGATGGACTTCGGCTTCACCGAACTGGGGTTGCAGCGCGTCGGCAGCCGGTGTTTTGGTCGCAACCAGGAATCGGCGCGGGTCATGCAGAAAATTGGCCTGCACTATGAAGGCTGTCTGCGCGAAGCGTTTTTCAAGAACGGTGTGTACGAGGATTTGCTGACATTCGCCAGCGTGCGCGGCGACTGGGAGCGAGCGTTGTGAGTGGCGCAGTGGATCATGATCGGCGCCGGCTACTCGCCGGGCTGGCGGTTGCCACCGCGTTTTCGATCTTAAGCCCGTTTGCGCGCAGCGCCGGGGTTGATTACCCGTTCACCCTCGGCGTGGCCTCCGGCGACCCGTTGCCGGATGGCTTTGTGATCTGGACGCGCCTGGCGCCGTTGTTCAATGCTGCGGACGGGCGCGGCGGGTTGAGCCGCGCCGTGCCGGTGCGTTGGCGCGTGGCCAGTGATGCGGCGATGACGCGTATCGTCAAGCAAGGCGATGTCATGGCGACTGAGCGGTTTGCCCATTCGGTGCATGTCGAGGTTGCCGGGTTGGAAGCGGGCAGGCCGTATTGGTATCAGTTCGACGGCCTCGGCGCACAGAGCCCGGTGGGCCAGGCACGTACCGCGCCGCCGCTGCACGCCATGGCGGCGGCGAGCGTGGGGTTTGTCTCCTGCTCGCACTGGGAGCGTGGCTACTTCAGTGCCTACCGTCACCTGGCGGCGGAGCAACCCGATCTGGTGTTTTTTCTCGGCGATTACATCTACGACAGCTCGTACGCAGCGGACTCAGGCAAGATCATCCGCCCGCACGGCAGCGGCAATGCCGTGAGCCTGTGTGACTACCGCAACCGCTACGCGCTGTATAAAACCGACCCGGACCTGCAGGCTTTGCACGCGGCAGCACCCAGCGTGGCCACGTGGGACGACCATGAGGTGCAGAATGACTACGCCAACCGCTGGTCCCAGGACCCGAAGATTCCGGTTGAGCAGTTTTTAAGGCAACGGGCGGTGGCGTACCAGGCGTTTTACGAACATATGCCACTGCGTGTCAGCAGTGTGCCGAAAGGGCCGGACATGCGCATTTACCGGCGCCTCGATTATGGTCGGCTGGCGCGTTTTCATGTGCTTGATGGCCGCCAATACCGCTCCGAGCAGCCGTGTATTCAGGCTAACGGCAGTCACCAGGGGCATATCGCCGCCAACACCTGCAAGGACCTGCGCGACCCCGGCCGCACGATGCTTGGCTGGCAACAGGAAGCCTGGCTCGACCAGGGGTTTGCCCAGTCGAAAGCGCAGTGGAATGTCATCGCCCAGGACTTGCTGGTGGCGCCGCTGATCCAGCGTGACCTGACCAGCCATCAGGTCGGGCATTGGACCGATGGCTGGGACGGCTACATGGCCAACCGCTCACGCATGCTGGCGTCCATCACGCGCAATCAGGTCAAGAACCCGGTGTTCTGGGGCGGTGATATCCATTCGTTCTGGACCACTGACCTGCATGCCGATGGTAACAATCCGGACTCGCCTATCGTTGCCACCGAGTTCGTTGGCAGCTCGGTCACCTCCGATGGCCCGCCCTTTGACGCCTTCAGCCAGATCTTGCCGCTCAATCCGCACGTGAAGTTTTTCGACAGTCGCCAGCGTGGGTACGTGTCGGTGAAGCTTGAGGCGTCGAAGATGCTGACGAACTTCCGGGTGATCACTGACCCACGTGACCCGGCGGCGACGGTGTCGACGCTCAAGTCATTTGTGGTGGAGCCGGGGAGGGCGGGGGCGATTGCGGTTTGATGCACAGTGGGGTGTGTGCAGGTTGGGTGTGGCGAGCGGGCTTGCTGTGGCGAGCGGGCTTGCCCCGCGTTGGGCTGCGAAGCAGCCCCCAAAACCTGACAATTACCTCTTTCTGAAAAAATGCGGTGACTGTATTGGGGCCGCTTCGCGCCCCAACGCGGGGCAAGCCCGCTCGCCACAGGAGGCCTTGTCGCTGGAATCTTAGTCGAGGCTGTAACGCACCGACAGCGCGCCCTTTTTCTCCGACAGGGCCAGGATCGTGACGTGGCCCAGTTCGCTCAAGGCTTGCACATGGGTGCCGCCACACGCATAAGCGGGCAATTTGCCGAAGCCGACTTTGCGGGTGCCATCTTCCAGCGTCATCTGGCGCGCGTGGTCCTCGGCGATCCATTGGTTGATCTGCGTTTGAATCGCCTCGGCATCGATGGCTTGCGCCGCTTGCCCGCGGATAAAGGTGATTTTGCATTCGCCCGGCCAGTGATGGGCTTTGATCGGCATCCAGCCCAAGCTTTCCCCGGCATTGCCGATCAGATGCCCGGCCGAATGCAGGCGCGTGTACAGGGCGCGGCGCTGTTCATCGACCCGTGCGGTGATCGGGCCGGGCGCCACAGGGCGGTCAACATAGTGCACGACGCGATCGGCTTCCTGGGTGACGCGCACCACCTGGCTGTCGCCGAGCCAACCGGTGTCGAACGGTTGCCCGCCGCCCTGCGGGTGGAAGAGGGTTGACTGCAGCGTGACGGCAAACTGGTCCTCGTGCGGCGTACAGGCCAGCACTTCAAGCTCGGCGGTCAGGTGGTCATGGGTAAAAAACAGGCGCTCGGTCATCATCTACATCCGCATCAGGGTTCTACGGGCAGTATAAATAGTGCGTAGATGGGTGATAATCCGCTCAATTATCAATGGACCTGTGCGTCATGAGCATCAATCCTCCTCTGCCTCTGCTGGGTGAAATGGCGATTTTCGTCAAAGTCGTGGAAACCGGCAGCTTCTCTGAAGCCGCGCGGCAACTGAGCGTTTCACCCTCGGCGGTGAGCCGCAGTATTTCGCGCCTCGAACAGGCCCTGGCCACGCGGTTGCTGCAACGCACTACACGCAAATTGCGCCTGAGCGAGGGGGGCGAAGAGGTGTTCAAGCGTTGCCAGGAAATGGTCAACGCAGCGCGTTCGGTGATGGAAATCAGCGGCCAGTTTACCCATGAAGCCGAAGGGCTGGTGCGGGTCAGCGTACCCAAGGCGGTCGGGCGGTTCGCGGTGCATCCGCATATGCCGGAGTTCTTGCGCCGCTATCCCAAAGTGGATGTGCAGCTGATTCTTGAGGACCGGCATGTGGACCTGATCGATGACAACGTCGACCTGAGTATCCGCATCACCGACAGCCCACCGCCCGGGTTGGTCGGCCGACAATTGTTGCCCATCGAACATTTGCTGTGCGCGACGCCGGAGTACCTGGCCGAGCACGGCACGCCGGGCCATCCGCATGATTTGCTCGAACACAGTTGCATTTACCTGGGCGAAACCCCGGGCGATTCGCGCTGGAAATTCCGCCAGGGCGGCAAAGCGGTGACGGTCGGCGTGCGCGGACGGTATGCGGCGAATCACACCGGGGTCCGGCTGGATGCGGTGTTGCAGCATGTGGGCATTGGCAGCTTGCCGTACTTCACTGCGCGGCATGCGTTGGAGGAGGGGCGTTTGGTGCAGGTGTTGCCGGCGTGGGATTTTATTGCCTCTTATCATGGCGAGGCGTGGTTGCTGCATTCGCCGACGCGGTATCTGCCGCCGAAGTTGCGGGTGTTTATCGATTATCTGGTCGAGTGTATGGCACGCGAACCGACACTGCGTCGAAGGTAGGGAACGCGGTTAAAAGGTGGGAGCGGGCTTGCTCGCGAATGCGGTGTGTCAGTCGCCAAAAATGTTGATTGATCCGCCGTATTCGCGAGCAAGCCCGCTCCCACATTTAGTTCGGTTGTGGCCTGCAGATCAGTGCTTGCTCTGGTCGTGCGGCATGGCCAGCAGCTGCTTTTCCTGGTTCCAGTCGAACGGTTCGTCGTTCTGTTCGGCCTCGAAGCGACGCTCTTCCAGGGCCTGGTACAGGTCCAGTTCTTCATCCGGCATGAAGTGCAGGCAATCACCGCCAAAAAACCACAGCAGGTCGCGTGGCACCAGGTGGGCGATTTGCGGGTAGCGCAGGATGACTTGGCTCATCAGGTCCTGGCCCAGGTACTGGCTCTCGATCGGGTCGATCGGCAGCAGGGCGCGCAATTCGTCGAAGCGCTCCAGAAACAGGGTGTGGCTTTCCTCGGGCACCTGTTCGGCTTCGCCGACGGCAACCAGGATGCTGCGCAAGTGGTCGAGCAAGACGAGATGATCGGCAACGACGTTGGACACGAGATAAGTCCTCTAAAGCAAAAACGGGCGCGAGAGTATATAGCTCAAGCGCCCGTTTTTATATGACCGCTGGTATCAGCGGACTTTACCCTCAGCCTGGGTCAGCTCTTCCTTGCTGAAATCATCCACGTCGATCACCTTGCGCCGTGCAGCTTCGGCGTCGCGCAGGGTTTGCGCTTCGCCCGGTTGCAGCACGCCGGCGTGCAGGGCGGCGTCGATGACGTGTTCGCCAGCGGTGGGTTTGACCTGACCACTTTTGAGCGCCGCGTGGAGTTTTTTCTGCAGCGGGTGGCTGGCACCGAGCAGGTCGTAGGCGTGTTGCAGGGCGCCGACCGGGTCTTCTGCCGATTGCGGGCGGTAGCAGCCCGCCAGCAACTCTTCGAGGGTCGGGTCGCCTTTGGCACGCCCAATCACCGCGGCCACCTCGGCGTCCAGTGCATCGGACGGTCCGGTGTGGCGGCGCCCGAACGGGAACACGATGACCCGCAGCAGGCAACCGAGCACCCTGTTAGGGAAGTTGCTCAGCAGCTCATCCAGCGCACGCTCCGACTCGCCAAGGCTTTCTTCCATGGCCCAGGCGAACAGCGGTTCCAGATGGTCCGGCGAATCCAGGTCGTGGTAACGCTTGAGCGCCGCCGACGCCAGGTACATGTGGCTCAGCACATCGCCCAGGCGTGCCGACAGGCGTTCGCGACGTTTCAACTCGCCGCCCAGCAGCATCATGCTCAAGTCAGCGAGCAGGGCGAACGCAGCAGCCTGACGGTTCAGTGCGCGGAAGTAACCCTGGCTCAGGCGGTTGCCCGGCGCTTTCTCGAAGTGACCTACGCCCAGGTTCAGCACCAGCGTACTGGCGGCATTGCTCACGGCAAAGCCGATGTGTTGCATCAGCAGGCCGTCGAATTCCTTCAATGCCTGATCGCGGTCTTCGCGGCCGGCCAGGGCCATTTCCTTGAGCACGAACGGATGGCAGCGAATCGCGCCCTGGCCAAAGATCATCAGGTTGCGCGAAAGAATATTCGCGCCTTCCACGGTGATGAAGATCGGTGCGCCTTGCCAGTTACGGCCCAGGTAGTTGTTCGGGCCCATGATGATGCCCTTGCCGCCGTGCACGTCCATGGCGTGGCTGATGCATTCGCGGCCGCGCTCGGTGAGGTGGTACTTGAGAATGGCCGACAGCACCGAGGGTTTCTCCCCCAGGTCGACTGCATTGGCGGTAAGCATGCGTGCGCTGTCCATCAGCCAGGCGTTGCCGCCGATGCGCGCCAGGGCTTCCTGGATACCTTCGAACGCCGACAGCGGCACGTTGAACTGCTCACGCACTTGGGCGTATTGGCCCGTTACCAGGCTGGTGAACTTGGCTGCACCGGTACCGACCGCAGGCAGGGAGATCGAACGGCCCACCGACAGGCAGTTCATCAGCATCATCCAGCCCTTGCCGAGCATTTCCTGGCCGCCGATGAGGAATTCCAGGGGGATGAACACGTCTTTGCCGGAGTTGGGGCCGTTCATGAACGCAGCGCCCAGCGGCAAGTGACGACGGCCGATTTCGACGCCGGGGGTGTCGGTCGGGATCAGCGCCAGGCTGATGCCCAAGTCTTCTTTATCGCCCAGCAGGTGGTCCGGGTCATGCGCCTTGAACGCCAGCCCCAGCAGGGTCGCGACCGGGCCGAGAGTGATGTAGCGTTTTTCCCAGTTCAGGCGCAGGCCAAGGGTTTCCTTGCCTTCCCATTCACCTTTGCAGATCACGCCGGTGTCGGGCATGGCGCCGGCGTCGGAGCCGGCCAGTGGGCCCGTCAGCGCAAAGCATGGGATGTCATCGCCACGCGCCAGGCGCGGCAGGTAGTGGTTGCGTTGCTCGTCGGTGCCGTAATGCAGCAGCAGCTCGGCCGGGCCAAGGGAGTTGGGCACCATCACGGTGGATGCCAGGTCGCCGCTGCGGGTGGCGAGTTTCATCGCGACCTGCGAGTGGGCATAGGCCGAGAAGCCCTTGCCGCCGTATTCCTTGGGAATGATCAGGGCGAAGAAGCCGTGGGTCTTGATGTGCTCCCAGGCGGCGGGCGGCAGGTCCATGGCCTGGCCGATTTCCCAGTCGCTGACCATCGCGCAGAGTTCTTCGGTGGGGCCGTCGATGAAGGCCTGTTCTTCTTCGGTCAGTTGCGCCTTGGGGTAGGCCAGCAACTTGTCCCAATCGGGGCGGCCGCTGAACAGTTCGCCATCCCACCACACGGTGCCGGCATCAATCGCGTCGCGCTCAGTCTCGGACATCGGCGGCAGGACTTTCTGGAACCAGCTGAACAGCGGCTTGGTGAAGTATTGACGACGCAGGTCGGGCAGCAGCAAGGGCAGGGCCACGGCGGCGATCAATACCCAGAAGATCAGCAGCAGCCAACCCGGTGCGTGGCTCCAGGCGCCCATCGCCAGCAGGTAAACGGCGACCACGCCCAGGGCGGGCAGGGGCGCGGTGCGGCGGTGTGCCAAGTAGGCAATGCCGACCACCAGAACCAGTATCCACAACAACAGCATATTCAATCCTCCGTGAAACCAGGGGCGAAACCACCATGGAGCTTAGTCGGCATCCGAAAAAGCGCGGTGATCAGGGTGTAACGAGTTGTACGCGAAGCACCGACCGCCAGGCGCCGACATTTGGCCGAATCGTCGTTATCTCTGCGCCAGACCAGTCGTTAGACTCAAGGCTTCCTTCGGAGATAACGCGCATGGATACGTACCTGAGTCCCAGCCGCTTCATCGATAGTGACCACCCTGCGGTGGTGGAGTTCGCCGAAAAACATCGCGGCCCGAGCGCGGATTTACGTGACCAGGCAGTCAGTCTTTATTACGCCGTGCGTGAGGCGATTCGCTACAACCCTTACACCTTCAGCCGCGACCCAGGCACCTTGAGCGCCAGCTTTGCCCTCGCCGCCGGTGAGAGCTATTGCGTGCCCAAGGCCACCCTGCTGGCCGCCTGTGCCCGCCACTGCGGCATCCCGGCACGCATCGGCCTGGCGGACGTGCGCAATCACCTCTCGACACCGCGCCTGATCGCCCTGCTCAAAAGCGATGTGTTCGCCATGCACGGCTACACCGAGTTGTACCTGCGTGGCCGTTGGGTCAAGGCCACGCCGGCGTTCAACCAGCAGCTGTGCGAGGTGTTTGATGTACCGCCGCTGGAATTCGATGGGATCAACGACAGCGTGTTTCACGCCTTCAACCGCCAGGGCCGGCGCTCGATGGAGTACGTGCGGGACCACGGGCAGTTTTCCGACGTGCCGGAGGGGTTTTTCTTCGCGCATATTCAGCAGTGTTACCCGCACCTGTTTGCCGAGGACATGCCGACCCTGCTGGGGGACATGCAGAGCGATTTAAGCCGCGCCTGAACCGGCGTATGCTGCTGCGTTCATCAAGCCATGTTCATCAACGATAAGGCGCGGTCATGCTGAAAATCTGGGGTCGTAAAAATTCATCAAACGTCAGGAAAGCACTGTGGTGCGCCGAGGAACTCGGCCTGGACTATGAAGCAATTGATGCGGGCGGGGCATTTGGTGTGGTCGATACACCGCAATACCGCGCGCTGAACCCCAATGGCCGGGTGCCGATGATCGAAGATGGCGACTTTGTGCTGTGGGAGTCCAACACCATCGTGCGTTATCTCTGCGCCAGGCAGGCGTCGAGCTGGTACCCAAGCGACCTGCAAGCCCGGGCCAATGCCGAGAAGTGGATGGACTGGACCACCTCGACCCTCGCCGAACCGTTCAAGGCGGTGTTCTGGGGCATCCTGCGCACCCCGCCGGAAAAACAGAACTGGGACAGCATCAATGCCGGGCGCCAGGCCTGTATCGACGCATTGAGCACCGTGGATAAAGCCCTGGCAGAGCAGCCTTACCTGTCGGGCAACGACATTGGCATGGGCGATATCCCGCTCGGCAGCTTTATTTATGCCTGGTTCGAAATGCCCATCGAACGGCCTTCGATGCCCCATCTAGAGGCCTGGTATCACCGTCTGCAGCAACGGCCGGCGTACCGTAAAGCGGTGATGACCGCGTTGACTTAATACCCACTATTAATACGGGTGACTGTACTTGTGCGGCGCGGGCAAGCACCATGCCTGTCATGCGCCGCCGTTGAACTACCTGGGCTGCGCCCTCATCTACTGTTTCTATTCCCTTCTTTGGTGCGTATTCCGATATGAGTTCCGCTCTGTCCATCCGGCAGCTAACCAAAACCTACGGCAACGGTTTCCAGGCCCTGAGTGGTATCGATCTGGATGTTGCTGAAGGTGACTTCTTCGCTTTGCTCGGCCCTAACGGCGCCGGCAAATCCACCACCATCGGTATCCTCTCCACCTTGGTCAACAAGACCAGCGGCACGGTGAATATCTTTGGTCATGACCTGGACAAATCCCCGGCGGCGCTCAAGCGTTCCATCGGCGTAGTGCCCCAGGAATTCAACTTCAACCAGTTCGAAAAGACGTTCGACATCGTCGTGACACAGGCTGGCTACTACGGCATCCCGGCGAAAGTCGCCAAGGAGCGCGCCGAGCAGTACCTGACCCAGCTGGGCCTGTGGGACAAGCGCGACGTGCCTTCGCGTTCGCTGTCCGGCGGCATGAAGCGCCGCCTGATGATCGCCCGTGCGCTGGTGCACGAACCGCGCCTGCTGATCCTCGACGAGCCCACCGCAGGTGTGGACATTGAGTTGCGTCGCTCGATGTGGACCTTCCTCACCGAGCTGAACGAGAAGGGCATCACCATCATCCTCACCACCCATTACCTGGAAGAGGCTGAGCAGCTGTGCCGCAACATCGGCATCATCGACCACGGCACCATTGTCGAGAACACCAGCATGCGTAACCTGCTGGGCCAGCTGCATGTGGAAACCTTCCTGCTCGACCTGAAAAACAACCTGTCGGTGGCGCCGCAGCTGCTTGGCTACCCAAGCCGACTGGTCGATGGTCATACCCTGGAAGTCCAGGTGGACAAGGCCATGGGCATCACGGCGTTGTTCACCCAATTGGCCGCGCAGAATATCGAAGTGCTGAGCCTGCGTAATAAAACCAATCGCCTTGAGGAGTTGTTCGTGTCCCTGGTGGAGAAAAATCTGGCGAAGGTGGCGGTATGAGTTCCGAACTGCAACCCAACCTTGTCGCGCTGCAGACCATCGTCTACCGCGAAGTGAAGCGCTTTACCCGGATCTGGCCGCAAACGCTGCTGCCGCCGGCGATCACCATGGTCCTGTACTTCGTGATCTTCGGTAACCTGATCGGCCGCCAGATCGGCGACATGGGTGGCTTCACTTACATGGAATACATCGTGCCGGGCCTGATCATGATGTCGGTGATCACCAACTCCTACGGCAACGTGGTCTCCAGCTTTTTCGGCAGCAAGTTCCAGCGTTCCATCGAAGAATTGATGGTGTCGCCGGTGTCGCCACACACCATCCTGATCGGCTACACCCTGGGCGGTGTGCTGCGTGGCTTGATGGTGGGCGTGATCGTGACCTTGCTGTCGCTGTTCTTCACTCACCTGCAAGTGCATCATCTGGGCGTCACCATTTTGGTGGTGGTGCTGACGGCGACGATCTTTTCGCTGCTGGGCTTTATCAACGCGGTGTTCGCGCGCAACTTCGATGATATTTCGATCATCCCGACCTTCGTGCTGACACCACTGACCTACCTGGGCGGGGTGTTCTACTCCATCACCTTGCTGCCGCCGTTTTGGCAGACTGTGTCGCTGGCCAACCCGGTGCTGCACATGGTCAACGCCTTCCGCTACGGCATCCTGGGCGTGTCGGATATCAAGATCAGCGTGGCAATCACCTTCATGCTGGTGGCCACCGTGGTGCTGTATGTCGGCTGCGCGCGGTTGCTGGTGAGCGGGCGCGGGATGCGAACGTAAGCAGTCAGTTGGAATAAAAAAAGGCCTCTTTATGAGGCCTTTTTTATGGAGTGCACGAAAACCGTGTGGGGGCTGGCTTGCCTGCGTTCGGCCAGCGTGGTTGACGGGGCCTGTCAGATCAAGATCAAAAGCAGAGCACGGCGGCCTGAAAGCCGACCTGAGTGGTAGAAGCAAAAGCAGGGCAAAAGCACAGCAACACATTTCTATCTGAAGCACAGAGCTCCAAATGTGGGAGCGGGCTTGCCCGCGAAGGCGGTGTGTCAGCTACACATGAGTTGACTGATCCACCGCCTTCGCGAGCAAGCCCGCTCCCACAAGTTGATCGAGTTTAGCTCTCAAGATCGGGTGGTCTGTCAGACTGCCAAGCGCTGCTTTTCTGCAGGCGCTGGGCCCTTAGCCTTTCAGTGCCAGGTCGATCAGTTCATGCAGTTCTTCAACCGGCAGCGGCGCACTGGCAAACAGGCTGCGATACACCGTGGGCGCGGCGATCAGGTTGAGCAACCGGTCCAGGCTCGGCAGTACGTCGTGGGTGCTCTGGTAGCGGTCGAGAATGACCTGCATCTGGCCCATCAGGATGTTGCTGCAGTAGTCCCGGGGATGGCTGCACTGCACGTCGCGCATCATGTTGCGCCCAAGCTCGGAACTCATTTCGTCCAGGTATTGCTCGCCCCACGCACGCAAATCGCCGCGCAGGCTGCCGGTGTTGGCGGGTTCACTGTCTGGGCGCAGGCGTTCCAGCGCCACGTCGGCGAGCAGCGCAGACAAGTCGCCCCAGCGGCGGTAGATGGTCGACGGCGTGACGCCCGCACGCGCAGCGATCATCGGCACGGTAACGCTGGAACGCTCATGGGCTTCCAGCAATTCGCGCGCGGCGTTATGCACTGATTCTTGAACCCGGGCACTGCGGCCCCCCGGGCGAAGGCCTTCTTTAATCGCCATGCGTAAAACCTTAACACAAAGAATTTGCTTTAAGCGCTTGCGAGTAGCACACTCTGCAAAAGCAAAATATTAGCTTTAGCGGAGTGTGCACATGTCTAGCGTCATTTCTCAACGTTCCAGCCTGGCGTTCCTGGTCATCACGATGTTGACCTTCCTGGCTGCGTCCAGCGCGCCGACGCCGTTGTATCAGGTGTATCAGGACAACCTGCATTTCTCCGCAGCAATGCTGACGGTGATCTTCGGGGTATACGCCGTGAGCTTGCTGGCGGCGCTGTTGACCGTCGGTTCGCTGTCGGACCACGTGGGGCGCAAGCCGGTGATTTTCGCCGCGCTGTTGCTGAATATTGTGGCGATGCTGCTGTTTATCAATGCTGACAGCACCGCCTACCTGATTGCCGCCCGGGCGCTGCAAGGTTTCGCCACGGGCACGGCTACCGCGGTGCTGGCGGCGACGCTGTTGGACACCGACCGCCTGCGCGGGCCGATGCTCAATAGCCTCGCGCCGCTGTTGGGCATGGCCTGCGGTGCCTTGGGCAGTGGCTTGCTGGTGGAATACGCGCCACGCCCGACCCAATTGATCTACTTCACGCTGCTGGGCCTGATGGTGCTGCAGGCGCTTTATGTGTGGCGCTTGCCGGAAACCGTCAGCCGCCTGCCGGGTGCCTTGAGGTCGCTGGCGCCCACTCTGCATGTCCCCGCGCAAGCGCGTCGGGCCTTGTGGCTGGCGATGCCGCTGAATGTGGCGGTGTGGGCGCTGGGCGGGTTCTTTTCATCCCTGGCGCCTTCGCTGGTGCGGGCGGCGACCGGTTCGACCTCGCACTTGATCGGCGGCGGCCTAGTTGCAGTCGTGACCTTAAGCGGTGCGGTGATGATTTACAGCCTGCGCGATCACCCGGCAGACAAGGTCATGCGTCTCTCCGCGGTCCTGCTGGCGGTGGGCGTGGCGTTGTTGCTGGTTGCGGTGCAGAGCGCCAGCCTGTGGCTGTTCTTTGTTGCCAGTGTGATTGCAGGCTTCGGTTTCGGCGGCGGGTTCATGGGCAGTGTGCGCAGTATCGTCAGCCTGGCGTTGCCCCATGAGCGGGCCGGGTTGATGTCGGCTTTTTATGTGCTGAGCTACCTGGCGTTCTGCGTGCCGGCCCTGCTGGCGGGCAACCTGAGCCGCGTGTTTGGCCTGATCGCCACCACCGATGGTTATGGCGCAGTGCTCATCGTATTGGCGCTCGGCGCGCTGGCAGGCTTGCTGATCCAGGGGGCGGCGCGAGCCAAGGCAACGGTTTAGCTCGAGTGTCTATATTGGCAAAGTAGATAACAGATAGAGATATTACCCGTTATATAGATATTCAATCCGGTTCTATGATGATCTCAACCTCATGCGAGGAAGAGGATTGCCAACATGACCTGCTCAACTGCCATCACCTACAAACCCTTCAGTCACCTGGCCCGTCCACGGGAAGTGATTCGTCAGTTCACGCCCAACTGGTTTGCCGCCACCATGGGCACCGGTGTGCTGGCCCTTGCGCTGGCTCAAGTGCCGACCCACTTGCCCGGCTTGCACACCATTGCCGAAGGGCTGTGGATGTTCACCGTCGGCCTGTTCGTGCTGTTCAGCGTGTTGTACGCGGCCCGCTGGCTGATGTTTTTCCACGAGGCGCGGCGGATTTTCGGGCACTCCACCGTCTCGATGTTCTTTGGCACCATCCCCATGGGCCTGGCGACGATTATCAATGGCTTGCTGCTGTTTGGGCTGCCGCGCTGGGGCGCCGATGTGGTGCCGTTGGCCGAAGCCTTATGGTGGCTGGACGTGGCGATGGCCCTGGCCTGCGGCGTGCTGATCCCATTCATGATGTTCACGCGTCAGCAGCACAGCATCGATCAGATGACCGCCGTGTGGCTGTTGCCGGTGGTCGCCGCTGAAGTCGCTGCCGCCAGCGGTGGCCTGCTGGCGCCGCACCTGGCCGACGCTCACTCGCAACTGGTGATGCTGGTGACCAGCTATGTGCTGTGGGCGTTTTCCCTGCCGGTAGCCTTCAGCATCCTGACCATCCTGATGCTGCGCATGGCCTTGCACAAACTGCCTCACGCCAACATGGCCGCGTCCAGCTGGCTGGCCCTCGGCCCTATCGGCACCGGTGCATTGGGCATGTTGCTGCTGGGCGGCGACGCACCGGCGATCTTCGCGGCCAACGGTTTGCCAGGCGCCGGGGAGATGGCCAACGGCCTCGGCCTGGTGGCCGGCATTACCCTGTGGGGCTTTGGCCTGTGGTGGATGCTGATCGCCGTGTTGATCACCCTGCGTTACCTGCGCGCCGGCATTCCGTTCAACTTGGGCTGGTGGGGTTTTACCTTCCCGCTGGGGGTTTATGCCTTGGCCACACTGAAGCTTGCGAGCCTGCTGCACCTAGGGTTCTTCAGTGTGTTCGGGTGCGTGCTGGTGGTGGCGTTGGCGCTGATGTGGCTGATCGTTGCCACGCGCACCGTGCAGGGCGCCTACAAAGGTGAGCTTTTTGTATCGCCATGCATTGCAGGACTAGGGAATAAGTAAGCGGGATTAGGTAAAGTCGTGGCCTGTCTTTTTATAAAAAATCGGCAATCAAGCCTACCAGGCCACGCAGGAACACGGACGATGAGCCACCCCTCACAATTTACCTTGCTGCGCACACGGCGTTTCCTGCCGTTTTTCATCACCCAGTTGCTGGGCGCCTTCAACGACAACATCTTCAAGCAATCACTGATCCTGGCCATTCTCTACAAGCTCACCATCGACGGTGACCGCTCGATCTGGGTCAACCTGTGCGCGTTGTTGTTTATCCTGCCGTTCTTCCTGTTCTCGGCGCTGGCCGGGCAATTCGGCGAGAAATTCAACAAGGACGCATTGATCCGCGCGATCAAGATCGGTGAGATCGTGATCATGAGCGTCGGCGCCACCGGTTTCCTGTTCAATCACCTGGAGCTGATGCTGCTGGCGCTGTTTGCCATGGGCACGCACTCGGCGCTGTTCGGGCCGGTGAAGTATTCGATCATGCCCCAGGCCCTGCACGACGATGAATTGGTGGGCGGTAACGGTCTGGTGGAAATGGGCACGTTTCTGGCGATCCTGGCCGGCACCATTGGCGCCGGGATCATGATGTCTTCGACCCATTACGCACCGGTCGTGGCCGTGGCAATTGTCGGTGTGGCAGTGCTGGGTTACTTGGCCAGCCGCAGCATTCCGCGCGCGGCGGCGTCTACCCCAGGGCTGCGCCTGAACTGGAACATATTCAGCGAATCGTGGGCCACCTTGCGCCTGGGCCTGGGGCAGACCCCGGCGGTGTCACGTTCGATTGTCGGCAACTCGTGGTTCTGGTTTGTCGGCGCGATCTACCTGACGCAAATCCCGGCCTACGCCAAGGAGTGGTTGTACGGCGACGAAACTGTGGTGACCTTGATCCTCACGGTGTTCTCGGTCGGTATCGCTCTGGGCTCGATGCTCTGTGAAAAGCTCTCCGGGCGTAAGGTGGAAATCGGCCTGGTGCCCTTTGGCTCATTTGGCCTGACAGTGTTCGGGCTGCTGCTGTGGTGGCACTCCGGCGGCTTCCCGCAGAGTGCTCAGGAACATGACTGGCTCGGCGTACTCGGCTACGGCCAGGCCTGGTGGGTGTTGTTCGATATCCTCGGGCTGGGCGTGTTCGGCGGCTTTTATATCGTGCCGCTGTATGCGCTGATCCAGTCGCGCACCGCCGAAAACGAGCGTGCGCGGGTGATCGCGGCCAACAACATTCTCAATGCGCTGTTCATGGTGGTGTCGGCCATCGTGTCGATCCTGCTGTTGAGCGTGGCCAAGCTGTCGATCCCCGAGTTGTTCCTGGTGGTGTCGCTGCTCAATATCGCGGTCAACACCTACATCTTCAGAATCGTCCCCGAGTTCACCATGCGTTTCATGATCTGGCTGCTCAGCCATTCCATGTACCGCGTGGAGCACCGCAACCTCGAGCTGATTCCGGATGAGGGCGCGGCGTTGCTGGTGTGCAACCACGTGTCGTTTGTCGATGCGCTGTTGATCGGCGGTGCAGTGCGTCGGCCGATTCGCTTTGTCATGTACTACAAGATCTACCGTTTGCCGGTGCTCAATTTTATCTTTCGCACTGCGGGGGCGATTCCGATTGCCGGGCGTCACGAGGATATCCATATCTACGAAAAGGCCTTCGCGCGGATTGCCCACTACCTGAAGGAAGGCGAGTTGGTGTGCATTTTTCCGGAAGGCAAGCTCACCGGGGACGGTGAGATGAATGAGTTCCGCGGGGGCGTGACGCGCATTCTGGAAGAGACGCCGGTGCCGGTGATTCCCATGGCGTTGCAGGGCTTGTGGGGGAGTTTTTTCAGTCGCGATCCGAACAAGGGGTTCTTTCACCGGATCTGGTCGCGGGTGGTGCTGGTGGCGGGTGAGCCGGTGACGGTCGAGGCCGCGACGCCTGCGCAGTTGCAGGAGCGGGTGGGGGTGTTGCGCGGGACTGTCAGGTAGTTTTTTACTGACTGTTCGGGCCTCTTCGCGAGCAAGCCCGCTCCCACAGTTGACCGAGTTGTTCAAGCGAACGCGGTTTAATGTGGGGGCTGGCTTGCCTGCGATAGCGACAGTGAATTAGGCGCTAATCTTAAGGCCAATCAGCCCGCAGATAATCAACGCCACACTGGCCAACCGGAACAACGCCATGGACTCGCCAAACAGGATGATCCCGGCGATCACCGTGCCCACCGCGCCGACACCGGTCCAGATGGCATAGGCGGTGCCCAGCGGCAGTTCTTTCATGGCAAGGCCCAGCAGGCCGAGGCTGATGGCCATGGCGGCAATCGTCAGGGCGGTGGGCAATGGCTTGCTGAAACCATCGGTGTACTTCAAACCGACCGCCCAGCCCACTTCAAACAGCCCGGCAAAAAACAGGATGATCCAGGACATGATGACCTCTCTTCTAAAAGTGGGGTCGTCCCCTGGAATAGCGCTCGACAGCGTCGCGGGGTCGTCCCCGCGAAGCTCGGTAGAGTGCCGAATATCGATCTGGTGATCAAGTTTGCGGCGTGTTTTCCAGTACGCGGCGGTCTTCCTTTTCGCTCATGCGGCGGAAGTAGGTCGACAGCAACGCCCCGGAAATATTGTGCCAGACGCTGAACAGCGCACTGGGTACCGCCGCCAATGGCGAAAAATGCGCACTGGCCAACGCGGCGCCCAGCCCGGAGTTCTGCATGCCGACTTCCAGTGCCAGCGACTTGCGCTGGGCCAGTGGCAGTTTGAACAACCGGCCGGTGAAGTAACCCAGCAAGTAGCCGAAGCTGTTGTGCAGCATCACCACGGCCATGATCAACAGGCCTGATTCAGCGATCTTGGCCTGACTCGCCGCCACCACGGCCGCAACGATGATCACGATGCTCACCACCGACACCAATGGCAGCACGTCCACCGCATGACGCACGCGCTCGCCGAGCACACGCTGTGCGACCACGCCGAGCACGATCGGCAGCAGCACCACCTGCAGGATCGACCAGAACAACTCCATGAACGACACCGGCAGCCAGGCCGACGCCAGCAGCCAGATCAGCGCCGGCGTGAGCAGTGGGGCGAGAAGGGTGGTAACGGCGGCAATCGCCACCGACAACGCCAGGTCACCACGGACCAGCCAGGTCATCACGTTGGACGAGGTGCCGCTTGGGCAGCACCCGACGAGGATCACGCCGACGGCAATTTCCGCCGGCAGGTGAAAGGCCTGGCACAGCAACCACGCCACGCCCGGCATGATCACAAAGTGCGCGACCACGCCCAGGGCCACACGCCACGGGTGGCGGGCAACCTCGGCGAAATCTTCAAGTTTCAAGGTCAGCCCCATGCCAAACATCACCAGGCCCAGCAGCGGCACAATGGCGCCTTTCAGGCCAATGAACCAGCCGGGCTCGAGGAAGGCGAGCACCGCGAAAATCAACACCCAGTAGGCGAAGGTATTGCCGACGAAGCGGCTCAAGGCGGCGAGTGCGCGCATGGGGATGTCCTTGTTATTAGAGTGTTCGGGAGAGCAGCGCGATCAAATGTGGGAGCTGGCTTGCCTGCGATGCAGGCACCTCGGTTTGTCAGTAACACCCAGGTGATGCTATCGCAGGCGAGCCAGCTCCCACATTGACCGTGCCCGTATAAGGCCTGTGTTGCGTTTAGATGCCTTGTGGGGTTTCTTCGCCGCCCAGTGCCTCAACCAGCGCCGGCAGAAATTCGCCGAACGTCAGCATCATCAGGGTAAAGCTGGCGTCCAATTGGCCCAGGGCTTCGTCACCGCCGTCCTGTTCGGCCTGGTCTTGCAGCAGGTCTTCGAACTTCAGGCGCTTGACGGTCATCTTGTCGTCGAGCATGAAGGACAACTTGTCCTGCCAGGCCAGTGACAGTTGGGTCACGACTTTGCCGGTGGTCAGGTGCAGCTGGATTTCTTCACCGGTCAGGTCCTGGCGCTTGCAGCGCACAATGCCGCCGTCTTCATGGGTGTCGCGCAGTTCGCATTCGTCGAGGACGAAGAAGTCATCGGCCGGTTTCTGCGTGGTGACCCAGTCGGTCATGATCGCGGTTGGCGCGGTTTTTACCGTGAGCGGGCGAACGGGCAGGGTGCCAATCACTTCACGCAGGGTCGACAGCAGGTCTTCGGCGCGCTTGGGGCTCGCCGAGTTGACCAGGATCAGGCCTTGCTTCGGCGCGATGGCGGCGAAGGTCGACGAGCGACGGATAAAGGCGCGCGGCAGGAAGGCCTGGATGATTTCATCCTTGATCTGGTCGCGCTCCTTTTTGTAGACCTTGCGCATTTGCTCGGCTTCGATCTCTTCGACTTTCTCTTTGACTGCGTCGCGCACCACGCTACCCGGCAGGATGCGTTCTTCCTTGCGCGCGGCGATCAGCAGGAAGTCACCGCTGACGTGAACCAGGGGAGCGTCTTCACCTTTACCAAAAGGGGCGACGAAACCGTAAGTGGTCAACTCCTGGCTTGCACAAGGGCGCGCCAGTTTGGTGGCCATGGCCGCTTCCAACGCCTCGGCATCAACAGGCAGATCTTGGGTCAGGCGATAGATAAGCAGGTTCTTGAACCACATGGGGTGAGTCTCTCCTTTATACAAAGGGGGGCATTATTCTCTTGATAGCGCTCGAGGCCAACCCTGCCTAAGCCATTGGAAGGGCTGAAAAAAAAGATTTAAGAAAGTGCTTGCCAGACCTAGGGTCGCTCCGTAGAATGCGCGCCACACCGAAACGAAGGGTGATTAGCTCAGCTGGGAGAGCATCTGCCTTACAAGCAGAGGGTCGGCGGTTCGATCCCGTCATCACCCACCATTCGCTTCAAGTGTTACGCGCAGCGGTAGTTCAGTCGGTTAGAATACCGGCCTGTCACGCCGGGGGTCGCGGGTTCGAGTCCCGTCCGCTGCGCCATATTCGGTAACCTGGAACGCTGAACGCCAGGTCACCACGGAAAGCCCGCTCATTGAGCGGGCTTTTTGCTGTCTGGGGTGTGCGAAACCTCAAAAAACGCCGCCGATCATTTCCGATGATCGGCGGCGTTTTTTATTGGCCGGTTAGAAATCCCAGCGCACGCCACCGCTGACGGTCAACTTGTCCAGGTTGGCCTTGAGTTTGTAGGTGGGGATTTTTGCGTCCTGGTCATCACGCACGATCTTGTGGGTATAGCCGGCCTGCAGCTGCCAGCCGGCGCCAGCGCGCCGGCCATTTCCAGTTCATAACCTTGGTCACCGCCTTGGTGCCTTTGAAGGCATAGTGGGTCGGGGTCGGCGCCTGGTTGTTGTAATCGTCGTCGGACACCGAGCGATTGTTTTCGTGGATTTCGAAATAGGCTGCGCTGGCGTTCAGGCGCTCATCGAAGAAATCTGCCTTGGGGCCCAACTCGCAAGGCTCGCGTTTGCGGGCCAGAAGCCCGGTTTTCCGGGGGCGTGCGCTGCGCTTGAGAAAATATTTCAAATAAAGTGCATTTAAATCAAGACATTGCGAATTTTTGGTGTATGATGCCGCCCACACCGAAAGTGAAGGGTGATTAGCTCAGCTGGGAGAGCATCTGCCTTACAAGCAGAGGGTCGGCGGTTCGATCCCGTCATCACCCACCATTCGCTTCAAAGTGTTACGCGCAGCGGTAGTTCAGTCGGTTAGAATACCGGCCTGTCACGCCGGGGGTCGCGGGTTCGAGTCCCGTCCGCTGCGCCATATTTGCTTCCACTAAGGCCCATTGAGCGCCTGGAAGCCACGGAAATAGCGGCCTTGAGCCGCTTTTTTCGTTTTCTGAATTCCGCTGGAATTCCATCTCCAGCCACGGTTTTTAAGTACACATTTAAGTACACATTTAAGTACACCGCTGGCACAGCCTTTTAAGATTCCTTGCGCATCAATTTTCGTATTGGTCCGTCTACCGCTGAGTTGTATTCCCCTCCTTGATGCAAAAGGAGGTGTCTGATGGCGCTGACAGATACAGCGATCAAGCAAGCCAAGCCCGCCAGCAAGCCTTATACGTTAACCGATGGGGATGGCTTATCTATGCAAGTGCCACCGACAGGTTCGAAGCGCTGGCATTTCCGTTTCTATTGGCATGACAAGCAATTGCGTATTTCCCTCGGCATCTATCCAGGCGTCAGTCTCAAGGAGGCTCGTCAGCGGAGAGAGGCGGCACATGCGCTGGTGGCCAACAATATCGATCCCCGGCGCCGAGCGGCAGAAAGCCCCTCACGCCGCCAACAACACGTTTGAAGCGGTTGCCTATCGCTGGCATGAGTTCCGAAGTAAAAAGTTGACGAAAAGTAAGGCTTCTTTATGTGTCTTCTTTGGCCGAGGGTCGACAGCTGACCTGCTATTGGATGCGGACATCACGTCGCTCTTTGATGGGCGCTGATATTTCTGGGACACCGGATTGCTGACCGACGGGTGCTCGGGCTAATTTGAACCTCAAAGGGGGATATGGGTTGTCGACAAGACCTGGCGCAACCCCATGAACGAGCGAATCTGGCGAACCCCGGGCAGGTAAAGCAATTGCTCCGCATGGAGCCGGTTGAAACTGTTGCTGTCCTTGGTGCGCAGCAACATGAAGTAGTCGAACTCCCCTGTCACCACATGGCACTCCATGCAGCCGGACACTTTTTGTGCCGCCGCCTCGAATGCAGCGAAGGATTCCGGTGTGGAGCGGTCCAGTACCACGCCGATCAAGACCACCATCCCCGCATCCAGCGCATCATTGTCCAGCAGGGCGACGATGCCCTTGATCAGGCCGGCCTGTTTGAGCCGTTCGACGCGCCTGAGGCAGGCCGGTGCACTCAATTTCACCTTCTCTGCAAGCGCCACGTTGGAGATGGAAGCATCTCGCTGCAGGGTCTTGAGAATGGCGCGGTCGGTT
Organism: Pseudomonas sp. TREG-RG-20F-10-E-6-01; assembly: GCF_022662455.1. Classification (NCBI taxonomy): domain Bacteria; kingdom Pseudomonadati; phylum Pseudomonadota; class Gammaproteobacteria; order Pseudomonadales; family Pseudomonadaceae; genus Pseudomonas; species Pseudomonas sp. TREG-RG-20F-10-E-6-01. Next base: position 61,573 of record NZ_JAKNQP010000001.1, on the reverse strand, counting down.
CGATCCAGCGGCTGCGGCAACGGGACTGTTTTGCCCTGCTTCACTTGAGTATTTGTTGCGTTCATATGGATTTATACGCAATTAAAGTATGTTTAGTGTTTCTTATGAAAAATTATGTTTCTTTATCTAATAGAAATTTGCAACACATATTTTTCGAACTCTTCTTAATATTGAACTCATCGAAGCCCCTCTGAAAGAGCCTGGAACGCAGCCTCTTTTGCCTTTCGGTCTGGCGCTTGGATACTCAATAAACAAGGAGCAGAGTCATGAACCTGAATCGTTTTAAACGTTATCCGCTGACCTTCGGTCCTTCTCCCATCACGCCCTTGAAACGCCTCAGCGAACACCTGGGCGGCAAGGTCGAGTTGTATGCCAAACGCGAAGACTGCAACAGTGGCCTGGCCTTTGGCGGCAACAAGACGCGCAAGCTCGAATACCTGATTCCCGAAGCACTCGAACAGGGCTGCGACACCCTGGTGTCCATCGGCGGGATACAGTCGAACCAGACCCGTCAGGTCGCCGCCGTCGCTGCCCATCTGGGCATGAAGTGTGTGCTGGTCCAGGAAAACTGGGTGAACTACTCCGATGCGGTGTATGACCGCGTCGGCAATATCGAGATGTCGCGCATCATGGGTGCGGATGTACGACTGGACGCCGCCGGGTTCGACATTGGCATCCGGCCCAGCTGGGAGAAGGCCATGAACGATGTGGTGGAGCGGGGCGGCAAACCCTTTCCGATCCCTGCGGGGTGTTCCGAACATCCCTACGGCGGCCTTGGGTTTGTCGGCTTTGCCGAGGAGGTACGGGAGCAGGAAAAACAACTGGGGTTCAAGTTCGACTACATCGTGGTCTGCTCCGTGACCGGCAGTACCCAGGCCGGTATGGTCGTCGGTTTCGCCGCGGACGGCCGTTCGAAGAACGTTATCGGCATTGATGCCTCGGCCAAGCCAGAGAAAACCAAGGCACAGATCCTGCGTATCGCCCGGCACACCGCAGAACTGGTGGAATTGGGCCGCGAGATCACCGAAGAGGATGTGGTGCTCGACACACGCTTCGCCTATCCGGAATACGGTTTGCCTAACGACGGTACGCTGGAAGCCATTCGCCTGTGCGGGAGCCTGGAAGGTGTGCTGACCGATCCGGTGTACGAGGGCAAATCCATGCACGGGATGATTGAAATGGTCCGCCGTGGCGAGTTCCCCGAAGGTTCGAAAGTGCTTTACGCGCACCTGGGTGGGGCGCCTGCGCTGAATGCCTATAGCTTCCTGTTCCGCAACGGCTGATTAACGCCAATCACCTGTAGGAGCGAGCTTGTTCACGGAGCGGTGGGTCAGTCGGCATCAATATTGAATGTCACGACCTCATCGTCAGATCGCCGTCCGGAGCAAGTGGCTCCTACCAAACCGCCGGGAGTACCGCCATGCATGCGATATCGCAATCTGCAGTCTGGATCAAGCAACCTTCGGCGGATGCCGGAGTGGTCATCGTTACCAGCGCCGCGTTGCCCCAATACATGATCGACAAGCTGCACGTAGCGATAGATGACTGGGACCAGGTGGCTTATCTAGCCATCAAGCAATCCGAGGCGTTGAGGGTCGACTGGTTACGGGCCGGGTCTAGCCCGGAGAACTCTGCCGGGGGCGATGCGTGTTTCGTCAGCCAACTGTTGTGCTCCGTCTCCCACGGAAGCTTTTTACTGGATGTCGAAGTTGGCATGGTGTCTGGCCTGACCTGGCTGGGATCCGTCTGCGGCCACCCGCTGCGCGTCGTCGAACTTGGAAAAATAGCCTCATCCACGGCGGCGATGGATCAACAGGTTGAAGAGGTGTTATCGGCGGCCCGCAGCCTGGCGAAAAGCCTGCTGCAGGCGCGGGGCGTGATTTAACCAATGCCCTCGTCAACCCGCCTGTTGCAACAAGAAAGGCAACGCATATGAGCCAAACTGCCGATTGTCGTAGCCACGCAATGAAGTGGGTGCGCGAGCCTTCAAGTTGCACGCGTATCGTGGTCATCGTGTGCGGACTTGATAGCGACCATATTGATTTGATCCATCAGGGTTTCAGCTGTTTTGACAATGTTGCGCTGATCCATGTCGATACGGTGAACACCGCGCCTGGCAAACGCGTCGAAGTGCGAGTGGCCAAGAGTGACTACTGTTTTGTGGTGCTCGGTGAACTTGATGAGGGTTTATTGCACGACCTTTCCATTGGTCAGTCATGCATCTACCCGATAGCACCCGACGAGGCGGCTGATCGTTCCGTCATTGCGGCAGTAGAACAGGTTAAAAGCCTCGCCCGAGTGAGCCATTCGCGCCTCCTTGAAGTGATACCCGACACCAGCAGAAGTTGCCTACGGGCCTGTCTGATACCCTGACCCCGGCGATTCGTAGAGACCCATTACCTCAAACGCTGTCGCCGACAGCCAGAATGGTCGCCACCAACGCCAGGGCGCGAGGCACCAGCGTGTCCAGTTCCAGGTATTCACGATCAGTGTGGACCTTGCCACCCACTGGGCCCAGGCCACACAGGGTTGGAATGCCCAGGCTGGCGGTGAATCCGGAGTCGGCGCAACCGCCGGTGAACTCGCCTTCGACGCTGAAACCCAGCGCCAGCGCTTTTTGCTGGTAGATGTGCAGCAGGCGTTCGCTGTGATGTGCTTCCATCGGTAGAAAGGTTGTCGCTTCCTTGAGGATGGCGCTGGTGCCGATCAGTTCTTCTTCTGCGACGATGGCCTGGATTGCGGTGAAGATCTGGTCCCAGTGCTTGAGTTCGATAAAGCGCACGTCCAGCCGGACGCAGGCGCTAGGCGCGACGGTGTTGCTGGAGGTGCCACCGGATATCAGGCCTACGTTCGTGGTGATGCCTGCCGGGTAATCGGTCAAGGCATGGAGCTTGACGATCTTGCGCGCCAGGGCCTCGATCGCGCTGGCTCCGTCGGCATGGTTGACCCCCGAATGTGCCGCGCGGCCGCTGACTTCGATGATCAGCGTGGCACCGCCCTTGCGTGCGCTGACCACGTTACCGCTGGCCCGGCCGGGCTCGGTATTGAGCACGGCGCGGGCGGCTCGGGCGGCCTTTTCGATATGGGTTCTGGCGCTGCCGGAGCCGATTTCTTCGTCACCGGTGTACAGAACCTGCACCGGATAGGGCAACCGACCGGCGCGCTTGAGTGCCTTGAGAGCGAAGCAATTGAGCACCAGGCCACCTTTCATATCGGCGACACCAGGGCCATAGGCGAAATGGGTGTCGCGGCTGTAGCCGCGAGTCGTGGTGGTACCTTTGGGGAAAACCGTGTCGCGATGGCCCAGCAGCAACACCGGCTTTCCAGATTCGCCTGGCACTTCGGCGAGCATCACGTCGCCAAAACCATCGACCGGTATACGCTTGAGCAGGATGCCGTCGGCTTCCAGTTCAGCCGCGAGCAGCGCGCCCACAGCGTCGACGCCCGCCTTGTCATAGCTGTTGGAGTCGGTGTCGACGATGCGCTGCAGCAGCGTTTCCATGGCTTGGCGCTGGTCAGCCAGCCAGTCCAGCGCCTGTTGCGCAGAGGCGCTCATTGCGCCCGCTCCCGTAACTGATGTTCCTGGGTCAGGCGTGCGGCGTCGTTGCCCAGGTCCCAGAACAGCCCGGCCATGATTTGCAGGCTTTCCTTGACCACCGGTGCCAGCAAGTGCTCGTTCGGCGCATGTTGCGAGCATGCAGGGTACGAGTGCGGCACCCACAATGTTGGCAGGCCGAGCACGTCCGCGAACACGTCGTTGGGCAGCGAGCCGCCGAGGTTTGGCAGCAGCGCAGGCTTTTTGCCGGTGGTCTGTGCCAGGGAGCTGAGCGCCCAACTGACCCACGGGCTTTGCGGATCCAGCCGAGTGGCATGCATCACATCGATGCGGCTTTGCTTGACCTCGACATTGCTGAAACCATGAGCATCCAGGTGGGCACGTACAGCCGGGATAAAGGTCGTGTAGTCGCTGTTTACCACGAAGCGGATATGGCAGTGGGCGTTGGCCTTGCCAGGGATCGCATGCACAGGGGCGTCCGGGTTGCCGGTCTTGAAGGCGATGACGTCGAGGGTGTTCCAGCCGAACACCTTTTCGCTCAGCGAGAGCTGCGGGTTACCCCAGTTGGCGTCGATTTCCGGATCGCCCGGTCCGCCACCGACGTCAATATCGGCCAGTGCCTGCCGCACCGGCTCCGGCAGTGTCTCGGGCATCAGGCCCGCAACTTTCACCCGACCGTGTTCATCGACCATGCTCGCGATGGCATTGGCCAGAATAATGCCGGGGTTGGCCAGCAACCCGCCCCAGTTGCCGGAGTGATGAGCGCCTTCGCGCAAATTGACCACCAGCTCGAAGTTGAATACACCGCGTGAGCCGAGAAAAATCGTCGGGCGTGATGCCGCCAGGCGCGGGCCGTCCGAGGCGATGAAAACATCCGCCGCGAGCTCTTTACTGTGTGCGGCACAGAACGCATTCAAGCCCGGCGAGCCTTCTTCTTCGCCCATTTCCAACAGCAGCTTGACATTGAAACCCAGCTTGCCGTCGCGAGCCTTGAGCGTTTGCTCCAGCGCGGTCAGGTTGATCAGGTGCTGGCCTTTGTTATCCGCCGTGCCGCGGCCGTACCAGCGATCGCCTTCGACCGTGACTTGCCACGGCGACAAGCCTTCACGCCATTGCGCTTCATAGCCGCGCACCACATCACCGTGGCCGTAGCTGAGCACGGTCGGCAGTTCTGGATGTTCAATGCGTGTGGCGATCAGGAAGGGGCCGCGTTCTGCCACCGGGTTGTTATAGACCATGACGCTGAAGCCCATCGCCTCGACATGCGGGGTGATGAAATCATTGAGGTAGCGATACAGCTCGGGCTGGCTGTCCGCTGCCTGGCTTTCGGTGTGCAAGGCGACGCTACGTTCGAGCAGCTTAAAAAAATCGCCGTTGTCGAATTGCTCTGTGGTGTTGCTGATGGCCAGTGAACGACTCATGAGTGGATAAGCTCCAGTGTTTGGGCAGAATTGTCGTGAAGGTGGCAACGCACGTTGCCGCCGATAAGCGGACCATTGGCCGGATAGGCCGTTGTGCAGGGGGTGAAGCAGCTCGGGCAGCGCGGATGAAAGGCGCAACCGGACGGCGGTGACATGGGGTTGGGGAAGGTGCCGTGCAGGCCGATTTCAGGAATGCCCAGGCGCGGATCGGGCGTGAGCACCGAATCCAGCAAGGCGCGGGTATAAGGGTGGCCGGGGTTGGCGAACAACGATTCGCGAGTGCGTTCTTCGACGATGCGCCCCAGATACATCACTGCGACCCGGTCTGCGAGGTGTTCGATGACCGCCAGGTTATGGCTGATCAGCAGATAGGTCAGGCCGAATTCGCGCTTGAGGTCTTGCAGCAGATTGAGGATCTGCGCCTGCACCGACACATCCAGCGCTGATGTGGGCTCGTCGCAGATCAATACATCAGGGCGCATGATCAGCGCCCGGGCAATCGCCACCCGCTGGCGTTGCCCGCCAGACAGCTGGCTCGGGTAGCTGTCGATCACCCGCTTGGGCAGGCCGACCACATCAAGCATCTCTTCGGTCTTCTTGCGTCGCTCGGCGGTGCTGCCGATGTCATGCACGATCAGCGGCAGGGTGACGATTTCGCGCAGTGTCTTGCGTGGGTTCAGCGAGGAGTACGGGTCCTGGAAAATCGGCTGGATATGCCGGGACATTTCTTTGCGATCAGTCGCCGCCAGATGTTTGCCATTGACCAGCACATCGCCGCTGGTAGGCGGCAACAGACCGAGCAGCATCTTGGCCAGGGTACTTTTGCCGCAACCGGACTCGCCCACCAGACCCAGGGTCTCGCCACGCATCAGGCGCAGGGAAACGCCGTCCACGGCCTTCAGGGTGGCGGCGGGTTTGAAAAAGCCCTTGTTGATCCGAAACTCGCGGCGAATGTCACACAGCTCTAAAGCGATGTCTTTTTTCATGACCTTGCACGCTCCTGAAGGCGAATCGGTGCCGGGTTCGGTGCGGCGAGCAGGCAGCGCGCCATGTGCCCGTCCTGTTCGACTTCGGGGATGTTTTGCGCGCAGTCCGGTGTCGCCTGGCTGCAACGATTGCGGAACGCACAACCTTGCTGTTCGCCTACCAGACTCGGCACAAGGCCCGGAATCGAACCCAGCGCCTCACCCGGTTTAGTCCGGCCAGGGATTGGAATACTCGCCAGCAGACCGCGGGTGTAAGGATGCTGCGGGTTCTCGAACAGTTGCAGGGCAGGGGCGGTTTCGACGATTTCCCCGGCATACATCACTGCGACCCGATCGGCGATTCGTGCCACCAACCCAAGGTCGTGGGTGATAAAGATCACCGCCAGGCCGAGTTCTTTCTGAATGTTGCGAATCAAGCGCAGGATCTGCGCTTGAATAGTCACATCCAGTGCCGTGGTTGGCTCATCTGCGATGATCAGGTCCGGTTCGCACATCAACGCCATGGCGATGATTACCCGCTGGCGCAAACCGCCAGACAATTGATGCGGATACTGACGCAAGCGCTCGGTCGCATTGCTGATACCGACTTTCTCCAGCATCTGCGCGGCGCGAGCCAGGGCATCCTTGCGCGACACCTTGCGATGCTGAGTCAGTACTTCGCTGAGCTGATCGCCAATGCTGTAGGCGGGGTTCAGCGAGGTCATGGGTTCCTGGAAGATCATCGCCAGACGGTTGCCGCGCAGGTCGCACATGCGCCGCTCGCTCTGGTTTAGCATGTCGATACCGTCCAGCGTCAGCCGTGACGCGGTGCGTTTGGCCTTGCGTGGCAACAGGTCCATCAGCGCCAGTGAGGTCAGGGATTTGCCGCAGCCGGATTCGCCGACGATGCACAGCATTTCACCGCGCTCGACTTCAAAATTCAGACCGCGCACGGCATGCAGCATGTCATCCGGTGTCGGGCTGTTGCCCATTGGAATGTCCACGCGCAGGTTTTCCACATGGAGTAGTGCCATGTTCGGTACCCTCTTTAGTTACGGCCGTCTATCAGTTACGGCCGTCGGGCAGGATCAGATCGCGCAGGCCGTCGCCGACCAGGTTGATGCCCAGCACCAGAATCATCAGGGCGACGCCGGGAATGGCGATGACCCACGGGGAAAAGAACATGTAGGGTTTGCCTTCAGCGATCATCAAACCCCAGGACGGCGTCGGCGGCTGCACGCCGACCCCGAGGAACGACAGTGCCGACTCCAGCAGGATCGCGTGGGCCATTTCCAGCGTCGCGACGACGATCAGTGCACCGACCAGATTGGGCAGAATTTCACTGACCAGAATGCGCAGGGTCGAGCAGCCAAGCGCCTGGGCCGACGCCACATATTCAGCATCGCGAATCTGTTGCACAGAAGCCCTGACCACCACCGCGAAGCGATCCCATAACAGGCAGCCGAGCAGCACGATGACCACTTTCAGTGAGCCACCCATCAGCGAGGCCGAGGCCAGTGCGACCATCACGACCGGCATCGCCAGCCGGGTGGTGATCAGGTAGCTGATAAACGCATCGACCTTGCCGCCGTAGTAACCCGCCAACAGCCCCATGACGGTGCCGATAAAGCCGGAAATCAGCGCCGCCGCAATCCCGATGAACAGCGAAATACGTGCGCCGTAGAGCAGTCGTGACAGGTAATCACGGCCCAGCTTGTCGGTGCCAAGGACGTATTCCCAGGTGCCGTGGGCCATCCATACCGGCGGTTTCATGCGCAGCATCACGTCTTGCGCGTAAGGGTCGTAAGGGGCCAGCCACGGCGCGAACAGTGCGCCAGCGAAGATGATCAGCAACAACACCGCGCCGATGGCGAAACCACGATGACGAAAGCTCTTGCCAAGTACTCGGCTCAGGCTGCTCGGTGGTGGCAGGTAGTCATTGATCGTGAGGGTAGTGGGGGTGCTCATGTAAGCCTCCTAGCGCACGCGAATGCGCGGGTCGAGCAGTGCGTTGAGCACATCGGCCAGCAAGGTGAGGATGATGTAGATCACCGCAATCAGCAGGACCACGGCCTGCACCACCGGGAAGTCGTCACGGGCGATGGCGTCCCAGGCGAGTTGCCCGATGCCTTGCAGGGAAAACACGGTTTCGATCACCACCGAACCGCCGAGCATGAAGCCGAACTCCACCGCCGCCAGCGCGACTACCGGAATCAAGGCGTTGCGCAGTGCGTGCTTGAACAACACGCGGGCAGGGCGCAGGCCCTTGGCGCGGGCGGTGCGGATGTAATCGGAACTGAGCACATCAAGCATGCCGGCGCGGGTCAGCCGCATGATTGCCGGAGTCGCGTAGTAGCCCAGGGCAATGGCCGGCATGACGAAGTGCAGCAGGGTCGAGTTGCCGGACACCGGCAGCCACTTGAGCGTCACCGCGAACACCACGATCAACATCAGCGCAAACCAGAAACTTGGCATTGCCTGACCCAGCACCGCAATGCTCAAGGCCAGTCGGTCAACCCAGGTGTCGCGTTTGACCGCGGCCAGCACGCCCAGGGGAATTGCCACCAGCAAGGCGATGCCCAACGCCATGGCGCCCAACCCGAGGGTAATCGGCAAGCGGCTGGCGACGAGGTTGTAGACCGACTCCTGAAAGAAAAATGAATTGCCCAGGTCCAGCCGTAGCAAATCGCCCAGCCAGTTGAAGTACTGGGTCGGTAGCGGTTTGTTCAAACCGTACTGCACGCGGATCTGTTCGATCTGTTCGCTAGTGGCTTCCGGTCCGCCAATGGCAGTGGCCAGGTCGCCGGACAGATGCAAAAGAGAAAAGCTGATCACCGACACGGTAATGGCAACGCAAATAGCGATGCCCAGACGGCGCAGAAGGAATCCAAGCATGGCGAGTTTTCTCATATCTATTGGGTGACATGTGTGAGGACGTGTCTGTGGCAGGGACGAGTCCAGGCGCTACGGCACCTTTGGATCAGTCCGCCAGCTTGCGCATTACTTCCACGTGGACTCGACGAAACGCGGCAGCTCATCCGGGTACGGGGTGAACGCGAGTTCGGAGGTGTAGGCGTAGTTCATCGAGTAGTTGAACAGCGGCGCCCAATAGGCCTGTTCGCTGATGCGCTGCAACGCCTTGCGGTAGTTGTCCTTGCGCACTTGCGGGTCGAGGGCATTGTCGGCGGTCTGCAACCAGCCCTGGACTTGTGGGTCCTTGATGTTGTCGTCCGGGTTGCCCTTGAACCAGGTACCGGCCGACGCCGAGGTGTCGAGGATCGAGAACGAGCCCCAGGCCTGAAACGACATGGGTACCTTGCCACCACGTTGCTGATCGCGCAGGGCGGCGTACTTCAAGTAGCGCAGCTTGGCGTTGATGCCCACGGCGCGCAGGTTGCCGATGATGGCTTCGACGTAATCACGGTCGCGATAAGCGAAGATTTCTGTCTCGAAGCCATTTGGGTAACCGGCTTCGGCGAGCAGCGCCTTGGCCTTGGCCGGGTCATAGTTGTAGACCGTGGCTGCGGTAGTATCGCAGCCGAACTGGCCTGGATAACAGGCAACCTGCAGGGGTTTGGCTTCGCCACCCACCAATTGCGTGGCCAGCGCATTGCGGTTGATCGCATGGTTGATGGCCTGACGCACCTTGAGGTTCTTCATCGGCGAGTTTTCAGTGGAGGTGCCCCGAGCATCGAGAATCAGGAAGCCGATGCGCATGGTTTCGCCGCTGGTCACGGTCAGGTTCGGCATGCCTTTGAGGTCGACTGCCTGATCCGGGGTGACACGCCAGGTCCAGTCGACACCATCGGTCATCAGCTCGGCCAGGCGGGTTTCCGCATCCGGGATCACCCGGAACTTGAGGTGGCTGATATGTGGCTGGCCTTGTGGGCTGTCCGGGAAGTAGTCCTTGTTGATCTCCATGGTCACGCCTTCGCCGGCCACCACCGACACGGCTTTATACGGCCCGGTGCCAATGGGCTTGCGACTGAATTCGGCCAGGCCGACCTTCTCGAAATACTGCTTGGGAAACATCGGAACGGCGTTGGACAGGTATTCCAGTGCGGGAGGGAAAGGCTTCTTCAAATGCAGGCGAACGCTGTAGTCACCGGTTTTTTCGGCGCTCTTGATCCAGTCTACGTTTTGCACGGTAACGACTTTCGCTTCGGGCGACACCACGTAGTTGAGGGTGAACACCACGTCGTCGGCGGTGAACGCGTCGCCGTTGTGAAATTTGACGCCTTTGCGCAGCTCAAAGTCGATGGTGGTGTCGTCGACCTGTTTCCAGCTGGTGGCCAGCATGGGTTTGTATTCGCCGCTTTTGGGATCGCGGTAGATCAGGTTGTCCCAGATCAGCCGGCCGAGAATCACACCTTCGCGTAAATCGTTGTGATAGGGACTGATGTTTTCAGGCTCGCTGTCGGAAGCGTAAACCAAGGTGTCGTTGGCTTTACCGGCATGAGCCGGAAAACTGATGATGATGCCCATCAGCGCGATACTGCAGGCGAAACCTTTGATGCCCATGCCGTCGTCTCCGTTGGCGAGTGTGGTTGAATCAAAGGGCAGCGGGTCGCAAATGCGTAAGGAGGATGAAAGCTCAGGCAAGGTTTTTTTGGTCTGGACACGAATGTAGGGAAAGGCTATCAATGCCACAAGAATAATATTTCGATACTTCCTTTGCCGAAAAGGCAACCCTTGGAGGCGCCGATGCAACTGTATGGCGTGCAGTCCACAGCACTGCGCTATTTTCTCGAAGTCGCGCGATGCGGGTCGATCAGCGAAGCCTCATTGCGGCTGAATGTAGCGGCATCAGCGGTGAGCCGACAAATTTCCAAGCTTGAGGTGGCTCTGGATGCCAGCCTGTTTGAGCGTCGTGCCCGGGGCATGGTGCTCAGCGAGGCGGGGGCGCGATTGGCGGCATATGCGCGCAAGTCGCAGCTTGAGGCCGAGCAGGTGGTGCTGGAAATTACCGAGCTGCATGGCTTGCGGCGGGGCCATGTGCATGTTGCTTGTTCGGAAGGATTTGCACTGGAATACATGCCCAGGAGCATCAGCGCGTTCAGGCGTGAGTATCAGGGCATTCATTTCACATTGGAGGTCTGTGCGCCTGCGCAAGCGACTGAGAAAGTTCGTTCCGGCGAAGCCGATCTGGCGATGACCTTCAGCCTGACGCCGCAAAAGGAAATCAAGGTTGAACATGTCCTGAGCGGGGCGATTTTCGCCGTGGTCTCCAATTCTCATCCCTTGGCCGGGCGTGAAGCGGTCACCCTTGCCGAGTTGCAACCCTGGCCCATTGCGTTACCCAAGGCTGACACCACCATACGGCAGCTGTTTGACATCTGTTGCGGCGTACAGGGGTTGTTGTTCGACCCGGTGTTGACCACCAATTACGTTGCCGCGCTCTACAGCTTCGTCCGCGAAGAAGGCGTTATCAGCCTGGCCAGCGAAATGACCTTGCACAAGCAGGTGGCGGACAAGGCGCTGCAATGCGTGCCGATCCTTGATGAAGGCATGCAGGCACGCCGCATCGAACTGCAGAGCATGGCTGGGCGCAATTTGCCGGCAGCGGTTTCAGCGTTCAGGGATTTTTTGATTGCTGAGCTGGTGAAAGCCAAACGTCGCTGAACACCATCAGTAGGGCGTTGCCGCCGAGTTCAAGGGCAACGCGATTGATGGGTTGGCCGACCGTGGCGATGCGTCCGGTGTTACGTCCCTCATCCGTAGATGACCTGCGCACAGGTCAGTCCAGAAGTTCTGCTCTGTGCGCCAGTGCGGTCATGAGTTGTGAAAGATTGTCGGCAAGGGTGAGGATCTGCTGGCCTTGCACTTCATCCTGTTCGCTGTCGCGTTGCGAGGTCGGGCGCACGCAACTGATGCTACCCACGACTTTGCCGTCGCCATCGAATATGGGCGCCGCCAGGCCGAAGACGTCAGCATCCACTTCGCTGATGCTCAGTACATATCCCTGGCGGCGCAGGCGCTGCAGCGAGCGTCGGAATTGCTCCCACGTCTTACCCAGGTTGCTGGATTCGACATCACTCGGGTTTTCCAGAAATATCCGGCTTTGGTGTCGCGAGCCCATATTGGCCAGAATGACTTTGGAAGTGGCGCCCATGAACAACGGTCTTGGCGAGCCTCGTGAATAGCTCACCTGATTGGACAGATTGCCGGTTTGATGGACGCAGACCACTTGATCCTTGAACGATCGGCACACCAGCCATGCTTGCTCGGCGCCCCACTTTGGAAAGCTGGGCTCGAGTGCATGTGCGGCACGAACCAGCGGATCACTGACGCGCAGTTGGCGATCCCAAGTGATGATTCTCGCGCCCAGAGCGTAGCGCCCGGCCTCTACCTGAAACAGCAAATTGGCCTCGGCCAGTTCACGTACGTAACGGTAGGCGGTGGAGCGTGTGAACCCCAGCGCATTTCCCATTCCATCGACCGTCCAGATTGGATGGCGCTCGGTAAACAGGTCCAGGATTCGCAACATCCGCTCCAGGCTGGAGCCTTTGCTGTCAGCCAGGTGCTCGGTGTTGTCTTCGCAATCAAACGGTTTTTGCATGTCAGCGCTCGTCTACATTACTGGTGCGCAGGATACCAATTCGCTCGATTTCGATTTTGACGATATCACTCGGCTTCATCCAGGCCGGGGCGGCCGGCCGGAATGAACTGGAGGGGAGCACTTTGCCAGGGCTGGCAATAACCGGCAGAAAGCCGATTTCACTCAACCCCTGGCGGGCAGGTCTTTGAGCGCATCAGCGCCCGTTCGCTTTGTGAGCGTGTTGGTTGTCGCTTGCTTGCGGGGTCCAGTCGCAGCAAGGTAATCGCCGTCAGCGCGATGGCGCCCGGGATCAACGCTGCGATGAGGATCTCTGTCAAAACCCAGCCGGCCGCCAGCATCAAGCCTCCGCAAACAGGCCCTGTAATGGAACCCACGCGCCCGACGCCTAATGCCCAGCCGATACCTGTGGAGCGTATTTCCTGTGGGTACAACTCGGCGGCTAAAGCGTTAAGACCGGCCTGCGCGCCCTGTACCAGAATGCCCAGCGCCAGCATCGCGGGGAAAAGCGAATAAAGCGAAACCGGCAATTGGCTGAGCGCCAGCACGACCGCCAGGTAGCCCATGAACTCGAGGGTCAGCACATTGACCGAGCCCCAACGGTTCATCAGCCAGCCTTGTATAACTGAGCCGATCACACCTCCCAGGCTGAACAGAATAATCGCGCGGATCCCCATGCTTAGCGGTGCATGGGCTGCCACCAGCAGTGTCGGGATCCAGCTCATGATGAAGTACAAAATCAGCAGGTTCATGGCGTACGGCAGCCAGAGTAACAGTGTGCGACGCCACATGCCGGCGGTGAAAAGACGGCTCAGGGAAGTAGAGGAGGTTGCCTGTTGACGCGGACGGCCAAGGCTGGCGGGCAGTTCAGCGAGATCGGGTGCGAGCCGCTTGATGATAGCGCTCAGGGCAGGGCGACTGCCGGGCTTGCGACTGAGGAACTCAACCGACTCCGGAAGCCGCCGTGCCACGACGCCGGCGACCAGCAAGGGCAGCGCGCCACCAATCAGGAAAAGGTTTTCCCATCCCCAGGTGGCGAGGAGTTGGTCGACCGTCAAACCTGCCAGCATCGCGCCCAGTGGCATGCCACAGAACAGCAGTGTGACGGCACTGCGCGCATAACGCCGTGGGCTGTATTCAGAGATCAGCGCCACCAGGTTGGGGATCGCGCCGCCAAGACCTATACCGGTCAGGAAGCGCACGACCAGCAATTGCGGAACGCTGTTAACAAAAGCGGTCAGTAACGCGAATGTGCCGAACAACAGGATCGACAACACCAGAATCTTCTTGCGCCCCAGGCGGTCCGCCATAGGGGCAAGTAGCAGGGCGCCGAGCATCAAACCCAATAAACCTGCCGCGAACACCGGGGCCAGGGCTTGGGGCGTCACGTTCAAGGTCGAAGCCATGGCCGTCACCAGGAATCCGACGATCTGGGTATCGAACCCGTCAAGCACTGCAACCAGTACGCAGAGGGCGAGCAGCTCCCACTGCAAGCGACTGACAGGCCGGGCGTCCACTACGTCGCAGAGGATATTGCTGGGGGTAGGTGTGTGCATGAACGTACCTCTTATTGTTTTTATTGTCTGGGGCAGGCAGGTGTCCTCGACTACGGCCAAATCTAGTACTAAGCAAAAATCCTGTAAAGACAAAATATTGCAAAATCCCAAATTGCAGGAAATATGTAGTTTTTTCATTTGATGGCTCGACCGCGGGAGCCGTTCTTGGCGTGATCTGCCGCGTCTGGCTATTGCCCGAAGAGGGAGCGTTGTGGGCGCTGGCCCTGGTTATCGCGCTCTATAGATGCGAGCCCGGCTCAGGCCCGCCAAACGCAAAAGCCACTGCGTGTCCCATACAAAATCTTCACTCGTTTTTGAGGCGTGTTGAGCAGCACGGAAACTGGCGGGTCAAGCACTGCGACCTTAATGTCCCGCTTGACCCGCGCTGCAAGCCCGTCGATGGATTTTCGGACATCGATGGGCTTGGGCAGGGCTAGTCTTTTTCGACTTGTGTGTGGGGAGCCCTCATGACGAAGAATCAATTTTGAATATTTTGTAGACGACGACAAAGAACACCGACACAAAGAAAATCGCCAGTAATGTTCCCGAGAGCATGCCGCCAATCACCGCGATTCCCTGTGCGTGTTGTGCGCCGGCCTGCCCAACATATGCTCCGTTTGCGGACTGATGTCGAACCGTCGACAAAGCTCTCGTTTATTGCTGCCGGTTGCCGTGCCAAGGCAATAAACGCTTCTTTCAGGCTCATGGTATTTCTCGTGTCCAGGGCATGATGGCTTTCCGGCGAAGTTGGCTCGCCAAAAGTGTCCACCATGTCCCCGCACACCCGTCAACCATGTGTCCGGTCCGTACAGGCTTTTCCAAAGTGACCCGCCGTAAGGGCCGAATCCATACCCGCCATCACCCAAAAACGGATATGTACTCGCCCCCCCATACCTCACAAATTACGACGATGCCGATAGTCGCTCACAGCCTCATACACCGCCTTACGCAACCGATTAATCCCCCCAATCGGTCGGTGCGCCTCCAGCCCAAACCACGGATTAAACGACTGGTTATCACAAGCGAGATTCAACGCCGGTGTATCAAAATCCTGCGCCTCAACCCGCACGGTCGCCACGGTCTCATACGGCGCATCGCTCTCCTTCCATTCAATGCTGGTGTCTTCAATCGGCATGAATTTCTGTGGATTCTGCCGCTGAACCTGCAACACAAAACACGCCGGCACACGGTCGGTCGACAGCTGCTGGCTCAAGGCACTGCGCAGAAAGTTCGGCAGGTCCTGGTTCTGCTTGGGCAACACATACTCAGGGCAACTGAGCGTGTCAGGCGCTACGCGAAACTTGGCATTGGCTGCGCCGAACTTGTAGGGCGACACCGAAAAGTAAGTCGTCTGCGTCGGGCTGGCCGGGGCAGGCGACAGCGTGGCCAGCGCGATAAACAAATGGCGCACCTGCCAGCTGCGCGGGTCTGCCTTGGGAAAGAACGCCAGGACCTTCTTGCCGTCGGCCTGGGCGCCGATGTTTTGCGCGTACTCCGCCACATCGCTGACAAAGAAATTCGGATGGCTGAACATCACGAAATCCTGTTCGGTACGCGCTTGCTGATCCGCCATCAACTGTTTGCCCGGAACATCCAGCAACTTGATCGCCATGCCCCGCGCATCGCGGATGCTGTCGAATTGCGGATAAGCATTGCCATTGGACAGACGCATCAGTGCCTGCCAGGTTTTGCCCGGCTCGGCGAACACCCCTTGGCGCAATGCCGGGTCAAGATCCGCCACTACGCTGACTTGCGCCTTCACGCAGCCGTGAGCCTTGGCATGCGCATCGCGCAAGTAGCGCGTGCCTTCGCGGTGCTGATCGACGATGCGCACGGCCGTCTGAATGATGCCCTGGGTCATGGCCGCTTCACCGGGCGGGATCTGCTCGTCCGGCGACACCGGGCCGCTGTGCTGCCAGGCAAACCAGGCGGCAGCGATCAGCCAGCCCAGCAGCCCCAGGCCCACCAGCCATAACAGGGTTTTACCCAGAAACGCGCCGAGGCGCAGCCACAGACGCGCGAGCATCGAAGATTCCTTGTAGTCAGATCGGATATTCATGGCAACTGTTGCTCCAGCGGGCCGCCCAGTACTTTGAGGTATTCCAGCAGCGCCCAGCGTTCCTGCGGTTGCAGGCCGCGGCCGATCACGCCATTGCCACGTTGGCCGGCGCGAAACTCGTGGCCGCTGTTGTGATTGCCGGTGACTTTGGTATCGAACAGGAAGCCATTCTTGAACGCCTGCGTTTCAAAGCCCAGGTGGCGCGGGTCGTAGGCGAACGTGCCTTTATAGAAAGTGGTGCTGCGCTCGTCCTGAGGCGAGAGCAATTGGTAGATCGTCGGCACCGAGCCGTTATGCAGGAAGGGCGGCGTGGCCCACACGCCGGCCAGTGGCCGCGCTTTGTAGGCACGCACCTCGCGCACACCGATAGGCAGGCCGAAACCGTCCAGGCCTGGCCGCTCGGCCGGGGTCACGCCGGCGGCGCGGTAGGCGTGGTCTTCGACAAAGGCGGTGACGTAGGCCAGGCCTTGCGCCACCGACATATTGTGCAGGTCCAGCGGCGCGGTCGGCGTGGGTTGCAGTTCGACGTTGAGCCTGGCCAGTTCCGCCGGGTCCCATTGCAGCGCGCTGAGGTCGTAGCGTTGGTCGGCGATGTTGCTGGCGGTGCCGGGGTCGGTGCCGATGTATTCAACGGGGAGCATTTTCAACTGCTGCACCGGGCGGCCATTGACCTGGCTGACGGCGGGCACATGGCAACCGGCGCAGTTCTCGGCGAACAACGCGCGGCCCTGGGCGGCGAGGGGTTTGTCGATGGCGCCGAACAGGTCTTCCGGCCAGGTGGGCGGCTTGAGGCGTTGCAGGGTTTCTTCGATCAGGTTGAGGTCACGCACGCGCACGCTGGAAGGGTAGCGCGCTTCGCCTTGAAGGGGCTGACCGGCGCTGTCGAAGAAGTCCAGTGTCGCACCGACGCCGAGGGCTTCGCCGATGTTGCGCGCCATGGGTTGCTGGGCCGAACCGTTCCATTGCACCCAGTCGAAGGTCCAGATATCCCACAGGTGCGGGTAGTCCACCGGAGCATTGGCCACGCGGTAATTGTCCGGCGAGATAGCGTCGCCAAAGCTGGCATTGGCGATGCGGCCAAACGCGTCGGTACGGCCCGGGCCTTCTTCGGTGGGGTAGAGGCCGCGGTGGGTGTCATTCCAGGCGACTTTGAGGAACTGGTTGAGCGACCGTTTGAAGTCCTGACGCAGCTGGCCATGTTCGGCGTCGTATCGATCCCCCAGCACCTGGCGGGCAAAGCGCTCGAATTTCCACGGGTTGTAATAGGTGGCGGCCAGGCTGGCCACCAGTGCCTGGCCGAAGCTGCCGCCGCGCAAGGTGGGCACGCTGGAGGGCAGCACGTGCTGGGCCGAGCCGCCATCAATGCGCAGAGCCTGGCCTTTGAAGTGCAGCTCGCCGGTGTGGCAGGCGGCGCAGGTGATATCCAGGTATTCAACCTTGCTGCCGGCATTCTGATGGCGGGCAAAACCGACTGGCAGATTGCCGGGGTTCTGCGCGGTGGGGACCTGCTTGGGGTCGACCAGAAAACCAAAGCGCGCCAGGTACTCGGGCGTGGCAAAACGCTGTTCGGAGAACGGCAGTTCCAGGGCGGTGAACCAGTCGTAGTGCAGGCCTTTCACTTGAGTGCCCTGAGGCGTGAAGTAGTAGGTCTGGCGATCGGCGGCACTCCATTGATCCTGGTAGCGCACCTGCTGCACGGGCACGTAGTCGGGCAGCTTGGGGTTGATGGTGTAATAGAGCACGACGGCCAGCAGCAGGCCGAGGGCGAGCAATATCAGAAGCAGAACACGGGAAAAAATGCGCAAGATAACTATCCTTGTCGAGTTGTCGCGTTGTTATGCCACTACGCCATAGGTGCGGCAAGTGGCCATGAGCCTGGTTGCAGGCAGTCCCGCGATCCGTCGCGGGCCTCCATCATGAATGAAAATGCTTTTAAACACGTGAACTTATCGGAAGTTTCCTGCTCACATGCCGGTAGCCATTGGTCGTGGCCGCCTGATAAGCTCGCGACTTTACTCGAATGCCCTTTTGGCGCACGAACAAGGAAATAGCATGAAACAGCATCGGTTGGCGGCGGCGGTGGCCCTGGTTAGCCTGGTACTTGCGGGTTGTGATTCGCAGACCAGCGTAGAGCTGAAAACCCCGGCGCAGAAAGCTTCCTACGGTATCGGCCTGAACATGGGCAAAAGTCTTGCCCAGGAAGGCATGGATGACCTGGACTCCAAAGCGGTAGCCCAAGGCATCGAAGATGCCGTCGGCAAGAAAGAACAGAAGCTGAAAGACGACGAACTGGTTGAAGCGTTTGCCGCACTGCAGAAGCGTGCAGAAGAACGTATGACCAAAATGAGCGAAGAGTCGGCAGCCGCCGGCAAGAAATTCCTCGAGGAAAACGCCAAGAAAGACGGCGTAGTGACCACTGCTTCCGGTCTGCAGTACAAGATCGTGAAGAAGGCCGACGGCGCTCAGCCTAAGCCGACCGACGTGGTGACTGTTCACTACACCGGCAAGCTCACCAACGGCACGACCTTTGACAGCTCCGTTGATCGCGGTAGCCCGATTGACCTGCCGGTCAGCGGCGTGATCCCGGGTTGGGTCGAAGGCCTGCAACTGATGCACGTTGGCGAGAAGGTCGAGTTGTACATCCCGTCTGACCTGGCCTACGGCGCTCAGAGCCCGAGCCCGGCGATTCCAGCCAACTCCGTGCTGGTATTCGACCTGGAACTGCTGGGCATCAAGGACCCAGCCAAGGCTGAAGCCCCTGACGCACCTGCTGCTCCAGCCGCCAAGAAGTAATCGGCGCCTGAACAGACAACGCCCCGTTTCGACGGGGCGTTGTCGTATCTGCGGCCCGGTAAATCCGCGTGATTCACACCCGACGTAAATTCAAACGAACCCCTGCAAACTGAAACAGTCTTATATAAGACTCGAGCACGGGTAGCCGCACATCAACGCCAAGTCAATGAAATCTTGGGTTTTTTTTATGTGCGCAAAAAACGCCCGATCTGACTGCAAGCCTTGTAGTCCGTGGCTTTCAGACGATAAAACAGGCTCTGTTCACAAGGTTATCCACAATTTGTGTGGATAACCTTTTATGTCGCCTGGAACTGGAGTGACAGATGAAACCACCGTTCAATTTCACCCGTTTTTTGCCCATGGCCGCGCGTCTGCTTGGCCGTGGGCGTTTGCCAACCTTGCTGTTTGCTGTCGCCGCAAAAGGCTCAAGCCAGGGCAATCGCCTGGGTAAGCTCAAGGATGATCTCAAATTGCTTCAGGCCCTGTGCCTGGCCTACTGGCGCGGCGAATACCGGGCAATCAGCCCCAAGGCGCTGATTTCGGTGGTGGCGGGCTTGATGTACTTCCTCAGCCCGATTGACGCGATCCCGGACTTTATCCCGGTATTTGGCATGCTCGATGACATCGCGGTGCTGGCATGGGTCATGAAGACCCTGGACGGCGAACTGAGCGCCTTTCGCGCCTGGCGTGACGCCCAGCGCCCGGAAAAGCTTGCGGTGGTTGAGCGCCTGCCTGCGACGCCTGCGCTGCTGGCTGAGGAAAACCCGCAAAAAAACTGATCACACGGCTATCCCCCTGCGACCTTTGTGGCTGTTAGGATTACACTCCTAAGGAAAGAGCTTACTTAGTGAGTGTTGTTATCCTACGGGGCAGTCATGGATATTCAGATAATTTCACGCAATGGCGAACCCGAGTACGCGGTGTTGCCATGGGACCAGTACCAGGCGCTACTAAAAGCCGCCGGTCAGCAACAACCAGCACTCCCTCCTTCTTCTGACGCTCAGGTCGTTCCCGATCAGGCTTTGCGCCCGCTCGCGGACCTGCGCGGCCTGCGTGAAACCCGGGGGCTGGCCATCGAAACCCTGGCCCGCACCGTGGGTATCAGCCCTTCGTATCTCGGATTGATTGAAAGTGGTGAACGCCAGCCGGATGCCGCCATTCGCCGCAGCCTGGCCTGGGAATTGGGCGTTGCAGGTTGGAGGGATGAATCTTGAGCCTACGTATCAGCCGTCAACACTGGGATGGACTACTCAACGAACTGGATCAGGCGCGCCGCCAGCGTCACCTGCTGACCTACCGCGCGCTGCTGGAGCGTCTGCAATTTCCCACGCCGGCCATGCAGACCCTGGCCGCCGCCCTTGAGCACCTGGCCGCGCTGGACGCCAAGGCCGAGCAGCCATTGCGCAGCTCACTGGTGATCAGCCAGGGTGCCAGCCGCCTGCCGCGTACCGGTTTCTTCGAATGCGTGGAGCGCCTGGGGCGTTTCAGCGGGCCGTCCGATGGCGTGGCCGCCGCCTCCTGGCACGCCTCGGAAGTGGTGCGCGTGTTCGAATACGATTACCCGGAATCTGCCGAGGCTTAAAGCGCCTGGGCCAGCATGTCCATGCTGTCGATCACATGAATGCTGTAGCCCGCCACATCCTTGGCGTGGTGCTTGGCCTGCGAGGCCAGCTCCGCCAACTGGCTGGCATCGAGTTGCCCACAGGCCTGTGGATATAAGTGAACCACGCCGATCGACAGCGACAGCAAGGCGAATTCCTGACGCGCGCCCTGGCGGTTCAATGCCACAAAGCAGCCGGCGTCGAGGTGTTCAGCGCGGTAGAAGCGTCGGCACTGGGTGTGAAAATCATCCAGCAACTGGTTGAGACGCTTGCGCCAATCCTGTGGGCCCAGCACCAGCAAAAAATCATCGCCGCCGATATGCCCGACAAAGTCGCGGCTGGGGTCAACCCGGTCGTTGAGGCATTGCGCCAGGCACAGCAAGACCTCATCCCCGCGCCCGTAGCCGTAGATATCGTTGAACGGCTTGAAGCTGTCGATATCCACGTAGCAGATCACTGACTCTCGTTGTTGCTGCAACAGCCGCGTCAGGCATTGCTGGATCGGCACGTTGCCCGGCAGCAGCGTCAGCGGGTTGGCGTAACGCGCCTGCTGGATCTTCAGCTCGGTGATCAGCTTGAGCACATCGATCACCCGCCCCAGGCCCAGGTAGTCGCCATTGAGCGTGATGATGAAATCTTCTTCAATCCGTTGCCGTGCGCGGCTGGTCAGCAGGCGGCTGACTTGCTGCAGCGATTGGCTCAATTCAACCGCCAAAAAGTCATCGCTCATCAAACGGCTGATGGGCTTGCGCGCGAACAGGTCGGTGGCGAAGGGCTTGAGCAGGGCGTCCGATAACGAATGCCGGTGCACGATGCCGACCGGGTGGCCACGCCCGTCCAGCACCGCCAGCGAATTGAGATTGGCCTGACGGCGGAACGACTCCAGCACCTGGGCGGTGGCCGTGTCCTGATCCACCGCCGGTTGCTCGTTCAGCAGGGCACTGAGGTCGCTGCCTTCTTCGCTTAGGGCGAGGTTGGCGTTGTCCTGCTTGGGCAGCATCAGGCGTGCTTCCTGGGGCGGCTGTTCCTGCGGGCGGCAGAGCAGGTAGCCCTGGACCAGGTCCACGCCCATCTCGGTCAACACCGCCAATTCTTCGGGTAACTCAATACCTTCGGCAATGACCTGTGCCCGCGACGCCCTGGCGATTTGCAGGATGGAGCCGACGAACTCACGCTTGAGCGCGTCCTGATGGATGCCGTCGATAAAATGCCGGTCAATCTTCACGTAGTCCGGGCGCAGCTCCGACCACAACCGCAGGCTGGAATAGCCGGCGCCCAGGTCATCCAGGGCGATGGCGAAGCCCATGTCGCGGTAATGGTGCAGCGCGGTTTGCAGCAGATCGAAGTCGTCGGTGGGGGTCTGCTCGGTGAGTTCGATCACCACTTGGCTAGGAGGAATGCCAACGTCGCGCAGCAGTTGCAAGGTGCGCCCCGGTTGATGCGCGGTCTCCATCAAGGATTCCGGCGAGATATTCAGGAACAGCTTGCCTGGCAGTTTCTGTTCGCTGAACCGTCGACACGCGCTTTCGCGGCAGGCCATTTCCAGTTCACTGAGGCGCCCGATATGCCTGGCCACGGAAAACAGCGCGACCGGGGAGTGCAAGGGGCTATTGGAGGGGCCACGGCTGAGGGCTTCGTAGCCGAGGATGCGCCGTTCGGACAGGCAAATGATCGGTTGGAACAGGCTGTGCAAACTGCCTTGAGCCAGGATAGAGCCCAATGCATTCAGCTGTTCGGTCATGGTCATGGCGATCTCGATCGAAAAAAAAGGACCGCGGGCTTGGCGCCTGCGGTCCTTCATTTCACGACAGAATGATGTCTATATGATGACACTCCGAGGAGCGTTCACATTAAACTGCCATCATTTACTGCTTGGCCACCTGCTTGCTGATCTTCAGGTAGTCGAGCAGGATCCGGCCTGTTTCAGACAGGTAGGCGTCATCTTCCGGCTTGGTTTTTTCCGGCTCGGTCGGCAGCGCATCTTCATCTTCTTTCTTCAGTTCCTTGAGCGGGTCTTCGCCTTTGGCCTTGCGGCGGGCGTTTTCCAGTACCAGTTGCTGATTTTCGATGCTGGTGTGCTGCGCACGGCGATCGGCTTCGTTGAGGCTGACGGTTTTCTCTTCCATCAGCTTCTTGGCCAGGGCCAGTTTGTCGCGGATGAACACAAACTCGGCATCCTTGGCGGAGCGCGCGTCATGGTCAGCCTTCAACTGCGTCAGGAACGGTTTGAACGGGTCCGACGCTGGCTTGATCGCAGGGCGGATGGTGTCCCACGGCATGGCTTCAGGCAGTGCGCTCTCGCCGATTTCCTTGGTGTCGATGATTGACGGGAAGTCGACATCCGGCAGCACGCCCTGATGCTGGGTGCTCTGCCCGGAAACCCGGTAGAACTTGGCCAGGGTCAGTTTCAGTTCGCCATGGTTGAGCGGCTGAATGGTCTGCACGGTGCCTTTACCGAAGGTCTGGCCGCCGATGATCAGCGCACGGTGGTAGTCCTGCATCGCGCCGGCGAAAATCTCCGAGGCCGAAGCCGAGAGACGGTTGACCAGCAGCGCCATCGGCCCTTTGTAGAAGGCACCCGGGTTCTCGTCTTCAAGCACGTCGACGCGGCCGTCAGCGTTGCGTACCAACACGGTCGGGCCTTTGTCGATAAACAGGCTGGTCAGCTCGGTGGCTTCCTGCAGGGAACCGCCGCCGTTGTTGCGCAGATCGATCACTACGCCGTCGACTTTGTCCTTCTGCAGCTCGGTCAGGATTTTCTTCACGTCGCGGGTGGTGGACTTGTAGTCCGGATCACCGGCACGGAACGCTTTGAAGTCCAGGTAGAAGGCCGGGATCACAATCACGCCGAGCTTGTAATCCTTGCCATCCTGCTTGAGGTTCAGGATCTGCTTCTGCACGGCCTGGTCTTCAAGCTTCACCGCTTCACGGGTGATGGACACGATCTTGCTGGTCTGGTCGTTCGGTGCATTGGTGTGCGGAATCACTTCCAGGCGCACCACGCTGCCTTTCGGCCCGCGGATCAGCTTGACCACTTCGTCCAGACGCCAGCCGACCACGTCGACCATCTCTTTGTCGGCCTGGGCCACGCCGATGATCTTGTCGGCCGGAGCAACCTGCTTGGTCTTGTCTGCCGGACCTGCCGGCACCAGACGCACGATTTTGACCTGGTCATTGTCGCTTTGCAGGACGGCACCGATGCCCTCCAGCGACAGACTCATGTTGATATCAAAGTTTTCCGCGTTATCTGGCGACAGATAATTGGTGTGCGGGTCGTAGGACATCGCGAAGGTGTTGATGTAGGCCTGGAAGATATCTTCGGCACGGGTCTGGTCCAGACGTGCCAGCTGATTCTTGTAGCGCTTGGTCAACAGCTCTTGAATGGCCTTGGGCTCTTTGCCGGCGATCTTCAAGCGCAGCACTTCGTCCTTGACGCGTTTGCGCCACAGGTCGTCAAGGGCGGCGCTGCTGGTCAGCCAAGGCGCGTCCTTGCGATCCACCAGAAGGGTTTCCTTCTGGGTGAAGTCGAGCTTGTCGACGCCTTTGTCCAGCTCAGCCAGGGCGAAGTCCAGACGCGCTTTGACACGGTCCAGGTAACGCTTGTAGATGGTGAAGCCGGGCTGCAGGTCGCCGCTTTTGAGGAAGTCGTCGAACTGGGTCTTCCACTTGTCGAACTCAGCGATATCGCTGGCCAGGAAGTAGCTGCGCGACGGATCCAGCAGCTTGAGGTAGCTGTCGTAGATGATCACCGAGCGGGCGTCGTCCAGCGGCGGCTTGCTGTAGTGATGACGCTTGAGCAACTCGACGACGTTAAGGCTTGCAATCACCTCATCGCGATCAGGCTGAAGGTTGTCCCAGCTGTTGGCTGCGAACGTATTGGTCGACATCGACGCGAAGCCGAGACCAATGAAAAAAGCGAGGGCGGTGCTGGGGAACAGATGCTTCATGCTGATTCGACGCGGGGGCAATTGATAACGCATATTAGGCCGTCTTTGAGGGAGCCGGTTCCATATGATCCGGTCGCATAATGCAAAAAGCCCGGCGCTACAGCTACGGGCTCAGTCCAGACTCACTATGGAGGCACTGTGAAAGCATTGCAAGGCGTTGAAGGTCATGTGGAGTGGCTGACAGAACCCAGCCCTACCTGCGATGTAGGCCAAGTTCGCATTCGTGTGGCGGCTGCGGGCCTTAATCGCGCCGATTTATTACAGCGCGCCGGGCTCTATCCGCCGCCGCCTGGTGCCAGCCACGTGCTGGGTCTTGAGTGCTCCGGGGTCATCCGTGAGGTCGGGCCGGGGTCGTCCTGGCAGGTCGGTGACCGCGTCTGCGCATTGCTCGCCGGGGGCGGCATGGCCGAAGAAGTGGTGGTGGATGCGCGCCACGTCCTGCCGGTGCCGGAAGGCTTGTCGCTGACCGAAGCGGCGGCATTGCCTGAGGTGTACAGCACCGCGTGGCTGAATCTGTTCCAGCTGGCGGGCCTCAAGCCCGGCGAAAAAGTCTTGCTGCATGCCGGCGCCAGTGGCGTGGGCTCGGCGGCGATCCAGCTGTGCAAAGCGTTTGGAAGCCCGTGCTGGGTCAGCGTCGGCTCGGCGCAGCGCCTGGCGTACTGCGAAGCACTCGGTGCCCAGGGCGGCGTGGTGCGTACTGACGGCATTGAAGGGCTAAGCGATTTCGGGCCGTTCGATGTGATCCTCGACCCGGTGGGTGGCAACTACGCCGCGCTGGACCTCAAGCTGCTGGCCCTGGACGGCCGTTGGGTATTGATCGGCTTGATGGGCGGGCGCGATGCGCAGCTCGACCTGGCGCAGGTGCTGGGCAAGCGCATTCAGTTGCTCGGCTCGACTCTGCGCAGCCGCAGCGATCAGTTCAAGGCAGACCTGTTCAGTGACTTGAGCCAGCATGTATGGCCGCTGTTTGCCGAGGGACGCCTGAGCCCGCAACTGGCCAAGACCTTCCCGATCAAGGATGCCGAGGCGGCGTTTGCTGAGTTGGCGAGCAATCAGATTTCGGGGAAATTGGTGTTGGTGATTGACGAGACGTTGGCCTGATCTCAAGTTGAAATGCAGTGAGTGTGGGAGCTGGCTTGCCTGCGATAGCGGTGCCTCAGTGAAGAATGTTTCATCTGGTACACCGCTATCGCAGGCAAGCCAGCTCCCACCGTTGATTGCATTTCAATTAAATAGAGTCACACCCAGTGATGAATCGGCCAACCGGCCTTTTCTGCATGCTCACGCAACACCGGATCCGGATTCACCACCTGCGGGTGATCCACTTTCAGCAGCAACGGTAAATCATTGCGTGAATCCGAGTAGAAATACGCGCCGTCCAATGTCTCGCCTTCCTGCTCCAGCCATTCCAGCAACCGCGTGATCTTGCCTTCACGGTACGTCAGTACGCCCACGGTATGGCCGCTGTACACGCCATGGCTGACATCCAGGTCGATGCCGAGCACTTCATCAATACCGATACGTGCCGCAATGGGTTTGACCAAGTGAGTGCCCGACGCGGAAATCACCAGAATCCGGTCGCCATTCGCGCGGTGGCGGGCGATGGTCTTGGTGGCGTCGCTGTAGATCAGCGGCTCGATGACGTCCTCGACCCATGGCTCTACCAGGTGCTCGATCTCTTCCGGCGTGCGGCCGATCATTGGTTCCAGGCTGAAGTCCATGAAATCTTCCATGCGCAGCTTGCCAAGGCCGTAGGCGTCCATCAGTTCGTTGTTCTTGCGCATGAATGACTCAGGGTCGACCCAGCCCAGGCGGCCCATCTGCTCGCTCCACAGCGTGGCGCAGTCGCCGTGGATCAAGGTGTCGTCCAAATCAAAAATTACCAATGCCATCCGTCATGCTCTCTGAAATAAATCGTGGCGTCAGGCTACTTCACACAACGCACTGGGGTCGATGGAAAGTGCCAGGCGCTGGCCATCCGGGTGCAGGTCGTCGGCGGAACGGTTGAGCACATCCACCACCAATTCCACGCCGCGCGCCTCGATGCGGTAGCGAATCACGTTGCCCAGCAGGCTGTGGCTGCGCACCAGAGCGTCCAGTTCGCCGCTGCGGCTCAGTTCGATGGCCTCCGGGCGAATCGCAATGCGCCCACTGATCGGGCGCTGCAGCAATTGGCTGGCCTTGTCGGCGTCGAGCAGGTTGTAGTTGCCGATGAAACCGGCGGCGAACACATCCACCGGCGCGGTGTAGAGCGTTTCGGCATCGCCGCTCTGCACGATCTTGCCCTGGTTCATCAGGAAGATGCGGTCGGACATGGTCAGGGCCTCTTCCTGATCATGGGTGACGAAAATCGTGGTCAGCCCCAATTCGCGCTGAATCTGCCGGATCTGCTCGCGCAGGTGCTTGCGGATCCGCGCGTCCAGCGCCGACAGGGGCTCATCGAGCAGCAACAGGCGTGGGCGGGTCACCAGCGAGCGGGCGAGCGCCACGCGCTGGCACTGGCCTCCGGACATCTGATGCGGGTAGCGGCCGGCGAGCTCCTTGAGCTCCACCAGTTGCAGCACTTCCTGCACGCGCTTGTGGCTGTCGTCGGCGTTGACCTTTTGCATGCGCAGGCCGAAGGCAACGTTCTGCTCCACGGTCATGTTGGGGAACAGCGCATAGCTTTGGAACACCATGCCGATGTGGCGTTTCTGCGGGCTGAGGGGAACGATGTCCTGGCCATCCAGCAGAATTTTGCCGCTGTCCACCGACGTGAGGCCGGCGATGCAACGCAGCAAGGTCGACTTGCCGCAACCGGACGGGCCGAGCAGGGTGACGAATTCGCCCTTGGCGATCTCGCAGTTGATGTCACTGAACACCGGGGTGCCGGCGTAGCCTTTTTGCAGGTGTTGGACGCTGACGAAGCTCATTGGCTTTTGTCCTTGTTCAAGATATTGGCGGCCCAGGTCAGCACCAGCACAAAGAAGAAATAGGAAATGACGACGGCACTGGTGAAGTGGCCGCTGCTGTTGCGCATGTTGTTGAGGTACACCTGCAGGGTTTCGTAGCGGGTGCCCACCAGGATGTTGGCGAACACGAACTCACCGAACAGGAACGAGAACGACAGCAGCAGCGCCACCATCAAGCCCTTGCGCAGGTTCGGCAGCACCACCAGGATTGCCGCCTGCCAAGTGCTCGCGCCGAGCAATTGCGAGGCGTCCATCAGGTCGCGCAGGTTGATCGCTTGCAGGTTG
Organism: Pseudomonas sp. TREG-RG-20F-10-E-6-01; assembly: GCF_022662455.1. Taxonomy (NCBI): domain Bacteria; kingdom Pseudomonadati; phylum Pseudomonadota; class Gammaproteobacteria; order Pseudomonadales; family Pseudomonadaceae; genus Pseudomonas; species Pseudomonas sp. TREG-RG-20F-10-E-6-01. The sequence goes on along the minus strand of NZ_JAKNQP010000001.1, from coordinate 33,883 downwards.
TTGGTGATCGCGCGGTACATGAACGGCAGGGCCACGGTGAAGTAGCAGCCGATCAGAATCCACGGCGTGCCCACCATCGCCAGCGGCCCGGAACCGTAGAGTTGCAGCAGGCCCACCGACGACACCACCGGCGGCACCGCGAAGGGCAGCAGGATGAGGATGTTCATCAGCGCATCGAGCCGAGGGAAGTGGTAATGCACCACGAACAGCAGCGGCAGAATCAGCACCACCGACAGGATCAGCGCACCCACGCACACCAGCAGCGACTGGCCAAAGGCGGCCAGAAAGCGTGGGTCGCTCCACAGTTGCACATACCATTTCACCGTGAAGCCGGCGGGCAGGATCGTCGCTGACCAACTGCTGGCAATGGAGTAGACAAAGGTGCCCACCAGCGGCAACACCAAAATCGCAAACAACAGGTACACCACTACGCGATGGTAGAGGGAGGCCGAGCCGGCTTCAGCGCGAGACATGGTAGCTCCTCTTGAGCAGCAGTTGATGAACCACGGTGACCACGGTCATCAGCGCCACCAGCACCACGGCCAGGGCACTGGCCATGTTCGGGTCCAGGGAAATATCACCGGAGACCATCGCCGCAATGCGAATCGGCAGCACGTTGAAGTTGCCGGTGGTCAGCGCGTACACCGTGGCATAGGCGCCGAGCGCATTGGCCAGCAGGATCACGAAAGTGCCAAGCAGCGCAGGGGTCAGCACCGGCAAGCCGATGTGCCGCCAGAACTGCCAGCCGCTGGCGCCCAGCAGCGAGGCCGACTCGCGCCAGTCTTCACGCAACGCATCGAAGGCCGGGTAGAGCAGCAGCACGCCCAGTGGAATCTGGAAGTAGGTGTACAGAATGATCAGGCCGGTTTTGGAATACAGGTTGAAGTCCTGAATGATCCCGGCCTGCTTGAGCATGATCGTGATGCTGCCGTTGAAGCCCAGCAGGATGATGAAGGCGAAGGCCAGCGGCACGCCGGCAAAGTTGCTGGTCATGTTGGCGAAGGCGGTGACGAAATTGCGCAACGGCCCATCGACGCGGCGCAACGAATAGCTGCCGAGCACCGAGATGATGATGCCGAACACGCTGGAGTAGAAGCTGATCTCAAGGCTGTACTGGATGGCCTGCAGGTAGAACTTCGAACTGAAGATCTTGATGAAGTTGGCCACGCCCCAGCCGGACTCCTCCGATTGCAGGCTGTTGATCAACACCCACACCAGCGGGGCGATTTCAAACACGATAAAGAACAGCGCAAAGGGCACCAGGCACAGGATCGCCAGCCATTTGCCACGGGTTAGGGAATTCACTTCAACAGCTCCCGGCATACAGGTTTGTCGTGGGGCACACCGAGCAGTTCGCAGACAGTGCCGCACAGTTCGGTTTGCTTGGGGGTAGCGGCAGGGTCGAAGTTGAAGGCCGAGCCCAGCACGAACAGGGGCACTTCACGCTCCTCGGGCAGCAGGCCGTTGTGCGAGCGATCGTTGTTCATGCCGTGGTCGGCGGTCACCAGCACCTGGTAGCCGGCGTCGAGCCAGCCTTGCAGGTAATCGGCGAGGATGATGTCGGCCGAGCGTGCGCTGTTGCGGTATTGCGAGGTATCGAGGCCATGCTTGTGGCCGGCGTCATCGATGTTCATCGGGTGCACCACGAGGAAGTTCGGCGCGTGTTTGCGGCGCAGGCTTTCGGCGTCGGCGAACAGGTGCGAATCCGGGTAATGGTCATTCCAGTAGAAATGCCCGTGCTGGATCGCCAGCGCCGTGTCGTCGGTATGGCGATCACGCGCGGCAATAAAGGGCGTGCGGTTATACAACTCGCTGACCCAGTGGTAAGCCGCCGCCGCTGTGGTGAGGCCGGCGTCGGTGGCGTAATGGAAAATGCTGCGCTGGTTGGACAGGCGCGAGACATGGTTGTGGACGATGCCGCTGTCGATCGGTGGCACGCCGGTGAGGATGCATTCATACAACGGCCGGGACAGGGCCGGCAGTTCACAGTCCAGTTTGTAAAGCGCTGCGCGTCCTGCGCCGATATAGGCCTGGAGATGCCCCATGGCATGTCGGGCAACCTCGTAGTTCAGGCCGTCGAGCACCACAAGGATGACGTTGTGCTTCATAGGGGCTGGGGCTCCGCGACGGATTAATCTTGGCTCGGTTTTCTTGGAGGAACCGGGTAAAAATGTGGGAGCGGGCTTGCTCGCGAAAGCAGTGTGTCAGGCAGCACTTCTTTCACTGAACCACCGCTTTCGCGAGCAAGCCCGCTCCCACACAAGCCGCTTCCACATTGGATCTCCAGTGGAGAGCCAATGTGGGTTGAAGCCTTACTGCATATTGATGATGACTTCTTCCTGCCACTTCTGCGGCAGTGCCTTGGAGGTCTTCTCCCAAGCATCGGCATCCTTGATCGGCGTGACTTTCTTGTATTGCTCGTTCGGCAGCAGCTTGGCCTGCACGTCAGCCGGCAAGGTCAAGTGCTCGGCACGGATCGGACGGGCGTTGCCGCGCGCCAGGTTGGTCTGGCCGGCGTCGCTGAAGATGTACTCACGGGTCAGCTTGGCGGCGTTCGGGTGCTTGGCGTATTTGTTGATGATGGTGGTGTAGCCGGAAATCACCGAGCCGTCCGATGGGATCAGCACCACGTAGTCATCCGGGTTGGCCATCTTGGCTTTGTAGCTCAGGCCGTTGAAGTCCCAAACCACGCCCACTTCGACTTCGCCTTTTTCCATGGTGGCGATGGTCGGGTTGGCCAGCGACAGGCGGCCTTGCTTGGCGATGTCGGCAAACATCAGCAGCGCAGGCTGGATGTTCTTCTCGTCGCCACCGTTGGCCAGGGCTGCCGCGAGCACGCCGTTGGCGGCCTGGGCGGCGGTGCTCACGTCACCGATGGAAACCTTGTATTTGCCGGTTTTCAAGTCAGCCCAGCTTGTTGGAGCTTCGGAGCCGTGCAGCAGCTTTTTATTAACGATAAAGGCGATGGTGCCGGTGTAGGCCAGGGCCCAGTTGCCATCTTTATCTTTTGCCCAGTCCGGCACTTGCGCCCAGGTGCTCGGCTTGTACGGTTGGGCCACGCCCTGTTTCACCGCAATCGGGCCGAAGGCGGCGCCGACGTCACCGATATCGGCGCTGGCGTTGTCTTTCTCGGCGGCGAACTTGGCGATTTCCTGGGCCGAGCTCATGTCGGTGTCGATGTGCTTGAGGCCGTAGGTCTTGGCCAGGTCTTCCCAGGTGCCTTTCCAGTTGGCCCAGTCATCGGGCATGCCGACGCTGTTGACGGCGCCTTCGGCTTTCGCGGCGGCTTCCAGAGTCTTTAGATCGGTATCAGCAGCCATGGCGGCGGTGCACATGGCAATGGTCGAGCCTAACAGTGATGCCAGGAAAAGCTTTTTCATCCGAAGCTCCTTTGGGCGTTTTCAACGCGGCGTTTTTATGAACGTTTGCGGTGGTGTTGGTCTAGGTCAGAGCAATACCTGAGCCAATCTAGGCTCGGTGCATGACAGTTTCATGTCGATGTCGTTTTTAAATCGCTTTTATCGCGCAGTGCAGGCTTAGCGTAGACCATGCTCAAGTGCCCGCAGGACCTGGACTTGGCCGATGTATTGCAGGGTGTGGTGCAGGGCGCGGACAGGGACTGTCATCTGTCGGTCATCTGTAATGCCTAGGCTGGCAAGCAGAAGCAAAAGCCCATTTACGGAGCGGTATGTGCACCTGAACGGTGCTGGTCTAGTCCAGATAGGTAACGTTGATGCGTGATGAGGCAATCAAGGCGGTGACATCCATCGGCCTGGCGCTGCAAGAGCAGATCGACCACGGTCTGTTGCCGCCTGCGAGTAAATTGCCCGCCGAGCGCAAGCTCAGCGAGTTGTTTGGTACCACTCGCATTACCGTGCGTGAAGCCTTGTTACAGCTGGAAGCCCAAGGGCAGATTTACCGTGAGGAGCGCCGTGGCTGGTTTGTCTCGCCGCCACGGCTGGCCTACAACCTGATGCAACGCAGCCACTTCCACGCGATGGTTGGGGATCAGGGCCGGGTGGCGTCCACCGAAGTGATTTCTGCGCGGCTGCAACCGGCGTCGGCGGCGGTGTGTGCGTGGTTGCAGTTGCCGGCGCTGTCGAGTGTGATCCAGATCTGCCGAGGCCGGCGGATTGATGGGCGCCTGGTGTTGTATGTGGAGCACTACCTGAACCCACAGTATTTTCCGGGGATTCTGGCGTGTGATCTGAATCAGTCGATGACCGAACTGTATGCGCGCAAGTACGACCTGCACTATGGCCGTGTGCGCTTTGAAATCGTGCCGACGTCACTGCCAGTGGAAGCCGCCGCCGCGTTGCGCGTGTCGGTGGGCAGCCCGGGGTTGCGCATTGCTCGGGTCAACTATGACCAGCACCAGCGGTTGATCGACTGCGACCTGGAGTTCTGGCGCCATGATGCGATTCATGTGGGCGTGGATGTGGTGTGACATTCGGGTGCTGGGCTGGCCGATAGTCAGCGGATGCACCGCGAGCTTAATGTGGGAGCTGGCTTGCCTGCGATGCGGGCGCCTCGGTACATCAGGCAAATAACATTGATGCTATCGCAGGCAAGCCAGCTCCCACACTTGAACCGAGATCGACTTGAAGAATCGCTCGCCTATGGCGTCAGTGTCTTGATCACCTGATCCACGTTGCCTTCCAGCTCCGCTACCGGGTCGGTACCGTCGACGTTCAACACCAATAGCTGCGCACCGGATGCCGTCACTGCTGCTTTCACCGCTTCGCTCGGTTGACGATGGTGCAGCACCACCGCCACTTCGCTGTCTTTCAAACTGGCGGTTAACCCCTGTAGCGCTTCGGGTGTCCAGTCTGCGTCCGGCCGTGCATCGGTGCTGACCACTTCCAGGTTCAAACTGCTGACCAGGTACGCAAAGTGATCGCTCAGGCTGACCACGCTCAGGTTGTCCGCTTGTGCCAGTCGCGCTTCGCTGTCGGCGTTGAGTTTGAGCAGGCGTTGCTTGAGGGCGGCGAGGTTGGCATCAATGGTCGGTTTGGCATTCGGCGCCAGCCGGCTCAGGTCGGCGGCCATCACATCGGCCATGCGCCCCATATTGTTGCTTGACTGCCAGGGCTGGCTGTTCAGCCCGTCGGTGCTGCCTGGTTGCACGGCAATGCCCGGCAGGCCGCCGTCCACCGGGCGCGCAGCGTCGATTTCAACGATGCGGATATTGCTGCGCCGCGCCACCGGATACAGCGGGTCATCCGGCCACAACGAGCGCAGGCCGATGGCGGCGTCGGCGTCCAGTGCCAGGCTATTCAACGCGGGTGCGCCACGGCCGGTGAAATAAGACACTTGCCGCGAGCCGGGCAAATTGGCGGGGGCGGCGCGTTCCAGTTTCACCCCGGTGCCTTTGAGCAGCACCTCGGCCAAGCCGTAAGTGATGGGCAACGAGGCCAGGACTTTGACCGGCTTCTTTGCTTTGGTCAGGGCGGCATGGCCGAGACCTTGGTTGACTTTGAAGTCGTTGGGATTAAAACCATCGACGGCGGCCAGCGCCGAAGTGCCGACCAAACAAGCGATGGCCAAGGCCAGTGGGCGAAAAAAAGGGCACATTATCCAAGATTCCCTTTGAGGCTGGGCACGGTGCCGCGCGCGATGGCGGCGAAGGCGAAGGCGATACCGGCGACCAGAATGATCGCGGCGCCGGACGGGATAGGCAGGTCGAAGATGATCGGCAGCAGGATGCCGCACAGCGTGCTCACGGTGGCGATCACGACCGACACCCAGAAAAAACCTTTGAGCGACTGGCTCAGCAGGCGCGCCGCCGCGGCTGGAATCACCAGCAGGGCGCCCACCAGGATCGCGCCGATGACCTTGACCGCCGCCACGGTGATCAGCGTCACCAGAATCACGAACAGGTAGTCCAGGGTCTTCACCGCCACGCCACGCACGGCTGCCAGTTGCGGGTTGAAGCTGGCCAGCATGATGCGGTTGTACAGCGGCAACGCCAGCGCCATCACCAGCGAACCCACCACGGCCAGTACCAGCAAATCATTGCCGTTGACCGTCAGCACCGAACCGAACAGCACGTTTTCCAGAATGTGCACGTTGATCTTGCCCGCCAGAATCAGCAACAGGCTCGCGCCCAACGCCAGCGACACGGAGAGGAACACGCCGATCAAGGTGTCCGGCGCCAGGCCGGTGCGGTTGCGCAGGTAATTGAGCAGGATGCCGAACAGCAGGCAGTAGCCGAACAGCGCACCATACGGCCCGGTATAGGGTTCACCGAGCAAAATGCCCACGGCCACGCCAGTCAGCGCGGCATGCCCGACCGCTTCGGAGAAAAACGCGAAGCGCTTGACCACCACCAGCGTGCCCAGGCCACCCAGTACCGGGCCGATCAGCAAGCCGGCGAGCAAGGCATTGACCACAAACCCATAGGCCAGCGCTTGCGGCAGATAGCCGGAAGAGGCCCAGCCCTGGACCATCAGACGAAACGCTTCATAACTCATGGTGCCGGGCTCCGGGGGTGAGTGGAGAACAGGGTCAGCAGGCGATCGGGCGTCAGTGCCGCTTTCGGCGCGGCGTCGAACAGCACGCGACGGTTCAGGCCAGTCACACGGTCGGCCAGGCGACCCACGGCTTCGAGGTCGTGCTCGATCCACAGCACGGTGATTCCGGCCAGGCGCCAGTCATTCAGCAGGCGTTCGAAAACCTGGATGCCGGCTTCATCGAGCGCCGACATCGGTTCATCCAGCACCAGCAGGTGCGGAGCCGGAATCAGGCCCTGGGCCAGCAATACACGCTGACGCTCGCCGCCCGACAGCGCGCCCATGCGGCGTTTACGTTTGTCCTGCATGCCCACCCGCTCCAGTGCCTCGCCGATTGCCCTGGCGTAGTGCCTGGACAGGCCGAGAAACGCCGGGCGCCGTTGACACATGGCGGCCATGAAATCGTCGACGGTCATCGGCAAACCACGGTCGAACTCCAGCGCCTGGGGGACATACCCGATGGTGCCGGGCGTGGCCTGCCAGTGCAGGCGCAAGTGGCCCTGATGCGGCATCTGCCCCAGCAGGGTCTTGATCAGCGAGCTTTTACCGCCGCCGTTCGGCCCCACCAAAGCATGGATGCTGCCCGGTTCTACCTGGAAGCTCACACCGTCAAGAATGGTCGTGCGGCCCAGGGTCAGCGATACCGTGTCGAACTCGATCGTCGGGCCAATGCTGGCCACCTTCAGCTGCTCCGCCGCCGTCATGCCCCGGACTCCTGAATCGCCCGCACCACGGTGTTGAGGTTGCCGGTCATTTCCACTTCGTACTTCTCAGGCGTGTATTGGCCATAGGAAATATGCGACAGCGGGTACAGCTTCACGCCGGATTCGCGCTGGATGGTCTCGACATAGGTGGACGGGAAATCCATCTCCGAGAAGATCACCTTCACATCCAGCGCGCGCAGTTCGTCGATGGTCTTTTTCAACTGGCTGGGACTTGGTTCGATGCCGTGCGCGGGCTCGACCACAGCCGTGACTTCCAGGCCGAATTCGCGCAGCAGATAGTCGTAGGCCGCATGCACGGTGGCCACGCGCAGGTCGGGGTTGGGCGCGCTGGTCAGCTTGGCCAGGGCGTCGGCGCGCATCTGGCGCAGGCGCTTGCCGTAGGCGCGGGCGTTCTGGGTGTAGGTTCTGGCGTTGTCCGGGTCGAGTTTGCCCAGCTCGCGGGCGATGTTGTTGACCTGGGCAATGGATGCGCTGATCGACAGGAAGGTGTGCGGGTTGACCACCTTGCCTGCACCGCGCGCGGCATTGCCGGTGGCAGCCAGCAGTGGCACGTTGGCGTTGGCCTCGATCACCGGGATGTCCGGGCGCTCGCTGGTGGCGATCATGCGGTCGGCGAAATCGTCATGGCCGACGCCGTTGAGCACGATCACGTCGAGGGTGCCGATGCGCTTGATGTCTTCGGCGCGCGGCTCGTAGGCGTGCGGGTTGAAACCCGCCGGAATCAACGGCACCACCTCGGCCTTGTCACCGACGATGTTGGTCACGTAGCTGTAATAAGGGTGCAGGGTGATGCCGATGCGCAGGCGTTTGGCCGCCTCGGCATTCGCCAACGGCGCCAGCAGCAAGCTGAACAGGCTGACCAGCAACAGGCGCAACAGGGGAGATGAAATAGACATGGGCACTCGGTCTTCTCGGGTCAGTGACGGTGCTGGCGCGTGACGCCGGCATCGAATTGCGCGACCACCTGCTGCCAGCCGGCCGCGATCAGCGCCTGGTCAGAGAGGTCGGAAGGGGCGGCGAGGTTGGCCTTGCGGTTGAGCCAGATATCCGGCTCGGCGCCGTGCACGCGCATCAGCAGCGAGCCGCTGATGCTGGGCGTCTGGCTCACGCCCAAGTAGGCCGAAGGCTCCAGCAATTGCCAGCGATGGTCGCCACGGCTGACCGAACTGGCGTCCTGGGCAAACGGCGCAAACCCTTCTTCGGCCAATTGTTCAGGCGTCGGCAGGGCGCCTTGCTCCTGTTGCAGCAACTGGATTTCATCCAGGGTCACCCGCAGGTCGGCGTAGATGCCTTGCTCGGAGGCACTGAGGTCACGGCGGGCGTCCAGCTGGTGGCTGGGCAGCGCTGCAACTTCCTGGGTTTCACCGTGCAGGGCGACCACCGAGCCTGCCACCGCCAGGATGATCAGGCACAGCAATAGCACGTAGAGGGTTTCGTGGCCGGCACCGGCGGGGCGTACAACCTGTGTGGTGCTCATTGAGGTTGGATATCCGCTTGGTCGATTTCCACCACGTGACCGGGGCCGGCGTCAAACAGCACATAAAACTCGGCGGCGGGCTTCTTGAAAGTCAGGGCCGAGTCCTGGCCGAGCTTGCCGGGCAGCAGGATGGTTTCGTCGTAGCCGATCACGTCCAGGGTCACGCCCGGGGCGCCGCTGCCGTCGGAGAAACCGCCGGTGCACTGGATCTGCTCGCCGGGGATTTCCTTGCATTCGCACATCGGGTTGTGGGCGAAGGCGGTGGTACTGAAGCCGGCGCACAGCAACAGCGCTGCACCGGCGCGGGTCAGGCGCATCAACGTCATGGTTTGACTCCTTGCTTGTTCAGCCAGGCAATGGTGGCAGGCGAGGCCTGGCTCAGCGGGATGGAACCCTGGTGCATCGTGCCGTCCCAGCCTTCCATGGTGATCCACAGTTCGGCGTCGGCCGGCGTGCGTTCCGGCACCGGCAGGGCGGCGCCCATGCGGTACGGCGTGCCGAAGAAGATCACGCCGGCGGCGCGCAGGCTGCGGGGCTTGCCGATACGCAGGTAAGTGGCCTTGACCTGCTCGGCGCAGGTGTCGCACAGGGCGGCATTGAAAAATTTCATCGGGCCGGCCGGGTCCGGGCGCGGGCCTTCATTGCGGAATTCGGCGAGTTTCAGGCTCCAAGGCCCGACCTGCACGTCACCGACCACTCGTTCACCAATGCCGGTGTCGCCGCGAAACAACGCGGCATCGGCAAAGTACTTGGGCATGAACCCCAGCGGCACCAGCAACAGCAGGATGTTGATATGGAACCGCCATTTCAGCCAAAAGGCGCGCAGCGGCGAAGGCGGTGTTGCAGCACTGACCTTGCTCATTATTTGGCCTCCGAGGTTTCAGCCTGCAGGGCTGCAGCGGCAGCAGTCGCTCGTTGGGTCTTGGCTTCGCGCTTGAGGGCATTGAGGGTCGCCAGCGCGGTGCGTTTGGTCCAGATCAGCAGGCCGCTCAACACCATCATGCTCAGCACCAAGCCGAAGAACGCCCAGATCAGCTTGATCCACAGCCCGCCAAAGTCGCCGGTGTGCAGCGGGCGCATGGATTCGGTGACGAACTCCAGCGTCGAGCGATCGGAGAGCAGGTGCGACACCGCGATTTCACCGCTGTAGGGGTTGAGTTGAGCGGTCTGAAACATCAACGGGTACCAGCCGCGCCCGCCGATTTGCAGGTGGCTGTAGGCGTTGAGCGGCAGGAACACGAATGTGGCGTCCAGCCCTGGAATGCGCTGGGTGGCGATTTCGATGGCTTCGTCCAGCGCGATCATCGGTGCCGGCACGCCGGGCGCAGACATCGGCACTTTCTCGCGGGCAATCACTGGGACGATCGGTTCGCTGGAGATGGAAATCTGGTTGTCGCCCAAAATCGCCTGGATCAAGAACCAGGTGCCGGTGATGGAAATCACCGCGATAAACCAGATCGACCAGATACCGCTGAGGCGATGGAAGTCGCCCCAGAAGATTCGCGCGCCGTGGCGGATGCGCAGGGTTGGGCGCAGAAACCCTTTCCAGAAGCGTTTGTAGACGACCAGCCCGGTTACCAGCGACGCCAGCAACGGCAGGCCGAGCGCCGAAACCAGGTACCAGCCCCAGCTGAAGCCGTTGGTGAACGGTACGAGCCACCAGCCATGCAGAGCGCGGGTAAATTGCTTGAAATCGAACGACGGGCTGATGCCTTGGATCGCCCCGGTGTACGGGTTGACGTAGACCTCCACGGAACGCCCGTCCGGGTAGCTGAGGTCGACACTCAGCGCAAAGTGCGTTTCGTCCGGACGGATGATCGATTGCACGATCACCTGGGGTTCTTCGCGCTTGATGGCGGCGATCACCTGGTCAAAGCTCAGCATTTGGGCGTCATCCGACGGCTTGCTCGCGCGGATATCCGGGTTGGCCAGCCAGACGATTTCCTGGCTGACCACCGCCAGGGTGCCGGTGACGCAGACGATCAGTACAAAAAACCAGATGGGCAATGCCAGCCAGCTGTGTACGAGAAACCAGAGTTTTGAGCGTGACTTCTTCGACATGTGAATGCGGGTCTTGATCGGAGAGGGGCGAAGGAGGCCCGGAAAAGGCCGGTCGTAGCTTTTGCTGACGCGACGGGCTGTATCTAAGTTAAGACGGATGAGGCCTGGAAATCCCTAACCCGGATATGAAAGAAAATGTTTCAGGTTTCCATTCAAAGCGCTGACAGGGCCTTCATCGAACACGAAACATGTTCCAAGCCATCACCCGGTCGCCATTGATAGGGCCCAAGGGCTGCGTAGGATGGATTTAAACCGTTGAGCCCGCCTCCAGAAACGTGAGCCCTGAGAAAAATGACTGCTAGAACCCTCTACGACAAACACATCGATTCCCACACGGTGTGCCCCCTGGATGACCAGGGCCATGTCCTGCTTTACATAGACCGCCAGGTGATCAACGAATACACCAGCCCCCAGGCCTTCAGCGGCCTGCGCGATGCCGGGCGTGAGGTGTGGCGCCCCGCCACGGCGCTGGCGGTGGTCGACCATGTAAACCCCACCACGCCCAAGCGCATCGCGGCGATGCCCGACGCCGGCGGGGCGCGGCAAGTTTCGTACCTGGCCGAAAACTGCCGCGATTTCGGCATCGAGCTGCTGGATATCCTCGACAAACGTCAAGGCATCGAACACGTGATTGCCCCAGAGCAGGGCTTCATCCTGCCGGGCATGGTGATCGCCGCCGGCGACAGCCACACCACCACCTACGGTGCGCTCGGGGCGTTCGGTTTTGGCATCGGCACTTCGGAAATCGAGCATCTGCTGGCCTCGCAGACGCTGGTTTACAAACGCCTGAAAAGCATGCGCGTGACGGTTGAAGGCGACCTGGCGCCAGGCCTCACGTCCAAGGACGTCATCATGGCCTTGATCGGCAAGATCGGCGCATCCGGTGCCACCGGCTACGCCATCGAATTTCGCGGTTCCACCATCGACGCGTTGAGCGTCGAGGCACGCATGACCATCTGCAACATGGCGGTCGAAGCCGGTGCGCGCGGCGCCTTCATGGCGCCGGACGAAAAAGTCTTCACCTATCTCAAGGGCAAGCCCCGTGCGCCCAAGGGCGAGTTATGGGAGCAGGCGCTGGTGGGCTGGCGCCAACTGCATTCGGACGCCGACGCCGTGTTCGACCAGGAAGTGCACCTGGATACCCACACCCTGGAACCCATGGTCACCTGGGGCACCAGCCCCGACCAGGCTGCGCCCATTGGCGCCCGCGTGCCCGACCCGCAGGACGTCAGCGACCTGATCCTGCGCCAGGACATGCGCCGGGCCCTCAACTACATGGGCCTGGAAGCCGGCATGCCGCTGAGCGACATCGTCATCAGCCATGCGTTTATCGGCTCCTGCACCAATGCCCGCATCGAAGACCTGCGCGACGCTGCCAGCGTGGTGCGCGGCAAACACGTGGCCGAGCACGTACGGGCGATGATCGTGCCCGGCTCCACCGAGGTGCGCGACCAGGCCGAAGCCGAAGGGTTGGCGGCGATCTTTATCGACGCCGGCTTCGAGTGGCGCCAGTCCGGCTGCTCGATGTGCCTGGCGATGAACGACGATGTGCTGGCCCCTGGCGACCGCTGTGCCTCCAGCACCAACCGCAACTTTGAAGGCCGCCAGGGCGCCGGCGCGCGCACGCACCTGATGAGCCCGGCAATGGTCGCCGCTGCCGCGATCACCGGCCGCCTCACTGATATTCGCCACTTTGGAGACCGTGCATGAGCCTGCAACCTTTTACTGTGGTCACCGGCAAGGCCGCGCCGATGCTGGCGGCCAATATCGACACCGACGTGATCATGCCCAAGCAGTTTCTCAAGGGCATCGACCGCAGCGGCCTGGAACGGGGGCTGTTCTTCGATCTGCGCTTTCTGGCGTCCGGCGAGCCCAACCCCGCGTTCGTGTTGAACCAGCCGGGCTGGCAGGGCGCATGCTTCATGGTCGTCGGGCCCAACTTCGGCTGCGGGTCCAGCCGCGAGCACGCGGTGTGGGGCTTGAAACAAATGGGCATTCGCGCGCTGATCGGCAGCAGTTTTGCCGGGATCTTTTATGACAACTGCCAGCGCAATGGAGTGTTGCTGATCACCCTGGACGAGGCGCTGCTGCACACACTCGCACAGGCTGTCAGCCAGGCAGACCAGGCGCAGATCAGTGTCGACCTGGAGGCTCAGCAGATTCGTCTGGCGGATGGCCAGGTCATTGCGTTCCAGATCGACACCTTGCGCAAGACCGCACTGCTGCTGGGCCTGGATGCCATTGGCAGCACGTTGCAACGCAGTGAACACATCAAAGCATTTGAACGCGAGCATTTGGCTGCCAACCCTTGGCTCAGTTGATAAACACGTAGTTATATAAGTAGCCAACACAGCGTCCTCTTTAATAAGAGGGCGTTTTTGTGTGCTATTTACTTTTCAAATAACAGTCATTAAATGCCGGCTTCGCCCATTATTACGGGGGGTGTGGCCAGTTGAAAGAATAATCCCGCAAAAACCACAAGGGTATTGGGTTGACACCCCGCAGACCATCGGCTTAAGTGGGGGCTGGCTTGGAAAGTCAGCACATTATAAGAAAGGGAAGTTAATACTATGACCGTTGAGTTAGTGAGTGGTTATGTCTCTTGGGTGTCGGTGATCACGTTAATAACCTGATTGCGCGCGCTCGCCTGTAAACGATTGTCTTTGTTGCAGATATTTATGTTGTTCCGGTCCAGGAATGTCAGGCATTTATCTGCCCTTAACATAAGTTAAAACACAGAGAGTACATACTCATGTCGATTTTTGATCAGGCCACCCATCGCTCGGTGCAATGGCAAGATTGGCGCTGGCAGCAAAAGAACGCCCTGCGCGATGAACCGGCCTTGCGCATTGCCTGCGGGGGGTGGAGTGAGGAAATAACGGCGCATATCGAGCACAACTTGCAAGACCGCAAGATGCAGATCACGCCTTATTACATTGATCTGATCAAGCGCTCACTCACCAGCGGCCCGATAACCGATCATCCGCTGTGGCGCCAGGTAGTGCCGTACTGGAGCGAGCAGGTGGCGGGCGATTACGACGGAACGTCGGAGAACTGGGAACTCGGGCATGAGATGAAAACGCCCATTTGCCAGCACAAGTACGACAACCGCGTGATCCTGCGCATGACCAACACCTGCAATGCCTATTGCCAGTTCTGCTTTGAGGCACTGCGCACCTTGCAGGTCGGCACGGACAAGCCCAACGCCAGCACCGACTCATTCAAGGATTCGGTGGCGTACATCCGCAGCAACCCGGCAATTGAAGAAGTGATCCTCAGCGGCGGTGACCCGTTGATGCTGGCCGACCGCAGGCTGGAAGAAAACTCGCGGCGTTGCGTTCGATCCGCGACGACCTGCTGATTCGAATCCATTCACGGGCGTTGAGTTTCAACCCGTTCCGGGTAACCGATGAATTGGTGGCCATGCTCAAGAAGTACAACGTCAATGCATTTGGGGTGCACGTTTGTCACCCGCTTGAACTGACGGCTGATTTTGCGGCGGCGGTTAAACGTATTCAGAGTGCCGTGCCGATAGTGTTCTCCAACATGCCATTGTTGCGCGGCGTCAATGATGATGAAGCCACCTTGCATAAACTCTTTATTGATCTTTATCGTCTGGGCGTAAAACCGTATTACTTGTATCACTTCATGCCCTTTTCGCCGGGGGCGTCCGAATATAAAGCCTCGATCAGCCAGGCGATCGCTATTATGGATCGTCTCAAACGGCGCGTGTCGAACATTGCCCTGCCCGAATATGTACTGCCGCACGCACAAGGCAAGTTTACGGTGCCGTTGCTGGACTTTGAAAAGCCTGAAGACTTGCCACATTTTGAAGTGCACGACGGGCAGCGCCATTATCGTTTCCGTAATTGGGAAGGGCACTGGTGCAGTTGGCAGGATGCCTGAATCAACTCACGGAAGAGGCAACGATGGTCATGAAGCAAGATGCGGTTCTTTTTATTGATGTCGATGACAGTGCCACGGTGCGTTACAACTACCGCGAGCCGCACTTTGCGGTCGCCCGCGCACAAGGCCTGGCCTGTTTAACCGCCGGGGTCGCGGGGCGTCATCACCTGCAGCGGCTGCGCGACGACAGTGATGAAGTGTTCCTGCTCGACGCCTTAAGCGAACAATCGATTCTGGACCTGGTGGGCCGGCTGGACGGGCGCTACCAGATTCGCGCGATTTTCTGCCAGGCCGGGCACCCGTCTGCATTGGGCGAAGTGGGCTGCATCGTTGCAAACACCTGCAAGCGCCTGGGGCTGGTGCACAGCAGTGCCGAGGCGATTGCAGCGTGCAATAACAAGTACCTGATGCGCAGCGTGCTGCAAAAACATGGGCTGCGCTCGGTGCCGTTTGCGCTGTGCAATAACGAACAGGCGCTTCAAGCCGGCGCCGAGCGGGTGGGCTATCCGCTCATTGCCAAACCGCCTTTTGGCGGTGCGTCGGCCTTTATCAAGAAGTGCTCCAACTGGGCGCAGTTGCGCAGCCATTACGCGCAGTTCGTGAGCGGCCACGGCGCGGCGGCTTACGCGGATTTCTACGGTTGCGCGCACCGTTTGCCGGCAGTCGACGGGCAGGCACGCGAGTACATTCCGGGGCGTAGCATCCTGCTCGAAGGCTACATCCCGGGCATTGAAGGCAGCGTGGAGTGCGTGGTTGTCGGCGAGCGCATCCACGCGCTGCTGATCAACGAGAAACTCATGCTGACCGAGCGCAGCGGCACCGTGTTGGAGAACCTGCTGATTTCTCCGCCGACCTCTTTCACGGCCGAGCAGTGCGAGCAGATCCGCACGTACGCCACGGCATGCCTGCGCGCGGTCGGGCTGACCAACGCGGTGGTGCATTTTGAATTTCGCATGACCGATCAAGGTCCCGTGGTCATTGAGATCAACCCGCGCGTGGGCGGGCTGTATGTCAACGCGGCGTTCCGAGACCTGGCCGCGATCAATCCGTACCAACTGTATCTGTCGCTGCTGCTGGGCGAGCCGGACGTTAACGCGCAACTGGAGGCTGGCGCGCACAAAGTCGCCAACGGCAACCAGCACTACGCGATGCTGGCGATTTACCCGGAGCACAGTGGCCGCTTCAAGGGGATCGAGGGCGTGCAGTTTCTCGATCATCACGCCGCGGTGCTGGAGTACGCGCAACTGGACGCCGGCCACTGCCTCGACGCCGATATCGAGGAGCACTATTTGCTCAAGTGCTGGGCCAAGGTCGACGGTGCCGCCGACGCTCACGCCGTGCATGACGCGATCAGGCACAACCTGCACGTGGTCATCGAGGATAAGGTTTAGCGCTATGGACATCCCACAGATCTCTGCGCATTTGCGCGACCATCACTACTGCCATCGCCGCGACTATGGCGCGTTGATCGGTATTGAGCCCGGGCAGGAGCAGAGCTTTCGTGCCTACTGGGCCAACCTGGTGCGGGACGAGGCATTCAAGGCATACACCCACCGCGAGCGCCGCATCCTGCGCTATCGTTTATTGCCCTCGCGGCAGTTGCAGCTTGACCGCAACACCGCGTTCACGTCGCCGGTCACCTACGCCGTCAATTATCGGCAGGGCGTGAACTATTTGAGCTATTGCGAGGACGGCTTTATCGAGCACCCGCTGATGCAGAAGCTGTTGGCCACCGACCTTGCAGTGATTGCCCCGCTCCTGGGCGAGCAGGCGTATACGATCGATATTCACCAGTTCCGCGTCCGCGCGGATGGCCAATCGAGCAGTCCGACGACCTCGGGGATTCACTAGGATGGCCTGGACTGGGTGTTCATGCACTTCATTGGCCAGAGCAATACGGTGCCGGTGGTTTCGGAGGTATTTACCTCGCCGGCCGAGCAAAGCCGGGTGCTCAACCTGGCGATGGAGGCGTTTCTGGAAACCATCGTGATCAACGACCGTGGGCTCTACCATCGCGCCAGCGATGTGCGGCCCCATGCCGATGCGGCGCCGGCCTGGCGCGACGTGCTGCTGGTGAGCCTGCGCGGCGTGCCGACCGACCAAGAGGCGCAATCTGCATGAGCCATGATCCGCAGCTGACCCTGTCGACCCGCAATGCCCGCTTGATCATCTTTGCCCGCGGCGTGTCGGATTTTGGCGCGTTCCTCAACCTGGTGGCGCTGTCCACTTACGTTTACTGGCTCAGCCAGAGCGTGGTGTTTGTCAGTGTGTTTCTGGCGTGCCGCGTCACCGGCGGGATAGTCGCCAGCCTGTTCGGCATTCCGTTTTTTCGGCGTTTTCCCGGACGCAGCACACTGGCCGGGCTGGACCTGGCCAGGGCATTGCTGCTGTTACCGCTGCTGGTGCTGATACCGGCGCATCAGCTGCACGTGCTGCCCTTTATCGCGTTTGGCATCGGCTTGTGCAACTCGCTGTTTGCCATTGGCCTGAACAGCCAGCTGCCCACCTGGGTCGCGCTTGAGCAGCGGGTGAGCACCAATGCGTGGATCACGTCGGCGGCGGCGACCGGCGCGGTGTTCGGCAGCCTGCTCTCCGGGCTGTTGATTGCTACGGGAGGCTTCGAGGCGGTGTTTGCCGTCAACATTGGCACCTACGTTTTGGCGGCCTGCCTGATCCTGCCGTTGCGCGCGTTGTTCTCGGTCGCCGTTGCCGTGCACCGCGGGCTCGCGGCTGAATGGCGCGAGCTGACCCAAGGCCTGCGCAGCGCGCCCGTGCTGGCGGCGATGTTGCTGATCAGCATGCTCGACACCCTCGGCAGCGCTGCGCATAACGTCGGCTGGCCGGTGTTGTCGCAGTACATTTCGCCGGACACGGCCAAGACCGTCATGGGCTATCTGCTGGCGGTGTGGGCGTGCGGCAAGTTTGTCGGTGCGCGCGTTGCCAGTGCGCTGTTGAAGGGCCGTGGCACTCAGGCCATGGAGCGCCTGTTCATGCTGGGCGTGGCGCTGATGTCCAGTGGCTTTATCCTGACCTTCCAGCAAACCGAGCTGTGGCTGGCGCTGCTGTTGGTGGTGTGGGCCGGGCTGGGCGATGGTGTGTCCGAGGTCGCGTTGGTCTCCCGCGCGCAAAGCGAACCGGATAGCCTGCGCTTGCCGCTGTTCAGCCTGTTGACCCTGATCCAGATGGCCGGCTTCGGGGTGGGCATGCTGGTGGTGGGGCCGTTCTACCTGACGTGGACGCCGGCCCAGGTGATCGTGTTGTTCCATGGCCTGCCGCTGACCGCGTTGCTGGTCATGACGGTGTGGCTGGGTTACAGCGCCCACCGGAGCGTCAGATCGACAAGCCCTTGAAGTGCTCCTGCAAAAACTCCACGCAGGCTCTTAATTTTCCGGAGTAGGCCAGCCGTGTCGGGTACACCGCCCACACGTTGGCACTCTGGGTGCAGTCGTGCAGCACCTGCACCAGCTTGCCTTGTTCCAGCAGTGGCTTCACATCCCACATCGAGCGCAGCAATACGCCGCGCCCATCCAGCGCCCATTGCAACACGATCTCGCCGTTGTTGGAGGACAGCGGCCCACGCACGCGCACGCTTTCGGCGGCGCCATCGCGCTCCAGGTTCCAGATGCCGAAGGCGTTGTCGCGCTCCTTGAGCACCAGGCAGTCGTGCTGCTCCAGGTCACTCAACTGCTGCGGTGTGCCGCGCCGCTTGAGGTAGGACGGCGCGGCGCACAGCACGCGGCGATTGCTCACCAGGCGTCGGCCGATATGCTGGCCGGGGATGTCATCGCCTACGCGAATTTCCAGGTCAAAGCCCTCGCTGACGATATCCACCACGCGGTCAAACAGGTCCAGGCGAATTTCCAGGTCCGGGTATTGCTCGGCCAACAAGGACAGGGCAGGCGCCACATGGTTACGACCAAAACCGAAGCTGCTGCACAGGTGCAGGTGGCCGCGCGGGCTGTCGTGGGCGTCAGACAGCTCATCGGCCAGTTGCTGGAAATCTTCGAGAATGCGCACGGCCCAGCGCTGCACCCGCTCACCGTCTTCGGTCAAGGCGATGCGGCGGCTGGTACGGTGCAGCAGGCGCGTGGCCAGGGTGGTTTCGAGGATCTGGATGCGCTTGCTGACGTACGCAGGCGACAGCCCCAGTTCATCGGCGGCGGCAGCAAAGCCTGCCTTGCGGATCACGGTCAGGAACACCCGCAGGTCTTCGGGTAGGGGCACGGTATCTTTCTTATGGGTCATCAGAAACAGACGTGGCGGCATGAGCCGCCAGAATAGCACCGGATCGGCGCGCCTTCCGGCACGCCCAGGCGTTATTGCTTACTCGGCAGCGATCTTCGCCTGTGCCGCTTGGGCCGCCCGCGCATGGCGGCCGCGCTTGAGGGCGATGGGCGCCATTTTTTCGCGATCCAGCTCACCTTCCCACGCTGCCACCACCAGGGCTGCGACGGCGTTGCCGATGATATTGGTCAGCGAGCGGCATTCAGCCATGAAGCGGTCAACGCCCAGGATCAGCACCATCGCCGCCACCGGCACCGTCGGCACCACCGCCAGGCTGGCGGCCAATGCCACGAAGCCGGCGCCGACCACGGCACCGGCGCCCTTGGAGGTGAGCATGGCCACCGCCAGCAAGGTCAGTTGTTGTTCCAGCGGCAGGGGTGTATTGGTCGCCTGGGCCAGGAACAGCACGGCCAGGGTCATATAGATGTTGGTGCCGTCGAGGTTGAAGGTGTAGCCGGTAGGCACCACGATGCCCACCACGCCTTTGGAGGCACCCAGGCTTTCAAGTTTCTGGATCAGTTGCGGCAGCGCCGATTCCGACGAGCTGGTGCCGAGTACGATCAACAGCTCCGACTTGATATAGCCCATCAGTTTGAAAATGCTGAAGCCTGCGTAACGCGCGATGCCGCCCAGCACCACTGCGACAAAGAAGAACGCGGTGAGGTAGAAGGTGCCGACCAGCTTCAGCAGCGGCAGCAGCGAACCCACGCCGTACTTGCCGATGGTGAAGGCAATGGCGCCGAAGGCGCCAATCGGGGCGACGCGGCTGATCATGCCGACGATGCGGAAAAACACCTCGCTGGCCTGATTGATCACACCTACCAGCGGTCGTGCCTTTTCGCCGACCATCACCAGGCCCAGGCCGAACAAGACGGAAATAAACAGTACCGGCAGGATCTCGCCCTTGGCGAAAGCGTCGAAAAACGTGCCCGGGATAACGTTCAGCAGAAAACCGGTGACGCCTTCACCGTGCTGCGCCTGGCCGACGAAACCGGCGATGGCCGAGCCGTCCAGGGTCTTCACATCGATGTTGAAGCCCACGCCGGGGTGCAGCAGGTGAGCAGAGAGAATGCCGATCAGCAAGGCAATGCTGGAGACGATTTCGAAATACAACAGCGCCTTGCCGCCGACCCGACCGACCTGTTTCACATCGTGCATGCTGGTGATGCCGGAGACCACCGTGCAGAAGATGATCGGGCCGATGATCATCTTGATCAGCTTGATAAACCCGTCGCCCAAGGGCTTGAGGTCGATGCCGACTTGCGGCCATTGATGGCCGATCAACACACCCAGTGCAATAGCGATGAGCACCTGCACATACAGGGTTCCCAGCAGTTTTTTGATTGTCATTGTTATTATCTCAATCGTTTTTTTGGGCAAGCAGAACCCGTCGCAGGCCATCAGCAGCCTGCGAGGCGGGTCTTTCAGGTCACGGAGCTACAGCGTTCAGAGCTGGTTCAGCGAAGGAAGGTCAGGACTTCGCCGAGCAATAATTCAGGCACTTCTTCGGCAATGTAATGGCCGGCCGGCAGGGCCTTGCCACGCACGTCGGTGGCGACCTTCTGCCATTCCTTGAGCGGCTCGAAACAGCGGCCGACGGTGCCTTCGGCGCCCCACATCACCAGCAAGGGCAGGTTCAGGTGATGGCCGGCGTCGATATCCGCCTGGTCGTGTTCAAGGTCTATACCGGCGGCGGCACGGTAGTCTTCGCAGATGCCACGCGCAGTGCCCGGCAGTTGCAGGCAGCGCAGGTATTCGGCGAGGGCTTCTTCGGTAAACGGTTTGAGGCCCGCGCTGCGGCTGCCGATGACGCTGCGCAGGTAGAGCTCGGGGTTGGACCCGATGAAGGTTTCCGGAAGCGGCGCCGGGCGTATCAGGAAGAACCAATGCCAGTAGGCGCGGGCAAACGCTTCGTTGGTCTGGGCATACATGGCCAGCGTCGGCGCGATATCCAGCAGCACCATGCGCTGCACGGCGTCGGGATGGTCGAGTGCCAGGCGATGCGCGACGCGGGCGCCTCGGTCGTGGGCGAGTACCGAGAACTGCGCGAAGCCCAGCGCCTGCATCAGTTCAACGCCGTCGCGGGCCATTTCGCGTTTTGAGTAGTGTGTGTGCTGGTCATTGGCCGGCGGCTTGCTGCTGTCGCCATAACCGCGCAGGTCGGCAGCCACCACGGTGAAATGCTCGGCCAGTTGCTCGGCAACTTTGTGCCAGATGACGTGGGTTTGCGGGTGCCCGTGCAGCAGGAGCAGACCGGGACCTGTACCGCCTTTGCGGTAGCTGATGTCCACGCCGTTGACGTGGCACTGGTCTTTTTGGAATCCGGCGAACATGGAATGACTCCTTGTGATGATTGCCTGCATCCTGGAATCACGCGGCGTGCGGGGCAAGGGGGAAAGCGTGGAGGGGTTGTTCATGAAGTGTGTAGGAGCCTCAACCTTTCAAACACTGAGGACTCCTGTGGGAGCTGGCTTGCCTGCGATGCAGACACCTCGGTATGCCTGTCACACCGCGGCGATGCCATCGCAGGCAAGCCAGCTCCCACATTGATCGCATTCCCAGATCAGGGTGCAGTGGTGGGTTCCAGCAATTGGGCGCCCGGCCCGCGCTCGCCGAGTTGGTCATCCTGGTTACGCAGCGGGCACGCCTCCAGCGACAAACACCCACAGCCGATACACCCGCTGAGCTTGTCGCGCAGCAGCAACAATTTGTTGATGCGAGCGTCCAGGTCCTCTCGCCACAGCGCCGACAAGCGTTCCCAGTCTTCAGTGGTGGGCGTGCGCCCATCCGGCAAGGTTTGCAGCGCCTCGCCAATCGTCGCCAGCGGAATGCCCAAGCGCTGGGCGATCTTGATGACCACCACCCGGCGCAACACATCCCGTGGGTAGCGCCGTTGGTTGCCGGCATTGCGCTGGCTCTTGATCAGTCCCTTGGACTCATAAAAATGCAGGGCCGTGACCGCCACGCCACTGCGGGCGGCCAACTGGCCGACGGTGAGTGCTTTGTTGAGCATGAAAACTCCGAAACAATGCTTGACCTTGACTTAACTAGAGGTTTTACCCTGCGTGGCATCGAATCGCAAGATTTTGCCTACACCGAAAGGGGAGTGTTCATGCAGGTATCAGAGAAGAATCGCAGCTTCACTCAATTGATCGAATTTCAGATCGAGCCCCGGCAGCAACGCGCGCTGGTGGCGGCCTTGTCCACCCAAAGCGAGCGCCTGGCCCAGGGCCATGGCGGCTTTATCAATGCGAGTGTGCAGGTCAGCGACGACGGCCGGCGGGTGCTCAACTACCTGCAATGGCGCTCGCGCGAGGAGGGCGAGGCAGCCTTCAAATGCTTTGAGCATGGCGAGGAAGATTTCTGGACGCTGATCCGCGCCCACCGGGCCACGGCGGTGACCTTCGACTCGTTCCAGGTACTGCGCAGCTTTGAGCGCAGCCATGACAACGCGTTGCACTGTCGCCTAAATGGATAGGTGCAACATGCGCTCGCCTTGCACGTTCTCACCGGGCCTGCGCTTGTTTACCGCCAGTTCACCGATCTTGATCAGGCGTGTGCGCGTGACGTTGCGGCTCAGGCCCAGCAGGTTGGCGGTGTGCACCTGGTTGTAATGGCTGAAGCGGTAGGCGGCGCGCAATAACGCGTCCTCGACCTTCTCATGCAGGGCGCCGGCCTGTTCCTCGAAGAGCTTTTGAAACGCGCGCGCCAGCAGGGCTTCGGCGCTGTTGTCGGTGCCGTGCTGGCTGTCGTCCTGGCGCTCGATGCGCATGTTGGACAAGCGCAGATCATCGCGCTCGATCACGCCGTTGCGGCAGATCAGCAGGGTGTGGTGAATCACGTTCTCCAGCTCGCGAATATTGCCCGGCCAGCTGTAGCTTTTGAGTTTGTGCTCGGCCTCGCGGCTGATGGTGATCGGGCCGTAACCCAGGCGCTGGCTGTAGGCTTCGATGAAGTGCCGGGTCAGCGGCAGGATGTCGCCGGGGCGCTCGCGCAATGGGCTGAGTTCCAGGCTGACCACGTCGAGGCGGTAGTAGAGGTCTTCGCGGAAATGCCCGGCGTTGATGGCCTTTTCCAGTTGCACGTTGGTGGCGGCCAGTACACGCACATCAATAGGAATGCTCTTGCGTGAGCCCAGGCGCACCACTTCGCGCTCCTGCAACACGCGCAGCAACTTGACCTGGATCGCCATCGGCAAGTCGCCGATCTCATCGAGGAACAAGGTGCCGCCGTCGGCCTCCTCGAACCAGCCGGCCTTGGCGCTGAGGGCGCCGGTAAACGCGCCTTTTTCATGGCCGAACAATTCGGCTTCCACCAGCGACTCGGAGAATGCGCCACAGTTGACCGCCACGAACGGCCGGTTGCGGCGCGCGCTCAGGTTATGGATGTGGCGTGCCACCAGCTCTTTACCGGTGCCGGTCTCGCCGATGATCAGCACGCTTGCTTCGCTGGGCGCCACTTGCTGAATGTGGTCGAGCAGCGCCTGGGATTTGGGGTCTTCGAAGACCTGGGCCGTGGCGCGGATCGAGGTCGCAAGGGCGGGCGAGGGCGGTAAGGTTAAAAGCTGCATGGGCACCTCTCTTAGGAATAGAACGTGGGAATCGGCAGGGACTGGTTCAACGCCCAGTCCCCCAGCTCGTGAAGTTTGTAGTCCACCGGGTCGTGCAAGGTTTGTGTGCGCAGGTTGCGCCAGTGGCGGTCCAGACGCAGCGAGGCGTGGGTGGAGCGCGCGCCGGTGACTTCAAACAGGCGGCTGCACAGCTCCAGGCCCTGGCGGGTGGCGGCAACCTTGGCGGTGGCAATCGCAATGGCCAGCTGGCCGCGCTCGTGCTCGCTAAGCTTGGCGCCTTTGGCCCAGGCCTGGTCGAGCAGATCGGTGGCGCGCTCGACCAGCAGACGCACGCCTTCCAGCGCCACCCAGAACTCGCCGTAGTGGTGCAGCACGTAAGGGTCCTGGCGCACGTCGTCGGCCGAGGATTTGTGCCACGAACGGGTTTCGGTCAGGGTGTAATTGCGCGCTTCTTCAAACGCGCCTTCGGCAATCCCGAGAAACATGTGTGTGAACGTCAGTTGCGCGATCAGTGGGCGCAGGCAGGCGAAGGGCGTGCTCAGTGGGCCTGGATCGAGGAGCAGTTCCGATTCTTCGACACGCACCCGTTCAAAGCTGGCGCTGCCGCTGTCGGTCTGGCGCTGGCCGATGTTGTTCCAGTCATTGTGCAAGGTGATGCCGCTGCGCCCGCTGGGGATGGCCGCGATCAACAGTTTGCCGCCGGCACTTTCATCCACCGCCGAGGCGATGAGCATTTCCGAGTCGCTGGCGCCGGAACAGAAGCTTTTTTTACCCGAGAATTCGCGCCAGCCGCCGAAATCCTTGACCACCGTGCGGGTGTCCAGCGGGTTGAGGGCATTGCCCCAGAACCAGTTTTTGCGCGCGGTCTGTTCGAACCAGGGTTGCCATTGGTCCGGGCGTGCAAACAGGCGCACGGTGGCGAGCATCAAGTGGTGGAAGCCAAAGACATGGGCGATGGAGCTGTCGACCTTGGCGAATTCGCGCACGATGCCCAGGGTTTCGCTCCAGCGTGCGCCGAGGCCGCCGTACTGCGTGGGTATGCTCAGGGCCAGCAGGCCGCTTTGGCGCAGGGCGTCACGTTCGGCTTTCGGTGTACCGCCACGCTCGTCGCGCTCGACGGCCGTGAGGGCGAATTCGGCGGCCAGCAGTTTGGCGGTTTGCAGCGGCGATGGCAGGACGCTGTGGGGGTTGGCTGTCACGGGGTTTCCTCAATTGGCTCAGAAGCCGTGCGCTGTAGGTCTGGCAATGCAGCTCAAGTGTGGGCGCTGGCTTGTCGAGTCGTCGCACCGCTGCGATGGCATCAACCGGGGTTCACTGAAACACCGAGTCGCCTGTATCGCGGGCAAGCCCGGCTCCCACAGAAAAGCAGCTGCCCTGTCAGGCCGATTTCAGCGTGCTCAGGCCTTTGTTTTGGGCAGCACATCATTGGCAATCATTTCGCCAAACGGGCCGGTGAGGTTGGTGATGCCGCGCCCGGCGAGGCTGGCGTAGGGTTCCGGCAACAGCGGGAACACCAGCTCAGCAAAACGATAGGCCTCTTCCAGGTGCGGGTAGCCGGAGAAAATGAAGCTCTCGATGCCCAGGTCGGCGTATTCCTTGATGCGCTCGGCCACCTGCTGCGGGTTACCGACCAATGCCGTACCGGCACCGCCTCGGACCAGGCCGACGCCGGCCCACAGGTTGGGGGCGATTTCCAGGTTGTCGCGGCGCCCATCGTGCAAGGCGGCCATGCGGCGCTGCCCTTCGGAGTCAAAGCGCGAGAAAGATTTTTGCGCGGCCGCGATGGTTTCGTCGCTGATGTGCTCGATCAGTTTGTCGGCGGCTTTCCAGGCGTCTTCTTCGGTTTCGCGCACGATCACGTGCAGGCGAATGCCGAACTTCACGGTACGGCCGTGGCGTGCGGCGCGTTCACGCACATCCGCGAGTTTTTCCGCGACGGCGGCGGGCGGCTCGCCCCAGGTCAGGTACACGTCCACCTGTTCGGCGGCCAGGTCGTGGGCCGCGTCTGAAGAACCGCCGAAGTACAGCGGCGGATAGGGCTTCTGCACCGGTGGGTAAAGGGCCTTGGCATTCTGTACGCGCAGGTGTTTGCCTTCGAAATCCACCGATTCGCCCTGCAACACACGGCGCCAGATCTGCAGGAATTCGTCGGAGACTTCGTAGCGTTCGCTGTGGTCCAGGAAACTGCCGTCGCCGCGGTTTTCGTCGGGGTCGCCGCCAGTCACCACATTGATCAGCAAGCGGCCGTTGGACAGCCGATCCAGTGTGGCGGCCATGCGCGCCGAGACGGTGGGCGAGATGATGCCCGGACGAATTGCCACCAGATACCGCAGGCGTTCGGTCAACGGCACCAGCGCCGAGGCGATGACCCAGGAGTCTTCGCACGAACGGCCGGTAGGAATCAGCACGCCGTAGTAGCCCAGGTTGTCAGCCGCTTGCGCCACTTGTTTCAAATAATTGAGGGTGACCGGGCGTGCACCTTGGGTGGTGCTCAGGTAGTGACCGTCGCCATGCGTCGGCAGAAACCAGAAAACATCCATGACAAATCCTTAAGCGATTTTCAGCAGAGAGGGGGAGTGCGCGGCAAACAACGGTGCTGCGCGTTCTGCGGCAAGGCGTATGCGGCCCTTCAAGGGCTCGCTGGTTATTTGGTAGTCGGTGAAGTCGGCTTCGGTGGCGTACACACCGATCGGCAAGGTCAATGCCTGGAAGAAGCTGAACAGCGGGCGCAGCTGATGATCGAGCACCAGCGCGTGACGTTCGCTGCCGCCGGTGGCAGCGAGCAATACCGGCGTGTTGATCAGTGAATTGAGGCCGACCAGATCGAACAAGTGCTTGAGCAGGCCTGGGTAGGAGCCGCGGTACACCGGCGCGGCGACGATCAGCAGGTCAGCCTGTTCGATGGCCAACAGTTGCGATTCAACCTCGGCCGGCAGTTCGTCACGCGACAGGGCGCCGCCCAATGGCCGGGCGATGTCGCCCAGTTCGATCAGCGTGGTCTGGATCGGCAGTAACGTCGCCAGCTCGGCCAACACGGCCTGGGTCAGCACCAGGGTGCGCGAGGGGCGCCAGGTTCCGCCGGAGAGGGCAACGACATTCAGGGGACGGGTCATGAACAGTTCCTTTATCAACAGGGGTACATAGCGGGTGAAGTGGAGCGTGTTGAGCAAGAGCTGTACCAACGGCTGGAAGCCTTGATTGGCGCGGGCTTCAGGCTCACTGCTGAACAGTGAAGCTGTTGGCTGACTGGTGTTTTGTTGAATAGCTGTTGCTGGTGCAACAGTTGCGTGGCGAACAGTGTTGATTCGATATGGGGCTATTTATAGAGGGTTAGGTTTATTCCGTAAATGAACGTATTTCCATATTTATAGATCTTAAATGAATATGTCTCGCTGGCTATTGCAGGTGTCTGAACGGTTGATAGCGACTATCACGGCGGGTGATTTTCACCGTGCAGGGGCGGGAGTAGCCTGTGTTCATTGACTCGAAACCTCCTTCGCAGGGCCTCCACCATGAACCATTTTCTGGCTGTTTCCTTACTCGTTGTCAGCGCCGTCCTTGCTGGCTGTGCGACTCATCCATCACCTGAATCACGCCCTTACACGGCTGAAGAAACCAAGCAATTGGCCCTGGAAGCGCTGAGCCGTCGCGGCTTGTCGTTTGATGAATACCAACAGCAGCGCGCCGCACTGACCGCCCAGCCACAGAAGCCGTTCGGCTTTGATCACCAAGGCGAAATGAACGCCGAACGCAGCGTGGTGCTGCATGGTCGTCCCAGTTGAGCCGGCGCTCAGCAGCAAAAAGCCCGAGGATTCCCCTAAGGAACCTCGGGCTTTTTGTTTGCCATTGGGCTACTTCAGCCTGTTAAGCTGAATTTCAGGAGCGTTCCTACGCACATTTGCATAAAGTTGTTCTTCTTTAATGGCATTCGATCGGTTAAACCTGACGACCTCTGTTCCGGTTGATGCCCCTGAGACGTTGCTCTCGGGAATACGCTCTGCGAGTCTTAAACGTCATGAATAAACGTCCGTTGTATTTCGACTACGCCGCCACCACGCCGGTGGATGAGCGGGTCATCCAGGTGATGGTCGAGTGTCTGGGCTTCAATGCCAATTTCGGTAACCCTGCGTCCAGTTCCCATGCGTACGGCCAGGCGGCCCGGCAAACGGTTGAACAGGCGCGGCGCCAGGTCGCCGAGCTGGTAGGTGCCAGCCCTGAGCAGATCGTCTGGACCTCCGGTGCGACTGAATCCAACAACCTCGCGATCAAAGGCGTGGCCCAGGCGCGCGGCGTCGCGGGCGGGCACATCATTACCAGCCAGATCGAACACAAGGCCACGCTGGATACCGCGCGGCAGCTGCAGGAAGCCGGGGTGGCCGTCACTTATCTGGTGCCGGACGCCGACGGGCTGATCAGCGCCACCGCGGTGAGTGAAGCGTTACGTGACGACACCTTTCTGGTGTCGCTGATGCTGGTCAATAACGAATTGGGCACCTTGAACGACATCCCTGCCATCGGCGCACGGGTGCGTGAGCACGGCGCGCTGTTGCATGTGGATGCCGCGCAAGGTGCCGGCAAAGTCGCGATCGACCTGGCTGAATGGCCGGTGGATTTGATGTCGTTTTCTGCGCACAAACTGTACGGCCCCAAGGGCATCGGCGCGTTGTATGTCGGCCCGCGAGCGCAGCAAAAGGTGTTGGCGCAGATTCACGGCGGTGGTCACGAAGGCGGCCTGCGCTCCGGCACCCTGGCGACACATCAGATTGCGGGCATGGGCACCGCGTTTGCCTTGGCGGCGCAGTCCTTTGCCGAGGAAAAGGCCAGCATCGTCGCCTTGCGCCAGCGCCTGCTCGACCAGTTGGAAACAGTGGCGGGCGTGCGCCTGAACGGCAGCGCCACACAGCGCATTCCCCATACGCTCAGCCTGACGTTCAGTGAAGGTGAGTTCAATTCCGCCGCACTCAGTGCCGGCATGGCGTTCTCGGCGACCTCGGCGTGTAATTCTGCGAGCAACGCGCCGTCCCACGTGCTTCTGGCCCTGGGCCATGACGCGCGCAGCGCTGGTCGTACCATTCGCCTGAGCCTGGGCCGGTTTACCACCGAACAGGACATCGATCAGGCCGTGCAGTTGATCAAAGCCGCACTCGCCAGTGCCCCGGCGTTCTGGGCGGTCTGATTTTTCATTCGCAACACATAACAATTATTAGTGGTTAGCAGGAGACACAATGAGTACGCAGCCTTTGACCCATGGAACGGTTCCCCAGCGCCTGGCGCGCACCCGTGAACTGATGCGCCGCGAGGGCATCCACGCCCTGTTGGTACCGTCGGCCGACCCGCACTTGTCCGAGTACTTGCCGGGTTACTGGCAGGGGCGGCAATGGCTGTCGGGGTTTCATGGTTCGGTGGGCACGCTGATTGTCACTGCAGATTTCGCCGGTGTCTGGGCCGATAGCCGTTACTGGGAACAGGCCACCAAGGAACTCAAGGGCAGCGGTATCGAGCTGGTGAAGTTGCAGCCCGGCCAACCCGGCCCGCTGGAATGGCTGGCCGAGCAAACCCCCGAAGGCGGTGTGGTGGCGGTGGATGGCGCGGTCATGGCCGTGGCCTCGGCGCGTACCCTGGGCGGCAAACTGGCAGAGCGCGGCGCGCGCCTGCGTACCGATATCGATGTGCTCAACGAAGTCTGGCAAGACCGCCCGGCATTGCCGAACCAGCCGATCTATCAACACCTGCCGCCGCAGGCGACAGTCAGCCGCGGCGAGAAGCTCGCCGCGCTGCGTGCCAGCCTGAAAGAGAAGGGGGCCGACTGGCACTTTATCGCCACCCTGGATGACATCGCCTGGCTGTTCAACCTGCGTGGCGGCGATGTGTCGTTCAACCCGGTGTTTGTGTCGTTTGCCTTGATCAATCAGCAGCAGGCCACCTTGTTTGTGGCGCTGAGCAAGGTCGATGCCGAGTTACGCGCGGTGCTGGAGCAAGAGGGTGTGACCCTGCGCGACTACAGCGAAGTGGCGGATGCGCTGCGGGCTGTGCCGTCGGGCGCGAGCTTGCATGTTGACCCGGCGCGGGTGACGGCCGGTTTGCTGGAAAACCTCGATGCCGGCGTCAAGCTGGTCGAAGGGCTGAACCCGACCACGCTGGCCAAGTCGCGCAAGAGCCTGGCCGACGCCGAGCATATCCGCCAAGCCATGGAGCAGGACGGCGCGGCGTTGTGCGAATTTTTCGCCTGGCTGGACAGTGCGCTGGGCCGTGAGCGCATTACCGAACTGACTATTGATGAACACCTGACGGCCGCGCGTACCCGTCGCCCCGGTTATGTGTCGTTGAGTTTCAACACCATCGCGGCCTTCAACGCCAATGGCGCGATGCCGCACTACCATGCCACTGAAGAAGAACACGCGCTGATCGAGGGCGATGGCTTGCTGCTGATCGATTCGGGCGGCCAGTACCTGGGCGGCACCACGGACATCACGCGGATGGTGCCGATCGGCACGCCGAGCGAAGAGCAGAAGCGTGACTGCACACGGGTGCTCAAGGGCGTGATTGCCTTGTCGCGTGCGCAGTTTCCCAAGGGCATTCTGTCGCCGCTGCTGGACGCCATTGCGCGTGCGCCGATCTGGGCCGAAGGCGTGGACTACGGCCACGGCACGGGTCACGGTGTAGGCTATTTCCTGAATGTGCATGAGGGCCCGCAAGTGATTGCCTACCAGGCCGCCACTGCACCGCAAACGGCGATGCAGCCGGGGATGATTACCTCGATTGAGCCGGGCACTTATCGCCCAGGCCGTTGGGGCGTGCGCATCGAGAACCTGGTGTTGAACCGTGAAGCGGGCAAGACCGAGTTCGGTGAGTTTCTCAAGTTCGAAACCCTGACCCTGTGCCCGATCGACACCCGTTGCCTGGTGCCGTCGCTGCTGACGGCGGACGAGCGCGAGTGGTTCAACGCCTACCACGCCGAGGTGCGCGAGCGGCTTAGCCCGCTGCTCAGCGGCGCTGCGCTGGAATGGTTGCAGGTGCGCACAGCGGCGATTTGATCGGTTGCAGTTCGGGCGCCTGGGCCAGGGCGTCGGCCATATAGTCGACGAACGCCTTGACCCGCGCCGACTGGCGGCGATTGGGCGCCGAGACCGCGTAGATGGGCAGTGACGGCGGGGTGTAGTCCTGCAACACCGATACTGGCCGACGCGGCCAGGTTGATCGATGCGGGCAAGCTCAAGCCGATCATGGACCCGCATCAATTCGACCTGCTGACGGCAAATGCCGCTTACGATTTGCTCGCAAGCGGCGCTCGGGGGCGATTGGTGATAGCGATTAGCTGAGGGCTTCGCGCACAAATTCCAGACGGTCCTGACCGAAGAACAGCTGGTTGCCTACAAACATGCTGGGCGCACCAAACACGCCGCGCTGAACGGCCTGTTCCGTGTTGTCCTTGAGGGCGGCTTTCACGCTTTCATCATTGGCCAGGGCCAGCACTTCTTCCGGATTGAAACCGGCTTCGGTCAACACCGCGGCCACGACAGCGGGGTCGCCCATATTCCGACCTTCGACCCAGAGGGCGTGGAACAGGCAGTCGATGAAGCCTTGGAAGCGCTCGGGTTGGTGACGCTGCATGCCGGTCACTGCGCGCATCAGCATCAGGGTATTGATGGGGAAGTGCGGGTTGAACTTGAGCGTCACGTTGTAGCGTTGGGCATACCGTGCCAGGTCATTAAACATGTACCGGCCCTTGGCCGGGACGCTGATGGGGGATGCATTGCCGGTGGCTTTGAACACGCCTCCGAGCAGCATCGGCTGGTACACCAGGGTCGCGCCGGTTGCGGCGCACAGGGCAGGCAGTTGGGTGTAGGCCAGGTACGTGGCGGGACTGCCGAGGTCAAAGAAGAATTCCAGGGTTTTACTCATGGTCGATGCTCGCTGCTTATTGTTGTGGAGGCGTGCTTACCAGGGTTCATTCCAGGGGCGCAGGTCCAGTTCGAAGGTCCAGGCGTCGCGTGGTTGGCTGTGCAGGTACCAATAGTTGTCGGCGATGTGTTCGGGGTTGAGGATGCCGTCCTGATCCTTCAGGGCGTATTTTTGCGGGAAGTTGTCGCGAATGAAGTCGGTGTCGATGGCGCCGTCGACCACTACGTGAGCCACATGGATGTTCCTGGGGCCCAGCTCTCGCGCCATGCTTTGTGCGAGTGCGCGGATGCCGTGCTTGGCGCCGGCAAACGCAGCGAAACCCGCAGCGCCGCGCAAGCCTGCGGTAGCGCCGGTGAACAGGATGGTGCCGCGGTTGCGGGTGACCATGCGCTTGGCCACTTCGCGCGCATTCAAGAAGCCGGAGAAGCAGGCCATCTCCCAGATCTTGAAGTACTTGCGCGCGGTTTCTTCAAGGATGCTGCAAGGCACGTTGGCGCCGATATTGAAGACGAACGCTTCGATCGGGCCCAACTCGCTTTCGATCTGTTCGACCAGCGCGATGACCTCGTCTTCCTTGCGTGCATCACAGGCAAAGCCGTGGGCTTGGCCACCGGCCGCCTGGATGCTGTCGACCAAGGGCTGCAGTTTGTCTGCGCTGCGGCGGGTGACGCAGGCCACGTAGCCTTCGCGCGCGAAGCGCTTGGCGATGGCGCCGCCGGTGGCATCACCGGCACCCACTACCAATACGATTTTGTTGTTTTCTGTCATGGGAACTCCGTTGCTCGATAGTCGAGCAGGAGTGTAGCCGCGGCGTCGCAAAGGGCCGGGTCGAGATCAGATTTTCAGAAAAGGGGAGCAGTCGGATGAAGACTGCTCGGGTGCTCACTTACAGATGACGATCATGCTGCGACTGGTGTAGCCGGCAGGGTTGAGGCCGAAGGGGTAGTCTCCAGGCTCCTCGGAGTTGTCACCGGACTTGGCGATAACCCGGTAGCCCTTGGCACCGCATGAATTGGCTGCGCTGGTGTAGCACTGGTCCCAGGAGGAGGACAGCCCCGAACAGTTGATATGCAGCCCTTTTTTGCCCCGTTTCACTTCTGTCTTGGTGGTCGCAGCACAGCCCGCAATGCCCACGACCATGAACAGTATCAATATTCTTTTCATCACTATCCTTAATAGCCGCTTCGCAAAAAGGCTCGATGCAGGCTTCACTCGCTCTCGATTGTAGCGTTCAGCTGTCCTTGTCGAAATTCTCCATGAAAGACATTCATTTACGGCCTAAACATGGCCTAAATAAGCGGCAAATACCAGAGCTACCTTAGATAGCGGTCAATCGGCCGGCACCAGCGGTTTGGATTCATTGCGCATCGTCAGCGTAGCGCCTACAGAGGCCAGGATAATGCAGGTGATGGCCAGCCACTGTGCCAGCGACAAGTGCTCTTGCAGGAAGAACAGTCCGGAAAGCGCGCCGAATGCAGGCTCGATGCTCATCAGGGTGCCGAAGGTGCGGGCAGGAAGGCGGGTGAGTGCGACCATTTCCAGGGTATAGGGCAGGGCCGTGGACAAGATGGCGACAGCCAGGGCGACGGGGATCAGTGCTGGGGTCAGCAGTGCGGCGCCTGCGTGGACGATGCCAATCGGCGCGACAAACAAGGCAGCAATCATTACGCCGAGTGCTGCGGTCTGGACGCCATTGTCGTTGCCGGCCTTTTGGCCAAACAGAATATAGAGCGCCCAGCAGATACCCGCGCCGAGGGCATAGGCTGCGCCCGTCAGATCGATACCGCTGCTGGCTTCGCCTATGGGTATGAGCAGTAGAAGGCCGGCGATCGCGAGGCCGATCCATAGAAAGTCCACCGCCCGGCGCGAAGCGTAGATCGCAACGGCGAGCGGGCCTGTGAATTCCAGCGCTACTGCGATGCCCAGGGGCACTGTGCGCAAGGACATATAGAAGAGGAAATTCATGCCACCCAGCGCCATGCCATAAATGACGACGGTACGCAGGGACTTGGCCGTGAGCTTGGCGCGCCATGGGCGTAATAGAAGCAGCATGATCACACTGGCAAATATCAGCCGCAGGGTGGTCGTGCCCTGGGCGCCGACAATGGGGAACATGCTTTTGGCCAGCGAGGCGCCGGACTGGATCGACGCCATGGCTATTAATAGCAGGCCGACCGGGAACAGTGCCGATGCCAGGCTGCGGGGTGGGGTGGTCATTGGGGGTGTTTGTCCAAAGTCGTGGTGGAGAGGCAGGGGGCTTATGATGCTCAACTGGTGAGCTTTGAGCAATATATTGCTCAGTTTCTGGATTTTGGCCCTCTATATAGAAGGTGTCGTTAGGTTTTGGGGGAGTTTGATAGAAAATCCAAATTAAGGGTTGACGGGAGATTCTGGAAGTCTATAATTCGCCCCACTTCCGGCGCAGTCGAAACGGAAAACTCCTTGG